>NZ_JAOEFD010000002.1 GCF_025420485.1 Nesterenkonia marinintestina | reverse complement strand
GCGCTCTCCGTGCAATCTCTGCTCGGTCTCCGCTGTCCGTGTCCAGACGGCAACTTCTCCATCTTAGCTCTGCGGCCGAACCTGTCAACTCAGCCCCTGTGGGCCGGTTCTGCGGGCTCAGCGCCTCAGAGTCGATCTGAAGGAGCTGGTCGACGATATGTCGCTCTGGGCCGAGATCCGGGACCGTCTCGGAAGACCGTTCCTGTGCCCTCGGCACGGTCATTCACTCTAGTCAGACTGCGCCGGGCGACGCAAACGTGCACGGCGTGAGCTGTACCACCACCGGTCGCCGGTGATCAGCCTCAGCCCTGGGCGACCGCGATCGCCAGGTTCCGCTTGCCCCGGCGGAGCACCAGGTACTGCCCGTGGAGCCATGAGGCGGCGGGGACCGCAGCCTCTCCGTCATCGATCTTCTCGTTGTTCACGTAGGCACCCCCGTCCTTCACCGTCCGACGGGCCTCAGACTTCGAACCCACGAGACCCGAACCCACGAGAAGGTCGACGACGGTCGTCTCCCCCGGCACCGCGTCGACGGTGCTGACTTCGGCGGCGGCCCCCCGCAGCGTCGCCTCGTCGATCTCCTCCACCGCGCCGCGTCCGAACAGCGCCTTCGACGCCTCGATCACCTGAGCGGTGACCTCCTCGCCGTGGACCAGGGAGGTCACGTCCCAGGCCAGCGCGCGCTGCGCCTCTCGGGCCTGGGGCCGCTCGACGGCGGACTCAGCGAGGTCCTCGATCTCAGCTCGGCTCCGGAAGGTGAACACCTTGAGCCTGTCGACGACGTCGGCGTCGGCGGTGTTGAGCCAGTACTGGTAGAAGGTGTACGGCGAGCACAGCTCCGAGTCGAGCCAGATGGCGTTCCCCTCTGACTTGCCCAGCTTCGTCCCGTCGGAGTTGGTGATCAGCGGGGTGCCCAGGGCATGGACCTTGGCGTTCTCCACGCGACGCACCAGCTCGGTGCCGGAGGTGATGTTCCCCCATTGGTCGGATCCGCCGAACTGGAACGTGCAGCCGTAGCGGCGGAAGAGCTGGAGGTAGTCGAAGCCCTGAAGGATCTGGTAGCTGAACTCCGTGTACGAGAGCCCGTCCTCCGAGTCCAACCGCTTGGCCACGATGTCGCGCTTGATCATGGAGCCGACGCGGAAGTACTTGCCGATGTCCCGCAGGAACTCCAGGGCGCTGATGCCCTCGGTCCAGTCCAGGTTGTTGACCATGGTCGCCGGGTTCTCCCCGTCGAAGGCGATGTAGTGCTCGATCTGTCGGCGCAGGCTCGTCGCCCACCCGCGCACGACGTCCGGGGTGTTGAGCACACGCTCGCCGGACTGTCGGGGGTCACCGATCAGGCCGGTGGAGCCGCCGACCAATGCCAGCGGACGATGTCCGGCCAGCTGGAAGCGACGCATGGTGAGCAGCTGCACCAGGTGACCCAGGTGCAGGGAGGCGGCCGTCGGATCGAAGCCGCAGTAGTAGGTGATGGGGTCTCCAGCCAGCGCCTCCTCCAGCGCGGCCTCGTCGGTGGAGTTGTGCACGAGGCCGCGCCACCTCAGCTCCTGCCAGACGTTGTCGAAGCTCGGGTCGTTGCGCTGTTCGGCCAGGGCCAGATTGGTCTCCACGGTGCTCTCGTCCATCACCTTCCGTACGTTAGCACTGCTGCGGGCGGGGCCGCCTGAGCGGCCCGAGGAGGTCAGAACCCCGGCGGCGGCTCGTCGGCGGAGAGGACGTGCAGGGCATGGGTGGGGCGGGTCAGGGCCACGTAGAGGTTCCCCACCCGGCCACCGGCCTCAGCCAGCAGCTCCGCAGGTTCCACGACCACGACGGCGTCGAACTCGAGCCCCTTGGCGTCCTCGGCGGTGAGGACCACGACGTCCTGGTCCAAGGATCCGGCGCCGGAGCCGACCCGCCCTCCGAACGCCTCGGTGAGCGCCCTCCGGGTCGTTGCGATGACCCGGTGCGGTGCGATCACCGCGACCAGACCCTCACCGATGCGGGCCCTCTCGACCGTCACCGCCTCCACCGCGGCCGCCGGGAGTCCCTCGACGGAGTCGACCCGGCGGACCACCGGATCATGGTCCCCCTCGCGCACGGTCCGAAGAGACGTGATCTGCAGTCCGTGCTCCTCGGCCACCGATTCGGCCAGGTCGACGATGCGCCGCGGAGTGCGGTAGTTGACCGTGAGCTCCTCGATGCGGAGCCGGTCCCCCACGAACGGACCCATGGCCTGCTCCCAGGTGTGCGCGGCCGAGGCGGACGCGCCCTGGGCGATGTCGCCGACGACGGTGAACGACTTCATCGGGCACCGGCGCATCAGCACGTGCCACTGCATGGGTGAGAGCTCCTGGGCCTCGTCCACCACCACATGGCCGAAGGTCCACGTGCGGTCCACCCGAGCCCGCTCGGCGGCGGTGAGACGGTCGTCGGACTCGGCGTTCAGGGCCACGACGTCCTCGGCCGAGACCACGCCGTCGATGCCGATGTCCTCGAGCTGGAAGTGGGCGTTCTCCAGGGCCTTCTCGGCGTTCTCCAGGTCCCGTCGGCGCTGGGCCTCCTGGCGGGCCTCCTCCCGGCCGGCGCTCTCGTCGAGGTCTCCGAGGAGCTCGGCGGCCTCGTCGAGCAGCGGGACGTCGGCGACGGTGAACGGCTCCCCCGCCTCACGGTGGAGGAGTCTGCGCTCCGCCTCGCTCAGCTGAGGGGCCGCGGCCGCGAGATCGGCCGGCCTGGACCACAGGTCCGCGATCAGCTGCTGGGCCGAACGCGGCATCCAGCACAGGTTCAGCAGCACTCGGACGTCCCGCGCCCCGCGGACGTCCTCGACGAGGTACGAGCGGTCCGCCTCGTTGCCCTCGGCACGCTTCGAGAGGATCCGTTCGAGCTTCTCCGCGATCTCTCGGACCATGATCTTCACGAACGTGGTGCGGGCTTCGTTGTACGGTCTTCCGGTGGCCCGGGCACGGTCCTGGGCCCGCTGGATCATCGCCGGGGTGACCGACACCTGGACGCCGTCCACGGTGACGGTCCGCGGTGCGGAGATCGCCCGGCGGCGCTGAGCCACGGCCGCGGCGACGACGTCGACCATCACCAGGCGGCCCTTCAGCTCGGCCACCGCCTGATCCGACTCCTCGACGGCACGCACCCCGGGGTAGAGCTCGGCCAGGGAGGACATGACCACGCCCGTCTCTCCCAGCGAGGGCAGCACGCGCTCGATGTAGGACATGAAGGTGGAGCCGGGGCCCACGATCAGCACTCCGGCGGACTTCAGCCTCTCTCGATGGCTGTAGAGCAGATAGGCGGCACGGTGCAGCGCCACGGCCGTCTTGCCGGTGCCGGGCCCGCCCTGGACGACCATCACCCCCGGCATCGGTGCGCGGATGATGCGGTCCTGCTCCGCCTGGATCGTCGCGACGATGTCGCCCATCCGACCGGTGCGTCGGGCGGTCAGTGCGGCGAGCAGCGCCCCGTCGCCGTGGTTCTCGGTGGTCTCCTCGAGCAGGTCGGGGTCCAGGACCTCGTCCTCGATGCCCTGGACGTCTCGGCGGCGCAGCATCAGATGCCGGCGACGCCGCACCCCCCGCCGCTCGAAGGCCGTGGCCTGATAGAAGACACCGGCCTCCGGTGCCCGCCAGTCCAGCATGAGCCGCCGACGCTCCTCGTCGATGAGGCCCAGCCGACCGATGTAGCGGCATTCCCCGGAGTCCAGGTCCAGCCGGCCGAACACCAGGCGGTCGTCGACGGCGTTGAGCTGGGCCAGGCGATCCTCGTACATCGTGGCGAAGGCGTCGCGCTCCGAGATGTTCTGCATCGTGCCCACCGCTCCGGTGCCGCGCACCCGGGCCAGCTGGGCCTCCTTCTCCCGACGCAGCGCGTCGAGACGCGAGTACAGCATCGCCACGTAGTCGCGCTCCTGCTCCACACCTGCGTCGATGCGGGGCACGACGACGCCGTCGGCCTCCTCGGCCGGTCGCAGGGCCTGTGCCCTCTCAGGGAGATGTGCTGCGCTCATCGGGAGTGCCTTCCCGGTCGGAAGCGGTGCGAGTGCGGACGGCCATCCAGTCTACCCGTGTCCGGCCGTCGGATCCGGTCACGCCGGTACGTCGCGTCCGGGGCGATAGGCGGAGACGCTGCGACGACCCGTCAGCCACCACCGCCACGGATACGCTCCGCCTCCTCCGACGCCGGAGACCCCGACCCGCCGGCCGCTGCTCACCGGACCCGGCCGTCCTGACGGCCGGCGCAGGACGAACCGTGCCGGTTCGCTGCCGCCCGCCGACCTCCGGCGCACCGGTGCGTCGGCCTCCGGATCAGCACCGGCATCGGTACCGGCATCGGCACCGGCATCGGCATCGGCATCGGCACCGGCATCGGCCTCGGTGAGCACCAGGGGCGAGGAGTCCATCTCCAAGGTGATGCCCAGCCCCTGTCCGAGGTTGCCCGGCCCGGAGAGCAGCTTCTCGCCGGTGTCCCGTCCCCGGCGGGCGACGGCGAGGTCCCGGCCGTCGAGGACCTCGGCGCCGCGCAGCAGCACACCGCCGGCGGTGCCCTCGGGCCCGCAGGCGAGGTTCAGACAGCGATGGATCCCGTAGTTGAGGTAGACGTAGGTGCGCCGCGGCGGCCCGAAGAGTGAGGCGTTGCGGGGAGTCGGGCCTCGGAACGAGTGTGCCCCGGGGTCCTCCCCCTGATCTCCGTAGGCCTCCACCTCCGTGAGGACCACGGTGACCGATCCCGGGCGGTCGCCGCCGGTGACGTCGACGGTGAGCTCGCATCCCAGCAGAGCCGGTGCGAGTGCGACGGCGTGACCGTCGAAGAGTCGGTGCAGATGTGCGGCGTCGGTCATCCCTCCTCCTGTTCTGCTTCATCCTGTTCTGCCTCAGCCGATTCCGCATCGGCGGCGTACCGGTCGGCATGCTCGGCGACGTCGACGGCATAGGGCACGGATCGGTTGTAGGCGTTGATCGCGGCGTTCCAACCCTCGTCGGTGGTCATGTCCTCACCCTGGCCGCAGAGGTAGGCGGCCGCGGTCAGCGCGGCGTCGTCGATGTGGTGGACGTCTGGGGCTCCGTCACCGGTGCCGTCCCGTGACCATTCCTCCCAGGTGGTGGGGATGAACTGCATCGGACCGACCGCCCGGTCCCACCGGTCATCGCCGTCGAGTTCGCCGCCGTCGGTGTCGGGGATCTCCATGACCCCCTCCCCGCCGTCGAGTGCGGGGCCGACGATCTCGGGCTCGGTGCGACCGTCCGACCCGATGCGGGAGCCTCCGTGCGTGCCGTGGCCGGTCTCGACCTCTCCGATGCCGGCGAGCGTGTTCCATCCGAGCCCGCAGTCCGGCCGCTCCGCGATCAGGGCCGCAGTCGCCCCGGCGTATGCGATCAGGGCCCGTTCGGGGATGCCGACGACCTCGGCGGTGCGCGTGACCCACTCGCGGTCCGCCAGCTCGGCCACCGGTGCGGCGGGCCCGTCGGCCAGCGGCTCCACCGCCGGCTCCGGGAGCTCCTGCGCCGGCGCCTCCGGTGGACGGGGCGGGTCGGGGTCCTCGTCGTCGCCGCATCCGGTGAGCGTCGTCGTCAGGACCACGGCCGCGGCGACCAGGCCGTACGAGGCCGACCGCGGACGCACCATGACCGTGGGCCGCGGCTCAGCCGACGTCGTCGGCACCGACGATGCTGCCGGGCGAGGACGCGAACCGACGCAGCGGCTCGAGTCGAGCCTTCAGCTCCGCCAGCTGCTCGGCCACCGCCGAGGGGGCCGTACCGCCGCGGGAGGAGCGCGACCGCAGCGACCCGAAGGTGTGGAGCACCTCCCGCACCGCAGGAGTCAGGTGCTCCGAGATCCCGGCCAACTCCTCATCGGTGAGGTCCCAGAGCTCGGCCTCGCGAGCCTCGGCCGCGCGGACCGCCTCTCCGGAGATCTCGTGGGCCGAGCGGAAGGGCACGCCCTGACGGACCAGCCATTCGGCGACGTCGGTGGCCAGGGCGAAGCCCTCCGGCGCCAGGCGCGCCATGGTCTCGGTGTGGAACCTCAGCGTGCCGATCATCCCTGAGACCGCCGGCAGCAGCAGCTCCAGGGTGTCGACGGCGTCGAACACCGGCTCCTTGTCCTCCTGGAGGTCCCGGTTATAGGCCAGCGGAAGCGCCTTCAGGGTGGCGAGCAGCCCGGTGAGGTCTCCGATCAGCCGGCCGGACTTGCCGCGGGCCAGCTCGGCGACGTCGGGGTTCTTCTTCTGCGGCATGATCGAGGAGCCCGTGGAGAACGCGTCGTCGAGGGTGACGAATCCGACCTCCTTGGTGGCCCAGAAGATGACCTCCTCGCTGACGCGGGAGAGGTCGACCCCGATCATGGCGGAGACCCAGGCGAACTCGGCGTAGACGTCGCGCGACGCCGTGCCGTCGATGGAGTTCCAGGCGGCCTCCTCGAACCCCAGCTCTTCGGCGACGGGCTGGGGGTCCAGTCCCAGGGAGGAGCCGGCCAGGGCCCCGGAGCCGTACGGCGAGGCCGCCGCACGGACGTCCCAGTCCTGCAGTCGCTGCAGGTCGCGGAGGAACGCCCAGCCGTGGGCCAGCAGGTGATGGCTGAGCAGCACCGGCTGCGCGTGCTGGAGGTGGGTCCGCCCGGGCATGGGGGCCTCCGGGTGGGCCTCGGCCTGGGCGATGAGCGCGTCGACCACGCCGATCAGCCGTTCGGCCACGACCCGGGCGTGGTCCCGCAGGAACATTCGGCCCATCGCGGCGATCTGATCGTTCC
The DNA here is from genome assembly GCF_025420485.1 of Nesterenkonia marinintestina. GTDB lineage: Bacteria > Actinomycetota > Actinomycetes > Actinomycetales > Micrococcaceae > Nesterenkonia > Nesterenkonia marinintestina. The sequence continues at coordinate 240,377 of NZ_JAOEFD010000002.1, read as the reverse complement.
GGGAGCGCCCTGCGCGCAGCCGGCCGCCGAGCTCCTCGCCGGCGCGTTCGAGGAGTCCGCGCTCGAGGGCCCCGTGCACGTCTTCGTCGGAGGGCGCCGGACCGAAGTCGCCGGAGACGACGTCGGACTCCAGGCGGTCCAGGGCCTCGAGCATCCCCGTCAGCTCGGCGTCGCTGAGCAGCCGGGTGCGGTGCAGGACCCGCGCGTGGGCGCGGGATCCGGCGATGTCGTAGCGGGCGAGCCGGAAGTCGAACTGCGTGGAGCGGCTCAGCTCGGCCAGGGCGTCGGCGGGTCCGGAGCTGAAGCGCCCGCCCCACAGTGCGCCCTCGTTGGTCCCGCGGTGCTCGGTCATCTCGGCGTCCCTCCTCACTGCTCCAGCGAGTCGACGCCGGAGAGGTCGGGGCGGCCGTGGAGGCGCTGCTCCCGCTCGGATGCGACCTTCGCGGAGAGGCCGAAGATGTCGATGAACCCGCGCGCCGAGGACTGGTCGAAGGCGTCTCCGGTGTCGTAGGTCGCCAGGTTGAAGTCGTACAGGCTCGTCTCCGAGCGGCGTCCCTCGACGACGGCCGCGCCGGCGTGCAGACGCAGCCGGATCTCGCCGGAGACGTACTGCTGCGTGTCGTCGACGAAGGTGTCCAAGTTCCGCTTCAGCGGCGAGTACCACTGGCCGTCGTAGACCAGCTCGGTCCACCGCTGGTCCACCGTCTTCTTGAATCGGGCCTGCTCGCGCTCCAATGTGATGTTCTCCAGCTCCCGGTGCGCGGCGATCAGCGCCATCGCGCCCGGGGCCTCATAGATCTCGCGGGACTTGATGCCCACGAGGCGGTCCTCCACGATGTCGATCCGGCCGACTCCCTGGGCGCCGGCGCGACGGTTGAGCTCCTCGACGGCCTCCAGCGGCGTCACGGCCCGGCCGTCGATCGCGGTGGGCACACCGGCGTCGAAGGTGATGCCGACGACGTCGGGGGCGGGCGGGAAGGCGGGGTCCTCGGTGTAGTCGTAGACGTCCTTGGTGGGGCCGTTCCAGATGTCTTCGAGGAAACCGGTCTCCACGGCACGTCCCCACACGTTCTGGTCGATGGAGAACGGGTTGGACTTGGTCGTCTCGATGGGCAGTTCGTGGCGTTCCGCGAACTCGATGGCCTTGTCACGTGTGAGGGCGAGGTCCCGCACCGGAGCGATGCACTTCAGCTCCGGCCCGAGGGTCTGGATGCCGACCTCGAAGCGGACCTGGTCGTTGCCCTTGCCCGTGCATCCGTGGGCGACGGTGGAGGCGCCGAACTGCTGGGCGGCGGCGACGAGGTGCTTGGTGATCACCGGACGGGAGATCGCCGAGACCAACGGGTAGGCGTCCATGTAGAGCGCATTGGCCTTCAGCGCCGGCATGCAGTACTGTTCGGCGAACTCGTCGCGCGCGTCGGCCACATAGGCTTCGACGGCGCCGCAGTCCAGCGCCCGCTGACGCACCGTCTCGAGGGACTCGCCGCCCTGTCCGACGTCGACGGCGACGGCGACGACCTCGGAGCCTGTGGCTTCGGCGATCCAGCCGATGGCCACAGAGGTGTCGAGGCCGCCGGAGTAGGCCAGCACGATACGGTCAGTCATCGTTTGCGCTCCTTGGGAGGGGGTCGGGGCTCAGCCGACAGTCTACATATTTATACGTACTGCTGCATACTGCGCGGACGGTGTGCGCACCGCATCGACACTATCGCGGAATCAGCGCACCACAGTCCGTCGTCCGGCATCGATCCTCCGCGTCCAGCCGCGTCCGTCGAGATGCTCCAACAGGGGGATCGCCACTCGTCGCGTGGTGCCCAGCGCCTCGCGCGCCCGGCCGGCCGTGAACTCCGGCTCCAGGGAGCTCAGCACCCGCATCGCCCGCGCCGGTGCGTCCGGGAGCAGGACGACCTCGCCGGGCAGGCGCAGCACCCGGCCGCGCGCCTCGGCCGCCGCCAGCTCGCGCCGACCGAGGCCCAGCCCACGGAGCTCGTCCGCCTCGGGAGCCCGGAAGGGATCCTGCCGCAGACGACGCTCGAGCATCTGCATCGCAGCCTCCGCGTCCCCGAGGTCCCGACGGAGCGCGGTGCGCAGCCGACCCGCATGCTCCTGCACCTCCGCGGCGACGACCACGGCGTCGAGGACCGCCGGCTCCCTGCGCGCGCACTCCGGAAGCCCGAGCAGGTCCAGTGCCGCACCCCGGGTGATCCCGTCGGTGAGCGGCTCCCCGGACTCCGCCTCGACGACCTTCCGGCGCAGGGTCGTCGCCCACGCCTGCACAGCATCGGCGTCGACGAACAGATCTGCGATGCGCCGCACCGACTCCGCCCCGGGATCAGCGGTCCGGGACCCGACCACTCCGAAACGGACCAGGGCGTCGACGGAGACGGCGCCGCGCCGACGCACCTCGGCGGCGAGATCGCCGCCGGGCGGTCGACCCCGAAGAGTCCGGGCGCGGGCGGATGCGGCTCCGCGCCTGGTCAGCTCCGGAGGGTCGACGTCCATGACCCGCACACCGGCACGGACTCCTCCGCCGCCGGGATCCACGAGCACCGCCGCGTCGTCCAGCCGCAGCGGAAGCCGACGGGACAGTCGCAGCCGTGCATGGTCGCCGTCCAGCGCCCGCACCCGCACCGGCACGGCCGCCGTCCCCACGAACATGCTCAGGTGCTCGCCCACCTGGTCGACGGGCAGGCCCGAGGCCCGGCGGACGTCGACGGTCTCGGTGAGGTGCCATCGCTCGGGGGCGAGCAGCACATCGCCGCGTCCCAGGTCCTCGGCGGCCAGACCCCTCAGGTTGAGCGCGACCCGGCTCCAGGCGCCCACCTCGGCGACGTCCTCGTCGTGCCGTCGGATTCCTCGGACGTCGACCTGCCGATCGGCCTGTCGTCCGACCAGCCGGAGTCGGTCGCCCCCGGCGATCCGCCCGGCACCCAGGCTTCCGGTGACCACGGTGCCGGCGCCGGAGATGCTGAAGGCGCGATCGATCCACAGCCTGACCGGAGCATCGTCGTCCCCGTCCGGGCGATCTTCCCCGGCGGCTCCGGAGGACACCTGCAGCCCGTCGAGCCGGGCCCGGAGCTCGTCGAGCCCGTCGCCGGTGGTCGAGGAGACCGCGACGATCGGCGCCTCCGCCAGCCCCGTCGGGGCGAACTCCGCCCGCACGCGCCGCCGCACCTCGTCCACGGCGTCAGGGGCGAGGTCACAGCGAGAGATGACCAGGACCCCGGTCCCGATGCCCAGCGCAGCGATCGCGTCACGGTGGTCGTCGGACTGCCGCTGCCACCCCTGGTCGGCGGCCACCACGAAGCAGACCGCCGGTGCCGCGGCCAGTCCGGCCAGCGCATTGTCCAGGAAGCGTTCGTGCCCGGGGACGTCGACGAAGGCCACGTCCCGCCCGGAGGGCAGGCGGGTGGCCGCGAATCCGAGATCGATGGTCAGGCCCCGGCGGCGCTCCTCCTCCCAGCGGTCCGGCTCGACGCCGGTCAGCGCACGCACCAGCGCGGACTTGCCGTGGTCGACGTGTCCTGCGGTGGCGACGAGGAGACGCCTCACCGGATCGCCTCCAGCGCCGTGCGAGCGGCGGACAGGACCTCGTCGTCGCGGTCCTCGGGGACGCATCGCAGGTCGATCAGACACCATCCGTCGGTGAGCCTCGGCAGCACGGCCGGGTCTCCTGTGCGCAGCGGAGCGGCGGCCGCTTCGGGCAGGGCCGCGGCGACGCCGGGCAGCGGAACACCTGCTCCCCCTCCCCCTCCAACACGTCCGTCATGTTCGACGACCGTGACGTCGAGGGCCCGGGCGAGCCGTTCCGACCGACGCAGCAGATCGTCGCGGGACACGTGCAGCGCCGTCCCTACCGGAGTCTCGTCGGCGTGCAGGGTGGCCTCGAGAGCCGCCAGCGTCAGCTTGTCGGCACGTACGGCCCGGGCCAGCGGGTGCCGCGCCAGCTGCGCCACCGCCTCGGCGCGGCCGAGGACGATGCCGGCCTGCGGTCCGCCGAGCAGCTTGTCCCCGCTGGCGATGACGACGTCCGCGCCGGCGCGCAGCACGGCGTCGAAGTCCGGCTCCTCGGGCAGCAGCGGATCGGCGTCGAAGAGGCCGCTGCCGATGTCGACCACCAGGGGCGCTCCGTGCGAGGCGGCGAGGCCGCTCAGCTCCGCGACCTCGACCTCGGCGGTGAATCCCTCCACCCGGAAGTTGCTGGGGTGGACCTTCAGCAGACATCCGGTCCGCGGCCCGAGGGCGGCGGAGTAGTCCGACAGGTGCGTCCGGTTGGTGGTGCCGACCTCTCGCAGGCGGGCTCCGGTGGAGGCGATGAGGTCGGGCAGGCGGAATCCTGCACCGATCTCGATGAGTTCGCCGCGGCTGACGACGACCTCGGCGTCGCCGGCGAGTGCGGTGGTGGCCAGCACCAGGGCGGCGGCCCCGTTGTTGACGACCAGGGCGTCCTCGGCCGCCGGACAGCGCTGCAGCAGGGCCGCCCGTGCGGCCTCGCCGCGCCTGGCGCGGGAGCCGGTGGTCAGATCCATCTCGACGTCGACGTAGCCCCCGGCCTCTGTCAGGGCTCGGACGGCGGACTCCGCGAGCGGTGCCCGACCGAGGTTGGTGTGGATGACGACTCCGGTGGCGTTGAGCACGGGCCGCAGCGAGGAGGGGCGGCGTCCGGCGAGCAGCTCCAGCAGCCGCTGCTCGACCGCCTCAGGAGCGATCTCACCTCGTCGCGCAGTCTCCTGGACGCCTCTGATCATGCCTCGCACGACCGTGCGCCCCAGCGACCGCTCGGCCGCGCGCACCGGCTCCAGTGCGGCGAGGACGTCGGTGCGCGGGATGCGTCGGCGCGGGTCCTCCATCCGACCCTCCTCACCCTGGAGTCGACGGCGTCGACGGTGTCGGCGACGTTGGCGGAGGCGGACGGGAATCGAACCCGCCAGACCGAGGTGCTCGGTCTCACCGGTTTTGAAGACCGGGGGGCCCACCAGGACCCGTACGCCTCCGCCCGCAATGTACCACCGGCACCGGCGGCTCCTATACTCGACCCATGTCACACGCCTCCCCCCACCCAGAGTCCGTCCGACTCACGGACACCGCCCACGGAGGCGGCTGCGCCTGCAAGATCCCCCCGGGCGAGCTGGAACAGGTCGTCGCCGGACTCGGGCCGCAGACCTCCGGGGACGTCATCGTCGGACTCGACGACGGCGACGACGCCGCCGCGGTCCGGGTGCGCGGCGACTTGGCGGTGCTCTCCACCGCGGACTTCTTCACCCCGGTGGTCGACGACCCCTTCGACTGGGGTCGGATCGCCGCGGCGAACGCCCTGTCCGACATCTATGCGATGGGGGGCACACCCACGGTCGCGCTGAATCTGGTGGGCTGGCCCCGCGAGGTCCTGCCCCTGGAGATGCTCACCGAGGTGCTGCGCGGCGGCGTCGATGTGGCCTCCCGCGTCGGCTGCCCCGTGATCGGGGGTCACACGGTGGACGACCCCGAGCCGAAGTACGGCATGGCGGTGACCGGCACCGCGCACCCGGATCGACTGCTGCGCAACGACGCCGCGGCCCCCGGACTGCCGCTGACCCTGACCAAGCCGCTGGGGCTGGGGGTGCTCAACAACCGGCACAAGTCCACAGGCGAGGTCTTCGCCGAGGCGGTGGAGGTGATGACCGCGCTGAACGCCGAGGCCTCCGCCGAGGCCGTGCAGGCCGGACTGCGGGCCGCCACCGACGTCACCGGCTTCGGGCTCCTGGGACACCTGCACAAGATGTGCCGGGCCTCCGGCGTCGGAGCGGTGGTCGACCGAGCCTCGGTCCCCCTGCTGGACGGAGCCGAGCGGTCGCTGACCGAGGGCTTCGTCCCCGGCGGGTCGAGGCGCAATCTGGACTGGGTCCGCCCGCATGTCCGCCCGGGGCCGGGCACCTCCGAGGAGGACCTGCTGCTGCTCGCCGATGCGCAGACCTCGGGCGGACTGCTGGTGGTCGGCGAGCTGCCGGGGCACCCCGTCGTCGGCGAGACCACCGCGGAGCCGGGGATCGCGATCCGCTGATCGGCCGGTTCAGCCGACCGTGGTGATGGAGTCACCGGTGATGCCGGCGGCTCGTCGTGCGGCCAGGCGGGCCTTCTGAGGTTCGATGGTGTGCTTCGGGTCCTTCGCGGAATCCAGCCCGGCGTCGAGCACGCCGAAACGGGTCAGGGCTGAGGCGGTGACCAGTGCGAGGCCGGAGAGCACCGCCGTCGGGCGCCACCGGCCGCCGAGGACGGTGCCGACTCCTCCGGCGATCGCGAGCCGCTCGGCCCACTTCACCATCGTTCCCGGTGCGCCCTCCTCCAGCGGCTCGAGCTCCATGGGGTGCATGGAGGCCTTCATCCGCTCCATGGCGACGACGTCGACGACGACGCCGAGGCAGGCCAGGACCCGCCCGGGACCGGCCTCACGGACCGGAGAGGTGATCATGGCCGCCCCGCCGGAGGCCAGGCCCGCCGAGCCGACGAAGACGTAGGGCAGGTGGTGCCGGGAGGCGTACCAGGTGGGTATGGCCGTGTTCGACAGCAGCACCCCGGTGTAGGAGGCCAGCGGTGCACCCAGCACCGCCGCCCCCAGCCCTGCGGGGCCCTCCGCGGCGTGCAGGAGCCGGCGCAGGGGTCCCAGGGGCAGCCGCCCGCCGGTCACCCGGTCGGCCTCGGCCGCCGCGGCGACTCCGGCCCCGGCGCCGAAGCCGGAAAGGATCCATGTGCCGAGGCTCATCGGCGAGGTGACCTTCACGGTGCGCAGCATGTAGAGGAACCGTTCCGGCCGACCGAGGTCGGCGATCAGCGCGACCGTACCCCCGGCGAGCGCCGTCGCCGCGGTGAGCCGGGCGCTGCGTCGCAGCCGAGTCCGTCCGGTGAGCTGGGCCCCTGCGGCCAGGAGGGCCGAGCCTCCGGCGAGTCCCCCGAGGAACAGGTAGGCACCGATCTCGTGGCCCCAGGGCGGAGCCTTGACCACCTGTCGACCGTAGTAGGACGAGAACTGCGGATCCTCGACCATCGTCATCTCGCGGGAGCCGTCGGCTCCGCCGCCGCGTCCGCGGCGTCCGCCCCGGCGTCGGCGGTCCCGACGGCGCCCGAAGGCGCGGCCGGACTCCTCCGGACGGTAGCTGTCGAACTCGGAGGTCGTCATCGGCGGCTCCCCAGGAAGGCCGCGGCGACGCCGGCGAGCATGCCGGCGGCGGCGAGGCCGGCGGCGGCGTACATCTGCGGCAGATCCTTGGTGGCCACCCGGGGGTCGGGCGGGAGCCCGTAGACCTCAGGCTCGTCGAGGAGGAGGAAGACCGACCCGATGCCGCCGACGCCGTCGTCGGGGTTCGCGCCGTAGAGGCGCGCCTCGGTCATCCCCCGGTCGTGGAGCTCTCGGACCCTCGCCTCGGCGGTCTCGACCATGTCCTCATGGTCCCCGTACTTGATGGAGGTGGTCGGGCAGGTCTTGGCGCACGCCGGCGTCTCCCCGACGACCATGCGGTCGTAGCAGAGGGTGCACTTGTTCGCCGTGCCCTGGTGCGGGATGTCCTGCTCCACGCGCTGGGCACCCTCGCGCTCAGCCTTGGGGTGGACGGTGCCGTCGTCGCGGCGCTCGATCACCCCGAAGGGGCAGCCGGCCACGCAGGTGCCGCATCCGTTGCAGACGTCGGCCTGGACGACCACGGTGCCGAATTCGGTGCGGAAGAGGGCCCCGGTCGGGCAGACGTCGAGACAGCCGGCGTGGGTGCAGTGCTTGCACACGTCCGAGGACATCAGCCACCGGAACTCGTCGGTGTCCGGCGGAGTGAGGTCCATCTGTTCGCCGCCCTCCAGGGCGGCCAGGAGGTCGGGAGGCTCGGCGGCGCCGCCGGCGGAGGGAGCGGACTCGGGAGGTCCGACCCCGGGCATGCCGAGGCTGACGAGCTGTCGGCCGGACTCGCGGGCCGCGGTGATCCGGTCCCGGTCCTGTTCGACGAAGGCGACGTGGCGCCAGGTGTTGGCCCCCAGCGCCCCGGTGTTGTCGTACGAGGACTCCAGGAGTTCGAAGGAGCCGTCCGTCGGGTTCCGGTTCCACTCCTTGCACGCGACCTCGCAGGCCTTGCAGCCGATGCAGATGGAGGTGTCGGTGAAGAAGCCCTTGCGAGGCTGGGCCTGGTCCTCCCAGTGCAGCTCGGCGCTGGGGTCCTCCCAGGCGGCGGTCCGGCTCATCGCTGATCCTCCCTCGGCGTCCGCTTCCGGTGGTCCCCGGCGTCCTGCTCTGCGCGCAGGGCGTGGGACTCGCCCGCCTCGGCGGGGTCGCCCTCCTGCGGGTGCGCCTCGTCGAGGGGCGTCTCGGTGCCCTCGCGCACTCCGGGTGCGCTGATGCGTCTCGCCTCAGCCTCCACGGAGGCGCCGGAGCGTTCGATGTACTCGTCCACCAGCCGCTGAGCCTCGGCGCCGCGGGGGCGGCGGCCGGGGATGATGTCGCAGGATCCGGTCTTGGAGTCCTGGATCTGCACGTTGGGGTCGAGGCTGATGCCGATCAGGTCGTTGGCCGAGTCGCCGGTGATCACGGCCTCCCGTCCGACCGCCCAGTGGTACGGCAGGCCGATCTGGTGGACCGTGTTCCCGGCGACGGTCAGCGGCATCATCCGTCGGGTGATCAGGACGCGGGCTTCGATGACGGCCCGCGGCGAGACCAGTGTGGCCCAGCCGTAGGGCTCGAGGCCCCGTTCTGCGGCCAGCTGGGGCGAGACCTCGCAGAACATCTCGGGCTGGAGCTCGGAGAGGTAGGGCAGCCACCGGCTCATGCCGCCGGCCGTGTGGTGTTCGGTGAGCCGATAGGTGGTGAACACGTACGGGTAGACCCCGGCGCCGGCATGGCCGGCGCTGGGTGCGCTGAGGTTGTCGTCCCGGGCGAAGGTGATCCGGGAGGGGCTCTGCTGCTGCGGATACAGCGGATTCTCCACCGGCGACTCCTGCGCCTCGTAGTGGGTGGGGAGCGGCCCGTCGATCATCCCGGTCGGGGCGAACAGCCACGCCTTGCCGTCGGGCTGCATGATGAAGGCGTCGGTCCCGGTGAGCGCCTCCGGTCCGCCCAGGCTGCGGTCCGGCACGGCGTCCGGGGCCCGGTCCGCGGGGAAGTCGGAGACGTCCTTCCCGGACCACTTGCCAGCCTCGGCGTCCCACCACATGTACTTCTTGCGTTCGCTCCAGGGCTGACCCTCGGCATCGGCCGACGCTCGGTTGTAGAGGATGCGGCGGTTCGCCGGCCACGCCCACGCCCACTCGGAGGCGACCTCGTCCTGCTCCCGTCCCGGCTTCCGCCGTGCGGCATGGTTGACGCCGTCGGCGTAGATCCCCGAGTAGATCCAGCAGCCGCCGGAGGTGGAGCCGTCGGCGCGCATCTGGGTGAAGGCCGAGAGCGGCTCACCCGCGGCCTCACCGGTGAGGTGTCGACCGTTGATCTCGGCCAGCACCGACTCCGGGTCGGGCTCGCCGTCCTCGTCCACCGGATAGTCCCAGGTGAGGTCCAGCAGGGGACGGTCTCGGGGATCGCCGGAGTCGGCGAGCCGCTCACGGATGCGCAGCCCGAGGTCGTGGAAGAACTGCAGCTCGGAGGTGGCGTCGTCCGGCGGGTGGACCGCCTGGTGCCTCCATTGGACCATCCGCTGAGTCTGGGTGAAGCTGCCGGCCTTCTCCGTGTGGTTGGCCGCCGGCATGAAGAACACCTCGGTGTCGATGTCCTCGGTGCGCATCTCCCCGGACTCGATCTCGGGGCCGTCCTTCCACCACGTCGCCGACTCGATGAGGGAGAAGTCCCGGACCACGAGCCACTTCAGATGGGACATGCCGCGGCGCTGCATGCGTCCGTTGGCCGAGCCGACCGCGGGGTTCTGGCCGAGGATGAAGAAGCCGTCGACCTCGTCGTCGAGCATGCGCATCACGGTCTGGTAGGTCCCGTGCGGTCCGGTCAGTCGGGGCAGGTTGTCATAGGCGAAGTCGTTGTCCTCGGTGGCCGCGTCGCCCCACCAGGCCTTGAGCAGGCTGACGGTGTAGGCGTCGGCGTTGGCCCAGAAGCCCTTCTGGTCCTTGGTGCCGACCGAGTCCAGGTAGTCCTCGAGGGTGTCATGGACCCCGGCCTTGGGCATGGGCAGGTATCCGGGGAGCAGGTTGAACAGCGTCGGGATGTCCGTGGAGCCCTGGATGGTGGCGTGGCCGCGCAGGGCCATGATGCCGCCTCCGGGACGACCCATGTTGCCCAGCAGCAGCTGCAGGATCGAGGCGGTGCGGATGTACTGCGCGCCCTGTGAGTGCTGGGTCCAGCCCACGGCATAGGCGAAGCAGGTGGTGCGTTCGCGTCCGGAGTTCTCCGTGACGGTGTCGGCCAGGAAGGCGAAGTCCTCGGCTGAGATTCCGCAGGCTTCGGTCACCATCTCCGGGGTGTAGCGCGCGTAGTGCCGCCGCAGGATCTGGAAGACGCAGTTCGGGTGCTGCAGGGTGGGGTCCTGCTGGGACTCCTCCCCCGGCTCCGCGGGCTCGCCGCTGCCGTCGGCCTTCGCGTACGCCCAGGAGGCGGGGTCGTAGGCCCCGGTCTCGGCGTCGAAGCCGGAGAACAGGCCTTCGAGGTCCTCCGGGTCGCCGTAGGCGTCGTTGATGACGGTGGCGGCGTTGGTGAAGGCCTTCACGTATTCGTCGAACCAGAGGCCGTTGCTCAGCACATGGTTGATCAGTGCACCGAGCAGCACGATGTCCGAGCCGGCGCGGATCGGCACGTGACGATCTGCGACCGCCGTGGTCCGGGTGAAGCGCGGGTCCACGTGGATGACCCTGGCGCCGCGCGCCTTCGCCTCAGCGACCCACTGGAACCCGACCGGATGGCACTCGGCCATGTTCGAGCCCTGGATGACGATGCAGTCTGCGTTTCCCATGTCCTGCAGGGACTGGGTGGCGCCGCCGCGCCCGAACGAGGCTCCCAGACTGGGAACCGTGGCGGAGTGTCATATGCGGGCCTGGTTCTCGATCTGCACCGATCCCGCCGCGGTGAAGAGCTTCTTGATCAGATAGTTCTCTTCGTTGTCGAGGGTGGCCCCGCCGAGGGAGGCGATGCCCATGGTCCGGTTCAGGGGGCGCCCGGCCTCGTCGACGTCCTCCCAGTGGTTGCGGCGGGCCTCGAGGAACCGGTCTGCGATCATGTCCATGGCGGTGTCGAGGTCGAGGGACTGCCAGTCCTTCGCCTTCGGCGCCCGGTAGAGGACGGTGGTCTGCCGTCCCGTCGAGTTCACCAGCTGCTCGCTGGCCGCGCCCTTGGGGCAGAGGCGTCCGCGGGAGACCGGGGAGTCCGGGTCGCCCTCGATCTGGATGACCTTGTCATCCTTGGCATAGACCAGCTGTCCGCAGCCGACGGCGCAGTAGGGGCAGACGCTCTGGGCGACCCTGTCCGCGTCCTCGGTGCGCGGACGCATCGTCCGGGTGCGTTCTGAGGTGACCGACGGCCCGCGTCCGGTCGCATCGCCCGTGCGGAACTGCCGCAGCACGGGCCATTCGAGCGGGGTGAAGCGAGCCATGCGGTCAGCCTAGCACGCGTGGACTGCGTCACACTGAGGGTTGGTCGTGGCTCTGACCTGCACCGATGATGCGTCCGGGGCGGCTGTAGACATTGCACGTCCTCCCCCTGTTGAAGCCGACCACGGTGATGCCCAGCTCTTCGCCGACCTCGACGGCCGACGACGAGGGGGCGCTGACCGCCGAGAGCAGCGGGGCGCCGGCCATGGCGAGCTTCTGCACGAGTTCGAAGGAGGCCCGGGCCGAGACCTGGACGACGCAGTCCTCGAGGGGAGGCAGACCGTCGAGCAGGGCCCGGCCGAGCAGCTTGTCCATCGCATTGTGACGACCGACGTCCTCCCGGGCGCAGATCAGCACAGGTTCGTCGGGACCCGTCATCCGGAAGAGGGCCGCGGCGTGGGTCCCCCCGGTGGCGTCGAAGATCCGCTGTTCGGCCCGCAGCCGGTCGGGCAGCGTCAGGAGCGCCTCCGACGTGATCAGGCCGCGATCGGCCGTGTGGTGGCAGACCGGGTGGTGCGAGGCCTTGCGCACCGCGTCCAGCGATGCGGTGCCGCAGATCCCGCAGGCCGAGGACGTGTACACCTGTCGGCCGGGGGCCTGCCGCCGAGCCTCGGGGCCGAGCCGGACCTCGGCCACGTTGTAGTTCCGGGAGCCGTCCGGGTCCAGGCCGGAGGCGAAGTCGATGCTGCGCACCGCGGAGGCGCGGTCGATGATCCCCTCGGAGAGCAGGAAGCCGTGGACCAGCTCGACGTCGTGGCCGGGGGTCCGCATCGCCACGGCGAAGTCGTCGCCGTCCAGCCGGATCTCCAGCGGCTCCTCACCGGCCAGTCGGTCGGCGCGCGCATCGATCTGCCCCGCGGCGTCGAATCGGCGGATCCTCGTCCGCGCGGTCAGCCGTCCCATACGGCGCCCATCAGCTCGGCGCCCACCAGTCCGGTCGTCACAGGCCGGTCCTCACAGTCCGATCCAGTCGTGGCCGCCCGCCGCATAGTGCTGCTGCTTCCAGATGGGAACCTCGGCCTTGACGGCGTCGACCACCGCCGCGCAGCAGGCGAACGCCTCACCCCGGTGGGCCGCGGCTACGGCGACCACCAGCGCCTCGTCGCCGACCTCGAGCTCGCCGGTACGGTGGGCGCACCAGATCCGCGCCTCCGGATGGTCCGCGGCCACCGCCGCCACGGTCTCGGCCAGGATCTCCTCGGCGGCCGGGTGTGCGGTGTAGGTGAGGCCCTCGACGTCGTCACGTCCCGAGTCGTGGTCGCGGATGACGCCGCGGAAGGTCACCGCGGCCCCGGTCTGCGCCGTGGTGACCGCGTGCTCGGCGGCCTGTGCGTCCAGACGGTCACCGGTGACCCGCGCTGCGACGACCCCGGGGCCGGAGGACGGGACGACCTCCCCGGCGGGAGTGCGACGGTGATCGTCCGGGTGGTCGCGGACGTCTTCGATCTGTGCCTGGATGTGATGCAGCAGCGGGTCGAGCACCTGCATGCCGTCCCGTGCCCCGCCCGGGGACCCCGGCAGGTTGACGACGAAGGTCCGGCCCCGCACCCCGGCCACGCCCCGGCTCATGCCGGCCTCGGGGAGGTGCTGGAGCCCATGGGCCCACAGCGAGTGCATGATCCCCGGGGACTGCTTCTCGAGCAGCGGCGCGGTGGCCTCCGGTGTGGCGTCGTCGGGGTTGATGCCGGTGCCGCCGGAGGTGATGACGAATCGGGGACGCTCGGCGTCCGGCAGGGTGACGAGGAGTCTGGTGAGCTCCTCGGCGACCGGCGCGCCGTCGGCGACGACCACCGGCTCGCCGCACTCGTAGCCGTGTCCGCTGAGCCAGGCCACCAGCTCCGGTCCCACCGTGTCCGAGGCACGGCCTCGTGCGGCGGCGGTGGAGGCGATGACCACGGCGGCCCGCCGACCTGCTCCGAAGTCGGAGCGGCGTCTGGGGGTGTGATCCTGCGTCGAGCTCACCCGCGGCTCCAGTCTCCTGAAGCGCCCCCGGACTTGGTCACCACACGGGTCGCGGTGATCTCCGCGGCACGGTCGAGCGCCTTGATCATGTCGTAGAGCGTCAGTGCGGCGACGGACGCGGCCGTCAGCGCCTCCATCTCGACGCCGGTGCGACCGGTGGTGCGCACTTCGGCGGAGATCCGCACGGCGTCCGGCTCCTGCTCGGGGCCGGCGGGCGCGAAGTCGACGGTGACTCCGCTGATCGGCAGCGGGTGGCACAGCGGCACGAGCTCCGGCGTCCGCTTCGCCCCCATGATCCCGGCCACGCGCGCGACCGCCAGCGCGTCGCCCTTGGGGAGTCCGCCCGTCAGGATCTGCGCGACGACGTCGGGGCGTGTGTGCAGGGTCGACTCGGCGGCGGCCCGGCGGGCGGTGACGTCCTTGTCGCCGACGTCGACCATGTGGGCGGAACCGTCCTCGCGCACATGGGTCAGGCCTGCGTGACGCGGCGGAACGGCGTCTTCTGTGGTGCTCATGCGTCTCAGCGGTGTCCTCTCACAGGTCTCGTACCGTCACTGTAGTGCCTGGCGGCAGCTCCTCGTCCCCGGCCGGAAGGCGGATCAGCACGTCGGCGCGCGAGGCTCCGGCCAACAGGTGAGAACCGGTGCCCTCGAAGGCCACCACCTCCGACGGGCCGACGTCTCCGGCCCCCCGCGGAGTGCACCTCCCGCGACGGATCTGGTCCTTCTCCGCCGCCGGTCGTGCCGCTCGTCCCAGCCTGGCGGACCTCCAGCGGTGGGGTCGGGGCAGCCCCCAGGCCTCGGCCAGGGCATCGACGAGCAGCGCCTCGCAGCTGACCCAGGTGGAGACCGGGTTCCCCGGCAGCGACACCACCGCCGCCGGGGGGCGGCCGTCGACGCCGACGGTCCCCAACCCTTGGGGGCCGCCGGGCTGCATCGCGAGGGTGCCGATGCTCATCTCGGCCTCGGGCATCGATGCCAGGCTCTGCCGGACGACCTCGTACCGTCCGGCGGAGATCCCACCCGAAGTGACGACCAGATCTGGGCCGTGCAGCGCCAGGTCGGCGCGCAGACGCGCTGCGAACCTCCCCTCGGAGTCGTCGACGATCCGGACCGCGACCACCTCGAGCCCGCGGGCGGCGAGCCACCCGCTGAGCAGACCCCCGTTGGCGTCGTAGACCTGACCCGGACCGATCTCGGATCCCGGCGGGACGACCTCATCCCCTCCGACCAGCACCATGGCGCGGGGGCGCGCGACGACCTCCGTCTCGGTGAGTCCGAGGGAGGCCAGCACACCGATCCCGGCGGCGGTGAGTCGCGCTCCGGCGGACAGGACCTCGTCCCCGACGTCGACGTCGCTCCCACGACGCCGCACATAGGTCCCGGCACCGGTCCGAGGAACCTCGACGGAGTCGGGCCCGGCTCCGGCGGGGTCGAAGCGCTCGGCGTCCGTGGCCTCCACCGGGACGACCGCGTCCGCGCCCTCCGGCAGGGGAGCACCGGTCATGATCGGAGCCGCGCACCGAGGGGGGAGCGCCTCGGGCAGCCCGCCTGCGGGTACGGGATCCGTGGTGCGCAGGACTCCCGGTGTCTCGGCGGCCCGCACGGCGAACCCGTCCATCTGCGAGTCGTCGAAGCGCGGCAGCGGGACCTCGGCCCGGACCGCACGGGCGGTGAGCCGTCCCAGGGCGTCCGCCGTCGGCACGACCTCTGTGCGGCCGTGCGCCGACGGCCCACCCGTGGCTAGCAGCAGCTCGGTCATCGCCCGGCGATGGGCGTCGAGGCTCCGGCGACGGAAGCCGGACCCGCCTCGGTCGTGTGCAGTCATGACCCCCACGGTAGCGACAACCGCCGCCCTGTGTCCGCATCATGGAAGTTTCTTCTCATTGATAGACTCTCTGTATGGCTGTACGGCTGGGAATCCCCACGGTGCGCGACGCCTCCGCCCAGGAGGCCGCCGCGGCTCTGGCGCGGCGCGCCGCAGGAGCCCCGACCTCCGGCGGCCTCGTCGACACGTTCGGCCGCCTCGGCTCTGACCTGCGGATCTCCCTGACCGACAAGTGCAACCTGCGCTGCACCTACTGCATGCCGGCCGAAGGCATGCAGTGGATGCCGCAGTCCTCGCTCCTCACACCCGCGGAGGTCCGTCGGCTGGTCTCGATCGCGGTCTCCGACCTCGGCGTCCGCGAGCTGAGGCTCACCGGGGGCGAGCCTCTGGTGCGTCCGGATCTGGAGGACATCATCTCCGGGGTCCGGGCCGACCACCCGCGGCTGCCGATCTCGATCACCACCAACGCCGTGGGACTCGACCGCCGCGCCGCGGACCTCGTCTCCGCCGGCCTGGACCGGATCAACGTCTCCCTCGACACCGTGGATGCGGAGACGTACCGCGAGATGGCCCGCCGCGACCGGCTCGCGCCCGTGCTGCGCGGCATCGACGCCGCCTGGCGGGCCGGACTGCGTCCGGTGAAGGTCAACGCCGTGCTGATGCGCGGGGTCAACGACGACCAGGCCGACGAGCTGCTGGCGTTCTGCCTGGAACGGGGCCTGGAGCTGCGCTTCATCGAGCAGATGCCGCTCGACGGAGACCACGGCTGGACCCGCGACGGCATGGTCACCGCAGTCGAGATCCGCGAGCGCATCGGCTCACGCTGGCGACTCGAACCCGACGACGTCCCGCGCGACGGTGCTCCCGCGCAGCGGTGGATCGTCCGTGACCCCGACTCCGACGTGCGGCTCGGCCGGGTGGGGATCATCGCATCGGTCACCGAGCCGTTCTGCGGCGACTGCACCCGGACGCGCCTCACGGCCGAGGGACGCATCCGCACCTGCCTCTTCTCGCACGAGGAGTTCGACCTGCTGAGCCTGCTGCGGGCCGGACACTCCGACGCCGAACTCGCCCAGGTGTGGCGGCAGGCCACCTGGCTCAAGCCGGCCGCCCACGGCATGGACGCCCCCGGGCTCGGCGGAGCCGACTACGTCCAGCCCGACCGTTCCATGTCGGCGATCGGAGGATGACGGTGGGCGGACGTCTGACCGTGCGCTACTTCGCGGCCGCCGCCGCCGCGGCGGGGACCGAGGTCGAGGAGCTCGAGGTCGAGGGACCGGTGGACCGGGACGCCCTCTTCGCGAGGCTGGCCGAGCGTCATCCCACCGCACCCGAGGGAGAACCGCCTCTGGAGCTCGTCCTGCGCCGCAGCAGCTGCCTGGTCTCCGGGCGTCGGCTCGCGCAGGGCCGCACCGTCTCCCCCGGCGACACCGTGGACGTCCTGCCCCCCTTCTCCGGGGGCTGAGGTGCCGGAGGAGCCGACCTGGGACGAAGCCATGGCGCTGGCCTCCGGTCTGGGCGGTCCCCAGCCGGCACGGCTCACACCCCTGGTCCGGGCCGCAGGCTGCACCGCCGCGCACGACGTCCGTGCGCCGCGACCGATCCCCCACTACGACTCCTCCGCCATGGACGGCTACGTCGTCTCGGGACCCGGCCCGTGGCGGCTGGACGCCGTCGTCGCGGACGGACGGGAGGACCACGCCGCCTCCGGCGCTCGCCCGCTCCACCAGGGGGCCGCCCGTCCGGTGCTGACCGGGGGTCTGATCCCCGAGGGCGCGGACGGAGTCGTCCGACAGGAGTACCTCGACGTGCGCGGCGGACGCATCCGCCTCGAGGCCCCCGACTCCGAGGCCGCGCGGCGCGAGCTGTCCCCCGGCCGTCACATCCGCACTGCGGGCTGCGAAGCGCCGGAGGGTGCCCTGATGGTCTCCGCCGGCACGGTGCTCACGCCGGCCCACATCTCCTACCTGACCGTCGCAGGATTCGACGACGTCCCCGTCGCGGCCCCTCCGCGGGTCACAGTGCTGACCACCGGAGACGAGGTGATCTCCCAGGGGGTGCCTGAGCCCGGCCAGGTCCGGGACAGCTTCACTCCGGTTCTGCCGACCGTCCTGCGCAGCCTGGGTGCCGAGCCGATCGCCGTGCATCGGCTGTCCGATGCGGCCTCCGCCCTCGAAGGTGCCCTGCACGAGGCCGTGGAGGTCTCCGACCTGGTGATCACCACCGCGGGGACCGGGAGGTCGGAGGCCGACTCGGTCCGACGTCTCCTGACCCTGGAGGCGGAGCCGGTGATCGACGGGATCGCGATGCGTCCCGGGCACCCCACCATGGCGTCTCGGATACGGTCCTCCGCCGGGCGTGCTGTGCCGGTCGCCGCCCTGCCGGGGAACCCGCTGGCGGCCATGGTGGCTCTGCGGATCGTCGTGCAGCCCGCGATCGAGGCCATGCTGGGACGTGGGCCGGCGCCGTCCGAGTCGGCGCGCCTCGCCGAGCCGACGCCGCCCTCGCCCTCCGACCGTCTGGTGCCGGGGCTCCGCGGCGCGGACGGCGTATGGCGCACGGCGCACTCCACCGGGGCGCACATGCTGCGCGGACTGGCCGGCTCCGACGGTCTGCTGGTGCTGCCGCGCGCAGGTCTGGCCGCACAGGACCCCACACCCGTGCTGGACCTACCCTGGTGAGACCACCCGCCGGTGAGAGGAGCAGGACATGAGGCACTTCCGTGTGGCCCAGGCGGCCGCGTTCCTGGGAGTCAGCGACGACACGCTGCGCCGCTGGATCGGTGCGGGTCGGCTGAGCTCCACCGTCGACGCGTCGGGCCGAACGGTCGTCGAGGGGGCGGAGCTGGCGGCGCTGGTCCGAGAATCGGCGGCCAGCCCCGAGGATCCCGCGGCCCACCCCTCCTCCGCCCGCAACCGCTTCGTCGGCCTCGTCACGCGGGTCACCGTCGACGGCGTCATGGCCCAGGTGGACATCCAGGCCGGGCCGCACCGTGTGGTGTCCCTGCTCTCCGCGGAGGCCGTCGAGGAGCTCGGCCTGGCCCCCGGAGAGCTCGCCACCGCGACCGTGAAGGCCACGCACGTCGTGGTGGAGACGCCGCGCTGATACAGATCCGCATCTGCGGCTGGATATCGTCTTCGAGCACGCATATGCTGACCTGATGGTCTCGACGATGCCGATCACGCGCCCGGCGCCCTGCGTCGCCCTCGTGCTCGGCGTCCCCCTGATCCTCACCGCGTGCGCCGAGGACTCGGGGCAGGACTCCCAGCAGGAGACCCTGCACGTCTTCGCCGCGGCCTCGCTGCACGAGACGTTCTCCGACCTCGCCGAGTCCTTCGAGTCGGAGCACCCCGACCGGGCGGTGGAGCTGAACTTCGCCGGCTCCTCCGACCTCGTCGCACAGATCACCGAAGGAGCACCCGCCGACGTGATCGCGACCGCTGACGAGGACACGATGGAGCAGCTCATCGCCGACGGGGCGCTCGCCGGGGACACGCAGATCTTCGCCGAGAACACCCTCACCGTCGTGACCCCCAAGGACGATCCCGCCGGCGTCGAGGACCTCGAGGACCTCACCGACGACGGAGTCGACGTCGTCCTCTGCGCACCCCAGGTGCCGTGCGGGAAGGCCTCCGAGGCCCTGCTCGAGGCCGAGGGCCTGGAGGTCTCGCCGGTCAGCGAGGAGCGGCAGGTCACCGATGTGCTGGGCAAGGTCAGCTCCGGGCAGGCCGACGCCGGGCTGGTGTACGTCACCGATGCCGCCGGAGCGCAGGACGAGGTGAACAGCATCGACGTCGACCAGGGCGACGAGGTGGTCAACCGCTATCCGATCGGTGTGCTCGACCGGGCCGAGGACACGTCGATCGCAGAGGCGTTCGTGGAGCACGTGCTTTCGACGGAGGGACGATCCGTGCTCGAGGACGCGGGCTTCGCCGTCCCCGAGGAGCAGTGATGGGCGCCGCCGCTCCCCCGCTGCCGCGCGCCCTGCTGCCGCTCGGACTGCTCGGCGGCGCCGTGATCCTGCTTCCCCTGCTCGGCCTGATCCTCCGCGCGGACTTCAGCGCCTTCCTCACGCTGATCACCGAGGACTCGGCGCTGACGGCGCTGGGACTGTCCCTCCGGACCTCGCTGACGGCCACGACCGTCTGCATCCTCGTCGGCATCCCCCTGGGACTGCTGCTGGCGCGAGTCCGGTTCCCCGGCATCTCGATCGTGCGCACCTGCGTCCTGCTGCCGCTGGTGCTGCCTCCGGTCGTCGGCGGGATCGCGCTGCTCTACACCTTCGGCCGGGTGGGAGTCCTCGGATCGGCCCTCGAAGCCGCCGGTGTGCAGATCGCATTCACGTGGCTGGCGGTGGTGCTGGCCCAGACGTTCGTCTCTCTGCCGTTCATGGTGCTGACCGTGGAGGGCGCCGTCCGCTCCCACGACGTCCGCTACGAACGGGTCGCCGCCGGACTCGGCGCCTCCCCCGGGTACACGCTGCGCCGGGTGACGCTGCCGGTGCTCGCCCCCGCGCTCGTCACCGGCACCGTGCTGTGCTTCGCCCGCTCCCTGGGCGAGTTCGGGGCGACGATCGCCTTCGCCGGCTCGCTGCAGGGCACCACGCGGACTCTGCCGCTGGAGATCTACCTGCTGCGCGAGACCGACCCGGACGGGGCCGTGGCGCTGTCCCTCCTGCTGGTCATCATCGCCGCCGTCGTCGTCGGCGCGACCTACACCCGGTCGCGGAGCCGCTGATGGCCGGGTCGGCACTGCACGTCTCCTACCGCCTCCCGGAGCGCGGACTCGACATCGCCCTGCGGGTCCCCGACGGCTCGACCACCGCTCTGATCGGACCCAACGGCTCGGGCAAGTCGTCCACCTTCGAGGTCGTCTCCGGGCTGCTGCGGCCCCGCGGTGCGGAGGTGCTGGCCTCCGACCGTCGCCTGCACGAGCTGCCGCCGCATCGGCGGCGGGTGGGCCTGCTCCTGCAGCAGCCGCTGCTGTTCCCCACCATGGACGTCCTGGAGAACACCGCGTTCGGGCTGCGCGCCGCCGGCGTCCGCCGCGCCGCCGCCCACGCCGCAGCCCGCAGCGCCCTCGAAGAGGTCGGCGCCCCGGACCTGGCCACCCGCCGGCCGGCGAGCCTCTCCGGAGGACAGGCCCAGCGGGTCGCCGTCGCCCGCGCCCTGGCTCCGGATCCCGAGCTGCTCCTGCTGGACGAGCCGATGGCTGCGTTGGACGAGGACTCGCGCGAGACCATCGGCACGCTCCTCGCACGCGTGCTCGTCGACAGGACTGCGGTGCTGATCACCCATTCGACCGGAGAGGCCCGCGCGCTCAGCGACCGGGTCGTCGTGCTCGGCGACGGCCGCGTCGTCCAGCAGGGCACCTGGTCGGCGATCGCCGAGGCGCCGGCCTCCGCCTTCGCACGCCGTTTCGCCCGCGACCGGGGCGAGGGGCCCCTGTCGGTAGAGTGGTGACCATGTCAGATCAGGCCGCAGGCACCGACGGCGCCGTCCCCGAACTCACCGACGAACAGCTCGACTTCCTGAACTCCATGTTCGACCTCGCGCGGCAGGGCCGCGGCGAGGATCTGCTCGGCCTGGTGGATCAGGGGATCCCGGTGAACCTCTCGAACTCCAACGGCGACACTCTGCTGATCCTGGCCACCTACAACGGCCACGACGCCCTCGTCGAGGGCCTGCTGGCCCGGAACGCCGACGTCCACCGCCTGAACGACCGCGGTCAGTCCGCCCTCACCTGCGCGGTGTTCCTCCAGCACGAGGACAACGTCCGGCGTCTGTTGGCCGCAGGCGCAGACCCGTACCACGAGGGGCAGAGTCCGCACTCGGTGACCGAGATGTTCGACCTCCCGGAGATGCGCCGGCTGCTCGAGCAGCGGCCGACCGGGCCCGTCAGCTGAAGAAGATGTATCTGAGGATCAGCAGCGCGGCCACGATGTAGAGCACGAAGTTCACGTGCCGGAATCCTCCGGTGCACAGCTTGATCACGCAGAAGCTGATGATGCCCACGCTGACGCCGTCGGCGATGGAGAACGTCAGCGGCATCGCCAGGATCGTCAGGAACGACGGCACACCCTCGGAGACTTCGTCCCAGTTGATGTGGCGGATGCCGTCCATCATCATCGCTCCCACCAGGATGAGCACCGGAGCCGTGGCCGCCCCCGGGACGACCGTGACCAGGGGCCAGAAGAACATCGCCGCGACGAAGAGCATCGCCGTCACCACCGAGGTGATCCCGGTGCGCCCGCCGTCCTGGATCCCCGAGGCGCTCTCCACGTACGTGCCGGTGGTGGACGTCCCCACGAACGCGCCGAACATGGAGGCGAGTCCGTCCATGGAGAAGGTGGTCTTCGCCCGGGGCATGTTGCCCCGGCTGTCCAGGTACCCGGCCTTCTGCGAGAGGCCGGTCAGCGTGCCGGTCGCATCGAAGAAGTTCACGAAGAAGAACGTGAAGATCACGTTGAAGATCCCGATCCCGAGTGCGCCCGCCAGATCCATCTGACCGACGAGGTCGGAGGGCCACACCGGTGTGGAGACCACGCCCTGGGTGAAGCCGGGGAACACGCTCAGCGAGTCCTCGCCGGTGTCATAGACCTCGGCCCTGCTCACCACGGCGATGAAGGAGGTCAGGGCGATGCCCCACAGCAGCGCCCCCTTGAGCCTGAGCTGCAGGAAGATCGCGGTCAGGCCGAGCCCCACCAGTGCCAGCCACGCCGTCGGCTCCCCGAGGTCCCCGAGGGTCACCAGCGTCGCTTCGTCGGTGACCACCAGCCCGGCGTTGCGCATGCCCAGGAACGCCAGGAAGCATCCGATCCCGGCCATGATCGCCAGCTTGAGGCTGTCGGGGATCGCCATCACGATGGCCTGCCGGACCCCGAGGACGCTGAGCACGATGAACAGGACCCCGGAGATGAACACCGCACCGAGTGCGGTCTCCCACGAGAGGCCCATACCGAGCACGACGGTGTAGGAGAAGAACGCATTGAGACCCATGCCCGGCGCCTGGGCGAACGGGTAGCGGGCGAAGACGCCCATCACCAGACAGCCGAAGCAGGCGGCCAGCGCGGTCGCCATGAGCAGCTGGACCTGTGCGCCCGGCACGTCGATCGCCGCCCCCAGCACCTGGGGGTTCACGAACAGCACGTAGCTCATCGTCAGGAAGGTCACCAGGCCCGCACGGGCCTCGCGCGGGATCGTGCTGCCGGCCTCGGTCAGCCCGAAGTAGCGGTCGAGGACGCCGAAGAGGCGCCCCCTAGGCCGCCCACGGCTCCCGCCGGGTGCGCCGGGTCCAGGAGGCTCGGCCTCCCTGCGTCGCCGGTCGTGCGTCTCAGGCTCGGTGCTCTCGTCCATCACGGTTCCCTCTTCCCACCGGACTCGGCGTTCCTCAGTTGGTGCGTCGCTTCGGCGTCGCTTCGGTCATCGATCCTCGCGTCGATTCGCTCGTCGCGCCGGAGACCCGGTCCCCGCCCACCCACACCGCAGCGATGTCGGACGGTCCGGCCACGGCGAAGATCTTGGCCACGGCATCGTCGGCGTCGACTGCGCTGTCGACGAGCCGCCGCAGCGTGCCCCCACCGGGCGGCCTCACCCAGATCGCGTCGAACTCGCGCCCGACGGAGAGGTCACCGACGGTCTCTGCGAGCCCGAGCGCCTCGGCTCCGGACCGGGTGGCCAGATGCAGCAGGTCCGCCGGAGCGAGCGGCCGGCCCTCCGGCCCGAGCAGGCGCTGGCCGAAGTAGGCCTGCAGCCCCTCCTGCAGGATGCTGAATCCCGTCCCCGCTCCGACGTCGGAGCCGAGCGCCACTCGCACCCCGGCCTCGAGGTGCTCGCGCAGCGGGAAGAGGCCGCTTCCCAGTGAGAAGTTCGAGGTCGGACAGTGGGCGACGGCGGTGCCCCGCTCCGAGAGCACTCCGAGCTCCGCGGCCGTGGGATGCACGTTGTGCGCCAGGACCGACCTCTCGTCCAGCAGCCCGTGGCGGTCGTAGGTGTCGACGTAGCGGTCGGCCTCGGGGAAGAGACGACCCACCTCGACGATCTCCGTGGGATTCTCGTTCACGTGGGAGGTGAACCACAGGTCGTCCGCGACCCCGCCGCAGGCTGCGAGCATGTCGTCGGAGGCCGAGAGCGAGAACCGAGGCGTCACCGCGTACCTCAGGCGCCCCTCTCCGTGCCAGCGGTCGGCCAGCGCCGCCGAGGCGGACGCGGCGCGTTCGGGCGTCACCAGCAGCTGCTCGGGCAGGATCCTGTCGCTGACGACCAGTCCCGAGGTGACTCTGACCCCGACCTCCGAGGCCGTGGCGAACAGGGCGTCGACGGCGTCGGGGAAGTGCGAACCGAACACCAGCGCCGTCGTGGTGCCGGCGTCGACCAGGCCTCGGACGAAGTCACCGGCGACGGCGCGGGCGTAGTCGACGTCCGACAGGCGGACCTCTTCGGGCAGCGCACAGCGCTCGAGCCACTCGAGGAGCGGCATGCCCAGCCCTCCGATGGCCCGCACCTGCGGAAAGTGCACGTGGGTGTCGACGAGGCCGGGGAACAGGATTCCGTCGCGGAGATCGACGACCTCGTGCTCGGGGAACCGGTCCGCCGCCTCCGCGGCGTCGAGGCGCGCGACGATCACTCCGTCGTCGACGACGAGGGCGCAGTCCTCCGCACTGCGGACCCGTTCGGCCTCACCGAACGCTCCCGGCGTGTCGATGACGGTGCTGAGGTAGATGGTCATGGATCTCACTCACCCTTCTCTGCGTCGGCGGAGCCGACCCGGCTCAGGTACTCGGCGGCCATGCTCACGGCGATGGACGTCGGGCTCTTCCCCGGGACCTCGGAGAGCCCGATCGGGCATCGGATCTCAGAGATGAGCTCGTCGTCGTGGCCCGCCTCCCGCAGCCTCTTGCGGAATCGGGCCCACTTGGCCGACGACCCGATGACGCCCACATGGTTCAGCTCGCCACGATCCATCCGCTCCAGCGCCGCCTCGCAGAGGAAGAGGTCCTCAGCGTGGTCGTGGGTCAGGATCAGCACATAGGTGTCGTCCGGAAGGTCCCTGAGCACGCTCTCGGGTGCCGTCGGGTGGTGGACGGTGACATCGGCCTGCCCGCCGGAGACATGCTCGCGCCGTGCCGCGGCCGCGTATTCCTCGCGGGTGTCGACCAGATGGAGTGCGACGGGCATGCGCGAGAAGATGCGGGCCGCCTCGGAGCCGACGTGGCCGAGGCCGAAGAGCGCGATCGGACGCGGAGGGGCGATCGGTTCGAGCAGCACCTTCACCACTCCTCCGCAGCACTGCAGCCCGTGTTCGGCGCGGGCGTGCTCGTTCAGAGCGATCTCCTCCAGCTGCGGCGTCGAGGCACCGGAGGCGAGCATGCCTCGGGCGCGCACCGCCGCGGCCTCCTCGAGGTTTCCGCCTCCGATGCTGTCCCACGTCCCGTCCCGGGTGACCAGCATCTTCGCGCCGGCCTGACGCGGGGCGTGGCCACGGACCTCGGCGAGGGTCACCAGCACCGCCGGACGGCCCTCCGCCCGCACGTCGGCGAGCGCATCGATCCACTCCATGCAGCCGCTCCGCGCCGCTTCAGCCGCGGACCGCGGCGGGGGCCGGAGCGGACTCGGCCGACGCACCGGCTCGGGGGGCCGCGTGGTCGCGCGTCGTCCGCCGCGCCTCGCGAGCCCTCCGGACGGCCCAGAAGACCTCCTCCGGGGTCGACGGGCAGCCGAGGTCGACCTCGACGTCGCCCGGGCCGAAGGCAGCCACGGCGGACCGCAGGGCCTCTCGGACGCTGAAGGCCAGCATCAGAGGAGGCTCACCGACCGCCTTGGAGCCGTAGACCACCCCGGTCTCGGTGGCGCGCTCATAGAGGTGGACCTTCAGGTGCTCCGGCATCTCAGAGAAGCTCGGAAGCTTATAGGTGCTGGCGGCCTGCGACAGGACGCGGCCGCGACGCTCGCCCTCGGAGACGTCCCAGCGCAGCTCCTCGAGGGTCAGCCAGCCGACGCCCTGGAGGAAGCCGCCCTCCACCTGTCCCACATCCACCAGCGGCGACAGGGAGTCACCGACGTCGTGGACGATGTCGGTGCGCAGCAGCCGGTATGCGCCGGTGAAGCCGTCGACCTCGACCTCGCTGAGCGCGACGCCGTAGGCGAAGTACTTGAACGGCTCCCCCTGCATCCGCGCGGCGTCCCAGTGCAGGCCCTGGGTCCGGTAGTACCCGGCGGCGAAGAGCTGGACCCGTTGGAAGTACGCGTCCCGGACGACCTCGTCGAACGTCATGCTGCCCTGTCCCAGCCCGATCACCGTGCCTTCGGAGAAGCGGACGTCCTCGGTGTGGACGCCGAGCCGACGCCCGGCCACCTCGGCCAGCCGTCCACGGATCTGTTCGCAGGCGTCCTTCACGGCACCTCCGTTGAGGTCCGCGCCGGAGCTCGCCGCCGTGGCGGAGGTGTTGGGGACCTTGTCCGTACGGGTCGGAGCCAGCCGCACGCGTCCCAGGGGCACTCCCAGGGCGGTGGCCGCGACCTGCCGCATCTTCGTGTGCAGCCCCTGACCCATCTCGGTCCCACCGTGGTTGATCAGCACCGAGCCGTCCCTGTAGACGTGGACGAGGGCGCCGCCCTGGTTGAAGGCGGTGAAGTTGAAGGAGATCCCGAACTTCACCGGAGTCAGCGCCATCGCCCGCTTGGTGTGCGGGTTCGCCGCATTGAACTCCTCGATCTCCCGGCGACGGCGGTCGGCGTCGCCGCGCTCCTCCAGCTGCCCCCAGAGGTCCTCGAGGCGCTCCGCGTGGCGCACCGGCTGCCCGTACGGGGTGATGTCGCCGGCGCTGTAGAGGTTGCGACGCCGCAGTTCGTCGGGGGCCACGCCCAGCGCAGGGGCGCACCGTCCCAGGATGTCTTCGATGATGAGCATCCCCTGGGGGCCGCCGAAGCCTCGGAAGGCGGTCTGCGAGGTCTTGTTCGTCCGGGCGATCCGCCCCTGCACCTCGACGTCGGGGATCGAATAGGCGTTGTCGATGTGGCACAGCGCCCGGGACAGCACCGGCTCGGAGAGGTCCAGGGCCCAGCCGCCGTCCGAGGTGATGGTGGCGCGCAGCGCCGTCAGATGGCCGTCGTCGTCGAAGCCGACCTCCCAGTCGGCGGCGAAGGGATGACGCTTTCCGGTCATCGTCATGTCCTGGGTCCGGGTCAGTCGCAGGCGGACCGGTCGGCCGGTGAGCGTGGCGCCGAGGGCCGCGACGGCCGCGAAGCCGTGCGGCTGCATCTCCTTGCCGCCGAACGCACCTCCCATGCGGAGGGACTGGACAGTCACCTCATGGCTGGCGAGGTCGAGGACGTGCGCGACGATCTCCTGGGTCTCGGTGGGGTGCTGGGTCGAACAGTGCACCATCACCTGTCCGCCCTCGTCGACGAAGGCGAACGAGGCGTGCGTCTCCAGGTAGAAGTGGTCCTGGCCTCCGAACTCGAAGGATCCGGAGA
This sequence comes from Nesterenkonia marinintestina, assembly GCF_025420485.1. Taxonomy (GTDB): domain Bacteria; phylum Actinomycetota; class Actinomycetes; order Actinomycetales; family Micrococcaceae; genus Nesterenkonia; species Nesterenkonia marinintestina. The sequence continues at coordinate 213,579 of NZ_JAOEFD010000002.1, read as the reverse complement.
AGCGGCGGGCCGAGCGCTCGAGTCCGGCGGCCGCGTCCCCCTTGGAGAGCACGGGGCGTCGCCCCTGGAAGCTGCCCGCCTCGATGGCCTCGGACAGGGTGACCAGGGAGTCGAGCGGTTCGTACTCGACGCTGACCGCCTCCGCTCCTCGACGGGCGGCCTCCGTGGTCTCCCCCAGCACCCAGCAGACGGCGTGGCCGTAGAACTCCACCGTGTCGGGGAACAGCGGCTCGTCCTGCTTCACCCCGGCGTCGTTCGTTCCCGGCACGTCCTCGGCGGTCAGCACACGGACGACGCCCTCGACCCGGCGCGCCGGCTCGACGTCGACCGAGAGGATCTCCGCACGGGCGTGGGGGGCCTGGACGGGCCACGCATGGAGCGTCCGCCCGTCGCCGACGGCGATGTCATCGGTGTACAGCGCAGTCCCCGTCACGTGCTGAGCGGCGCTCTCATGGGACTCCGGCGAGCCCACTCCCCGCCCCGCACCCCGGGTCGGGCCGAATCCGGTCTCTGGCGTCCTGTTCATCGGGATGCTCCCTCCACTTCCACAGCTGCGAACTCTGCGAAGAACCTCGGCAGACTCTCCTCCAGCATCGCTGAGCGGTAGCGGGCGCTGGCCCGCAGATCGTCCATCGGCGTCCCTTCGCCGGCCATGACTGCGGCGGCATCGGCGATGGTCTCGGCGGTCCACGGTCGGCCCCGCAGCGCGTCCTCCGTGGCCGAGGCGCGGATCGGAGTCGCCGCCACACCGCCGAGCCCGATCCGGACCTCCCGGAAGGTCCCGTCCTCGACGTCTGCGGCGATGGCCACGGCCACTCCGGAGATGTCGTCGAACCGTCGCTTGGCGATCTTGTAGAAGGCGGTGGTCGGCAGCTGCGACATCGGGACCTCGACGGCACGGATCAGCTCGCCCGGCGCCATCACGGTCTCCCGGTAGCCGGTGAAGAATTCGCTGAGTCGGACGGTGCGCTCGCCCTCTGCGGATGCCAGCACCAGAGAGGCGTCGAGGGCCAGCAGGACGGGCGCGGCGTCTCCGATCGGAGACGCGGTCCCCAGATTCCCGCCCAGGGTCGCGCTGTTGCGGATGAGGCGGGAGGCGAACAGCGGCATGAGCTGGGCGAGCAGCGGCACACGACCGTCGAGGAGGCGCTCGACCTCGGAGAGCGTCACGCCGGACCCGATCCGCACGACGTCGTCGGAGAACGAGAGCTCGCGCAGCTCAGAGAGGTGATCGATCGCGAGCACCAGTCGGGGACGCAGGTGGCGGATGTTGCTCTCGACGCCCAGATCGGTGGCACCGGCCATGAGCAGGGCGTCGGTCTCCTCCGCATAGGCCCGGAGCAGCTCCTCGAAGGTGCGCGGCCGGCTGAAGGCGCTCTCCTCGGAACGGACCGTGATCGGGCGCGGCTCAGGGGCTCCACGGCCCAGGCGTCGTCGGAGGGGGTCCTCCCCCTCAGGCTCCCCGAGCTCATAGGCCGCATCGCGGATCGGTCGGTATCCGGTGCATCGGCAGAGGTTTCCGCTCAGGGCGTGGAGGTCGAAGCCGTTGGCTCCGCAGTGGGCGTCGGCACCGTCCTCACGGGGGGCGCGTTCCGGACGGTAGTACTCGGCCGCCATCGAACAGATGAAGCCGGGAGTGCAGTAGCCGCACTGGGAGCCGCCGCGCTCGGCCATCTCCCGCTGGACCGGGTGCAGATCCTCGGAGACGCCGGGGGCACCGGCGGTGCCGAGCCCCTCGGCGGTGACGACCTCCTGGCCGTCGAAGGAGGAGGCCGGAGGAAGACAGGCGTTGACGGAGGTCCAGCGCGATCGCTCCGGCCCGTCCGGACGGGCGACGAGCACCGCGCAGGCCCCGCATTCGCCCTCGGCGCACCCCTCCTTGGCTCCGGTGAGCCCGAGGCTCCGCAGCCAGTCCAGGAGGTTCACCCGAGGCGGAAGCCCCTCGGTGGTGCGAAGTTCACCGTTGACGGTGATCTGCAGAGGATCGGCCATGCGTGTGCTCCTGGTTCGTGCTGGGACCTGCTGCTGCCCGCCCGCTCTCCGACGGCCGGAGCACGGGATGACTCTCAAGTGGTCAGTATCACACACAGGTTGCGTGATTGGAAACACATTTTCGCATCATGAGAACTTGGGCTCCGCCCCGGATCCTCAGCCCCGCCCCTCGGCGAAGCTGCCGAACCGGGCGGCGACCGCCGCACCTCCGGCCGGGTCCCGGGTCACCAGCATGATGGTGTCGTCGCCGGCGATGGCTCCGAGCACCTCGTCCAACCCGGAGTTGTCGACGGCACTGGCCAGGAACTGGGCCGCACCCGGGGGTGTGCGCAGGATGACCAGGTTCGCGCTGGCCTCGGCGGAGAGCAGCAGGTCACGGCACAGGCTGCGCAGCCGAGCGGTGGTCTCCGCGGCCGAGAGCTCAGCCTGCAGCGCCCCGCGGTGCCCCTCCCCTGGCACGGCGTACACCATGCCGCCGTCGGCGGCGCGCACGCGGGCGGCTCCGAGTTCGACGAGGTCCCGGGACAGGGTCCCCTGCGTGACCGAGACCCCGTCGTCGGCGAGCTCGGCGACGAGGTCCGCCTGCGAGCGGATGCTCCCCCGAGTGATCAGCTCACGGATCTTCGCGTGGCGTGCGGCCTTGGTCACCGGTGCCGTCGGGCTCATCGGTCGTGCCCCCTCCGGCAGACGGCGCCCACGGCATCGGCCGTCGCCGCATCGGCCAGTCCGGACTCCACCAGCAGCCAGGTGAGCAGGGCCTTCTGCGCATGGAGGCGGTTCTCCGCCTCGTCGAACACCACCGACTGCGGTCCGTCGATGACCTCGGCGGCGATCTCGGCACCCCGGTAGGCCGGCAGGCAGTGGAGCACGATCGCATCCTCGGCGGCCCGCCGCATGGCCTCGGCGTCGATGCGGTAGTCGCCGAACAGGCTCGTCCTGTCGACCGTCCCCTCCTCCTGCCCCATGGAGATCCACGTATCTGTGGCGACCGCTTCGGCCCCGTCGAGGGCGCGGGCGGGCTCCGTCGTCACGAGCACCGAACCGCCGGTGTCGGCAGCGCGCTCCCGGGCGGCGGCGACGACGTCGTCGTCCGGCAGGTGTCCCGCGGGACCGGCGATCCGTACGTCCATCCCTGCGTTGGCACAGGCCAGCAGATAGGAGGCGGCCATGTTGTTGCCCGCATCGCCCAGATAGGCCAGGCTCCGTCCGGCCAGGGATCCGAGGTGCTCGCGCACCGTCTGGAGGTCGGCCAGCAGCTGACAGGGGTGGTAGTCGTCGGAGAGCGCATTGACCACGGGCACCCGGCTGTGCCGAGCCATGTCCTCCAGCCCGGACTGGGCGAAGGTCCGCCACACCACGGCGGAGACCATCCGGCCCAGGACCCCGGCCGTGTCCGCGACGGACTCCTTGTGCCCCAGCTGCGCCTCCCCCGGGTTGATGATCAGCGGCGAACCCCCCAGCGCGCTGATCCCCGCGGCGAAGGACACTCGGGTGCGGGTGGAGGTCTTGTCGAAAATCACCACCACCGTCTGCGGTCCGGCGAGGGCCTCGATCGCGTAGGGGTGGGCCTTGAGATGGTCGGCGAGGTCGAGGACCTCGGTGAGCTCGCCGGGGGTGAGGTCGAGGTCTGTGAGGAGGTGGCGGACGGTCATGGGCCCTCCGGGCGGTGGTCGGGGTCGGCGGGTGCGGCGGAGGCGAGGACGGGGGCGAAGCGTTCCAGGAACTCGTCGGCCTCGGCGGCGGTGAGGATCAGGGGCGGGGCCAGGCGCAGGGTCCGCTCGCCGACGGCGTTGATGATCAGCCCGTGGTCTCGCGCGACGGCGACGAGTCCGCGGGCGTCCGCGGCGACGTCGACGCCGAGGTGCAGACCGAACTGCCTGACCTCGGTGACGCCGTCGAGGGTCCGCAGCCCGTCGGCCAGCCGGGCTCCGACGGTGCGCGCGTTCTCCAGCAGCCCGTCGGCCTCGATGGTCTCCATGGTGATCCGCCCGGCCGCCGCCGCCAGCGGACCGCCGCCGAAGGTGGTGCCGTGCTGGCCGGCCGCCAGCCGCGCGGAGTTCTGCGTCCCGGCGGCGATCATCGCCCCCACGGGCACCCCGGAGCCGAGACCCTTGGCGACGGTCAGGTAGTCCGGGGTGAGGTCCTCACCGGCGCGGCGCGCGGCCCCCTGGAAGCGGAACCAGTCCCCGGTGCGCCCGATGCCGGTCTGGACCTCGTCGAGGATCATCAGTGCGCCGTGGTCACGTGTGAGTCGACGCACCGCACCCAGATACCCCGGGTCCAGGGGGACGACTCCGGCCTCGCCCTGGATCGGCTCGAGGAAGATGCCCGCGACGTCGCCCGCACCCATGGCCTCGGTGAGTGCGTCAAGGTCGTGGGGCGGCAGGAACTCGACGCCGTCGACCAGCGGACCGAAGGGATCGCGGAACGCGGGCTTGTGCGTCAGGGACAGTGCGCCGACGGTGCGTCCGTGGAATCCGCCGGTCAGCGCGAGGATCCGGGATCGGCCGGTGTCCTGCCGATGTCTGAGCACGGCCTTCAGCGCAGCTTCGTTCGCCTCGGAGCCGGAGTTCGCGAAGAACACCCGGGAGCCCTCCGGAAGGTCGGAGACCTCCAGGAGGCGCTCGGCGAGGACCAGCTGCTCCTCGGTGGTGAACAGATTGGAGACGTGGCCCAACCGGCGCATCTGCTCGGCCAGTCCCTCCGTCAGCGCCGGATGGGCGTGGCCGAGGGCGTTGACGGCGATGCCGCCGAGCATGTCGAGCAGCTCACGGCCCTCGGCGTCCCGCACACGGCACCCCCGGCCGGAGACCAGCATCTGCTGCGGCGGACCGAAGACTCCCATCAGGGACGCGGCGTAGCGGTCCTGCCACCGTCCTCGGGCGTCGGCGGGGCTCACCGAGGGTCCTCCCGGTCGGGGTGCACCTCGGTGCCGACGCCGTCGGTCGTGACGATCTCCAGCAGCATCGAGTGGGGCTCGCGACCGTCCACCACGGCGGCCCGATGGACCCCGGCGTCGACCGCGTGCAGCGCCGCGGTCATCTTCGGGATCATCCCCGAGCTCAGGCTCGGCAGCATGGTGCGCAGCTCGGAGGCCGAGATGGAGGAGACCAGCGAGTCCCGATCGGGCCAGTCCGCGTACAGGCCCTCGACGTCGGTGAGCATGATGAGCTTCGCCGCACCCAGGGCGGAGGCCACGGAGGCGGCGGCGATGTCGGCGTTGACGTTGAGCACCTGGCCGGTGGGGCGGCCGTCGGCGTCGAACTCGGGGGCCACGGTGGAGATCACCGGGATGCGTCCCGCGGCCAGCAGGTCCTCGACCCCTCGGGGATTGACTCCGGTGACCTCGCCGACCAGCCCCAGGTCCACCTCCTCGCCGTCGACGACGACGCGCTGACGAGCGGCGCGCAGCAGGGCTCCGTCTTCGCCGGAGAGGCCCACGGCGTAGGGTCCGTGGCTGTTGATGAGTCCGACGAGTTCGCGGCCGACCTGTCCGGTGAGGACCATACGGACCACGTCCATGGTCTCCTCGGTGGTGACCCGGTAGCCGCCGCGGAAGACGGACTCCACGCCGAGGGTCTCGAGCATCGCGTTGATCTGCGGTCCCCCGCCGTGCACCACCACGGGATTCACTCCGACGTGGCGCAGGAAGACGACGTCCTCGGCGAAGGCGCGGCGCAGGTCGTCGTCGACCATGGCGTTGCCGCCGTACTTGATGACGATCGTCTCCCCGGCGAAGCGCTGCATCCAGGGCAGCGCCTCGATCAGGGTGGCGGCCTTCGTCGCCGCACTGAGCCGGGAGTCGGAGTCCCGGAAGGTGGTGGTCTCGCTCACTGCGGTGCTCCTCAGGTCGAGTACGCCGAGTTCTCGTGGACGTAGTCATGGGTGAGGTCGTTGGTGAGGATCGTCGCCTCCGCGTCCCCCGACTTCAGGTCGACGGTCACCTCGACCCGCCTCTCGGAGAGGTCCACGCCGGAGCGGTCGTCGCCGATGCCTCCGGCCCGGCAGATCCACACCCCGTTGACGGCGACGTCGATGGTGGTGGGGTCGAACTCCACGTCGGTGGTCCCGACGGCGGCGAGGATGCGGCCCCAGTTGGGGTCTCCGCCGAAGATCGCCGTCTTGAACAGGTTCGATCGGGCCACCGCCCGCCCGGCGGCCTCGGCCTCCTCCTCGGTGGCCGCACCGACCGTGGTGATCGCGATCTCGTGGGCGGCCCCCTCGGCGTCGGCGATCAGCTGGGCCGCCAGGTCGCGGCAGACCTCGGTCAGCGCGGCCCGGAGCTCCTCCTCGTCGTGGGTGCCCGCCTCGGGGTGAGCACCCGAGGCCAGGGCGACGACGGTGTCGTTGGTGGACATGCACCCGTCGGAGTCGGCGCGGTCGAAGCTCACCCGCACCGCCTCCCGGAGCATGGTGTCCAGGGCGTCCGGTGCGACCTCGGCGTCGGTGGTGATGACGGCGAGCATCGTCGCCATGCCCGGGGCCAGCATCCCGGCCCCCTTGGCGATGCCGCCGACGGTGAAGCCGGGCCCGGAGGCCTCCGACGTCTTGGACACGGAGTCGGTGGTGCGGATGGCCTCGGCGGCGGCCGCTCCGGCCGCCTCGTCGTCGGCCAGCGAGGCCGCGGCCTCGTCGACCCCCGGCAGCAGCAGGTCCATCCGCAGCCGTTCGCCGATCAGCCCGGTGGAGCAGACGAGCACGTCCTGGGCGGAGAGGCCGAGGGCCTCGCCGACGTGTTCGGCGGTGTGGTGGGCGTCGACGAAGCCGTCGGGCCCGGTGCAGGCGTTGGCGCCGCCGGAGTTGAGCACCACGGCGTCGGCGCGCCCGTCGCTCACGGCCTGGGCGGACCAGAGCACCGGGGCCGCGGCCACCCTGTTGGAGGTGAACACCGCCGCCGCGGAGTGGGACGGTCCGTCGTTGACGATCAGGGCGATGTCGCGTCCGGACGACTTCAGGCCGGCGGTGACGCCGGACGCGCGGAATCCGTGCGGGCGGGTGATGCTCATGGGGAGACTCCCAACTGACCGAGTCCGGCCGCCTCGGGCAGGCCGAGCGCCAGATTCATCGACTGCACAGCACCTCCGGCGGTGCCCTTGGTCAGGTTGTCCGCCGCCGAGCAGACCACGAGCCGTCCGGCGCGCTCGTCCACCGCGAGCTGGAGCATCAGATGGTTGGAGCCGACCACCTGCTTGGTCGTCGGCCACTGTCCCTCGGGGAGCAGGTGGACGAACCGCTCGTCGTCGTACTGGGCGGCGTAGGCCTCGCGCAGGCTCTGAGCCGAGGCACCGGGGGCGAGCCGTGCGGTCGAGGTGGCGAGGATGCCGCGGGGCATCGGAGCCAGCGTGGGGGTGAAGGAGACGCGCACCTGCTCGCCGGAGGCCCTGCTCAGCCCCTGCTCGATCTCAGGGGTGTGCCGGTGCACTCCGCCGACCCCATAGGGACTCATCCCGCCCATCACCTCCGAGCCGAGCAGGTGCGGCTTCGTCGCCCTGCCCGCGCCGGAGGTGCCGGTGGCGGCCACGACGACGACGTCCTCGGGCTCGACCAGACCTGCGGCGAAGGCCGGAGCCAGTCCGAGCAGCACGGTGGTCGGGTAGCAGCCGGCCACCGCGATCCGACGGGCCCCGACCAGCAGCTCCCGCTGACCCGGGAGCTCGGGGAGCCCGTAGGGCCAGGTGCCCTGGTGCGCCGAGCCGTAGAAGCTCTCCCAGGCGTGGGAGGACTCGAGCCGGTGATCGGCGGCGGCGTCGATCACCAGGGTGTCCTCGCCCAGCTGGGCCGCCAGGGCTCCGGAGGCGCCGTGGGGCAGGGCCAGGACGACGACGTCGTGTCCGACGAGGTTCTCGGCGGTCGTGTCGGAGATCAGACGGTCGGCCAGGGGCACCAGGTGCGGCTGCAGCGTCCCGAGGCGCTCCCCGGCCGAGGAGTGGGCGGTGACCGCCCCGATCTCCACGTCGGGATGCCCCGCCAGCAGGCGCAGCACTTCGCCCCCCGCGTAGCCGGAGGCGCCGGAGACGGCGATGGAGAAGCTCATGGAGCCAGCCTACGGGATGGTATTCACTGGGTTCAATATTTATGCAATCGGCCTGCGGGCAGGTGCGGCCGAGGGACATTTCTGCCCCTGTGCCTGTCTTCGGTAGCCTGGGGCGCATGAACGCACAGGATGTCTTCCCCGAGGACCTGCCCAGCTCCGCGACTCAGATCCGCGTCGAGCAGACCGGCGGGCCCGAGGTCCTGCGGCCGGTCGAGACTAGCCTCCCGGAGCCGGGGGCCCACCAGGTGCTGGTGGAGTCCGGGGCCGCCGGAGTCAACTTCATCGAGACCTACCAGCGCAGCGGCGTCTACCCGATGGAGCCGCCCTTCGTCCCGGGCTCCGAAGGCACCGGAACGGTCATCGCCGTGGGTGAGAACGTGGAGTCGCTGAGCATCGGTCAGCGGATCGCCACCTGCGAGGCGGCCTCCGGCACCTACTCGACCCACTTCCTGGTCGACTCGATCAAGGCGGTGAAGGTGCCCGATGCCGTCACCGACGAGCAGGCGGCCGCCCTCCCGCTGCAGGGCGTCACCGCCCACTACCTGATCAACTCCACCTACCGGGTCTCCCCCGGCGAGACCGTGCTGACCCATGCGGGCGCCGGCGGCGTCGGGCAGCTGCTGACCCAGCTGCTGAAGATCCGCGGCGCGCGGGTCATCACCACCACCTCCACCCCGGAGAAGGCCGAGATCGCCCAGCAGGCCGGTGCGGACTACGTGCTGGGCTACGACGACTTCGCCGAGCAGGTCCGTGAGATCACCAAGGACGAGGGCGTCTCCGTGGTCTACGACGGCGTCGGGAAGGACACCTTCGAGGGGTCGCTGTCCTCGCTGGCCGTGCGCGGCACCATGGTCCTCTTCGGCGGCGCCTCCGGGCAGGTGCCGCCGCTGGACCTGCAGGACCTCAACCGGCGCGGCGGCCTCTTCATCACACGTCCGGCGGTGAACTGGTACCTGCGCAACGCCGAGGAGCGCGCCTGGCGGTTCAGCGAACTCTTCGGGCTGCTGTCCGAGGGACAGCTGCGCCTCGACGTCGGCGGGGTCTACCCGCTGGCGGAGGCGGCCCGGGCCCATGAGGACCTCGAGGGCCGCCGCACCACCGGCAAGCTCGTCCTGACTCCCTGAGGACTCCGCCGCGTCAGCGCTGCACGGCGCCGTGGCGGCGCACTGCGAGCTCCACGGCCTCGCCCCGGGCGGTCGACGCCTCCTCCGCAGTGAGCGTGCGGTCCGTCGCCCGGAACCGCAGGGCATAGGCCAGGGACTTCCGGCCCTCCTCGATGCCTGCGCCGTCGTAGACGTCGAACAGCTCGATGTGCTCGAGCAGCTCCCCCGCGCCTTCGGCCAGCGTGCTGCGGACCTCCTCGGCCGGAGTCTGCTCCGCGACGATCAGCGAGACGTCCTGGGTGGTCGGCGGAAACGTGGAGATCGGCTCGGCGGTGACCTGCTCGGCCGCCGCCTCCAGCAGGGCTGAGAGGTCGAGCTCCATCACCGCGGTGCGGGCGGGCAGGTCCCACTCCTCGACGACCTTCGGGTGCACCTCTCCGGCCCACCCGACCGACGTCCCCCCGATGCGCAGCTCGGCGGTGCGCCCCGGGTGGAGGGCCCCGTGTCGGCCCTGGGCGACCTCCAGCTCGAGGCCGAGCAGCTCGGCGACGGTGCGGGCGGCGTCGAGGGCGTCGGCCCAGTCCCGGCGTCGGCCCGAGTCGCCGAGCTCGGCGGCGGGCTCGTCCCCGGCCACCGCCGCGGCGATGCGCCGGGGCTGCTCGGGGATGCCGGCGCGCAGCGAGGCGAGCACCTCGTCTCCGGGGCGGCGTCCCAGGCCGGGGATCGAGGGGCTGCCGTGGATGTCGCCGGGGAGGAAGACCAGACCGGATTCGTAGAGCGCGAGGTCGTGGAATCCGCGGGAGACGTTGCGGCGCAGGGTGTCCAGCAGACCCGGCAGCAGCGTGGTGCGCAGCGTCGGGAGCTGCGCAGCGATCGGATTGGCCAGCCGCACCGTGGGCAGCGCCGTCCCGGTGTCCTCGGCTCGGCCGAAGAGCTCGTTCGACTCCTGCGAGAGGAACGGGTAGCTCAGCGTCTCGGTGAAGCCGGCGGCGGCCATGCCGGAGAGCACCTGGCGCCGCCGCTGCTGTCCCGGCGTGAGTCCGCGGCCGGCCGGGGCGACCGGCAGTCGGGAGCCGATGACGTCGTATCCGACGAGCCGGGCCACCTCTTCGACGAGGTCCTCCGGGATCGTGATGTCGGGACGCCACGTCGGCGGAGTCACAGTCAGCACGTCTCCGTCGTCGACGACGTCGGCACCGACGGCGGCCAGGGTGCCGACGACCTGCTCCCGGGTGTACTCCACGCCGGTCAGCCGCTGGGCCGCGGACGGGTCGAAGCGGATGGGCTCGGGCGTCGGGACCTCTCCGGCGACGGTGACCTCACCGGTGTCGGTCCCCCCGGCGAGTCCGACCAGCAGGTCCACCGCACGCTGTGCGGCGACGGCGGCCATCCGGGGGTCGACTCCGCGCTCGTTGCGCTTGGAGGCCTCGGAGGGGAGGCGGTGGCGCCTGCGCGTGCGTCCGACGCCGACGGCGTCGAAGTGCGCCGACTCGATGAGCAGCGTGTCGGTGGTGGGGCCAACCTCGGTGGCCGCCCCGCCCATGACGCCGGCCAGGCCGATCGCTCCTCGGTCGTCGGCGATGACGAGGTCCTCGGCGTGCAGCTCTCGGTCCTTCTCGTCGAGGGTGGTCAGCCGCTCCCCCGGCTCGGCTCGGCGGACTCGGACCGCTCCCCGCAGCGCCTCGGCGTCGTAGAAGTGCAGCGGCTGACCGAGCTCCCACATCACGTAGTTGGAGATGTCCACCGGCAGCGAGATCGGCCGCATCCCGGCCAGGCGCAGCCGGGAGGCCATCCACGGAGGGGTCGGGGCGTCGACGTCGACCCCGGTGACCTTCCGCGCGACGAACGTGGAGCATCCGGGGACGCCGTAGATGGGCGCCTCGTCTTCGAGCCGGATCTCGTGACCGGCCTCACCCGGACTCAGCACGCTCACCGCCTCGGCCGGGTCGGAGAACGGGGTGCCGGTGGCGTGGGAGTACTCCCGGGCGATTCCGCGGATGCTGAAGGCGTATCCGCGGTCCGGCGTCACATTGATCTCGGCGGCCTCGTCGCGCAGACCCAGCAGCTCCAGCGCGTCGGCGCCGATCTCCGGGTCCAGGCCCAGGGTCGAGAGCACGAGGATGCCGTCGTGGTCGTCGCCGAGGCCGAGCTCCTTCACCGAGGCGATCATCCCGGCCGAGACATGACCGTAGGTCTTCCGCGCACTGATGCGGAAGTCGCCGGGCAGCACGGCGCCGGGCAGGGTCACCACGACCTTGTCGCCGACCTCGAAGTTGTGGGCGCCGCAGACCACACCCTGGATCCCGTCGGGCGAGATCCCCTCATGGGTCAGGGTCTGGGTCTGCCCCTCAGGCACCACACGGACCTGACACCAGTTGATGGTCTTGCCGTTGGACTGCGGCTCGGGGTGCTTCTCGAGCACCTCGCCCACGACGACGGGACCGCTGATCTCATCGGAGGGGCGGTGGACGTCCTCCTCCTCGAGGCCGACCCTGACCAGGTCGGCCATCAGGTCCTCGGCACGTGCCTCGGCGGGCAGCTGGGTGTGTTCGCGGAGCCAGGAGAGCGGGATGCGCACGGGCTCAGACCTCCATTCCGAAGCGCTGGGAGAAGCGGACGTCGCCTTCGATCATGTCTCGCATGTCGGGCACACCGTTGCGGAACATCAGAGTGCGCTCCACCCCCATGCCGAAGGCGAAGCCGGTATAGCGGTCCGGGTCCGCCCCGGCGGCGCGGAGCACGTTGGGATGCACCATGCCGCAGCCGCCCCACTCGATCCACTGCGGGCCGCCCTTGGCGTCGGGATGCCAGATGTCCATCTCGGCCGAGGGCTCGGTGAACGGGAAGTAGGCCGGGCGCAGACGGATCGCGGCCTCCGGCCCGAACATCTTCCGGGCGAAGTGCTCCAGAGTGCCCTTCAGGTCGGCCATGGTGAGCCCCTCGTCGACGGCGAGGCCCTCGAACTGGTGGAACACGGGGGTGTGGGTCGCGTCGAGCTCGTCGGTGCGGAAGGTGCGTCCGGGGCAGAGGACATAGACCGGCAGCTCACGCTCCAGCAGCGAGCGCACCTGCACCGGGGAGGTGTGGGTGCGCAGCACCAGGTGGGCGTCCGGAGGTTCGACGAAGAAGGTGTCCTGCATCTCCCGCGACGGGTGGTCCGGAGCGATGTTCAGCGCGTCGAAGTTGAACCACTCCGACTCGACCTCCGGACCCTCGGCGATCTCCCAGCCCATGGCGGTGAATACGTCGGAGACCCGCTCCTGCAGCACCGACAGCGGGTGTCGGGCACCGATGCGGCGGCGACGCGGCGCGGCGGTGACGTCGACGGTCTCCTCGACGAGCAGACGCTCCGCGTGCTCGGCCTCCAGCACCTCCGTGCGGGCTGCCAGAGCCTTCTGCACCTGACCGCGGGCCCGACCGAGCAGCTTGCCCGCCGCCGCCTTGTCCTCCTTGGCCAGGGAGCCGATCCGCCGGTTGGCCAGCACGATCGGCGCCCGGTCTCCGGTGTGGGCCAGGCGGGCGGCCTTCAGCTCGTCGAGGTCCGACGCGGCGTCGAAGGAGCTCAGCGCGTCCCGGACGCGTGCGTCGACCGCCTCCTCGTCGAGCGGGTGAGGAACGGCCTCGTCGTGGGCGGTGGTGGTCATGCTGCTCCGTGGGTCGTACCGGGTCTGCCGACTGCTCAGCAGGCGAACCGCTCCAGTCTATGCGTTACCGATGCCGCGGCCCACGCGCGGCCCGCCGCCTGAGATCAGCCGGCGGCCTCGACGTCCTCGTCCATCCAGTCCATGGTCCGCTGCACGGCCTTCTTCCACAGCCGCATGCTGCGCTCCCGGGTCTCTCCGTCCATCGCCGGGGACCAGCGACGGTCCTCGGACCAGTTGGCCACGAGCTCGTCGGTGCCCTGCCAGTGGCCCACGGCCAGGCCGGCGGCGTAGGCCGCCCCCAGGGCCGTGGTCTCGATGACGCGGGGCCTGACCACGTCGACGCCCAGCATGTCGGCCTGGAACTGCATGAGCGTGTCGTTGACGACCATGCCGCCGTCGACCTTCAGCTCGGTCAGCTCCTGATCGGCGTCGGAGTCCATGGCGTCGACGACCTCGGCGCTCTGGAAGGCCACCGCCTCCAGCGCCGCCCGACACAGGTGGCTGCGGTTCACGTAGCCGGTGAGTCCGACGATCGCCCCGCGGGCATCGGGCTTCCAGTGCGGGGCGAAGAGTCCGGAGAACGCGGGGACGATGTAGGCGCCCCCGTTGTCCTCGACCTCCTTGGCGCGCGTCTCGGACTCCTCGGCCGAGGAGATGAGCCCCAGGTTGTCGCGCAGCCACTGGATGAGCGATCCGGTCACGGCGATGGAGCCCTCCAGGGCGTACACCGTCTCCTGTTCACCGATCTTGTAGGCCACGGTGGTCAGGAGCCCGTTCTCCGAGCGGACGATGTCGTTCCCGGTGTTCATCAGCATGAAGTTGCCGGTGCCGTAGGTGTTCTTGCCCTGCCCGGGCTCGAAGCAGGCCTGCCCGAAGGTCGCCGCCTGCTGGTCGCCGAGGATTCCGGCGATCGGAGTGTCGATGAGCAGACCCTTCTTGCGGCCGTAGCCGTAGACCTCGGAGGAGGAGCGGATCTCCGGGAGCATGGCCGTCGGCACGCCCATCTCTGCGCAGATGTCCTCGTTCCAGTCGAGGGTGTCGATGTTCATCAGCATGGTGCGCGAGGCGTTGGTGACGTCGGTGACGTGCACGCCGCCGTCGGATCCGCCGGTCATGTTCCACACCAGCCAGGTGTCCATCGTCCCGAAGAGCAGCTCACCGTTCTCGGCGCGCTCGCGGGCACCGTCGACCTCGTCGAGGATCCACCGGATCTTCGGACCCGAGAAGTAGGTGGCCAGCGGCAGTCCGACACGTTCCTTGAAGCGCTCGGGACCCTCGTCGCCGGCCAGTTCGTCACAGATCCGCTGGGTGCGGGTGTCCTGCCAGACGATCGCGTTGTGGATCGGCTCACCGGTGGCCCTGTCCCACACCACGGTGGTCTCGCGCTGGTTGGTGATGCCCACGGCGGCCAGGGAGTGTCGGTTGATCTCCGCGTCGGCGAGGGCCAGTCCGACGACCTCGCGGGTGTTGCGCCAGATCTCCTGGGCGTCGTGCTCCACCCATCCCGCCCTGGGCAGGATCTGACGATGCTCCTTCTGCCCGCTGCCGACGATGTCGCCGCCGTGGTCGAAGATCAGGGCGCGGGTCGAAGTGGTTCCCTGGTCGATGGCCAGGACGTAGTCGGCGTTCTCCTGCGCGTTCTCAGTCATGGTGACGTCCTTCCTCAGGTCTGCGGGTCACAGGTGTCGGGGGATCGGGAGGTGTGTTCGGTCAGCCGCCGGCGCCGAGCAGCGGCAGCAGCTGCACGGATCCTCCGGCGAGCACGGCTCCCAGGAGCGGACCGACCACCGGAACCCAGGAGTAGGCCCAGTCGCTGGCACCCTTCTTGGCGATGGGCAGCAGGGCGTGAGCGATGCGGGGACCGAGGTCACGTGCGGGGTTGATGGCGTAGCCGGTCGGCCCTCCGAGGGAGGCACCGATGCCGACCACGACCAGCGCCACTGCCAGCGGCCCGAGTTCGGATGGAGTCTCCCCGGAGATGAGGACGAACAGGACGAGCACGTAGGTGCCGAGGATCTCGGTGACGGTGTTCCAACCGTAGCTGCGCTTCTCCGGACCGGTGGAGAAGACGCCCAGGATCGCACCCGGGTCGACCTCGTCGTCGAAGTGCTTCTTATAGGCCGCCCACGCCAGCACCGCGCCGATGATCGCTCCGATGAGCTGCGCGGCGAAGTAGGCGAGCATGTGCGGCATGTTCGCGGCGACGCCCGGCGCGAACTCCTCGGCGCCGGAGGTCAGCAGCCCCAACGTGACGGCCGGGTTGATGTGGGCCCCGGAGGCGTAGGCGACATGGACGCCCGCGAAGACGGCCAGACCCCACCCGAAGTTGATCAGCAGCCAGCCGCCGCCGAAGCCCTTCGTCCCCTTGAGGACCACATTGGCGACGACGCCGGCGCCCAGCAGGAGCAGGGTCGCCGTCCCCATGATCTCGAAGAGAAATATCGTTCCCATCGTCAGGTCCTCTCCATAGGTCGGGATCGGCGGCCGCGGTGACCGCGACCGCCGATCTCAGGTGCGTGATACACATCACTCCTGATCTGGTTACCCCACGGTACGGGGTCAGGCGACCATCCCGTGCGGGTCGATCACGTACTTCGTCGCCGCACCCTGATCGAACTCGGCGTATCCGCGGGGCGCGTCGTCCAGGCTGATGGTCTGGGCGTTGACCGCCTTCGCGATCTGTGCCCGGTCGTGCAGGATCATGTTCATCAGCTGCCGGTTGTACCGCTTCACCGGGCACTGGCCGGTGGTGAAGTGCTGAGACTTGGCCCAGCCGAGTCCCAGGCGCACTCCGAGCGTGCCCTCCTTCGCGGCGTCGTCCACGGCTCCGGGGTCACCGGTGACGTAGAGCCCCGGAATCCCGACGCCGGCGGCGGCGCGCGCCACGGTCATGCAGTCGTTGAGCACGGTGGCCGGCGCCTCGTCGGCGTCCTGACCGTGCCCGCGGGCCTCGAAGCCGACGGCGTCGACGGCGGCGTCGACCTCCGGCTCTCCGACCACGGCTTCGATCTTGTCGACGAGCTCACCCTCGGCGGAGAGGTCGATGCCCACGCAGCCGAAGCTCTCGGCCTGGGCGAGCCGGCCGGGGATCATGTCGCCGACCATGACCACCGCAGCACCGAGCAGCTGCGCCGCATGGGCGGCGGCGAGCCCCACCGGGCCGGCACCGGCGACGTACACGGTCGAGCCGGTGGTGACCCCCGCGGTGACGGCTCCGTGGTAGCCGGTCGGGAAGATGTCCGAGAGCATCGTGAGGTCGAGGATCTTCTCCAGCGCCTGGTCACGGTCCGGGAACTTCAGCAGGTTGAAGTCCGCATAGGGGATCATGACGTACTCGGCCTGCCCGCCGAGCCAGCCGCCCATGTCCACGTAGCCGTAGGCGGCCCCCGCGCGTGCCGGATTGACGTGCAGGCAGACGCCGGTGTGCCCCTCGTCGCACATCCGACACCGACCGCAGGCGATGTTGAACGGCACCGAGCAGATGTCGCCCTGACGCACGAACTGCACGTCCTCGCCGACTTCGACGACTTCGCCGGTGATCTCGTGCCCCAGCGTCTGACCGACCGGGGCGGTGGTGCGGCCGCGGACCATGTGTTGGTCGGAGCCGCAGATGTTCGTGGTGACGAGCTTCAGGATCGCCGCATGGGGCGCCTTGCGGGAGATTCCGAAGTGATCGGCGACCTCCTGGGGAATCTCGAGGCGGGGATGGTCGATCGACTCGACGGCGACCTCCCCCGGGCCCTTGTAGACGACGACGCGGTTCGATTCGGCCATGATCTGACTCCTCTGTTCGTGACGGACCCCGGGTCGGTTGAGTGCTGAGCGACAGGATGTGTCACAGATCACACACGGGGTGCCAGTATCACCCGTTGTTCGGTGCGCAGACAAGACCTGGGTGCTGCGGAGCTGACATCATGGAGGCCGACACCACCCCTGACCGGACCCTGAGGAAGGACCCTGCCTGTGACCAGCGCAGCCGCCCACGCCGCCCCCGACTACACGATCGGCGACTACCTGCTCGACCGTCTCGCCGAGCTCGGCCTCACGGAGCTCTTCGGGGTGCCGGGGGACTTCAACCTCCACTTCCTCGACCACGTGGTCGGCCACGAGAAGATCCGCTGGGTCGGCTCCGCCAACGAGCTCAACGCCGGATACTCCGCCGACGGATACGCCAGGATCCGCGGCATCGGTGCCTTCCTCACGACCTACGGCGTCGGCGAGCTCTCCGCGATCAACGCGGTGGCGGGGTCCTTCGCCGAGTCGGTGCCGGTGGTGCATATCGTCGGCGCGCCGCCGAAGGACACCCAGGCCTCGGGCCGGAAGATCCACCACTCCCTCGGAGACGGGGACTTCAAGCACTTCGCGCGGATGGCCGCCGAGGTCACCTGTGCTCAGGCCGACCTGGACGCCGCCACCGCGACCTGGGAGATCGACCGTGTGCTGCGCGACGTCGTCTTCCGGCGGCAGCCCGGCTACCTCATGCTGGCCAAGGACGTCGCCCTCACCCCGGCGTTCCCGCCCTCGGAGCCGCTGCGCACCGACCTGACCGTGACGACCGCCGGAGCGGAGGCCGCGTTCGAGGAGGCGGTGCGCCGCTTCCTCCCGGGCCGCCGGGCCGCGGTGCTCGCCGACCTGCTGATCCATCGCGTGGGGGCCGGCGATCAGGTCCAGGAGCTCATCCGCGAGTCGGGCCTGCCGTTCGCCACCCTCGCCTGGGGCAAGACGCTCGCCGACGAGTCCGACGACAGGTTCGTCGGCATCTACGCCGGCGCGGCCTCCCCCGAGGACGTCCGCGAGACGGTGGAGGGAGCCGAAGCGCTGATCACCCTCGGCGTCGAGCTCACGGACAACACGACCGCAGGGTTCTCGACCGACCTGGACCAGGCACGCATGATCGAGGTCTCGCGCTTCGAGGCCCGCGTCGGCGACGAGGTCTTCACCCCCATCTCTCTGGAGGCGGCGCTGGACACGATCCGTCGGGCCCTGGTCGACCTCGACGTCGAGCCCATGCCCGCCAGCCCCGCCCCGGTCCCGGAGCCCGGACGCGGCGATTCGGACGCCGCACTGACCCAGGACGTGCTGTGGGCGACCCTCGCCTCCCACCTGGAGTCGCACAACATCGTCGCCGCCGACCAGGGGACAAGCTACTTCGGCATGGCCACCCACCGCTTCCCCGCCGACTCGACGTTCATCGGCCAGCCGATGTGGGGTTCGATCGGTTACACGCTGCCGGCCCTGCTCGGTGCCGGGCTGGCCGACCGCGACAGGCGCCCGGTGCTGCTGATCGGCGACGGCTCCGCCCAGCTGACCATCCAGGAGGTCGGCGTCATGGTGCGGGAGGAGCTGCCGGCGGTCATCGTGCTGGTCAACAACGACGGCTACACGGTCGAGCGGGTGATCCACGGGCCCGATGAGGTCTACAACGACATCCCCACCTGGGACTGGTCGCTGACGCCTGCGTTCTTCGGCGCGGAGGAGGACTCCTACCTCTACCGTCGCGCCGCCACCGAGGCGGAGCTCGTCGCGGCCTGCCGCGAGACCATGGAGCAGAAGGACAAGCTGGTCTTCATCGAAGCGGTCACCCACCGCGACGACATCCCCCAGCTGCTCGACGACGTCGCCCGCGCCCTGCGCGGCGGGTGATGCCGTGCGGCAGGTGATGCTGTGCGGCAGGTGATGCTGCGTGCCCGGTAGCGTGGAACGATGAGCTCACCGACGATCCCGGTCTTCGACGGCCACAACGACCTGCCCTGGCACCTGCGTGAGACCCGCGGCTCCTCGGTGTCGGACCTCCACGACGAGGAGGTCTCACCGTTCACCACGATCCCGCAGATCCGCCGCGGCGGCCTCGCCGCACAGTTCTGGTCGGTGTACGTGCACAGCTCGATCACCGGCCCGGAGGCTGTGAAGGCCACGCTCGAGCAGATCGACCTGGTCCACCGGCTCGTGGAGGAGTACCGGGACGACTTCGCGTGGGCGCTGACCGCGCAGGACGTGCGCCGCACGGTCGCGACGGGCCGGGTGGCCTCGCTGCTGGGCGTCGAGGGCGGGCAGCAGATCGACGGCTCTTTGGCGGCGCTGCGGATGTATGCACGCCTCGGGACCCGGTACATGACCCTGACCTGGTCGACGACCCACTCCTGGGCGGATTCTGCGACCGACGTGCGGGTGCACGGCGGCCTGACGGAGTTCGGCCGGGAGGTCGTCGCCGAGATGAACCGGATCGGGATGATCGTGGACCTCTCCCACGTCTCCGACGAGGTCATGCATCAGGCCCTGGACCTGAGCACCCTGCCGGTGATGTTCTCGCACTCCTCGGCCCGCTCGGTCACCGACCATCCCCGCAACATCCCGGACGACGTGTTGGACCGGCTGCCGGGCAACGGCGGGGTGGCGATGGCGACGTTCGTGCCCCGCTTCGTCTCGGACCGCTCAGACGACGACGGCGGCACGGTGGCCTCGGTGGAGGACGTCGCCGACCACGTCGACCATCTCCGTGAGCGCGTCGGCGTCGACCATGTGGGGCTCGGCGGCGACCTCTGCGGCACGCCGACCATGCCGGCCGGTCTGGAGTCGGCGGCCGACTACCCCCGACTGTTCTCTGTGCTCGCAGACCGAGGCTGGTCGGATGCGGACCTGCGCCGCCTCGGGTTCGAGAACGCGGCCCGGGTCCTGAAGGCCAACGATCCGCCGTACCTCGCCTGGTCCGGCGGGCAGGACTGACGACCACGGGCCTGATCGAACCCGTGTTCTGACAGTTTCCTCACAGGTTCTCGCCGTCGAAGACATCTTCGATCGACCGATCTGATGACTTGCAGGGTGCGTAGAATACGTGTTCTAATCATGGTGCGCGATGGGAAGCGCGACCCGCGCAGAAGCCCTCCTCACTGCTTCTGCGCGGGTCTCCCCGTTAACGCCCGGATCAGCGCCTCGACGATGGGCAGATCCGCCGGGATCCACGGGTACCGGAGCAGCGAACATCCCACCGGAGCCCATATGACGCGGTCGTGGTCCGCCAGCGCCTGCGGCTCCGGCGAGTCGTCGCGGAGCCGCCCCAGGAACAGGCGCATCACTGCCTCGTCGTTCAGCCTCCAGCCGTGGCCCGCCTCGAACTCCAGCGCCGTCGGAGAGGTCAGCTCCTCCCCCAGCACGACGTCGACGCCGAGCTCCTCGGCCAGCTCACGCACCGCCCCGACCCGTGGATCCTCCCCCGGCTCCAACTTGCCGCCCGGGAACTCCCACAGGCCCGCCAACGACTCCGGCGCCGTGCGCCGGGCGATCAGCAGCTCCTGCACACCGGTGCCGGTCGATCGGAGGATCGCGCCTGCCACGACGACGATCATGCACCGTCCTCCTCGGCGATCGCCTCTCGTAGGATCCTGACCGCCTTCGGCCCCACCCCGTGCAGGGCCAGAAGCTCGCGGTCGCTGCGCGCCGCGACCACGGCGAGGCTGTCCCAGCCGGCCAGGGCCAGCGCCTGGGACGCCGGACGGCCGATGCTGTGCGGAAGGTCGCCCACAGGACGCGGGTCCGTGTTGCCCATCGGTGCTCCTAGGATCGGAGGATGACATGCTCCGGTCCCGATTCTGCCTCAGAAGCCGCCGGGTGAGCCTGCACCTCCGGTCCGAGCGGACGTCGCCTGCGCACGGACCCGTGACTCGGTGCCGCCTACGCTCCTAGACTCGCCGACATGAGCACTCTGCCTCTGAACTCCGGCACCTCCATCCCGCAGATCGGATACGGCACCTACGCCACCGAGGACACCGCGACGATGGTCGCAGAGGCCCTCGGCCTCGGCTACCGGCATCTGGACACCGCCCAGATGTACGGCAACGAGGCCGGAGTCGGCGAGGGGGTGCGCCGCTCCGGAGTCGACCGCTCGGAGGTGTTCATCACCACCAAGCTGGACAACGACGTGCATCGTCACGACGACGCCCTGGAGAGCTTCGACCGGTCCCTTCGGGCCCTGGGCACCGACTACGTCGACCTGTTCCTCATCCATTGGCCGCTCCCGACCCGATACGGCGGCGACTTCGTCTCCACCTGGCGGACCATGCTGGAGATCGCGGAGTCCGGACGGGCGAAGGCCGTCGGCGTCTCGAACTTCGAACCGGAGCACGTCGAGGCCCTCGTCCGGGAGACCGGCGTCGTCCCCGCGGTGAACCAGATCGAGGTCCACCCCTACTTCGCCAACGATGCGGTGCGCTCCTGCTGCCGCGAGCACGGCATCGTCGTCGAGGCGTGGTCGCCGCTGGGCCGAGGCGACGAATTCGACGACCCCACGGTCCGCGAGGTCGCCGACCAGCTCGACGCCTCACCCGCGCAGGTCATCCTCCGCTGGCACCTGCAGCGCGGGGACGTCATCATCCCGAAGTCGAGCACCCGGGAGCGTATGCGTGAGAACTTCGATCTGCACAGCTTCCAGCTCTCGGACGAGCAGATGAGCTCGATCACCGCCCTCGACCGTGGTGCGGACGGACGCCGCGGCGCACATCCCGACACCTTCACCGGCTGAAGGAGCACCGATGCACATCACCGTGACCGAAGGCGACATCACCGACGAGGCCGTCGACGCCGTGGTGAACGCGGCCAACTCCTCTCTGCTGGGCGGCGGAGGCGTGGACGGAGCGATCCATCGGGCGGCCGGCCCGAGCCTGCTCGAAGAGTGCCGCACGCTGCGACAGCAGGATCTGCCCGACGGGCTCCCCGCAGGCGACGCCGTGGCCACCGGCGCCGGACAGATGCCCGCGCGCTGGATCATCCACACGGTGGGTCCGAACCGCAGGGCCGGCGAGACCGACCCGGAGGTGCTCGCCTCCTGCTTCCGCCGGAGCCTGGAGACCGCCGCCGAGCTGAGCGCAGAATCCGTCGCCTTCCCAGCGATCGGAGCCGGGGTCTACGGCTGGGAGGCCCGCGACGTCGCGCGCGCCGCGCGCAGGGTCCTCGACGAGGGCCCGTGGACCGGGATCGACGACGTGCGCTTCGTGCTGTTCGACGCCGACACGCGGAAGGTCTTCGAGAGGACGCTCACTCCTCGGTGACGAACCCCTCGTCGAGGAGGAACTCCCAGGCGACGTCGACCGGCTCCTCGCCGTCGACGTCGACCTCCGCATTGAGGTCCGCCATGGTCTCGTTGTCCAGCCGCTCGGTCAGCGGCAGGAACAGGTCCTCGACCTCCGGGTACTCGTCCAGCAGCTCCTCGTTCACCACCGCCGAGAGGTTGTAGCGGGGGAAGTACTCCTCGTCGTCCTCCAGGACGACGAGGTCCAGCGCCGGGATGCGACCGTCGGTCGCGAAGACCTCGCCGAAGCGGCACACCTCATCGGCGGTGGCCTGGTAGATCGCCCCCAGGTCCATGGTGCGGACCCGGTCGTCCGGCGGGTCGTCGATGCCGTAGTGCTCCAACCAGGGACCGAAGCCGTCGTTGCGCGCGGCGAACTCGGCGTCGACGCAGAAGGACTGGTCCTCCTCGTCGAGCTCGGAGATCTCCGACATCTCGGTGATTCCGGTCTCTTCGCCGAACTCGGCCGAGGTGGCGAAGGCGTAGGTGTTGTTCAGCTCGGACGGCGCCAGCCATATGAGCCCGTCGTCGGCGTCGACGTCGCGGACCGCCTCGAACTGCTCCTGCTCGTCGATGATGGGGTCGGTCTCCCCCATATAGGTGATCCACGCGGTGCCGGTGTACTCCCACTGGAAGTCCATGTGCCCCTGCAGCATGGCCTCGCGCACCGTGTTGGACCCGGGGGTGTTGGTCAGGTCCTGCACGTCCGCGCCGGCCGACTGGAGCAGGATGACGGCCATCTTGCCCAGGATGATCTGCTCGGTGAAGTTCTTCGATCCGACGTCGACGCCGGCGCCCTCCAGATCGATGCCCTCCACCGGTCCGGCCACGGCTCCGGTCGGTGAGAACCCTCCGGCGGTCCCGAGACCGCAACCCGCCGCCAGTCCGGTGACCGCGACGCCGGCGGCCAGGGCCTTCGCGGCCCGAAAGATCGGTCTGCGGCTCATGACAGTCCTTTCGGCTTGGTGTAGACCTCGACCAGCCGGCCGACCCATTCGACGGCCAGCGCCAGCAGGGCGACGAGGATCGCTCCGGAGACCAGCACCGAATAGCGGAACATCACGATGCCGGTCTGGATCAGCTCACCCAGGCCGCCGGCGTCGATGAACGCCGCGAAGGCGCCCGCTCCGGCGAGCAGCACCAGTGCGGTGCGGACACCGGTGAGGATGACCGGCACGGCCATCGGCAGCTCGATGCGGAAGAGGACCTGCATGTCCGACATGCCCATGCCCCTCGCCGCTTCGACCAGCGAACGGTCCACCCCCTTGAGTCCGGTGATGGTGTTGGCCAGCACGGGGAGGAAGGCGTAGATCGTCAGGGAGAGCACCGCCACCCAGAAGCCGAAGCCCAGCAGCAGGGCCAGCAGCACGATCACACCGATGACCGGTGCCGCCTGACCGGCGTTGGCCAGACCCATGATCGGCGGCGACAGCTTCCTGGTCGGGCCGCGGGTCAGCAGGATGCCCATCGGCACAGCCGTGCCGACGACGATCACCGTGCACACGGCGACGATCACCAGGTGCTGCCAGGTCAGCTCGAGCACCGACGCCGGCGTCAGCAGACGGGCCTCGATGTCGTCGAGGTCGGCCACGGCCCGCCAGATGATCCAGCCGATGAGCACGACGCCGATCAGGATCGGCAGTCCGATCAGGAGCAGCCTGTCCTCTCGGTCGGCGGCGGCGAGCCGTCCCATCAGCTCTCCCCGTTCTGGGCGCTGCGGATGTGCTCGGTCACGGTGTCGTAGCTGATCACACCGATATAGCGACCACCCTCGGTGACCATCGCACCGCCGTGCGAGGACACCAGCATGGAGTCCAGCGCGTCGGCCAGGGTGGAGCGGTGGTCGACCACGGTGTGCAGCTCGCGCTCCGGGTCGGTGACCGTGCTGTGCCTGCGCAGGGTCCGGAGGAAGACCCATTCCAGGGGCCTGTCCCGCTCGTCGAGGATGATGACGGACTGCTCCCCGGCCTCTTCGGCACGGGCCACGACCTCGTCGACGTCCTCACCGACCCGGCAGGTGACCGGCCGGACCAGCTCGAGGTCGCGCACGCGCAGCAGCGAGAGCTGCTTGAGCTTGGATCCGGAGCCGACGAAGTCGGCCGCGAAGTCGTCGGAGGGCGCGGAGAGGATCTGCTCCGGAGTGTCGTACTGGGCGATCCGGCCGCCCTGCTTGAGGATGAGGATCCGGTCGCCGAGCTTGATGGCCTCGTCGATGTCGTGGGTGACGCAGACGATGGTCTTGTGGAGCTCGGCCTGGATGTTCATCAGCTCGTCCTGGAGGCGCTGCCGGGTGATCGGGTCGACCGCGCCGAACGGCTCATCCATGAGGATCACCGGCGGGTCCGCCGCCAGCCCGCGGGCCACGCCTACGCGCTGCTGCTGACCTCCGGAGAGCTCCCGGGGGTACCGATCCCGATAGGTGGATGGGTCCAGACCGACCATGTCCAGCAGCTCGTCGGCGCGGTCGCGGGTGCGCCGCTTCTCCCACTTCAGCAGGCCGGGGACGAGCCCGATGTTCTCGGCCACCGTCATATGCGGCATGAGCCCGCCGCCCTGGATCACGTAGCCGATGGAGCGGCGCAGCTCCGTCGCGTCCTTGGTGGTGACGTCCTCACCGTCGATGAGGATCTGTCCGCTGGTGGGCTCGATGAGCCGGTTGATCATCTTCAGGGACGTGGTCTTGCCGCACCCCGAGGGCCCCACGAACATGACCGTCTCCCCCGCGGGAACGGTCAGCGACAGGTCGTCCACCGCGGCGTTCTCCTGGCCGGGGTAGCGCTTGACGACGTCGATGAGTTCGATCTGTGCGCCGGTGTCGGTGTGGTTCTCGGTCATGCGCGGATTCCCTTGGACGTGGTGAGACGAGCGAAGAGGACGAGGAGGGCGTCGAGGAGCAGGGCGACGACGATGATGCCCACCGTGCCGACGACCGCGTAGTTCAGGGCGTTCGCACCGCCGACGGTGGACAGGCCGGTGAAGATGTAGGGGCCGAGACCCGGTCCGAGGACGTAGGCCGCGATGGCGGCCACACCCATGGACATCTGTGCCGAGACGCGGATCCCGGTCATGATGACCGGCCAGGCCAGGGGCAGCCTGACCCTCCAGAAGATGGTCATCGCATTCATCCCCTGCCCGCGGGCGGACTCGATGATGCCGCCGTCGACGCTCTGCAGGCCCACGACCGCGTTGCGCAGGATGGGCAGCACGGCGTAGAACGTCACGGCGATGACCGAGGGGACGACGCCGATGCCGGTGAACGGCAGCAGCAGCCCCAGCAGGGCGAAGGACGGGATCGTCAGACCGACGGCCGAGATCGCGTTCGCCGCGGGGCTGAGTCCGCGGTAGGTGGTGACGAGCACGGCGATGCCGACGCCGATGAGCGTCGCCAGGATCAGCGACTGGATCACCAGCGAGCCGTGCTGGTATGAGCGGAACAGGATGTCGGCCCACCGCTCATCGATGAATCGGATCACCGAAGGGTCCCCTCGTCAGGTGCAGTGATGGTGCAGATCACTACATCCTACGTGACCCTCGTCATCCCAGGGGGCCGACCACGCCCTCGGCGGCGCGCCGCACCGCACCGGAGCGGACCAGCTCCACGGCGGCGTCGATCTCCGGTGAGAGGTGGCGGTCCCGCCCGACGGCCGGGACCTCCTCGCGCAGGGCCTCGACCACGGCCGAGGTGGCCGGGGCCGGGGTCAGCGGACGACGCAGGTCCAGGGCGCGTGCGGCGATGAGCACCTCCACGGCGACCACCCGCGTCAGCGCGTCCACTGCGCGGCGCAGCTTCCGCCCCGCCGACCAGCCCATGGAGACGTGGTCCTCC
Organism: Nesterenkonia marinintestina; assembly: GCF_025420485.1. Classification (GTDB taxonomy): domain Bacteria; phylum Actinomycetota; class Actinomycetes; order Actinomycetales; family Micrococcaceae; genus Nesterenkonia; species Nesterenkonia marinintestina. The sequence goes on along the minus strand of NZ_JAOEFD010000002.1, from coordinate 187,919 downwards.
TGCATGGCGGAGGAGGGGATGGAGTCCACCGACGCCGGCGCGGCGAGCCGCTTGAGCTCCGAGACCATGGCCGCCTGGGTGTACTGGGCGATCATGAATCCGGAGTCCAGACCGGGATCCTCACCGAGGAATGCGGGGAGCCCGTGCGAGCGGGAGGGATCCAGCATGCGGTCGCTGCGGCGCTCGGAGACGGAGGCGAGGTCGGCGGCGGCGATGGCGAGGAAGTCCAGGACGTAGCCGACCGGCGCTCCGTGGAAGTTGCCGTTGGATTCGATGCGGCCGTCGTCGAGGACCACCGGGTTGTCGATCGCCGAACCGAGCTCCACCTCGGCGACTCGCCGTGCGTGCTCGACGGTGTCCCGCACGGCGCCGGCCACCTGCGGCGCGCAGCGCAGCGAGTAGGCGTCCTGCACGATGGAGCACTCCTCCCCGCGGTGGCTGGCGACGATCTCCGAGTCGCCCAGCAGCGTGCGCAGGTTGGCGGCCGAGGCGACCTGACCGCGGTGGGCGCGCACCGACTGGACGTCGTCGGCGAAGACGCGGTCGGTGCCGAACAGCGCCTCGACGCTCATGGCGGTGGCGACGTCGACGGTGGCCAGCAGCCGGTCCAGGTCGACGAGGGTCAGCGCGAGCATCCCCAGCATGCCGTCGGTGCCGTTGATCAGCGCCAGCCCCTCCTTGGCCGCCAGGGCGTAGGTGGGATCCAGACCGATGCGGGAGAAGGCCTCGGAGGAGTCGATGAGCGTCCCGTCGGGCGTCCTCACGGGACCCTCGCCGATGACCGCCAGAGCGCAGTGCGCCAGCGGGGCGAGATCACCGGAGCATCCGAGGGATCCGTATTCGCGGACCACCGGGGTGAAGCCGTGGTTGAGCAGCGCGGCGTAGCGTTCGGCGGTGCTCAGCCGGACACCGGTGCGTCCTGTGGTGAAGGTCTGCAGGCGCAGCAGCATGAGGGCCCGCACCACCTCGGTCTCGACCTCGTCGCCGGTGCCGGCGGCGTGGGAGCGCACCAGCGACAGCTGCAGGGCGTCGCGCGAGTCGGGGTCGATGGAGGTGTGGGCCAGGGCGCCGAAGCCGGTGGACACGCCGTAGATGGCGCGGTCCGATCCGGCGTGGTCCTCCACGACGGCGCGCGCCCGGGCGATGTTCTCCCGAGCCGCGTCGCCGAGCTCCACGGGGGTGCGGTCCCGGGCCACGGCGGCGACCTCGTCCGCAGTCAGCGGGCGCTCGCCCAGCACGACGGTGGGGCCGGGGCCGAAGTCCTGTCCTGCAACCATGCGACGGATGCCTCCTACGTATTCCGCTGAATGATCATCTCATGCCATTGTGCGGCACATCTCGGGGAACTCTTCCACACCGGCGCACGGAGGACAAGGCGGCTCAGGCCCCCAGCACGCGGTCCAGGTAGGGATTCGCGAAGGCCCGTCCGGGGTCGATCCGGTCCCTCAGCCGCACCGCGTCGTCGAAGCGCGGATACAGCCGACGCATCGCCTCGGCGTCGAGGGTGTGCAGCTTCCCCCAATGCGGCCGGGCCCCGAATCCGGCGAGCACCTCCGAGACGGCCGCGAAGTACTCTCGGTGCTCCTCCCCGGCGGGCTGATGCGCGGCGACGTAGAGGCTCTCCCGGCCGTGCGAGGTCGACAGCCAGGCGCTGTCCGCGGCCGCGCAGCGGATCTCCAGCGGAAACATGGAGGCCCACCCCTCCACGCGGAACAGGTCGCGCAGCGCCGCCATGACCCCGGCGGTCTCCTCCAGCGGCATCGACTGCTCGGTCTCGGTGAAGCGGACCCGCCGGGACGCGGCGAAGATCTCGTGCGAGGCGCTCACCTCGTCCCGCCCTCCCCACACGGCGGTGCACAGGCGGTTCAGCCGAGGCACCGTCCCGGGGAGGAGACGGCCGATGCGGCAGGTCGCGGCCAGACCGAGGTTGCCCAGCACCTCGTCCTCGATCAGCCGGCGCGACTGCGAGCGCCGAGTGCGCGCCCGCCGCCCCGGCTCGAGCCGCCGGGTGGTCTTGGTCAGGACCTTCTCGCTGTGACCGAACCAGTAGAACTCGACGTGGTCCTCCGCCCGGATGCGCTCCGGCCAGCCGGCGACGACGTCGTCGAAGTCCTCCAGCCTCTCGACGATGTGCAGGTCGAAGGCCTCCACGCACTGCAGCGTGACCTCGGTGATGATGCCGAAGGCTCCGAGTCCGACGCGGAGTCCGTCGAGCAGCTCGGGTGCGGTGTCGTCGACGTCGAGGACCTCGCCGGTGCCGGTGACCAGGCGCATGCCCACCACCTGCGAGGAGACGGATCCGTAGGCCAGACCCGTGCCGTGGGTGCCGGTGGACACCGCGCCGGCGATGGTCTGCCGGTCGATGTCGCCGAGGTTCTCCATGGCCAGACCGAAGGGCTCCAGCAGGCCGGGGATGCGCCACAGCGGTGTGCCGGCCCGCAGTCGGACCCGGCGGGAGTGCGGGTCGACGTCGATCAGTCCGTCCATGCTGCGCAGGTCGACCTGCACCTCGGGCGCGACGGCGATGCCGGTGAAGCTGTGTCCGGAGCCGACCGCCCTGATCCGCTCACCCGCCCCGAGCGCCGCGCGGACCTCGCGGATCAGTGCGGCCTCGGTGTGCGGGACGAGGACCCGACTGGGTCTGGCACGCACCAGGCCGGCCCAGTTGGTCCACTCCCGCGGCGAGGAGCGCCGCCCGGGCCTGCTCAGCCGCCCGGGTCTGCTCATAGGAACACCTGCGACTCTCCTCGGTAGGTGGGGACTGCCCCGACGAGCCGACCGTCGTGGAACAGGTGGAGCTCGTCGACGTGCTCGCAGAGCTCTCCGGCCTTGGCGTGGCGCCACCAGGTCAGGTCACCGATCCGGGGCACCTCGGCCGTGCAGCGCAGCGGGGTCTGGACCTCGCCGGCGCCCTCGGCGGGCATCAGTCGCATCCCCGGGGGCGAGACGGGCAGCGGCTGCCGGTCGGATCCCACCGCGCCGGAGGCGATCCACCCTCCGCCCTGGACGGTGACGACGTCATGGGCGGGGCGGCGCACCACGCGCAGGCAGAAGGCGGCGGCGGGACGAGGTCGGAATCCCCGATAGCCGTCGAACAGGTGGGAGCCGTAGAGGCCGGAGCCTGCGGCGAGCTCGGTGCACTCCCCGCCGGCGCCGGTGCTCTCCAGGGACCCGGTGCCGCCGCCGTTGACGAACTCGAGGTCCGCCCGACGACGCACCGCCTCGACCATCGCGGGCCGACGTGTCCGCAGGTCTCGGACGGAGAGGGCCTTCATGCCCCGGACGATCAGCTCGCCCGGACGGGCCGCGGGACCCGTCCGGCGCCTGTCCGCCACTCCGGCGATCTGCGCCTCGTAGCCCATGACTCCGACGAGTCGGAAGCCGGGCCGCGCGACGATGTGCTCGGCCGCCGCCTCAGCCTGCTCCGGGGTGCGGACCGGCGAGCGCCGGGCTCCCAGCACGGCGGGACCCAGCCGCAGACTGCAGTCCAGATCGAGACTGACCCGCAGGTCCGGACGGCGGTGCGGGGGCACGACGGCGTCGACCAGATCCAGCTGCTCCGGGGAATCGATCATCAGGGTGACGGCTCCGGCCAGCTGCGGGTCGCGGCACAGCTGGGCCAGGGCGCCGGGCTCTGCGGTGGGATAGCCGACGACGACGTCGTCGCAGGTGCCGGTGCGCACCAGCCAGATCGCCTCGCCGAGCGTGTACGCCAAGACCCCGGAGAATCCGGGTCGGGCCAGGACGCGGCGCAGCATCTCCCGACAGCGGACGGACTTGCTGGCCACACGGATGGGGAGCCCGTCGGCGCGGGCGACGAGGTCCTCGGCGTTGGCGTCGAAGGCGTCGAGGTCAAGCACCGCCGCCGGGGCGTCGAGGTGCGCGGCGGCACGGCTGAGCATGGCCCAGCGGTCGTCGGCCTCGATGCTCACTCGGCCGAGTCTACGCTCAGGTCCGCCGTCGGCTCTCCCTCTCGAGCGCCTCGACGAGCTGGGGCTTGGTCATGGTGGAGCGTCCGGCGATGCCCAGCCGCCGGGCGCGGCGATACAGGTGCTCCTTGGTGGCTCCGGCGTCGACGCCCTCGTCGCCCCGCGGATCCGGTGTGCCGCGGCGCTCCTTGGGCAGCCAGCGGTCGCCGACCTTCTCGAAGGTGTGCTTGAGTGCGTCGTAGGCGACCCGGCGAGCACGCTCCTCGTCCCCGTACCGGTCCATGGCCGAGTCGTAGGCCTTGGTGAAGGTGCGCTGGGCCTTCTCCTCCGACCGGCGGAGGGTGTCCGGCAGCTCGCCGGGCTTCGGCCGTCCCTGGGCGGTGGTCTTCGGCATGCTTCTGACCATACGCCTGACCTGGGACGCTGTGAACACCACTGGTGGAGGCGGGCGACCTCAGGAGTCGGAGATGAGAGGCACGAAGCGGTAGGCCCCGTGGGTCGTGGTCCGCACGCCGCCACCGGTGCGGGCGACCCGGTGCATGGTCCCCGCAACCGGGATGACCATGACGCCGTCCTCGTCGAGCTGGTCGACGAGCTGCTGGGGCAGGATCTGGGGCTCGGCGGAGACGAGGATCCGATCATAGGGTCCGCGGTCCGGCACCCCGAGGGTGCCGGGACTCGCATCGAGGATCTCGACGCTCGTCGTCCCCTGCAGGGCCGCCCGGGCGGAACCGGCGAGCTCGGGGACGCGCTCCACTCCGACGACCGAGCCGGCGGGTCCGACGAGCCTCGCCAGCAGGGCGGCGGTCCAGCCGGACCCGGTGCCGACGTCGAGCACATGCTGTCCCTCGCGGACGTCGAGCAGTCGCAGCATGCGCTCCACAGTGGTGGGCTGGGAGTTCGTCTGCCCGTGGCCGATGTCGATGGGACGGTCGGCCCCGGCCGCCCGCCGGGCGTGCTCGGGCAGGAAAGCCGTCCGGTCCACCCGTCGCAGGGCGCGGGTGACGGGGTCGTCGTCTGGGGCGTGTGTCATCCGAGCTGCACTCCCGTGCGGTCGACGTCGTCGCTCCTCCAGCCTACCGGTGCGCCGCCCGAGGGATCCGCCACCCGAACTTCAGAGCGAGCAGGCGCAGCGTGAGGACCACGGCGACGATCGCCGTACCGGCGACGGCGCCGAAGACGTCCAGTTCGAGGACCGCTGTGGTCAGCGCTGCTCCCAGGAAGGCCGGTGCGGCGTAGACCCCCTGCGGGTTGAAGATCTGTGGGATCTCGTCGGCCACCACGTCGCGCAGGGTGCCTCCGCCGACGGCGGTGGTGACTCCCATGAGGACGCAGGAGATCGGGTTGAGACCGACCTCGTGGGCGATCGTGGCGCCCATCACGCAGAACAGGGACAGTCCCAGGGCGTCGAACACGAGCAGGGTGCGGCGCAGCCGGCTCTCGCGGATCAGGGTGACGTAGACCGCGAGCACGGCGATGAGGACCGGGACCAGGTAGAGCGGGGTGTCGAAGGCGTTGGGGACCCCGGAGTCGAGGATGAGGTCCCGGATCACTCCCCCGCCGAGCCCGGCGAGTCCGGCCAGCAGCAGCGAGCCGACCAGGTCGAACCCCTTGCGGGCTGCGAGCAGGGCACCGGAGACGGCGAAGGCGAAGGTGCCGACGAGCTCCAGGGTGAGGACGATGTCGAACTGTGACACTGCCGAGGTCACCTCCGCGGCTTGAGCCGGGTGCCGGGCATCTGCGGGGCGGGCAGCGGCGCCTCTGCGTGGGAGGGGAAGTCGCCGAACTGTGGGTCTGCGGCTGAGCCGGCTGTGCCGGCCGTGCCGGCTGTGCCGGCTGTGCCGTCATGGTCGTCGAGCGGCGCCTCGAACCCCATCTCGGCCTGGTAGGCGGCCCTGTAGGCGACGATGTCCTCGTGGCTGCGGCCCACGAAGTTCCACCACATGACGATCTGCTCGTCGAGGGGCTCCCCGCCGAAGAGCAGCGCGAGGACGGGTTCGTCCCCGGCCTCGATGCGCAGCCGGTCCCGTCCGACGTCGACGACGCCGAGGTGGTCGGCCGGCAGATGCTGCCCCTCGAAGCGGACGTCGCCCTCGACGCGGAGCAGCGCGTGCTCGTGGTCGGCGGGCACCGCGACGTCCAGCACGGTGCCGGGCTCGAGCCTCAGCTCTGCGCCGCTGAGCGGGATGTACGGGCGGATCTCGGAGCGGGCGCCGAGCAGCTCACCGACGAACACCCGCGCCTGCCATCCGTCCCCGCCGACGGGGTCCGGACGATGGATGTCGAGGTGAGGAGCGACGAATCGATGCTCATGGGGCAGCGCGTACCAGAACTGGGCCCCGTGGAGCACGGTCGTCTCCTCCGTGGAGTGCTCCGAGTGGGTGATGCCGCGTCCGGCGTTCATGAACACCGCGTCGCCGGGACGGACCAGCGCCCAGTTCCCGGCCGAATCGATGTGGTCGATGGCGCCGGAGAACAGCCAGGAGACCGTGGCCAGACCCGTGTGCGGGTGACGAGGCACCGCCATGCCGCCGGTCCGGGCGACGTCGTCGGGTCCGTAGAAGTCCAGGAAGCACCAGGCTCCGACCAACGAGCGGGCCCGCTGCGGCAGGGTCCTGCGCACTCCCATGGCCCGGGGACCGCCCAGGGGGACCTCCCGGGGCTCGAGGACCTCCACCGTGTTCTCCCCGACGGTGATGCCGGGACTCAGCCCGTCGCGGGTATAGGTGCGGTTCTCACAGACGTGCTCCTGCGGGTGACGTTCCGTGTTGCTCATCCCGGGTCCTCCTCGTGGTCCTCCCCCTCGTCCCTCCCCCGTCGACTCTAGACTGTCGAGCATGACCGAGCTCATCGGCTCCGATCGGATGGCGAACTACGAGACGGCCCACTGGGCCATGCTCGTGCTGACCGTCGCGGTGTGCGTGCTCGGCGTGTGGTGGCTGCGGCACCTGCGCCGTCATCGCGGACCGGAGGCCGCGCACCGAGCCATGAGGATCGCAGGATGGGTGTTCCTGGGCATCACGCTGCTGTGGGCCGGCTGGCGGCTGCTGCCGGAGAACTTCTCCATGGGCTCGTCCCTGCCGCTGCAGTTCTCGGACGCGCTGCGGTTCTTCGCCGCGATCGCCCTGATCACCCGGGCTCGGTGGGCGGCGGCGGTGAGCTTCTACTGGGGCCTGACCCTGAACCTGCAGTCGCTGCTGACCCCGGACCTCACCTACGGGGCGTATCCGCTGCTGAGCTTCACCGCCTTCTGGGTGCTGCACATCGGGGTCTTCGTCGTCCCCGTCGTGTTCGTCGGCGCCCTGGGCTACCGGCCCAGGTGGCGGGACTTCGGCGTCACCTACGCGATCACCGTGGGGTGGGCGGCGCTGGCGATGACGGTCAACGCCGCGGCCGAGACGAACTACGGGTACCTCAACAACGCCCCGGACAGCGCCTCGCTGTTGGACGTGCTGGGACCGTGGCCGATCTACATCCTGTGGGTGGCCGTGCTGGTCGCCGTGGTGTGGGCACTGATGACCTGGCCCTTCGCGAGGCGGGTCACCCGTCGAGGCGGAGGAAGCGACGCAGCGCGGCGATGAACACGTCTGACTTCTCGGAGTGCACCCAGTGTCCGGCGTCCCTGACGGAGATCAGCCGGGCGTTCGGGAAGAGCCGTCGCATCTCCGGGTCGTGCTCCTCGGTCACGTAGTCGGACTCGGACCCCGCGACCCAGAGCACGGGGCCGTCGAACTCGGCGTCGCCGAGATCGGCGTCGTCGGGGAAGCCGCCGACCGCGTCCAGGTCACGGTGCAGCATGGACAGGTTGGCGCGCCACCGGAAGCCTTCGTCGGTGCTCCGGAGGTTCTGCAGCAGGAAGCCGCGCACGGTGGGGTTCGGGATGGGGTCGCTGAGCAGCTCGTCGGCGTCCCTGCGACGCTCGAGGGCTGAGAGGTCCAGGTCCGCAAGGGCGCCGAGCAGGTGGTCGAACTCGCCGTTCGCACCGCCGGAGGTCGGAGAGATGTCGACGACGACCAGCCGGTCCACCAGCTCGGGGTGCCGCAGGGCGAGGACCATGGCGACCTTACCGCCCATGGAGTGGCCGACCACGTGGACGGGACCGTCGGCCGCGGCCCCGCTGCGGAGCTCCTCGGCGACGAGGTCGGCGATCCGGAGGTAGTCGAATGACTCCGTCCAGGCCGAGGCTCCGTGGTCGGGCAGGTCCATCAGGACGCTGCGCAGCTCGGGCTGCAGCGCCTTGGCGATCTGCGAGAAGTTCCTGCCCTGTCCGAAGAGGCCGTGGAGGAACACGACGGTGCCCCGGGGTGCGGCCTCGTCGTCGGAGACCTCTGTGGTGTGGAGGGTGAAGGAGTCTGTGTCGGTCACCGGTCCAGCCTATCGACCCCGATGCCGATGTGGTCGCAGGGGACGCCTCCGGGACGCATGTAGACTCGCGGCAGGCCCCTGACCTGGGACGACACGACCCGAATCTCGATGGAGGCGTCATGACCGAGACGAAGAGCCCCGCAGAGCTGATCGAGCTGCTGGACGACATAGGCACCTGCATGTTCACCACCGTCGACTCCGAGGGTCGGCTGGTGTCCCGGCCGATGGGGATCGCCCACGTCGACGAGGACCACCGCCTCTGGTTCTTCACCCGCGTGGAGTCGGAGAAGGTCGACGACGTCGTCGGCGAAGGCCGGGTCAACCTGGCGTTCGTGGACGACAAGACCTGGGTCTCCGTGGCCGGCACCGCCTCGGTGAGCACCGACGAGCAGAAGAAGTCCGAACTCTGGCAGCTCGGCGCCAAGGCCTACTTCGCCGACGGGCCGGAGGACTCGGACGCGGCACTGATCTGCGTCGAACCCGACTCCGCCCAGTACTGGGAGGGGCCGGGGAGCGCCGCGGCCCTGGTGAAGATGGCCGCCGCCGCAGTCAGCGACGACCGGCCGACCATGGGCGACCAGGGGCGCGTCGACCTCTGACGAGGCTGTCTCGGCCGTGCGAGGTCGTGGCATGCTGATTCTGACCACCACCGCAGACAGAAGGACCACAGATGAGCTTCTCACTCCGCAACACCGTGCTCCGCGCCGTGCCAGGCGCATTCATCCTCAACGCCGGGATCGGCAAGCTGAACCTGCCGGAGGAGGCGGCCGAGTCCCTCCAGGCTATGGCGGTCAAGGGTGTGCCCCCGCTGGAGAAGCTCACCCCGGCGCAGTTCGCCAAGTTCATCAGCTACGGGGAGATCACCGTCGGTGCGGCGCTGCTCACCCCCTTCGTGCCCAACCGGGTCGCCGGGGCCGCCCTGGCCGCGTTCTCCGGATCGCTGCTGTCGATGTACTTCAACTCTCCGGAGATGACCGAAGAGGACGGCATCCGTCCGACGCAGGACGGCACGCCCGTGGCCAAGGACAGCTGGCTGGCGGCCATCGCCGCCGTGCTGCTGCTGGGCGGCGCCCGCGACGACGACTGAGGTCTCGATCGGGTCCGGCGCGGTCTCGAGCTCGAGTGCAGGTGGACGGTCGACGAGTCCGGTCAGCCTACGAATGGGCCGAGGCCGGCCACAGGATGCAGCGTCAGCTGAGGCGGCCGGGCCCCTGGTGCCTGGTCGCCCATGACTTCGGTGCGGTGAGGCGATACGAGTCCTCCAACAGCTCCCGCACCTCGTCCCAGTCGGTACGATCGTCGAGGTCGACCGCCAGCCACCCCCAGGGACCCCAATAGGCGGGGACGAAGAAGCGCGCGTCGACCAGCAGCGCCGGTCTCTCAGAGTCGTCCGGCAGGAAGCCGACGGAATGCTGATGCTCGACCAGGCCGTCGTCGGTCTTCTCCAGGCAGGCATACAGACCGAAGATCTTCCGGGTGAAGAAGACCGGTCGTCCGAACGAGATCTTCTCCTCCGCGCCGGGGAACGAGAGCGCACGTTCCCGCACCCGCCTCAGGTACGGATCATCGTCGGAGTATCTGACCTCGTGCGTCATCGGAGGGCCCGTCCGGTCGAGCTCCGAAGCCTCGCGGCGTCCATGGACATATTCTGACACCGGATGACGCGCGGCGCTCCTCCCCGCCGCCTCGCCCGTCGGCTCATCGGCCGCAGCCGGCCTTCTTCTATGAGGGTGGTTCGGGCTTCGTCATAGGCGAAGCCCGAACCGTAGTCATAGAGGAGCCCCGTCAGATCTGCTCCACGGGTGCCACGACCCTCGGCCCCGGGTCAGGGCGGCGGACCGTCAGTGTGCCCCGGCCCTGTTCCCGAACGGCAACAGCCGCACCGCTCCGAACACCGCCGAACCCGCCAGGAATCCGAGCACGAGGGAGAAGGCCGTCTCGATCAGCCAGCCGAGGAGCCCGCCGAGGGCGGGGACCGCATGGGCATGGTGGGCCAGCCCGTGGACGAACGCGTACAGCGGAGTGAGTCCGAGGTCGTAGGCACCGACGAGCAGGATGTGCCCGCCCACCCACAGCATCGCGAACGTCCCCACCAGCGAGATCACCCGGAGGACCCGAGGCATCGCGGCGACCAGCAATCCGCCGAATCGGGCGGAGGCGGCGCTGCGGTTCCGCTCCTTCAGATGCAGGCCGATGTCGTCCATCTTCACGATCAGCGCCACCGTGCCGTAGACCCCCGATGTGATCCCGACCGCGACGACGGCGAGGATCATCGCCCGTGTCGGCAGCGTCTGGTCGCTGACCTCGTTGAGGGCGATGACCATGATCTCGCAGCTGAGGATGAAGTCGGTGGTGATCGCCCCTCTCACGACGACCTTCTCCGCCTCCGCGCCCCGGGCCACCGCGGGCTCAGCCTTGTCCGCGTGCCTGCCGCGCAGCTTCTCCCAGACCTTGTGCGCGCCCTCATAGCTGAGGTAGAGACCGCCGAGCATGAGGATCGGCGTCAGGGACCAGGGGGCGAAGACGCTGAGCAGCAGCAGCGCCGGAAGGATGATGATGAGCTTATTGCGCAGCGAGCCGACGGTGATCTTTCTGATGATCGGCAGCTCGCGGGCGGGGGTGACCCCGGTGACGTACTGGGGAGTCACCGCCGCATCGTCGATCACGACCCCGGCGGCCTTCGCACTCGCCTTGGCCGCGCCCGCGGCGACATCGTCGGCGTTGGCCGCAGCCATGCGGGCCAGTGCGGCGACGTCGTCGAGCAGAGCGACCAGACCGCCGCTCACCGGAGGGCCCCGGGGCGGCGCAGGATTCGGACCGGCACGAGCTCATCGTAGACGAGCACGACCGCACTGGGGAGTCCTGTCTCCAGGGCTATCCGTCCCGGTCTGTGCGGCGCGTCTCGAAGGTGAAGCCCCGGGCTCTGAGACGGTCCACCAGCACCTCGCCCAGTGCGGTCGCCGGGGTGAGCACGCCGGCCCGCTGCGGGAGACGACCGGCCGCACCGTCGACGGCGACCGCCAGTGCGGCCTCCCCGAGCATGATCGCCGTCCCCGAGTAGCCGGGGTCGGCGTCTGCGGCCACACGGGTGGTGTATCGCGCGCCGCTCGTGGTGCTCGCCTCGATGTCCAGGACGAAGCGACCCGCGTCCCTGGTCTCCTCGGAGGGTCCCTCGCCGGGGTCCGGCAGGAATCGGTCCAGGACGGCTCGGGTGGGCCGGAGGGACATCCCCGCCGCCAGACCGCCCAGGGCGACGCCTGCCAGGACCGCACGGCCGGCTCCTCGGAGCCCGGAGCCCGTGTCGCTGACCTCGTTGTAGCGGAAGCCCCGCCCATAGGACCAGCCGGTCAGGGCGTTGCTGCGCCGGACGATGCGGGTGTTGAACGGGGCCATCGCGAAGGGCGCCGACCAGCGGCCGGTCGCCTCGTCACGACGGACCGGCGACGAGGCCCTGAGCTGGTCGAGCAGTGAGGCTCCGCCGAGCGAGATCCGGCCGAAGTCGGTGGGTTCCTGCTGACGGTCCGGGGACAGGCCGTAGGGGTCCCGCACCTGTTCCCGCCAGGCGGAGTCCCGGGACATGTCGACCATCTGCTGCCGCATCGAATCGATGGTGCCTCCGCTGAGTCCGCCGCGCAGCGAGCGCACACGCAGCAGCGTGTCGGTGAGCGTCCCCTCGCCGTCCGCGGCCGCCCGCCGGGCGGTCACCAGGACGCCGAGGTCCGAGGGGACCGAGTCGAAGCCGCAGGAGTTCACGATCCGGGCGCCGGTCGACTCGGCCCGTGTGTGGTGCCGGTCGATCGCCTCACGGACGAACAGCACCTCTCCGGTGAGGTCGCAGTAGTGCGTGCCCGCCGCGGCGCAGGCGCCCAGGAGCAGTCGCCCGTAACGGACATAGGGGCCCACGGTGGTGACGACGGTTCGGGTGCGGGAGGCGAGATCGGCGACGTCGCCCTCGTCCGTCGCATCCACGACGAGCACCGGCCACCGGTCGGCAGGCTCCGGGAGGTCGGCTCGGGCGGCCTCGAGACGCTCCCGGCTGCGGCCGGCGAGCGCGATGCGGAGATCTCCGGGAGCGTGCCGGGCCAGATCCTCGGCGGTGAGCCGTCCGACGAAGCCCGAGGCGCCGAACAGGACGAGGTCGAACTCGCGGTCGTCTGTCATGCCGTATCTCCTGAGCGTGTCATGGGTGTGTGGGGGATTCCGTCCTCCAGGAACTCCGGCCCGGAGGGGGCGAAGCCGAATCGTGCGTACCAGCAGGTCAGGTGCGACTGCGCGTCGAGCACGCACCGCCGCTCCCCGACCAGCTCGAGGGTCGCCCGCATGAGCTCCGCCGCCAGCCCGCGTCCGCGATGGGTACGGGCGACGACCACGCGTCCGATGCGGGCCGAACCGGAGTCCTCCAGGATCCTGAGGCACCCCACCGGCGCTCCGTCGTCCTCGACCCACAGGTGCAGGGCGTCGGACTCCATGTCGCGGCCGTCCAGTTCGGGGTACGGGCACTCCTGCTCGACGACGAAGACGTCGATGCGCAGCTGCCACAGCCGGTAGGCGGTGCGGGGGTCCAGGTCGGCGAAGCGCGACGAGCGGATGGTCACCACTGCGTGGTCCACAGCAGTTCGATCAGGATCGCCGTCCCCATCTGGGTGGCAATCAGCGGTCTGTGCCAGTGGGCCGGCAACAGGGTCGGCAGGATCAGGACCCAGATCGTGAAGGGCAGCCAGATCCGTTCGATCTCCGCCTGGCTCATGCTGGACAGCGTGGCCAGCAGGATCGCGGCGAAGCCCGCCCATCCCAGGACCGCCGGGGCGAACCGCTCGGGCGCGGCACGCCGCCGCACCTCTGCGATACCTCTGCCGAAGGCCGCCCAGACGGCGAGCCCTGCGCTGAAGGTCCACACCCCGAGGTTCGCCCACACCCAGTAGCCGTACGGGCGGTCGCTCTGGATCCCGTCGTAGTACCGGGTCACCAGGACGGGGAACGCCTCCCACCACCTGAATCCGGCCAGGGTGAACGCCGCGGCCACCAGCAGCGCACCGCCCAACGCCCACGGCAGGGCCGCCCACCGGCGCCCCAGGACGAGCACGGCGAGCGCGAGCACCCCCAGCAGCACGAGCCCGTAGGAGAGATAGACGCAGAGGCCCAGGAGCAGACCGGAGCCCAGTCCGAAGCCCACCAGTCGGGACCGTCGCTCCGCAGTCGCCGACAGGGCCAGCAGGGCCAGGCCCCACGCCGCCACGGCCGTGAAGAGCGCATCTCCGGAGACGCCCATCCAGATCGCGGACGGTGCGGCCACCACCCAGGGGGCGGTGCGGCGTGCCATCCGCTCCGAGGCCAGCGTCCGGACGGTGAGGACGACGCCGACGGCGGCCGTGCACCCCAGGGTCATGACGATCATGCCGGCCGTGTACGGGTCCTCGACGCCCATCCTGTTCATCATGATGAAGAACAGCGTGGCGCCCGGGGGATGACCGGCGATGTGGATCGGCCAGTTGTCGTCGACGTGCTTGGGGATGCGGTCGACGAACTCGGTCATGAACTGCGGGATCGAGGTGACCTCTTTGGCGCCGACGAAGTACTCGCTGTCCCGGTCGAAGACCTTTCGGATGGCCTGGGCGCCTCCCACGTGGCCCAGGGCGGCGGTCCACAGCCAGGAGCCGACGAAGGTCAGCGCGAGGAACTGCGGCCAGGTCGATGAGCGGCTGAGCCGGGGCCACAGCACGAACCCCAGCAGACCCACCGCCACCGGCAGCAGCAGCGTGGGCGTCAGCTCGGGTTCCCACGCGGCCTTCAGCGGCTTCCAGTCGTCGAAGTCCCCGGTGCCGATGGCCACGTCGATCGGCGTCACCCGCGGCACGATGATCGCCGCGGCGACCAGCAGCGCCCCGATGAGGACACCGGACCATGCGGCCGCCCAGGTCAGACGCGGAGACCGCGATGTGGAGGCTCCCATTGGAGCATGCTATCCCGCTGGTAGCATCACTCCATGTACCGTGCCCCCGGCGACCGACCGACATGTGATGTGGTCATACCCTGCCGCGATGAGGCACCTGCCCTGCCTGCGGTGTTCGCCACCATGCCGGAGGGCTTCCACGTGATCGTGGTGGACAACGGCTCCACCGACGGGACCGCCGACGTCGCCCTGGAGCTGGGCGCCGAAGTGGTGTTCGAGGCCCGGCCCGGCTACGGGGCCGCGGTCCACGCCGGCACGGTCGCCGCGACCGCCCCGCTGGTCGCCGTGCTCGACGGCGACGGGTCGATGGATCCGGCCGAACTCAGCGAACTGGTCGCAGTGGTCTCGCGCGGGGAGGCGTCCATGGCGGTCGGCCGCCGCAGACCTCGGCACAGCAGGGTCTGGCCGTGGCACGCCCGGGCGGGGACGGCGGCGCTGGCCTGGATGATCCGGCGCCGGAGCGGATTCGGCATCCATGACCTCGCACCCATGCGCGTCTGCCGGCGTGAGGACCTGCTGGCACTCGGCGTCGCCGACCGACGCTTCGGCTACCCGCTGGAGCTGATGATCAAAGCCTCCGACGCCGGATGGACCGTCCACGAGCGCGACGTCGTCTACTCCGAACGTGCCCGCGGCACCCGCTCCAAGGTCTCGGGCTCGGTCCGCGGGACCTGCCGGACGCTGATCGACTTCGCCAAGGTGCTGCGATGAGCGCCGCAGCCAGCCTGCTGGTGGTCGCCAAGGCGCCCATCCCCGGACAGGCCAAGTCTCGCGTCGCCGCGACCGTCGGTGATGAGACGGCCGCGCAGCTCGCCGCCGCGGCGCTGCTCGACACCCTAGAGGTCGCCGAGGGGCTCGGATGGCCGGTGGTCGTCGCGATCACCGGGGATCTGCATGACGGGGCACGCGCCGAGGAGCTCATCACCGCATGCGCAGGACACCGCGTCATCTCCCAGCGCGGGGAAGACTTCGCCGCCCGGCTGATCGCCGCCCACCACGATGCCGACCAGGGCCGCGGAGTGGTGCAGATCGGGATGGACACACCGCAGGTCACCACCGCCCACCTCCGGGCGACGGCGGAGTCGCTCGAGGCGCACGACGCCGTGATCGGGCCCGCGGAGGACGGCGGGTGGTGGGCCCTGGGCGTCAGGGAGCCTGGGTGGACCCGCTGTCTGACCTCGGTGCCCATGTCTCATCCTGAGACGGGCGCGCGGACCTCCGAGGCGCTGGCCCGCCGGGGTGCCAGCGTCGGTTCGGCGCCGGCCCTGCGCGACGTCGACACCTGGGAGGACGCGGTCGCGGTCGCGGAGCTCATCCCCCGGAGCCGCTTCGCCGCGGAGGTGCTGCGCATCGTCGAGCACGAGAGGTGGGCCGGCTGACATGACCGAGCTGATCAGTATGCGCCCCCTGGACGCCTGGGAGTCCGCCCTGGCCGGGCAGCCCTGTGAAGTCCTCCGCTCCGACGGCTCCCTCGTCCCGGCGGACATACAGCGGTGGAGCGGCATGCCCGATGCCGCCGACCACCACCTGCTGGTGGACCCCTGCTCCGGCCCGACCCTCGACGTCGGCTGCGGCGCCGGCCGCATCGCCGAAGCCCTGACGACCCGCGGCATCACGGCGCTGGGCCTCGACGTCTCCCCCGAAGCCGTGCGGCTGGCTCGGGAACGCGGCGCGTCGGCGGTCCGCCGGGACGTCTTCGGTCAGGTGCCCTCCGAGGGCGACTGGCAGGAGACGCTGCTGGCCGACGGGAACATCGGCATCGGCGGGGACCCCGTCCGGCTGCTGCGTCGGCTGCGCGACCTCATGCGTCCGGAGGGGACGGCTCTGGTCGAGGTCGACGGGCCCGGGACCGGGGTCGTCCACGACGTCATCAGACTCCGTGTGCAGGGACGGATCACCGGGACGCTTCCGTGGTCCTGGGTGGGCGTCGACGCCGTCGCCGCGGTGGCGGCCGAGGCGGGCTTCCTCGGCTGCGACATCCGCCGTTTCGGGGGACGGCACCTGGCACGGCTCACCCGCAGGGAGGCATCATGACATCCACGCCTGAGGTCGCCGTCATCGGCGGCTCCGGCTTCTACACGTTCCTTCGGGATCCGCAGGAGTTCGACCTCGAGACCCCCTACGGCAGGCCCTCGGCGCCGATCGCCGTGGGCACGCTGACCTCTGGAGGGGACAGCCGCACCGTGGCGTTCCTCCCCCGGCACGGACGGGGCCACGAACACCCCGCGCACCGGGTCAACCACCGAGCCAACCTGTGGGCGCTTCGCAGTCTGGGCGTGCGCCAGGTCCTGGCCCCGTGCGCGGTGGGCGGGCTGCACGACGGGCTGGGTCCGGGTTCCTTCGTGGTGCCGGACCAGCTGGTGGACAGGACCACCGGGCGCGAGAAGACCTACTACGACGCCGGGGCCTGCCACATCTCGTTCGCCGACCCCTACTGTCCGCGGCTGCGCACCGCGCTGCTGGAGGGTCTCGCCGAGGGGCGGACCCCGCCGGTGGACGGCGGGACCATGGTGGTGATCGACGGCCCGAGGTTCTCCACCCGTGCCGAGTCGAGGTGGTACGCCCGTCAGGGCTGGGACCTGGTGAACATGACCGGGATGCCCGAGGCGTCCTTGGCCCGCGAACTCGAGCTCTGCTACGCCGCCGTGGCCCTGGTCACCGACCTCGACGCCGGCATCAGCTCGGGGCAGGGGGTGGACCAGGCGGAGGTCTTCCGGGTCTTCTCCGAGCACACGGAGGACCTGAAGCGGAGTCTGAGCGCCGTGGTCCTCTCGCTCACCGACGAGCGCAGCTGCTCCTGCGCGGAGGCCCTGGCCGGCATGTCCCTGCCGCTGGAGCTGCCGTGAAGGTGCTGCTGACCGGGGCGGCCGGCTTCATCGGGTCCCACATCGCCGGTGCTCTGCGGACGGCCGGGCACGAGGTCGTGGGGGTCGACGCACTGCTGCCCCAGGCCCACGGCGACGGCTCGACGTCGCCGGAGGGCGTCGTGGCAGGAGACGTCCGGGACCCCGCTCTGCTGGACCGGCTGCTCCGCGGCATCGACGTGGTCTGCCACCAGGCCGCGTCGGTGGGCAACGGCGTCGACGCCCAGGATCTGCCGGGGTACGCCGCCCACAACGACCACGGGACGGCGACCCTTCTGGCTGCGATGGCCCGGGCCGGGACGTCGCGGCTGGTGCTGGCCTCCTCCGTGGTGGTCTACGGCGAGGGGCGATTCGTCTGCCCCCGCGACGGCGACGTACCCCCGGCCCCCCGGCGGGCGGACGATCTGG
Source organism: Nesterenkonia marinintestina (assembly GCF_025420485.1). GTDB lineage: Bacteria > Actinomycetota > Actinomycetes > Actinomycetales > Micrococcaceae > Nesterenkonia > Nesterenkonia marinintestina. Next base: position 170,403 of record NZ_JAOEFD010000002.1, on the reverse strand, counting down.
CCCGAGGCCGCTTCGACCCCCGCTGCCCACGCTGCGACGGGGAGATCACACCGCGGCTGGTCGAGGAGTCCGCGCCCTTCGCGCCCCGATCCGGGTATGCCGCCTCGAAGGTCGCCCAGGAGCACTACACCGCGTCGTGGTGCACCCTGGAGTCGGCCCACGCGGTGGCCCTGCGGTACCACAACGCCTACGGTCCGGGAATGCCCGCGGACACCCCGTATTCGGGGGTGGCCGCCATCTTCCGCTCCGCGCTGGAGCGGGGCGAGGCACCGCGGGTCTTCGAGGACGGACGGCAGCTTCGCGACTTCGTCCACGTCGCCGACATCGCCCGGGCGAACGTGCTTGCGGTCGAGGCGGTGGGCGCGGGACCGCCCGGGCTTCGCGCGTTCAACGTCTGCTCGGGACGGACCTTCACCATCGGTGACATGGCGGCCCGGATGTCCGAGGTCCTGGGCGGCCCGGAGCCTGAGATCACCGGCGAGCACCGGTCCTTCGACGTCCGGCACGTCGCGGCGTGCCCCGAGGCCGCGCGCGAGGAGCTCGGGTTCGAGGCCGCGGTCGGTCCCGAGGTCGGCATCGGCGAGCTGGCGACGGCCTCACTGCGTCACAGGTAGCGGCCCAGGCAGCACGGCACAGGCGGCGGCACCGATGGGGACGCCGGCTATCGGCGGACGTCGTCGACGAGCCGCTCGACGATGGTCCGGCGAGCGCGGGCGCCGCTGGCCGTGGGCAGGAGCGGGTACACGTGCAGGAGCCCCTCCCCCTCGTGGAGCTCGACGTCGACTCCGGCCTCGTCCGCCCGTTCCGCAAGCAGACGGGCGTCGGGGTTCAGGATGTCGTGGGTGCCGCTGAACAGCGTGATCGGCCCGAGATCCGTCGGATCGCCGAAGAGGGGACTCACCCGCTGGTCGGTGACGTCCAGGTCACCGCGCCACGCCTCGGTGCGCACATGGCCGCCGGGTACGGCCAGCCACGGGTCGTCTGGTTGGACCTCGGGGATCCTGGGGTTCGACCAGGTCAGGTCCAGGGCGGGTGAGATGAGGACGGTGCGGGGCACTCGTGCGCCGTGCCGATCACGCAGCTCCAGAGCCGCCGAGAGGGCGATCTGACCGCCGGCGGAATCGCCGGCCAGCCGAGCGGATCCGAACCGGTCCGCCGTCTCACGGAGGATGTCGACGAACTGGGCCACCACCTCCTCGGCCTCACCAAACGGGGCGAGCGGATAGATGGGGACGACCACGGTCGTGCCGGCCTCGGCGGCGATCTGCGCGATCAGCCGCCAATGCTCGGCGATGATCTCACTGATCCATCCGCCGCCGTGGGCATAGACCACCGCACCGTGCGCCCGAGCGGTCGTGGGCGACACCGTGTAGAGGGGCCAGCCCCGACGGCGGGTGACGGTGATCCCGACGTCGGACCGCAGTCCGCGGGGCGGGCCCCAGCTGCGCGGCCTCAGAGCCAGTGCCTCCATGCGTTCACGGGCCGCCTCAGCGGTGAGGAACGACCGGTTCGAGCCGCGGGCCCGTACGGCCGCACGCACGACCTTCTCCGGCAGAATCACCAGCTCCTCCTCCGCACCCCGCGGGCACCCGTCCACCGTACTCCGCCGCCGAGATCGGAGCCCGAGGAAGGCGCAGTGGTGACACTCGATTCCGTCCTCGACGCATCCGTCCGCTTCGCCGGGCTGCTCCTGCCGGAGTCCGTCCTGGACACCTGGTGGTTCGACGTGCTGTCGGTGTTCGTCGCGATCAACACGGTGATGTACGTGTCCCTCGCCCTCGTCCAGACTCTGCCCAAGGTCCATCTCCGCGACTACATGCCCCGACGGTACGAGCGGTCTCAGACCCGCAGCATCTACCCGGATGCGTCGGAGGGCCGGCAGGCGCGCCCTGGGGACACGTGGAGTCGGCGGCACGAGCGTCCTGAGGGTGAGGAGACCCGCTGAGGGCCGACTGCGGGGTCCCTCTCGGAGTCATGCCGACCCGCGACCCGGCTCACCTCTGACGCAGTTCCCTGATGATGACGACCACGGTGAGCGTCCCGAAGAAGGCCAGAGTGACCACCCCGACCACGATCGCGCTCGCTCCCCCTCGCCATCCGAGCGCCTCCGGTGAGAACAGTCCCACGCCCACCAACAGAGCACCTGTCGCGGTGAAGCCGCCGGCGGCGGTGATCATCAGGAGCCGCGAGACCAGGGAGTCGGATCCGATCATCAGGGAGATCATGCCGATTGTGACCGTGGCACCGAAGGCGCCAGTCATCGCCCCCATCACGTGCTCCCCGTCGACCAGCTGCCACGCCCCGACCCCGATGAACACGATCCCGAGGAGCGCGTATCCGAGGTCCTGGCGTCGCTCCTTCCACCAGCCGGTCGGTGCACCGCCGGTCTGCCGGTCATCCTCCACGGCGGCAGTCTACGACAGGCTGTGCGACCGTCATCTATGAGGGTGGTTCGGGCTTCGACTTAGAGGAAGCCCGACGCACCCTCATAGATGACGGTCCGAGCCGACCTCCGTACTGAGCGCTCCCCAGAGCGGTGCAGCTGTCGCAGCACCGGCTATCGTATGGTGCATGCCCCCATCCCGCTCTCGGCAGTCCGGAGACGGAGATGCGCGGTCGCGCGCGAAGGAGGCCGTCGAGAGGACGCCTCAGGAGGCGAAGGACCTCAAGGACACCGCGCTGGGGCGGGGCGGGGAGGACAAGCTCACCGAGGTGCAGGAGCGGTGGGAGACGCGCCTCGCGTGGCCGGTGCTGATCGCCGCCCTGCTCTCAGTGCCGGCGGTCTTCCTGACCCTGCTGGACGAGCCGTGGGAGGCGATCGGTCATGTCGTCCTGTACGCGGTGTCCGCCGTTCTGGTCTTCGAGGCCACCATCCTCTTCCTCGTCTCACCGGAGAAGATCGCGTGGCTGCGCCGGAACTGGTGGCTCGTCGGACTGACGATCGGGAGCATCCTCGCAGTCATCTTCAGCATCGGACCCTTGCAGCTGTTCCGGATGCTGCGCAGCGTGGGTGCGCTGCGCGTCCTGCGTGCCAAGCAGATTGCGCGCGCGGGCGAGTCGCTCGGTAAGGCGGGCACGTGGTGGCGCGCGCTCCTGGGAAAGGTGCTGGCCACGGTGGTGGTGGGGGTCTTCGTCGTCATCGCCCTCATCGATCCCGACTCGCCGGCCCGCAGCACGCTCGAGAACCTGGTGGGCGAGGACGGTGCGATCCTCGCCTCGATCGTTGTCGGCCTCATCGCCATGGGTGGCATGTACCTGCTCGTCCGCGATCCCAGAAGGAAAGACGAAGACGAGCAGGACGAGGACGCCGACGACTCCGATCAGTCCGATCGACACTCGGACGAGGACTAGGAACTGATGCAGGCAAAGTCGGAATCAGATCTCAGACGGCGGTGTGGGGCCAGGTCTGCGCGGCAGCCAGATCCACCCCTCCCTGCGGATCTGTTCTGAGCCGTGTTCGGGCGGCGGCTCGCAGGTTCCGAGGACGACCTCACGGGCGATCAGCGCCGCCACCACAGCATCGAGCGCATCGTCATCGCTCTCACACAGGTGCTGGTGGCCGTTCCAGTCCAGCCAGGGAGTCCGCGCCACGAGATCGGCGACCAGCCCGGACCGAACGTCGGCGTTCCTCGCTCCCTTATAGCCGCGCGACGTCAGAGACCAGCGGTGCAGTGCGGCGGCCGGATACACCTCAGCGATCACCCCGGAACCGTCGCGGGGAACGTCCGACCCGCGCTCCCGCAGGCGGGCTTCGAGCCCGGCCCAACGCAGAGCGGGATATGCGATCCGGTCGGCGGCGACGCTCAGGGGTGTCAGGCCTGTGAGTCGGTGAACCTCGAAGTCCGTAGCTCGCAGAGCCACACCCCGACGCCAGTCGGAATCGGTCGAATCAGGTGGCGGGAGTGTCCCGGCGGCGTGTGCCGTGACCACGTCGATGAACCGCGCCGGCCACCCGAGCGGCACATCGACCCCGGTCTTGTCCGCGCTCTCGACGGTCGCGACGAGTACTTCGTAATCAGCTCCGACCCATACGCGTTCCAAGACCGGCTGACGGTCCTCGCGGATGACGGCGACGCCGGTGCGTCGAGCCTCTGCGGCGAGGTCGATGCCGGCGAAGATCATCACATCGGACTGGTCGCCGGTCCGCCCGGTCTCAGCTCGGGGCGTCACACGTTGAAACGGAACTCCACCACGTCGCCGTCGCGCATGATGTAGTCCTTGCCCTCCATGCGGACCTTGCCGGCGGCCTTGGCGTCATTCATCGAGCCGGCCGCGGTGAGGTCGTCGAAGGAGACGATCTCGGCCTTGATGAAGCCCTTCTGGAAGTCCGTGTGGATCACACCGGCGGCCTGCGGGGCGGTGTCACCCTTGGTGATCGTCCACGCGCGGGCCTCCTTCGGCCCGGCGGTCAGGTAGGTCTGCAGTCCGAGGGTGTCGAAGCCGACGCGGGCGAGCTGGTCCAGTCCGGACTCGTCCTGCCCGTTCATCTCCAGCATCTCGCGGGCCTCCTCCTCGGAGAGCTCCACCAGATCCGCCTCGAGCTTCGCGTCCAGGAACACCGCCTGGGCCGGCGCCACCGACTCGGCCAGCTGGCGCTGCTTGTCCGGGTCGCCGAGGACGCCGTCGTCGCAGTTGAACACGTAGATGAACGGCTTGGCCGTCAGCAGGCCCAACTGGTTCAGCTGCTCCATGTCCAGGCCGTCGGAGGTGATGGACGAGAAGATCGTGTCCCCGCGCTCCAGCACCTTCTGCGCATCCAGATATGCGTCCAGCTGCGCCTGCTCCGCCTTGCGACCCTTGACCTGCTTCTCCAGCTTCGGGACCGCGTTCTCCAGGGTCTGCAGATCCGCCAGCACCAGCTCGGTGTTGATGGTCTCCATGTCTGAGGCCGGATCGACCTTGCCGTCGACGTGGATGACGTTGCCGTCCTCGAAGACGCGCACCACCTGCGCCACCGCGTGGGCCTCGCGGATGTTCGCCAGGAACTGGTTGCCCAGCCCCTCCCCCTCGGAGGCCCCCTTGACGATGCCGGCGATGTCCACGAACGACACCGTCGCCGGCAGGATCCGCTCCGAGCCGAAGATCTCGGCCAGTGCGCCCAGCCGCTCGTCTGGAAGGTTCACCACACCCACGTTGGGCTCGATCGTGGCGAACGGGTAGTTCGCCGCGAGGATGGTCTGCCTGGTCAGTGCGTTGAAGAGTGTCGACTTGCCCACATTGGGGAGTCCCACGATTCCGATCGTCAGTGCCACAGTCGACCAATCTATCCCGGTGCCGAGCAGGGATGCGAGTCGACGCCCTCGGGTGCGAGCCCCCGGTTGCACGCGGCACCCAGCGTCGCGGGCGGAGGTACAAGGGCATACACTCCATAGAGTCTGAACGTGTTGCGCCCTCCGAGACGTCGCCCTGCCTCGTCATGGGAGAGACCACGCAGCACCGTGACCACAGAACTTCACACCAACTGCATCGAGAGCCAGGAAGGACGTCCCATGGCAGAGGCCAGCGAACCCACGACGAAGGAGTCTGACGGACCGGAGCCGACGGCGGCGCCGGGGCCGCGCCGCTCCCCGATCAACCCACCGGTCTTCATCGGTTCGGCAGCTGTGATCGTCGGGTTCGTCGCCTGGGCCATGATCTTCCCGAGTCAGGCTGAGACCGTCATATTCGGCTCTATGGCCTGGGTCGCCGAACACTTCGGCTGGTACTACGTCCTCACCGCAGGGATCGTCGTCGTCTTCGTCCTGGTGGTCGCGACGTCCAAGGTCGGACAGGTCAAGCTGGGACCGGACCACTCCAAACCTCGGTTCAACCTGTTCACCTGGGCGGCCATGCTCTTCGCCGCCGGCATCGGTGTCGACCTGATGTTCTTCGGGATCTCCGGACCGGCGACCAACTTCCTCACCCCTCCCGACGTGGCCGAGCTCTCGGACGAGGCGGCCCGTATGGCCCCGATCTGGACGATCTTCCACTACGGGATCCCCGGCTGGGCCATGTACGCCCTGATGGGGATGGCGTTCGGGCTGTTCGCCTACCGCTACCACCTGCCGCTGAGCATCCGCTCGGCCCTGGCACCCATCGTCGGGCGCAGGATCCACGGCGGAGTCGGGCACACAGTGGAGATTGCGGCCACGATCGGCACCATCTTCGGCATCTCCGTCTCACTGGGCATCGGCGTGGTCTTCCTGAACTACGGACTCTCCACCATCTTCGACATCCCGCAGTCGACCGCCGTGCAGGTCGCGCTGATGGCCGTCGCGGTGTTCATCGCCATCCTGTCCACGGTCTCCGGAGTCGAGAAGGGCATCCGTCGCCTCTCCGAGCTCAACGTCGTCCTGGCCGTGGTCCTGATGCTGTGGGTCGTGCTATCCGGCCAGACCACACACATGCTCAACGCACTGGTCCAGAACATCGGCGACTTCTTCTCCCGCTTCCCTTCGATGATGCTGAACACCTTCGCCTACACCGAGGGGGCTGAGGGATACCCGTCCGACCAATGGATGGCGGACTGGACCCTGTTCTTCTGGGCCTGGTGGATCGCCTGGGCCCCGTTCGTCAGCCTGTTCCTGGCCCGCATCTCCCGCGGCCGCACGCTGCGGCAGTTCGTCTTCGGCGTCCTGCTGATCCCGTTCACCTTCATCCTGCTGTGGATCTCGATCTTCGGGAACGGGGCGCTGACCTTCTTCCGCGCCGGTGAAGAAGCCTTCCTCACCGAGGCCGTCGAGGCACCGGAGTCCGGCTTCTACACCCTCCTGCTGCAGTACCCAGGGGCCACCTTCACCGTCAGCCTGGCCGTGATCACCGGCATGCTGTTCTACGTGACCTCCGCCGACTCCGGCGCCCTGGTCATGGCGAACATGACGTCGAAGCCGTCCACGACCGACTCCGACGGGCCCTCTTGGCTGCGCATCGTCTGGGCGGTCCTCACCGGCGCACTGACGTTGGCGATGCTGTTCATCGACGGTGTCTATACGCTCCAGGCGGCCACGGTCATGGTCGGACTTCCGCTGTCCGTCGTGGTGTACCTGATCATGTTCGGCCTGTGGAAGGTGCTGCGCGCCGAGCGGCTCAACATGGAGTCCCACGATGCGGTGCTTCCGACCCTGCTCTCCGGCCGCATGCCGGAGCCCGGGGACCGCGGCAGCTGGCGCCAGCGCCTGGCCCGTCACATGGAGTTCCCCTCGGCCGCCAGGGTGAAGACGTTCGTCGAAGAGGTGGCCGCGCCCGCCCTGGACGAGGTCGCCGCCGAGCTGCAGGCCCAGGGCGCCGACGTCAGCTGCTCGCACGGGCACGCTCCCGAGTCCGGGATCCCCACCGCGGACCTGCACGTGCACTTCCACGAGACCACGGAGTTCAAGTATCAGGTATACCCCGTGGCGTACTCGCCGCCCAGCTTCGCGGCCAACCTCGGCACCGTCGGAGACGTCTACTATCGGGTGGAGATCTTCTCCGCCACAGGGTCCCGCGGTCACGACATCATGGGCTACACCAAGGAACAGATCATCGCAGACATCCTCGACAACTACGAGCACCACCTGCGGTTCCTGGCCATGTCCGGGAAGGACGGCGCGGCGCTCGGCGACGAGGCCGAGGTCCCCGACGAGTGGCACGACGCCGACGTGGTCGAGAAGAAGTCCTGACACAGTCCTGACACGAGGAGTGAGGAATCGAACTATGAGCGCCACGCTGTACATCGACGGTCAGTGGGTCCCCGCCGCCTCCGGCGAGACCCGCACGATCTGGTGCCCGGCCGACTTCGACCGTCAGGTCGGTGTCGTCGCCGAGGCCTCGGCCCAGGACACCGAGAAGGCCATCGCCGCCGCCAAGCGGGCCTTCGAGTCGCGGGTCTGGTCCGACACCCCGGCCCGTGAGCGCGGAGACCTGCTGCTGAAGGTCGCCGACCGGATCTCCGAGCGCAGGGACGAGTTCGCCCGCGCCGAGGCCCTGGACACCGGCAAGCGGCTGGTCGACGCCGAATTCGACATGGACGACATCATCGGCTGCTTCCAGCACTTCGGGAAGCTCGCCGACGCCGACCCGGGCCGTCTGGTCGACGCCGGAGACCCGAAGATCGTCTCCAGGGTCGTCCACGAGCCGGTCGGCGTCTGCGGAATGATCACTCCGTGGAACTTTCCCCTGCTCCAGGCCGCCTGGAAGATCGCCCCCGCGCTGGCCGCGGGCAACACGTTCGTCCTGAAGCCGGCCGAGCTGACCCCGCACACCGCGATCCTCACCATGCAGATGCTCGAGGAGCTCGGCCTGCCCGCCGGCGTCGGCAACCTCGTCCTCGGCGCCGGGGCGGAGGCCGGGGCGCCGCTGTCCTCACACCCGGACGTCGACCTCGTCTCCTTCACCGGCGGCGTGGTCACCGGACGGAAGATCGCCGCGGCGGCAGCGGAGACGGTGAAGAAGGTCGCCCTGGAGCTCGGCGGCAAGAACCCGAACGTCATCTTCGCCGACGCCGACTTCGAGGCCGCCGTCGACAACGCGGTCTCCGGCGGCTACGTCGGTGCGGGCCTGGTGTGCTCAGCGGGTCGACGCGTGATCGTCCAGGACACGATCGCCGAGGCCTTCACCGACGAGCTGGTGCGCCGCGCCGAGGCCATCCGGATGGGCGGACCGTTCGACGAGGACGCGGAGACCGGCTCACTCATCTCGGCGGCCCACCGCGACCTCATCACGAAGTACGTCGAGGACGGTGTGGCAGAGGGCGCGCGCCTGCGCGCGGGAGGCCATTGGGGCGGCGAGGAGCACTCCGGCGGCTACTTCTACGCCCCCACCGTGCTGGACCAGGTGGAGCGTGGCATGAGCGTCCTCGTCGAAGAGGGCTTCGGTCCGATCATCACCGTCGAGACGTTCTCCACCGAGGAGCAGGCCGTCACCCTGGCCAACGACACCGAGTACGGGCTGGCCGGGGCTGTGTGGTCCTCGGACCGCGGCACCGCCCACCGGGTGGCCTCGCGGCTGCGCCACGGCACGATCTGGATCAACGACTACCACCCCTACGTGCCGCAGGCCGAGTGGGGCGGATTCAAGCAGTCCGGCGTGGGCCGCGAGCTCGGTCTGGCCGGGCTGGAGGAGTACCGCGAGACCAAGCACATCTGGGAGAACACCGAGCCTGCACCGGCCGGCGACTTCGCCGACCCCCGGGCGTGAGGGGGCGGCGGCGGAGATTCCCGCCGCCCCGCCCGCAGATCAGCACACCGCATACGAAGGAGAAGACCGTATGAGCGAGCACACCTATGACTACGTCGTGGTCGGCGGCGGGTCCGCCGGCGCGGCCGTCGCCGCCCGACTGAGCGAGGACGCCGACGTCACGGTGGCCCTGTTGGAGGCCGGACCCACCGATGCCGACAAGGACGTCGTCCTCACGCTCAACCGCTGGCCCGAGCTGCTGGAGTCGGGCTACGACTGGGACTACCCCATCGAGCCGCAGAAGAACGGCAACTCGTTCATGCGCCACGCACGGGCCAAGGTGCTCGGCGGATGCTCCTCCCACAACTCCTGCATCGCCTTCTGGGCGCCGAAGGAGGACCTCGACGAGTGGGAGGAGATGGGTGCGACCGGTTGGAACGCCGAGAACTGCTACCCGCTGTTCCGGCGGCTGGAGACGAACACCGCCGAGGGGGACCACCACGGCCGGTCCGGCCCGGTCCATCTGATGGACGTGCCGCCGAACGACCCGTGCGGTGTGGCCCTGCTCGAGGCCTGCGAGGAGGCGGGCATCCCCCGCACCCCGTTCAACTCCGGAGAGACGGTGGTCAACGGGGCCAACTTCTTCCAGATCAGCCGGAGGGAGGACGGGACCCGGGCCTCGTCGTCGGTGTCCTACCTGCACCCGGTGGTCGACCGCGAGAACCTGACCATCCTCACCGACTCCTGGGTGAAGCGCATCATCATCGACGAATCCGCGCGGGCCACCGGCGTGGAGGTCGTGGACGACGCCTTCGGCCGCAGCCACGTCGTGTCGGCGAACCGCGAGGTCGTCGTCTCCGCCGGTGCGATCGATTCCCCGAAGCTGCTCATGCTCTCCGGCATCGGCCCCGCCGAGCATCTGGAGGAGATCGGGATCGATGTGCTCGTCGACTCCCCCGGCGTGGGCTCGAACCTCCAGGACCACCCGGAGGCCGTCATCGGGTGGGAGGCGGCGCAGCCGATGACCACCGAGTCGACCCAGTGGTGGGAGGTCGGGATCTTCTCCCCCACCGAAGACGGGCTGGACCGCCCCGACCTGATGATGCACTACGGGGCCGTGCCCTTCGACATGCACACCCTGCGTCAGGGCTACCCCACCTCGGAGAACAGCTTCGCCCTGACGCCGAACATCACCCACTCGAAGGCCCGCGGCACCGTCCGGCTCAGCTCGGTCGACTACCGCGACAAGCCCAAGGTGGACCCGATGTACTTCACCGACTCCGAGGGCCACGACCTGCGGGTCGCCGTCGAGGGGATCAGACTGGCGCGGAGGATCGTCGCCCAGCCGGCGATGTCCGAGTGGGCCGGCCGCGAGCTGTTCCCCGGCGCCGAGGTCACCTCCGACGAAGCCCTGGGCGAGTACGTGAAGAAGACCCACAACACCGTCTACCACCCGGCCTGCACGGTGAAGATGGGGGCCGAGGACGACGTGATGTCGCCGCTGGACCCGACACTGAAGGTCAAGGGCGTCACCGGGCTGCGCGTGGCCGACGCCTCGGTCATGCCTGAGCTGGTGACGGTGAACCCGAACATCACCACGATGATGATCGGTGAGCGCGCCGCCGACCTCATCAGGGCCGACCGCACCTGAGCGGAGCCCCCTCCCCGAGTCCCAGCTGAGACGGCTGGTCCCCTGCGGTGTGCCGCGGGGACCGGCCGTGTCACTATGAGACTGTGAGCTCGACCGTGGTCCTCATCGCCGGAGCAGGACAGGACGTCTCGGCCTGGGACGAGGTGATCAGACTGCTGCCCGGTCGCCGCTGCCTGCCGTTCTCGTCCGCGGAGCTGTGCAGAACGGTCGACGACATCGACGCCGCGGCTGAGCAGCTTGAGGCGCATCTCGACGAGGCCGGTGCAGACACGTTCGTGCTGGTCGGTCTCTCGCTGGGAGGTATGATCGCCACACGGTTCGCCGCGCAGCATCCCGAACGGGTCGACGGTCTGCTGCTCAGCGGCAGCCAGTTCCGACCCGACCCTCGCATCATGGCCGTGCAGCGGACGCTTCAGCGGTTCGTGCCGGAACCGTGGCTCGGACTGTCCGACGCGGTGGACAAGGCTGCGCTGCTCCGGCTTCTCCGCATCGCCGCCGCATCAGATCTCCGGGACGATCTGACGAGGATCACTGCCCCGTCCCAGATCCTCTGCGGCCTCAGGGACGTTGCGAATCTTCCGGCCAGCCGGGCCCTGTATCGCGCGCTTCCCCGAGCCACGCTGCGTCTGGTCCGTGGCGGCGGCCATGAACTGATGACGGATGCTCCGCGATCGTTCGCCGACGCCGTCGACGAGCTCCTCTGACGCGCTGCCCGGGTCGATCACCTGCGGCGGACTGGGAGCCATCGCGGGGGAGTTTGCGGGTCGGGTCACAGCCAGCCGCGGTCCACCGCGATGCGCACGGCGTCGTGACGGTTGTCGGCCTCGGTCTTGCCGATCGCCGAGGACAGGTGGTTCCGCACCGTCCCGTCCGAGAGGTGCAGCCTCTGGGCGAGCTTCCGAGTGGTCCCGCCCTCGCGGGCCGCGCGCAGCACCTCGCGCTCCCGCTCGGTCAGCGGGTTGATGCCGCCGGCCAGGGAGTCGGCCGCGAGCGCCGGGTCCACGACCCGCTCCCCCGCCGCCACGCGCCGCACCATCTGCGCCAGCTGTGCGGCCGGAGTGTCCTTGACGACGAAGCCGCAGGCACCGGCGTCCATCGCACGACGCAGGTACCCCGGCCGTCCGAAGGTGGTCACGATCAGACTCCGACACGGCGACCCCGAACTGCTCAGCTCACGGGCCACCTCGATCCCGTCGAGCCCGGGCATCTCGATGTCCAGCAGGGCCACATCCGGAGCATGCTCCCGCACCGCGTCCCGGACCTCGTCCCCGCGGCCGACCTCCGCGACGACCTCCAGGTCCGACTCGAGCGACAGCAGGGCCGCGAGCCCTCCGCGCACCAGATCCTGATCGTCGGCCAGCAGCAGCCGGATGGTCCCGGCCTCCCTTCCGTCCCGGACCGTCACAGCCGTACCTCGACTCTCGTCCCCGCCCCGTCGTTCCCGGGGCCGGCCTCGAGGCGTGCACCGGCGGCCTGGGCACGCTCCCGCAGACCGCGCAGCCCGTTGCCCGCGGCCGTCCCCGCATCGGCGGGCAGCCCGACGCCGTCGTCGCTGATGCTGATCCGTCCGGCCGTCAGCTCCACCCGGCACCTCTGCGCCCGAGCATGACGGAGCACATTGGTCACCGCCTCGCGCAGCGTCCACGCGAGCATCCGGTCCGGATCCGCGATCTCCGCCGGATCCGCCTCAGCGTCCAGGTCGAAATCCACGCCGGCGGCGTCGAGAGCCGAACGCACCGACTCGATCTCGGTCTCCAGCTCAGGCGTGCGCAGCCGTGTCACCGTGCTCCGGACCTGGCTCAGCGCCTCACGGGCGAGCTCGTCGATCTGCCGCAGCTCCCCACGGGCACGATCGGGATCGATGTCGATCAGCCGGTTCGCCAGCTGGGCCTTGATGGACAGGACGGTCAGGGAATGGCCCAGCACGTCGTGCACGTCCCGGGCGATCGCGTCTCGCTCCTGCGCCTGCCGCAGCTGATCACCGACCCGTCGATCCCGCTCCGCGTAGTGCTCGGTCATACGGATCACACAGATGAACAGGATTCCGATCCCGGGACCGGCCACGAGCCACCACGAGGGGAACTCCCAGACCAGGGCGACGAACAGCGTCGGCACCAGCCACAGGGCCACGCCGACGGGGATCCCGGATCGCGGGCGCTGGGTGAAGACCACCAGCGCGGCCAGGTACGGGGTCAGTCCGGCCACATAGGCCTCTGCGACGAGACCTATGAGTCCCACGAGCACCAGGAGCGCGGCCACCCCCGCCGCGAGCCGCGAGGCCCTCGGCCACCGTCCCCTCTCGGCGATCGGAACCCACCGGGCCATGAGCGACATATAGACCGCGACGAAGACCGCCATCATCAGGTAGCCGTAGACTCTGGGACCCCAGTCGTCCTGGACATAGTGGATGCCGATCACCACCGGGAGCAGGAAGATCAGCCAGACCGCGGCGTACACCATGCCCAGCCGATCGGCGCGCGGCTCCTCATCGATCTCGGTCGTCGGGCTCATGACCCTCCCCTCGTCTGCGGCCGCCGCTCTCATCGTCGCATGGTGGCCCGGCGACCCAGCAGCAGGCACAGCACTCCGAAGACCAACGCCCATGCGGCGACGTTGAGCAGGATGCCCCAGAGCGGATCGGTGTACTGCGCACCGGCCATCGTGACCCCGTCCCCGTCGGTCAGCGGGTAGCGGGCCAGTGCAACGGTCCCGTACATCGGAGTGAAGCGGGCGAAGTCGAGCAGCGCACCGTCCAGGGGGGCGAACGCGTTGCCGAGGAAGCCGAGGATCACCAGGAACCCGGAGGCCGCACCGACGGCGGCGTCGGACCGGAAGGCCAGCCCGGCGACCAGCCCGTAGAGGGCGAACGGCAGCGACCCCACCACGGTGAGGGCCGCGGTCTGCCACCACACCGCTGCGGACATCTCCGCGGTGGTGAACAGGCCAACCACGTTGAGCACGAGCACCGCGCATGCGGCCATGATCAGCGCGGTCACCGTCTTGGAGACCACGTACATCCCATGCGGCAGCGACGTCATCGCCAGCTGACGACCCCAGCCCTGCTGCAGCTCGACGGCGGCGGCGCCGGCCAGCGACGTCGTCGCCATCGCCGCACCGTAGGAGGCCATGGCGATCATGGTCCACGCGCTGACGTTGCCGTCTCCGATGGACTCATCCGCCCACCCGGTGTTCACGCCGAAGAAGATGTAGAGCGCGGTGGGCAGCATGATCACGAAGAACGAGTTGCCCACGTTCCGCAGGTTCCGCCAGAAGTCCATGGCCATGAAGGTGATGAGGCTCATCGCTGGGTCTCCTTCGTCGTCTCAGCCCCGGTCAGCGTCATGAACGCCTCTTCGAGGGATGCCTGGGTCACGGTGATGCCGTAGGCGTCGGTGCGGGTCAGCAGGTGCCGGGCCAGCGTGTCGGCGTCGTCGGTGCGCATCCGCACCTGGGTGCCGATCACCTCGGAGGAGGCGACTGCGGGAAGTCCGTCGAGCTGCTCCGCCGTGGGAGACCAGGTGACGGTGACATGGGCCGAGGCGGCCTGCGCCCTCACCTCGTCCGTCGGCCCGTCGGCGATGATGCGACCGGCACCCATCAGCACGGTGCGCCGAGCGAACTGCTCGGCCTCCTCCAGATAGTGGGTGGCGAAGAGGACCGTGGTCCCGGCGTCCGCCTGGGCGTGCATGCGCTGCCAGAACTCATGCCGGGCGGAGACGTCCATGCCTGCGGTCGGCTCATCGAGGATCAGCAGAGCGGGATCCGGCAGGAGGGCGAGCGCGAACTTCACCCGCTGCTGCTCACCTCCCGAGCATTTGCCCACACGACGGCCGGCGATGCCGGTCAGCCCCGCCGTGTCCATGACCTGCTCGACCGGCGTGTGGTGCCGGTGCAGGGCGGCGATCATCCGGACCGTCTCGGCGACGGTGAGGTCGGGCAGGAGTCCCCCGGTCTGGAGCAGAGCTCCGACGCGGCTTCCCTGCACGGCCCGCTTCGGAGTGATCCCGTCGACGCGGATGCTGCCGCGCTCGGGGGTGTTGAGACCCAGGACCATGTCCAGCAGGGTGGTCTTCCCCGCCCCGTTCGGTCCTAGGACGGCGACGACCTCCCCCGGCTCCACGGTCAGTGAGACGTCGTCCACGGCGACGATCCGGCCCCCGGCCCCGTGGAAGCTGCGGGTGACCGAGTCGACGGCGACCATCGGTGGACGATCCGAGGTGTGCGGTGTGATGTCCATGGCTCAAGTCTCCGCCACAGAGTCGACCCGTCCCCATACCCTGTGTCACGGGACGGCCATGACGAATGTCAGGGGGCCAGCAGCTCCGGTGACAGGTTCAGCACGCGCAGCCGTGCATGGGACCGGATGTCCTCATCGCTCAGCGCGGCCACCGCCTCGGCGAGGTCCTCGGACTCCACCCCTCCGCGAGGCAGCGAGCTGGAGAGCGGACCGTCGGTGAGGGGCACATCGATCATCGTCACCGAGGCCGGGGTCAGCGGGATGAACCGGCTGCGGTCGATGATCCCCATCGACTCGAAGAGCACGCGCAGCGCGGCACCGTGGGACACGGCCACCGCGGTGCGGACCCCGAAGCTCAGGTCCGGGGATTCGGTCGGCTCGACGGCGGCGGTCTGCCGGACGATCTCGCAGAACGCCCGGCCCATCCGCTCGGCCAGGGCCTCCTGGGTCTCTCCGCCTTCGGGGGTGAAGCCGCCGGAGCGCCAGGCGGCGAAGTTCTGCGGGGAGGCGTCGCGGACCTCGGCCGCGTAGGCGCCCTCCCAGACCCCGAGGTTCTGCTCCCTCAGCTCGTCCCACACCTGCGGCGGGGTCTCCAACCCCGCCGCCCCGAGACCGAACTCCTCATAGGTCTGCTGGGTGCGGACCAGAGAGGAGACGTGACCGAGCCGCGGGCTCTGCGCGCGGACGAAGGCGCCCGTGGCCGCGGCCTGGCGCCGCCCGCTCTCCGCCAGGGGGATGTCCGAGTGGCCCTGCAGCCGGTGGTCGCGGTTCCAGTCGGTCTCGCCGTGACGGCAGAGAATCACGCGGATCATGGGCCGGGGTCCCTTTCGACGGGCGGTCGCACGGATGGTGCACGGACGGTGGACGAACGGTGGACGGGTGTCGCAGTTCATCGTGTCACAGGCCGGTGCCATGCTGGGCCCATGGAGTTCTTGACGTTCGCCCTCGGTGCTCTGATCGGCCTGATCCTCGGCGCGGCCCTCGCCCTGCTGGCCCTGCGACGGTCACGGACCGCGGGTCCGGATCCGCAGGAGGTGGCCGGACTGCGCGAACGGCTGGCCGCCTCGGAGGCGGAGGTTCGGCTACTGACGTCTCAGCGGGACTCCGAGGACGCGGCCGAGGCCGAGCGGGACGCTGAGCGGGAATCGCTGATCGAGATGCTCATCCCGGTGCGTCAGTCCCTGGCGACGATGCAGCAGCAGATGCAGTCCATGGAGCGGGACCGGGTCGCCCAGCACAGCGCGCTGGCGGAGCAGCTGAGCACCGCGGCGAAGTCGGACCAGCTGATCATCGAGTCGACCCGCGCCCTGATGGGCAGCCTACACTCGACCTCCGCCCGCGGCCACTGGGGCGAGGTGCAGCTGCGCAGAGTCGTCGAAGCCGCCGGCATGCTCCCCCACGTCGACTTCGTCGAGCAGCACACGGGCACCGACGTCGACGGGGCCACGCTGCGCCCGGACCTGGTGGTCCACCTCCCCGGGGAGCGCCAGCTGGTGCTCGACGCCAAGGCCCCGCTGGCACCGGACGACGCCTTCGCCCAGGCGAAGGCCCTGCGGTCCCGGGTCGAGGAGCTGGCGCGGAAGCGCTACTGGGAGGCGGTCGACCTGTCTCCCGAGGTGGTGCTGTGCTTCGTTCCCGCCGAGTCGCTGCTGTCCTCGGCCCTGGAGGCGGATCCGGGTCTGCTGGACCACGCCATGACGCGCGGGGTCAGCCTCGTCTCGCCGGCTTCGCTGCTGGCCGCCCTCAAGGCGGTGGCGGCGGCGTGGCGGCACGAACGGATGGCGCAGAACGCCGGTGCGGTGGTGGAGGCCTCCCGGGTGCTGCATCAGCGTCTGAGCACCCTCGGCGGGCATCTGGACCAGCTGGGACGTGCCCTGGGCCGTTCGGTGGAGCAGTACAACAGGCTCGTGGGCTCCCTGGAGCGCAGCGTCTTCCCGCAGGTGGAGCGGATGCGTGCGCTCGAGGTCCGCGCCGCGTCCGACGGGAGTGAGGACGAGAGCACCGACGACGACGACACGGGTGAGGCCCCGCCCTCGCGCCTGATCGACGCCGAGGTGCGGGGCCTCACCCGTGAGGAGCTGTCGGTCAGAAGCTCAGACCGAACACCCACACCAGCAGAGTCATCGAAGCCATGGTGATGACAACCACGGCGACGAGGTTCAGCCAGATGCCGCCGCGCACCATCTGACCGATGGTCACATAGCCGGAGCCGTAGGCGATCGCGTTCGGCGGGGTCGCCACCGGCAGCATGAAGGCGCAGGTCGCGGCCAGCGCCACGGGGGCCGCCAGCATCAGCGGCTCCACTCCGGTTCCCATCGCCACACCGGAGGCGACCGGAAGGAAGGTCGCGGCGGTGGCCGTGTTCGAGGTCATCTCGGTCAGCAGCAGGATGCCTGCGGCGGCGACGAGCACCAGCACCCACAGCGGCACGCCGGCCAGACCCTCCACCTGGGTTCCGAGCCACTCGGACAGACCCGAGCCGGAGAACTGGCTGGACAGCGCCAGCCCGCCGCCGAAGAGCAGCAGCACGCCCCAGGGCAGCTTGGCCGCGGTCTCCCAGTCGAGCAGGCGGACCCCCTTGGCGGCTCCGCCGGGGAGCAGGAACAGAAGGGCCGCGACGGCCATGGCGATTCCGGCGTCGGAGATGAACGGGTCCTCGAGACCCATCAGGTACTCGGAGATCAGCGGGATGAACACCCAGGACAGCGCGGCCAGCACGAAGACGGCCAGCACCCGCTTCTCGCCGCTGCTCATGGGGCCGAGCTTGTCCAGTTCGCCGCGGATCAGGTCCGCGCCGCCGGGGACCTCCTTGATCTCCGGGCGGAAGAGGACCTTGGTGAGCAGGAACCAGGTCGCGATGAGCATGATGATCGCGATCGGCACGCCGACCAGCATCCACTGGCCGAAGCCGATGTTCATGTCGTGCTCCGAGGCCATGTGACCGGCCAGGAGCGTGTTGGGCGGCGTGCCGATGATGGTGCCGACCGAGCCGACGGAGGCGGCGTAGGCGATGCCGAGCATCAGGGCGGTGCCGAAGTTCGACTTCACCGGCTGCTGGGTGGTGACCTCTTCGCCGGAGGCTTCGGCGTCGCCGGTCTCCGCGTCCCCGTCCTCAACGCTCCGATCAGCGTCGGACCCGCCTTCGAGGTCCTGGCCCTCCTCCTTCATCACCCGGTTGACCAGCATGAGGACGGAGACGCCGATGGGCAGCATCATCACCGCAGTGGCAGTGTTGGAGACCCACATGGAGATGAATCCGGTGGCGATCATGAACCCGGCGATGAGGTTGACCGGCTTCGATCCCATCAGTCGCAGCGTGCCCAGCGCGATCCGCCGGTGCAGGTTCCAGCGCTGCATGGCCAGGGCGAGCATGAACCCGCCCATGAACAGGAAGATGATGTTGTTGCCGTAGGAGGCCCCGATGTCGTCGACGGCGACGCCGGCCCCCTCCTCGGTCTCTGCGGCCGGCACTAAGACCGGGAAGATGACCAGCGGCAGCAGCGCCGTGGCGGGGATCGGAATCGCTTCGGTCATCCACCACACGGCCATCAGTACTGCGGTGGCGGCGGTCAGCCGGGGCCAGACGTCGAGGTCCCCCGGCATGAGGGTGAAGATCAGCAGCGCGCCGAGCACGCCGCCGAGCAGCCCGATGATCCGCCGGATCAGGGTGGTCCGGGCGGGGGGCTCGGAACGTGCGCCGTCGGAGAGCTCCCGCTCGTCCTCGGCCGCACGCCGACCCGGGTCATACTTCTTCAGGTGGTCACCGGTGACCCTGGACTTCCTCTGCGCCATCTCTGCTCCCCTCGCAGTGCTCCCTCGGTACGTGATACCGCGCACAGTCTACGGGAGGCCACCGCGGGGAGCGTGGCGGAGCGCGCAGGTCAGCGGCTGGAGCGCCGTCCGCCCCGACCGATGTCGTCGTTCGCCTCGACCTCCTGCAGGGCCTTGCGGATCTCCTTCGGCAGGGAGAACACGATGTCCTCCTCGGCGGTGACGATCTCCTCGACGTCGCCGTAGCCGTACTCCTCGAGCAGGCGCAGCACCTCGGCGACCAGCACGTCCGGCACGGAGGCGCCGGAGGTCACGCCGATGGTCTGCGCATCCTCGAACCACGCCTCGTCGATCTGCGCGGCGAAGTCCACCCGCTCGGCGCGTGCGGCTCCGTACTCCAGCGCGACCTCCTTCAGCCGCACCGAGTTCGACGAGTTCGCCGAACCGACCACGATGACCAGGTCAGAGCCCGGGGCGACCTTCTTGATGGCGGCCTGACGGTTGGAGGTGGCGTAGCAGATGTCGTCGCTGGGCGGATCCTGCAGGTTGGGGAACCGCTCCTTCAGCCGAGTCACCGTCTCCATGGCTTCGTCCACCGAGAGGGTGGTCTGGGAGAGCCAGACGAGGCGGTCGGGGTCCTTCACCTCGATCTGGTCGACCTCCCAGGGGCCGTTGACGATCGTGGTGTGCGCGGGAGCCTCACCGTAGGTGCCCTCGACCTCCTCGTGGCCGTCGTGGCCGATGAGCAGGATCTCGTAGTCCTGCTTGGCGAAGCGCACCGCCTCCCGGTGGACCTTCGTCACCAGGGGGCAGGTGGCGTCGATGGTCTGCAGGCCGCGCTCCTCGGCGATCTCCTTCACCGCCGGGGAGACCCCGTGGGCGGAGAAGACGACGAGTGCGCCCTCGGGCACCTCATCGGCCTCCTCGACGAAGACCACGCCCCGTTCGGTCAGCGTCTCCACCACGTGGCGGTTGTGCACGATCTCCTTGCGGACGTAGACCGGCGGGCCGTACCGCTCCAGGGCCTTCTCCACCGCGACGACGGCCCGGTCCACACCGGCGCAGTAGCCCCGCGGCGCGGCCAGCAGGACCTTCCGGTCCCCGGAGAACGTGGAGGCCGCGGCGACCTCCTCGGGGGAGCGTCGCTTCGGCGGGACGATCGGCGTCGGGATCGACACATGCTTGGGGCGTGCGGGGGCGTCCGACGTCGCAGGGGTAGTCATGCGCCCGATTCTACCGGCCGGTCGGGGTCGCCTGCAGGCCGTCCGCAGACCGGGCCCGCCGCGAACCACCCTGCGGACCTCCCTGCGGACCTCCCTGCGCACCGCCGGTCAGACCCTGGCCAGGTGCGCGTGCTCAGGGTCGGTGGGGACCTGCGCCGTCCGGCGACGGCGACGCCGCTCAGACCCGCGTCCGGGGCTCAGCGCCGCACCGAGCAGCCCCACCACCACGACGACGGCCCCGGTCCCCAGGAAGATCCACCAGGCCGGCTGTGCCCACTGACGGAAGCCGGTCTCGACGTGGCCGAGGATCGCCGCGGCCGCCTCAGAGAGCTCGGGCGGACGGTCGAACTGCGGGGAGGCCGGCACCAGGCCGAACCAGAGGCCCAGGGCGGCGGTCAGCAGGCCGGCTGAGGTGAGTCCGATCCACCGGATGCGACCCCGACCGACGACCGCCCCGAGCACCAGCAGGACCGCGGAGCCGAGCGCGTAGGCCGGCCAGAACCCGCTCAGCTGGGCCACCGTCGCCCAGGTGTAGGGGTCGGCGTCCTCGTCGAGTCCGGCGTCGAGGTCCACCACCACCTCGGGAGCCAGCCCGTCGAAGCTGGACTCATCCACCCCCGGCAGCCACCCCAAGCCCGAGGAGAGGTCCTCGCGCAGCTGCGAGGTCATCGCCTCCACCACGGGGCTCAGGTCGACCCGGAGGTCCATGTCCTGCGCCCCTCCGCCGTCGGCGAAGATCCGCTCGAGCCGGACGGCGACGTCGCCGCGGGTGTCCTGCAGCACCTCGTCCCAGGCGGCGTCGGTCTCGGCGGAGTCCAGCATCGAGGCCACCGTGCTGCGCACGGCCCCGTCGATCCCGCCCGGCAGGGAGACCGGCAGCTGCTCGTCGACCTCCTCGACGACGAGGTCGCCGGCGGCCTCGCCGAAGTCGGACTGCGCGGGGATGTCCCCGGCGATCTCACGGATCGGCTCCTCGTCGTGCAGCAGGGCGTCCACCTGGTGTCCGGCCAGCGCGGCCGCGGCCAGCACGGCGGCGGCGAGCAGACTCAGGACGCTGAGCAGGTGGCGCATGGACCCGTCCTTACCTGTGGAGATCACCGACCGCGCCGGACGGTCATGAGTAGAGTTGTCGGACAGAGGCCGCGACAGCAGCCGAGGATACCGGGCCGACCTGTACGGCCGGTGGGAGGGACCCCCGTTGGACGACGCCGAGACGCACCAGCCGCCGCGCTCCGCCCTGCCCGGATCCTCCGTCGAGACCACGGCTGAGAACCCCTGGCCGCTGAGCCACTTCTCCGGCAAGCTCAAGGCCCACATCGAGAGGGTCCCGGCCACCTGGGTCGAGGGGCAGCTCGTGGAGTTCACGGTGCGCCGCGGCAACGCCTGGATGACCCTGCGGGACCTGGAGCAGGAGGTCTCCTTCACCGCGGTGGCCTGGCGCCGTACCGCCTCGGCCATCGACGGGCTGGTCGCACCCGGTTCGCGCGTCGTCGCACAGGTCCGCCCCAACCTCTACGAGAAGTCCGGCCGTCTGTCCCTGGTGACCGAGCAGATGCGCCCCGTGGGCCTGGGCGACCTGCTCGCCCGTGTGGAGCAGCTGAAGAAGCAGCTCGCCGCGGAAGGGCTCTTCGCACCGGAGCGCAAGCGGCCGCTGCCGGTGCTGCCGGGGCGGATCGGGCTGATCACCGGCCGCGCCTCCGACGCGATGAAGGACATCCTCCGCAACACCCGGGCCCGGTGGGCCGCCGCCGAGTTCGAGGTCAGGGAGGTCGCGGTCCAAGGGGTCTCCGCACCCCAGGAGATCGTCGCCGCGCTGACGGAGCTCGATGCGGACCCCGGGGTGGACGTCATCGTCGTCGCCCGAGGCGGAGGGGCTCTGGAGGAGGTCGTGCTGCCGTTCTCCGACGAGCGGCTCGTCCGCGCGGTCGCCGAGGTGACGACCCCTGTGGTCTCGGCGATCGGCCATGAGGCCGACAGGCCCCTGCTCGACGAGGTCGCCGACGTCCGCGCGTCCACCCCGACCGGTGCCGCGAAGCTGCTGGTGGTCGAGGAGTCCCAGGAGCGTGAGGCCCTCGCCCAGGCGCGCTCCCGGATGTCGGCCGGCGTGGAGCGGCTGATCGGTCGGGAGCGCCAATGGCTGGACTCGGTGCGGTCGCGGCCCGTGATGGCCCGTCCGGAGACGATGGTCACCGTCCGCGCCGACGAACTCGCCGGACTGCGGCGACGCGCCCTGATCTCCATGGAGTCGCAGCTCAGCCGCGCCCACGACTGGGTCGAGGCCGCGCGCGCCCGAGTGACCGCGCTGTCGCCGCAGTCGACCCTCGACCGGGGCTACGCGGTGGTCCAGCAGCACGGACAGGGCGACGCCCTCGACGACGACGGCGCCCCGCGGACGCGGACCGGCTGGGAGATCGTCCGGGACGCCGACGAGGTCCCCGCCCGCGCACCGCTGCGGATCATGGTGGCCGAGGGCGAGCTGACCGCACGCGCGCTGCGGACCCTCGAGGGCTGAGAGCCCCCGAGCCGCCGAACCGAACCCGACCTGACCCCACCTGAGGAGAACGATGACCGAGGACCAGCCCGACGAGACCGGATTCGCCCCGATGCGCACCGACGACGTCGAGTCGATGAGCTACGAGCAGGCGCGTGAGGAGCTCGTCACCGTGGTGCAGCAGCTGGAGACCGGTGGCGTGCCGTTGGAGAGGTCGCTGGCGCTGTGGCAGCGCGGCGAAGCGCTGGCCGATCGCTGCGAACGGTGGCTCGACGGGGCGCGCTCACGTCTCGAGGAGGTCCGCCGTGACCTGGACTCCGCCGATTCCGACGCCGACGAGGCTGAGGGCGGGTCGGCGGGGCAGTAGCCTCAGCTGCTCAGCAGCCGTTCCCGCTCGGTCTCGACGTCAAACTCGGCCTCGGGCCACTCGAGCCCGAGGTCCGTCAGTGCGGCGATGAGCAGCTCCTGGATCGCCAGACGGGAGTACCACTTCCGGTCCGCCGGGACGATGTGCCAGGGTGCCCAGTCCTCGTCCGTCGCACCGATGACCTGCGCATAGGCGCGGCGATAGTCGTCGAAGTCCGCCCGCGCGTCGGCGTCGGAGGGGTGATACTTCCAGTGCTTCTCGGGACGGTCCAGCCGGGAGGCCAGCCGGTCGAGCTGCTCCTCGGGCGACAGGTGCAGGAAGACCTTGACGATGACGAATCCGAGCCGCGCCAGCTCGCGCTCGAACAGGCCGAGGGCCTCCGTGCGGCGCTCGACCTCGGCCTGCGGGTGGGATCCGGTCACCGCCGGGACCAGCACATCCTCGTAGTGGGACCGGTCGAAGACGCCGATCTCGCCCACCGCCGGGAGACGACGCATGATCCGTCGCAGATAGTGCTCCGACCGCTCCTGGGCGGTCGGAGCGCCGAAGCCGGTGACGGCGATCCCGAGCGGGTCCATGGACCCGACGACGTGCTTCACCGCTCCGCCCTTGCCGGAGGCGTCCATCCCCTGCAGGACGAGCAGCACGCGGGGGCCGCGCTCCAGTGCCGAGAGCCGTGACAGCGCCTCCTCGTCGACCAGCTCGCCCAGCCGCCGGGTCTCCCCCGGTGATCTCCGGGGCACGCGGGCGGCCAGATCCACCTCGAGCGCGCGCACCGCCTCGGGGTCTCCGGCGACCCGATGGGCCCACAGCAGCTCCTGCTGGTCGGCCAGGACCTCGGCACGGCGGGCGAGCCGCTTCCGGCCCTTCCGGCGACCGCCGTCGAAACCGCGGCGACGACGTGTGGAGATCGCATCGAGGTCCGGGGCCTCCCCCTCCGGTTCGGACTGCGAGGCCCGCCAGAGCCGTCGGGGATCTCCGTCGAAGGGCAGCCCCTCAGCGGCCTCGGCATGGATCCCGGCGCTCATCGGAGGACCTCAGACCCTGACTCGGGCGTGGGCGTCGCGGTAGGCGGCCAGGAAGTCGGAGATGCCTTCGATGGCCATCTCGAGCTCCTCCACCGCAGGGAGGGTGACCAGGCGGAAGTGCTGATCGTCGATCCAGTTGAAGGCCCGTCCGTGGGAGACCAGGATCTTCTGCTGCCGGAGCAGCTCGATGACGAACTTCTCATCGTTGGGGATCGGGTAGATCTCGGGGTCGAGACGGGGGAACAGGTAGAGGGCGCCGTCGGCCTGCTCCACGGTCACGCCCTCGATCTGGGAGAGCATGTGGTACGCCGTGCTGCGCTGCTCGTAGAGCCGACCGCCGGGCTCGATGAAGTCATTGATGGACTGGTACCCGCCCAGTGCGGTCTGGATGGCGTGCTGCGCCGGCACGTTCGGGCACATCCGCATGTTGGACAGCAGGGTCAGACCCTCGAGGTAGTTCTTCGCGCGCTGCTTGGGCCCCGACATGTAGATCCAGCCGGAGCGGAACCCGGCGACCCGCCAGGTCTTCGAGAGTCCGGAGAAGGTGATGGTGAACACGTCGTCGGAGAGGGTGCAGACGTTCACGTGCTCGGCGTCGTCGTAGGTGATCTTCTCGTAGATCTCGTCCGAGAGCAGGATGAGGTTGTGCCGGCGGGCGATGTCGACCAGCGCCTCCAGGATGTGCCGGGGGTACACCGCACCGGTGGGGTTGTTCGGGTTGATGATCACCAGCGCCTTGGTGCGGTCGGTGACCTTCGACTCGATCTCCTCCGGGTCCGGGTACCAGTGGTTCTCCTCGTCGCAGATGTAGTGGACCGCACGACCGCCGCAGAAGGTCGTCGACCCGGTCCACAGCGGATAGTCCGGAGCCGGGATGAGGACCTCGTCGCCGGGGTTGAGCATGGCCTGCAGCACCATGGTGATGAGTTCGGAGACGCCGTTGCCCAGGATCACGTCCTCGACGTCGGCGTCGGTCATCCCACGGGTCTGGTAGTACTGGGCGACCGCTGTGCGGGCGGTATAGATCCCCTGCGACTCCGAGTACCCCTGCGCCTGGGGCAGATTCTTGATCATGTCGACCAGGATCGAGTCGGGCGCCTCGAAGCCGAAGGGCGCCAGATTGCCGATGTTCAGCTTGGTGATCCTGTGCCCGGCCGCCTCCATCCGAGCCGCCTCATCGGCGATGGGGCCCCGCACGTCGTAGCGCACGCCGCGCAGCTTCTCGGACTGCAGGAAATCGCGGAATTGTTCCATGGCCCAATACTGCCTCATGACTTCGGCCGCGGGGAACATCATCGCTCGGACGCGCCGGATCAGTCCCACCCGTCGGGAGCGGCGATGATCTCCTCCTCCACGAGCCAGTACTCGGCGGCCTCCTCCGGTGCCAGCCCGTCAGGTCCGTCGAGCAGGCGCCTCATGAGGGTGAGGGCCTCCTGGTCGAGGGACTCCGACACCTCGGACGCGACGTCGGGGACGTCCTCGGCGATCGAGTCCTCCGCGACGGGTACGTACTGCTCGGTGGGGAACGCCCCGCGGGAGTCCTCGACCACGACGAGGGCGTAGTCGACGATCTGCGGGGACGAGGAGGAGACCACGACGCCGTCGAGCTCCGCGGTGATCAGCTGATCGATCAGGTCGTCCGGCTCGGCCGTCACGAGCTCGGAGGGGGTGCAGCCGTAGGCCTCCTCCAGCCGCTCCTCGAGGTCCGGCAGGGACTCGTCCACCCCGATGCTCAGCCCGTCGCAGGCATCGGCGAAGGACTCCGCGTCCTCCGCGCCGGAGGGGTCCACGCCCTGCAGCTCGGCGCCGACGCCGGTGATCACCAGGGCGCTGTCGAGCAGGCCGGCCGAGGGGTCGAGCAGACTCGCCCCGTCCAGCGCGTCGTCGATCAGGGTGGTGAGGTCCTCCGAGGTCACCGTCGCCGCCGCGGTGCCGCCGTCGGGTTCGGCCAGATCGGCGAAGTCCTCCGGTGCGACCTCCTCCGCCAGCGGGAGGGTGCGGGAGACGACGAGGTCGGCCGCGCCCTCAGACCCGTCGGCGAGACCCGCGGCCAGCGCCGCCGAGGAGCCCTCATCCACCTCGACCACCGACGGCGAATCCCGCGAGTTCAGCGCCAGGGAGTAGGCGTAGGCCACAGCCTGGTCGACCGGATCGGAGCCCACGCCGATCTGCCAGGCGTCCTCCGCCTCGTCACCGGTGGGCTCGGACCCCGACGGTGGTCCGCCGCAGGCGGTGAGGACGCAGGAGGACACGAACAGGGCCCCCGCCGTGCGCGCCGCCGCGGCCCGCACGGTCGCAGAGCCCGAAGAAGTCATGGCGGCCATTCTACGGCCGCGAATCGGCGACCTCACATGCTCAGCCGGTGCCGTAGGCTGGTGAGGATGACCGGTGAATCAGCAGACCCCCAGGTGGAGATGCCCGGCACAGCGGCTCTGGCCACACGTCTGAAGGCGCTGCTGCACGCTCCGCAGGTCACCGAAGCCTCGGCCGAGACCGCACGCGGGTGGATCGATCTGGCCTATGAGGCGGCCTACGGCGAGCGCTACGCCGCCGCGGCCGATGCGGCGCGGGCCGGGCTGCGGGCCCCGGGCGCGCAGGATCCGGAGAACCGTCTGATGCTGCTGCGTGTGCTCTCCGGCGTCCACGAGATGCGCGGAGACCCCGAGGCGGCGGCCCCGGTGCTGACCGAGCGTCTGGCCCTGCTCCGCGAGATGGGTCGCACCCGCCAGGCACGCGTCGAGGAGGACCTCGGATCGATGCTCCTGCGCGAGCCCGACTCCGTCGAGGGCGAGATCCTCGCCCGCGTGGCCGAGGAGCTGCGGAGCGAGGACGCCGAGACCGGGTCCTCCGGCAGCCTGGAGCTGGCCGACGTGCTGTCCTCCCTGGCGGTGCGCACGCTGCACGACTCCGGTCCGGAGTCCACGCTGCCTCTGGTCCGTGAGAGCTGCGAGATCCTGCAGGCCCACCGACGCCAGGAGGCGCTGGCCGGAGCACGGATGTTCCTGGCCCACACCCTGCTGCTGGCCGGTGAGTCCGAGGAGTCGCTCAGCGTCGCCGAGTCGGTGCTCGCCGGACCGGCCAACCGTGCGGTGCGCGGTGCCATGCAGATGCTGCGCGCCACCGTCCACCATGGTGAGGACCGGACGCTCGAGGCCCTCGACGAGGCCGTCGCCGCGGCCGAGCTGTACGCCGCCAGCGGCGTGCGCCGCGGATCGGCGTCGGCCGCCGCGCTCGTGGCGGGACTGGCCTCCGGGGTCGATGAGGACGAGGCGGCCGTGCTCGCCTGGCGCGTGGCGGTGCAGCAGGCCGAGCTCGGCGAGTTCCCCGAGGCCGCGGTGCTCTCCCTGGCCCTGGGCCAGCAGCTGCTGGAGATCGACGAGTACCGGGAGGCCGAGCAGGTGCTGGACCGCATCGCCTCCCGAGGTGCCGGACAGGATGACGCCTCCACCCGCGGGAAGGCGCTCATGGGGCTGGGCCACGCTGTGGCCCAGCAGAAGCGGCCCACCGAGGCTCTCGAGCATTGGCGCGAGGCCGCGGAGATCTTCCTCGGCGACGACGAGCCCGACGAGGCGGCCCGGGCGCATCTGGCGGCCGGGGCGCTCTCGGCGTCGTTGGACAAGCTCGACGCCGCACGGCGGCACTATGAGATGGGGCTCGAGCTGGCAGAACAGTCCGACGACGATCCGGCCGTGCTCGTGCAGGCCCTCCACTCGCTGGGCCATCTGCTCACCCGCGAGGGCGAGGCCGAAGGTACCCCGCACCTGGAACGGGCCCTGTCGCTGGCCCGCGACCACGGCACCGACTGGCTGGTCGCCGACATCACCGACTCCATCGCCCGCGGACTGGTGGCCATGGGCAGCGGCACCCAGGCGGTGGCCCGCGCCCTGGACGCCGCGGACCTCTTCCGTGCGGCCGAGGACGTCCGCTCCGGGGCGAACTCGGAGATCTTCGCCGGCAAGGTGCTGCTGCAGATGGGACGCGCCGACGAGGCCGAGGCGATCCTGCGGATGGCGGTCTCCGAAGTCGGCGGTGAGCACGATCTGGTGGCCGAGGCCCTCGAGGCTCGGATCGACGCCCTGATGCGTCAGGACAAGGCGGAGGAGGCGGCCCGCCTGCGGCGTGACCTCACCCGGCTCAAGCGGCGCGGCGAGGCGTGATGGACCGCCCGCTCCGTCGGGGCGCGGTCAGTCGGCTGCCCGTACGGGCCCGTGTGCTGGCGTCGATGGTGCTGGTGTCCCTGCTGGTGCTGATCCTGGCCGGCGGTGCGGCCTACCTGCTGCAGCGCGTCGACACCCAACGAGGCATCGACGGCTCCCTGCAGCGGACGGCCGGTGAGTTCGTCCAGCTCGCCGAGACCGGCACGGACCCGCAGACCGGCGAGTCATGGAGCACCGCCGACCGACTCATCTACTCGGCGATGATGCAGACCATGCTCGCCGAGGACGAGTCGATGATCGCCGTGCGCGAGGGGGAGGTCACCTGGACGCCGCATCGGGACCAGCGCGTCCGACTCGACGAGGACCCGCAGCTGCTCGAGTGGGTCCAGGAGCAGACTCCCATCACCGAGCGGAGCATCCGCACCGTGCAGACCGACGAGACGACCTACCGGGCGGTGGTCCTGCCGGTGCTGATGCCCGAGGACGAGGCGGAGACCCTGTTCGTCGTCGCCGCCGACGTCGACGCGGCGATGGTCCCCCTCAACCGCACGTTCGGCACCTATGCGGCCGTCGGCGCGGCCGCGCTGGCGCTCGCCGCGCTCATCGGGTGGCTGACCGTCGGTCGGATGCTCACCCCGGTGCGGCGGCTGCGTGAGACCGCCCGGTCGATCACCGAGTCCGACGTCTCCCGGCGGATCGAGGTGACCACCCACGACGACCTGGGCGAGCTGACCACGACCGTCAACGCCATGCTGGACCGGGTGGAGTCGGCGGTGGTCTCCCAGCGGCGGCTGCTCGACGACGTCGGACACGAGCTGCGCACTCCTCTGACGATCGTGCGCGGCCATCTCGAACTCGTCGACCCGCGGGATCCCGACGACGTGGCCGCCGTGCGCGAGCTGGCCCTGGAGGAGCTCGACCGCATGGGACGCCTCGTCGAGGAC
This sequence comes from Nesterenkonia marinintestina, assembly GCF_025420485.1. Classification (GTDB taxonomy): domain Bacteria; phylum Actinomycetota; class Actinomycetes; order Actinomycetales; family Micrococcaceae; genus Nesterenkonia; species Nesterenkonia marinintestina. Next base: position 141,402 of record NZ_JAOEFD010000002.1, on the reverse strand, counting down.
ATCCTCACCCTCGCCAAGGCCGAACGCACCGACTTCCTGTCGCCGGAGCCCACCGATGTCGCGGCCCTGACCCGGCAGGTGGCCGAGAACGCCGCACGTCTGGGGACGCGGAACTGGGTCGTTCAGGTGGGCACCGCGGCGACGGTCGCACTCGACTCCCAACGCATCACCCAGGCCTGGCTGCAGCTGGCCCAAAATGCGATCCGGTCCTCCCCCGACGGCTCCACCGTGGTGATCGGCTCCGCCGAAGAGGCGGACCCCTCCGGCGCCCGGGTCCTGCACCTGTGGGTCCAGGACGCCGGCACCGGGATCCCCGCCGCCGATCAGGAGCGGATCTTCACACGCTTCGCCCGGGGCGCCGGCGCGTCACGGGCCGAAGGGTCCGGGCTGGGGCTGAGCATCGTCTCCGCCATCGTCGCGGGGCACGGGGGCCGTGTGCGTCTGGACTCCGTGCCGGAGGCGGGCTCCCGGTTCACCATGGAGATCCCGCTGCCCGACGGCTCCGCCGCGACCGAGGACGGGACGGGCACGGACGGGGCGACCGAGGACGGGGCCGCCGCACATCCGACCACGACGGGGGCGAAACCCTGATGCACCGGATCCTGATCGTCGAGGACGAGGCCCGCATCGCGTCGTTCGTCGCCAAGGGACTGACCTCGGCCGGCTTCGACCCGCACACCGCAGCGACCGGACCGGAGGCGGTCGTCGCCCTGGCCAACGATCGCTTCGACCTGATGATCCTGGACCTGGGTCTGCCGGGCATGGACGGCTACCAGGTCCTGGAGCGGGTCCGCTCCTCCGGGGACCGCATGCCGGTCATCATCCTCACCGCGCGCTCGTCGGTGGAGGACACCGTCACGGGCCTGAGCTCCGGCGCCCAGGACTACATGGCGAAGCCGTTTCGGGTCGAGGAGCTCGTCGCCCGAGTCCGGCTGCGCCTGCCGGAGCCGGAGGCTCCGACCACGGAGAGCACCGGCCGCGGTGGGGACGTCGAACTCCCCGAAGCCCTGGAGCATGAGGGGGTGCGCCTCGACCTGCGGCTGCGGCGCGCCTGGGTCGACGACGCTCCCGTGGAGCTGTCCGCCAGGGAGTTCACCCTCGCCGAGGTGCTGCTCGAACATCCCCGGCAGGTGCTCTCCCGCGACCAGCTCCTCGACCTGGTGTGGGAGTCCACGGCGGTGACCTCCTCGAACGTCGTCGACGTCTACATCCGCTACCTCAGGAACAAGCTGGGCGCCGACCGCATCGTCACCGTCCGAGGGGCCGGGTATCGTCTGGCCACTGCGGAGGAGCTGGCTCGCGGCTGACCGGCCCCAGGATCGACTCCGCACAGTCCAGGCGGTGCTCGGCCTCCCGCGCCCACCCGGGACGGGCTCCGTCGCGCGCGCCGGCGACGAGGGACAGGGCGACGGCGGCGGAGCGCAGCCGCAGTCCGTGGGCGTCGACGGCCCCGGAGAACGCCGCGGCGAAGCGTGCGAAGGCCTCCGGCACGTGGATGTAGCGGGCGTCGACGGCCGGGAGCACGGCGAGGTGACCGAGGAAGCAGGCCAGGTCGTCGATCCTCCGTCCGGGGCCCAGGGAGTCGACGTCGAGCAGACTGCCGACCGCCTCCCCCTCCATGAGGATGTTGGCCTCGTAGAAGTCTCCGTGGGTGGGCACGAGCGGACCCGCCTCGGTGAGCGGGAGCTCGGCGGCGATCCGACCGGCCAGCACGCGGATCCGGTCGGCGCACTCCGGAAGGGCCGAGGAGGCCGCCGCCGCGTAGGCGGGCAGCCGGTCGGTCCATGAGGGCCGCTCCGAGAGGTCCATGACCTCCGCGGGCAGGCCGTCGAGCAGGTCGAGGAACAGCCCGGGATCCACCCCGGCGGCACCGTCGGCGAGGAAGGCCTCCGCCAGGGGGAGGCCGCCGCCGTCGGGCAGGGCGACGACCTCGGCCCGAGGCCCGCGGGCCGGGACGGGAACCGGCAGGCCGGCGGCGGCGAGCATGCGGTGACGGTGGTCGAGCCGGGCGGCCGCGCCGCGACGCAGGGCCTTCAGATAGAGGCGATCCCCGTCGTCGAACTCGGCGAGGATCACCGCGCGGCGCAGCGGACGGTAGCTCACCGTCTCCAGCCGTCGCAGCGCCCGACCCTCGCCCCACTCCGAGATGACTGCGGCCGGGTCGGCCGCCAGATGCAGTCCGGGCAGAGCAGGGTCCCCGGGGTGACGCCAGACGCTGAGCAGCCCGACCGGAGAGTCCACCACCACGACTCCGCCCGCACGGTCGTCCACCGGCTCGGTCGTGGCACCCAGGAAGAGTCGTTCGGCCTCGGCCCCCTCGGCCTCGACGCGGTAGATCCCGGTGACCCCGGCGCCCGGGCGGTGCTGGACGCTCTCGACCTGCAGCTGGGCCGCGGCGACGCCGAAGTCCCTCAGGGCCGTCCGGACCGGAGCGAAGACCGCGGAGGACTGGAGGAGGGCGAGCTGCTCGGACTCGAGCTGCCGCCTGTCCAGAGCCGCGACGACGCCGGGGTCTCCCGCACCGCCGACGGGGTCGTCGTCATCGGGCTGCGGCGCGGTGGAGTGCGGGTCGTCGAAGACGTCTCGTCCGAGCACGTGGTGGTCCGTCGGATCAGGCCCGGCGGCGCCTCAGCACGGCATCGAGATCGAGCGCCTGCTGTCCGGATCCGCTGTGCGGGGCGGTGGAGAAGGCTGGGATCTCCGACTGCTCGGCGGGCAGGTCGCCCCCGGAGTCGGCGAGCGCGGAGTCGCGGTTGAGTCGGACGTCGCCGGTCGGCTTCGGATCCTCTGTCCGCAGCGGCTCCGGAAGGGGGCGGGAGGCCTTCTCCGCCTCGAGGTACCTCGGACGGGGCACCTCGCGCGGGCGCCACTGGGCCCCGGTCTCCGGTGTGGCCGCGCTCTCTGCGGCCCGGTCGGCCTGTGCGGCCGGCGCGGCCGGAGCGGTCTGTGCGGTCTGTGCGGCCGGCCGGTGCTCCGGCGCGGGGCGGGCGTCGGACTCGTCGAAGGTGGAGGCCAGGTCGACCGGCAGGCCGTCTGCGTCGATCTCCTGCAGCGAGCGCGGGCCGCCGGACCCCCGGGCGTCCGAGACCATGGCGTCGAAGGGGCTCACCTGCTGGGCGTGCAGGGTGTGCGCGGTCAGGGTGTGCGCCGTGGTGGGCACGTGGGGACGGCGCAGGGAGGCGGCTTCGTCGGTCGTCAGAGTGGGGTTCATGGCCTCGGCGATGGCGGCGTCGAGGTCTTCGCGGCGCCGGCCCCGCCGACGGGTGACCGCCATGGCGCGCAGGGCGACGACGGCTGCGGCGAAGACCAGCAGGGCCAGCAGCGGGGGCACGAAGGTCATCGGTCCGACCGCCGCGACGACCGCGGTCACCAGGGCGACCAGCAGTGCGAGCACGCCGACGAGGGCCACCGCGGCGCGGCCCCAGTGCACGGTGAGGCCCGCGTCGGCCGGGGCTGCGGAGGCTCCGGAGTCCGTCGCGGGTCGCGAGGTCGCGGCGCCGGCTCCGCCGCGTGGGGTGTTCTCTGACATGTATGCCCTTCGTTCTGCTCGTCCCCTCCGGGGACCCCGCACCGTGCGGAGCCGTCGGAGACGGGTGATCGTGGGATGCCCGAGTCGGACCGCCGTCCGTGAGGACGTCGGCCCTTCGGGCAGCCGCTGGGCTCGGAGGATCAGCGCAGCCAGGAAGAGCCCGGCGGCGAAGGCGAAGAGCACCGAGGAGTGGATGGGCAGATCGGGGATCACGGTGAGCACCATCGTCTCGAGACGAGATGCGCCCAGTACCACCGTGACTCCCTTCCGTGCCCCTCTTCGGCGCCCACGTCTCCACCGTCCGGGGGATCCGCTGATCGTAGGCGTGAAGCCATACTAGTCGATTCCCAGGGTCCTCCCACCACTTCCCAGCCGATGTGCAGACGGGCGCGTGTCGCCGGCCGTCAGCAGCGGCCGCTCAGCCGCGCGGAGAGGCCCAGGCGCGCGGCTCCTCGGCGGTGATCGCGAAGATCCGGTGGTCCGCCCAGGCGCCGCCGATGTGGAGGAACCGCAGGCGCAGACCCTCCTCGCGCAGGCCCAGCTTCTCCACCACGCGCAGACTGCGCAGGTTCTCTGGACGCACGGCGATCTCCACCCGATGCAGGCCCCGGACGTCGAGCAGGTGGTCCACCGCGGCGGCCACCGCGGCGGTCATGATCCCGCGGCCGGCGTGGGCCTCATCCATCCAGTAGCCGATGCTCGTCGATCGGGCGGAGCCCCCGATGATCGGGCCCACGGTCAGCTGCCCGACCAGCCCGAACTCCGGCGGGGCCCCGGTCCGGCCGGCGTCGCGCGGGGCGAACCAGATGAGCCACGGCATCGAGGCGCCGCGTCGGGCCTGCTTCAGCAGCGCCCGGGTGCCGGCTCGGAACCCCGCCGACGTGACGCCGGTGCCCGGGTGTTCCGGCGTCGTCGCAGACCAGGGGGCCAACCAGTCGTGGTTCCGGAGCTGCAGCGCGAGGTACCGGTGCTCGTCGGCGAGGCTGATGGGTCGCAGCAGCACGGCGCCGTCGCCGGCCTCGGCGGTGAGAGTCACGGGCCAGTGCGGCTGAGCCGAGCCCCGCCCCGAGCCTCGGCGCCGGCGTCGGTGTCGGTGTGGGAGGAACCGCATCGGCGGGCTCCTCAGGTCCTCTGCACGGCGAAGCGGAGCGTGTCGAGTCCGAGCATGCCCAGCTGCAGCACCTCGGTGTGGAAGCCGCGCAGGTCGAAGTCTGCGCCGTCGTCGGCCTCCCGCTCGGCGCGCAGCTGTTCGAAGACCCGCTGGCCGACCTTGTAGGAGGGCGCCTGGCCGGGCCAGCCCAGATAGCGGGTGAACTCGAAGTCGAGCTCGCCCTGAGAGACCGGCAGGTGGTGCTTGAGGAAGGCGTACCCCCTCTCCGGGGTCCAGGTCCCGCCGCCCCACTCCTGCGGTGCGGCGAACCCGCAGTGGACCCCGATGTCGAAGACGACGCGGGCCGCACGCATCCGCTGCATGTCCAGCATGCCCATCGCGTCGCCGGGATCCTTCAGGTGGCCGAGCTCCTCCATGAGCTTCTCGGCGTAGAGCGCCCAGCCCTCGGCGTAGCCGGAGACCATGCAGCCGTTGCGGCGCCAGGAGTTCAGCCGGTCCCGGATCATCGTCGCCGTGGCGATCTGCAGGTGATGACCGGGCACCCCCTCGTGGTACACGGTGGTCGTCTGGGACCAGGTGGTGAAGGAGGTCTCCCCCGGCGGCACCGACCACCACATCCGGCCCGGGCGGGAGAAGTCCTCGCTGGGGCCGGTGTAGTAGACCCCGCCGTCCTGGGTGGGGGCGATCAGGCATTCGAGCCGGTCCATGGGCGCCGGGATGTCGAAGTGTGTGCCCTTCAGCTCGGCGACCGCCCGGTCGGAGAGGTCCTGCATCCATGCGCGCAGCGCCTCGGTGCCCTCGATCTGACGGGCCGGATCCGCATCCAGGACCGCCTTGGCCTGGGCGACGTCGGCACCGGGGCTGATCTGCGAGGCGACCCGCTCCTGCTCGGCGACCAGCCTCGCCAGCTCCTCCTGCCCCCAGGCATAGGTCTCCTCGAGGTCCAGCACGGTGCCGGTGAAGGTCTGTGAGGCCAGGCGGTAGAGATCGGTGCCGACGGCGTCGGTCTGCGGGGCCTGCGGCAGAAGCTCCTCGCTCAGCCGCTGGGCCAGCTGCTCATAGGCTCCTGCGGCGGCGGAGACGCCGTCGGCCACACGTCCGCGCACCTGGTCGTCGACTCCGGCCCGCTTCGCGGAGGCCAGCAGGGAGGCCAGGGCCCCGTCGGCCTTCGCGTAGTCGCGGCACTGTCCGGCGACGGTGCTCACCTGCCGTCGGGCGGCCACGTGGCCCTGCGCGGCGGAGGCCCGCAGGGACTCCCAATAGCCCTCCAGCGCCCCGGGCAGATTGTGCAGGCGCCCGGCGATGTGCTCGAAGTCGGCGTCGGTGGACTGCGGCATCAGCTCCAGCACCATCCGGACGCCCTGAGGAGCGGAGGCCAGGTTGTTCAGCTCCGTGCGACCGGTCTCGTGCTGCGCCACCGCCAGTCCGAGCCGCTCACGCATCGCGTGGAGGGTGACCTCATCGGTGTGGTCGGACGGAGTGAGCTCGTCGAGCCCGCGCAGGGTCTCCCGATTCAGCCGGGCCATCGCCTCGGTGCCGGCGGGCGAATAGTCGGCGTACTCGGTCTCGACTCCGGTGCGGCCCAGTACGGTGGCCTCCTCGGGATCGAGGGCGAGGTGCTTCTCGAAGTGCTCCTCGGCGAAGGCGTCGACGGCCGTGGGGGTGCGGGGCTGGGCGGGGTGGGAGCTCATCCGGTCATCGTAGCCTCCGGCTCAGCCGCCGTAGGCGTGGAGCCGCCGGGCCGCCTCGGAGATCGACCCGGTCAGGGAGGGGTAGACGGTGATGGTCTTGGCGACGTCGTCGACGTGGATCTTCTGCGTCACCGCCAGGGCCAGCGGGAAGATCAGCTCGGAGGCGCGGGGGGCGACGACGACGGCGCCGATCGTGGTCCCGGACCCCTTGCGGGCGAAGATCTTCACGAAGCCGTCGCGGACCATCATCATCTTCGCCCGAGGGTTCGTGGAGAGGTCCAGCTTCACCACGTCGGCCTGGTACTCCCCGGAGTCGACCTGGGCCTGGGTCACGCCCACGGTGGCGATCTCCGGGGAGGTGAAGACGTTGGAGGCCACGTGGTGCAGCTTCAGCGGGCTGACCGCCTCGCCGAGCATGTGGGAGACGGCGACGCGACCCTGCATGGCCGCCACGGAGGCCAGGGGCAGCTTGCCGGTGCAGTCTCCGGCGGCGTAGATGCCGGCGGCGGTGGTGCGGGAGACCGAGTCCACGCGCACGTGCCCAGACTCGGTGAGCTGGACGCCGCAGTCCTCGAGTCCGACGTCCTCGGTGTTGGGGACTCCCCCGACGGCCATCAGGCAGTGGGAGCCGTGGAGGACCTCGCCGGTGTTCAGGGTCACGCGGACGCCGTCCCCGTCGCGCTCCACCGACTCGGCCCGAGACTTCGAGGCCACGTGGGTCCCCACGCGGGTGAACGCCCGCTCCAGCACCTCCGCGGCGTCGGCGTCCTCGCCGGGCAGGACCCGCTCCCGCGACGAGACCAGGGTGACCTCGGCGCCGAGGCGGCGGTAGGCGGAGGCGAACTCCGCGCCGGTGACCCCCGAGCCGACCACGATCATGTGCTCGGGCACCTCGGTGAGGATGTAGGCCTGGGTCCAGTTGAGGATGCGCTCCCCGTCGGGGACCGCGGTGGGCAGCTCCCGCGGGCTGGCGCCGGTGGCCACCAGGACGGCGTCGGCCTCGATGAGCTGGGACCGGCCCCCGTCGCGCGGGGTGACTTCGATGCTGTGCGGTGGGACGAGCCGGCCGCGGCCCTTGATGACGGTGATCCCGGCGCGCTTCACGGAAGCCTCGATGTCCTGGGACTGGTCGTGGGCGAGCTTGAGCAGACGCTCATTGACCCGGGAGAAGTCCGCCCAGGCCTCGGTCTCGAACTGGTCGTCGTCGGTCTCGCCGCGCTCACCGAACCGCACTCCGAAGTTCACCGAGGCGTTGACCCGGCGCATCGCATCGGCGGTGGCGATCAGGGTCTTGGAGGGGACCACGTCGGTCAGCACCGCTGAGCCGCCGAGCCCCTTGTCCTCGACGACCGTGACTCGGGCTCCGGCGTCGGCGGCCGCCAAGGCGGCCTCGTAGCCGCCGGGACCCCCTCCGAGGACGGCGATGTGGTCAGGTGCGAACGGGTTCCCGGTGTCAGAAGAAGTCACGATCTCCATTCTGCCCACTGGGGCACTCAAGTCATAGCCGCATCCCGCCCGCACCCCGCCCACGCGACGTCCCCGCCACCCCGTCGAGGGAGAGAAGTTCGTGCCGACATGCCGTGACGCGCGGCGAGTTTCTCTCCATCGACGGGTAGGGCGGGAGTCGGGTGTCGCGGGGCGGGCGGGACCGGAGAGGACCGGGCGCGTTCCGGGTACATTGGGAGGCGATGACTGAGCACAGCGCACCCACCGGAGGCGGGATGTCCCAGCACATCACCGCCGCGCCCGAGACGATCCCGACCAACGACCCTGAGGCTCCGGCGAACCGCCTGGCCGCAGAGGCCGCCTCCGCACTGCTGGAGCGCGCCGGCGTGGACTCGATCGATCTCGCCTGCACTCTGGGCTCCGGCTGGAGCCAGGCCGCCGACCGGCTCGGCGAGACCGTCTGCGAGATCGACGCGGCCGAGATCCCCGGCTTCCACGCCTCCGCGGTCTCCGGACACTCGGGCACGCTGCGGATCGTCCGCACCGGCGACGACGACGGGCCGGCCCATCACGTGCTCGTGGTCGCCGCACGCACCCACTACTACGAGGGCCGCGGCGTCGACGCCGTCGCCCACGGAGTGCGCACCGCCGCGGCCGCCGGCGCGAAGACCATGGTCCTCACCAACGGCTGCGGCGGCCTGCGCGAGGAGTGGGCGCCCGGCACCGCGGTCCTGATCAGCGACCACCTGAACCTCACGGCGACCTCCTCCCTGCGCGGAGCCCACTTCGTCGATATGACGGACCTCTACTCCGCCCGTATCCGCGGGATCGCCCACGAGGTGGACCCCTCGCTCCCGGAGGGCGTCTACGCCCAGTTCCCCGGCCCGCACTACGAGACCCCGGCCGAAGTCCGGATGGCCGGCACCCTCGGAGCGGACCTGGTCGGCATGTCCACCGCGCTGGAGGCCATAGCGGCACGGGCGGCCGGGATGGAGGTCTTCGGCATCTCCCTGGTCACCAACCAGGCGGCCGGCATCTCCCCCCAGCCGCTGAGCCACCAGGAGGTCATCGACGCCGGTCGGGAGGCCGCCCCGCGGATCTCCACCCTGCTGGCCGAGATCATCACTCGGACCGTGACAAGCTGACCCACAGAACCGGAGCTGACGATGAGCGATGACCAGCTGCTGACCACGGTGCGCCGATGGATCGCCCACGACCCCGACCCCACCACACGTGACGAGCTGCAGGCGCTGAGCGACGCCGCCGAGTCCGGCGACGAGGCCGCCCTGGAGGAGCTGCGCGGACTGTTCGCCGGCCGCCTGACCTTCGGCACCGCCGGGCTCCGGGCCGCACTGGGTCCCGGCCCGCTGCGGATGAACCGTCTGGTGGTCCGGCAGACCGCCTGGGGTCTGGTCCACTTCGCCCGGGGCAGGATGACCACCGGCGAGGAGGACGGGACCGGCAGCGTGGCCATCGGCTTCGACGCCCGTCACGGCTCCCACGACTTCGCGGTGGAGACCGCCCGGGTGTTCCTCGAGGCCGGTTGGCAGGTCGGGGCGTTCGACCGCCCCATGCCCACCCCGGTGCTGGCTCAGCAGGTGATGTTCGAGGACGCCGACATCGGCATCATGGTCACCGCCTCGCACAACCCGCCCAGGGACAACGGGTACAAGGTGTACTTCGGCGGCCGGCTGGCCCGCCTGGTCGAGTCCGACGGGGCCGGCGTCGGCGCCCAGATCACCGCGCCGACGGACGTGCAGGTGGCGGGCCTGATCGACGCCGTCGTCGAGGACACGATGAGCGCGGCTCCCGCTGACCCGCAGCCTCCGGCGCAGCAGAGCCTGACCATGCCCCCGCGGGTGTGGAAGCTCGGGTGGACGGCCCGGGCGGCCTACCGCTGGAACACCGCCTCCCTGGTCGACCGACGTCGCCACCCTCACCGTGATCTGCGCATCGTCTACACCGCGATGCACGGAGTCGGTGCGGAGATGGTGGCGGCCGCACTGAGGGATGCGAAGTTCCGCGACGTCGTCGAGGTCGAGGAGCAGTGCCGTCCGGACCCCGACTTCCCGACCGTGGAGTTCCCCAACCCGGAGGAGCCCGGCGCCCTGGACCTCGCACTGAAGACCGCGGAACGGCACGATGCCGACCTGGTCCTGGCAAACGACCCCGACGCCGACCGCCTCTCGGCCGCCGCCTTCGACCCGGCCCGGGGAGCATGGCGGCAGCTCAGCGGCGACGAGATGGGGGTCCTGCTCGGCGCGCACATCCTCGAACGCGGAGCCCTCAGCCCGGAGGCGCCCGAGGGCGCACCCGTGGTCATGGCCAACTCCGTGGTGTCCTCCCGTCAGCTCGGAGCCCTGTGCCGGGCGCGGGGCGTCGAGCACCATCAGACGCTGACGGGGTTCAAGTGGCTCGCCAGGGTCAGGGGGCTGACCTTCGGCTACGAAGAGGCCATCGGCTTCTGCGTGGATCCGCACTCGGTGCGCGACAAGGACGGCGTCTCCGCCGCGGTGATCCTGGCGGAGCTCGCCGCCCAGCTCCGGGCCGACGGCAGGACGCTGTTCGACCGGCTGGCCGAGATCGCCGAGGAGACGGGTCACTTCGTCACAGGGCAGATCACCGTCCGGGTGGAGGAGCTGTCCCAGCTCGGCGAGATCACCTCCGCGCTGAGGAATGCTCCGCCCGCCGAACTCGCAGGCTCGCCGGTCACCGCGGCGCTGGACCTGCAGAAGGATCCCCTGCCCGGCCGCCGCTTCGAGGAGGCCACGGTCACCGACGCGCTGATCTTCGACACCGAGGCCGGCGACCGCGTCATCGTCCGGCCCTCCGGGACCGAGCCCAAGGTCAAGTGCTACCTGGAGGCCGTGGGCGACACCCGGGACGAGGCCGAGGCGAGGCTCGAGGTGCTGCGCGGGTCCCTCGAGTCCCTCGTCAGCTGAGACGCCCCATCCGTACACACAGACACCCGACCGAGCAGGAGACTCCGTGAGCGCTTCGCCCTCCCCCGCCGAGCTGGCGGCCATCATCGACCACACCGTGCTCAAGCCCGACACCGACGAGCAGACCGTCCGCCGTGTGGTGGCCGAGGCCCGTGAGCACGGATTCGCCTCTGTGTGCGTGAACCCGCGCTGGGTGCCCCTGGTGGCCTCCGAACTCGTGGGCTCAGAGGTCCGCACCTGCGCGGTGGTCGGCTTCCCGCTGGGAGCGACCACCACCGAGACCAAGGTCGCCGAGGCCGAGCAGGCGACGGCCGCCGGCGCCGAGGAGATCGACATGGTCATCGACATCGCCGACGCCGAGGCCGGACACCGTGAGGCGCTGGAGACCCAGATCGGCGCGATCGCTGCCGTCGTCCATGAGGCCGGCGGGCTGCTGAAGGTGATCCTCGAGACGGCGCTGCTCAGCGACCCGGCCAAGGAGCTCGCCTGCCGCGCCGCCGAGGCCGCCGGCGCCGACTACGTGAAGACCTCCACCGGCTTCGCCGGGGGCGGTGCCACCGTCGAGGACGTCGAGCTGATGAGCCGGCTCGTCGCACCGCGGCTCGGGGTGAAGGCCTCCGGCGGGGTGCGCAGCCGGGAGGACGCCGAGAGGTTCGTCGCCGCAGGGGCAACACGGCTCGGTGCCAGCTCGTCGCTTGATATCGTAGGAGCGGCAGAGCGTCCGTCGTCCGCCGATCCCGGTGCGGGCTCCGACGGCGCCTACTGAGGCACGGCGGACAGACACCCGCACCACGTCTTCGAGGGGATCATATGATCAGCAACGGCAAGGTCAAGGCCTACTCCGGCCAGGGCAACTTCCTGGGCAACTTCATCGCCTTCCTCCTGGTCTTCGGCGCGCTGATCGGCTCCATGGTCGCCATCGCCTTCTGGACTCTGGAGAACGCCTGGTGGCCCGGACTGGCCTTCCTGGTGCTGTACACGCTCTCCTTCCTGATCGCCAAGGAGTTCATGGGACGCTCCGACACCCTGGAGCAGCAGGACCTCCACCGCGAGCACGCGACGCTCGAGCACGCGAGGTCGACCCACTGACCCCATCCCCCGACGCAGGGCGCGGTGACCGGCATTTCGGCCGGGCGCCGCGCCCTCGTCATGTCCGCGGCGCTCCGACCCCGCGCAACATCGGCGTCGACCTGCTGCGGATCCTCTCGGTGGTGGCCGTCGTCCTGGGGCACGCCTACCCGCACATGCCGGGTGAGGAGTACATCCAGATCTGGCGGATGCCGCTGTTCTTCCTGCTCTCCGGCTATTTCCTCGCCGAGTCGCGCAGCTTCGGCGGCGAGCTGCGGGTCCGATGGCGCACGCTGGGGGTCCCCTATCTGACGTGGCTGGTCCTGCTGAGCCTCGTGGTCCTGGCGGTTTCCCCCACCCCGGCGGCCTTCGACGACGGCGTCGTCCTCGGAGCCCTGCACGGCGGGGCCATGACCGATATGCCGTACCTGGCCTTCTGGTTCATCTCCGTGCTCTTCTTCGCCGCGCTGCTGCTGCGCCTGGTCGTCGCCCTGCCCTGGTGGGTCGGGGTGCTCGTGGCCGTGGCCGGGCTGACCGCGGCCGAGCTGCCCGATTCGCAGATGGCCTACACCTTCCTGGGTCTGGGCCTGGTGCCGGCCTGCATGGCCTATATGCTCGCCGGCTGGTGGTTCCGGCGCCTCCAGCACCTGGTGCCCGCCCCTCGGACGACGGGGGCCACGGCGGTGGTCGTCGGACTCGGTGCGGTGGCCCTGGGGGCCGAGACGATGAACATGAAGTGGTCCGGCTTCGGCACCTACCTGCTGTCCCCGGCGCTGGCCGTACTCATCTGCTGCGGGGCGGTGCTGCTGTTCTCCACGACGGTGGACGCCCGTCTTCGCCGCAGTCCCGGCGCGGTGCGGCTGGTCTCGGAGCTGGTGCGCACCGGGACCCTGGTCGTGTTCCTGCACCCGCTGGTGCTCTGGGCGGTCGGCGGCCTGGGAGTCCCCCACCCGCTGGTCGCCGTCCTCCTCGCTCTGGCGGTCTGTTGGCCGCTGGGGGTCTGGGTCAATCGGACGTGGGCGTCTCCGTACCTGACGGGGCTGCCGCGGCCGGCCCGGTCGGGGCCGGGCTGAGGATCGCCTCGAACACCTGGGCGAGCCAGTCCAGCAGCGGCCCGTCGGTGAGGTCCTGCCCGCCCACCCGGGAGGTCATGGGCTTGGGCACCAGCAGCTGCTTCAGCGCCGCCTTGGTCTGCGCACCGGGGTACATCCGGTCCAGCCGCAGCTGGCGGGACTCGGGCAGGTCCTCCACCGGGGAGAAGCGGATCCACTTCCCCTGCACGGCGATGTCGGTGACTCCGGCGGCGCGGGCGGCGTTGCGCAGCCGGGCGACCCGCTCCAGGTTGACCACCGGCGCCGGCGGCTCCCCGTAGCGGTCCCGCCATTCGACCAGGACCTCTTCGATCTTCTCGTCGGTGTCGGCGGCGGCCATCTTCCGGTAGCCCTCGAGGCGCAGCCGCTCCCCGGGGACGTAGGACTCGGGCAGGTGGGCGTCGATGGGCAGCTCGATCTTCACCTCGGGGACCTTGGCCTCGGTGTCGCCGCGGTAGTCGGCCACCGCCTCACCCACCAGGCGCAGGTACAGGTCGAAGCCGACCCCGGCGATGTGTCCGGACTGTTCGCCGCCGAGCAGGTTCCCGGCTCCGCGGATCTCCAGATCCTTCATCGCCAGCTGCAGTCCGGCGCCGAGCTCGTTGTTCGCCGCCACAGCCCGCAGCCGCTCCAGCGCGACCTCTCCGAGCGGCTTCTCCGCCGGGTAGAGGAAGTACGCGTAGGCCCGCTCGCGGGACCGGCCCACACGGCCGCGCAGCTGGTGGAGCTGGCTGAGTCCGTAGGTCGAGGCGCGGTCGACGATCAGGGTGTTGGCGTTGGAGATGTCCAGTCCGGTCTCGATGATGGTCGTGGAGACTAGCACGTCGAAGCGCCTCTCCCAGAAGTCCTGGATGATCTGCTCGAGCCGGGCCTCGCCCATCTGCCCGTGGGCGACCTCCACCCGGGCCTCGGGCACCAGCTCGCGGATGCGGGCCGCGGTGCGGTCGATGGAGGACACCCGGTTGTGGACGAAGAACACCTGGCCCTCGCGCATGAGCTCTCGACGGATCGCCGCTGAGACCTGCTTGTCCGTGTACGGGCCCACATAGGTCAGCACCGGGTGGCGCTCCTCCGGCGGGGTCGCCAGGGTGGAGGTCTCCCGGATCCCGGCCATGGACATCTCCAGGGTGCGCGGGATGGGCGTGGCGGACATGGCGAGCACGTCGACGTCGGTGCGCATCTTCTTCAGCGCCTCCTTGTGCTCGACGCCGAAGCGTTGCTCCTCGTCGACGATCACCAGGCCCAGGTCCTTGAAGCTGACCTCCTTGGAGAGCAGCCGGTGGGTGCCGATGACGACGTCGAGGCCGCCGTCGGCGAGCGCGGCGGTGACCTCGGCCGACTCCTTGGCCGTCTGGAACCGGGAGAGCGCTCGGACGGTGACCGGGAATCCGGCGAACCGTTCGGTGAAGGTCTCCAGGTGCTGGGAGGCGAGCACCGTGGTGGGCACGAGCACGGCGACCTGCTTGCCGTCCTGGACGGCCTTGAAGGCGGCACGCACCGCGATCTCGGTCTTGCCGTAGCCGACGTCGCCGGAGATGAGCCGGTCCATGGGGACCTCCCGCTCCATGTCCCGCTTGACCTCGTCCATGGTGGTCAGCTGGTCGGGGGTCTCGGCGTGGGGGAACGCATCCTCCAGCTCGGCCTGCCACGGGGTGTCGGGGCCGAAGGCGTGGCCGCGGGTGGCCATGCGGGCGGAGTAGAGGCGGATGAGCTCGCCGGCGATCTCCCGGACCGCCTTCTTGGCCTTCCGCTTGGTCTGGGCCCAGTCGGAGCCGCCCATCTTCGACAGGCTGGGGGCGTCGCCGCCGACGTACTGCGAGACCTGGTCCAACTGGTCGGTGGGGACCATGAGCCGGTCCTTCGGTCCGCCGCGCTTGGAGGCGGCGTACTCGACGACCAGGTATTCGCGGACTCCGGCGGTGCCGGCGCGCACGGCCTGCGGCGAGCCGACCCTCCGCTGGACGAGTTCGACGAACTGTCCGATCCCGTGCTGTTCGTGGACGACGTAGTCGCCCTTCTTCAGGGCCAGCGGGTCGACCTGGTTCCGACGGCGTCGCGCCGGCATCCGGCCTCGGCGGGAGGACGATTCGCGGATCGAGCGGCCGAGCATCTCGGACTCGGTGAGCAGGGCCAGCTGCAGGGGGTCCACGGCGAAGCCTTCGCCGACCTCTGCGGTGGTCACGGTGACGCGGCCCGGTGCGGGGGCCTCGTCGAGTGTGGTCGTCGAGACGGCGGGGACCTCGTTGTCCTGCAGCAGCTCGAGCACACGGGCCGCCGACCCGGAGCCTGCGGTGGTCACCACCACCGACCAGCGGTCGGCGGCACGGGAGGCGAGGAACCGCATGACCTCGTCCACGCTGCCCCGGTATCCGATGGGTTCCCGGGAGTCGACGGAGACGACGTCGGCGTCCTGCTCCAGCTCCTCGTCGAGGCCCAGGGCGGTGACCGACCACCATCCGCAGCCGGCCTCCAGCGAGGCCTCCCGGGTGTCGGCGAGGCTGGCGAAGGCTCCGCCGCTCAGGTGGGAGGCCTCGGCGCTGAACCCGTCGCGCGTCTCGGAGGCGGTGACGTCCAGCGGGGCCGCGCCGCCGTCGGGAGCGGCCGACCAGGCCGCGGCGAGGAACTCCTCGTTGGTGGCGGCCAGGTCCTGGGCGCGGCCGCGGGTGCGCTCGGGCTCGACGATCAGGGTCAGGGAGCCTGCCGGCAGCTGGGTGACCAGCGGGACCATCCGCTCCACCAGGGCGGGGGCCAGGGACTCCATGCCCTCCACGGCCAGGCCTTCGGAGATCTTGGCGAGTATGTCCGTGGCGTGGGGCATCCGGGGCATCATCTCGCGGGCCCGGGCGCGCACGTCCTCGGTGATGAGCAGCTCGCGGCAGGGTGCGGCGTCGAGGACGGTCGGCGCCTCCTCCTCGTCCAGGGAGCGCTGGTCGGCCACGGAGAACCATCGCATCCGCTCGACCTCGTCGCCGAAGAACTCCAGACGCAGCGGGTGCGCCTCGGTGGGCGGGAAGACGTCGAGGATGCCGCCGCGCACGGCGAACTCGCCGCGCCGGGTGACCATGTCCACACGGGAGTAGGCCGCGGCCGCGAGGGCGGCGACCACCCCGTCGAAGTCGTACTCCTCACCGACCTCCAGGCGCACCGGTGCGAGGTCCCCCAGTCCGTCGACCAGCGGCTGGACCACCGCACGCACCGGAGCGACGACGACGTCGAGCCCCCCGGCCTGCTGCGGGTGCGCCAGCCGTCGCAGCACTCCGAGCCGACGTCCGACGGTGTCCGAGCGCGGGGACAGCCGCTCGTGCGGCAGGGTCTCCCAGGAGGGGAAGTGGGCGGTGCGGAGCGCGGGGGCGAAGGCGCCCAGGGAGACGCTGAGGGCGTCGGCCTCGCGGTCGGTGGCGGTGACCACCAGCAGCACCGCGTCCTCCTCGGCCTCTCTGAGCCCCTCGGCGACCTCGGCGAGCAGCGCCGGGCGCAGACCCTGCGAGGCCGCGATCCGCAGCTCGTCGGTCCGTTCGGCGGCCCGGTGTCCGGCCGCCGTCCGGATGCGGCGGACGGAGGCTTCGGAGGTCAGAGCGGTGCGCAGTCCGGTCAGTGCCATGGAGGGGGGGACGCCTCGATTCGACGAGCGGTGCACGCGCGGTGCACACGGGATGCGGGGATGCGGGGGTGCGGATCAGGACCCCACAAGGATACTCCCCTCGTCCTCCGGCCGTCCCCCGGCGCCGTCTCGAGGAGGCCGACGGAGGAGGCCTATGATGGGGAACGATCAGCACAGCTCACGTCCCAAGGAGGCACGCCCGTGGCCCTCGAAGCAGAGACCGTCATCCCCCAGCCCGCCGAGAAGATCATCGAGGCCTTCGCCGCGCGCGACTTCCATGAGCACCTGGCGTCGAAGGTGGGCTCCCAGCTGAAGAGCTTCGAGGTCTCCGGAGAGACCTCGGAGGCGTTCACCATCACCTCGGAGCAGGCCATGTCGGCGGACAAGCTGCCGGACATCGCCCAGAAGTTCCTTAAGGGTCAGGTCACGGTGACCATCACCGAGGAGTGGAGCACCCCGGACGAGGACGGCTCGCGCCGTTCCGACATGACCGTGAGGATCCACTCCGCCCCGGTCAGCGCCGAGGCCACGCAGAACCTGCACGCCCGCGGCGAGGAGACCCGGGCCACGGTGCGCGGCGAGGTCAACACCTCCATCCCGCTGATCGGCAAGAAGCTGAAGTCCGCGGCAGAGCCGTACATGCGTCGCTTCGTGGAGCTGCAGTCCCGCGAGGTCGACGCCTGGATCCGCGGCGACGGCTGACGCGCCCGACGCCGCGGGGCGCGGCCCTCAGTGGGCCGCGTTCTGCGCGGCGACGAGGCCTTCGACCACGACGCTCTCGGCCGCATCGGCGCAGCGTGAGACGAACTCGGGCAGCTGCTCCCGCTCGGCGGAGGCGAACCGGCCGAGCACGTGGTCGGAGGTGTCCGTGCGGCCGGAGGGCCGACCGACCCCGGCACGCAGCCGGAGGTAGTCGCGCTCACCGCCCAGGTGCTGGGTGATCGAGCGGAGGCCGTTGTGCCCTCCCTCGGAGCCGCCCTGCTTGAGCTTGATGCGACCGAAGTCGAGGTCCACCTCGTCGTGGATCACCAGGAGGTGGTCGTCGTCGACGTCGAAGTAGTCCATCAGGGCCCGCACCGGCTTCCCCGAGACGTTCATATACCCCTCGGAGACGGCCAGCACCACGCGCGGTCCGCCGACGCCCAGACGTGCGGCGACGACCCGAGCGCCGATCTTGGTGCGGCTGAGGGTGGCACCCATGCGGGAGACGAGCTCGTCGATGACGACCTGACCGATGTTGTGACGGGTCCCCCGGTACTTGTCCCCCGGATTCCCGAGTCCGACGATGAGCCAGCTGCCTGATGTCATGGTCAAGAGTCTATCGGCGCGTCCGGGTGGGCACCTGCGCGACGTCGCCGGCGGTCAGCTTGCTCCGTTAGCATGTGCGGGGACCTCGTCACACCGCCTGACCGCAGTGTGACCTGGAGCGATTCGAGGGGAGGGTGGTACAGCGTGCCTGTGGTCGACGCCGTGCTGAGCGCCGTGTCGATCCTGCTCGTGGTCAACCTCCTCATCGCCGCCGTGGTCCTCTCCCGCGGCAGGGCCGCAGGCTCCTGGCTGCTGGTGATCCTGCTGGCCTCGACGACCGGTGTGGCGCTGGCGGCGGTGTTCGCCGCGCTGACCGGGACCGAACGCATGCTCGACGTCGCCCTGGTGCTGGCCGGGACGGCGGTGGTCACCGCCGCGGTGCGGGCCGACGCCGAACGCTCACGCCGTGACCGCCCCGGCCGCAGAGGGGCCGGTCACGACCGCGACCCGTCGGCGACCCAGACGGCCCAGGAGACGCAGGGGACACTGGAGACGCCGCATGGCTGACCTCCTCGGCGCCGTGCTGGTCTGCCTGGGCGCCCTCTTCTTCACCGCCGGCACCGTGGGACTGCTGCGCCTGCCCGACCAGCGCTCACGCCTGCACGCGCTCACCAAGGCGGACAACCTCGGGCTGGGGTTCATCCTGCTGGGCGTCGCCGTCATGCTGGGCAGCTGGACGGCGGGCGGAGTCATGGTCCTGATCTGGCTGCTCGCGGTGGCCGGGGCCTCGGTCTCGGCCCATCTGCTCGCCACGCTGGAGGCCTCGAGGCTCGACGACGTCGAGTCTCCCGAGCGCGCCCGCGGGCCGCACGGACCTCCGAGGACGCCGGAGTCCCACGGGTTGAGCGGGTCCGGCGGTGCGAGCGGGTCCGGCGACGCGGGCGGGGAGGCCGACCGATGACGGACGGGCCCGCCCTCATCGACCTCGCCCTGGGACTGGGAGTGCTCGCCGCAGCCGGCTGCGCCCTGCTGCCCCGGACACGCTTCGCCCTGGCCACGGGCTTCCTCGTGCTCGGAGTCGTCATCTCCCTGGTGTGGCTGCGACTGGGGTCGGTGGACGTGGCGCTGGCCGAGGCCGCGCTGGGCGGCGGCATCCTCGGCGCCGTGCTGGTGTGGCTGGCCGTCCGCTCCCGACCGGGTGCGGCCTCCGACGCCTCGGACTCGCGGGGACGCGCCGACGGACGGGTCCGCACCGGACTCGGCGTCCTCGTCGGCGTCGTGCTCAGCGTGCTGGGCGCACTCGTCTGGGCACGGATCTACCCTCAGATCGCCAGGTGGCAGGACCCGGTGGCCCAGCAGATGCCGGACACCGGCGTGGACCACGGCGTGACCGCCGTCCTCCTGGCCTTCCGCGCCTATGACACGCTGCTGGAGACCGCGGTGCTGCTGATGGCCGGAGTGGCGGTGATGGCGGTGGGTCGAGACGGCGGCCTGCACCAGGCACGGATCCCGGTGCATCCGCTCTCCTCGACGCTGGTCACCATGGCCCGGGTCGGCGCCCCCGTCCTGCTCCTGGCCGGCCTGTGGCTGCTCTTCGCCGGGAGCAGCGAGTCCGGCGGAGCGTTCCAGTCCGGGTCGGTGCTGTGCGCGATGCTGATCCTGCTGCGGGTGGCCGGAGTCCCCCTCACCGTGACCACGCGGCGCTGGATGCGCCCGGCGCTCGCGGTCGGCGTGGTGGTGTTCATCCTCGCCGGGCTCGTCGGACCGGTCACCGGCCAGCCGTGGCTGGCCTGGGACCCGCAGTGGGCCGGCACCGCGATCCTGGTCGTGGAGGTGTTCCTCACCGTGGGCATCACCGCAGGGCTCTACATGGTCTACCTCGGTCTGGACAATCCGCAGGGGGCGCCATGACGGAGGTCGTCAGCACGGTCCAGTGGTACCTGATCCTCGGCACCGTCGTCGGCATCGCCGGCACGGTGCGTCTGATGCTCACCCGGGATCTGATGGCCCGTCTGGTGGCGATGAACGTCGTGGGCATCGGATCGCTCCTGGTCCTTCTCGCCCTCGGTGCGGCCGCACCGGAGATCGATCCGGTGCTCTCGGCGCTGGTCATCACCGGACTGGTGATCACTGTGGCGTTCACCGGCGTCGGGGCGGTGCTGATCCGACGCATCGAAGGGATCGAGGACACGCAGGAGGAAGCGCAGGAGGATGCGCAGGAGGATCCGCAGGAGGGTCGAGAGGACGAGGACGGAGGTGAGCGGGGATGAGCCTGACCCAGTCCGCGCTGGGCGCGCTCGTGCTGCTGCCGCTGCTGGTGGCCGCGGTCACCGCCGTGCTCCCCCACACGCCGCGCCGCACCCTCGGGGTGGGGACCGCCCTGGTCCTGCCGGTGCTGCTGGCGCCGGTGCTGTGGTCGACGGCCGTCGACGGCGACGTCGTCGACCTGGCGCTCGGGGGCTATGAGCCGCCGCTGGGGATCCGACTCCGGGCCGACGGCCTCTCCGCGGCCTTCCTCACCCTGTCCGTGGTGGTCGGCACCGCGATCACCGCGTATGCGGCGGTGCTGCCCCATTCCACGGGCCGACGCATCGTCTCACCGCCGACGATGCAGCCGGAGGGCCCGGCGGGTCCGGGCGGAGGGGCGCAGCCCGAGCCGGCCGAGCAGGCCGCACCCGCGGATCGTCCGGGGGTCTGGCGGCCCGGTCACCCCAGCTTCTGGCCGCTGTGGCTGGCCTGCTGGTCGGGGCTGAACGCGGTGTTCCTCTCCGGAGACCTGTTCAACACCTACGTCGGCCTGGAGCTGGTGGGCATGACGGCGGTGGCCCTGGTGGCGCTGGGCGGGCGAAGCTCCTGGCAGGCTGCGCTGCGGTACCTGTTCGTGGCCGTGCTGGGGTCGCTGCTGCTGCTCATCGGGATCGGACTGCTGGTGTCGATCACCGGCACCCTGGACGTCCTGCAGGCCGGTGCGGTGCTGGCCGACGCGCCGGAGGAGACCCGTCCGGCGGCGGTCCTTGCGCTGTGCCTGATCACCGTCGGCATGTGCCTGAAGGTCGCACTCGTCCCGTTCCACACGTGGCTCATCCCGGCCCACGCCGGTGCGCCGAGCGCGGTCTCTCCGCTGCTGTCGGCTCTGGTCATCAAAGCACCGGTCTTCGTGCTGCTGCGCGTCTGGCTGTGGGTGGTGCCCGCGGGCGAGGACCTCGCCGTGCTCACCGTCGTCCTCTCGGTGATGGGGGCCGCCGCCGTCGTCGGGGGCTCCGTGCTGGCGCTGCGTCAGACGCACCTGAAGCCGCTAATCGCCTATTCGACGGTGGCCCAGGTCGGCTACTGGTTCCTCTTCGCCGCCATGGTCGGCGGCTCCTCGTCCGGTTCCCCGGAGGGTCTGCCCGGAGTCGACATCACCGAGGACGACGTCGTCTCCTCCGCACTGGTCGGCACAGTGGCCATGGCTCTGGGGCACGGGCTGGCCAAGGCCGCCATGTTCCTCGCCGCCGGGTTCCTCAAGGACCTCTACGGCACCGACGAGATGGACCGGCTGCGGGGCGTCGGCCAGCACCACCCCGGTCTGGTGATGGCCATGGGGCTCTCCGCGGTCGGGCTCGCCGGGCTGCCGATCTCCCTGAGCTTCTCGGGGAAGTGGATGCTGACCACCTCTGCGGTGGCCGCCGGCCACTACTGGGCGGTGGTGGTCATCGTGATCGGCACGATCCTCTCCGCGGCCTACCTGGTCCGGGCGATCGCCCCGCTGCTGGTGGAGTCCGAGGACGAGGGCACGGCGGTGGAGGTTCCCGAGTGGCAGCTCGAGCACGCCTCCGTACTCACCCAGCTGCCCCCGCTGGTGCTGGGGCTGCTCACGATCGTCGCCGGCTTCGGCGGCGCGCTGCTGGGTGATCTGCTCACCGTGGGGGCGCCATGGTGATCCCGGAGCTCATGGAGGAGGTCCTCGAGGTCTCCGGCCGATTCGTCCCTCTGGTGATGGTGCTGCTCTCGGTGACGGCGGCGGTGCTGATCTTCCCCCTGCGTGAGCAGAGCGTGCGGCTGCGTTCGACGATCAACATCGGCCTGGCGGTGATCAAGGTCGTACTGGTGGCGCTGCTGGTCCCGCCGGTGGTCGTCGAGGGGGTGAGGCCCGAGTTCTCCACCCCCTTCCTCCCGGGGCTGGACCTGGTGCTTCGGGTGGATCCGCTCGCCCTGTTCTTCGCCGGTCTGTCGGTCCTGCTGTGGCTGCTGACCACCATCTACGCGGTCGGATACCTGGAGGGCAAGACGCACCGGAGCAGGTTCTTCGGCTTCTTCAGCCTGTGTGTCACCGCCACCGTGGGTCTCTCCTTCTCCGGCAACCTGATCACGTTCCTGCTCTTCTACGAGCTGCTGACCCTGGTGACCTACCCCCTGGTCGCCCACTGGGGCAACCCCGCCTCGGTGCGCGCGGCACGGCTGTACCTGCGGTATGCGCTCACCGGTGGGCTCTCGGTGCTGGTCGGGGTGGTGTGGCTGACCATGCACGCCGGTCCGGTGGACTTCACCGAGGGCGGTGCGGAGGGCGTCGTGGAGCTGGCCCGTCAGGAGCCGATGCAGGCGACTGTGATCTTCGTGATGCTCGTCGGCGGTCTGGCGGTGAAGACGGCGATCTTCCCGCTGCACGGCTGGCTGCCCGCGGCCATGGTCGCCCCCGCACCGGTCTCGGCCCTCCTGCACGCCGTCGCGGTGGTCAAGGCCGGGGCCTTCGGGATCGTCCGCGTGATCGACGACGTCTACGGCGTCGAGGCCGCCGACTCCCTCGGCGTGCTGTCCCCGCTGCTGGTGATGGCCTGCGTGACCGTCCTCTTCGGGTCCTACGTGGCGCTGCGTCAGCAGGACCTGAAGCGCCGTCTGGCCTATTCGACGGTCTCGCAGGTCAGCTATATCGTCATCGGCATCACCCTGGTGGACGTGATCGCCACCGCCGGCGGTCTGGCGCATCTGGTGCACCAGGGGATCATGAAGATCACCCTGTTCTTCTGTGCGGGCCTCTTCGCCGAGGTCCTTCACGTCCATCAGGTCTCCGAGATGCGCGGGCTGGGCCGCCGGATGCCGTGGACCTCTGCGGCGTTCACCGTCGGCGCCTTCGGGATGATCGGGCTGCCGCCGACCGCCGGGTTCGTCTCCAAGTGGCAGCTCGGCCAGGGGGCACTGGCCTCCGAACATCCGTGGGTGCTGCTGGTGCTGCTGGCCTCCACACTGCTCAACGCCGCCTACTTCCTCCCGGTGGTCTACACCATGTGGTTCCACGCCCCGGAGCTCGACGATGAGGACGGTGCCGACGGTGCCGACGCCGCCGACGGTGCCGAGAGTGCCGACGCCGCCGACGGTGCCGACAGTGCCGACGACGAGGCCGACGATGAGGCCGAGGTCGCCGTCCGGGAGCCGAAGGTCCTGCTCATCCCCACAGCGGTGACGGCGGTGCTCGTCGTCGGGGTGGGGCTCATCGCCTCGCTGCCCCTGTCGCCGTGGGAGACCGCACGGATCATCGCCGAGGGGGTGTTCGGGTAGATGCTCGCCGCCGCGTTCCTCGCACCCACCCTGCTCGTGCTGGCCATGACCCTGAGCGGACTGCTGCCGGTCTCCGCGCGGCGCACCGCCCGCAAGGTGATGGCCGCGGCCTCCCCGATCGTCGTGGTCCCCGGTGTGATCACCTCGCTGCGCGCTCCGACGACCGCCGACGGCGCCGCCGTCGCGGACGGTCCGGGGGCGCTGAGCGTACCGTGGATGCTCTTCGGCGTGGAGCTGGCGGTGGACTACCCGGGCAGGGCGCTGCTGCTCATCGCCGCACTGCTCTATGCGTCGGCCCTGAGCGCGGTGACCTGGCTGAAGCTGCGTCACGCCGAGCCGCGGTACACCGGGCTCAGTGCGCTGCTGGTGGTCTGCTACATGGGCAACATCGGCACCTACCTCGCCGCCGACTCGGTCACCTTCTATCTGTCCTTCGCCCTGATGAGCTTCGCCGCGGCGGGGCTGGTGGTCCACTACCGGTCCCGGAGCGCCCACCGGGCCGCACGGATCTATCTGGTCATGTCTGTGCTCAGCGAGGTCGCAGTCCTGGCCGCTCTGTTGCTGACCGTCGCCGCCGGCGGGCGGCTGGTCGACGAGGCCCCGGCGGCGATCTCCGCCTCCGAGCACACCGGTCTGATCGTCGGACTGCTGCTCTTCGGGTTCGGCGTCAAGGCCGGTGCCGTGCCCCTGCACGTCTGGCTCCCCCTGGCCCACCCGGCCGCTCCCCCGGCGGCCTCGGCGGTGCTCTCGGGAGCGATGGTGAAGGCGGGCATGATCGGGTGGATCCGCTTCGTGCCCACCGATGCCGGGGACGCCTCAGAGGTCGCCGGCCGGGTCCTGCTGACCGTCGCGCTGCTCGGCGCGTTCGCCGCCGTCGCCGTGGGGCTGCTGCAGAGCGACCCGAAGGTCCTGCTGGCCTACTCGACCGTCTCGCAGATGGCCTTCATCGCCGCGGTGCTCGCCGCCGGTCTCATCCTGCCGGACCTCCACCCGGCGACGACGGCGGCGGCGATCATCTACGCCGTCCACCACGGCCTGGCCAAGGGCGCGCTGTTCCTCGGGGTTCCGGTGGTCTCCCACTACGGCCACGGGGTCTCCGGGATCGTGGTGGCGGTGGGGATGGTCGGGGCCGGGCTGGCCGTGGCCGGGGCGCCGCTGACCTCCGGGGCGTTCGGGAAGTACGTCTCCAAGGAGGCCGTGGCCGGCATCTCCGTGCTCGGCGTCCCGCTGGACGCGGTCCTGCCCCTGGTGGCCACGGGGTCGACCCTGCTGCTGATGCGCTTCGCCTGGGTGATGCGTCGCGCCGAGCGTCGGTCCCGCCGGGCGCCCGACGGCGAGCTGATCTCCTGGGTCGCGGTCGCGGTCGCCGGGATCGCCGTGCCGTGGATCGTCGGGTTGGCATGGTTCCCGGAGGGCGGGCCGGAGCTCGCGGTGCCGGGATGGTCGGCGAGCACGGTGTGGGACGCGATCTGGCCCATCCTCCTGGGGCTGGTCCTGGGCTCGGGGATCTGGGTCCTCCACGCGCGGGGGCGGCTGCCCCGATGGGTGCCCCGCGCCGACGGCACGTTCATCGCCCCGGGAGACCTGGTGGTCCCCGAGGAGACCATCCTGCGCACGACCGGCCGACGGGGCTCGCGCGGACTCGACGTCCTGGAGGCCCACAGCATGGCGGTTCGGCGCACGGTCGCCCACTCCGCCGATCGGGTGTCCGAGCTGATCTCGGCCGGACTCCTGGCCGGGGAGCGCCGTCTCACCCGCTGGGAGGCCTCAGGCCTGGTGGTCCTTCTGGCGCTGGGGGCCGTCGTCGCGGCGTCCGTGGTGATCGCGCTGAGCGGAGGTGGTGGACGATGATCCGTGGCACCGGCGACGAGCGCCGCGCGCCCGACGCCACCTCGTCCGAAGCCGCCTCGTCCGACGCCGCCTCGGTCGGCACCTGGACGTGCTCGCTGATCCTCCGCCTCGTCATCTTCGGCGCGCTCTGGGTCCTGCTCTCGGGCGCCGACGCCTACTATCTCGGCTACGGGGCCGTCTCCGTCGCGGCGGCGGCCGGCCTGAGTCTGGCGCTGACGCCTCCGAGGTACGCCGCACGGCCGCGCACCTGGGGCCGTCGTTCGGCGGCGGGGATCAGGTTGGCCGGCTGGTTCCTGATCAAGTCGGTGCACGGCGGCGTCGACGTCGCGGTGCGGGCTGTGCGACCCAGGCTCGACGTCGCCCCTGAGGTGGTGACCGCACCGCTGGAGCTGCCGCGCGGCGGGGGCCGCCAGCTGGCCCTGCTGATGATGAACCTGATGCCCGGCACCATGGTCCAGCGTGTGCTCGACGACGAGCACGGCGACCAACACGGCGACCAACACCACAACCGGCAGGGGCGGGACCGGGTCGAGCTGCACACCCTGTCGAGGTCGTTGGAGCCGGCCGAGCAGTGGCGTCGGCTCCAGGAGCTGGTCGCTCCGGTCTTCGACCGGGGACGGCCCCGGCGCTGAGAGGGCTCCCCGGGACGACGAAGCCCCCGCGGTTCCTCGAGGGGTGCGGGGGCTTCGTACCGGCTCACAGCCCGGCCGGAGCCGGGGTCATGAGGTTCACTCGTCGGAGTCGGACTCCTCCGAGCCGGACTCGGCGTCTCCGGACTCGTCGGAGTCGCCGGCGGCCTCCTCGCCCTCGGCGACCTCGGCCTCCTCCTCGGTCTCGGGCTCGTCGCCGAGGTCCTGCTCCTCCGGCTCCTGGATGGAGACGATCGGGGAGTCCAGGTCGGGCATCGCCAGCTCGACGCCGGCGGGCAGCTGCAGGTGCTCCGGCTGGGCGTTCTCGTCGCGGTCGGTGATGTCCACGACGATGGTCTCCGGCAGGTCGGTGGCCTCCGCCTCGACGGAGACGGTGGCCTGCTCCAGGAAGTGCTCGAACCCGGCGGCCGGCTCACCGACGACCTCGACGGAGACGTCGACGACGATCTTCTCGCCGCGGCGCACGGTCAGCAGGTCGAGGTGATCGACGCTGCGCCGGATCGGGTCGCGCTGGATGTCCTTGGGGATGACCAGCTGGTCGTCGCCCTCGATGTCCAGGGTGATCAGGGCGTTGGGGTTGCGGACCGCCAGGGTGGTCTGGTGCTCGGGCAGCAGGATGTGGACGGGGTCCTCACCGTGGCCGTAGACGACGGCGGGGATGCGGCCGGCGCGGCGGGCCTGACGGGCCGCGCCCTTGCCGAACTCGGTGCGCTTCAGCGCCTGGATGTGGATCTTGTCCGACATGGGATGTGTCCTTCGTTGGTCTGACCTATGGTTGCAGCGCAGGCCGACCACGAGTGCGAGCGTCTCCGGACGCGGCGCTCCGCCGCCTGATCCGGTCCGGAGCCGATGGGCTCCGCCGCTCGTCCGCCTCGTCGATCACGGAGCCGTCGGAGACCGCTGGGGTCATGACGCTCCCTCGCCTGGGCACAGTCGGTCACTCTATCATGCACAGGTACGCACCTCGTCCCGTCCCAGGAGGCATCCGCGCCATGAGCACCCCCGCACTGACCCTGACCACCCTCCGGGCTCCCGAAGCCCCCGCGCGGGTGGTGGTGCTGCTGCCCGGCATGGGCACCGACGTCGCCGGGACCTGGGCGGTCGCCGCGCGGCACATGGCATCGGACTCCCACCTGATCGCCGCGGACCTCCCCGGACACGGCGTCTCACCGGTCTGGCGCGAGGAGCAGGCCACCCTCGACGACCTGGCGCGCGGGGTGGCCGAGGCGGTCCGTCCGGCGCTGGCGGAGTCCGGCCTGGAGGACCTTCCGGTGCACTTCGCCGGGATCTCCGTCGGCGGATCGGTCGCGCTGCAGCTGGCGCTGGACCACAGCGACCTCTTCGACCGCGTGGCGGTGGTCTGCTCGGCGGCCAAGATCGGCGAGTCCGACGCCTGGACCGAGCGTGCCGCGACCGTCCGGTCGCAGGGCACCTCCGCCATGGTGGACGGGTCGATGCAGCGCTGGTTCGCCCCCGAGTTCCTCGAGGTTCACCCGGAGGTCGGGGAGTCGCTGGCGGCGTCGCTGCGGGCGACCGACGACGAGACCTACGCGTCGCTGTGCGAGGCCATCGGGCGGTTCGACCTCCGGGCGCGGCTCTCCGAGATCCGGATCCCGGTGCTGGCGCTGGCCGGCGAGCACGATGCGGTCACCACGGTCGAGGACGCCCGCATGATCGCCGAGCGTGTGCCGCAGTGCACGGCGGTGGTCATCGCCGGAGCCTCGCACCAGGCTCCGACCGAGAAGCCTGAGGACGTCGCCCCGCTGCTGGACGAGCTCTTCGGCTGAGGAGGGGGACCCCGGAGCCTACGGGCCGCCGGACCCGTCACCGGGCAGAATGCTGTCCATGAGCGTCGTGCCGCCCCTGCTGGGGCTCCTCGTGACCCTGACGGTGTTCGGGTCCATGGTGGTCGTGGGTCTGAGACGGCGACGGGCGCGGGACCGGCTGATCCGCGGCGGGGTGCCTGTGCGCGCGGTCGTCGTCGGGGTGCGGCGCCGCGCCGTGGACACCAGCTGGGCCCACCACCCCGTGGTCAGGTATGAGCTGTACGGACGGACCTGGGAGTCTGAGCCCCGCGACGGCGAGCACATGCCGCATCCCCGGGGCCGGAGGTCGGCACGGAGCGAGGACCGATCCGTCGGGCAGACCGTCGACGTCGTCGTGGACCCGCGGGATCCGGTCCGTTCGGCCGTGCCGATCCCGGACAGACTCGCTGTGACCCTGATCGCGGTGGGCGGCACCCTCGGGGGTCTCACTCTGATCCTGGGGCTGCTCGCCCTGATCGTGACGGCTCTCGGTCGAGGGTGAGGCTCCGCGGAGCAGGACTCAGGCGTGGCCGTCGAACAGGGAGGTCACCGAACCGTCGGCGAAGACCTCCTTGATGGCCTTGGCGAGGATCGGGGCGATGGAGAGCACGGTCAGCGAGTCGAAGCGCTTCTCCTCGGGGATCGGCAGGGTGTTGGTGACCACGACCTCGCGTGCGCCGCAGGCGGCCAGACGCTCGGCCGCCGGGTCGGAGAAGACCGGGTGGGTGGCGGCGATGATGACGTCCTTCGCCCCGGCGTCCTTCAGCACCTTGACCGCGCCTGCGATGGTGCCGCCGGTGTCGATCATGTCGTCGATGAGCACGCAGGTGCGTCCCTCGATCTCGCCGACGACCTGCTTCGAGACCGCCTTGTTCGGCTTGGTCAGGTCCCGGGACTTGTGGACGAAGGCCAGCGGAGCCCCGCCCAGGCGCTCGGCCCACTGCTCGGCGACCCGCACGCGCCCGGTGTCCGGGGAGACCACGGTGATCTCGTCGTCGGCGACCTGTGCGCGGATGTGGTCGGCCAGCAGCGGGATCGCGAAGAGGTGGTCGACCGGACCGTCGAAGAAGCCCTGGATCTGGGCGGTGTGCAGGTCCACGCTCATGATCCGGTCCGCGCCCGCGGTCTGGTAGAGGTCGGCGACCAGTCGGGCCGAGATCGGCTCACGTCCGCGGCCCTTCTTGTCCTGTCGGGCATAGGGGTAGAACGGAGAGACCACCGTGATCCGCTTGGCCGAGGCGCGCTTCATGGAGTCGACCATGATGAGCTGCTCCATGAGCCAGTTGTTCAGCGGGTACGGGTGGGACTGCAGGAGGAAGACGTCCTTGCCTCGGACCGACTCGCCGGAGCGGACGTACATCTCCCCGTTGGCGAAGTCGTAGGCGTTGATCGGCAGCAGCTCGGTGCCGAGCTCCTGGGCGATCTCCTCGGCGAGCTCGGGGTGCGCACGCCCCGAAGCGATCACCAGGGTCTTCTCGCCCTTGAGCGTGATCTCGTCCATCCTGGTACTCCCTCTCTGCTGTGTCCTATGCGGACCCGCGCCCCCGGCGGGCGCGACGGCCCGGAAGCCTATCGGGATTCTACTCGTCCGCCGAGCCTGCGCGTCGCGCCGCTTCGGCGGCCGCGGAGTCCGGGCGGCGCTGCTCGACCCAGCCCTCGGAGTTGCGCTGCGGGGCGACGCTGAGGCCCAGGGCGCCGGCCGGCACGTCCTTGCGGATCACTGCGCCGGCGCCGGTGTAGGCGCCGTCGCCGACCTCCACGGGGGCGACGAAGACGGTGTTCGAGGAGGTCCGCACGTGGCTTCCGATGACCGTGCGGTGCTTGCGCTCGCCGTCGTAGTTGGCCGTGATGTTTCCGCAGCCGATGTTGGTCTGCTCGCCGATCTCGGCGTCTCCGGCGTAGCCGAGGTGGGAGAGCTTCGAGCCCCGGCCGATGCTCACGTTCTTGGTCTCGTAGAACGCGCCGATCTTGCCCTCCGGGCCCAGCTGGGTGCCGGGGCGGAGGTAGGTGAACGGTCCGACGGCGGACCCGTCGCCGATCTGCGCGCCGGTGCCGTGGGTGCGTGTCACGGTGGCGCCTTCGCCGACGACGACGTCGGTCAGCGTGGTGTCGGGGCCGACGACGGCGCCGCGGCCGATGTGGGTGGCCCCGTGCAGCTGGGTGCCCGGCAGCACGGTGGTGTCCGGCTCCAGGGTGACCGAGGCGTCGATCCAGGTGGTGGCCGGGTCGATCACCGTGGTGCCGCCGCGCATATGGGCCTCGACGACGCGTCGGTTGAGCTCGGCGCCGAGGGCCTGCATCTGCACGCGGTCGTTGGCCCCCTCGACCTGCCAGCGGTCCTCGGTGACCACCGCGGCCACCCGACCTCCTTCGGCGCGGGCCAGGGAGAGCACGTCGGTGAGGTACTTCTCGCCCTGTGCGTTGTCCGTGGTGACCTGCGCCAGCGCCCGGGTGAGCACTCCGGCGTCGAAGGCGTAGATCCCGGAGTTGATCTCCCGGATCCCGCGCTGCTCGGCGGTGGCGTCCTTGAACTCGACGATCCCGGTGACCGATCCGTCCTCGGCCCGCAGCACGCGCCCGTAGGCGGCGGCGTCGTCGAGCACCGTGGTCAGGACCGTCACGGCGTTGGCCTCCGTCTCATGGCGGCGGACCAGCTCGTCGAGCATCTCGGTGGTCAGCAGCGGGACGTCGCCGTAGGTGACCACCACGGTGCCGGACTCCGGAGCGTCCCCGGCGGCGGCGAGCGCCTCGAGGCCGCACTCGACGGCGCGACCGGTGCCGGGCACCTCATCCTGGTCGGCGAGGAGCACCTCGTCGTCGAGGGAGACGATGTGCTCGGCGACCTTGTCCCGCTGGTGGCGCACCACGGCCACCAGGTGGTCGGGGGCCAGCCCCTTCGCCGCGGCCAGGGCGTGACCGATCATGGAGAGCCCGCCGATGGGGTGCATGATCTTCGGGGTCTCAGACTTCATGCGCGTGCCGGCGCCGGCGGCCAGGACGATGACCGCGGCGGGCCGGGTCTCGGCGACGGTCCCGTCGGCCGTCTCGGCAGGGCTCTCGGCAGGGCTCTCGGCAGGGCTCTCGGCGGGGCTGTCGTGGTGGCTCACGGGGTTCGGTGCTCCTGCATGGGGGACGGAGGTCGCCTCAATCCTAACGGGGGGTGCGCCGGAGTCGGGCGAACGGGCGCAGCAGCGCCCCGGAGACCGCTTCGCCGTAGCGTCGGATCCCCCGGTCGAAGGGGGCCGCGGCGAACAGCGCGGTGATCCCGACGGCCAGAGCCAGACAGATCAGCAGCATGACCGCCGAGGGGAACGTGTCCAGGCTGTCGTGCAGCACCAGGTTGAGCAGGCGGATCATGAAGCCGTGCAGCAGGTACACCGCCAGGGACCGGCGGCCGACGACCGCGAGATGCCCCGGGCGGTCGGAGATCCAGGTCAGGACGGCCAGCGTGGTCAGGGCCGCGCTGAGACCGATCACCGCCCGCATGCCGAGCCCCTCGCCCAGGCCCACGTCGAGCCATTCGAATCCGCGCACCCCGTAGAACCACAGCTTGTCGACGTCGAGTGCGTAGAACACTCCGATGGGGACCGCCGCGGCGGCGGTGAGGCCCAGCCGCTCGGAGGTGCTCCGGGCGCCGGCCCACGCGAGGATCCGGGGGCCGCAGACCTTGCCGATGACGAAGAACGGCCAGAACGACAGGGTGCGGGCCACGGCGAGCTCATAGTCGTAGACGGGGATGAGTCCGCCGAACAGGGCCGCGGCGACGGAGACGGCGATCATGGTCCGCGGCAGCCGTTCGATCAGGGGGACGCTGAGCATCCACCACACCATCGCCAGCAGGAACCAGGTGATCCAGTACGGCACCAGGAAGTCGAAGTCGGGGTCGAGTCCGAGCAGGCTCATCCACCAGTGGTAGAGCGGCAGTGCGGTGCCCAGCAGGACCAGCAGCACGCAGATGCGGTCGGCCAGCCGGTCGGACTTCGCCGTGACGCCCGCGAGGAAGACGAAGGCAGGCATGTGGAAGGAGTAGATGGCCGTCTGGAGCACCCGCAGCAGGTCCGACTCCCAGGGCGAGACGGCGGCCATGACATGGCCCAGGACGACGAGGAGTATCAGTACGCCCTTGGCCCGGTCCAGTCGATGATCCCGTGTCGGCACGCGGGGAACCTAGCAGCGGCCGATCCGGTGGAGCTGGGAGGAACCTGAGTGCACCCTGGAGAAGTGTGAGGACTTCCCACCCGTAGGGGTGTATCACCGGTGCGGCGCCGAAGGGTGTACTGAGGCGATACCCTCCCTCCGCCCACCGGCGCAGGGCCGCTCCCACGTTCCGCCCGAGGAGGCGAACCGCCCTGAAGATCGTCTCAGCGCCGCACGACGACGTCTGCGCCGCACACAACGTCGGGCTGATGGCCTGGGGCGACGGCGCCGCCGACTCTTCGGCCTTCACCCGCGTCGTGCCTCCGGTGCCGCCGCACACCGACCCCGTCTCGGGGCATCCGTCCTGGGTCGAGGCCGACCCCGAGGACTTCGACCTGTACCACCTCCACCTCGGTGCGCAGCAGGTCTCCCCCGCACGGCTGCGACGCCTGGTGGCCAACCTCGAGGAGCGGGGCAGGCCCTTGGTGGTGACCCTGCATGAGCTGCGCGGTCTCCGCCGGTTCGGCCCGGGGGCCTTCGAGGAGGCCCTGGAGGTCGTCGTCCCCGCCGCGGCCCGGCTGATCACCCTCACCCCGGGGGCTGCCGTCCAGATCCGCGAACGCTGGGGACGCGAGGCCGAGGTCATCCCCCACCCCCACGTCCTTCCCCTGGATCAGCTCGGACGACCGCGCCCGGACCGGAAGCGGCCCACGGTCACCGTGCCGCTGGAGGACCTCTCCGCCCAGATCGACCCGCTCCCGATGCTCGAGATCCTCGAGGCGGCGACGGCCCGCCGGGGCATGGATCTGCACATCAGCGTGGTCGAGGACGCTCTGGAGCCGTTCGGCGTCGGCGAGGCCCGCGGCGTCACCGCCGCACTGCCGCGGCTGGCCCGATCCCCGCACGTGAGGATCGACGCCCACCGGCCGGAGACCGAGGTCGCCGGCTGGGAGCGGCTGCGCGGTGCGGACCTCTGCGTGCTCCCCCACCGATTCGGCACGCACTGTCGCATGATCGAGGCCTGCCACGACGTGGGCACCCGTGTGCTGGCCCCTGATCTCGGCTACTACCGGCAGCAGCGTCCCGGGGTGCTCACCCATCGCCGCGACGACGACGGAGCCCCGTATGCCGACGACGTCGAGTCCGTCCTGGACCACGTCTCGGACGAGCTGGCGGCGGGAACCGTCTGGCAGGCCGGTCGTCTGCACCGCACGGCGCAGCGCCAGCGCATCGCCCATCTGCACGAGCAGCTGTATCGAGCAGTCCTCTGAGCGGGCCCCGCGCGCGGCACGCACAGGAGGGCCACGTATCCTGACCCCATGTCCGTGACCTCAGAGTGCTCCGTGATCACCCTCGCCGTCGTCAACGACCATCCGATCGTGGTGGAGGGGATCGCACGCGCCGTCGAGCGGGACGGGCGGCTCAGCGTGGTCGAGACCGACACGGAGCTCGGACCATCGGAGGCCGTGGACCTGGTGCTCTACGACGCCTTCGCCGCCGGTCCGCGGCAGTTCGACGACGTCGCCTCGCTGGCGGCCGACCCGCGATGGGGCCGGGTCGTCGTCTTCACCTGGGGCCTCCTGCCGGACCAGATCCGGGAGGTGCTGGCCCTGGGGGCCGACAGCTGCCTGTCCAAGGAGCTCTCCGCCGAGGAGCTGACCGACGCACTGGTCCGGATCCATCGCGGTGAACAGGTGACCGCCCCGCGCCCCGCGCAGGAGGCGGCGTCCATGGTCGACTGGCCGGGGCGCACCCATGGGCTCTCACCTCGGGAGTCGGAGGTCCTGTCGCTGATCGCTCAGGGCTTCACCAATGAGCAGATCGCCCGCGGATGCTTCCTCAGCATCAACTCGGTCAAGACCTACATCCGCTCCGCGTATCGGAAGATCGGGGTGGATCGGCGCAGCCAGGCGGTGGTGTGGGGACTGCGCAACGGCCTGCACCCCCACCGAAACGGCTCGCCGACTCCGTGAGAGCCGACTGAGCACCACCGGCGATGCCGGACTCCGATGCCCCACACGGTTCCGCCCATAGGATTCGAACCTATACTGCACGGCTCCAAAGGCCGGCGTGCTGCCATTACACCAGGGCGGAGCGACGCCGCAGGTGATCACGGCGTCGGCGCTCATCCTCCCATGACTGCATCGCTCAGTTCACATCAGTCAGGCCCGTCCGGCGGCATGTCTCTTGCCGGGTCGCTCCACATCGGTCTAGAGTTGCAGATGCAAACACTTTGTGTCCGGCGGATGAGGTCGTCGGACCGCTGCTGAGGAGCACATCATGGAACGGATCACCGCTCGCACCATCACCGACCCGGGTCGCACCGTCGCTCCGAGATCCCGGGCGTACGCGCTCGGACTCATCGCCGTGCTCACCGCCGCCACCGCCGGATGCCTCCCGCAGGACGGCTCCGCCGACGGGGCCGACGAGGGCTCCGAGGAGGAGCAGGACGTCGGACAGACCGAGGAGGAGGCTGAAGACGAGCCTGAGGACGAGCCTGGCGAGGACGACTCGGAGGACGGCGGCTCGGAGGACGGCTCCGACGATGAGGACGAGTCCGGCGACGACGCCCAGGATGCCGACGACGCCGATGAGGACGACGCCGATGAGGACGAGACCGACGAGGACGACGCCGGCTCCGAAGACGACGGGGACTCGGCGGGGGCCGCGGATCTCGAGGACTCGCAGCTGCTGCTGGTCATGGACGCCTCGGGATCGATGGACGAGTCGGACACCGGGGGCACCACCCGCATCGAGGCGGCCCGGGACGCGCTGCACGGCGTGGTCGACGGCCTCGACGACGAGGACGAGGTCGGACTGCGCGTCTTCTCCTCGGAGATCACCGACCCCGACGCCTCGGGCGCCTGCGAGGACTCCGAGCTGGTCGTGCCGATCGGCGGCGACAACCGCGACGAGCTCACAGAGGCCATCGACTCCTACGACGCCGTCGGCGGCCGGACCCCCTTGGCGCATGCCCTGGAGGAGGCCGCCGAGGATCTGGGCGAGGACGGGCGCCGGACCATCGTGCTCGTCTCCGACGGAGAGGACAACTGTGCGCCGGACCCCTGCGAGGTCGCGGAGACGCTGGCCTCGCACGGGATCGACCTGACCATCCACACCGTGGGGTACGAGGTGGAGGACGAAGCGCGCGAGCAGCTGCAGTGCATCGCCGCGGCCGGGGACGGAGAGTACTACGACGCCGCCGACGCCGAATCGCTCGACCACGCGCTGGAGCGCGTCTCGAAGCGGGCCTTCCAGCCGTTCACGCTCAGCGGCGAGCAGGTCACCGGTGCGGCGAACTGGGGCGACGCTCCGACCCTGGAGTCCGGGACCCAGTACATCGACGAGTTCTCCGAGGACACCCTGCACTATCGGATCCCGCGGGAGATGGACCGCTCCTCCCTGCACGTGGGCCTGACCACGCACAACGACCCGGAGAACTCGGACTGGGTCGAGGTGCGCATCGAGACCTGGGACGGCGACGTCTGCGCCCAGAGCCGGATGGTGGGACAGTCCATGTCCACGCGCAACTTCCTGCGCACCATGCAGGCCACGGCCGCCTACGACCCCGAGTCGACCGACGACGAAGACCCGTGCACCGAGGACGACGAGCTGGTGCTCGCCGTCGAGCTCGACGACTTCATCGAAGACCCGCAGACCGTGGACCAGGCCTTCGAGCTGCTCATCGCCGAGGAGCCCGAGGCCGAGGACGCCGACTCGCTGGAGCCGGCGGTCGAGCGCGAGACCCACTCCTGGGAGGACATGGGTCGCGACCCGGCCGGAGCGGAGGACGTCGTCGGCGGATCCTCGTTCAACGACGCCCCGCTGCTGGAGCCCGGCACCACCTACGACGGGGACATCCTGCCCGGCGAGACGCTGGTCTTCCGGGTACCGGTGGAGTGGGGTGAGCGCCTCCAGGCCGAAGCCTTCTTCCCCCAGTCCGGCGGCGCGCTGCGTGAGCGGGTCCAGGACGTGAGCACCGTGGGCCTGACGCTGATGTCCCCGATGAAGGGCGTCGCGGGCTCGGACTTCGGATCGCTGTTCTCCACCATGGACACCGACCTGCAGGCGATGACGCCTGAGGTGCGGTGGAACAACCGCCACTCGTTCACGGAGCACATCTCCTCGAGCTCGATCGACGGCGAGTACTACCTCGTGGTGGCCGCGGACCAGACCGACAGCGGGGACTCCTTCCCCGTCCCGTACCGCCTCACGGTCCAGACCTTCGGGGATTCCGGGGAGGGCGAGCCCCAGCGTCCGTCGGGCGAGGAGCTGCTCTTCCCGGACCGCGCGGATGAGCAGACGCGCGAGCCTGAGGACCCGAGCGACTCCGAGGATCCGAGCGACTCCGACGACTGATGCCCGGTGACCGCCGCACTGTGCGGCGGCATCGTCGGATCAGGAGGCCCCGGACCGCCCCATGCGGCGGTCCGGGGCCTCCTGCGTGCGGGTGAGGGAGCCCCCGGCACCGACTCACCGACACGACGTCGAACACAGGGGTTGCATTTGCTATCGCAAGCTTCTATATTTGCACTAGCGAAGCCGATGAAAGGTCGCTCGATCACCGAGAAGAAGGAGCAGGACCATGCGACGCACCACCACCGCCACCACCGCCACCGCTGTCTCCACCGCCGCCGCCGCGCTGATCGGCACGGCGCTGTGCAGCCCCGCCGCCCTGGCGAAGGACGCACCGCCCGTCGACACCGCCCCCGACGTGCTCGGCGAGGTCGCCGAGACTGCGGAGGAGCTGGAGGATCTGCACACCGAGCTCAGCCTCACCATCGACGTCGACGCCGAATACCGCAGCCACAGCTACACGGCCACCATGACCGGCGAGGGCGCCGCAGACTTCAGCGACGGGCACTACCGGGCGGACGTCAGCGGCGACGGGCAGTACGAGTCCGTCCAGATCTACTCCGACGGCGAGCGGGCCTTCGCCAACGACAACGCCTACGGCTGGTACGAGACGCCCTCCCCGGATCTGAGCGGCGACGAGGAGGCGCCCGGCTATCTGGCCCTCGTGGACGACCTGGAGACCGTCGAGGACGAGTTCGAGCTCACCCGCACCGGCACGAAGAGCTCGCCGCAGTACACCCTGCGGTACAGCGGCGACGACCGCGAGGTGTTCGAGGCCTTCGAGGAGACCTTCTCCCTGACCTGGGAGGGCTACCGCCAGGCCGACACCGAGATGGAGATCGAGGTCGTCGTCGACGCCGACTCCATGCACATGACCAGCTTCGACTTCGGCATCGAGTCCGAGACCGTCTGGGGCTCAGACGCGATGACCATCGAGGCCCAGTTCTCCGAGTTCGACGAGGTCGGTCCGATCGAGGTGCCCAGCTGGGTGGTCGACGAGGCCGAGCGCAGCGGTCAGACCGACGACTGGTTCGAGGACGAGGGCATCGACGAGGAGGACCTGGACGACGGTCTGGGCATGCCCGGCACCTCTCCGGAGGACGGCGATCTGGACGACTCGGACACCGGCGACTCAGGCGACTCTGACGACTCTGACGACTCGGACAAGTCTGACGACTCCGAGGACTCCCGCTCCGACGACCCGTGGGCGTCGAACGTCTGATCACTCAGGGATGGGTCAGCCTCGGGGCGGACCGATACGGACCGGAGGGGCGGAGCGCGACGAACGGGGCGCTCCGCCCCTCCTTCCGTGCGTCAGAGGCCGAGTCCTCGGCCTGACGCGGTCGGCCTGACGCAGTCGACCGCAGACGTTCGCAGCGGCGACGATCAGCCTCAGAAGAGGCTGCGATGCCGTGCGAAGTGGGCGGCCGCCGGCCCCGCCGGACCGGTGCCGTAGAGCCTCAGCACCTCCGCCAGGTCGGGGTGGTCGGCCTCGAGTCTGGCCGCGGCGCGGCTGAGCTCGGCGCCCGAGGCCACCGCCCGCAGCAGGTTGCGCATCCCGGCGACGACGGCGTCGTCGCCCGAGGCTCCCAGTGCGGTGGAGGTGCTGCGCGTGAACTGGCCGCTGGAGGTGCGGATCTCCTCCAGCCGGGAGGCGACGTCCTGCTGCTGCACGGTGCCCTCGGCCAGCTGGTCGGCCAGCTCGCTCAGCGCCTGGACCCGCTGCAGCACCGCAGGATTGCCGATCTTGACCCGCTGGCCGCTGTTGAGCTGGGAGAGCATGGGCGCCGACAGCCCCAGCACGCCGGCCAGGCCCGCCTGGTTCAGCCCGAAGGCCGCCCGGAGCCGCCCGAAGATCTCCGAGAGCGGTTCGCCGTACGCCTGACGCTGAGCGTCGAGGTTCTCCTGAACCGGCATCGTTCCTCCTCTTCCGCACGAGTGATTCGCTGTTGCGAATTCTACCCGAGTCCCCGCTCGTCACCAGTGGTCCTCCACAGGCTCGGCAGGGCGGGCGCTAGACTGCATCCAGCTGTGCCGCCCTCGGCCGGGGACGGCACCGGCGAGCATCCGGGGCGATGGGTCCATGAGCCGGGGGGAAGGTGCTGGGATGAGGCTGAGGCGGCGCGCCCGCGCGGTAGGCACCGCGCTGGCCCTGGCGGGCCTGGTGAGCCTACCTGCCGACCTCGCCCATGCCGCCGACGGCGGCCCCGACGCGGACGGCTTCGAGTTCTCCGGCGATGAGGTCTCCGGCGGCGGGTCGCCCGGCGACGCCGCCGAGCTGGCCGTGGACGGACGCTACCTCGACACCCTCACCGAGGGCACTCTGCACTATCGGATCCCCCGGGAGGCCGTCGACTCGTCCCTGCATGTGGGAGTGATGACCCGCTATCCCCTCGACGCCGACGACGAGTTCGACGTCATCACCGCCACCCTGAGCACCTGGGACGGCACCTCCTGCGCCTACGACGTCCTCTCCTCCGGGGCCGGCCCCGCTCCCGGAGCGGTGAGCTCCGCCCACCTGGTGAGCGTGCCCGGCCAGACCGAGGGCTGCGACGATGAGGAGGAGCTGGTCCTCACGGTGGAGCTCGAACAGGGTTCCTCCTCCGAGGGTCTCCAGGCCGCGGGGCGGCCGGCGGAGATCGTCGTGTTCGAAGAGCCCACCCCGACCGACGCCGACGATCTGCCCGAGCCCGAGGACGGCACCCCCGACTGGGAGGACATCGGGCGCGACGTGGCAGGGGCCGAGGAGGTCGACGGCGGCACGTCCTTCGCCGAGGCCGCGGAGCTCGAACCGGGTGGGACCTATCGGGTCACTTTGGCCCCGGGCCAGGTCAGGGTCTTCCGGGTGCCGTTGGACTGGGGTCAGCGCCTCCAGGCCGAGACGTACTTCCCGGAGCCGTCAGAGGAGGATCAGGACGCCTGGCGGGCGATGGACACCGTGCAGCTCTCGGTGCTGGATCCCCTGTTCGGCCGCCTGGCGAACGGCACCGGATTCCTCACCTCAGGATTCGGCACCGAAGTCCGCGCCTCCACCGCCGAGGTGCGCTGGGCCGAGCGGACGGAGTTCACCCCTGGGGGCAGCTCCGTCGCCGGCGACCACTATCTGGTGATCCACGTCCCGCCGTCCGAGGACCACCAGGACTTGGAGCTCGAGGCGCAGCTGACGCTGCAGACCTTCGGCGAGGCGGGCGAGGGCGCGCCGGAGTACCCCGAGGATCAGGAGCCGGAGGTGCCCGGCTCCGGGTCCTCAGGCGGCGGCCCCCTCGCAGCGATGCGGGGCTTCGCCGAGCATCCGGTCACGATCGCGGTGATCGGCGTCGTCGGATCGCTGCTGCTGATCTCCGGAGGCGGGCTGCTCATCGCGGCTCGTCGCCGGTGAGACCGTCAGGCCAGCAGCAGGAGCATCAGCAGCAGCATCAGCAGTCCGGTCAGCATCATCGCCAGGGCGGTCGCCGTCAGCTTCGACGAGCGGGCGCGCGGTGCCGGGGTCTGGGGCTGCGGTCCGGGAGTCCAGGGGCTGTGGGGAGTCCCCTGGTGGCGGGTCGGCGGCGGGGCCGCCGGGCCGACGCCGGTCCCGCCTGTGGGCGGACCGTTCTGCGGGGAGGGGACCAGCGGCGGCGCGGCCGACCTTGTGGGCCCGGACTCGGCGGGGCCCGTGGCCGGGCCCTCCGGCGTCCACCCCTCAGGGAGCGGGGGGATGTGGTCGAAGAACTCCACCTCACCGAAGCCGTCGTCGTCATCCGACGATGCCGCGGCCAGCAGACCGGACTCGGCCAGTCGGCCTCGGGCGTCCTCGGCGACGCCGATCCGCGCGCGCAGCGACGGCTCGGCCAATGCGGCGACGATCTCGACCAGTGCCTCGGGCACGGGGTCGGCGCGCGGTGCGGCCGCGAGCGCCTCGGCGACGTCGACGTCGTCCTCCGGAGGCGCGCCGGTGAGCATCTCGAGGGCGCTCATCCCCGCGGAGTAGAGGTCTGCGCGCGGGTCGGGGTGCCAGCCCTGACGCCGCACCTCGGGCGCGAGGTACCCCGGCGTGCCCAGGGCGTAGGGACCCTGGGTGAGGCGGGGCTCGTCGATGCCCGCCGCGATGCCGAAGTCGCCGAGCCACAGGTGTGGGCGGCCGGTGCCGGTGGCGTCGAGCAGGAGGTTCGCCGGCTTCACGTCGCGGTGGACCAC
Source organism: Nesterenkonia marinintestina (assembly GCF_025420485.1). Lineage (GTDB taxonomy): Bacteria > Actinomycetota > Actinomycetes > Actinomycetales > Micrococcaceae > Nesterenkonia > Nesterenkonia marinintestina. Next base: position 101,165 of record NZ_JAOEFD010000002.1, on the reverse strand, counting down.
GCCCTCGGAGTGGATGGACTCCAGTGCGCTGAGCAGCTGGTCGAGCAGGACGGCGGCGAGCCGGACGGGCAGGGGGCCGAAGTCCCCGACGAGGGTGGCCACGGACCCGCCCCGCACCATGGGCATCGCGAAGAGGACCTTGTCGTCCTCTCCGGCCCACCCGGTGGGGGCGAGGACGTGGGGATGCTCGAGTCGCAGGCTCTGTTCGCGGATGAAGCGCAGCAGGGAGGCGGCGTCGACCTGACGGAGGACCTTGACCGCGCAGTAGCGGCTGCGCCGTCGGTCCCAGGCGCGCCAGACTGTGCCGACCCCGCCCTCACCGAGCGGGTCGACGAGTTCGTAGCGCCCGGCGAACACATCTCCCACGGGCGCTCAGTCTAACCGCCGCGGTCCGGACACCCTCATCGAGGGAGAGAATCTCGTGCTCCCACCCGGCGTGTCGGGGCCGGTTTCGCTCCCTCGATGAGGGGGCAGCGGGCTGAGATTCAGGAGTCGGCGAGTTCGCCTGCGGAGAGCCAGACCTCTTCGAGCTGAGTCAGTTCGGTCTCGACCTCGCTCAGCTCGGACTGCAGCCCGGCGAGCCGCTCGGTGTCCACAGCCTGCCCGGCCTCGGCCATCTGCTCGTGCAGCGCCGTCTGCCGTTCGGACAGCCGCTCCATCTGCTTCTCCACCCGGGACATCTGCTTCCGCGCCTGCCGCTTCTCCGCCTCGCTGACCTCAGAGTCACCCGCACCCGCAGCCGACGACGACGGCGACGCCGCTGTCGTCCCGGCCGAGGCTCGGTGATAGGTCTTCGCCGTCGGTCCCGGAGCCGCTTCGCGCCCGGAGCGGATCTCCAGGTACTGCTCGACGCCGCCGGGCAGGTTCCGCAGGGCACCGTCGCCGAGCAGGGCGAGCTGGTGATCGGTGACGCGCTCGAGCAGGTACCGGTCGTGGCTGACGACGATCAGCGTGCCGGGCCACCCGTCGAGCAGGTCCTCCACCGCGGCGAGGGTGTCGGTGTCGAGGTCGTTGGTGGGCTCGTCGAGCATGAGCACGTTCGGCTCCCCGGTGAGCAGCCTGAGCAGCTGCAGCCGTCGACGTTCGCCGCCGGAGAGGTCGCCGACCGGAGTCCACTGCCGCGACCGGGGGAAGCCGAGGGTCTCGAGCAGCTGCCCGGCGGTGAGCTCCCGGCCGCCGACGTCGAAGAGCGACTTCTCCTCGGTCATCACCTCGTGGACACGCAGGTGGGCCCGGGACTCGAGCTCTCCGACCTCCTGGGACAGGATGGCGGTCCGCACGGTCTTCCCCCGCCGTACCCGTCCGGCGTCGGGGGCGATCTGGTCGTCGAGGAGCTTCAGCAGAGTCGACTTTCCGGCGCCGTTGACCCCGACGACGCCGACCCGCTCCCCCGGCGCCAGCCGGTAGGTCACGTGGTCGAAGATGACCTTCTCATCCCGCGACTCGGCCTCCACGTCGGCGACGTCGACGGTCAGCGAGACGTCCTCGAGGTCCAGCACGTCCTTGCCCAGTCGGGCGGTGGCCATCTTCTGCAGCCGGAGGGTGTCGCGGGGCTCGGGGACGTCGTTGATCAGCGCGTTCGCGGCATCGATGCGGAACTTGGGCTTCGACGTGCGCGCAGGGGCGCCGCGGCGCAGCCAGGCGAGCTCCTTCTTCACCAGCTGCTGGCGCTTCTGCTCCTCCACAGCGGCCGCACGGTCGCGTTCGGCGCGGGCCAGCGTGTATGCGGCGTAGCCGCCGTCGAAGGCGTCGACGGTCGCGTCGTGGACCTCCCAGGTCAGGCTGCAGACCTCGTCGAGGAACCAGCGGTCGTGGGTGACGACCAGGAAGGCGCCGTCGTCGGCACGCCATCGGCGCTTCAGATGATCGGCGAGCCAGGCCACCCCCTCGACGTCGAGGTGGTTGGTCGGCTCGTCGAGCATGAGCACGTCGTCGTCGGACATCAGCAGCCGGGCCAGGGCCACCCGTCGCCGCTGGCCGCCGGAGAGCGCCCGGACGGGCCGTTCCCAGTCCAGACCGCCGAGCAGCCCGGAGGCGATGTCGCGCATCTTCGGATCCGAGGCCCACTCGTGCTCGGCGAGGTCCCCGACCACGGCCCGGCGGACGCTCAGGGCTCCGTCGAGCACGTCGGACTGGTCGAGGAACCCGACGGCGACGTCGTTGCGCCAGGTGACCCGACCCGCATCAGGGTCGGCGTGCTTGGCCAGCAGGCGCATCAGCGTGGACTTGCCGTCTCCGTTGCGTCCGACGATGCCGATGCGATCGCCGGCGTCGATGCCGAGGGTGACGTCGTCCAGGACCGTGCGGGTGCCGAAGGTGATGGAGAGCCCTTCGGCTCCGAGCAGATGTGCCATGGGTTAACACCTATCGCAGGACACGTCCGCGCCACGAACCGCGTCCGCGCCCCCACGACCGACCGACGGGCCGGTGTGACCTGTGTGACAGAGTGGACACCATGGATCCTCAGATCGTGTGCCTCATCGGACCCGGACTCAGTGCGGCGGCATGGCGGGACGTGGTCGACGAGATGGCGCCCGCCCCCGCCCTCTCGGTGACGCTCAGCGAGCTCGTCGAGGGCGATCTAGACGTCGATGCCGCGGCCGACGCGCTGCGACGTCGATTGGACGAGGCGCAGGTCCGCCGGCCCGTCCTCGTCGGAGTCTCGCTGGGGTGCCTGGTGGCGGCCCGATTCGCCGCCCGCTGCCCGGACCGGCCGCGCGCCGTGCTGCTGTGGGCGCCGGTGCTGCATCCGACGCCGGTGCGGACCTACATGGCCCACAAGATCCTCAACCCCAACCCCGTCGGTGGTCTCAGCTCCTCCGAGACGGTGGACCGTCAGCGCATCGCCAGGATCCTCGGGGACGCCACCGGCGCCGACATCCGCGACGACCTGCCCCTGATCACCGCTCCCGCAGTGGTGGCCTGCGGGCAGGACGACCTGGCCCATCACCGCCCCACCGAACGAGCGGCGAACGTTCTGCCGGACGCCGAGCACGAGATCGTCGACACCTGCGGGCATGACATCGCCGTCGACGCGCCGCAGGCGTTCCCCCGACTCATCGAGCAGGTCCTCAGCCGCGCAGCGGAGTCTCCCCCGGACGGTGGGTGAGCAGCCGGGCCCCCTGAGCCGGCCCGGAGACCGGGATGGCCCAGGCGGAGGTGCGCTCCTCCAGCCGTGCCGCGAGCGCGGCGGCGGCCTCGGCGTCCCGGGCGAGGAACATCACCGTCGGCCCGGATCCGGAGACCATCCCCTGCATCGCGCCCTCGACCATGCCGACGTCCATCATGTCGTCGAGCACCGGGAGCATGGACACGGCGGGGGCCTGCATGTCGTTGGCCATGAGCATCGCGGCGGTCTCGACGTCACCGGTGCAGACCGCGCGGATGAGGTCCTGATCCAGCTCGGGCGGCTCGGCCTCCACACCGGCCTCCTCGCGCATAGAGTCCAGCAGGCCGTAGACCTCCGGGGTGGAGAGCCCCGTGGTGGCGGGGACGATCACCAGGTGCAGCTCGCCGCGGGCCAGCAGCGGCGAGAGGTCGTCGCCGACGCCCTGCCCGACGGCGGCACCTCCCAGGATCGCGAACGGCACATCGGCGCCCAGCTCGGCCCCGAGCTCCGCGAGCTGCTCCTTGGAGAGGCCGGCGTCCCAGAGCGCGGAGCAGGCCACCAGGGTCGCCGCCGCGTCGGCGGATCCGCCGCCCATGCCCCCGGCGATCGGCACGTTCTTGGTGATGGTGAGGTCCACACCCCGGGTGTGGCCCAGGCGTGAGCGCAGCAGGGTGGCCGCACGGTGGGCGAGATTCTGCTCGTCGACGGGCACCGGCACGGCGACGACCTCCCCCGAGTCCCGATCCCGGAACTCGGTCTCTCGGAACGCCGACCGCTCCGACAGGGTGACGGTCACCGCGCCGTCGTCGCGGGGTGAGGCGGTGACCTCCTCGTGCAGCGAGACCGCCAGGTAGAGGGTGGCCACGGAGTGGTACCCGTCCTCGCGCGGCGGGCCGACGCGCAGGCCCATGTTCACCTTCCCCGGCGCCACGGCGGTGACGTAGCCGAAGAACTCGCTGTCCCTCATCCTGCGGTGCTCCTCCATGAGCCGGGTCGGCGGCTCGGTTCCGACTCTATCGCGGGCCTGTGACACCTCCCACGCTGTCTCGGGATCCGGGCCCTCCGGCCGGCCGACGCACGGATGTCTCACCTCGGGCGTAGAGTGCTGACATGGACGTTCTTCTGCTCTCCGTCGGGGTCGGCGCGGTGCCCGCCTTCCTCGAGGAGTCCCTGCCCGATGCCGGATCACCGGTGCGGATCGCCTACGTCGACGACGCCGCCGCGCCCTTCACCGAGGAGGCCTTCGTCTCCGACGAGCGGGAACAGCTCGCCGGCCTGGGCTACGAGCTCCGCGATGTGACCGCGGGGCGCCTGACCCCGGAGGACCTGCTGGCCGTGCTCGACGAGGTCGACGCCGTCTACGTCGCCGGAGGCCACACCTTCGTGCTGCTCCATGCGCTGCGCTCCTCGGGTGCGGACCAGGTGCTGCTCGAGGCGGTGCGGGGCGGGCTGCCCTACATCGGCGCCAGCGCCGGGGCGGTGGTGGCCGGTCCCAGCACCGAGCCGATCTCGCTGATGGACGATCCCGGTCAGGTGCCGGAGCTCACGGACCTCACCGGTCTGGGGCTCGTCGGCGACGTCGTCGTCCCCCACGCCGACGGCAATCTGGCTCCGTATCCGGCCGCCGTCATCGGAAAGGTCGTGGAGACCTACGACGCCGACTTCCCGCTGGTGCTGCTCCCCGACGACCACGCCCTGATCTACCGTGACGGCGCGCGGCACATGGTGGACTCGCCGTGACCTAGGGCCGGTCGGCCAGCGCGGCGGCGATCCGGGTGTAGTCCTCCACCGTGAGGGTCTCTCCGCGGGCCTGCGGGTCGACCCCGGCCCGCCGCAGCGCCTGCTCGGCGGCCTCCCCGCCGCCGGCGAGTCCGGAAAGCGCAGCGCGCAGGGTCTTGCGACGCTGGGCGAACGCGGAGTCCACCACGGCGAAGACCTGGGTGCGGGTGACCTCAGCTCCCAGCCGATCGGCGGCGGTCTCCCGGCGGTCGAAGCGGACCAGGCCCGAGGAGATGCGCGGCTCCGGCCAGAACACCCGCCGGCCCACGACCCCGGCCTTGCGCATCGTGGTGTCCCAGGCGGCCTTCACCGAGGGGACCCCATAGACCTTGGACCCCGGGCCTGCGACCAGACGGTCGGCGACCTCCTCCTGGACCATGACCAGCCCGCGGTCCAGCCCGGGAAGCTGCTGGAGCAGGTGCAGCACCACCGGCACCGCCACGTTGTAGGGCAGGTTCGCCACCAGCACCTCCGGAGCCCCGAGCTCCTCGCCGCCGACCCTCAGCGCATCCGCCTGCAGCACGGTGAGCCGCTCGGCCGACTCCGGTCGGAAGCCGGCCACGGTCTCGGGCAGCTGATCGGCCAGGGTCGGATCGATCTCCACCGCGGTGACCTGCGCGGCCTCATCCAGAAGGCCGAGGGTCAGCGAGCCCAGCCCCGGGCCGACTTCGAGGACATGCTCCCGCCCGGTGAGTTCGGCGAGTCCGACGATCCGACGGATCGTGTTCGGGTCGATCACGAAGTTCTGGCCCCACTGCTTGGTCGGGTGCACTCCGAGCCGGTCCGCCAGCGCGCGGATGTGAGCCGCGGAGAGCAGCTCGGGCATCGCACTCACGTCCAGCTCCCATAGGCCTGGACGGTGTTGTACATGACCTGCTGCCCCAGGGACTCCACAGTGGTGTCACGGTGTTCGGCCATGAACCGCAGGGTCTGTGGGATCAGGTAGGGGGCGTTGGGGCGGCCGCGGTAGGGGTGTGGGGTGAGGAACGGGGTGTCCGTCTCGACCAGGATCAGGCGGGGGTCGGCGATCGCGAGCGCCTCCCGCAGACCCGCGGCGTTGTTGAACGTCACGGTTCCGGCGAAGGACATGAACCAGCCGTTGTCGTTGCAGATCCGTGCCAGCTCGGCGTCGCCGGAGAAGCAGTGGAACACGACCGATTCGGGGATGCGCGGGGCGTCGTCCAATCCGGCGACGACGTCGTCGTGGGCGTCCCGGTCGTGGATCTGCAGCGCCAGCCCGCGGTCGACGGCGAGTTCGATGTGCCGGGCGAAGCTCTCGCGCTGGGCGGCCATCCCCTCCTCGCCGGTCCGGAAGCGGTCCATCCCGCTCTCCCCCACGGCGACGACCTGGTCCTCGGCGCTGAGCTCCACGATGCGGGCGAACGCATCCTCGAAGCCTCCGTCGGCGACCAGCTGCGGGGCCTCGTTGGGGTGCAGGGCGACGGCGGCCTTCATCCGCCGATGCTCCTGTGCGGCGCGCACGGAGAACTCTGAGGAGGCCACGTCATATCCGACGCCGATCACACCGCTGACGCCGACCGCTTCGGCCACAGCAAGGGCTTCGGCCACCTCCACGGTGAGCATGCCGTCGCGGAAGTCCAGATGCGCATGGTTGTCTATCACCGGCACGGGAAGCGGCTCGGGCGCCGGCGGATACTCGAGGCGGCGCCTCCGCCGGGACTTCTCCTCCCGGGAGTCCCGCACCGGCCCGTCGGGCCCCGCTCCGGCCCCCGCTCCGGCCCCCGCTCCGGCACCGGCGACGCTGTCGTGATCGGCGTCCTCGGGATGAGGGCACGGCACATAGGCGGCGGGAGTCTCCCCCGGGACGATCGTCGGCCGCTGCGGATCCATGCTCACCTCGCGTAGAGCCCGTCGACTGCGGAGGAGAAGTCCGCCAGCACCTGGTGCCGGCGCAGCTTCATCGACGCGGTCATGTGCCCGGAGTCCTCGGTGAGCTCGGCGTCCAGGATGGTGAACCGACGCACCGATTCGGCCCGGGACACGGTCGAGTTGGCCGCATCCACCGCCTGCTGGATCTTCGCGCGGACCTGATCGTCGACGCAGGCCTCGGCGAGGCTCATCTCAGCCCGACCCTCGAGACGGGACCAGGCGGAGAGCGCCTCGGGGTCCAGGGTGACCAGGGCGCCGACGAACGGCTGGCCATCGCCGACGACGATCACCTGCGAGACCAGCGGCTCCCGGCGGACGAGCTCCTCCAGCGGGGTGGGGTGCACGTTCTTGCCGCCGCCGGTGACGATGAGCTCCTTCTTCCGCCCGGTGATGGTGAGGAAGCCGTCGTCGTCGAGGGCGCCGAGGTCCCCGGTGCGGAAGAAGCCGTCCCGGTCGAAGGCGGCCTCGGTGCGTGCCTCGGCGGCGTGGTAGCCGTCGAAGATCACCGGGCCGCGCAGCAGCACCTCGCCGTCCTCGGCCAGGCGCACGGTGGTCCCGGGCACCGGCAGTCCTACCGATCCGATGCGCGTCGATCCGGGGATGTTCAGCGTGGCCGGGGCGGTGGACTCGGTGAGCCCGTAGCCCTCCTGGACGGGGACGCCGGCGCCGGTGAAGAAGTGGGCGATCTCGGGGTCGAGTGCGGAGGCCCCGGAGATCATGAACTCCGCGCGTCCGCCGAGGCCCGCCCGCAGCTTGGAGTAGACCAGCCGGGAGAACACGGCCCGCTTGGCCCGCAGCATCCGCGAGGGCCCCTCGCCGCGACCGGAGGCGGCCGCGTCCAGCGCCCGGGAGTAGGCGACGGCGGTGTCCCGGGCGGCGTCGAAGATCCGGCCCTTCCTCTGGGCGTGGGCCTTGGCGGAGGCTCCCTGGTAGACCTTCTCGAAGACCCGGGGCACGCCGAGCAGCCAGGTCGGGCGGAAGGAGGCGAGGTCCTCGGGCAGGGTGGCCGTGGAGGGCGAATGGGCGACCTGCACTCCGGCGTGCAGGCACATCAGCTGGACCGCACGGGCGAGCACGTGGGCCAGCGGAAGGAACAGCAGGGTGCGCGAGTCCGGGCCGCCGAGGATCTCGGCGGCGAACTCCACGATGTTGGCTCCGCCCTCGGCGAGGTTGCGGTGGGTGATCCGCGCACCGCTGGGGACGCCGGTGGTACCGGAGGTGTAGACCAGGGTGGCGACGTCGTCGAGCCCGGAGGCGGTGCGGGCGGACTCGAGCTGCTCGTCGTCCACGGACCGGCCCTGTGCGGCCAGCGCGGCCAGGGCCAGGTCGTCGCCGATGCCGTGCACCGGCACCTCGACGCCGGCCTCGGCCACGGCCCGCTCCATGGTCTCCGCGATCGCCTCGGTGCCGGCCATGGCGAGCGAGGCGCCGGAGTCGGTGAGGATGTGGACCACCTGGCTGACCGAGCTGGTCTCATAGATCGGCACGGAGATGCCGCCGGCGAACCACACGGCCTGGTCGATGACGGCCCAGGAGTAGCAGGTCGGCGACATCACCGCGACGCGGTCGCCCGGCGCGATGCCGAGGCCGATCAGGCCGCGGGCCACGGAGCGCACCCGGGTCAGGAACCGGGAGGCGGTCACGTCCATCCAGCCCCCGGCACCGGTGGGCACTGCGTACACCGGGCGGCGGGGGTCGCGGTCGACGAGGCTCAGCAGCCCGTCGGTGACGTTCGAGTCCTCGTCGAGGGAGCAGAACTGCGCGGTCGAGGCCTCGGTGATGTGGGGTGCGGCGGAAGTCACCCGGCCACTATATAGACACCGGCACGCTCGGAGACAGCTTCACGGATGGGCTCACGGACAGGCTCAGACCCAGGACGGCAGCCACATGCGTCGGCGCCAGTCGTCGTAGTCGATCAGCTCCCCGGTCCAGATCGGCCAGAAGTACACCGACACTGCGGTGACCACCAGCACGAAGCCCAGGACGAGCACGGTGTTGCGCCGGCGGGCGCCGTCGACCTCCCGCGCGGTGCGGGGCCGGCCGGCGGAGTCGGTGCCTCCGGTGCCGACCCGCAGCAGCAGGCCGAGCACGGCGACCACGGCGAGGACCACGAACGGGTGGTAGGCGATCGTGTAGAAGAAGAACATGGTGCGGTCGGGGAAGAGCAGCCACACCGCGAATCCGCCGACGACGCCGGCGAGGATCGCTCCGTACCGCCAGTCGCGGCGGCCCGCCCAGAGGATCAGCACCGCCAGCAGGGCGACCGTGCCGGCCCACCAGAGGATCGGGTTGGCGAGATCGAGGATGGCCGAGGAGCAGCGGTCGGCCGTGCAGCCCTCCTCCCCGGCCTCGAAGGACTGGTAGTGGAAGGACACCGGGCGTCCCATGAAGGGCCAGGTCCAGGCGGTGGAGGCGTAGTCGTGGCCGGAGTCCAGTCCCTGATGGAAGTCGGTGGACATCGCGTGATAGTGCCACAGCGAACGCAGCCAGTCCGGGACCAGTGCGGCGGCGCCCTCAGCGGGATTCTCGGCGGCCCAGGTCCGCGCATACCCGATGCTCGAGCGCAGCCAGCCGGTCCATGAGGCCAGGTAGGTCAGTGCGGCCAGCGGCAGCACGGTGGCCGCCGCCCAGGCGCCGTCGCGCAGCATCGAGACGGTGAACCAGCGCCGCACTCCGAGCTGTCGGCGGGCCTGGGCCTCCCAGCACAGGAACAGCACTCCGAAGACGGCGAGGAAGGCCAGGCCCGAGAGCTTCACGGCCACCGAGGCGCCGAGGAGGACGGCGGCGAGGAACAGCCAGGGACGGAACAGGACGAGCGGCCCCCGGCCGACGTCGTCGCCCCTCCGGGCACGCGCCGTCGATGCCTGCTGTGCCGCCGCCGTCCGTGCGGCGAGGATGCGACGGGTGCGGTACCTGTCGGCCAGCAGGGCGCCGAACGCCGCCAGCACGAACACCAGGAGGAAGATGTCCAGCAGCGCCACCCGGCTCATCACCAGGTGGTGTCCGTCCACCGCGCTCAGCGTCCCGGCCACCCCGCCGAGCAGCACCGAGCGGAACATGCGTTGGGCGATCAGGGCCACGAGCAGCACTCCGAGCGCCCCGGCCGCTGCGGCGGAGATCCTCCAGCCGACGGCGGTGTCCTCCCCGGCCAGCCGCATGCCGAGGGCGATGAGCCACTTGCCCAACGGTGGGTGGACCACGTAGTCACCGGTCATCCGCGGCCGGGGGTCGCCGTCGAGGAAGTCCTCGTCGGCCTCGTCCGGCCATTCGAGCTCGACCCCGGCCAGCAGCAGGGCGTAGGCGTCCTTGGCGTAGTAGGTCTCGTCGAAGATCAGCCGGTGCGGGAAGCTGAGGTCCCGCACGCGCAGGATGCCGGCCAGCACCGTGACCGCCAGCGGCACGATCCACCCCCAGATGCCGGGGCGGAACGGCACGGCGTGGAGCCGGTGTTCGAGGTCTCGGCGGCGGGCCGCGACGTCGTCGTCGGGTCGGGCCGGTGCGGCGGTCTGGCTCCTGGTCATCGTGGGTATGCTACTTGCCGAAGGTGTCGGCGAGGGGCGAGGTCAGCGGTGGAGCACACGGATGCGCGGCGGGACTCCGACGCCGGGGCCTCGGAGCCGCAGGGCCTCTGGGATGCGCCGATCGTGCTGGCGGCCACACCGATCGGGAACCTCTCCGACGCCACCGACCGGCTGCGGGCGCTGCTGCGCACCGCCGAGATCATCGCCTGCGAGGACACGCGCCGGACGCTGCAGCTGTGCCGGGCCCTGGGAGTGCGCCACCGGGCGCGTCTGGTGAGCCTGCACGAGCACAATGAGGCGACCCGTGCGGCCGAGGTCGTCGAGCGTGCCGCCGACGGGGCCAGGGTGCTGGTGGTCTCCGACGCCGGCATGCCGGGAGTCTCGGACCCGGGCTTCCGTCTGATGGGGGCCGCGGTCGAGGCCGGGGTCGAGGTCACCGCCGCACCGGGGGCCTCGGCCGTCGTGACCGCCCTGGCGCTCTCCGGGCTGGCCTCGGACCGCTTCACCTTCGCCGGTTTCCTCCCACGGCGCGGGGCTGAGCGGAGCCGGCTCGTCGAACGGCTGGCCGGCGAGGAGTGGACGACCGTGCTGTTCGAATCGCCGCACCGGACCGCGGCCACGCTGCGGGAGTTCGCGGACCGTCTGGGCGCGGACCGAGCTGCGGCGGTGTGCCGGGAGCTGACGAAGAAGCATGAGGAGATCCGGCGCGGCACCCTGGGCGCTCTGGCCCGCGGGGCCGAGGAGGATCCGGTACGCGGCGAAGTGGTGCTGGTCCTCGCCCGCGCTGAGCCCTCCCGTGGACTGAGCGAGGAGGAGCTCGTCGGGCTGGTGCTGGAGCGGGAGGCCTCCGGCGAGCGCCTGAAGGATGCGGCGAAGGCCGTGGCCTCCGAGCACGGTGCGGCGACGAGGGCGCTGTACGACGCCGCCGTCGCCCGTCGCTGATCCGAGGTTCCCCCGCCCCGACCCCGCCTCTCCCCCGACACACTCATCGAGGGAGCGAAAATGGCTCCGACTCGCCGAGAGCCGGGGCCAGAATCACTCCCTCGATGAGTCGAAGCCCCAACACACAAGTCGAGGGAGAGAAACTCGCCCCGACACGCCGTGGCGCGGGACGAGAATCTCTCCCTCGATGGGTCGGGGGCGCTGTATGTGCGGGTCGGTCAGCTGTCCTTGGCGAACTTGACCAGGCGCTTGTTGACGAACTCCTCCATGCCGTAGCGGCCCAGCTCCCGGCCGATGCCGGAGCGCTTCACTCCGCCGAAGGGCAGCTCGGCCGCGGTTCCGGAGCCCTCGTTGAGGTAGACCATTCCGGTCTCGAGCTGGTCGGCGACCCGCTCGGCGCGGGCGACGTCGGAGGAGTGCACCGAGGCCGAGAGCCCGTACTCGGAGTCGTTGGCCAGGGCGACGGCGGCGTCCTCGTCGGCCACCCGGTAGACCATCGCCACCGGGCCGAAGAGCTCCTCACGGTAGGCCCGCATCTCCTCGGTGAGACCGGTGAGCATCGTCGGCTCGTACCAGGCGCCGGGGCGGTCGGCCCGGCGACCGCCGGAGTGGACCTTCGCACCGTGGGAGACGGCGTCCTGGACCTGGGCGTCCAGGTCCTCCGCCGCGCGCTCCGATGACATCGGACCCATGAAGGTGTCCTCCGAGCTCGGGTCGCCGAGCTCCACGCCGCGGACCGCCTCTTCGAGCTTCTCGACGAAGTCGTCGTAGAACTCGTCGAGCACGATGATCCGCTTGGCCGCGTTGCAGGCCTGGCCGGCGTTGCCCATGCGGGAGAACACCGCCTGCTTGACCGCCTTCGGCACGATGTCGCGGTCCAGGACGATGAACGGGTCGTTGCCGCCAAGCTCCAGGACGATCTTCTTCAGATTCCGGCCGGCGACCTCGGCGACGGCCGTTCCAGCCCGCTCGGAGCCGGTCAGGGAGACCCCCTGGACCCTGCGGTCAGGGATGATCTGCTCGGCGACCTGCTCGTTGGAGGCGTAGACGTTCACGTACGCGCCCTCCGGCAGGCCGGCCTCGCGGAAGATCTCCTCCATGGCCTCGGCCGACTCCGGGCACTGCGGGGCGTGCTTCAGGAGGATGGTGTTGCCGATCATCAGGTTCGGCGCGGCGAACCGGGCCACCTGGTAGTAGGGGAAGTTCCACGGCATGATCCCCAGGAGCACGCCGTAGGGCTCATTGCGGACCACGGCACGACCGCCGCGGGCCACCGGCACCTCCTCGTCGGCCAGGTACTCCTCGCCGTGCTCGGCGTAGTACCGGTAGATCGAGACGACGATCTGCATCTCCGCCAGGGCCTGCTTCTTCGGCTTGCCCATCTCGCGGGTGATGATGGCGGCCAGCTCGTCGGCTCGCCGCTCGTATATGTCGGCCACCCGGCTGAGCAGCTGGGCACGCTCGGCGGGCGGGGTGGCCGCCCATCCCTCGAGTGCGCGGCCTGCGGCGTCGAGGGCCTGGCCGATCTGCTCGTCCGTCGCGGTCGGGAACTCCCGCTCCACCTCACCGGTGGCGGGATTTGTCACTGCATACGTGGTCATCTCCTCAATCTAATGAGCCGACCCGGGCGATGACAAGGCACGGCGGATGCCCGGTACTGTGAGGGCGAGGAGCGTGGGATTCCCCCGCCGACTCCGCCTTCGGACGACGGAGACCGACGTATGAGCACCCCCCAGGAGACCCCCGCGGCCGACCGGCCGGCGGGCAAGTCGGAGGTCCGTGCCCGGATCCGATCGGCACGTGCGCACCTCACACCCGAGACGGTGGCCCGACGGGCCGACGCTCTGGCCGAGCACCTGCTCGCACGCGTCTCCGAGTCGTCGCTCGTGGTCGGTTACCTGGCCATGCCGGGCGAACCGGACCTCCGACCGGCGATGGCCGCCCATCTGGCCCGCGGCGGGGAGGTCCTGGTGCCGCGGATCCTGGGCGGGGCGGCACGCGAGCTGGAATGGGTGGAGTGGTCCCCCCACGGCGAGACCGTCCGCAGCGCACACGCCCCGGTGGACGAGCCGGTCGGCGCACCGACGGACCTTGCGGCTCGCCTCGACCGCGGAGGAGCTCGGACGGTGCTGCTGGTGCCGGCCCTGGCCGTCGATGCCGACGGCGCCCGCCTGGGGCAGGGAGGGGGCTACTACGACCGATTCGTAGCCGGGCTCGAGCACCTCGCCTCAGCCCCGCCGGAGCTCTGGGCCGCAGTGCACTCCGAGGAGGTCCTCCCGATCGGAGCATTCCCCGTCGAATCGCATGATCTGAGGGTCGACCGAATCCTGACCGAGGACGGGATAGAATCGACCGGCGCCTGACGCGCCGCCGCCGCCGCGACCGCGGCCACCTGCTCCTACGGACCCTGAGGACCCTCCGATGCCCACCTACGCCTACGCGTGCAAGGACTGCGGACACAGCTTCGACATCCACCAGTCCTTCAGCGACGACTCGCTCACCGTCTGCCCCACCTGTGAGGGGCGGCTGCGGAAGAAGTTCGGTGCGGTGGGTGTGAGCTTCAAGGGTTCGGGCTTCTACCGCAACGACTCCCGCGCCGGTGCGTCCACGGGGTCATCCGGGTCCTCGGACTCGGCCGGGTCGACGAGCGACTCGGGCTCCTCGAGCTCCTCGGACTCCGGCTCGTCGGGCGGCTCCTCGTCGGAGAAGGCCTCGGCAGGGTCGGCGTCGGGCGGCTCGTCGTCCTCCGGCGCAGGCTCGTCCGGCGCGGGATCCTCCGACTGAACCGCCCGCTCACCTGAATCAACCGACTGACCCGGCTCATCCGACGAGGCTGAGGTGCAGCCGGCCGCGGTGGGCCGCCCGGGCGATCTCCTCCGCAGTCTCGGCGTCGACGGCGACGATGACCACGTCCCCCGCGTCGGCCGAGGACGCCAGCCAGGAGTCGTCCTCCCCGGTCGGGGTCCACAGCACGACGGCGGACTCCGCCAGGGTCGCCGCATCGGCCTGACGCCCCTCTCCGTCGCTGGAGGAGACCACATCGACCAGCTGACCGGGGCGGAGCATGGACACCAGACCCGCATCACCGGCGCGCACCGGCACCGCCACCGTTCCGGAGGGCTGTCCCCGGAGCAGCCCGGAGCCGACCAGATGAGACTCCGCGACCACGGCCCCCGGCGCCAACGGCACCGCCGTCCGCCGGTCGAGGAGCTCCTGCGCATCGGTCAGCGCATCCTGAGCCACAGACTCTCGGTCCACCTCGATCCGCTCGACGTCGCGGGAGGAGACCTCCTCCCCCGCGGCGACCGCCGAGGTCACCTGCAGCACGACCACCGACTCCTGCGGGTCCTCGGCCACGGCCAGCGCCCCCACGGCGCCGGCGCAGATCATCATCCCGACCACCAGCGGAATCCGCAGACGGCGCACCCACAGCCGCAGCGGAGAACCGACCAGACGCCGGTTCCTCGGCCGCCGACCGGAGGTCGAACGCCTGCGGGTCCGCTCAGGAGCCCGCCGACGTCCCCGCCCGCGCGGCGGTGCGAGGTCGTCCGAGACACGGTCCGGGGCACGGTCCGGCGTGCGGTCCGGCACCTGCTCCCTGGGTTCGCCCAGGTCTCCTCCACCGACGGCGGCGGCCATCAGCTCACCGCGGCGTCGACGCACACGACGCGACTCGGCACCGGATCGATCACCCCGATGCGTCAGGGCCTCAGCATCAGAGGCACCTGGCGCGATCCGGGGTGATGAGTCGGTGGATGACATGACCCGAGCATGGGCGATCCGGAGGCGCTATGCTCAGCCCCAGGCAGGCTCTGTGGAACGGGCCGCTCCTGCGGTTCCTCGGCCCCAGCCTTGGGGAGGAGGCCGAACCTGCTGCTCATGCGGAAGGAGCATGACATGGGCGAGCGTCTTCCTCTGATCGGGATCACCGGAGCGACAGGAGCCGTCGGGGGTCGGGTGGCCCGGCGTCTGGACGCCGAGGGCCACCGGCTGCGACTCATCGTCCGAGATCCCTCGCGTCTGGATCCGCTGCCCGAACGCGCGGCGGAGGACGGCCCGCCCATCGAGGTCCGTACGGCCTCATACTCCGACACCGATGCCGCACTGGAGGCGTTGCGCGGTGTAGACGTGCTGTTCATGGTCTCCGCCGCCGAGTCTCCGGACCGTCTGCGGGAGCACCTGACGTTCATCGACGCCGCCGCCGACGCTCAGGTGCCGCATATGGTCTACCTGTCCTTCACCGGCGCCTCGCCCCGGGCCACCTTCACGTTCGCGCGGACCCACTTCCGCACCGAGGAGCACCTGCGAAACTCCGGCATGGCATGGACCATCCTCCGGGACAACTTCTACTTCGCCCTGCTCGAAGCCATGGCCGGGCAGGACGGGATCATCCGGGGCCCTGCGGGTGAGGGGAGGGTCGCCGCCGTCTCCCACTCCGACGTCGCCGCCTCGGCCGCCGCCGTGCTGCGCACCCCGCGCGATCACGTCGAGCAGACCTACGAGTTGGCCGGTCCTGAGGCCCTCTCCCTCGGCCAGATCGCCCGGACCCTCACCGCGTCCACAGGGCGTCGGATCACCTACCGGCGCGAGAGCGTGCGGGAGGCCTACGCCTCTCGAGGGGACTACGGGGTGCAGCAGTGGCAGCTCGACGCCTGGGTCTCGACGTACACGGCCATCGCGGCCGGAGAGCTCGAGCGACGCAGCGACGTCGCCCGTCTGACCGGACGCCCACCGATGACCTTCGACCAGCATCTGGGAATCTGAATCTCAGGCCACGCACATTCCCGTCGGCGGCCTGCCTGCAGGTGTAGGATCGGCAGATCTGACGGGCGAACTGCGTGAGCGCGACGAGCCCTCTCTGACGCACGGCTGAAAGAGAGTTATCCATGGTGGGCGATTCTGAGCGCTATCGTGTCCTGCTTGTGAGCGGCTCGATTCAGTCGTTGGACCAGCCTGACGGGCAGGAACGTCTGAAGAGGTTCGCCGAAGCCGCTGACTACTCCATCCTCAATCTGTCCGAGCCGGAGGGGATCGTCGAGGCTCAGGACGAATCAGCAGAGGCAGACGTTCTCAGCGGCTTCGAATGGGGTGCAGTAACGGCCCTCGGTCTGAATGCGGTGAACCTGACGGGGGTGGTCGCCTCGGACCGGAGCGTCTCAGACGTCGGTGCGCTCATGGATGTCGTCGACGAGGCGCGACTCGATCATTTCGGGGTGGGTCGAACCCTCTCAGAGGCCCTGGCACCATTGCGCATCGAGCTGCCGACGGCCGTCGGCGGGGGAACGATCGAGTTCCACGGATCGGCAGAACGCGACCGGCGAACAGACGAAGGGAGCGGTCGGTTCGCCGACGATGAGTCGCCGGGATGCGTCCCGCTGACTGTTCCCGATGTGCCGGAGTGCCGCAGCCCCTCCTCTCCCAGCGACTCCCTGCATGTTGCGGTGCCGCTGTGGGGTCGCGGTGCCGCGTGGCGCACCGATGACCAGTTCCAGCTGACGCATCGATTCTTCAACAAGGACTACGACCTAGTGTTGGGGTACGGTTCGGCGCGTGCGCAGGAGGTTTACCGCAAACGGCGCCGGTGGGTCGTCTACGGTATCGGAGACGGCACGGATGCGGACCAGGACAAGCAGGGTTCGGGCGGCCCGGAAGATAGGCTTCCCTGCTCGTTCTTGGCCATGCTCGAGGTCGACGGCTCCGCGCAGAACCGTCGCCTGACCCTCAAGCTCTACCCCTCAACTGGGCTGAGTCAGCGCACGGACGCCTCTGACACTGCTGAGGCTGAATTCGACGACATCGTCAGTGCACTCAGCGCACGCCCAATGAGGCCGTGGCGATTCGACAATCCGGCACGGTCGACAGCTTCCGACGAACTGGGGCCGCACATCGCCCTCGACCTCGGCGCATGGCCGGTGGGGCAGACGCCGGCACGCCTCGAGTCCCCTACGGCTGACGGCGACCCCAGCGAATGGCCCCTACGAAGCCCGGACACGGCCCTCGAAGACGACATGCTTCGCCTGAACAAAGACCATAATGCATCGATGTTGGGGCTCGGTGCGCAGGCAGCCGGTGCGACTATCCACTGGCTGTCGAACTACTACGCCGTCGTCGAATCCGGAGAGAAACGGTTCCTCGTGGCCGGTGCCCTGACGCACGAATCCGCCATGGGTTCGAGGATCGTCGGCGACAAGGTCCTCACCGCGAAGCTCTTGGAAGCCGAGGGGGTGTCCACGCCCCGGACCCGCCTGGTCAACTCGGCTGCGGAGGCGGTCGACGCGGCACACGAGTTCCCGGGTCCGGTCGTCGTCAAACCGCGCGACGGTCACAAGAGCCAGGGGGTGTCCACCGATCTTCGGGACGACGACGAGATTCGTGAGGCGTTCGACTACGCCCAGCGATACCGCCGCGATGTCATCGTGCAGGAGTACATCGAGGGCACTGAGGAGATGCGGGTCATGGCCTCTCCGGACGAGGTCGTCGCCGTCAACATCCGAATCTTCCCACACGTCGTCGGGGACGGAGTCTCGACGGTGGAACAGCTCATCCAGGACAAGAATATGCAGAGGACCCTGAACCCTACACTGGGGCCCTCACCCATTCCTATCGACGGTCTCACGCGACGCCATCTGGAGCGTCAGGGGATGTCTCTGTCTCATGTGCCGGAGATGGGACGGCGGGTTCAGGTGCGAAATGTCGGCGGGGTCAGTGTCGGCGCGGACATCCATCAGGCACTCGAAGAGACCGGTGAAGACGTCAGAGAAACGGCGAAGAAGACCATTGCCACCGTCCCGGGACTGGGGTGGGGCGGGGTCGACCTCATCATTCAGAAGGGGACCGGCAAGGCCTACGTCATCGAGGTCAACACGACGGCCGCGTTCTCCTCCGCGGCGTTCCCGACGTACGGACGACCGCGTGACGTCACTCGGCAGGTCTGGCGGATCCGTGAGGCGGCGACCTCCCCGGCACCCCGACCGGACGCACACATCGAGATCGCCCACGCGGCGAACGAGGCATTGCCGCTCGTGCGCGGCGTCCCGGATGAGTCAGGACCGATTGCGATGTCTCGCCTCATCGAATCGTCCCTCACCGGCCAAGGATTCACCATCACACGCAAGAGCGGCAGGGTCAGGGTCGTGACCTCACCCGAGGGCGAAAGCACGTGGATGACGAGCCACGGTCTGACTGCCCCCGACCGGGCCGTTGTCCGCAGATTCATCAGACATCACGAGCGTGTCATGAACCTCTTCGATCTGGCGGGGGTCCCACGGGTCCGGGGGCGGAGCATCAAGACTCCACGAGGGATCGCCGCCTTCCTGGACAGACCCGTCGGGAGAGTCGCCCTTGTGCCCCGTGAGACGGCGTGGGGCAGCCAGGAGGCCAGGTTCCTTTCACGCGACGAAGCACTCACCGTGGATTCGCTGAACGAACGGTCCTGGATCCAAGCAGTCCCCAGCGGTCACCACTACCGTGTCCTGGCCATGATGAATAAGGCGTGGCTCGTCACGGGATCTGCTGGACAGAGTCAGCAATCGCCGACGTCAGCGCTCGACGCGGCGTCACGTGCCGCAGTGCAGGCAGTACGAGCAGTCCCAGAGCTTCGTTGGGCTGCGGTCGACGTAGTCGTCAGGCCGGGTCGAAATGATCAGGGACTGCCGGAGCGGGCTCTGGTCGAAGGCCTCGCACAGAGACCGGAGTTCTCCGCAGACGACGTCGTCTTGGCTGGTGACGTCGATGCCTTCTTCCGTGCCGTCGTCCTGGGAGAAGGCCTCGCCTGACATGAGCCGGGGCGTAGTCACAGAAGGTCGCGGACGCGTCGCCGTCGTCGGCTCAGGGCCGAATGGACTGACCGCCGCTGCGCTGCTGGCTCGCGACGGCTGGCAGGTCGACGTGTACGAGAAGAACTCCCACCCGGGGGGAGCCGCCGCATCCTCAGATCTTCTGGGGGGAGGCACCGTCGTAGACCTCGGCGCCGCTGGGCATCCGTTCGGTGTGGCGTCACCAGCGTTCCATGATCTTGACCTGACGTCCCACGGCCTCCGATGGGTGAACGCCGAGTTCCCGATGGCCCACCCGTTGCCCGGTCGCCCGGCTGCGCTCCTCCATCAAGACCTAGACAACACGGCGTTCGACCTGGGCCGTGATGCCGTCCGTTGGCGCGCCGTCCATCAAGGTCTGGTCCGACACATCGACGAGAACCTCGCCAACCTCCTGGCCCCCATCCTGCGCTGGCCTGCCCACCCCGTACGCCTGGCCGGCTTCGGTCCTGTCGCCGCGGCACCGGCCTCTTGGATCACAGGCGGGCTCTTCCAGGAGGAACCGGCCCGGGCCCTGTTCGCAGGATCCGCGGCGCACGCGATCACCCCACTCCAACGACCCCTCACCGGTGCATTCGGAGCCCTGTTCGGTGCCCTGGCCATGACCCGTGGTTGGCCCGTCGCCGAAGGAGGGTCCCAAGCGATCATCGATGCCCTGATCGATGTCCTCACCGAGCATGGCGGCGCCGTCCATACCGGACACGAGGTGAAGGACCTGCGTGACGTCGGAGCAGCGGATGCCGTCGTTCTGAACCTCACTCCGGCCCAGGTGCTGCGACTTCGAGGACCGGCGATCGAGGCCCTGCGATCCACGACCCGTTCACGCCTGGGTCGTTGGCGTTACGGCATGGGAGCCCACAAGGTCGACTACCTCTTGGACGGTCCCGTCCCGTGGACCGATCCGCGGGTCGGTGATGCGGCCACGGTCCACGTCGTGGGATCCAGCGACGAACTGATCCAGGCAGAATCCCTGGCCTCAGCAGGGAGGATGCCGGACCGGCCTTTCGTCATGGTGGGTCAGCAGCAGGCGGCCGACCCCACACGAGTGGTCGACAGTGGTCAGGGTCGCACCGTCGTCTGGACCTACGCGCACGTTCCCCACGGCTACACAGAGCCCCGACAGGGGCTCGTCACGTCGATGATCGAAGCACAGATCGAGCGGTTCGCTCCGGGGTTCCGAGACAGGATCGTCGACCGAGTGGCCACCACCCCGGCCGACCTGGAGCGGTGGAACCCGAACCTCATCGGCGGCGACATCGCCGGAGGTGCGATGACCGGCCTCCAGTCGCTGCTCCGCCCCGGACTCACGGCCTCTCCTCACCGGCTGCCTCAACGCTCGGCACATCGTTCGGGCCCGTGTCTCTATCTCGCCTCGAGCTCGACCCCTCCCGGGGCCGGCGTCCACGGTATGCCTGGGTACTGGGCCGCCCGAGCAGTCCTCGACGACTTCGGCAGAGACGAACGAGGGTGACTCATCGGCCTGCCCGGATGCCGGCGACTCATCGGTCCCGTCGTCGGGCCGCTGACGATCGACTCACCAGTGCGGGGGCCGCTGTTCGCGGAACCACCGCTCCCGAGACGGCGGCGTCGCGCCGGAGTCGTCGTCCTCCCCCGCAACGTAAGGACCCACGTCGGGGACGAAGGGACGTGCCTCGACCTCCTCGGGCTGCCCCGAGGTCGCCGGAGCCACCGCCCGACGACGGCCACGACGGCCCCGACCCCGATCCTGCGAGGTCCGATCCTCCGGGATCCGATCCTCGACGGGCCGGTCCACCGGCCGCTCACCCTCCGGCGTCGTCATCGGGCGTCCTCAGTGCAGGCGCTGGTTGCGCTCACGCGGAGTCAACCAGCGCTTGGAACGGCGGTGCGAGTCCTCGTCCTGGGCGTCGGCGGCCCCGCCGAAGCGCACCTGACGTCCACCGCCCGACGGCTTCTCCGAGGGCACACCCCCGAGGGGGATCCGCCCGTGCTCGGCGAACTCCGGTCCGGCGCCCAGGCCCACCTTCTCTGCGACCACCTCGGTGCAGCCGGCCGGGTCGGCGAAGACCTCGATGGTCCAGAGGACCATGTGCGACCACCCGTGGCGGACGAAGGCCTCCGGGATCTGCCGGGACCGCTCGCGGACCGGCATCTCGGCGTAGTGCGAGGTCCCGTCGGAGACCATCGCCAGCGGGGTCACCGGGACCTCGGGGGTGATCCTGCGCGGGCAGGCGGCCAGGTCGAGGGTGCCCCGGAATCCGTCCTCCACGCGGCCGCCCCGGGCTCGGATCCGGTCGACGAGGTCGAGCACCAGCGGGTCGGTCAGCGAGGCCGAACCGGTCGGGTTACCGGCCCCTCGCAGTCCCAGGTCCACCAGGCGCATGAACAGGTCCGCACCGCCCTCGATGCGCCGCAGGTCCAGGCCCTGCGGGATCAGGGAGGTGACCACGCGCAGGTGATCCCGGGCCCGTGTTGCGGCGGTCGCGAAGAGCTCCTCGCCGCGGTCGGAGGACAGGGCCCCGAAGTGGTGGGCCGGCTCCCCCTTGAGGCTGAATCCGTAGCCCAGGGACAGCACGACGTCGTCGCGGACGATGTGGGCGGCCCGCTCCACCGGCGCCACGACGAACGGCTCGTCGTCCTGCCGGGCGAAGAAAGGCCGCGCCCAGGCGTGGTGGTGCAGACCCTGCCGCACGGCGTCGGCCACCCGCACGGCGTGGGCCTCGGAGCCGGTGATCACCGCCAGCGACCGGTCCCGCCGCGAGCGGATGTGTTCGAAGACCATGTCGACCACCCGGTTGACCTCGCCGGTGGGCGAGTCGACCTGGTCGCGGGCCCCCGGCTTGGGGGGCTGTTCGGCGACGTGGTCCACGGTGATCCGACGGCCCTGCTCCGTGAGCTGGGAGGCGTCGGGCAGACGGCGCAGCTCACCCCGGTAGAGGGTCTCGGAGAGCAGCCCGGTGAGCTCCTGGTCGACGCCGCGGTGGACCCGACGCAGGTGGAGCAGGGGCAGCACCCGGGAGAGTGCGGTGTGGATCGACGTCAGCCGGTGGGGCCGCTCCCCCGTGCTGCTCGGTGCCGGCGCCGAGACCTGCAGCGGCTTGGGCGAACCGGAGACGGGGTCGCCGAAGGCCACCACCTGCCGCGCCCGGGAGATCGCACCCAGCGCGCCGGCCGTTGCCAGGGATTCGGCCTCGAGTAGGATCACCGCGTCGACGTCGGCGTCGGCCGGGAAGTGCTCCGACAGGCCCTGCGGGGAGGTGAGCAGGATGGGCGCCAACGGCTGGGTCAGCGCCGGGTCCACGGTGCCGAGGTCGGCGACGCCGGTGCTTCCGGTGCGCATGAGCTCCCGCAGATGCGCGGCCTGCTCGGGGTGCTGTTCGACCGCGGCCTTCCACCGGGAGGCGAGCGCGTGGTTGAGCCGCTGGGCCCCGGATTCGATGTGTGCGGCGTCGGCGGAGCGGAACTCCTCCTCGATGCTGCGCAGGTTCTCCCCGGTGGTCATCGCCAGGTAGTCGTCGCCGGAGATCATCGCCTCCAGAGCGGACTGCCACCAGGCGAGTTCGAGCTCGTCGTCGATCAGGTCCCGGGTGACTCCGCGGGCGGCGAAGTCGTCGAGCAGGTCTCGGAACCCCTGTTCGCGCAGCTGCTCCACCAGCAGGGTGCGCTCGGGCAGGGTCTCCAGAGAGCGCGCGTCCTCGGAGAGCGCCTCCACCGTGGAGATCATCTGCTCGACGGGCATGTCCATCAGGCTGTGGTCGTGGGGATCGGAGGGGTCCGCCAGCCGCAGGCCGTCGATGAGCTCCTCGACCATGGCCTGGACCTCGCCCATCACCCGGGCCAGCGGGTCCAGGTTCTTCGGCACCGAGGGCAGCGAGTCGGCCTCGCCCCACTGCAGCCACTCGTCGCGCTCCGTCGAGACGTCGGCCAGGGCTCCGTGCAGGTCCGAGACGTGGGCCCCGGGGCGCACATACTCCTTGGCGACCCGGCGCAGGCGCGATCGGGCGATCGAGGACATCTCGACTCCGTGGTCGCGGCGCCACCAGGCCGGTGCGGTGGCGGCGATGAGGTCGTCGACGGGCTTGGTGTAGACGTCGTGGCTGAAGACCCCGAGCGACTCCTGGATGCGCTGGAAGAGCAGCACCTGGGCGTGCCAGTCGGAGAAGGTCTCCCCCAGCCGGATCCCGGTCAGCGCCACCGCGGTCTCCATCAGACCCTTCAGCCGCGGCAGCTCGCCGCGCAGGCGACCGACCAGCTCCATGGCGTCGTCGGTCTCCTGACGGTTGCGCAGCCGGGCCCCGTACCAGGGGCTGGCATGGGTGGCGGCGTCGAAGGAGCCGAGCTCGGCGGCCCGACGCAGCTTCACCTGCACCGGGGAACGGTCCACGGTGTTGTCCAGCACCGAACGCTTCAGCCGGACCGGGGTGGCCGGGGCCGGACTGATGGAGGTCAGGGCGGCCAGCGCCTGCATCGCCTGGTACGGGGAGCACTCCCACCGGGAGCGCACGTGGTGCAGGGAGGAGACGTGGTCGATGAGCTGGTGCCGCGCCTCGGTGAGCCGGGTGTGCAGGGCGGCCAGCCGCGGCGGTTCGGTCCGCTCGACGCGCTTGACCGCGCGGACAAGCTGCTCACGCAGGTCGTCCGGCGAGGCCGACGCCGGCACGTGAAGGGCCAGGGTGCTCAGCCGGGCCCTGCCCAGCCGCGCGCGGAACTGCTCCAGCGCGCCGGGACGTTCGGCGACGACGAGCACCCGCCGACCCTCCCAGGCCAGAGAAGCCGCGGCGTTGAGCGCGGTCTGGATCTGCCCGGTGCCGGGGGGCGAGGAGACGACGACGGAGCGGCCGACGCCGACGGCGTCGAGGACCTCCTGCTGGTCGACGTCGGCGTCGAGGACGAGCTTCTCGTCCTTCGGCGCCCGTTCGTCGGACGGGGGCAGCTCGCGCTGGGCCTGCTCGGCGTCGCTCTGGTCCACGTCGAGGTGGGAGGCCAGGGCGCCGAGGATCGGGTGGCCGGTGTCCAGGACCGCGGAGCTGACGTCGGCGAAGTCGGCGAACGTGGAGAGGTAGACGTGGCGCCACACCTGCAGCGAGGCCAGTGAGGCGCTGCGGCGGCCTGTGGTCTCGGTGGCCTGACCGGCCAGGCGCAGGAGCAGTTCGGCGGGACGGTGCTGGTCGAGGCGGGCGGTGGCGTAGCCGGCGGCGTGGAACTCGTCCGGGTCGAGGCTGAGGTCGTGGCGTTGGGCCATGTGACGGGCCAGGGCCGGGTTGAGCCGAGCGGTGCCGGCGAACTGGACCTCGAAGTCGTCGGACTCGGTGCGCCGGCGGATGGTCACCGGGACGAGCATCAGCGGGGCGGTGAACTGTTCGACCCCGGCTGCGGTGGTCTCGGACCAGGAGGCGACGCCCACGGCGAGGTGTCCGGCGTCGATGCCGCGCTCCTCGGAGAGCTCACGGATCTTGGTGCGGATCCCGTAGGCCGCAGTGCGGGCCGTCTCGAATGCGGCGGCGTCGATGAGCATGGTGGACAGGCGGGTCTTCCGACCGGCCATCAGCTGCATCAGTCCCGAGGAGTTGGCCTCGGTGAGGTCGATGGCGGAGTGCTTCGACGGGGTGAAGCGCAGCAGGGAGTCGTTCTCGGCCCCGGCGCCGAGGGAGTCGATCCAGGCGGTGACCAGCGCCTCGGCGTCGACCTCGGAGAGGTCCGCAGTGTGCTCGACGTCGTCGTCGGACTCCTGCGGGTCCGCGTTCTGGGCGGCGCTGATGAGATCCTCGTCGGCCTCGCCCGGTTCCGGGTCAGACTCAGAGTCAGACTCTGCTTCCGGCTCGGCCTCGGCATCTGCGGCGGGGCCTTCGTCGGACTCTGCGTCGGGCTCTTCGTCGGGCTCAGCGCCCGCCTCATCATCCGACTCGAGGGCAGGGGACGGCTCGGCGCCCTCCTCTGCGGCGTCCTGCACCCTGTCCTCCGCGTCGTCCGCGAGGGACTCGGTCTCGGGTGCCCTGCCGCCAGGCGTCGTCTCCTCTGTGCTCACACTCGCCCTTCCAGCGTGGTCGTGTCCCGGTGGGACGATGCTAGATCATTCCCATTCGATGGTGCCCGGGGGCTTCGACGTCACGTCGAGGGTGACCCGGTTGATCTCCTCGACCTCATTGGTGATCCGGGTGGAGATCCGTCCGAGCAGGTCGTAGGGAAGCCTCGACCAGTCGGCGGTCATCGCGTCCTCGGAGCTCACCGGACGCAGCACCACCGGGTGTCCGTAGGTGCGTCCGTCGCCCTGCACGCCGACCGAATGGACGTCGGCCAGCAGGACCACCGGCATCTGCCAGACCTCGTCGTCGAGGCCGGCCGCGGTCAGCTCCGCCCGGGCGATCGCATCGGCCCGGCGCAGGATGTCCAGGCGGTGCTCGGTGACCTCACCGATGATGCGGATGCCCAGCCCCGGTCCGGGGAACGGCTGGCGGCCGACGATCTCCTTGGGCAGACCCAGCTCGGCGCCGACGGCGCGGACCTCGTCCTTGAACAGCGACCGCAGCGGCTCGACGAGTCGGAACTCCATGTCCTCGGGCAGCCCGCCCACGTTGTGGTGGGACTTGATGTTGGAGGCGCCCTCGCCCCCGCCGGATTCGACGACGTCGGGGTACAGGGTGCCCTGGACCAGGAACTCGACCCGGGCCCCTTCGGCGGCGACCTGGTCGAGCACGGCATGCTCGGCGGCCTCGAACGCGCGGATGAACTCACGACCGATGGCCTTGCGCTTCTCCTCCGGGTCGGTGATCCCGGCGAGTGCGGAGAGGAACCGACCGCGTTCGTCGGCGATGTGCAGCCGGGCTCCCGTGGCGGCGACGAAGTCACGTTCGACCTGCTCCGCCTCACCCTCGCGCAGCAGCCCGTGGTCGATGAACACGCACGTCAGCTGGTCGCCCACGGCGCGCTGGACCAGCGCGGCGGCGACGGCCGAGTCCACACCGCCGGAGAGGCCGCAGATGACCCGGGAGTCGCCCACCTGGGCACGGATCGCTTCGACCTGCTCCTCGACGATGTTGCCCGTGGTCCACTCCGGTGTCAGACCGGCGCCGTCGTAGAGGAAGTTCTCGATGATGCGCTGTCCCTGCGGGGTGTGCCTGACCTCCGGGTGCCACTGGACCCCGTACAGGCGGCGGCCGGCGTCGGCGAAGGCGGCGACCGGGGCGCCGTCGGAGGATGCGAGGACCTCGAACCCGGCCGGCGCGCTGCGCACGGCGTCGGAGTGCGACATCCAGGTGGTCTGGACCTCGTCGGTGCCCTCGAGCAGGCTGCGCACCGCGCCTTCGGCAGTGACCTCGGTCTTGCCGTACTCGCGGTCCCCGGTGCGTGCGACGTCGCCGCCGAGCGCGTGGGCCATGGCCTGGAATCCGTAGCAGATGCCGAGCACGGGGACGCCGGCTTCGAACAGCTCAGACTCGACGGCGGGGGCTCCGGGTTCGTACACCGAGGAGGGTCCGCCGGAGAGGATGACGGCGGCCGGGCGGCGGTCGATGATCTCTGCGGCGGAGAGGGTATGCGGGACGACCTCCGAGTACACCCGGGCCTCACGCACGCGCCGCGCGATCAGCTGGGCGTACTGGGCACCGTAGTCGACGACGAGCACGGTCTGTGCGGCTGTTTCAGGGCGTTCAGTCACAGGCTCCATCCTAAGGGAGCCTGTGAGGTGCCGAGGCCGCCGCCGCACCGGGAGCGATGGGGAGTCGGTCGCCGGAGCCCCGCGGGCTGGGGCTTCCGGCCCCCTCGACCGTCGAGGGAGCAGAATCTGCGGCGACTCGCCGATCCGTGGCCCCAGGTTCTCTCCCCCGAAGGTCGAGTCTCGCCACCCATGCCTCGAGGGAGCAGAAATCGCCCTGATCCGTGGCCCCAGGTTCTCTCCCCAGATGGAGGGGTGCCGGCGGGTCCTCGCGACTCGGGATCCGCCACAAGCGATGCGGCAGCCCGACGACGAGCCCCCGATCTCCACATCCCTGCGGCCCGAGGTGGCCATCGCCCAGGGGCTCGCGTGCCATATGAGCATGATCGACATCCCACTCACCGCACCTGACAGCACTCCGCCAGACAGCACCCTGACCCACGCCTCCCGCATCCCCGAGGGTCGACGACGACGGCGTCTGCTGCGGGACGGCCTCTCCGAGAGCCGACTGCGCCGCGACGCCGAGACCGGGACCACTCTGCGGCTGGCCCACGGCCTCTACCTGCCGCTCCCGCGGGCCACGTCGGCGGAGGAGGTCGACGAGATCCTCAGGCTCCGACCGCCCTCCCCCGAATGGGCCACCCTGCAGGCGCTCACTGCTGAGGGCCCGCACGTGGTCTCGCACGGTACCGCGGCAATCATCCATGGGCTCTCGGACGCCGCCCCAACGGCACCGTTCCACATCACCTCCCCGCGACCGGGCCGTCAGATGCGGCGGCCCGGCGTCGTCGTCGGGCATCGATCCGCGATCCCGGAGGAGCAGACCATGGAGGTGCAGGGTGTCCGCGTGACGACCCCGGCGCGGACCTGGGCCGACTGCGCGACACAGATGAGGCTGGTGGAGGCTCTGGTGATGGCGGATCGGGCCATCCGGCACCCGTGGCCGGAGTGGGAGGGTCGGACGCAGCCGCTGGCGACCCCGGCGGAACTGGATCTCGCCCTGCGGCGGAAAGGTCGGGCACGTGATGTGCGCACAGCACGTGCGGCGCTGCTGCTGTCCCGGATCGGGTCGGATTCGCCGCCGGAGACGCGGCTGCGCTATGCGTTCCATCGTGCCGGGCTCCCCGAGCCGGAGGTCAACATCCCCGTGGTGGACGAGTCGGGCCGCATCCTGTTCCGCCCCGATCTGGGCTTCCGGAGATACAAAGTGTCGGTGCAGTACGACGGCGAACCGCATTCCGACCCCCGAAGGGTCCGCAAGGACGTCCGGCGGGGCGAATCGACCGACGGGGCCGGGTGGCTGCAGGTGCTGATCACCGCCGATCATATGCATCCGAGCCCGGAGGCCGCGGTGGAGAAGACCAAGAGGGCATTACGCTCACGCGGCTGGGGCGGCTGAGCCTGCCCGCAGACGGTGAGCTCGGAGGAGCCTCAGACTCGAGCCCCTCGTGGAGCGATAGTCGTGGAGCCTTCATCGAGGGAGCACGACCTGCCTCAACACGCCGGCCAGAACCGCCGGGTTCACTCCCCCGATGAGGCTGATCCGGGCCCTCGCCCTCGAAGGAGCGAGAACTGTTGCGACACGCCGAGCAGGACGACCAGATTCTCTCCCCCGATGACGGAGGCGGGCCGGTGGGGCTCAGTAGCGGCGGACGGCCTCGGGGTTGGCCTGCATCTCGCCGTGGACTTCGGCGGCGATCCTCCGCTCGACGATGAAGCTCAGGAACGGCACCACACCGCCGAGCACGATCATCACCAGACGGGAGATCCGCCAGTTCATGAGGTACCAGAGTCGGAATCCGGCGATCACGTAGACCACGTAGATCCAGCCGTGCACGACGGCCACCCAGAACGACACGGCCTGTCCGCCGACGACGGCGCCGTCGGGGTGGATGCCCACCGAGTTGTCGGCCCCGTCGGCCGTCGTCCCGCCGATGTAGATCTCCTGGCCGAAGCCGTAGTCCATGATCATCTTCGCCACCAGCAGCAGGAGCATGATGCCGGTGATGAAGGCGAAGATCTTGTAGAAGGTCAGCGATCCCGAGATCTGCTGCGCCGTGCCCTGGAAGCGGCGGCGTCGGGGGCGCTCCGGCGGCCGTCCGACGGCGGCGAGCTCCTCCTGCGTCGGCTCCGACGCCTCCGGAGTCCGTGGGTTCTGGCTCATCGATCCTCCTGGTCCTGCACCTGAGCCGGCTCCCGGCCCGGGTCCTCGCCTGCGACGCCGGATTCCTCCCCGGCTCGCCGTTCACGCAGCTTGGCGACCTGCTCCCGCTGCCACTGCTCCTCCCACCGGCGGTCCAGCTCGGCCTCCTCCAGGTTCCGTTCGTGGGCGTCCTTGACCAGACGCCACCAGAGGTAGAACGCGAATCCGGCGAAGACGACCCACTCGACGGCGTAGAACAGGTTCAGCCAGTTGATGTCGGAGGTCTCCGGCTGCGGGTCCACCCAGACCTCCTGCAGACCGGTGTCCTCCGGGGTGAGCACGTCCTGCCCGTCGGCGGTCATGTCGAAGGCGACGACGAAGCCTGAGTAGGAGGGCTCGTCCCAGTAGTTCATCAGCTCGGCGACCGACAGTGTGGGGAACACCAGCCGTTCGGTCCGTGCTTCGGAGAGGGGCGCCTCGGTAGGCAGGAGCCGGCCCTCGATCTCCAGCTCACCCTCGGGCAGCTCGCCGGCGTCGTCGGGGTCGGCGACCCACCCGCGGACCATGGGGATGATCTCGTCGTCGGGGGCCCCGTCCACGGCGAAGGCCCCAGCCACCCAGTAGCCGGTCTCGTCGCCCTGGATCCGACCGGAGACGAACACCTCGGTGTCGTCGAGGTATCGGCCGGAGAGGGTGACCATCTGGTCGGCGTCGAGCCCGGTCATCGCCCGCTCCGGCTGGAACGCCTCGGTCAGCGGGACGGGCGTCTCGGTGATCTCGTGGTCGGTCACCGTCTCGGTCCTGGACTCCCCGAACTGCCAGGCGCTCATGACCACGAAGACGGTCGCCATCAGGAGTGCGACGACGAGCATCGCGATCCATTTCGGCTGCAGAGCGGTGGAGAGCACCAGACCAGGATACGCGTCGGAACAGGGCCCCTGCGCGCCGGGGACGGCAGGTTGCCGGGGTCCTGTCGCGTCTGATCAGGGTCGACGACGACGGCGGCGGTCGATTCGAGTCTGCACCGTGGGCGGTGTCACTATAGACCCATGATGCGCTTGGACCATGTCTCGTACGCCGTCGGACCCGACGGCATGCAGGCCACCATCGACCGAATCGTCGACGCTCTGGGGGTCGAGCGCGTCAAAGGCGGGATCCACCCCCGCTTCGGGACCCGCAATGCGATCATCCCGCTGACGAACCGCCAGTACCTGGAGATCGTCGAGGTGCTGGACCACCCGTCCGCCGATAAGGCGCCGTTCGGCCAGGCGGTGCGCAACCGGTCGCTGATCGGGGGCGGTTGGATGGGCTGGTGCGTGACGGTGGACGACCTCACACCGTTCGAGGAGCGTTTGGGCCGCCAGTCGGTGGTCGGGAACCGCAAGTTCCCGGACGGCACGGAGCTGACCTGGCATCAGATCGGCATCAAAGGCCTGATCGCCGATCCTCAGGTCCCGTACCTGCTGCGATGGGACGAGGGCACCGACGGGCTGCACCCGTCACAGGCGATGGCGCCGGAGGCCGAGCTGCTGCGGCTGTCGATCGCCGGATCCCCCGACCGTGTGGCCGAGTGGTTGGGCTGTTCGCCGGGTGACCCGTTCGAGGACGTCGACGTCGAGTGGGTGGCACCCTCTGGGACGCCGGGCATCATGTCGGTGACGTTCCAGACCCCGAAGGGCGAAGTCACCATCTGAGGCTGACTCCCTCGTCCTCCGGGGAAGCACCTTCGTTGTCCCGCGTCCGGCCTCACAGCCGGTGGACGTCCTCGCGTCGGCCGGTGATCCCGCGGGTGTCGAAGAACAGTCGGGAGCGTTCGGCGACGGCGTCGACGTCGTAGCTACGGTGGTTCTGCAATAACACGACGACGTCGGCCTCCTCCAGCGCGGCGTCGAGGTCGGTCTCGGACTGCAGGTCCTCGTCGGTGAGGTGCCATGTGGACACGTGGGGGTCGTGGAAGCGGACGTCGGCCCGCTTGAGCCGCAGCCCGTCGGCCACCGGGACCGCCGGGGACTCGCGCTGGTCGGCGATGTCGGGCTTGTAGGTGACTCCGAGCAGCAGCACCCGGGCGCCGTTGAGCGCCTTGCCGTCCTCGTTGAGCAGGTCCCCGATCCGTTCGACCACGTAGTTCGGCATGGAGTGGTTGATCTCCTGGGCCAGCTCCACGAATCGGAACGGGTAGCCCAGGGTCTTCTTGACCTGGAAGCCGAGGTAGTTCGGGTCGATGGGGATGCAGTGTCCGCCGACGCCGGGGCCGGGGGTGAACCGCTGGAATCCGAACGGTTTGGTCGAGGCTCCGCGGATGACCTCCCAGATGTCGATGTCGAGGTCGTGGCAGAACCGGGCCATCTCGTTGACCAGGGCGATGTTCACGTGCCGGTAGGTGTTCTCCAGCAGCTTCGCGGTCTCGGCCTCCTTGGTGCCGACCATGGGCACCACGGTGTCGATGAACCGCGAGTAGAACGCGGATGCGGCGTCAGAGGCCTCGGGGGTGAGTCCGCCGACCAGCTTGGGCGTGTTGACGATCCCGTAGTGGGCCGAGCCGGGGTCGACGCGTTCGGGCGAGTAGGCCAACAGGAAGTCCTCCCCGTGGATGAGCCCGGAGGTCTCCAGGATGGGGAGGACCACACCGTCTGTGGTACCCGGGTAGGTGGTGGACTCCAGGACGACGACGGTGTAGGAGGTGAGGTGCTCGGCGATGGTCCTAGCCGAGGCTTCGACCGCCCGCAGATCGGGCCCGCCCTCGTCGCTGAGCGGAGTCGGCACGCAGATCACGACGACGTCGGCATCACCGAGCACGCTCGGGTTGGCGCTGGCCCGGTATCCCTGCGTGATCATCGCCACGACGTCTTCGTCGGAGAGGTCGTCCACGTGGGAGTGTCCGGCGTTGAGCCGCTCGGCGAGCTCCGCGGAGATCTCGAAGCCGGTGACGGCGACCCCGGCCGCACAGGCCGCCTGGGCCAACGGTAGGCCGACGTATCCCTGACCGACGATGACTGCGTGCTGCGGGCGTTCGGACTCGGTCACTGGTCCACCTCTCGGGGGTGCTTCGTCGGCGAGCATCCTCCGGCGCGACGATCGGCCACGTTCAGCCGACCACTCTACCGGGGTGCGGCCGCATCATGATGGTCGACCTGCTGTACTCTCTCAGCAGATCGTCGGACTCAGAAGTCCCCGGCGCTGACGAGGACGGATGCGGATTCAGCTCCGCACCGCACCGAAGGGATGCCACATGACCTCATCACTCTCCGATCCGCGTGGAGCCTCCACCCAGGTCACCCGCCTGTCGAAGAACCTCCGACCCCACTGGGTCTGGGCGATCGCCCTCGGGTCGGCCGTCGGTTGGGGGGCCTTCGTCCTGCCTGCCGACTGGATGGACACCGCCGGCCCCCTGGGAGCACTGCTGGGTCTGGCCATCGGTGGGGCACTGATGATCGTCGTCGGTGTCAGCTACGGGTTCCTGGCCAAGGTCTTCCCCGTCTCCGGCGGAGCCTTCGCCTACACCCTGGTCGGCTTCGGGCGCACCCACGCCTATATCTGTGCCTGGTTCATGACCTTGGGCTACGTCTCGATCGTGGCGCTGAACGCCTCCGCTCTGGGGCTGCTGGCCAAGAGGGTGGTGCCACAGGTCGCCGAGGTCGGCTACCTCTACTCCATCGCCGAATGGGACGTCTATCTCGGGGAAGTGCTGATCGCTACCGCGGCTCTGGTGCTCTTCGCCGTGCTGAACATCGTCGGAAGTGGGAACTCCGCCCGACTGCAGTTCTACATGTGCCTCCTGATGCTCGGAGCGGTCGCGGTGATCCTGATCGGCGTGCTCGCCTCACCTCAGGGACAGGCGAGCAATATGGAGCCGCTGTTCGCACCCGACACGGCAGCAGTGGCCGGTGTGCTGGCCATCGTCGCGATCGCACCCTGGGCCTTCATCGGCTTCGACAACATCCCGCAGACCGCAGAGGAGTTCAGCTTCTCCGCTTCGAAGGCCTTCCGCCTCATCGTGTGGTCCCTGATCGCAGCGACCTGCATCTACCTGGCGATGATCATCGCCACAGCGGCGGGCGCCCCCTGGCAGGACGAACTGGCCACTCAACCGGTCTGGCTGACCGCAGACGTCGTCATCGGGGCCCTGGGACCGATAGGACTGGTCCTGCTGTGCCTGGCGGCCTTCATGGGCATCGCCACCGGGCTGAACGGCTTCTACGTAGCCGGCTCCCGTGTGCTTCTGGCCATGGGACGGGCGCAGATGATCCCCACCGCGTTCGCACGCGTCCACCCCAAGCACGGCACCCCCAGCGTGGGGATCTGGTTCGTGCTGGCGATCTGCCTGATCGCACCCTGGTTCGGACGCACTGCCCTGAGCTGGATCGTCGACATGGCCTCCATCGGCTTCACCTTCGCATTCGCGTACACCTGTCTGTGCGCGTTCCGCATGTTCCGCTGGTCAGGCCAGGCCGAGGTCGTCGAGGGATCGGCCTCAACTCCACGGAAGCTGGCCGCAGGCGGGGGCGTGGTGGTCGCCCTGATCTTCACTGTGCTGCTGCTCGCGCCGGGGTCGCCGGCGCAGCTGACAATGCCCTCCTTCGTCGCGATGGGAGCCTGGATCCTCATCGGGGTCACCTTCTTCTTCATCCGGCGCGGCCACTCGAAGACAGTCACCGACGACCACGTCGACACCGCCGTGCTCGGTGCGCCGCGCCCCCAGTGGGCGCGGCGCGTTTGAGTAGCCCTCCTCGACCGGACCAATAGCACCCCGACTGCGATCAACGGTGCGCCTAAGACCCATCGACGAGTACTTCTCGATGACTCGACGGCCGGGTCGATGACCTGATCAGACGACCAGAGTCCTCAAAGCTTGACGATCATGCGAACCAGACCGATCAAAGAACCCGCAACCACAGAATCGTCAAGATTCATAGTCGGACGATAGGTCAGCCCTTCGACCAATACCGAAACCTCGTGTTCTTCCTTATCCGGTGAGGTGACCACGACTAACTCTACGCATGCCCACCGCAGACCTGGCATGGCACGCACGGCGTGGACCGCAACCTCACCCGCACGTCGCAGGCTTTCGGGTGGAACACTCGACTGTCCGGGAGCCTGCAGCACAGCCGACACTCCCTGGGTATCGGCGAAGACCCGCACTCTGACGCCTTGAGGTCTCACCTGTGCGAACCACCCACGACGCCCTTGCAGGACCTCTGGGTCCGTGTGTTCCTCCGCAGTGATCACGCACCCGGCCGCCCAACTTCCTCGTGGAGTGGAGGCCAACAGTGCGATGTCCTCACCGGAATGCGATTCACGGAACTTCTCCACATCGGACCTCTTGCGCACGAGAGCAGCGGGCGGCGTATGCACGCCGCCGAACTCCAGAGCGCCGCGCTGCGCCGCACGTGAACTCAGAAACCGACGGGCAATTTCCGAGTCGCCCTGGGTATGACTACCGGCAATCCACTGCGGCTGAGCACCGGGCTCAGCCTGCGCGGTGTACACCCCGCGGGGCGCGCGGCGCGCAAGGCTGTGCCCGAATAACGCACGGCATTGCTTGAGCAGGTCCGTCAACGAAATCTGCTCTCGGCGGGGAGGGCCTTCCTCCGAGGTGGACGATGTGGCTTGACGCAACGTCGGCGGCACCTCACACGATTCAGCCGTCACCGGGGCGTCCTTGGGAGACTCTGGCGTATTGGCGAGCAGCCGCCGCCACACCATTCCGGGGAGATCCCGCGGAGTACCGAACACCGGCATGGACGAACCGTTGATCGCCGCCCTCGTATTGACCTCCATGACCACCGCCTGGCGACTGTCAGGATTCCACAGGATATCGACTCCACCCCACGACATTCCGGGAATGGCTGCCACGGCTGCCGCAGCAGCCTCTTGCATCTCCGGGCTCGCCTGGTCGAGACACTCCTCCGAATCACCGCCGCTGGTAATGCCGTTGATGTCTCGCACCACGAGCACCTCGCCGGCTGGCACTACAGAGTCCGGGCTGAGTCCCCGACGAGCAAGGTACTGGGCGGCGACATCGTCGAGTGGGATCGCCTGCCCCCGTGTAGTCGGGTTCTCCTCTCGCAAGAGGTTCTTCTTCTCAACGAGCTGAGCAATGGTGGAGTGCCCGTCGCCCCTGACGTTCGGCAAGAGACGGCGAAACACTGCAACCGTCTCATCCGGTGATGCGTGACAACGATACTCCTGGCCCTCGACGTACGTCTCGACGAGGACTCGCCGTCCGTGTTTGCGCGCCCTGAGGAACGCAGCTCTGAGCTCATCAGGCTCGCTGATGTTGACTGTGATCCCACGGCCCATCCCACCGAAACGAGGTTTAACGACCACAGGTACTCCGAGCTCCGCCTGCGCTGCGACGGCGGCCTCCTCTGACCGCACCTCACGGCCAGCGGGCACTAGAACTCCGGCCTTTTCCAGCAGATCCTTGGTCAGTTGCTTGTCCAGTACGATCGCGGCGGCGACTACCGACTCAGTACAGTTGCTCCCCGTGATGGGGACAGTCTTGCCGCCGCACCGGGCTATGGCATAGCTGGAACCCACCCACTTGACCTCTGCCCCATCACGCTCGGCGGCTGCAGAGATCAGAGCCGTGCCCGCGCCGCGTCCGAGTTCGACACACTGACGCATGATCTCTTGCGACGCGTCGTCGTCGTAGACGTTCATCGGGCTCGTCGGCAAGAATGCCTTTCCACGAATCTGTCCCCCTGACTCGGCCCAATGGGATGCCGCGTCCGAACCTCCAGTTATGACGTCCATACGTTCCTCCTCGTCAGATCACTGATGATTCTCTCTCATGCGTCGGATGTGGAGCTCAGCGACACCCTTAACGATGGAGGACCAATCGAGTTCCACGATCATGGACAGACAGCACTGACTGCTCCCCCACCCGGCTAAAGTCCGATGACGTGACGGCAGAAGCCCTCGACATCTCCAGCCACGACGTGATCCTCTGCAGTGAATCGTGGCACCATCGCCATCCCCTGGGCCTTGGCCCTCGATCATGGACACGGTGTCGGTTCGGGTATGCCGCTTCGGCGAGGGTAGCGGACGTGGTCGCCGGGTAGGCGGCTTAGTAGGTGTTTGGGGTCATCTGACCGATCGCGGAGTGGCGTCGGCGGGTGTTGCAGCGGTTCGCCCACCAGTACACGGCCCGGTACGCGGTGGCCTGGTCGGGGAACGCCGCAGCGCCTTCGAGGAGCTCACGCTTGAGCGCGGCGTTGACACTTTCGGCGAGCGCATTCTCGGCACTGGACCCGATCGCGCCGTGGACTGGGTCACCTTGAGCTTCTCGCAGAGGGCTGGGTAGTTCTTCAAGGTGTAGACCGTGAAGTGTAACGGCCTGGGTTTGGTTCCGTGCTTAGATGGCCGCGGGTGCGGCCCTCAGGTGTTGAGGGTATTCGGCTTCGACTTCTGCCGGGGTCCGATAGTCGAGACTCTGGTGCAGCCGGCTGGTGTTCCACCACTGCACCCAGTCCATGGTGGCGATCTCCACCGCCGTCACAGAGGGCCAGACCCAGCGGGCGTGGATGATCTCCGCCTTGCAGAGGCCGTTCACAGCCTCAGCTAGGGCATTGTCATACGAATCCCCCGGCAGACCCCACCGACGCGGTCACACCATGATCAGCAAGGGTCTCAGTGTAGGCCAGACTGACGGACTGAACTCCTCGATCCGAATGATGGACCAGCCGCCCATCTCGCAGATCCGCATCGGTGCTCAGCAGCGCATGCTCTAAGGCCTGCATCGGCAGCGACTCCGTATGAAGAGTCGCCGCGACCGCCCAGCCGACGATCCTGCGGGGGCAGGCATCGGTGATCAACCCGACATAGCAGAACCCGGTCGGGATCCGCACGTAGGTGATCTCAGCTACCCACAACTGGTAAGGCTCTGATGCGGTGAACCGGCGGTTCACCAGGTCAGGACGATGATCCGGTGGGGTGGAGGTCCTGGTGGTGACCGGTTTGCGTCCACGTCGTACGCCGTGGAGTCCGGCGATCCGCATCAGGCGTGCCACCTGGTCCCGGCCGAGGACCCAGCCGGCTCGGCCCATGGCATGCCATATCTTCCGGTACCCATAAACCCCGTAGTTCTCCGCGTGGATCCGGCAGAGCTCTTCGAGAAGCACCGCATCGCGCAGGGTACGCTCAGAGGCTGGACGGGTCTTCGCTGCCCGGTAGCCGCGGGAGGTGATGAACCCACGTTGCGTCGCACCCAGAGTGCGGCAGATGGCCTCGACCCCGAACTGATCCCTGTGCTTGTCGATGAACCGGATCATCTCGTCGTGGGGCCGTCGAGTTCCGCTGCGAAGAAAGCGGGAGCCTGCTTCAAGATCTCATTGGCCCGTCGGGCCTCAGCCAGTTCTCGGCGTAACCGGCGGTTTCCTTCCTCCAAGCTCGCCTCACCAATGCTGGCCACTGGTTCGTGGTCAGCCGTCTCGGCTCCGCGGCACCAGTTCCGCAGTGTCTCGGGCCCACAGCCCAGAGATTGGGTGACAACGCGGATCGAGGCCGCGCGGGGGCCGCCTTCAGCAACTTGAGGGTCCAGAACCATACGGACGGCTCGGTCCCGGAACTCAGAGGTGAACTTCCTAGGCATATTCCAGCTCTCCTTCGTGAGACTCGGAACCAAACCCAGGCCGTTACACGTAGCGTTGGTTAAATGCCACGGGCAGAGCCTTGGGGATAAATGCAATCGTCACGTCTAGACTGGATCCGAACGCTGGGATCCTTGAGTGGAATCGCTTGAGGGTCCGAAGTGTAACAGCTGGGTTCGTGTGGGCCGGATTGACAACTCGCAGTAAATCGGGAATCTGAGGTGGGACACTGTGGAATCGCATCGAACACTCATTATAGGAGACTCGCACTTTGGGGAGAGCTACACCACCGGATTCCCTCAGTCTTCACAGCAGCCCGGACACTCGCACCATACGGTTCATCTGCGCCCTTTCATTGAAGCATCAGATTCATTCGTCGCGAATCTCGCGACGCCACTGACTGATCCGAAGAATACGGCGGATAGACTCCGCGACCTCAGCGTCGATGCGGTCAGCCTCGCAAATAGCCACGCCCTCGACCTTGGCTTTGCAGGAATCGAGTCAGCATTTCGAGCGCTTGACGATGCCGGTATTGAGTGGTTCGGTGCCGGTCGAACCATCGATGAGGCCCGAGTACCACTCCGATTGCCGTTACCGGAGCGAGTCGGAGGAGGGGAGATCCACCTTCATGGGTTCTCCCAATACGCTACTCCAAGAGGTAGCGATTCGGAGCTTTATGCAGAAAACGGCTCTGCAGGATGCTCCCCCTTGTCTATTCCTGGCACCCCTAATGCTAGGAACGAATCAACGATACCCGATTCATTTCAAGTGGCTTTCCCCAGCTGGGGCTCCAATTACAGATGGAAGAATAGTATTCAGTATCAACTTGCACACCGACTTCTCAACAAGGACTTCGATCTGGTCCTCGGGCACGGCGGTCACACATTGCGAGAAGTTCACCGCAAGCAACAGAGATGGGTCGTGTATGGGATCGGCGATGGTCTTTCCAACACCGACACTAAATGGGAGCGTTATGAGAACAGAAGAGGAATTCTTCCATTCAGCTTCTGGTCTTTTCTTGAAGTTCACAATAATAATTACAAGAGGAGCTTAAAGCTTAAGCTCTACCCAGTATACTCGGATAACACGAGAACTGGATTCCAGCCTCACCCCGTCTCAGCTGGTGATTTTTTCCATGTGGTCGCTACCCTCCTGGCACGAACAGTCCGACCATGGAGATTCAGTAATCCTGCTCAGGACACGGGCCAGGACGATCTTGGGTACTTTCTGGCCCTCGACCTCGGCACGTGGCCCATAGGAGACAGGCCGTCACGCCTGAACCCCCCTCTCGATGGTGGTGACCCCGGTGACTGGCCCGTGAGATCCCCCGATGAAACTCTGGAGAGCCAGGTTCTGGCTGCTTCGGATAAGCCCTTGAGTGTCTCCATGATGTCCATACCGGCTGAAGCTGAAGGCGGAACAGTTCACTGGATTGGCCGGTTGGCTCTCATCGAAGCTCACAGCAAGCGTCTGCTCGCCTGTGATTATCAAGCACACGAATCCTCTCTAGGTGCCTTCATCGTGAAGGATAAAGTCCTGACTGGTGAACTATTAACACTTAACAGCGTACCGACTCCGAAGACGTTTCTTGTCGATTCGGCTGAGAAAGCGATTCTAGCAGCAGATGCGATCGGTGGTCCGGTGACGATCAAGCCGCGCAGCGGACACCAAAGCAAGGGAGTTTCTACCGGTCTCATAGGAGAAGAAGAGATCCGGCAAGGTTTCACCTTCGCTCAATCTCATGGTTCACAGATAATCGTCCAGGAGCACATAGAGGTCGAGGAGGAGCTCCGTGTTATGGCTTCCCCTGATCAGGCGGTCGCAGTGGTCGGACGCGTCGCGCCCCATGTGATCGGAGATGGCGCCTCTACAGTCAAGCAGTTGATCGACGATAAGAATCTCCAACGGCGTTTGAATCCAGCCCTACGAAACCTTCCCATGCCTGTTGATAGCCTTACGGATCGGTACCTGGAGAAGCAGGAATTATCTCTCGAATCTGTACCCGGTATGGGTGATCACATCGAGATTCGCAATGTTGCCGGGCTCAGCGCTGGAGCTGATCCGTATCAAGCCCTGGCGGGCACTGGTCCCGACATCAAGTTCACTGCAGCATCTGCAATTGCGGCTATTCCTGGATTGGAGTGGGGTGGGGTCGACATTATCGTCGAGAAAGGCACCGGCAATCCATATGTGATAGAGATCAATACTCAAGCACATTACGGAGGTGCTGTGTTTCCCTCTTACGGGCAACCTGTGGATGTCGGCTCGGAAGTCTGGCGTCTTCGGCACGCGGCAGCACTCCCGACCGTGAACAGTGAACCCGACACCGCCGAACCTAGTTATGGAAGGGAGTTACTCTGGCACGACACAGGTGAAACGTTCGATAGCGAAGAACTCAGCTTTAGTCGGCTTTTCACGGAATCACTGATTCGACAGGGCTACGCCATTCAGCAGAGGAACCGCCGAGTTCTGCAAGTACGAGCACCCCACGGGCAAGAGACTTGGGTTACTGCCGATGGACGTACGTCCGCCGACCGATCCCTCGTGCAGAAAGTAATGCAACGACATGAATGGGTTGCCGGGCTCTTGGACGTAGCCCAGGTTCCCCGACCCAGGTCTGAAGTCATCACTTCAGCTCGCCAACTCAAGCGTTTCGTCAAAGGACGAGTGAACTCGGTTAGCCTGA
Organism: Nesterenkonia marinintestina; assembly: GCF_025420485.1. Classification (GTDB taxonomy): domain Bacteria; phylum Actinomycetota; class Actinomycetes; order Actinomycetales; family Micrococcaceae; genus Nesterenkonia; species Nesterenkonia marinintestina. The sequence goes on along the minus strand of NZ_JAOEFD010000002.1, from coordinate 61,060 downwards.
TCCCTGTGTCGGCACTCTGGAATGGGCCGGAGAAGCAAGTCCTGACGGAGGAACAAGCTCTGGAAACCGCCCCGCTACCAGGCAAGATGTGGGTGCAAGCTCGTCCCCGAGGCCGACGCCTGAGAGTCCTCGCCACACAACACAGGGCCTGGGTCGTGACGGTCCCTTCCGATTCGCGGCCTTTGGAAGTGGAACATCTGCGTGAGGCGAGCAGATTGGCAGTAAAAGCGGTGCGGGCAATCCCTGAATTGCGTTGGGCTGCCGTGGACCTAGTGGTAAGACGGTCCCGGCTCCAACAAGGCCGACCGGGAGGAATACTTGTCGAATCGATGACATGTAATCCTGCCTATTCCACTGAGGTCCGAATCATCGCCGGCGACTTCGATGCGTTCAGTCGAGCTGTCATCGGACCTGTTAACGACGACCGTGCGTCCACGAAATCTGCTGACTGCATCTTAGACCCCATGGGGCATCATTGACACAGTCGGCAACAATCATCGAAGTGTCTCTAGACTACTCTCATTTCCATCGGCCTAGTTGCCTTTCGTCGAAACGGCCCGGGTTCTTCGCCGCTACTCCACGGGTTCAGGCTCTCGGGTAAGCGGCCCGGCATAGGAGCGTCTCGTGGTCTATACAGGTGATCATCCCGAGAGCCGTGGAGACGGCGGTTGGCGTACCAAGCGACCGAGGCGGCAGGCGCGACTACAACACCAATAAGAACCCGGTAGGGCCGTGGAGGGCGCGAACGCAGGGAGTGTGCGGACTTAAACAGGCCGTCCATTGCCTTTGTCCCGCGTCAAGAAGTTGGCAGGGTTTCGGTCGTTTGAAATGTTGGGATGGTCGGGTCGGCCAGGCCCAGATGCACCTCCAGTGGCCGGTTCCAGGACAGTGCTTCGTGAGGTCTGAGCTCGTTGCACTGGATCCGGTAGTCCTCGGCGTGCTTGGCCAGCATCAAAACGTCGTCGATCTCGTCGAGGTAGAGCCGCTCGTACTTCAGGGTGCCGAACCCGCGCTCGCGTGAACCGTTCTGCCCTGGCGACTTCACTCTGGTGCGCACGTGCGCGAGCTCGGGATGCATCTCGATGAAGGCCTGGAACCGGAACGAGCGGAACGGGCCGCCGTTGTCGGTCACGATCGTCACCACCGGCAGTATCTCGCCGGTTTGGGTGTCGGCCTCACACAGGTCGCTGAGCGGATGACCGAACACCTGCTCGTAGTCGGCCAGCGCGAGCTCGACCGCGGCGATGGCGTCGAACTGGTTCGCCGTCGGGGACACGTGCCAGCGATGCTCATACTTGGACCAGTAGTCCCGACATCCCGCGATCCGCCACGTCCCGCCGCCGGAGGTCTCGAACCCGGAGGTCTCGAACTCGGAGAAGTCCAGCTGCCAGACCTGGTTCGGTCTCGTCGACTCATCAGCGAACGCCGCCTTCCTCCACGCAGGCGAGCTGGCGCCGTTCGCGCTGATAGCTCTCCGGCAGGAACAGCCCCTCATCGCGCAGGATCCGCAGCACGGTCGCCTCGGAGACCATGTGGCCGTCGTGCCGGGTCAGGGCCCAGATCTTACGATGACCCCACGCCAGATGCGCGGCGGCGTGCTTGAGCATCAGGTCCCGGGCGCTACACCGCGCTGGCTGCGGCCATGGGCCCTTGGCCTGGCCGCCGGCACGACCGCGCGCTTGCCAGCGCCGCCAGGTCCGTTCCGGGATGTCGAACTTCTCGCACCACCTCGCGGTCGACATCCCGGACTCGATCCGGATCACCTCGAGGTCCTCGAAGGGCCCAGCAGGCCCTCCGCGGACCTCTTCCACACCCTCAACTCGACCGCAGCCTCACCGAGGGCCTGGGTCAGGTCAGCGACTTCAGCCTCGAGCTGCCCCTCACGACTCGACGGGCCGTTGCGGCCGGCCGCCAGCGCGGTCCTGCCGCCTTCGAGGAACTCAGCCTTCCACCGACCGATGGACTGCTCACTGACCTTCTCGCGACGAGCCCCCTCAGCGATCGAAAGCTCGCCAGCGATCACGCTCAGCACGATCCGAGTCTTCCGCTCGGCCGGGACGACAAGGGGGTCTTCCCATAGGTCCGAATCTCCTTCATGACTGACTCAACAGCCCTGCCAAGAATCCCGACGCGCGACAACGGCACCCAACCTGAACGGACTCGCAGCACCATGGTCGCTCGACCGTCAACCATCGTGCACCCGATGAGGCACGACGACGTTTCTCAACCTATAGGCAACTGGCGTCCGACCGGCCAGTACGGCAGATAGCTCACGCCCGTCACGTTATAGGTGAACTTGATGCCCATCACTACGCGTATCCCTATATGCATCCCCCAAGCCGCGACGGAGAAGACCTGTCCGGCCCGTCGGTGAACGAGTGAGAGGGGAGCACCAAGTTCGACCGCCAAGGCGATCACTGATAGGGCGCCGAAGCGGACCTGCGATCGATACAGTGTCCCTGCAGCGGTTGGAGGCTTCGATCCGAACACCTCCTTGCGAATCGCATCAGCTGCGATCTGATCCCGCAGGACTTGACCATCGGCCCACTTCCAGCCGTGCCGGCTGCGCACTTTGGCGACGCCGGAGATGAAGTACACCGCGACGGTCGCCAGGTTCATAGCCGTGAGGACTCCACCATAGGATCGGTCGAAGTTCGTCGGAGCAATCTGACGATGGCGCACAAGAGCATCGACGGACAAGGCGTCCGCAGAGCGCGTCACACCCAGCACGCACTGATGCATGAGCATCATGTTGTCGTTGTGGTGCAACATGCCCCAGGACTGGCGGTAGGTGAGAGCCCACCACTGCAACGCCACGTTCAGCGGTCCGAAGACCCGATGCCCGACACCAAGGGTCGTCAGGAAGTTGGTGACCTGAGCCGCCTCCCAGATGGCGTCAGCGACATTCGGAGGTAAGGGGACCTTCAGCACCCGGCACACGCCCACAGGTGCGAAGCGGTCACTGTCCTGCCGATGCAGATTTCGGATCATTCGCCGACGCTTGAAGTTCGACACGGCGGAGAACACGCCGATGCCGATCCTGGGAACTGCGGGACGAATGGGCAATGCCGCGGGACGAAGGTGGTCCACCACGCGTACTATCGTCCGTCGCCCCGTAGCCGTTCTCTCCACTGGACGTCTCCTCGATCCGTGCGACTCAGTCAGTTCTTCATCTGCAGTCCAGGACCGTGCGACGGTCAGATCGCGCTACGCGGCCCCGTTCAGCTTCACTCTTGTCGAGTACTCAATCCTCTTGATTTCCATCGTATCGGCGGATCGAAACCGACTGCCTGCCCCCCGACGACACACGTCGCATGGACACGCTCCCTGAAGGGCAGATTCGTCGCTCCATCAGCTCCGTGGCCGAAGTACTCGTCGAATATGAACCGACTCCGTACCACAGCGACTTCGATGACATCCTTCTCACGCGACCGCGCCCGACGCCGCAGAGCATCGGCATAGCGCTGTGCGACACGAGTCGCCTGTCCCCTGCGCATCGCGCGGCTGATCTGCCGCCGCACTTGGTTGAGACCGCCGGATCCGAAGTGACGATAATCGAGATGTACCCGCGACCCGTCGGACGTGAAACCCACAACATGAGGAATCGACTGACACCCGTGGCGGTAGGCGGTGAACATCGGATACGTCGAGAACGGAAACGAGTCCTTCTCCTTCTTGGCCTGCTCGACGTCGGACAGATCACCTACGTAGTGACGCAACGGTGCGAACAGGAATCCGGCGAATACCACTGCGGCGAAGATACCCGCTGCGTCGCGTTTAGTGACGGCCCCGGCACCTCTGACGTCGTGCTCCATGCTACTGTCCCCTCCAGCACGTTGAGAAAAGGATCGTAATCAAGAACCGTTCACCAACGCGTATCTCAAGGCTAGCAGAGCCACATCGCGAAACCCGCTAGCCAGAGAGGCGACACGAAGCACACAGCCGAGTCGAGACGGCTCAGGATGCGATGACACTCTTGCCACGCCGCAGGAATGCCGACACGGCACGCCTGAGTATCACCAGCGGCGAGATCCTATTCTGTGTATCTCGGCTTTCCTCCCGCCGGATCGAGAAGCCCGGATCGACGTCGACCGACGTCGGCATTGCCGTCACGGAGGTGGGGATTGCCTTCTCCGGACCCTGCATAGCCAGGTAGCACAGCGCAGACACTGCGTCTGCATCTCCCGAGATCACAGCCTGGACACGATTCCTGCCTCTGTTCTCCACATAACCGTCCAACCCGAACTCGCAGGCTCGACGATGGAACCACTTTCGATACTTGACTCCTTTGACTCGACCACGGATGGTCAGGGCGAGCGAGAGCTCTTCGCTCTGAGTCATCGGCAGGTCTACGCCGGCATCCTCACACGTCGCCTCGAACAGTGCTTTCGCCACCGGCGCCGGTGTACCCCACATCGGGTACTGCGCACTGCCGATGGCGGCGTGAGCATTGAGTTCGATCACAGTGACTGTCTGCTCCCACACCGGTTTCGTGTGGTCCTCGATGAGCATGTCCAGGCCGCAGAAGCCGAGGCCAGGTACAGAACCGACCGCCTTGACGGCGAGTTCCTTGATCGAGGGATGGAGCTCGTTCGCAACCTCGAAGCTGTCTCCGCCTTGCGACAGGTTGGCCGAGTTCGCCAGCGTGACCTCGTGTCCGGCTGCTGGGATCGACGAGTAGGTCAGACCGTGCAGCTTCAGCTGGTACTCCAGGGCCGGATCACAGGTGATCGGCCTCGAACTGAGATGAGGGTTCTCCCGTCGAGCCCTGTTCTTGTATTCGATGAGGTCTGCAACGGTGTGGGTTCCATCACCTGTGACCGAAGCGGGAGCTCTGACGACCGCGGCGACCACACGGTCGCCGATGACCACGATGCGATAGTCCTCCCCCGGCACGTGCTCCTCGATGACGAAGTCGTCGTCGCCGAGCTGGCTCTTCCGATAGAGCTCCAGGGCATCTTCCAGCTCCGCCCGGCTGCCGATGTCCGCAACGACTCCGATCCCGCGAAGTCCTGCCACAGGCTTGCAGACTACGGGGTAGCCGATACGGTCTGCATAGTCCAACGCCAAGTCGCCGTCATCGGCCGAGAACACCCGGCCCTGAGGCACAGGCACATCAACACGCTTGAGGAGGCGACGAGTGGCTTCCTTATAACTGCAGATGGACAGAGCCACACCGCTTGCCAAAGGCGCTCGACCCCACTTGAAGCCCAGCTCCCGCTGACTCAACGGGTCCTTCACGACGAATGCACCGTTCGGATACCTCGTGCTCGACATGCCGTACCGCAGGGCTTCACGTTCCAGCAGATGGCCCTTCGTCCCATCCTTGGGCAGCGGTTTGATGAACGGGGCGTCGACGAATGCGTTGGCGGCTTCGCCCTCGTAGCGCGGGGCCGCCGGTGACGGGGCGACGAAGTATCGAGACACCTGGTCCATCCTGCTGTTCAACAGGTTTCCGAGCTCATTGTCTGCATGTTCGTCAGGCTGGCCGACGAAGAACGCCCATAGGGCTTCCTTCACGGCCCTCAGCACCACATAGTGGGCCTCGTAGCTCGGTTCCTCCGTGGAGTCGTCAGGGTCATTCTGCGTATCGATGTCGGTGTGGTCGTCGCCCGACATGCTCGCGCCATCGATGACTTTCGCGATCAGGCGACGGATGTCGCGCTCGTGTCCGAGCAGGATGTCCTCACCGATCAGCGCACCCAGCACCGACTCCCCCGTCTCCCACGCATCTTTGGGCAACAGGACATGTTCACCGGTCGACATCAGTTCGGCGTGACCGTTCCCCGACACTCGACCTTCGGGATGGTCTCCCACGATCTGCGCGTAGATTCTGCTGGGTCTGTGTCCGGTCTCGTGACGGCGCAACCTCACCAACCGGACCATGGTGATGGTGGCACGTCGGCCCGTCCGGCGAGATTCAGTACCTTGACCGGTGCTCTCTGCGTCAGACACTTACTGGTCCCTTCGAAGTTTCGATCGCTGCCGCCTTATCGTCGGCGAGTTCTCCGGCCATGAGGAGCTCGATCAGGGCCGCCAAGACGCCGGGAGATCCGGCGACCGTCGCTTCGAGGTCTCCTGTGACCTCGTCGACGCGCGCAATCACGAAGTCGACGTCGTGCTCGGCGAAGACCTCGGGCAGAATGTCAGCCACCCGACGGGCCTGCCTCAGGCCTTCCACCTGAAGTCGGCAGGACACGTCGTCGAGCTGCGGTCCCAGAGTGAGGCTTGAACTCGAGGCCTGGGACTCGAAGACGGCTGAACCGATGACCTCGCTGAGCCGGTCGTCAGCCACGGCGAACGTCTCCGCACGAGGCCTCTCGGAGACACCGGTCACCAGGACAGGTCGGTCTGTGGATTCGACCGACCAGAGAACATCGACGGTCGCGCATGCCAGGCCCGGGATGGCCTCTGAGGCAAGTACGAAGACATCGGCCACCGCGTCCGGGACGTCACCGGTCACATCCGTCACCCCGCTGGTCTGGTCGTCGTCCAGCTCCACCACGGCGACGACTCTCCCTCCCACGACGAAGGCGCGCAGAGCGCGACCAGCAGGATCCTCCTCCACCAACATCCGTGAACGCAGGGGAGCAACCTCATTGCCCTCCTCGTCGAGCGTGAATGTGAGTCTCGTCGTCGCGTAGCCGGCGACGAGAGGGTTGCTTCCAGGGGCCCGATCCGCCTTGTCACGCAGCCGAAGCTCACTGAAGGCTTTCCGGAGCTCATCATCGCTGTTGATATGTCTCACCGACCGAGCCGGTTTCTCACCCACTCCTTCGCGCAGGGCCACAGGATACCCGAGCCTGGTCGCCCAGCGTCCTGCTCGTTGGATACTCCTCCACGAGAAGGACGCGCCCTTGGGGATCTGCACACCAGCGCGTTCGAGCAGGGCCCGTGACAACCGGTGGTCCTGAGCGAAGGTCACCGCAGAGAGGCCGGATGCCTCCGGAACCCCGTGGGTGAAGGACATGGCTCCCGGCACAGGATCCTCTTCGCTGACCAGAAGCACCTGTCGTGGCAGGGCCAGCACATTCAGTCCGTGCGACAGGGCCGCCCGATGCACTTCGTAGCCGTCCAAGAGCCTGGCCGGCAACGAAACTCCGGCCCTCAGCACGTGGCCCTCTGGTCCGTCTATCATCTCCAGTCGTCACCTTTCCGGTCTAGCACTGCGCCGAAGTGGCGATTCCTACAACCATATGTCGAGCGGATCAATTCAGCTCGTTCGTCCCCACGGCTCGCCGAATACTATGTCACATCCGGCCGGTGGTCGATTCATCAGCTGAGAGATAGCCGCCCATTCGGGGGCCAGACACCCGCCTCCACCACGAGATGGTGACCGAGGTCGTCGTGGTCGGCGTCGATACCGGGATTCGCCGAATCGCCTGCCGAGTCTTCCAGGCGGCGCCGGAGTTCGTCATAAACCCGGTCGAACTGCTCAGGAGATGCCGGACCGGGGGTGAAGTCCGTCTCCCTGTTGTCGGCCTTCACCGGATACAGGCGAAGTCGAACTCGCCGACTGCCTTCCCCGTCAGCTGTGACCTCCAGCATCGTCCATAGGCTCAAGGGGAGGATCCCGGTCTCGTCCGCTGCACGGGCGTATCGACCCGGGGCCTGGAAATGTCCGTTTCCGATGCCGTAGAGGACCCAGGCACCGTCGATCCTCTCCAACTCCTGCAGGCAGTGTGCTCCATGGCCGACGATGAGGTCGTACCCGCTGCCGATGAGTGCTTCCGCAGTCTGCACCTGCCGCTCGTTCCGCCAGCGGTAAGTCGGTCCCCAATGCGGGAACGCCACATGGAGGGCGTCAGGACCGACGTCAGGGAGAGTCATACGCGAAGCTCGTCGCGGCGACACGGCCGCGCATCCGGGTGAGTCTTCGCCGGCGTAGAAGTGAAATTCGTCCTTGGAACGCTGATAGCTGTAGGAGGCCTGCAGCGAGATCCGTCCTCCCCCGACCTCAGCGGGGAGGTCGATCACGAACGGTTCATCCGCCTCCGACCGCGTGCGACCGGCTCCGATGTACGGCAGATTCCTCTCGGCCAAAACGTCCAGCGTAGCGAGGAACCCGGACACGTCACGGTCCAAAGTGTGGTTGTTGGCCAGGCTGACGGCATCTACGCCGAGCCCCTTGAGTGTGGCGATTGTCCACTCCGGGTCTCCCCAGTGGAGGTACGACCGCACCTCCGCCATAGGGGACGCATGCTCATCCGGATCGACGAGCGGTGTCTCCAGATTCGCGATCACTCTGTCGGCAGCTTCTGTGAATCGACTCAGGTGCTCCAACCCGCCTTCGTACCCGCGCTGCGCGAGGATCTTGGCGCTTCTCCGGTAGCTCTCCCCGAAGTGCACGTCACCCAACAGCAGGATACGGAATGTACTCTCGGCCATAGATTCCTCCAGTCGTATGTCCCCCGGCCGACCACCATCATCGACGACCTCGGCGGTACCGGCGGCACACCAGCCGCAGCACCACACTCTACTCCTCCAACCGCCTCTGCCGTCTGTCGGCACTCACGATTTTCGCCACAGACCGCGAACTACGCGGCGGGCGGTCCGCCGTGCCCGCCTCACGGCCTTCTCGGCGCGACTCGCTGGGCCCCGGTCGCCCGGCGGCAGCCTCTCCGCCGCGGCCCTCGCCTCGGCCTGACGAAGATCGGTGACCAGCATCGCCCGCTCCTCCCCGATGCGTTCGACGCAGCGGGCGAGGAGGGAGGCGTCGTCCGTGGCGAGGTGCGTGGCCAGCCCGACCAGCGGTGAGTCCAGCTCGTCGACCCGGCTCACCCAGAGCACCGCGCGCACGCCGCGGCGCTCGCAGTCGATGAGCATCTCCACCGCGGCCTCGTCCAGCGTCCCATGCTCGGCGACGGTGAGCGTCACGGCCCGGCCACGGTTCCGCATCGACTTCAGCACCGACAGGGCCAGCGGCTCAGCAGTGATCATGACGTCCTCCTCAGCTGCCGCTCAGCGCGGCCACGTCGGTCTCGACCAGGCAACTTTCGTGCTCGTCGAACCACAGCGCCAGCAGCGCCAGTCCGCGGATCACGTGCTGACCGCCGGTGACCTCCAGCTGCCGCTGCCAGTCCTCCGGCGACCCCTGCCCCAGCTGCGGCCCCAACAGTGCGGCCGCCGGTGAGGCGAGGACCAGGTCCCGATACCATCGGGCGGCCTCGATCGCGGCTCCGCGGCGCTTATGCTGCCGGCTCCGCGTCAGCTCCGCGGCGGTGGGGATGCGACGGAACTCGGGGTGGACCCGCTCCATCAGATCGGGATACCAGGCGCCGCCGCGCTTGGCCTCGTGCGGGACCCGCAGGGCGCGGGAGACCACCGCATCGGACATGATCGGCACCGCGGTGGGACGCGAGGAGCCGAGCACGGCCGCCGGGGCCATGCTGATCCCCGGCAGGGTGCGCGTCAGGTACGCGGTCAGGGTGGCGCCGTTGGGGTGGTCGGCGTAGGCCTCGGCGACCCCGCGGAAGTCCTCCCAGACTCGGGCGGCGACGGCCTGCGCCGCCTCGGCGGTCAGCAGCTCCTCCACCGCCTTCAGGTACTTGCAGGCTCGGGCGAACCGGTTCTCCACCAGAGCATCAGGTGTGGACCCGACGGCGAGGAGCCGCTCATCGTCGGGGAAGCCCCCGCCCAGGAACACTCCCCCGCCGAGGCCGTCGAGGATCGTGCCGGGCTCAGCCGCCAGCCGCCGCGCCACGGGCATCAGCCACACGTGGAAGGAGGCCTGGAACCCGGTGGCCCGGGCATAGTCGAGGAAGTCCTCGGGGAACCGGTCCTGACGCCCGGACACGATCTGCTGCTCGGCCCCGACCAGGCGGGCCACCTGTGACCCGGTGAGCTCCTCCAAGGTGTGACCGATGTCGGAGCTGGTGGACCAGGCGGTCACCGGTGCAGAGTCGGCGTCGCTCGCCCGCACGGCGAGCCCGGTCAGCATCCGTGAATCGCGGCCGCCGGAGAGCATGGGCTGTAGCGGCCGCTCGGCGACTGCGGCCACCTCGCTGCTGAGCACCTCGACGATCTCGTCGGTCAGACCGCGTCGCGCCGCGGTCTCCCGGTCGAGGCCCGCCTCGGGGGTCACAGACTCCCACGTCCAGGGTGCGCTGATCGTCCGCGCTCGACCATGCTCCACGACGACGGCCTGCATCGGCGCCAGCCGGCGCACTCCCTCGACCGTGGTGCGCCCGGCCATCGGGGCCCCCGCGCCGAGCACTGCGGCCCACGCCGACCAGTCCGGCCGCAGGGATCCGGAGGCGGTGCGGACCAGCGGCTCCAGGCGGGTGGAGAAGACGACGACGTCGTCGTGGACCTCCACGTAGAGCGGCTGAACCCCGGAGACCGAGGCGTGCAGGAGCACCCGTGACTGCTCGTCGCGGACCAGTCCGGCGACGTCGACCTCCCGGGCGGCCTGCTCCCACTCCACCGGGGTCCGACCCAGCCGGTCGGCCGAGGGGGTGGCCGTGCTGAACATCCAGGCGCGGCCCGCGGCCTGCGGGCGAGCGGTGATCCCGGCACCGACGACGAAGAGCCCGTCCTCCTGCACGACGACGTCCCCCGACTGCGGATCCGTGCTCAGACCCAGGGTCTCCGCCATGGCTCGCACGCGGGCGGCCGCGCCGGCTCCGATCATCCCGCACACTCGGGTGGGCTCAGACACGGTGCTCCTGGTGCACGCGGGCTCCTCCGGATACGACGACGTCGAGATTGGTAGGATCCTAACAGTCCACATCCCCGGCACCGGAGGCTTCGACCCGGATGGCATCAACCCCGCGGCACCCCTCGCCGGACACCTCTCAGAACCCCTCCTCAGGACCCTCCCTGGCACGAAGAGTGCTCCGCCGGTCGAAGCAGGCCGCACTCCGGGCCGACGCCCAGCGCAGAGACTGGCGCCGGACGCTGCGCAGGGGCCGCCGGTTCCGCGAGGACTACTGGAAGTTCCTGCGCAAGGAGTTCCGCTGGGAGACCTCCTTCGGCCAGCGACAGCCGCTGTGGTGGGGACGCGGGTTCCTCTCCCGCTCGGCCACGCTCTACGGCCTCGACCAGAACGACCCCCGCGACTACGTCTCCGACGTCCAGCGCTACACCCGCACCCGGCACATGGTGCACCCCCACCTGCAGGACGTGCTCCACAACAAGTTCACCTTCTTCCTGCTGATGAACCAGCTGGGCCTGGACTCCGACACCGTCCCGCTGCTGGGCATCCACTCGCGCGGAGACGTCCACGTCTTCCCAGAGGACGAGCGCATTCCGCTGGCCGACTTCCTCACCGAGCGTCTGGAGATCGGCCAGAAGGTGTTCGTCAAACCCTTCCGCGGCGCCGAGGGCAAGCACGTGCGCGCGATCCGTCGGACCGGCGAGGACGGGTTCGTCATGGACGGGGTTCCGTCGACGTTCGACGAGGTCCGCCGCTGGCTCGGCGGACGGCCGCGCCCGATGGCGATCGAGGCCGCCGTCCCCCAGGCCGAGGCGCAGGCGGCCCTGAACCCCGAGGCGACCAACACCATCCGCGTGCTCACCATGCCCGACATCACCCGGGGCAAGGAGCCGTTCATCGTCATCGCCGTGCAGCGCATCGCGACCGCCAGGTCCAACCACCTGGACAACTGGACCCGGGGCGGGCTCAGCGCCGAGATCGACATCGAGACCGGCCGACTCGGAAAGGCCAGCCGGCTGCCGGAGAGCCGCGAGCTGGAATGGTTCTCCGTCCACCCCGACGTCGGCTCCCAGATCGAGGGCGTGGAGGTGCCCTTCTGGGAGGAGACGAAGAAGCTGGTGCTCGACGCCGCCCAGCGGCTGAACTTCCTGGAGTACATCGGCTGGGACATCATCATCAGCCCCACCGGACCGGTGATCCTCGAAGGCAACGTCAACTCCGGGATGAACGTCCTGCAGGTCCACCGTCCCCTGCTCACCGACCCCAGGGTCCGCCGCTACTTCGAGAAGCGCGGCGTTGTCTGAGGCCCCCAGCGGCAGTGGATACGATGGCCCGGTGACCTCCGCTGAGCAGAACCCCGCCCCGATGTCCCTGACCCGACGGGTCGCGCGCAAGGCGCGGCAGCTGGCCCGGCGAGGCCGGCAGGACCCGCGTCTGCTGCGCGAGGACTATCGGGCGGTGAAGCGCTACGCCGACGACTACCGCAAGTTCCTGCGGAAGGAGTTCCGTTGGGAGACCTCCTGGGACCAGCGGCGGCCCGCCTGGTGGCGCCGCGGCTTCCTCTCCCGCTCGGTCACCCTCTACGACCTCGAGCACAACGACCCGCGCGACTACATCACCGACGTGCAGCGCTACACGCGCACCAAATACATGGTCCACCCGGACCTGCAGGAGGTCCTGGACAACAAGTTCAGCTTCTTCCTGCTGATGAACCAGCTGGGCCTGGACTCCGACACCGTCCCGCTGCTGGGGCTCTACTCCCGCGGAGCGGTCCATGTGTTCCCGCAGGACGACCGAGTCCCCCTGCAGGAGTTCCTGGACTCGCGGATCGAGGTGGGCAGCCGCATCTTCATCAAGCCTGCCCAGGGCGCCGAGGGCCGGTGGGTGCGTGCCATCCGCCGTACCGAGGACGGGTATGTGATGAACGGCGAGCCCGCAGAGGTCTCCGACATCCGCGCCTGGATCGAGCGGCGCAAGCGGCCCATGCTCTTCGAGGCCGCCGTCGAGCAGGCCCCCGAGCAGGCCGCGCTGAACCCGCGATCGACCAACACCATCCGCGTGCTGACCATGCCGGACCTCTCCCGCGGCAGGGAGCCCTTCATCCTCACCGCCGTGCAGCGGATCGGCACCTCCCAGTCCAACCACGTCGACAACTGGACCCAGGGGGGCCTCAGCGCCGAGATCGACATCGAGACCGGACGGCTCAGCCGGGCCGCCCAGCTCCCCGAGGACCGCACACCGGTCTGGTACACCCACCACCCCGACTCCGGGGCCGCCCTCGAAGGCGCCCAGGTCCCTCACTGGGAGACCACCAAAGCGATGATCCTGGATGCGGCCAACCGGCTGAGCTTCATGGAGTACGTCGGATGGGACATCATCATCGGACCCGACGGGCCTGTCATCCTAGAGGCCAACATCAACTCGGGCATGAACGTGCTGCAGGTCCACCGACCCCTGCTGACCGATCCCAGAGCGCGCGAGTACTTCCTGCGCCGCGGCGTCGTCCGCGCCCGTGACCTCCGCTGACCACTCCCCGCCGGAACGCCCGGGTCGGGGATAATGACGTCATGCCGCCGCCGTTCCGCGTCCTGCTGACCCAGCGCCCCCTCGCGCAGCTCGAGGACGGGGCGGACCGACCGGCGGGACTCGTCACGCGGCTGGGCCGCTGGCTCAGGAACCGCCACGGACCTTCCGAGGCCGCTCCCGGCGACGGCGTCGACGCCGTCGTCGACTCCTCCGAGCCGCGCCCCGCGGCCGAGCAGGATCAGGTGCCCACACGAATCCCGGTGCCGGAGACGCTCGGCGGCGGCGAACTGCTCGTGCATCGTCCCCGCGCCTGGGGAGGGCCCGACACCCCTCCGCCCACCGTCGCCGTCGACCCTGAGGCGTGGAACATCGTCCTTGCCGAGCCCGAGGGCCGACGTCCGCACACCCCGGGTCGGTTCCATCAGATCCAGCACCTGCTCGACCAACAGGCGGATCTCGTCCTCGGCCCCGGCACAGGACTCCAGGCGCTGCGCAGCCGACGGCGCTGGGCGCTCACCCCCGGTGACACCCGGCACGTGCGGACTGTGCTGGAGGTCGCGGGCACCCCGGACCGCCGCAGCATGACGCTTGCCCTGTACCCGCTGGCCGAGGACGGGACGGGGACGGACGGGACCGACCTCGAATGCCTCCTTGACCGCCTGCGTCGAGCGTCTCCGAACGGCTGGAGCTTCGCCGATCCGCAGATCCGCACCGCCGAGGACGAGCTCGGCGCCCACCTGCGCCTGCCGCTGGGCACCTGGGAGCCGGGGTTCCGTCCGGTGCCGCCGACCGGGCTCCTCGACGGGCGGGACCCCGACGAGACCGAACCCTTCCGCGCCCACGGGGCCATCCGGCGCGGACTGGAGCGGTTCTCCCCGAGCAGGCATCTGGGCGCGTCCCTCAACGCCGAAGCCGCCGCACGTGCCGGGGCGCAGATCAGCTGGGTCTCCGCCAGGGCGGCTGTCGCCACGACCTCGGCCGGGCGATTCCTCATCGACGGATACCTGGCCCACAGCTCACAGCTCGGAGCCAGCATCTCGACCGACAAGTTCCAGACCAACCGGCACCTGCGCCGCGCCGGCGTCCCGGTCACCGACGCCGCCCTGGTCCGCTCCCCCGCCCAGGCCTGGGAGAAGGCCCGGCGCATCGGACTGCCGGTGACCTTGAAACCCGCCGACCGGGAGAAGGGCCTCGGTGTGAGCACCGACCTGCGGGACGAGGACTCCGTCGTCGAGGCCTACCGACGCGCCCGACGGCACAGCCGGCGGATCATGATCGAACAGCACGTCGACATCGAGACCGAGCTGCGGGTCATGGCCTCCTCACAGCACTGCATCTCCATCACCGCCCGCACCCTCCCGCAGGTCTGGGGCGACGGCATATCGACCGTGGAGGAGCTGGTGACCGAGCGGAACGCCTACCGGAGCACCATCTTCAGCCTGGCCGGGATGGACGTCGTGCTCGACCGGACCGCCGAGTCGGTGCTCGAGGCCCAGGGGTGGCGGGCCGACGACGTCCCGCCGGTCGGTGCTCTGGTCACGGTCGGCTCCGTGGGCGGGCAGAGCAGCGGAGGGGACATCGCCGAAGTGTCCCACCTGTCCGACGGCAGGATCCGCGACGCCGCCGTGGCCGCCGTCGCCGCAGTCCCGGAGCTGCGCTGGGGCGGAGTGGATCTGATGGTCGAACGGGGCACCGGGGACGTCTACGTGCTAGAGGTCAATTCGCGCGCCGGCTACGGCAGCGCCACGTTCCCCTCCTCGGGGGCCTCCCAAGACGTGGCCGGTCATGCCTGGATGCTCCGTGAGGAGCATGCGGCCGGGGCCCTCGAGCCGTGGACCTCAGACCTCGCACCGCCGACCGGTGATCCCGAGGCCGGCAGACTGCAGGACCTGCCGTTCGTCGACGGCGAGGTGACCTCTCCGGCGCGGCTCCTGTTCGCCTATGCCGAGCATCGGGGCCTCACCGTCTCGCGGCGCGGTCCGCGGCTGCGCTCCCTCTCGGCACCCGACGGCGGGACCGCACCGATCAGCGCCCGCGGTCTGGGGGGACGGGATCTCGCGATCTCCTGTCGGACCGCCGATCGACTCGGCCCTCTGAGGCGGCTGCTCCTCCACGAAGGCGTCCCGCTGGTGCCCGCCGCCGTCGTCGCAGATGCACAGGATCTGCAGACGGCCGAGCTCCGCGGACCGCTGCTGGCCACCCCCTACAGCTCCCCCTGGGCGGGACGCGGCACCCGTCCGGTCGGGGCGGGCATCGACGACCGACGTGGCGAGGGGGCCGATGATGAGACCGACGGCGAGTCCGATGGGGAGGCGGACGGCGAGGCGGACGACGCAGACGACGTGGACTGGGATCGGCAGGAGCGCTGGATCGTGCAGGAGGCGCCGGCCGGCGCGCGGCTGCGCCTGTTCGTCCACACGGGAGCCGTCCTCACGGTCCTCTCCGCGCAGGACGCCGACGTCGATCACAGCGACCTCCGCCGGGCCGCGGAACTCGCCGATGCGGCTGTTCAGGCCGTGCCGCAGCTGCGATGGGCCGTAGTCGATGTCGTCATTACCAGGTCAGCCGACGGCGATGAGCCTCAGGTCCTCGTCGAGGGGATGTCCCTGTCCCCTCGGATCCGTGCGGAGGAGAGGATGCTCGCCGGCAGGATCGAGGAGTTCCTCGACCGGCTGCTTCCGGAGGAGGTCTCGGGGGCCGGCCTCGGCCGCTGAGAGCCGGTCACGCCCCGCGGTGGACGCGCACCAGGCGGCGGAGCACGTCCCCGACGCTCCCCGCCTCGAACTCCACGGCCGAGCCGTAGGACATCGTCAGCTCGTGGGGCTCGGACTCTCCGCCCAGCCGGATCACCCCGTCGAGCCCCCGGTCCGCAGCCCGGTCCGGGTTCGACGTGGCCGCGGCGACGAACAGGGCGGGGCCGGTCGCACCGAGGGTCTCCACCGCCGCGCGGATCGCGGTCTCCAACCCGGACTGCACGACGGCGGAGTCGGTGCCCACCTCGACGTCGAAGCTGACGGTGGAGAAGCCCGCCGCTCGCCCCTCGGCGAGGAACGCGTCGACGGCCGTGCCGCCGGGGCCGATCAGCAGGCCCGCGGAACGGTCGGCCCGGGCGATCACCAGCTTCATCCGCGCACCCTCGGACTGCGCGATACGCACCGTGGAGCGGCCGGTCCCCAGCCTGCCCCACCAGCCGCGCGCCGAGGTCGTGCGTCGGGAGGAGAGGTCCTGGGTGTCGTCGAGACCCTGGAGCTCGTCCTCGAGGATGGTCGCCGCCGTGCGACGCACCTTCTCCGCGGCGTGGAACGCCGCACCGAGGCGGGCGACGGCGGCGCGCACCTGGTCCGGAGTCTCGGGGGCCAGCACCAGCGAGGCTCCGTACTGCAGCTGCGCCCATCCCAGGTGTGCGGCGGCGGAGCTGAGCCAGTCCTCCGACGAGATCTGGGCCCAGTCGGCCTCCGAGACGGTGTGTTCGAGTACCCAGTCCACATCGGCGTCCGCGAAGACGCCGGCGTCGTCGGTGAAGAGCACCGCCCGGAATCCGTAGGTCGATTCGCGGAGCAGCTCCACGCTGCGGAACAGCGCCCTGTGCAGGCGCTCGGTGGCTCGGGTCATCACCAGGATCACCACCGGCACGTCGCGGAAGGCCCGCGGACGTTCGGTGCCCTGGGGCGCGAACGCCATCGTCCGGTCCGCGGGGATCATCCGCTCGGACCAGCGTCCGCGGGCCCATGCCTCGAGCCCGGACGCCCACGAGCCAGCGCTGACGGGGGCCTCGTCCTCGGTGTGGTGCATCGCTGTCATGCTCCTGTCGTTCCGTCGATAGACCTGGTCCGGCGCCGCTATCGCTGGGCGACGATGCCCTCGAGCACCGTGTCCAGGTCCTCCGCCTCTTCGGGGGAGAACGTGCGTGAGAAGCTCCGTGCGGCGGTCATCGCCTCCTCGTCGAGCTCCCGGGCTCCGGGCGGGCGCACCCAGAAGCTGCTCGTCCCGGCGCGGCGTGCGGCGAGGACCAGCGCATCGTCCGCCGTCGGGCCGACGACGACGACGCGCCCCGGCTGAAGCGCGCCCACCAGCTGCGTCAGCCGCGACCCCAGGTAGTCGCTCCAGGCCGCATGATGGGTGTTGAATCCGGCCTGGGAGGAGATCTCGACGTCCGGCCTGACCGTCGGGGCCTCCCCGGCCGAGTCGGATGCGGCGTCGGATGCGGCGTCGGACGCCGCGGCGGAGCCACCGGAGGCCGTCGGGCGTTCGGCGATCCGCACCCATGCGGCACCGCGCCGGGGCGTGCGCAGACCGTCGACGACGGCGGCGGCGGTCGCCGCGGCCTCCTCCTGGGTGCTGATCACCAGGGTCGGTCCGTCGAGTCGTCGGGGCACGGCGAGCTCCTTCTCCGCAGGCGGTGTCTTCGGGGCGTGGACGCCGAGCTCCCCGAGCCGTTCGATGTGCATCTGAGGGGTGAAGGAGCGGGCGAACTCCTGGGCGCGGCGGGACTGCGCGAGGAACCTCTCGGGGTCCTTCCACAGGGCGTCCACGATCCCGGTGACCTGCTGCGGCATCGCATACAGGGCGGCGTCGCCGAAGAGCTCCTCCATGTAGGGAGGCATGACGGCCACGCAGCCGGCGGCCAGGGCCTCCATGGCCGCACGTCCGAAGGCCTCCTTGAGGTCCGGGTGGTGCATGTAGACCCAGAAGTCGATCCGCTGCAGGAACCGCATCGGGTCCTCGCCCCCGAACGGGACCACGTGCCAGTGCTCGGGCCTCCCCCGCAGGATCTTCTCTGCGGCCCAGGCGCCTCCGAGGATCTCGACCTGGTACTTCTCTGAGTCCGGGTAGGCGGCACGGATGTCCCGGCGGGTGGCGGGCCACTTGCCCGGCTCGGGGCGGGAGTGCCGGCCGATGATGGGTCGATCGCCGAGGAAGCCGGTGCGGGTCCCCAGGTCGTCGGGCACCCGGAAGATGTTCACCCAGTCCGACTCCCGCAGCGGCACACGGGTCGTCTGTTCGAGCACGGTGCCCCGCACGACCGGTCCGATGGGCGCCCAGATCGGGTCCCGACCGAAGAGGTCGCGCACCCGTCGGTCGGTCTCCTCCACCGGGTAGTGGCGGGTTCCGGCGGCGTCGACGGCCGCGTGGTTGACCACCACGACGACCTCGTCGGCGCTGATGCGGTCGAAGGTGGCCATGGTGGACCAGATGACCGTGGGGTGGCGGATCACGAGCAGCTTGGTGTGGAGGCGGTCCCGGTGGGTGGCCACACGCACATGCGGAAGGTCCAGCACACCGCGGATGTGGGCGCTCCACGGGTGGGGGTGGTTCGTGATGTTCCCCGCCGTGTGGACCAGGGCGGTGGTGATGCCGGCCGCGGACTGGGCGCGGACCTCTTCGGCGATGCTGCTGGTGGTGCCCCCGGGCAGCCGGAAGTCGGAGAGCTGGACGACGTCGACGTCGTAGCGTCCGTCGGTGCGCTGCGGTGCGGTGGCCATCCCGGTGGCTCAGTCCCGCGGCGACGGGAAGTCGGCGAACTCGTCGGCGAAGCGTGCGCGGCGGGTCTGCGCTGTGGTCTCGCGCTGTTCGCGCAGCAGACGGGTCAGCTCCTGCTCGTGCCGGCTGCGCGAGTCCAGCTCTCCGCGCAGCGCGGCGACGATGTCCTCCGTCCGCGGTCCCGCCGGCGCCGCCTCCGCCGCCGGCGAGCCGGTGCCCGAAGTGCGCAGCAGCAGAGACCGATAGTGGATGACCACCCCGCCGGCGATGAGCACCTGTGTGGCGACCAGGACCACCAGCAGCCCTGCGGTGCGCAGCCCGAAGGCGGCCAGGATCAGGCCGATGACCGTGATCCCGGCCGTGACGAGGAACAGTCCGCTGAGCAGTCGAGTCCGCTTCAGCAGGCTGAGGATCTCATCCATCACCGACCGTCCGTCGCGCGATCACGGACCGGTCCGTCGTGCGCCGGACGGTCATGAGCCGGACGGTCGTAGTCGTGGGCGGCTCCGTAGTGCGAGTCGGAGTACTCCGCGTCCCGGTTGAGATCGTCGACGAGCTTCTCGCGGCGCACCGCGTAGACCTCCTCCAGCCGCTGGCGGCGACGTGCCCGGCGCGCCTTGGTGGGCCAGGTGATGATCAGCGCGATGATCGCGATCAGCAGCACCAGGGCCAGCAGGACGATCGCGGCGTCGATCCAGAACTGCTCCGGGTACAGGCGGATCAGGGTGTCCTCCGCCGCAAAGGTCCAGGTGCCGTCGGCGAAGAAGACCCGGTGGAAGGCGTCGAAGAAGGCCTCCCATGCGAGGATCGCGACGACGGCGAGCGCCACCAGCAGTCCGATGGTGACCCAGGCGCCGGCGAACACGCCGCGGGCGAAGCCGCCGGGACGCCACCTGCGCAGCAGCAGGCCGAAGATCACGGCCAGCAGGAGCAGCACGAGCCCCACGGCCATGGCGATGAGCACCACGATCTTCACATCGGTCATGTGGCTGACCTCGGCGTCGGTGAAGAGGCTGTCACCCTCGGCCGTGAGCTCGGACAGGTAGCGGGAGTTCGCCGCATTGAAGAGGTAGTCCAAGCCATAGGACCCGTAGACCAGACGATCCCCGGTGGAGAACCCGAAGTCGTCCTCGGGGAAGCCGGGACGGTTGTAGGCCGCCCACAGGAAGACCGGGGAGGCCACCATCCGGACGGCGGCCACGATGAGCAGGATCGGCACGAAGATCGCCAGCAGCACCTGCAGGAAGCGCGAGGCGCCGCGCTTGTCCTTGCGGACCTCCTCATCGAGGTCCTGGTCGGTGATCTCCTCACCGGTGCGGTGGTGGGTCTCCCCCCGGTCCCTCACCGGGTCGTCGTCCCGGCGCCGGGACCCTGCCGCCGCACCGGCCGCACCGGCTGCTCCGGCTGCTCCGGCCGCCCCGGCAGCACCGACTCCGTGCCCGGAGCCGGGACGGTCCGCGTCCTCAGCGTGGACCCCATCGCGGTGGTGGTCGCGGTGGTCGTCGTCCCGGCGGTGGTCGTCCCGGACCTCGTCGTGACGGAGGTCCTCCCGGTGACGCTCGTCCCTGGGACGGTCGTCGCGGGCGTGCTCGTCGTACGTGTCGTGCGTGTCGTCGGTGCGCGTCCCGTGGTCCCGGGTCTCGGCCGACACGGCGGAGAGGTCGCGGGTCTCGTCGCCGTCGCCGTCGGCCTCGTGCCGACTGATCGGACGCGTGGCCTGCTCGTCGCCGTCGGCCTGATGCCGGTCGATCGGGCGGGTCGCCTGGTCCTCGAGCCCCTCCCCGACCGGGACGGGCGCCGGCACCGGGGTCGTCACAGCCTGATCTGTCGCCCCGTCGTGATGCGCGTGCTCGTCACCACGCTCAGCCTTAGCGTCGCGGTCGACCTCGGCGTGCCGGTCGACCTCAGCGTGTCGGTCGACCTCGGAGGTCTCACCGTCGGGTCGATCGTCGAGCCGCTCCTCCCGGTCGGATCCGGCGGCGACGGCGGCCGGCGGAGCGGCGTCCTGGTCGAAGACCGGGTCGTCGCTCAGGCCGTCCTCGTCGACGGCGTCGTCACGGCGGTCCTCCGCCGCCGGCGCCTCCTCGGCGGGAGCGGGCTCGGGCTCGGGCCGCCTGTCGAAGACCATGTCGCCGTCGTCGGCGGCGATGTCCTCATCGGCGTGCTCCTCGCGCTCCCGGCGCTCCTGCTCCGGACCGCGGTCGGAGTTGGCCGGCGCGGGGGCCGCGTCCGGTCGGTCTTCCGGGAAGGTCTCACCGTCCTCGGCGAAGGCGCCGTAGTCGAGGCCCGATTCGAAGTCCTCGTCCGACCGACGCCCGTGGTGGTCGCGGTGGTCGTTCTCACTCATAGGTTCCATTCCCGTCTGCCGCAGCACGCAAAGGTTCTCAGCATCGAGGGTACGCACCACAGCCTGCTCTGACCGGCTGATTCCTCGGAGTGCCGCGGAATCGACATGTGACGCACGGCTCAGCTCAGGCGGTCAGCTCCTCGGCTCCGGCGTCGTACCGGCCGATGTCCCCGGTGACGCCCGCCCGATGGGCACGTCCTCCCAGGATCAGGGTATACGCCCAGTAGCCGGCGAGCACCAGCGCACCGATGCCGATCTTCGCCCAGGACGGCAGCACCTCGCTGGGGGTGACGAAGCCCTCCACGAGACCCGAGATCAGCAGCACCAGCACCAGGCCGACGGCCACGGTGATCAGCCGCCGACCCTCCCGGGCCAGGGAGGTCAGCCGGCGGCTCTGACCCGGAGCGACCCAGGCCCAGAAGATCCGCAGACCGGCCGCCGCCGCCACGAACACCGCCGTCAGCTCCATGAGGCCGTGCGGCAGGATGTTCAGCCAGAACGCCGCGGCCTCGCCCTGTTCGTGCATGATGCCCCCGGCCATGCCCACCCCGGACGCGTTGACGAACAGGACGTAAGGCACCCACACCCCTGTGACCCCGAAGGCCACCATCTGCGCGGCGATCCACGCGTTGTTCGTCCACACCTGCGCCGAGAACGATGACCCGGGATGCTCGGAGTAGTAGTTGACGAAGTCCTCATCGGCGTACTGCTGACGGACCTCGGCCGGGACGATGACGTCGACGTCGGGGTGACCGGCCAGCCATTGGCCGTACCAGACCGCCGTGATCAGGAAACCGACGGCGACGATCACGGTCAGCCAGCGGATCCGGTAGAACGCGGCCGGGAGGGTCTGGGCGAAGAAGTAGGCCACGGAGACGAAGACGTTCTCCCCCACCCCGGTCAGCTGGGTGCGGGCCCGTCCGAGCCGGGAGGAGAGTCCGGCGGCCAGGGGCCCGCCGGGATCCACCGCCTGCACCATCGACAGATGCGTGGAGGTCCGCTCGTAGAGCCTCAGCAGCTCGTCCGCCTCCTCGGCGGTCAGTCGCCGACGGTCGGAGAGCGCGGCGAGGCGGTCCCACTCCGACTGATGAACGGCGACGAACGCATCGGTGTCCACCCGGCCGAGACTACCTGACGGCACACCCCCGACCGCAGGAGGATGAGCACAGGTCGCCGGCCCGGCCGAGGGCCGGAGATCGACCGGAGGGAGACCGCAGCATGGGGACTCTGAGCTACACCACGACCGTCTCGCTCGACGGCTTCGTCGCCGACGCCGACGGCGACTTCCAGTGGGGCGCACCGACCCCTGAGGTCTTCCGGCACCACGTCGAGAGGGTGCGGGCCCTCTCCGCCGAGATCATGGGCCGACGCACCTACGACCTGATGCGGTACTGGCACACCGAACCCGAGGGCGAGGCATGGACCGCCGAGGAGCGTGAGTTCGCCCACCTGTGGCGCGAGGTGCCGCACATCGTCGTCTCCTCCACCCTGCGGCACGACCAGCTGGTCTCCGACCATGACCGACTGCTGCCCGAGCTCAGCCTCCCCGACCTGGCGCGCCTCGTGGAGGGAGCCGCAGGTGAGGTGGAGATCTTCGGACCCACCACCGCGGCCCCGGCGCTCCGAGCGGGGATGGTCGACGACCTCCGTACGTTCATCGCCCCACAGACCCTGGGAGGCGGGCTCCGCGCGCTGCCCGAGGATCTGCGGCTCGAGCTGCGGCTCGTCGAGCATCGGGTCTTCGACGACGGCACCGTCCACCTCCACCACCGTCCGCGACGACGCTGACGTCCGAGACGACGGGTGCCGGGCGGCCCGGATGGGCTAGCGTGAGGCCATGAGCACTGTGGTCACCGGCGAGGCCGTCCGACTGGAGCTGCCCACCGCCACCGTGCTGAGCCGCGGCGTCTCCTGCCTCATCGACTGGGCCGTGAACTTCACCATTCTGGTCGTGATGATGTTCCTGCTCGGCATGCTCTCCGGCACGGTGCAGATCGCCGGGGACCCGGCGATGGAGGCCGCCGTCATCCTCTCCACCTTCGTGACCGCGTTCGTCATCGTTCCGGTCGCCGTGGAGACGCTGTCCCGAGGCCGATCCCTGGGCCGGCTCATCATGGGGGTGCGGATCGTCCGCGACGACGGCGGCACCATCCGCCTCCGCCACGCCCTGATCCGCGGGCTGCTCGCACCGTTCGAGATCCTCATGACCTTCGGCTCCGTGGCGTTCATCTGCGGCGTCCTCAGCCCCCGCGGCAAACGCCTGGGCGATATGGTCGCCGGCACCTACGGCATCCTGACCCGCCAGCCGTCGGTGCCGCCGATGATGCTGCCGGTACCCCAGCACATGACCTCCTGGACCCACATGGTCGACGTCGGACGCGTCCCGGATCCGCTGGCGATGCGGATCTCCCGGCTGCTGCGCACCGCCGAGCGCGCCGGCCGGGGCGGGAACCGGTCCGTGCTGGAGCGCACCGCCGACGACCTCGCCGCCGAGCTGCGGCCCTACGTCTCCCCGCCGCCTCCGCCGTCGAGCTCCTTCGACTTCCTGGTCGCGGTGATGGCCGAGCGGCGGAACCGCGAGTACCGCAGGATGCGCCGGAACCAGCAGCGCGGAGACGAACTCGGCCGCCGACTGCACCGGCTGCCCTATTCCTGAGGCGCTCTGTTCCCGAGCGGCTCTGCACGAACGACCCGGAGAGCGCGCCCGGGACGCCGTATGACGTCCGCACCGCAGGGGGCGCTCAGTCCCGCGATAGGCTGAGCCCGCGGCGCACCGGGACCTTCAGACACCGTCCCGGATCGGCCGCCCGCCCCGGAACCTCCCCTCCCGAAGGAGCCGCTCCCCGATGAGCTTCGAGCACCGCATCGCCGACATCTCGCTGCACGAGGCCGGCCGCCACCAGATCCGGCTGGCCGAGCACGAGATGCCCGGGCTCATGGCCCTGCGCCACGAGTACGCCGACGAGCAGCCGCTGGCCGGTGCGCGCATCGCCGGGTCCCTGCACATGACCGTGCAGACCGCGGTGCTCATCGAGACGCTGACCGCGCTGGGCGCCGAGGTCCGATGGGCCTCATGCAACATCTTCTCCACCCAGGACGAGGCCGCCGCCGCCGTCGTCGTCGGGCCGCACGGCACCGTCGAGGACCCCCGGGGCGTGCCGGTCTTCGCCTGGAAGGACGAGACCCTCGAGGAGTACTGGTGGGCCGCGGCGAAGATCTTCGACTGGCCGGGCGTCGACGAGGACGCCTCCCACGGCGCGAACATGATCCTCGACGACGGCGGAGACGCCACCATGCTGGTGCACAAGGGCGTGGAGTTCGAGGCCGCGGGCGCGGTGCCCTCCCCGACCGCCGACGACCCGGAGGAGTACCGGATCGTGCTGGAGACCCTGCGCAGGTCCCTGGCCGAGAACCCCTCCCGGTGGACCCGGATCGCCGAGCAGATCCGCGGCGTCACCGAAGAGACCACCACCGGGGTGAACAGGCTCTACCAGCTCTCGCGCGAGGGCGGGCTGCTGTTCCCGGCGATCAACATCAACGACTCGGTCACCAAGTCGAAGTTCGACAACAAGTACGGCATCCGACACTCGCTGCCCGACGGCATCATGCGCGCCACCGACGTCCTGCTGGGCGGAAAGACCGCCGTCGTCGCAGGCTACGGGGACGTGGGCAAGGGCGCGGCCGAGGCGCTGCGCGGTCAGGGCTCACGGGTGATCGTCACCGAGATCGACCCCATCAACGCTCTGCAGGCGGCCATGGACGGGTACCAGGTGGCCCGGCTCGACGACGTCGTCGACGCCGCCGACCTGTTCATCACCACCACCGGGGGCAAGGACATCATCTCCGCCGACCAGATGCGCCGGATGAAGGACAAGGCGATCGTCGGCAACGTGGGGCACTTCGACAACGAGATCGACATAGCCGGACTCGCCGCCGTCGAGGGCGTGGAGAAGGTGGAGATCAAGCCGCAGGTCCACGAGTGGGTGTTCCCTGAGGGCCGCTCGATCATCGTGCTCTCCGAGGGGCGGCTGCTGAACCTCGGCAACGCCACCGGGCACCCGTCGTTCGTGATGAGCTCTTCCTTCGCGAACCAGACGATCGCTCAGGTCGAGCTGTACGGGAAGTCCGGCGGCTACACCGGTGAGGACCGGTACTCCACCGACGTCCACGTGCTGCCCAAGATCCTCGACGAGAAGGTCGCACGGCTCCACCTCGACGCGGTGGGCGCCCGGCTCACGGAGCTGACCAAGGAGCAGGCCGACTACCTCGGCGTCGACGTCGCCGGGCCGTACAAGCCCGAGCACTACCGCTACTGAGCAGGCAGGCTCCCTCGCTGAGCCCCGGCCTCCGCCCTCATCGAGGGAGCGAGTCTGGGGCCTCCCGGCGGCGTGTCGGAGCCAGTTTCACTCCCCCGATGAACGGGGTGGGAGCGAGCGGGGGCGGAGCAGGCCGGGGCAGCGAGTGCGGCGAGCGCGGGTGGGTGAGGCTCAGTCGTCGCGCAGCAGGCGCAGGTGTCCGCGGGTGAGGGCGGCGTCGGAGGCGGGCGGCTCGATGCGTCCTCGGCTCTCCCGCGCGGTGCTCTCCTGCGAGCCGCCCGCCGGGGGCACTGTCGGGTTCTCCCGGGTGCGCACCGCGTCGGCGACGGCGAGCAGGTCGTCGGGAGCCTGCGGCGGCGTGGACGGGTACTCCAGGCGCAGGACCTCCCACCCCCGCGGAGCGCTCATGGTGTCCGCGTGCGGAGCGCACAGGTCGTAGGTGTGCGGCTCGGCATAGGTGCTCATCGGCCCGACGACGATGGTCGAGTCGCTGTAGCTGTAGGTCAGCGTGGCGACCGCGGGGCTGTCGCAGCCGCTGCGCGTGCAGCGTCGTGAAGAATCCACAGTCCACCACTGTAGCCCGCGTCGCTCGGACCGGTCCGTCGCTCGCGGTCCGTGTCTGAGCCGCCGAGGGACTCAGTCGATCAGCCGGACCGGCACTGTGCCGGACGGGTCGTCGAGGGCGCGCACCGGCAGCATGCTGAAGGTGCCGTCCTCCCCGGTGAGCATCAGGGCACCGACGACGTCGACGTCGGGCTCCTCCACGACCACGGCCAGGGGGTCCTCGACGTCGTCGGGCGCGAGGTCGTCACCGCTCAGGGTCGCCGCCCCACCGGTGGGGACCTCGACGGTCTGCGGGGAGGACGTCTCCCCGTCGGCGCCGAACACCCGGTAGACGACCTCGCCCCCGGCCTCCGGTGCGAAGAGCCGCAGGCTGGCCTCCGCGTCGTCGCCGTCGGGCAGGACGGCCCCGTAGCCGTCCCGGATGAGCTCCGACCCCGCGGCCCAGCCGAAGTCGATGCGGTCCTGCTCCTCCGGCTCCGCGCCGTAGGACTTCACGGCCACGTCGCTCGGTCCCTCGGTGGTGACCACCAGGTCGTAGACCCCGGCGTCCAGGCCGGAGAGGTCGACGCTGTCCACCTCCCCGCCCTCGACGGTGAACACCGACGCGTTCTCCAGCGGCGCGGGGCCGTCCTCGCCGTAGACCTGCACCTCCACGGTGGACTGACCGGCCTCGACGGCGCGGATCCACAGTTCGGTGGGGAACGCCGCGGATTCGTCCTCCGAGTCGGCGGCCACGGGGACCCCGGAGATGACGTGCTGGCGGGTCTCGGTCTGCGACGAGGGGAGGAACTCGGTGCCGAGGCCCGTGCCGTCGGAGGCGCGTGAGGACTGCAGGTGCGCGGCCACGGGCGCCTGCGAAGCCCTGACCTCGACCCCGTTGACGGGATCGTCCCCGGAGATCGAGGCGATGTTGACGGTGCGCACGGTCTCGGCCGGCACCACCAGGGTGCGCACTCCGGCCCCGGAGCGGGGCCCGTCGGAGTCGTAGGCCGTCACCTCGACCGTGGCCTGACGGTCGGAGGGGTTGGACAGGGTCAGCAGCGAGGCGGCGCCGTCGCCGATCTCCGGCCCGAAGAACCAGTGGCTCCGCTGAGGGGCGCGGCAGTCCGCGGCCGCCGTTCCGCTCACATGGCCGGAGTCCGCGGTGTACAGGTACTGGGCGGCACCGGCCGGCGAGGAGGCGCCGTCTTGGGCCAGCATCCGCAGCACGGGCGCATCGGTCTCGCCGTCGAGTCCGCCTGCCGCATGGTGCCATTCCGAGGGGTCGGTCTCGGCGGGGTCCTCGACCGCGGCATCGGCGTCATGAGCGATGAGCTCGTCGTCGGTCTCGTAGCCGTCCTGTCCGAGCAGACCCAGCTCCGCCTCGACCCCGGCCCGGTCGATCTCCGCGGCGGTCAGCACGATGCTGCGCGCCGAGGCCTCGGCGGAGTCGTCGCGGTCCTGGTACTCGAGCATCCCCTCCGAACTGACCGAATCGGGTCGTCCGGGAAGGGGCGGGCACACCAGCGAGGCCTGGGTGACGGTGGTGGGGACGTCGGCCGGCGCCACGGCGCGAGGCTGTGCGGCGCTGCCGGTGACGTCCAGGGCCAGGGAGCCGCCGGCGACGGCGAGCACACCGACCGCGGCGACGACGGCGCCGGCCCTCACCCCGCCGGCGATGAGCGGTGCGCGCGGACGCTCATCGTCTTCGGCGGTCGCGTCTGTCTCGGCGGCCTCGTCCGTCTCGGCGGCCGCATCCTGCTCGGTAGGCCCTTCCTCTTCGGGAGGCCCGTCGGCGTCGGGCTCGGGGGTCGAGGCCTCGGCCGGCTCCTCGGCCGGCTCCTCAACCGGGTCCTCAACCGCCTCCTCTACGTCCTGCTCCTCGGATGACCGGTCCTCGGCCCGCTCCGCGGCAGCCTTCTCCTCCGCAGCCTGTTCGGCCTGATGCCGCCGACGCGCCTTCTTCTCGAGCTTCGCCTCCCGCCGCTCGTCGCGCAGGGCGGACCGCTCGGATCGGCGGCGCTCGCGCTGCAGCCGCCGGATGTGCTTCCTGACCTTCTTCGCGCTCATCGGTCCCTCTCCCCCGGCACGACCGGCAGCATGCGCAGCGAGCGGGGCAGCGGCACGGCCATCGCCACCACCAGCAGCAGGAATCCGGCCACACCGATCAGCAGCGGCAGCTGCAGCATGCTGCGATGCGCCGCAGTGAGCTCGCCCTCGCCCAGATCTGCGGGCAGCACGAAGCGCTGGGCCCAGTACGAGTCCCCGGCATCGCTGCGCAGGTCCTCGCCGTCGACCTCGGCGGCCCACCCGGCCGCCGACGCCGTGGAGAGCTGCAGGACCAGGGGCTCGACCAGGTCGTCCGCGGCGACGATCTCATCGATGGTCCGGCCCTGCCCGTCGCTGACGTCGGCGAGATCGAGCTCGACGGACCCCGCGTCGCTGGGCAGCAGGGCCACCGTGGCCCCCTCGGCGTCCAGGATCCGCGCCCATGCGGTGTCGGCCCCGACCAGGCCCGGACCGAACGCCGGCTCCGCCTCGTCGTCATCGGCGGCGCGCCAGAACAGTCCGTAGTCGGTGGGGCCGACGGAGACGAGTCCCGCCGCAGTGTCCACCGCGTCGACCAGCTCCCCCTCGGCCGCGGAGGGGATGACCACGAAGCCCACCGCCAGCTCCTCCATCAGCTCCTCGACGTCGCCGGAGCCCGGGGTGACCATGGCCGCGATGAGGTGCTCCAGCTGCGCCTCCGCCGTGGTGGGCTCGCGCGTCCACGGGGCGTCGTCGCTGAGCCGGGCGTCGGCGATCAGCGGTGCGCCGCGGCCGCTGACCGCGCTGCGCGCAGAGTCCAGGCTCCTGCCTTCGCCGGCCATGAGCCGGCCGTAGACGCCGTCGTCGTCGGATCCGAGGACCAGGGTGCGCAGCTGCGCGGGACCCAGACCCTGGTCGGCGGCGGTTGCGGGGACCTGCTGCACGGTGCCGGGGCGCACCGGTGCGGGCATCTCGTCCACCGCGCTCAGCGGCCGCGCGGCGCCGGCGTCGGAGATGATCCGCGGTGCGGCCCAGAATCCCAGGGATGCGATGACTGAGAAGACCAGCAGGGTGCCGGTGACCGGCGTGATCACCCCGCCGACCCGGGGCAGGGCCCGCGGCAGCCGCTCCAGCGAGGAGACCGCGGCGGTGAGTACGCAGTAGGCGATGACCACCACCACGGGTCCGAGTCCGACGGCGACGACCTGCGCTCCGTCCTCTCCGGCGGCCAGCACGCCCAGCAGCGCCGACCATCCCAGAGCGCCCAGCAGCACGGCCGCCGACGTGGCCGTGGGCAGGTCTCGGCGTCCGGCGGTGAGGATCCCGAGCAGGGCCACCACCAGCAGGGGCAGCCCGATCACCAGGGCCAGGCGCAGCGCCCACCAGTCGCCTGCGAAGTACTCGGCCAACCAGCCGCCGGCCGCCGCACCGCCGACGCCCGCGTCGGGTCCGAAGGCGCGGTCATGGCCCAGCAGCTGCTGCCACAGCGGCGCCGTCGGGGTCGGGGTCAGGCGGGTCGGGGCGGAGAGGATCGAGGCGAGCACGTTGCCGCCCGAAGCCGCCGCGGTGAGGATCATGGGTGCGCTGAGCGCGAGCGCGGGCAGCGGCACCAGCCACAGGGGACGCCCCCGTCCGCCCAGGGTCGCGGCGGCGCCGACGGCGACGACCAGTGCGAAGGGCAGCAGGGCCGGTGCCGCCGCGGTGATCACCGCGAGCAGGAGCCCCGCGAGCGCCGCGTGCTCCCAGGAGCCGGTCGACGCCGAGCCCGGACCCCGTTCGGCGCGCCGACCGACGCGGGAGTGGGCCGGCCGCGGACCGACCGCCCGGACGGCGGCGAGGACCAGCACGGGAAGGAGGATGTGCACGATGATCGTACCGATCCTCCCGTCGCCCATCGCCGCATGCAGGGCGGGCACCGCGGTCCACAGCAGGGCGGCGACGATCCGCATCAGGGGCGCGGAGGTCCACAGCTTCGCCGCCCACCACGAGGTCAGCGCGGCCAGCGGCAGGGCGAGGACGGTGAGCCAGACCAGGGCGGTCGAGGCGTGTCCGCCGGTGAGGCCGGAGAGGACGAGCAGGACCAGGTTGAACGGGTCGGCCGCGGCCAGCTCGCCGAGCCGTTCGGCGGAGACGAAGCTCACCGACTGGGCGAACACCGCGTCGGTCCCGGACGAGACCGGGAGGGCGGCCCCGCCGACCAGCGCCTCGGCGGTGAGGAGGTCCCGGTGGGCCAGCAGTGCGACGCCGGTGAGTCCGAGCAGGGTCAGCAGCAGGAGCAGCCGGTCCCCGGAGCGTCGGGAGGGCATTTCGTCGAATTCTCCGTCGGCGGCTCCGACCGCCAGCAGCGCGTCGTAGTTGTCCTCCCCGTCGGCGCGGCCGCCGGCCACCCCGAGCCCCTGGTGCATGGGCGCCGCGGACTCTGAGGTCGCGATGCGCCGTCGCAGATCGCGCAGCCGGGCCGAGCTCCACCGCAGGGAATCGTCACGGCGACGTCCCTCACGCACCCGGGCCGCGGCCTCTCGCGAGCGCTGCTTCGGCGACTCGGCATCGGACTCGGAGGCCTCGCGTGCGGCCACGGCGCGTCGCCCCCAGGCCGCGGATCGGCGGGAGTGGTGGATCGCTCCGAGGCCCAGCAGCGCCGACGCGGAGGCCCCGAACTGCCGCAGGGCGGCGTCCGGCGCCTTCACCGCGGTCAGCCCGATCAGGCGCAGGAACGCGGCGATCCACAGGCCGACCCAGAGGAACGGCAGGGTGAGCGGGGCGGCCTCGGTGAGACGCCGCCGGATCTGTCCGCGGCGCTGGTCCGGCGGCAGGTGCAGCGTACCGCCGAGCCGGTGGACCTCCTCGCGCGGCGGCGGGGCCGTGCGCCCGATGCGGGCCCGCGGGGCGACGACCACATGGGCGCCGGCCTCCCGGGCGCGACGGGCGAAGTCTCCGGCGGCGTGCTCCTCGTCGAGGGTCGGGAGGAAGCCGCCGAGGTCGGCGAAGAGCGCGACGTCGACGAGCATCCCGCAGGCCGACACCGCGGAGACCTCGTCGGCGCCGTCGTACTGTCCCTGGTCCAGCTCCCAGGGGTCGGTGGTGCTCAGCGTCTCGCGGGATCGGGCGACGGCGAGTCCGACGTCCACCAGCCGCGGTCGCTGCGGGGTGCTGTGCTCGCCGTCGGCGTGGAGCTGCTTGGCTCCGACCACTCTGATCTGCCCGTGCCGGTCCTCATCGGTGACGGTCCAGAGCCGCTCCTCGAGCATCTCCAGGGCGTCGGGCGCCGGAACGGAGCCGGCGGGAAGGATCCAGAGCCAGTCGCCGGGGCGGAAACCGTCGGGGAGCCGCCGCTCCAGGGTCCGCCACAGGCCGGTGACGGGAGCACCGCCCGGGCCGCGGCGCACGGACCGGGACGCTTCACGGCGGTCCTCGACGAGTCCGGAGCGCAGCGAACGGGACAGGTCCTGCGCGCCTCGGAAACCCGGAGCCGAGAGGTCGATCACCGCCTCGGGGGCGCGGGTCTGGGCGGCCAGAGCCCGGGTGGTGGCCGCGCAGTCAGAGCCTCCGGAAGCTGAAGCGCCGCCGTCGTGAAGGACGACGGCGGCGATCGTGTGCCCGGCGGCGGTGCCGATCAGCCGGCCCGCTTCCGCAGCTTGCGTCGTTCGCGCTCAGAGAGTCCGCCCCAGATGCCGAAGCGCTCGTCGTTGGACAGGGCATAGTCCAGGCACTCCTGGCGGACGGTGCAGGCGCCGCAGACCTTCTTGGCGTCGCGGGTGGAGCCGCCCTTCTCGGGGAAGAACGCCTCGGGGTCGGTCTGGGCGCACAGGGCGTCGACCTGCCAGGCCAGTTCGCCCTCGATCTCCTCCGCAGGCACCAGGGAGGGGATCCCCAGCCACGTGGTGTCCTGGGGGGCCTCGTGCTCAGCGCGGCGGGAAGGAGCCTCGCTGAGGGCGGAGGGGCCCTGCAGGGCCGAGGCCTTCTCGGCCTCTTCGTGCGCGGTGAGGAAGGCGGTGGCCCGGTCCTCGAGGGAACGTCCGTGCTCGACGCGCTCCCGCGACGACGGGTCCACCGGGTCCACGAACCAGTCCGCGGGGACCTCGAGTCCACCTCCGGAGCCGGAACGGTGTGCGGCGGGGGCGAAGCCCCGGTCCTCGTCGCTCAGCCGTTCTGCGTTCCCCATGAAGGGCCTCCCCGGGTATGGTGCGTGATCTCGTCGTGCTGATGGTGGGTGGGCCGCTGCGACGCGGCCCCTCGCCGGGCGCTCGGCCCGTCGTCACCCATAATTACACTGGCGTAAGTCACCATCCGTCAAGTGAGGATCGTCCCCCGACCAGCCGCCCGAGGCGAGGAGGTCACAGAGTCGTGACGCCGCTGAATCTGAGTCCGCACACCGCACCGCCCCCCGAGGACCATGCCGGGCTGCTCCGTCTGCTCGGCGAGCGGCCGGGACCTGCGGTCATCTGGCACCACCACGAGGCCGACGCCTCCCGGGTGGAGCTCTCCGGGCGGGTCCTGCAGAACTGGGCGGTGAAGATGATCGGCCTGCTCGACGACGAGGTGTCCCCTGAGCCCGGAGACCTGGTCCTGGTGGACTCCGCACCCCATTGGAAGTCCGCGGCCGCCGTGCTGGCCGTCTCGGCGCTGGGGTGCCGGGTGCGCCTGGTCACCGGGCCCGACGATCTGGAGGACTCCGAGGGTGAGGAGCCTGCGCTGGTCGTCACCGACGCGCCCCACCGCTGGGAGGACGCCGAGGCACTCGGGGGCGCCGAACTCGCCGCCCTCTCCCCGGGCCTGCGCGACGTCTCCTACGAGGACGCCGTCGGCCGGCCCATCCCCGGGTGGGTGCTCGACGTCTCCGCCGACGTCCCCCAGCAGCCGGACCAGCTGGCCGTCCCGCTGCCGTCGACGCCGCTGCCGGAGTGCTCGGGGGCCCCGACCCGGGGCAGCGTGATCACCCAGACCGAGCCGCCGCCGACGCGGTCCTCGGAGGGCGCGCCCCCGGAGTGGACCGCCCGCCGATGGACCGACGACGACGTCGTCGCCGTCATGCTCGGCACCTGGGCGCGCTCCGGCCGGGTCCTGCTCTGGCAGGGCGAGTGGGCCGACGAGACCGGTCAGCCGCGCCGGGAGTGGCTGCGCACCGCCGAGGAGGAGTCGGTCCCCTCCTGATGGGGGGAGACCACCGGGACCTCTCCGGTGAGCAGCTCGCGGTCGCTGAGCAGGTGCGGGCCGTGGTCCTCGGGCTCGGCGGCGTGGTCTCCGGTGAAGACCCACAGCTTATAGGCCACGAAGCGGAATGCCGTGGCCAGCACCAGGCCGATCACGTTGCCGGCGATGAACACCTGTGTGACCGAGTCCATACCGAGCAGATACTTGCTGATGCCCACGCATCCGGTCTGGATGCCCAGCCCGATGGCGTTCATGAACAGGAACATCAGCAGCTCACGGGTCTTGGCCCGCGTCCGTCGGTGGCGGAAGGTCCAGTAGCGGTTGGCGACCCAGGAGAACAGGGTGGCGACGACGCCGGCGACCACCTTGGCCTTCAGCTGCGAGTCGTCCATGGGGCCGCGGATCAGCCAGATGAAGATCCCCGAGTCGATGACGAAGGCCAGCCCGCCGACGACGCCGAACTTGGCCAGCTCCCGCCACAGCCTCTGCACGAGGTCGCGGCACCGCACGACGAGGGAGGAGATCATGGACGTGGCGCTTCCGTGGACGACTGCGGGAGTGGACCGTCGAGCCGGCTCGCTGCTCATGCGCCGGTCCTCCCCCAGTCTACGGAAGTTCCTGGAGACATCCTGAGACCCCGCTGGAGTGTGCGGCGGAGACGAGATTCGGTCCGCGCGGCGCGCTCGTACGGGTCTCGTCCGGCCCCATGTCTCATAATGAGGGACTGTGACTGTCGAACAGCCCCCCTCAGCCCCGCCCGCTGCGGGCTCCCACCAGCGTCCCGGCGCCCCCCGACGAGGCCGTCCGCGGGTCGGAGTGCTCGGCGACGGGCAGCTGGCCCGCATGACCGCGCCTGCGGCCACCGCACTGGGTGTGGAGCTGCGGCTGCTGGCCGGTTCCTGGCTGAGCTCCGCCGCCCAGGTCATCCCCCGCACCACGGTGGGCGACTATCGCAGCGTCGAGGACGTCACCGCATTCGCACGCGAGGTCGACCTCGTGACCTTCGACCATGAGCACGTGCCCGCTGAGGTGCTCGCCGCGCTGGAGGCCGCGGGCACCGAGATGCACCCCCGACCGAGCGCGCTGCGCTATGCGCAGAACAAGCTGACGATGCGCGCCGCCGTCGAGGATCTGGACCTGCCCAACCCGCAGTGGCGGGAGGTGACCACCGCCGACGAGCTCACCGAGTTCGGCGACGGGGTCGGCTGGCCGGTGGTGCTGAAGACCTCGCGCGGCGGCTACGACGGCAAGGGCGTGCGCGTGATCGGCTCGGCCGAGCAGGTCGACGAGGCCGAGGACTGGTTCGCCCGGGCCACCCGGGAGGGCGTCGGACTGCTGGCCGAGGAGAAGGTGCCCTTCACCCGGGAGCTCTCCGCCCAGGTGGCCCGCTCGGCGGACGGCGAGATGCGCAGCTACCCGGTGGTCCGATCGGACCAGACCGACGGAGTCTGCGACGTGGTCACCGCGCCGGCCGCACCGGACGCACCGGACGCGCCGGAGGCACACTCCGATCAGGACCTGCTCGACCGGGCCGTCGAGATCGCCCGGACGCTGGCCGAGCGGCTCGACGTCACCGGGATGCTGGCCGTGGAGCTCTTCGAGGTCTCCGAGGGCGAACGCCGCGGAGTCTTCGTCAACGAGCTGGCCATGCGGCCGCACAACTCCGGGCACTGGACCATCGACGGCGCGGTGACCGGGCAGTTCGAGCAGCATCTGCGGGCCGTGCTGGGCCTGCCGCTGGGCGACACGGCACCGGTCGCCGGACCGCGCAGCACCACAGTGATGAAGAACGTCTTCGGCGGTGACGAGGCCCGACCCCACACCCAGCTGGCCGCGGCGATGCGAACCGCCCCACAGGCGAAGGTCCACCTCTACGGCAAGGAGGCCCGCCCGGGACGCAAGATCGGACATATCAGCATCGTCGTCCATGACGGAGATGATCATGAGACTGTGGAGGAGGCGCGGCGGCTGGCCGCTGAGGTCGCCCATCAGCTCAGCGAAGGCCGCCCGCTCCGGGCCCCGACGACGGAGGAGACCGCCGATGACTGACACCGCACCCGAGGACGCCCTGGTCGGACTGGTCATGGGGTCGAACTCCGACTGGCCCACCATGCGGGCCGCCGCGGAGACCCTGGAGGAGTTCGGCGTCCCCTTCGAGGCCGACGTCGTCTCGGCCCACCGCATGGCCGCCGAGATGATCGAGTACGGCCGTGAGGCCCACGACCGCGGACTGCGCGTCATCATCGCCGGAGCCGGCGGGGCCGCCCACCTGCCCGGGATGCTGGCCTCGGTCACCCCGCTGCCGGTCATCGGCGTCCCGGTGGCCCTGAAGCACCTCGACGGGATGGACTCGCTGCTCTCGATCGTGCAGATGCCGGCCGGAGTGCCGGTGGCCACGGTCTCGGTCGGCGGCGCCCGCAACGCCGGGCTGCTGGCGGTGCGCACCCTCGCCGCCGGAGGCGATGAGCTCGGGGCACGGCTGCGGCGCGAGATGTCCGCCTTTCAGGAGTCGCTGGCGGAGTCCGCCCACGCCAAGGGTGCCTCGTTGCGCGACGAGGCCTCGACCCTGTCCGCCTACCGCAGTCGGGGCGGCCGGTGACCGCACAGCAGCACGCCGGGGTCCCCGACCTGCAGCCTCGAGGTCAGCACCACGACCGGGACGTCCTTCGGGATCCGGCCGGGGCCACCCAACCGCAGCGGCGCCGTCGCGCGGTGATCCTGCTCCTGCTGACGCTGCTGGTGCCCGGCGGGGCCCAGGTCGTCGCCGGATCGCGCCGACTGGGACGCATCGCCCTCGCCGTGGCGCTCGGGGTCTGGGCCGTGCTGCTGCTGGCGCTGGTGCTGATGCTCACCCTGCGCCGGCTGCTGCTGACCCTGACCGCCCATCCGTTCATGCTGGGACTGCTGACAGTGGTGTGCGTGGTCCTGGCCGTCGGGTGGGTCCTGATCTGGATCGACACGATGCGTCTGATCCGATTCCACCTGCTCGAGGGCACGTGGCGCCCGGGGCTCGCCGTCGTCCTGGCGGTGCTGATGGTGGTGACCTCCGGCGGGATGCTCTTCGCCGCGCACATATTCGACCAGTCGCGCGACTCGCTGGGCGGGATCTTCTCCTCCGGTCCGCCGATCGAGGCGGTCGACGGCCGATACAACATCCTGGTGCTGGGCGCCGACGCCGGTGAGGGGCGCGAGGGTGTCCGCCCGGACTCGATCCACGTCATGAGCGTCAACGCCTCCACCGGCGAGTCGCTGATGATCTCGGTGCCGCGCAACCTGCAGAACGCCCAGTTCCGGGAGGGCTCCCCCCTGTGGGACGTCTACCCGGACGGGTACAGCTGCGGCGACGAGTGCATCATCAACTTCCTCTACCCCGAGGTGATGGACGAGCACACCGACCTCTACCCGGACGCCGAGGACCCCGGGGCCGAGGCCATGATGGATGCCGTCTCCGGCAGCGTCGGACTCGACATCCGCGGCTACGTGATGGTGGACATGGACGGCTTCAGCGACTTCATCGACGCCATGGGCGGGGTCGACATCGAGTCCGGCGGGTGGGTGCCCTACCGCGGACCGCGGGAGGACGGCACCTGGGGCGACGTGTGGCTGTCCCCCGGCGAATACACCCTCAGCGGCGAGCAGGCCCTGGCCTACGCGCGGTCCCGCGAGTTCTCCTCGGACTACAACCGGATCCAGCGACAGCAGTGCATCCAGCAGGCGATGATCTCCCAGTTCAGCCCACAGACCGTGCTCACCAAGTTCACCGATCTCATGCAGGCCGGCGAGCAGCTCGTAGAGACGGACCTGCCGCGCAATCAGCTGGGCTCGTTCCTCGACCTCGCAGTGGACGCCCAGGACCACGAGCCCCAGCGGCTGGTGCTCGGGGCCCCGGACTTCGGCGACGCCTCGGCCCAGTTCTCGACCTACCCCGACTTCGACGAGGTCCACCGGCGGGTCGACGAGCTCATCGATGCCGAGGACGGCGGCTCGGGCTGGTTCGACTGGTTCGGCGCCGGTGCTGCGCCGCAGGTATCGGACACCGCGCCGCAGGTATCGGACACCGCGCCGCAGGTATCGGACACCGCGCCGCAGGTATCGGACACCGCGCCGCAGGCTGCGGGGACGGCGGGCACGATGCTGCCCGGCACGGCCGTCACTCCGACCGCCTCCGTGCAGACCCGCGACGCTCCGGCCGACGACGAGCCGAACATCGAGGAGGAGGTCCCCGAGCCCACCCAGCCCGACGGCTCGGCGCTGACCGCCGAGTTCCTCCAGCAGGCCCAGGACGCCGGCGAGACGCGGATCCTGGAAGAGGCGGCACAGGGGAACTATGAGTGCTCCCCCCGCTGAGCCGAGGGTCCTGCGCATGCGGAACCCGGTCCAGCACTACGACTGGGGGTCCCCCACGGCCTTCGCCGACCGGTTCGGATGGACCGCCGACGGACGCCCGCAGGCCGAACTCTGGATGGGCGCACATCCGACGGCACCCTCCTCAGTGGTGCCCTCCGGTGCCGCAGGGGAACCGGTCCCGCTGGACCGGCTGTTCGCCGCCCGCCCCGAACTGCTGGGGCCCAGCGCCGACCAGGCTGAGCTGCCGTTCCTGCTGAAGGTCCTGGCCGCGGCGAGCCCGCTGTCGATCCAGACCCATCCGACGGCGGCGCGGGCCGCGGCCGGGTTCGACGCCGAAGAGGCGGCCGGCGTCCCCGTCGACGCGCCGCAGCGCATGTATCGAGACCGACACCACAAGCCGGAGCTGCTCCTCGCCCTGGAGGACTTCACCGCCCTGTGCGGGTTCCGCCCCGTCGATCAGTCCGCATCGGACCTGAAGACTCTGGCGCGGCGGCTCACCGAGCACGGGCACACCGATGCGGCCGCCGCACTCGGCCGGCTCGCCGAGTCGCTCTCACGGGCCTCGGACGGCGAGCCGGATGATGCCCTGGACCGGGCGCTGCGGACGGTGCTGCAGGACGACCGTGACGCATTCGCCGCGGCGTCCGCCTCACTGGCAGAGGTGGTCGGACCGACGGAGCCCGGGCTGACTCCGGGTTCGGCGGACACGATCCTGCGGGCCTGCGCCGCCTTCCCCCGGGATCCCGGCGTCGTCGTCGCCCTGCTGCTGAACCGCGTCGTGCTCTCCCCCGGCCAGGCGCTGTACCTGCCGGCGGGGAACCTGCACTCCTACCTGCACGGGGTCGGGGTGGAGGTGATGGCCAGTTCGGACAACGTGCTGCGCGGGGGGCTGACCGCCAAGCACGTCGACGTCGAGGAGCTCGTGGACGTCACCGACTGTGCCGTGCTGCCCGTCCCCCGCTGCACGCCGGTGCAGGTCGACGCCGGCCCGGTGTCCCGCTGGTCCTATCGACCGGACTGTCCGGAGTTCCGCCTCGACCGGTTCGACGCACCCGACGACGGCGAAGGAGGGACCGCCCGACTGGCGTCTGATCGCGCGTCGGTGCTGCTCTGCACCGCCGGGACCGTCGAACTGCACGGCGACGGCGGGTCCTCCACGGGCTCTGGAACCGTCGTCCTGGCCCCGGGAGAGTCCGCGCTGATCACCGCCGGCCCCGGTGGGGTGACGGCCCGGTTTCAGCCCGGCACCCAGGCGTTCCTCGCCCAGTCGGGCCGGAAGGGTCAGCGGCGGGTGTAGGACTTCCACTTCCGGGCCTGATGCTCCGCCTCGACGGTGCGCACGGTGCCGGACTTCGCCCGCATGACCATCGACTGCGTGGTCACGGTCTCCCCGTGGTATCGGACCCCGCGCAGCAGATCGCCGTCGGTGATGCCGGTGGCCGCGAAGTAGCAGTTGTCCGAGGTCACCAGCTGTTCGGTGGCCAGGATGGCGTCGGGATCGTGACCTGCGTCGCGGGCGGCCTGCCGCTCCTCGTCGTCGCTCGGCGCCAGACGACCCTGGATCACTCCCCCGATGGCCCGGATCGCACAGGCGGTGACGATGCCCTCCGGCGTCCCGCCGACGCCCATCAGCGCGTCGACCCCCGAGCCCTCACGGGCGGCCGCGATCCCGCCGGCCACGTCACCGTCCATGATGAAGCGGGTGCGCGCGCCGGCGGCACGGATCTCGTCGACCAGCTCGTTGTGCCGCGGACGGTCGAGGACCACCACGGAGAGCTGGCTGATGGACTTGCCCTTGGCCTTGGCGATCAGGTGCAGGTTCTGCTTGACCGGCAGCCGCAGGTCGACCATGTCGGCCGCCTCGGGTCCGGTGACGAGCTTGTCCATGTAGAACACGGCCGAGGGGTCGAACATGGATCCGCGCTCGGCCACAGCCAGCACCGACAGGGCGTTGTTGTAGCCCAGCGCGGTCAGACGGGTGCCGTCGATCGGGTCCACGGCGACGTCGGCCTCGGGTCCGGCGCCGTTGCCCACCCGCTCACCGTTGTAGAGCATCGGGGCCTCGTCCTTCTCCCCCTCCCCGATCACGACCACGCCGTTGAGGTTCACCGTGTCGAGCAGGGACCGCATCGCATCGACGGCGGCACCGTCGGCGGCGTTCTTGTCCCCGTGGCCGACCCAGGCGCCGCCTGAGATCGCCGCGGCCTCCGTGACCCGGACGAGCTCGAGGGCGAGGTTGCGGTCCGGCTCGGCGTCCCCCACAGACAGGCGGGGCGAGAGCTCCGAGAACTCGGCGCCTGGGCCGTCCTGTGCAGCCTCGTGCGGGGCGGACGATTCGTGGGCCATGGGGTTCCTCTCGCCGTCAGGAGTGCGGCCTCATCGCCGCAGGTGCTCGCACCTACCGATGATAGCCCGGCCGATGGGCCCCTGCTCAGGCGACGTCGTCGGTCACCACGAAGTCCGCACCGGTCCGCGCTCGGACGAACTCCACGTCGACGCCCGGGGCCAGGCGCCGCAGCACCAGACCCCGCCACCGGCGCCCGTCGTGATGGGTGATCGACTCGACGTCGAAGACGCACAGGTCGGTGACGATGCGGGAGACGACCCCGACCCCGGTGCGCGGCAGCGTGCAGGCGTCGACGATCTTCGGGGCGCCGTCCTTGGTCACATGGGTGGTCATGACCACCACCTTCTCGGTGCCCGCCACCAGGTCCATCGCCCCGCCCATCCCCTTGATGAGCTTCCCCGGGACCGCCCAGTTGGCCAGGTCCCCGTCCTCGCTGACCTCCATGGCGCCGAGGATCACCGCGTCGAGGTGTCCGCCGCGGATCATGGCGAAGCTCTGTGCGGAGTCGAAGGTCGCGGCGCCGGGGACGACGGTGACGGTCTGCTTGCCGGCGTTGATGAGGTCGGCGTCCTCCTCACCCTCGAACGGGTAGGGACCGGTGCCCATGACCCCGTTCTCGGAGTGCAGCCACACCCGCACCCCCTCGGGGATGTGGTTGGCCACCAGGGTGGGCATCCCGATCCCGAGGGTCACATAGTCGCCGTCGTGCAGCTCCTCGGCGGCCACCGCCGCCATCTCGTCACGCGTCCAGGCCATGGGGCTCCTCCGTCCGGGCGGACTCGGCGGGGCGGGGTCGTGTGGTGCGCTGCTCGATGAGCTTCTCCCGGTCGATGCAGCGGATGAGCCGGTCGACGTACACCGACGGCGTCTTCACCCTGTCCGGGTCGATCTCCCCGGCGGCGACGACCTCCTCGGCCTCGGCCACGGTGACCCGGCCGCAGGTGGCGACCAGGGGATTGAAGTTCTCGGCCGAGAGCCGGTAGGTCAGGTTCCCCCACTCATCGGCGGTGTGGGCGCGCACCAGGGACAGGTCGGAGACGATGGCGCGCTCCATCAGATAGGTCTCCCCGTCGAAGACCTCCTGCCGCTTGCCCTCTGCCGCGAGGGTGCCGACGCCGGTCTTGGTGTAGAAGGCGGGGATCCCGGCGCCACCGGCACGGACACGCTCGGCGAGGGTCCCCTGCGGGGTCAGCTCGACGTCGATCTCACCGTCCATGTAGAGCTGGGCGAACAGCCGGTTGCCCCCGACGTAGGAGGAGACCACGCGGCTGACCTGGCCGGATTCGAGGAGCAGGCCCGGTCCGGCGCCGTCGATCCCCATCACGTTCGAGACCACGGTCAGGTCCCTCACACCGGTCTCGACGACGGCGTCGATGAGGTCGGCGGGGACGCCGCTGAGGCCGAAGCCCCCAAGAGCGATGGTCATACCGTCGAAGACGACGTCGGCGACGGCGTCGCGGGCGTCGGATCGCAGCACGGACACGCAGGACTCCTCTCGTCGTCACCACCCTATCCGGGCGGACCGACGAGAGGGGCCCCGTGTGACGGTCACGACTTCAGCTCGGCGTCGACCTCGAACTCGGGCTCGGTGGCCTCCCGGACGGACTCGACGGTGGCACCCGGTGCCAGTCGGCGCAGGACCATCCGGCGTCCACCGGTCGGGTCCTCGGCGTCGACCGGTTCGATGTCGAAGACCGCGAGGTTGGTCACGATGCGGTCCACCACGCCGACCCCGGTGCGGGGCAGGGAGCACTCGGTCACGATCTTCGGTGTGCCCGACTTCGCCGTGTGGTCCATGACGATGATGACCCGCGGCGTGCCGGCCACCAGATCCATGGCCCCGCCCATCCCCTTGACCAGCTTGCCCGGGATCGTCCAGTTCGCCAGGTCTCCCTGGTCGGTGACCTCCATGGCTCCGAGGATCGCGGCCTGGACGTGACCGCCGCGGATCATCGAGAAGCTGGTGGCCGAGTCGAAGATCGAGGCGCCCGGCAGCAGGGTGACGGTCTGCTTGCCGGCGTTGATGAGGTCGGCGTCCTCCTCACCCTCGTAGGGGAAGGGTCCGGTGCCGAGGATCCCGTTCTCGGACTGCAGGGTGATGTGCACACCCTCGGGCAGGTGGTTCGCCACCAGGGTGGGGATGCCGATGCCCAGGTTGACGTAGTCCCCGTCGTTCAGCTCGGCCGCTGCCACCGCGGCCATCTCGTCACGGGTCCAGCCGACCTCGGGGCGCTCGGTCTCGGCCGTCGAGGTCTCCGCCGGTTCGGACCCGCCGTCGGCGGGTTCGCTGCTGAAGCCGGCGGGGGCGGGCCGCGGCCGGGTGGTGGTCTTCTCGATCAGCTTCGGCCGCGCGGAGGCCGGGACCAGCCGCTGGACGAACACCGAGGGGGTCATCACCTGGTCGGGACGGATCTCCCCGGCCGCGACGATGTTCTCGGCCTCGACCACGGTGACCCGGCCGCAGGTGGCGGCCAGATGGTTGAAGTTCCCCGCCGTCAGGTTGTAGACGAGGTTGCCGTACTCGTCGGCGGTGTGGGCGTGGACCAGGGAGACGTCGGCGACGATGCCCTCCTCGAGCACGTAGGTCTCACCGCCGAAGTCCTGGTGCTGCTTGCCGTCGGCGATCTGTGTGCCGACCCCGGTCTTGGTGAAGAACCCGGGGATGCCCGCCCCTCCGGCGCGCATCCGCTCAGAGAGGGTCCCCTGCGGGTTGAACTCGACCTCGACCTCGCCGGCGAGGAACATCTCCGCGAAGAGCCTGTTCTCGCCGACGTAGGAGGCCATGATCTTCCTGACCTGTCCGTTCTCCAGGAGGAGCCCGAGGCCCGCTCCGTCGACGCCCATGTTGTTCGAGGCGATGGTCAGGTCCTTCACCCCGGAGTCCCGCACCGCTTCGATCAGGTCGGACGGGATGCCGCAGAGGCCGAAGCCCCCGACGGCCAGGGTCATCCCGTCGAAGAGCAGTCCCTCCAGGGACTCCGCCGCACTGCTGTGTCGCTGAACCATCGCTTCTCCTCGTTCGTTCTGTTCGCGTGTTCGCCGCTCGTCCGGCCCCGTCCGTTCAGCCGCCGGCACGGACGTCGTCGACCTGCCCGTCGGCGAGCAGGTCCACCGCCTGCTCCCGCATCTCGACCTTACGGACCTTCCCGCTGACGGTGGTGGGCAGCTCGTCGACGATCACGACGTAGCGCGGGATCTTGTACTTCGCGAGCCGGCCCTCGCAGTAGTCCCGCAGTCCTCGTGCGGTCAGCGGTTCGGCACCGCCGCGCAGCCGCACCCAGACCATCAGCTCCTCCCCGTACTTCTCGTCGGGGACGCCGATGACCTGCGCGTCGAGGATGTCCGGATGGGAGTAGAGGAACTCCTCGATCTCCCTGGGGTAGATGTTCTCCCCGCCGCGGATGACCATGTCCTTCAGCCGGCCGGTGACCTGGACGTACCCGTCGGCGTCCATCCGGGCGAGGTCGCCGGTGTGCATCCAGCCGTCGGAGTCGATGACCTCGGCGGTCTTCTCCTCGTCGTTCCAGTAGCCCGACATCACCGAGTAGCCGCGCGTGCAGAACTCTCCGTCCTCTTCCACCGGGAGGGTCTCACCGGTGACCGGGTCGACGATGCGGATCTCGACGTGCGGCCCCACCCTCCCGACGGTGCTGACCCGGCGCTCGAGGGAGTCGTCGGTGCGGGTCTGGGTGGAGACCGGGGAGGTCTCGGTCATGCCGTAGCAGATGGTGACCTCCTCCATATGCATCTCCCCGATGACCCGACGCATGATCTCCTCCGGGCAGGGGGACCCGGCCATGATCCCGGTGCGCAGCGTGCTCAGGTCGAACCGGTCCCGGGATTCGAGGCTGAGTTGGGCGATGAACATCGTCGGCACCCCGTAGAGGCTGGTGCAGGCCTCGTCGGCCACGGCCTGCAGGGTGGCCTCCGGGTCGAAGGCCGGGGCCGGGATGACGACGGCGGCTCCGTGGGTGGTCGCCGCCAGGTTGCCCATCACCATGCCGAAGCAGTGGTAGAAGGGCACCGGGACGCAGATGCGGTCCGCCTCGGTGTACCGGCAGACCTCACCGACGAAGAAGCCGTTGTTCAGGATGTTCCGGTGGGTCAGCAGCGCACCCTTCGGGAAGCCTGTGGTGCCGGAGGTGTACTGGATGTTGATCGGGTCCCGCGGCGACATCGTCGCCGAGACTTCGGCCAGCAGGTCGACGTCGATCTCTGCGCCGGTGAGCTCGGACCACTCGGGGCTGTCCATGATCACGGCGAGCTCGACGCCGCCGACCTCCCGCTGCGCGCGGGCCAGCATCCCCGGGTAGTCCTGGTCCTTGAACCGTCGTGAGCAGATCACCGCCGTGGTCCCGGACTGCTCCAGCACGTAGTTGAGCTCGTGCTGCCGATAGCTGGGATTGATGTTGACCAGGATCGCGCCGATCTCGGCGGTGGCGTACTGGGTGAGGATCCAGTGCCAGGAGTTCGGCCCCCAGATGCCGACCCGATCCCCGGCGCGGACTCCGGCGCGGTGGAGCCCGACGGCGAAGCGGCGCACGTCCTCACGGAACTGGGCGTAGCTCCACCGGCGGCCGGCGCCGACGTCGACCAGACACTCCCGGTCCGGGAACCGCTCGGCGGTGCGACG
Organism: Nesterenkonia marinintestina; assembly: GCF_025420485.1. Classification (GTDB taxonomy): domain Bacteria; phylum Actinomycetota; class Actinomycetes; order Actinomycetales; family Micrococcaceae; genus Nesterenkonia; species Nesterenkonia marinintestina. The sequence continues at coordinate 16,684 of NZ_JAOEFD010000002.1, read as the reverse complement.
CAGGTTCTCCGGGATCGTCTCCTCGAGCAGAGGCACGTCGGTGGGCCCGTGGTCGTGGGCGGTCGCGAGCCGACCGCCCCCCGCCTCGCCGGAGCTCGACATCTCCTGCTGAGGCTCGCCTGGTCCCTGCATCTGCGGTCTCCCCTTCCGAAGTCGGCGGACGCCGGTGCGCGCCGGTGAGGTCCATTTCAGTTAACGGTGCTCAACTCAACTGCGCTGCCCTCAACCTAGCACTGCGTGACCGGGCTCACAACAGCTCTGCGGTCGCCCGCCGGGTCAGCTCAGCATGTCCGCGGCGACGGTCTCGCGCAGGATCTCCGAGGTGCCGCCGAAGATGGTCAGCAGCCGCACCGCCAGATAGGCCTGAGCCACCGGGTACTCCAGGATGTAGCCGTAGCCGCCGTGCAGCTGCAGGCACACGTCGGCCGCATCCTTGGCGCGCTCCGAGGCCCACATCTTCGCCTTGGAGGCGGCGACGACGTCGAGCTCCCCCACGTTGAACCGGCGGACCGTCTCGGCCACGTAGTGCTGGGTGGCCTCCAGGGCCACCTGCTGCTCGGCCAGGCGGAAGCGGGTGTTCTGGTACTCAGTGATCGGCGAGTCGAAGGCGCTGCGGTCCCTCACGTACCGGAGGGTCTCCTCCAGGACCTGGCCGGCGACCACCGCGGCGGAGGCGGCCACGGCGAGCCGACCCTGCGGGAGCAGCTGCGTGATCATCGCCAGCCCCTGCCCCTCATCCCCGATCCGGTTCTCCGCCGGGACGCGGACCTCGTCGAAGAAGAGCTCCGCCGTGTCGGAGGCCTTCAGGCCCATCTTGTCCAGCTGGGTGCCGGCCCGATACCCGGGGTTCCCCTCCTTCTCGACCAGGAACAGGCTGAAGGACTCGGCGCCGCCGCGGCCGGACGAGCCGTCGGTGCGGGCGAGCACCAGGGCGCCGTCGCCGGTGATGCCGTTGCCGATGAAGGTCTTCTGACCGCTGATCAGGTAGTCGTCACCGTCGCGGACGGCCTTGGTGCGCACTCCGCGCAGGTCCGATCCCGCCCCCGGTTCGGTCCAGGCGACCGACGTGATGAACGAGGCGTCCATGAAGCGCGGCAGCCAGGTCTCCCTCTGCGCGTCGGTGCCGAACCTCAGCACCGCCGGCAGCACCCAGTCGTCATGGAGGTGGAAGGCCAGCCCGACCGCCAGCGCATCGGCCCGGGCGAGCTCCTCATCGATCACCATGCGGTAGCGGTAGTCGTCCAGACCCATGCCGCCGTGCTCCTCCCCGACGGCGAGGCCGAGCAGCCCGTTCTCCGCCGCGGCCTCCCAGAGGCTGCGGTCCATCCGATGCTCGGCGTCCCAGCGCCGGTAGTGCGGGGTCACCTCACGGGCGACGAACTCCCGGACGACCTCACGGAACTCCTCATGGATCTCGTCGTAGAAGCCTGCGAACATGCTCATCCCTCTCCTGTCGGTGATGTGTGGTCGTCCGGTCTGTGCGCGACGGGGCTGTGCTCGACGGGTCTGTGCTCGACGCGGATCGCCGCACGCGCCATGGCGGCGAGCAGCCGCGCGCTGTCGGCCGTCTCGTCGGGCCCGGCCTCACGCAGATGCCGCATCGAGTGCTCGGTGGAGTTGATCAGGCCGAACACGGCGTGGACGCGGGTGCGCAGCTCGAGCACCCCGGCCCAGGGATGGAGCTGCTGCAGGGCGGCGGACCAGATGTCGACGTACTCGCGCTGCATCCGACGCACCCGGCGCCGGTCGCCGTCGGTCAGCCGCAGCAGCTCCTGATCCTGGATGCGGATGATGTCGGGGCTGCCCATCGCGAAGCCGACCTGGTGGGCGATCAGCCGATCCAGCCGCACCGAGGGGTCGCCCTCCTCCGAACGGATGGCGCGTCCGGCCTCGAGCAGCCGCTCGGAGACGCCGATCAGGAGCTGACCGAGCAGGTCCTGCTTGCCCGCGAAGTGCCGATAGATGGCCTGTCCGGAGACTCCGACCTCGCTGCCGATCTCGTCGAGCGCCACGGCGCTGTAGCCGTACCGGCCGAACAGGCGGCCGGCGGCGGCGAGCAGATCCAGACGACGCTGCGCCTTCTCCGCCTGGCGACGCGTCGGGGCGGCGGCGGACGCGGAGGGCGCCCTCGGATCCGCCGCGTCGAGTGCGGTGCGGCCCGCCGTCTCGGCTCTGGACATCTGTGACCTGCCCCACTAGGTTGGACTTCAGTGAACGAGGATTAACTCAAATCTACGCCGCGGGGACGGATCCGTACAGCCCCCCACTCGGGGCCGGGTTCCACCACCGGCAGCATCACCGGCCACCGACCTCGCCGACCACCGACACTGCCCACCACCGACCCCGCCCCCATCGACCCAGCGGAGGACACCGGACCCATGGAGATCCTCTCCGGCGCCGCGGACACCCGTTCCGAGGAGTTCCGCGCCCACTCCGAGGCCAACCGCAGGCTGGCCTCCGAACTGCGCACCAAGCTCGACGAGGCCGCCCTCGGAGGCCCCGAGAAGTCGCGGCGACGGCACATCGAGCGGGGCCGCCTGCTGCCCCGCGAGCGCGTGGAGCGTCTCCTCGACGAGGGCAGCCCGTTCCTCGAGATCAGCGCCCTGGCCGCCGACGGCCTCTACGACGGCGCCAGCCCGGGTGCGGGACTCATCGCCGGCATCGGGCTGGTCCACGGACGACAGGTGATGGTGGTGTGCAACGACTCCACGGTCAAGGGCGGCACCTACTTCCCCATGACGGTGAAGAAGCACCTGCGCGCCCAGCAGATCGCCGAGGAGAACCGCCTCCCGTGCCTCTACCTGGTCGACTCCGGCGGAGCCTTCCTGCCCATGCAGGACGAGGTCTTCCCCGACCGCGACCACTTCGGCCGGATCTTCTACAACCAGTCGCGCCTCTCCGCGAAGGGCATCCCCCAGCTGGCCGCGGTCCTCGGCTCCTGCACCGCGGGAGGCGCCTACGTGCCGGCGATGAGCGACGAGTCGATCATCGTCCGCAACCAGGGCACGATCTTCCTGGGCGGCCCGCCGCTGGTGAAGAGCGCCACCGGCGAGGTCGTCACCGCCGAGGAGCTCGGCGGAGCGAAGGTGCACACCTCGGAGTCGGGAGTCGCCGACCACATCGCCGAGGACGACGACCACGCCCTGCAGATCCTGCGCGACATCGTCGCCACCCTCCCCGACCCCGCCCCCCGGGCCTGGCCGGTGCGCGAGCCGCTGGAGCCCCGCCGCCCGGCGGAGGAGCTCTACGGCATCGTGCCCACCGATGTGAACCGCCCCTACGACGTCCACGAGATCATCGCCCGGATCGTCGACGACGGCGCCTTCCACGAGTTCAAGCGGGACTACGGCACCACGCTGGTGACGGGATTCGCCCACATCGACGGCCACCCTGTGGGGATCGTCGCCAACAACGGGATCCTGTTCTCCGAGTCCTCCCTCAAGGGCGCACACTTCATCGAACTCTGCGACCAGCGCGGCATCCCGCTGCTGTTCCTGCAGAACATCTCCGGGTTCATGGTCGGACGCGAATACGAGGCCGGAGGCATCGCCAAGAACGGCGCCAAGATGGTCACCGCGGTGTCCACGACTCGGGTCCCGAAGATCACCGTCATCATCGGAGGCTCCTTCGGCGCGGGCAACTACTCGATGTGCGGGCGTGCCTACTCTCCGCGCTTCCTGTTCATGTGGCCCAACGCCCGGATCTCGGTGATGGGCGGCCAGCAGGCCTCCTCGGTGCTGGCCACCGTGCGCCGCGACCAGCTCGAAGCCGCGGGCGAGGAGTGGTCCGCCGAGGATGAGGAGGCCTTCAAGGAGCCCATCCGCGCGAAGTACGAGGAGCAGGGCGTGCCCTACTACTCGACCGCGAGGCTCTGGGACGACGGGATCATCGACCCCGTCGACACTCGGCGGGTGCTGGCCATGGCGCTGGAGACCTGCTCGCGGACCGAACTCCCCGACCCCGGCTTCGGCCTGTTCAGGATGTGAGATCCCGGATGAGCACCGACACGACCGACACCACCACGGAGGACGCGGCCGGCACGGCCCTGTTCTCGACCGTGCTCGTCGCCAACCGGGGTGAGATCGCCTGCCGAGTGATCGCCACCCTTCGCCGACTGGGCATCACCGCCGCAGCCCTCCACTCCGAGGCCGACGCCGAGGCGAAGCACGTCCGGATGGCCGACCTCTCCGTCTGTGTGGGTCCCGCGGCGGCCGCAGAGTCCTATCTGGACGTCGACGCCGTCATCGACGCGGCCCGACGGACCGGCGCCGACGCGGTGCACCCCGGCTACGGATTCCTCTCCGAGAACGTGGAGTTCGCCCGCGCCTGCCGGAACGCCGGTCTGGTCTTCATCGGTCCCGATGAGCACGCCCTCGAAGTGATGGGCGACAAGATCCGCTCGAAGAACCATGTGGCCGAGGCCGGGGTCCCGATGGCCGAGGGCGTCTCCGAGCCGAACCTCGACGACGAGTCCCTGATCGCCGCCGTCGAGGGGATGACCTACCCGCTGCTCATCAAGCCCTCGGCCGGCGGCGGCGGCAAGGGGATGCACGTCGTCGAACGGCCCGAGGACCTGCCCGAGACGCTGAAGACCGCCCGGCGGGTGGCGACGTCGTCGTTCGGCGACGACTCCCTGCTCATCGAACAGCTCATCCGGTCCCCGCGGCACATCGAGGTCCAGGTGCTGGCCGACGCGCACGGATCCGTGGTGCACCTCGGGGAACGCGAGTGCTCGCTGCAGCGGCGGCACCAGAAGGTCGTCGAGGAGGCGCCGTCGTCCCTGCTGGACGAAGCCACCCGCGAGCGCATCGGGGCCGCCGCCTGCGAGACCGCACGCAGCGTGGACTATCGGGGCGCGGGCACTGTGGAGTTCCTCGTCTCGGACGAGGATCCCGAGCGCTTCTACTTCATGGAGATGAACACCCGACTCCAGGTCGAGCACCCCGTCACCGAGCAGGTCACCGGAGTCGACCTGGTCGAGCAGCAGATCCGCATCGCCGCCGGACTGCCCATGACGCTGAGCCAGCACCAGGTGACCCTGACCGGCCACTCCGTGGAGGCCCGGGTCTACTCCGAGGTGCCGGAGGCCGGATTCCTTCCGAGCACGGGGACGGTCTCCGCCCTGCACGAGCCCGTCGGCGAGGGGGTCCGGGTGGACTCGGGGCTGCGGGTCGGCACGGTGATCGGCACCGACTACGACCCGATGCTCGCGAAGGTCATCACCTGGGGCGAGGACCGGGAGCAGGCCTTCGCCCGACTCCACCGCGCCCTCGGCGAGACCGTCGTCCTCGGCGTAGAGACGAACCTGTCCTTCCTGCGGACCCTGACCGCCGATCCCGACGTGCGCGCCGGACGGATGGACACCACCATGATCGACAGGATGGTGCCGCGGCTCCCGACTCCCTCGCCCGACGAGCGCCTCGCGGAGGCCGCCGCACGCTGGGTGTTCTCGACCGACGCCTCCGGGACCCAGTCCCGCAGCGCCGGGTCCGGTCCCACCGGATGGCGGCACGACGGCTGGCGCCCCGGAGGCACCGCCGCGCCGTCGCACCTGATGCGGTGGCTCCCGGCCTCCGGCGAGGAGCCGCCGGTCACCTACTCGGTGACCCTGGACGGCTCCGCGCGGCTCGACGACCTCGGCCCCCTCAGCACGGCGCCCGGCGACGTCGGACGCAGGGTGCTGCTGAGCATCGACGGCGTCTCGGTACCCTTCGTGTTCGCCCGCGGCGCCGAGGGCCCGGAGGGCGTCGAGGTGTGGGCGTGGTCGAGCGGGTTCTCGGGCATGGTCACCGTGCTGGACCGCCGCGCCCAGACCCTGGGCCGTCTGGCACAGCTCGAGGCCGAGCAGGTCACCGCCGCGCCGGAGGTCACCGCGCCGCTCCCGGGCACCGTCGTCGCCGTCGAGGCCTCCTCCGGTGATGCGGTCGGCGCCGGCGACGGACTGGTCACGATCGAAGCGATGAAGATGGAGCACCGGCTCACCGCACCGATGGACGGAGTCGCCAGGATCTCCGTCGACGTCGGTGAGACGGTCACCCGCGGTCAGGTGCTGGCCGCGGTGGAGACGTCCGACGAGGCCGACGGGCCGGACGAGAGAGAGGCATGATCACCATGGCAGCAGAGTTCCAGCTCGATGAGGAGCAGCAGGCGCTGGTGGAGGCGGTGCGCGAGTTCACCGAGGAGGTGATCGCCCCGGTCTCCGCCCGGCACGACCGCGAGCACTCGTTCCCGTACGAGGTGATCTCCCAGATGGGCGAGATGGGCCTGTTCGGCCTTCCGTTTCCGGAGGAGTACGGCGGGCAGGGAGGCGACTACTTCCACCTGTGCCTGGCCCTGGAGGAGATCGCGAAGGTGGACCAGTCGGTGGCCATCACCCTGGAGGCCGGGGTCTCCCTGGGCGCGATGCCCATCTACCGGTACGGCACCGAGGAGCAGAAGCAGGCCTGGCTGCCGACGCTGACCACCGCCGAGCAGCTGGCCGGATTCGGCCTCACCGAGTCCGAGGCGGGCTCCGACGCCGGCGGCACCCGGACCAAGGCCGTCCTCGAGGACGGTCAGTGGGTGATCAACGGGACCAAGGAGTTCATCACCAACTCCGGCACCGACATCTCCACCCTGGTGACCGTCACCGCGGTGACCGGGGAGCAGACCCGCGAGGACGGTTCGGTCAAGAAGGAGATCTCGACGATCCTGGTGCCCACCGACACCAAGGGCTTCACCGCCGAGCCGGCCTACGACAAGGTCGGTTGGAACGCCTCCGACACCCACCCGCTAACGCTGAAGGACGTGCGGGTCCCGGAGGCGAACCTGCTGGGCGAGCGCGGCCGCGGCTACGCGAACTTCCTGGGGATCCTCGATGAGGGGCGCATCGCCATCGCGGCACTGGCCACCGGCGCGGCCCAGGGCTGCGTGGACCAGTCGGTGCGGTACGCCAAGGAGCGGGAGACCTTCGGGGCTCCCATCGCGAAGAACCAGGCGATCTCCTTCAAGATCGCCCGCATGCAGGCCCGCGCCCACTCGGCCCGGCTGGCATACTACGACGCCGCGGCGAAGATGAACGCGGGGCTGCCCTTCAAGACCGAGGCGGCGATCGCCAAGCTCATCGCCGGTGAGGCCGCGATGGACAACGCCCGCGACGCCACCCAGGTGTTCGGAGGCTACGGATTCATCAACGAGTTCGTCGTCTCCCGGCACTACCGTGATTCGAAGATCCTGGAGGTCGGCGAGGGCACCACCGAGGTGCAGCTGATGCTGATCGCACGCAGCCTCGGGCTGCTCTGAACCTGACGCCCGTCCGCCGGGCGAACCGCCGAGGAGGAACGATGAGTGAGGACGCACAGCCGTCGAGGGTCGTGGCCCAGCGGGGCCTGTACTTCGACGAGATCGAGGTCGGCACCCTCTACCGGCACGCGCCGGGACGTACGGTGACGGAGGCGGACAACGTCTCGTTCACCACGATGACGATGAACACCCAGTCCCTGCACCTGGATGCGCACTGGTCGGCCGCCCAGCCCTTCGGACGGCCCCTGGTGAACTCCATGTTCACGCTGGCCACCATCGTCGGCGCATCGGTGGCCCAGCTGACCCAGGGCACGATCGTGGCGAACCTCGGGTTCGACACGGTGACGTTCCCCCACCCCCTGTACCACGGGGACACCCTGTATTCGGAGTCCGAGATCCTCGAGAAGCGCGCCTCGAAGTCCCGGCCCGGGCAGGGCATCGTGACCGTGCGGCACATCGGCCGCAATCAGGACGGCACGGTGGTGGCCGAGTGTGTCCGCCATGTGATGCTGTGGAAGTCCGAGGCCGCCCCGAAGGGAGACACCCGATGACCGATGCCGCCGCGCCGCTGTTCGACCTGGGTCCCGCGCTGCTCTTCTGCCCGGCGGATCGGCCGGAGCGCTACGCCAAGGCCGCCGAGCGGTCCGATGCGGTGATCCTCGACCTCGAGGACGCCGTCGCGCCGGGCGACAAGGCTGAGGCACGCAGGCACCTCGCCGAGCATCTCACCGCCGGAGCCGGCACCGACGAGGCCCTGCGCGCACGCACGATCGTGCGGGTCAATCCGGTCTCGGAGGAGGAGTTCTCCGAGGACCTCGCGGTCCTGTCCACGACCGAGGTGAAGTGGGTGATGCTGGCCAAGGCCGAGTCCGCCGCCGACGTCGACGTCGTCGCGCGTGCGCTGCCGGGAGTCGGGGTGCTCGCCCTGTGCGAGACGGCCGCCGGTGTGGTCGCGGCCGAAGAGATCGCCGCCCATCCGGCGACCGCGGCCCTGATGTGGGGCGCGGAGGACCTGATCGCCTCCATCGGCGGCAGCTCCTCACGGCACCCCGACGGTACGTACCGGGACGTGGCCCGTCAGGCGCGGTCGCGGGTCCTGCTCGCCGCCGCCGCACACGGTGCGGTCGGCATCGATGCGATCTGTGCGGACTTCACCGACGTCGAGGGTCTCGCCGCGGAGTCCGCCGATGCGGTGGGCAGCGGGTTCGCCGCCAAGGCGTGCATCCACCCGGCGCAGGTCGCGGTGATCCGCGAGGCCTATGCTCCGACTGAGGAGGAGCTGGAGCACGCCCGCGCCCTGCTCGGCGAGGTGTCCCGACACGGCGGGGCGTTCCAGTTCCGCGGTGCGATGGTGGATGCCCCGCTGATCCGTCACGCGGAGCGCGTGGTGCGGCGGGCGGAGGCCACCGGAACCGCCTGAGCCGGTCAGCGGTGCTGGGATCCCGGCAGCGGACGCCGTGAGGTGCCGCGCCAGGCGCGGTAGGCCCAGACGGTCATCACGATCACCGCAGTCCAGGCCGCGGCGACGATGATCCCGCTGAGCAGGTCGGGGTCGGAGACGAACGCGCCGACGGCGACGAGTGATGCCTGTCCGGGGACCGAGGCGATGAGTGAGGCGACGACGAAGTCGCGCTGCCCGACCCCGAAGGCGCCGGCGCCGTAGTTCAGCGGCCAATAGGGAAGGCCCGGCAGGAGCCGGAGCATGTACACCGCCTGGAAGCCGGCCGCCGAGAGGTGCTTCTCCACACGTGGGCCGTAGCTGCCGATCAGCTTCGACACCGTCTCGCGGCCGAGACCCCGAGCCGCCCAATAGGCGCCCCAGCAGCCGATCATGACTCCGATCACGGAGAGGATGCTTCCTTCGACGACTCCGAAGAGCACTCCCCCGGTGATGGCCATGATCGTGACGGGGATCGGTGTCATGGCGACGACTGCGTAGAGTCCGACGAAGCCGAACCGTGCGCCCCATCCGAGGGACTCGATCCAGGCGTGCAGCGTGCCCAAGGACGGCAGGCTGACGTTGAAGGCCATCCAGACCATTCCCAGCACGGCGAGGACGAGCGCCCCACCCCGCAGGATCACCCCCCAGTCCGGCCCGTCGCCGGCCCGAGCTGTCGTTCGGCGGTCTCCTCGGTCTGCATCACCCACAGCACCACTCTAGGTGCCCGCGGTCCCCTGCCGATCACCGTCGGCGGCGTCGCAGGCACGGAACGGCGCTGCACATTCTGCGACAATGTCGTGGTGAGCGAGTCCCGTACCCCTGAGTCAGAAGAGCCCGTCGACCGGCCGTCCTCCGCACCGTCCGAGCGGGCGCGCGCCGAGGACGAGCAGCCGACGCCGCAGCTGACGGAGGCGCAGTCGAAGCGGCTGCGCCAGCCGCTGGTGGGGATGGTGATCACCGTGGCGGTGACGTTCGGGGCCGTGGCGGCGTTCCTGATGATGAACCCGGAGCCGACCCCGGATGAGAACCCGCGCGACGAGGACGTCGTCTCGGAGGCGTACTTCGCCGCCGGCATCGCGGAGTTCACCCCGATCGCTCCGGAGGTCGCCGACGGCTGGACTGCGAACTATGCCCGCTGGGAGAGCTCAGGAGAGCATGGAGTGCCGGTCTGGGAGGCCGGCTACACCACCGATGACGTCTCGTTCTTCGGGTTCGCCCAGACGGATCAGGGCAATCCCACCTGGGTCGGCTCGGAGGTGTCCGGGGCGGCGTCGACGGGGACCGCCGTATTCGAGGACATGGAGTTCGAGACCTACGAGAGTGACGACGAGCGCCGCTATTTCGTGCTCTGGGGTGACGACAACGACGTCGACGGTACTACTGTGGTGATCACCACCGACGCCTCCGAGGAGGAGGTCGACTCCGGGATGGAGGCCCTGGTCGAGTCCATCGGCCAGGAGGTGGAACTCGACGGCGACGAGGACGGCACCGCGGACGGCGAGGACGCCGTCGAGTCGGAGGTCCCCGAGGAGGACTGATGAGCGAGCACACCGGATCCGCGGAGCGTCCGGCACCGGCGGACGTCTGGGAGATCCTGCGACGCGGCAACGAACGCTTCGTGTGCGGCGACGTCGACCATCCGAACCAGAATGCGGAGCGGCGCAGCTCGCTGACCGAATCGCAGCATCCGATGGCGGTGATCTTCGGCTGTTCGGACTCACGCCTGGCCGCGGAGATCATCTTCGACGTCGGTCTGGGAGACGTCTTCGTGGTCCGCACCGCAGGACAGGTCATCGACGACGCCGTGCTCGGCTCTCTGGAGTTTTCGGTGGAGGAGCTGAAGACTCCGCTGATCGTCGTGCTCGGTCACGATTCCTGCGGGGCGGTGAAGGCCACCATCGATGCGACGGCCTCCGGTACGACTCCTCCCGGCTATGTGCGCAGCCTGGTCGAACGCATCACGCCCTCGGTCCTCCATGCCCGTCGCAACGGGTTCGAGTCGGTCAACGACACCGTCGAGGAGCATGTGAAGCAGACGGCCGACCGGATCGTGGACAGCTCCCGGGTCCTGCACACCGCGATGCAGGAGGGCCGCGTGGCGATCATGGGGGTCACCTACCGGCTCGCCGAAGGTCGCGCCGACGTCGTCTCCTCCCTCGGCGAGGTCTGAGCCGCACTCACCGCGGTCCGGTCAGTCGCCGGAGTGGTCGTCCCGGAATATCTCGGGCGGCTCGTCGCCGTCCTCCAGCTCGACCGGCCCGTCGCAGCCCCACTCGTCCATGTGGTCACATTCGCCTGAGACGTGTCGGGTCGAGGCTCGCCAGATGTCGGCCTCCCCGGGTGAGGATTCGAGCGAGGCGGTGCCGTCGATCTGGACCCAGTCCTCGTCCTCGAGGCGGAACTCGGCCGAGAACACCGTCTCGACGGTGACCGGGTATCGACCGGTGTCGGTGTACACGTGGGAGGTCTCGGTCTCAGCGTCCGTGGGGTTGACCGGTTCGCCTTCGGGCGTGGTCTCCGGCAGGGGACCGCCCGAGTCGGAGGTGGTCCGTGAGGCTCCGTCGCCGTAGTCCCAGCGGTACTCGATCGGGGTCGCACGGATCTCGACCTCCTCACCGAGGATCTCGTCGGTCACGACCTGCTCCTCGACCTCGGCATAGATGTGGGTGTGCGCCGACTTATCGTTCTCGCATAGGAAGACCCCCGCAGGACTGCAATCCTCGGGGGTCTGGAGGACCGCAACGCGGGCGGTCCGTCAGGGTCAGTCTATCCAGGACTGGGCTTGTGGCGGTAGTCCCGTTGAGCAGTGCTCCGGGCGCTTTTCTCGATTCTCAGCCTCAAACCGATGAATGCCGGTGATATCCACCCGAACCCTGGGGAACCGGACCAGGGAGCCTCAGACGGCCGTCTACGGGCTAGGTCACAGCTTCTCGACGCTCCGGTCTCCGGGGGGTCTAGGAGTCGTGAGCGAATGTCGCAGAGCGTGGACGGGGGCGGCGGGTTTCATTGGGGATGGGGACCGAGAGAATCCAGCCCCGGCGCAGCCGGGTCCGCTATCTGAGGAGAGAATCATGACCGTCACCATTGATCACCTGGAAGAGATTGCCCGCTACTTGGGCGTCGAACCCCACGAGATCCTGGAGCTAGGGAAGCGCAACACCGGACACCCTGAATGGTGCGAGGAAGGCCCGGACTGCTCAGAGGACGCGAAGTTCGAGCGTGTCCATTTCTCGAAGGAGCGGACCCGCAATGTCGAGGCTCCTGGGAGATTCGGTGACTCAGACTCGGGAGAGGATATCGAGGTCAGGGTTCGTTGGTCTCGTTACGACTCCCACCCTCAGGATCCGCCGCCCGCGTGCAGCAAGGCGCTGGAGATCATCATGCAGAACCGCGCCTACACCGACGAGTTCCAGGTCACTGGCGGCCCGGACCACATCCGCAAGATCGCCGCTGTGCTGGTCGAGGAGGCCGACCGGATGGAGCGGTCAGCTTGACCCCGCGCCCGCGCAAGGTGGCAGGCACTTCGTCGGCAGGTGACACATTCGGTGTCACCTCACGGCGCTTGTCTCCGCCGCCGTGCTGGCCCTCCGGTCTTGCCTGGATTTCAAATCCGACCAAGCCGAACTCCTCTAGGTCGGCCTGATTGTTGCGCATCACCTGTTACTCGTGATCCGTCTGGTAACGCTTACCAGTTGCACAGAGTGAGACCCCCCGCGCTCGTTGTTCACGGGGGGTCTCGTCCGTCGGCCGATGAGAGTGGGGCAGAAGGAAACCCCAACCGACGGGTCCCGGGGGAGACACCGGACCTGGCAGAACAGGCCCCCCGGGGGTCTATGCGCCGCGGTAGACGGCGGTGAACTCTCGGTGGTGTGGTCGTCCTCCTGCGGTGTGGGTCTGGACCTTGCCCTCGATCTCCATCTCCGCGCCGTCCCAGACCACTCGGGAGGAGTTGGAGAACTCGGGGGCCGCTGCGGGGATGATGACCCGGTAGCGGCCGGTGAGCACCAGGGAGAGCCGCTGGTCGGGATCCTCGGTGCCGGCGGGGAACACCTGGGCGGGCAGGTCGGTGTCCTCGTAGGTGGTGATCGGCTGTCCCCATCGGTCATAGGTGGTGGTGGCCACGCGGACGGTGATCGTATCCTTCAAAATCATCGCGCCCGCTTCCGGTGGCGATTCAAGACCATCGTCTCGGCCAGGGACCAGCCCTTGAACCCGCCCGAGTAGCGGACCGCGCCGACGGAGTAGTGGATCTGCTCGGGGTTGGCGACCAGCCGTGCTGCGGCGGTGGTGATGACCGCGGCGATGTCCTCGGCCACACCGTCGGCGGTGAATCCGTTGCCGCGGGTGTACGCCTTCGCCATTGCGGTGACGATGGGGACGTGCTCCTGGGCCAGGTCGGGCACGCCCGTGTGTTCCCCGCCCTGGCCCAGGAAGTCAGCCACGTCCTGCCCGGTGGGCAGTGCGACGTAGGTGTTCATCACTCGCCGCCGTCGCCGCCCATGATGACCACGGCCTCCGGGCGCAGCAGACCGAGATCCCACCTCGTGGTGACTCGGATGGCCTGCTGGTCGTGCGCGGCGTAGGTCTGGTCGAGAATCTTGATCGACGGCGCGGTATCGCGGACCACTGCCACGGTCGAGAAGTCCGCGAGGATCGCCGTGCCCTGCGGGATCTTGTTCGAGACCGTGACCGGGGTGCCGAACAGCCGGTACGTGGCATCCCGGGTCAGGTCGGACTCCAGCAGGTACCGACCGGTGGAGTCCTTGGCCTTCCGTAGGGTGATGAAGTCGGTGCCGTTGACCAGCAGCCGGTTCGCGGTCACCTCGGCGGCGGAGAGCAGCGCCTGGGCGTCGAGAAAGGCGTCGGGCTCGGCCGGGTCGTAGTCAGCCGACTGTGTGCCGTCCTGGTGGAGGATGCCGGTGATCGAGTCATCGGCTCCGTCGCCGGCGAGCAGCTGGTCGTCGAGCATCTGCGAGATGTCGTTGACCATCCGGGCCTTCAGCACCGCGTCGAGTCCGACGATGGACTGGCGGGCCAGCTCGTTGCTGTAGCGAACGATGCTCTTGATGCTCTTGCGGGACTCCGGCATCAGGCGGATCTCTCCGAACTCGGCGGAGTAGTCGTCGGGGATCTGCTCGGACTCACCGACCACCGCGGGGGTGCCGGAACCGACCAGGGTGGGGATCCGCAGCGGAGAGGCGGAGTCGAAGATCTTGGGGCCGGCTGCGAGGACGACGGACTGGGCCTCCAGGGGCTGCAGGAGGAGAGCGGAGACCTGCTCCTGCAGGATCTCCGGGGCATCGGCGCGGTTCATGACCATTGGGAAAGCTCCTAGCGGTTGAGGTTCAGGTGAGAAGTGAGTACTCACCTGCTGTTGTCACCTCAGCCCACCAGGAGCTGCGAGAGGGCCGGCCACCAGGACCGACCCTCTCAGGATACCCCACAGGGGTACTAGTTGTCGTGCGTGTCAGGGTGAGCCCTGGCGATGTGTGCGAAGGCCCGGGCGTAGCGGATCGCTGACTCGTGCGACAGCGGGGTGTCGAAGCCCTTGCGCGTCCGATGGTCCATCTCAGCGGCGATCAGCTTCTCCAGGGCCTGGTAGAGCGTGTCTGCGACGCGGTCCCGTGCGCTCATCCTCCCGCTCCCGCCCGCAGCAGGCCGGCGAGATCCACGGTACTGGTGTCCTGTGTCACGGCTCCCTGCCCGATGCTCCCCGCGGGCTTCCGAGCCGCCAGGTGCGGCTTACGGGCCAGTAGGTCGTCCAGAGCCGCTGTGAGCGCGTCCTGGTCCTCCAGGTGCTCGGGATCGAACGGCAGGTCCGAGGGGTCGGCCAGGCGTCCGGTAGCGGCTGTCAGGGCCGTGTGGAGGCGCTGGGCGTAGTCGTCGGCCTGCTGGGCGCGCTGGCGGTAGCGGGCGCTCTCATCGCGCAGCTTCTCGACGTACGACCTGGGGAAGGTTTCGGGCGCATCCTCGGGCTCCTGCGAATCCTCCTCGGGGGTCTCATTTGAAATGACACCCTTCTCAGAGGTCGGATCTGAGATCTGACCTGCCTGCTCCTGCTCGGTGGTGTTCTGCTCCGTCATGGTTCTCCTCTCATCGGGCCAGGCGTTGTGCCTGGGCTTCGGTCTGGTAGTTCCGGCTTCGGACGTTGATCTGCGGAACGGGGTGGCATCGGCAGCCGGTGTGCCGGGGCATCCGGTGCGTGGGCTGGAAGACCCGTCCCTCGCGCCACCACCAGGTGCAGAGCTGGCAGGCTCCGGTGTCGAGGCCGCGGGTCCACCCGGTGACGGTCTTCTCCCTCTGCATGGCCTGCTGGAACCCGTCCGATGCGGCCTCCATCGGTTCCGCGGTGGCCAGCCGGTCCAACTGCATGTGCGTGTCTTGGGAGGCCGCGAGGATCGTCGCCAGGGCTGTGGAGAGCCGCTCGGCCTGGGATTCCGGCAGGGTCGCCGCCAGGGTGTAGGGCCGGCCGGTGGCCTGCTCGGCGTAGGCCCGGAAGTAGGCTTCCCCCGCTGCGGTGCCGCGCTGTCGGGCCACGTCCACCACCGTGGCGGCGGTGTCGATGAACTCCTCCCGGGTGATGGTCCCGGCCTCCATGAGGCTGTTGAGGCCGAGCAGGGAGGCCGAGGCCTGGGCACCGAGCCGGTCCACGATGTCCTCGTAGAGCTTCACGAGGTCATCACCGCCCCGATCTCGGTCCCGGCCCGGTCGAGGGCTTCACCGCGACGCTGTGCCCTGATCCGGGTGATCTCGTCCTCGGTGTAGCCCAGACGCTCCAGTGCCGTGGTGGCCGGCAGCAGGCCGGCGGTGTAGAGCTTCACCGTGGCGTCGGCCTCCTGGGCGGCCGAGCGGGTGGCCGGGTCGGCCCAGACGATCCCGACGTTCGCTGCGGCGGGGTCGGTGCCGGTGGCCACCGCGTGGGCGAGGTCCATGACCTTCTCCCAGGCCCGTCCGAACGTGGCCTGTCGGGCCTCGCACCGGGCGGTCAGGGACGCCTCAGCGGCCCGGAGCCCGTCGGCGCTGGGCGGCTGGTTCCCGGTCACTCCTACGTAGTGCGCCGGCAGGGACGACACCGCCATGATCTGGGCGACGATGGACCGGATCGCGGTCTCGTAGCTGTTGAGGTCGGAGGCCGGCAGCTGCCCGAACTTCGAGTCCGGAGCCTCCGAGATCAGCATCCGGTCACCTTCCGGATAGGGGTTGGTGACCTCGCCGTCCTCGTCCTCCTCCAGCTCGATGCCGGTGGCCCAGCGGCGCGGGCGGGCGTAGTTCTCGGAGCCCACCATCAGGTCAGCGAGCAGCTTGTTCAGCGAGTCCTGGAGTGGGATCAGGTCGCGCAGCTCGGAGACCCCGGGGTCGAGCAGTCGGTCACTGTTGCGGAACTCCACCACCGGGACGACTCCCAGCGGGTTGTCCAGGGTCTCGGACACTCGGAACTGCGAGGCCGCGGTCGCCCCGTGGGACGTCGAGGTGTACCGGGTGATCGTCTCCGGGCCGTAGACCACCGCTTCGGTGCCGGTGGGCGTATCCCACTTCTTGACCGCCGCAGTGATGGCCCGGGTGCCGGGATCACGGCGGGCGATCATCTGGTGAGCAGATTCCACCGAGATCGACGGGCGGCCGGTCTCATCGGCCCAGACGATCACGAACGCCGAGCCGAGGATCAGGGCCTCCCGGTGCAGGGTCGCTGAAAGCTGGTCCAAATCGCAGGCGGCCCAGGTCTCCCACAGGGCGGGGTCGGCGGCTCCGTTGCGGGTGAAACCGGTTACTCGCAGCCGCTCGGCGATGGAGGTCACGGCCAGGCGGCAGTAGTTCGCGCTCATGTGGGTCAGCCGGTTGGACAGGGCCTCCCGGGCTTCGGGGCTCATGAAGCTCAGCGGGGTGGCTCCAGCATAGTAACTGTCCAAGTTGGACAGTCGGTGGGCGCGGCCGTCGATCTCTTGAACCATGCTCTGCAATAGG
>NZ_JAOEFD010000019.1 GCF_025420485.1 Nesterenkonia marinintestina | reverse complement strand
TGGGGCGGAGCGGACTCCGCCGAATCACTGACGATTCGGCGTCGAGACTGCTCCGCCCTATCTCTCGTTCGCCGTCGTGCCATCGCAGGGTCGAACTGATTCTCCCCAGGGCCGGACCGTGCGGACCACTTTGCCTATGAGGTCGCAGCAGGCCGATTTGTGCGGGCCATTCGGTCCGGTCTAGAATCGACACTTGTGGAAGCGGCCGGAACGGCCGTGGACGCACCTCCGGGGTGTAGCGCAGCTTGGTAGCGCGCCTCGTTCGGGACGAGGAGGTCGTAGGTTCAAATCCTGTCACCCCGACCGGCACACGAAGGGGCCTGATCATCAGATCAGGCCCCTTCGTCGCGTTCGGACCACATCACAGTCGCACCGTGGCCACAGTCCTCAACGCCGTTGTGCCGCCGGGCCCCAGCTTCCAACCTTGAAGTGCGGGACGACCCTTCTGGAGTCTCTGATCAGGTGGGACGACTAGCCTGTCACCGGGGAGCGGTGGTCCGCTGAGTCCGAAGTGAGCGGCTCCGGCACCAGCTCCCGATCGTCCACGAGCTGAGGAGCCCGACATCGGAAACCCAGGCCCCGATCGCCCCTCCCGCGAGGAGGGACGTCGTCGTGCCCGCCTGATGGTCGTGGTGACCGCATCGGTGCTGGCCGCCCTGGTGGTCACCCTCGTGCTGCTCCCCAATCCCTGGGCGATCCTCGCCGGACTCGTCGTCGGCGGGGCAATCGGCGGCGGCACGGCGGGACTGCTGCTGGTCAACGGGCAGCGCCCCGCGATGCTGGAGGCACCCGAGAAGTCCTCCGAGCAGCTGAAGCTCGAATCGCGGCTCGACGGGGTGGACCGGACGGTCCGAGCACGGGCGTCCGACCTGCCACCGGCGGCCCAGGGACAGCTGCGGATGATGATCGTGGGTCTCGGGGAGATCGTCGAGCGATGGCCGGAGCTCGAGCGTCTGCCTGAGCACAGGGAAGGGGTGCGCCGTATGGTGGAGCGCCACCTGCCGCGCACCCTGGAGGTGTTCCTGGCACTCCCCGATTCGGAGAAGCCGCGCTACGCCGCCGAGTTCAAGGAACAGGTGGGAGTCCTGGCCGAGGCGGTGGCCAAGACCCGTGACCGCGTCGTCGCGAAGGACCTGCAGGCTCTGCGTGCCAACAGGTGGCTCCTCGAGGAGGCCCTCACCGATCCCGAGGAGCGTCTGTTCCGCCGTCACGGGCTCTGACGATCTCCCGCAGCACGGCGGCGAGGTCCTCCGGCGCGTCGATCCGATGACCCGCGGCGGTCTCACCCGGCCCCACCTTCACCCCGACGTCGCCCTCGCGCAGGACGGCGAAGCCGTGCTCATCGGTGACGTCGTCGCCGGCGAAGAACACCGCGTCCGCGGAGACGTGCGCACGGAGCCGCTCGATGCCCTCCCCCTTCGTCGCCTGGACCACCACCGCCTCGAGGACCCGTTTGCCGCTCTTCGCCTGGGCGCCCCGGACGCCCTCGGCCGCGACCCGGGCGCGATCGAGCAGAGCATCCCCGAGCTGTTCATCGGGCACGCGGCGCACGTGCATCCCCGCACCGGCCGGCTTGTGCTCCACCCAGGCTCCGTCGACCTCTGACGCGAGGTCCTCGAAGAGCTCCAGCAGCCTCGAGCGGGCCCGCGACTGGTCGGCCGTCAGCTCCAGTGACCCGACATGCGCACCGTCGGCCGGTGAGACGCCCTGCAGGTCGGCCTCCGCACCGTGGGAGCCGATCAGCAGGGACCCGGGCGGGGGAGAGGCCAGCCGACGCAGCGTCTCCAGGGGGCGGCCCGAGACATAGGCGACGGTCACCCCGTCGAGGTCGGCCAACGCCTCGATCGCGGCGGCCGTGGCCGGGACCGGTCGGGCCGCGTCGGCGTCCGGCACCAGCTCGGCCACACAGCCGTCGAAGTCCAGACACACCAGCACCTGCCGATGAGCCGCGAACCGCTCGAGGGCGCCGGAGAGCTCCGCCGACGGCGACGCGTCCCGCCCGTCGGCGCTGTCGGCGTCTCGGATGTCTCGGATGTCTCGGATGCCTCCGGAGTCTCGCACAGTCCCTCCCGTCTCCTCAGCTGAGCTCTTCGAGCCGACCCAGGAAGTCCTTGGCCCAGCGCTGCACGTTGTTCGACGTCACCTGGCGTCGCATGCTGCGCATCCGGCGTCGCGCGTCCTCGGGGTCCATATGCACCGCCTGCAGGATGGAGGCCTTGAGCTCGTCGACGTCGTGCGGATTCACCAGCAGGGCCTGCTTGAGCTGATCGGCGGCCCCGGTGAACTCTGAGAGCACCAGGACCCCGCCGCCGTCGTGCCGGGCGGCGACGTACTCCTTCGCCACCAGGTTCATCCCGTCCCGCAGAGCGGTCACCAGCATCACGTCGGCGGCCAGGTACAGGGCGACCATCTCCTCCACCGGATAGGAGTGGTGCAGATAGCGGACGGCCGTGTGGGCCATGGTGTCGTACTCGCCGTTGATCCGACCAACCGTGGCCTCGATCTCCTCACGCAGCAGGCGATACGACTCGACACCCTCCCGCGAGGGGCTGGCCACCTGCACCAAGCACACGTCCTCCGCCGACACCGCCCTCTCCTCGAGCAGCTCCTCCAGCGCCTTCATCCGGTGCCGGATCCCCTTGGTGTAGTCCAACCGGTCCACACCCAGCAGGATCGTGCTCGGGTCGCCCAGCTCCCGACGGATCTGCTGGGAGCGGGAGATGATCTCCGGACGTTCCGAGAGTCCGACGATCTTCTCGGTGTCGATGGAGATCGGGAAGGCCCGCGCCTCGGAGACCCGGAAGTCGTCCCCCTCCGGCGGGCTGGTCCGCCGGGTCCCCAGCCCCCGCGACGGGTCCTCACCGTGCCCGGCGATGGACGATCCCAGCTCCTGGGACGACGGCTCCTCGGCGATGAACACCTGGTCGGAGCGGATGTAGAGGCCCAGACGGCTGCGCACCGCCCGCTGGAAGTTGCGGGCGTCGGAGTCGCGCTGGAAGCCGATCAGGTCGGCGCCGAGGAGTCCGTGGAGGACCGCCTGGCGCCACGGCAGCTGGGAGAACAGCCCCGAGGGCGGGAACGGAATGTGGTTGAAAAACCCGATGCGCACGTCCGGGCGCAGCTCACGCAGCATCGCCGGCACCAGCTGCAGCTGGTAGTCCTGGACCCACACCACAGCCCCCTCCGAGGCGGTGGCCGCGGTCGCTTCGGCGAAACGCAGGTTCACACGGCGGTAGGCCTCGTACCAGTGGCGGTGGAACGCCGGGCGGGCGATCACGTCGTGATACAGCGGCCACAGCGTGCCGTTCGAGAACCCCTCGTAGTAGTCCTCGACGTCGGCGGCGCTGAGCGGGACCGGGACCAGGTGCATGCCCTCGTGGTCGAAGGGCTCCAGGGACTCGTCCGCCGCGCCGTGCCAGCCGACCCACGCCCCGTCGGACTCCGACATGATCGGGCCCAGCGCCGTCACCAGACCGCCCGGGGACCGACGCCAGCCGGTGCTCCCGTCCTCCTGGGTGACACGATCTACGGCGAGCCGATTGGCGACCACGACGAAGTCGTACCCCTTCGCGCCTCCGGTGCTCCGAGCAGTCTCCTCACCCATGGAGAGCCTCCTGTGACGTGCCTCGCAGAGAACAGCCTCCAGCCTACCCGCACCGCGCGGGTTCCGGGGTTCGTCCAGGTGCGAGGACTACCCTGGAGGGCGACCGCGACGCCCCCCTGCCCCCGGTCGGGCGGGCGTCCTGCGGCGGCCCCTGCGCCTGCGGAGCCGCCGCCTCGGAACCAGCCAGCTTCGGAGAGGACGTATGGCCCGCAACCAGGACAATGGGCTGAGCGCACGCGAGCGTGCCCGGCAGATGCAGCAGCAGCAGGAGCGACGGCAGAAGTCGTCGTCGGTCCTGCTCCGCGTCGGCGTGGTGGTCGTGGCCATCGCGGTCGTGGCGGGACTGGCGTTCTTCGTCCTCCAACAGCGTCAGGGCGGCGACGACGCGGCCACCGCCACCGAGGGCCCCGCGCCCAGCGCGGCCAACGAGCACGGCGGACTCACCCTCGCCTCATCCACCGAATTCGAGTCCGGCGACGACCTCGGAGAGGTCGATGCCTCCGAGGTGCCCGGAGGCGACGGCGAGGAGCCCGCAGGGGCTGAGTCCCGCGAGGACGGCGAGCCGCCGCACCTGATCATCTACGCCGACCCCGCCTGCGTCCACTGCGCCGACTTCGAGGAGCAGAACGCCGAGCAGATCAAGGAATGGGTCGAGGCCGGAGACCTCACCGTCGAGTACCGGATGGTCGCCTTCCTCGACAGCGGGTCCCAGACCAACTACTCGGCCCGGGCGGACAACGCCATGATGTGCGTGGCCGAGGAGTCCCCGGAGGACTTCCTGGACTATGTGACCGAGATCTTCAGCCACCAGGGCACCGAGCTGAGCAACGATGAGCTCGCCTCCATCGCCTCGGACGAGTTCGGGGTCGACGTCGGCTCCTGCGTCGACGACGGCACCTACCGCGCCTTCGTCTCCTACGCCACCTCCGACGCCCAGGAGAACGGCGTCCAGGGCACGCCCACCGTCTACCTCGACGACCAGGACTGGGCCGCCTCGGAGACCGGGTTCCAGGAGTGGGCCCAGGAGGCGATCGACGAGTACCAGGACGAGGCCGCCTGAGTCGCCGAACCCTCCTCAGACGTGCACTGCGGTGGCACCGCGGTGGCACCGGGGGAGGGTTCGGGACTAGGATGTCTCTTCGGCGCCCCTCGGGTGCCGCGCCTCCTTAGCTCAGCTGGTAGAGCAGCTGTCTTGTAAACAGCAGGTCGTCGGTTCGAACCCGGCAGGGGGCTCCGATCTCCTGATGGAGGACCCATGTCGTCCGACTCCGCAGCCCCGACGGGGCCGCAGGCCGCCGCGTCCCAGACGCCGGCCAAGATGCCTCCCGAGCAGAAGGTCACCATCGGTGTGCTGCTCGTCGCGGCGTTCACCATGATCCTCAACGAGACGGTCATGAATGTCGCTCTGCGGCCCCTGATGGTCGAGTTCGACGTCACCGAACCGACCGTGCAGTGGCTGACCACCGCCTTCATGCTCACCCTGGCCACGGTCATCCCGACCACCGGCTATCTGATGCAGCGGTTCAGCCTGCGCACCATGTTCACCGCGGCCCTGGGCCTGTTCAGCCTCGGCAGCACCGTGGCCGCCGGCGCCCTCGGCTTCGAGATGCTGCTGGCCGGGCGCATCATCCAGGCCAGCGGTACCGCGATCATGCTTCCGCTGCTGATGACCACCGTGCTCACGCTGGTGCCCACCGAGCGCCGCGGTGTGGTCATGGGCAACATCTCGATCGTCATCTCCGTGGCGCCGGCCACCGGACCGGCGCTCTCCGGGTTCATCCTCCACGTCGCGGACTGGAGGGTGCTGTTCCTCACCATCCTGCCGATCGCGCTGGCGGCCCTCGTGCTGGGACGCTCACGGCTCGACGACACCCCGGGCACGACCGGCGACGGGCTCAGCATCCCCTCGCTGCTGCTCTCAGTGCCCGGCTTCGGGGGCGTGGTCTATGGGATCAGCCAGCTCGGAGGGGGCCACGGCACGGTCGCCGCGGAGGAGGCCGGCGGGGTCGACGGCGTCGCCGTCGCCGTGCTGATCGTCGGCGTGCTGTTCCTGGCCGCCTTCGCCCTGCTGCAGATCCGCCTGCAGCGCACCGGCAGTCCGCTGCTGGACCTGCGTCCGCTGAAGCACACGATGTACGCCCGCGGGCTCTCGATGATGCTGCTGATGATGATCGCCCTCTTCGGAGCGATCATCATGCTTCCGCTGTTCCTCCAGACCGTCCGCGGCCTCGACACCCTGCAGACCGGACTGCTCATGCTCCCGGGCGGCCTGCTCATGGCCGTGCTGGCGCCCGGGGTCGGACGGCTCTACGACCGGGTCGGGCCGAAGCCGCTGGTGATCCCCGGGGCCTGCGTCCTGGTCCTGGCCCTGTTCCTCATGAGCACGCTGGGCGCCCACACCCCCGAGTGGCAGGTCCTGATGCTGCACCTGCTGCTCAGCCTCGGACTCGCCTTCCTGTTCACCCCGGCCTTCACCACCGCGCTCAACCCCCTGCCGCGCCGCCTCTACACGCACGGCACCGCGCTGCTGAACACCCTGCAGCAGCTGGCCGGAGCCATCGGCACCGCACTGCTGATCGCCGTGATGGGACTGGGAGCCGCCGCGGCGGCCTCCTCGGGCCTCGGCGCCGAAGAGGCCGCGCTGGAGGGGTTCCGCACGGCGTTCCGCACCGCCGCGGTCATGGCGCTGGGCATCATCGTCCTCGGCTCCACCCTGCGGGCGACTCCCGCGGGGACCGCCGACGCCCACGACGACTGACCGGGACCGAACGGAGGCTCAGCCGACGCCGAGCGCCCGCACCCCCGCCGCGGTCGCCGCCCCGACGATCACCACGACCAGGAACGGCGCCCGCAGCATCAGGGCCGCGGCCGCGGCCAGCAGGGCGGCGATCCGAGCGTCGAAGCTCAGTCCGTCGTCGCCGGAGAAGGTGTTCATGGTCACCAGCGCCGCCAGCAGGGCCACCGTGAGCAGTCCGGAGATCCGCCCGACCATCGGGTGCTTCAGCCAGGCGGCCGGGACCATGTAGCCGAGCAGCTTGGTCAGGTAGACCGCCGCGCAGGCCAGGAGGATCCATGCCCAGAGACTCATCGTCCGGCACCTCCGTCCCGGCCGGACCCGCCGCCCGCACCGTGCCCGGGGTCCGCATCGTGCCCGGGGTCCACCTCGTCCTCGGCGGGTGCGAGGTCACCGCCGCGGCGGCGCGTGAGCACGGTCCACACCACGGCGGCCCCAGCGGCCACCATCACCGGGACCCCGGGCGGGAGCACAGGCATCGTGAGCATCGTGATCAGCGCGGCCAGCACCGCCAGCGCCCACGGCTCCCGAGACCTGAGCCGCGGCCACAGCAGCCCCAGGAAGGCGGCGACGACGGCGCCGTCGAGGCCCAGGCTCTGCGGGTCACCGATCACGTCCCCCAGGGCCGCACCGAACACGGTGGCCGCGTTCCATCCGATGTAGGAGGCGATCCCCGTCACCCAGAATCCGCGGCGGCTCTCGGCGTGATCGGTCTGGACCATCGCATTGGCCGCGGACTCATCGATGGTCACCTGAGCGGCGACGTATCGGCGCCAGCCCGTGGGATTCAGCAGCGTCTTCATCTGGACCCCGTAGATGGTGTTGCGTGCGCTCAGCAGCGTCGAAGCGCCCAGCGCCGCCCCTCCCGAACCACCCGAGGCGACCACACCGATGATCGCGAACTGCGACCCGCCGGAGAACAGCAGGGCTGAGAGCGCCACCGTCTGCCAGAACGTGAATCCCGAGGCGGTGGCCAGCGCGCCGAAGGAGACGCCGTAGAGGGTCAGCGCCGCAGCGATCGACAGACCCATGCGCGTGGCCGGCGTCAGGGCGGGGAGGGAGCGGGGCATCCAGGCAGTCTAGCCGCGCCGATCCCGTCGACGAGGGACGGATGCGGTCCAGGTGCACTCCGGGTGCGGCACAGGTGAGGTGCCGGTGCGGAATAGTGAGCGCCCACAGACGTTGCACGCGGGACAGGGGAGCGGGCCGATGACCCCGCACCCCGGTCCACCCCACAGGGAGAGGAGCCGACATGGCCGCCGAGAACCGAGTCGTGATCGTCGGAGGGCACGGAAAGATCGCCCTGATCGCCGCCACTCAGCTGACCCAGGCCGGATATGCGGTCAAGTCGCTGATCCGCAATCCCGAGCAGCGCGACGAGGTCGCCGCGACCGGCGCCGAGCCCCACGTGCTGGACATCGAGACCGCCGACGTCGACCGGCTCGCCGAAGCGTTCGCCGACGCCGGAGCCGTCGTCTTCTCCGCAGGCGCCGGCGGCGGGAATCCCGCACGGACCCACGCCGTCGACTACGAGGCGGCCGTGCGCACCATGGGGGCCGCCGCCGAGGCAGGCGTCCGCCGCTACGTCATGGTCTCCTACGTCCGAGCCGACACCGACGTCGACACCCTCGACCCGGAGAGCTCGTTCCACCCCTACGCGAAGGCCAAGCACGACGCAGACGCCCACCTGAGGCAGACCGCCCTGGACTGGACGATCCTCGGGCCCGGGACGCTCACCCAGGAGCCCGGACGGGGGACGGTGCAGATCGTGGACGCGCACGGACTGGTCGACGGGCAGGAGCTGCCCTCCGACCAGCTCAGCGTTCCGCGGGAGGACGTCGCCTCCGCGATCACCCACGCCGTGACCACCGGAGCCGCAGTCGGGCAGACCCGCCGCTTCGTCACCGGCGAGACCCCCATCGCCGAAGCCATCGCCTGATGCGCCCGCCGGCCGTGAGGCCGGGGTCCGGAGCCTCTCCGGACCCCGGTTTCTCAGGTCAGCCCCCGAGGTGCTAACCTTTCTAGGCACATGTGCGCGGGCCGGTGACGGGCCCGAGCCGCACATCTCCACGGATCCGTAGCTCAGATGGTTAGAGCGCTCGCTTCACACGCGAGAGGTCGATGGTTCGAGTCCATTCGGATCCACAGCCCAGCCCGAAGCTCCCGCAGGCCGCGCGCCGCGGAGCCTCGGGTTTTCTCATGCCGTCCCGCCGACCTGCCGCGCCCGGGGCGGCCCCGCGCTGTCCAGCCGAGGTGCCTCCGCCCTAGGATGCCAGACGGAGGACCGACCGGATCGACGAGACGCCGAAGGGAGGACCGGTGCCGGAGGAGCCCGACCTGCGCGACGCCCCGGAACCCGCTGACGACCCTCAGCAGACCGAGGCCGTCGCCCCGGAGATCGACCCAGTGATCGACCCGGTGATCGACGGCTCCCCGTCCCGTCCGACCCTGGACCCCGTCGTCCGCTCCACGTCATCGGGGGAGGCCGAGCACACCGGCTTCGTCCGGTCGCTGACGTCGACGATCGCCTCCTCCTGGAACTCGGCCCGTGAGGCCCAGGAGCACGAGGAGGAGTGGGACGAGGACCCGACGCCGGTCGACGGCGTCACCCGCCGCGCCGAACCCGCGCCGGAGACCGGCCGCCACGAATTCGCCCCGGACGCGTTCTGGAGCACGCACACCGGCCACGACTCCCCGACCCGGGAGGCGACGCAGCACGAGGGCTCCCCCTACGTCCGGCACGTCGGTCCGACGACGGAGCCCGTGCACCCGGCCACCGGTGCGATCGAGCTGCACCAGCTCGGCGGGTACGACCCCGAGACCTCCACCTATACCTTCCACGACCCTGCCCGGCCGCATCGGCCCGAGCTCGACGGGTCCGAGCCGGAGCGCCACTACGGTGCGTGGCACCAGGGCGACGGCATGCGTGTGCACAGCCCCGCCGTCGGGTCCATCCCGATCATCGACCCGCACACCGGCCGACCGGTCGGGCACGGAGGCGTGCCGGGCGTCCCGGGTCAGCCCTGGTCTCCGTCGACGCCGCAGGACGGGTCGACGACGCCGGGTCCCGCCCCGTGGGCCCCGGCGACAGGGTCGATGCCCGCAGTGCCCGAGGACCAGCGCCGTGCCGGACCGACCTCACCGATCACCCGCCCCGGGGCGCCGGGGCACCGTCGTTCGGTGCTGCGGTCATCACTCCGAGGGAGCGGCCGTGCGGGAGGGCCGGCGTTCGACCGCAGCGTCTTCGACCAGAGGGGGCGTCCGCGGTCGGTGCTGCGCCGCCTGATGCGGCCCGAGGCGCCCATGACCTCCGCCGTCCCCATCGTCGACCGCCTCGCCGGCACCCCCTTCGAGAACCCCCGCCAGGCCGAGGCGCCCTTCGAGACCGACGAGCTGGAGACCATCGCCTTCGTCCTGGACCTCGGCGAGGCGCTGTTCCGCTACGGCGCGGGCGCCCTGGAGGTGGAGACCTCCATCATCGCGATCACCGCCGCCTTCGGGATGAAGAACACCGACGTCGACATCACCAACCAGTCCATCAGCCTCAACTGGGCCCCCGAGGGCAAGATCCCCTACAGCCGGGTGCGTGTGGTGAGGTCGTGGTCGAGCAACTTCCAGGCCCTGGCCGGAGTGCACCACCTGGTCACCGACATCATCTCCGGACGGATGACCAGGACCGAGGCCGCGGAGGCGCTCGAGGAGATCACCCACGAGCCGAAGCCGTTCCCGCGCTGGATGGTGACGCTGGCCGGCGCGGTGTTCGCCAGCGCGTTCGCCTCGTTCCTCGGGGCCCCGCTGCTCGACGCCACCGTCGGATTCTTCGCCACCCTGCTGGTGCTGGCCACCACTCGGCGGCTGTCGAACCTCAGGGTGCCCGAGTTCTACTGCCTGTCCGCCGGCGGCTTCGTGGCCACATTCATCGCCATGGGTGCGGTGGCCCTGGAGATCCCGGTGGAGCCGTTCCACGTCGTCGCCGGGGGGCTGATGATCATGCTGCCCTCGGTGCGCGTGGTCTCAGCGATCCAGGACGCCATCAACGGATTCCCGCTGACCTCCGCGGGCAGGATCGTCTCCTCCCTGATCGCCTTCATCGGCCTGACCTCGGGGATCATGGTCGCCGTCATCACCGCCAGCCAGCTGGGCACCCCCGCCATCGAACCGGCCCGGGCCCTGGAGCGGCTCTACCCGTTCCCGGTCCTGGTGGCCCTGGTCTTCGTGGCCGCCGTCGCCGCGGCGATCGTCGAGCAGGCCCGGTGGCGGATCCTCGTGCCCATCGGGGCAGTGTCCGCTCTGGGGTTCTGCGCCTTCTACGCCGCCGAGCTCGTCGGGCTCGGGGAGCGGGTCACCCCGGTCATCGGCGGTGTCGTGGTCGGAGCGCTGGGCCGACTCGTCGCACTGCGCATGCGCGCTCCCCAGCTGGTGGTCGCGGTGCCGGCGATGATGTTCATGCTTCCCGGGCTGATGGTCTTCCGGGGGATGTACTCGGTGGCGATGCGCACCGAGACCGACGTCCTCGCCGGGCTGCCGGTGGGGATGCGCGAGTCCGCGGAGATCCTGACGCAGGTGCCCATCGGCATGCTCACCGGGCTCACCGACCTGTTCAATGCGATGATCATCATCCTCGGCATCGCGGCCGGCATCGTCCTCGGCGACGTGATGATGCGTCCCTTCACCTCCGCCCTGCAGTCCCACGAGCGTCGCAGGTTCCGCAACCGCTGAGACGCGGACCGGTCCCGACGGCCCCACTGCCGGGGTGACCGAGGGGTCGTCGGGTTCGGACTCACCCGTGGGCCAGGTCCCAGTCCACCGGCGCCGCATCCAGCTCCTGGAGGGCGGCGTTCGTCGTCGAGAACGGCTTCGACCCGAAGAATCCGCGATGGGCCGACAGCGGCGAGGGGTGGGGGCTGGTCAGCACCCGGGTATGGGAGCCGGAGTCCAGCATGGGCGCCAGCTTCCGGGCGTCGGCGCCCCAGAGCACCGAGACCAGCGGTGTGCCCCGGTCCACCAGGGCCCGCACCGCGGCCTCGGTGACCGCCTCCCAGCCGATGCCCCGGTGCGAGGCCGGAGAGCCGGCGGCCACGGTGAGCACCCGGTTGAGCATCAGGACCCCCTGGGAGGCCCACGGCCTCAGGTCCCCGTGGGATGAGGTCGGGACGCCGAGGTCGTCCTGCAGCTCGGCGAAGATGTTCTGCAGGCTGCGCGGAAGCGGCCTGACGTCCGGGGCGACGGCGAAGGACAGCCCGATGGGGTGACCCGGAGTGGGGTAGGGGTCCTGGCCGATGATGAGGACACTGACGTCCTCGAACGGCTGCCGGAAGGCGCGCAGCACGTCGGCGGCGGCCGGAAGGACCTGCTCTCCGGCGACCCGGCGGCGGCGCAGCTCCTCACGCACTCGGGCGAACTGCTCCTGCTGGGTGGACAGAGCCCGCTCCCACCCGGGGTCCAGCGGCTCGACCAGGTGCTCAGAGATGCTCATCCCTCCATGCTAGAGGGGCGGTGCGCCGCGTGGGATCCCCGATACAGGGGCTCCGCCGCCGTAGCATGGGGTCGGGCCGCAGAGCACACACCGCACGAGGAGGAACGATGTCCGCAGCACGCACCGTCGCCTCGGATGCGCCGGCGACATCCGAAGGGGACCTGCAGGGACAGCTCAGCGAGCAGGACCGGAGCATCCTTCAGCTGGAGCGTCAGTGGTGGAAGTACGCCGGCGCCAAGGACCAGGCGATCTCCGAACGGCTGGGGATGACCGCGGTGTCCTACTACCAGGCGCTCAACCGCCTCATCGACTCCGAAGCAGCCCTCGCCCACGACCCGATGCTGGTCAAGCGCCTGCGTCGCCAGCGGGAATCTCGCCACCGGGCCCGAGCCTCACGCCGCTGATCGCCCGCCCACCACTGCACGAGGACCACGAGGCCATGACCAAGCACCCCCACGACGAGTTCGACGACGTCGACCCCTACCCGCCGGGCCGAGCGGGGGTCCACCGTGCCCCGACCGAGGCTCCCGGCGCCAAGCGCACCGGGCTGCCCTGGATCGTCATGCTCGCGGTCCTCGCGCTCGCCGTCGGTGTGGTCAGCTACTTCGTGCTCCCGCAGCTCGGCGACGAGGGGGGCGACCCCGCCGCCGATGAGGACACCGCCGAGACCGAGGACGAGCAGGAGGACGCCGACGCCGAGGGCGACGACGAGGCTGAGGACGGCGACGCCGCGGCGGAGGACGAGGACGGAGAGAGCCCGTCCCCGGAGGAGAGCCCCAGTCCCACCGATGAGGATGAGGACGACGAGGACACCGCCTCCGACGGCGAGTCCCCGGTCCAGGTGCTCAACTACCAGACCTCGGCCGAGGCGGCGCAGAACGCGCAGTCGCAGCTCGAGGGGGCCGGCTACAACGTCACCAATGTGACCGAGTGGACCTACGCCGCCACGGACGCACCGGTGGTCTTCCACCCCTCCGGCCAGGGTGAGCTGGCTGAGGAGATCGCCTCGAACCTGGGGATCGGCAGCGTGGTCGAGGACGACCGCTGGTCGTCGATCGCCGTCGTCGTGGATGAGGGCTTCGTCGACTGACACGTGCCCGTCTGCGGCGCCGTTCCGGCCGCCTCCGACCCTGTTCGCCCACGGCCGGAATCGTTTGCACTCACCATGGGAGAGTGCTAAGAATTGTCACAGCACTCCCGTCATGATGGGGTTCCGCGCTCGTTGCGCGGAGACCTCCTCGGGCGCCTCGCAGCGCCCCGCGGGAGTGGGATGAACCTCAACAGGTGAGGCCCAGAAGTCGGACCCCCGGTGACGCGGGGAGTCCGGGCCGTCCGTCGCGGGCATCTGGCCGGGTTCGACCCGATTGACGCGAATACGTCTGACATGTGATCACCCACAGTCCAGGAAGGACACCAGCCGATATGGCGAAGACCATTGCATTCGACGAAGAGGCCCGTCGCGGCCTCGAGCGGGGTCTGAACACCCTCGCCGACGCCGTCAAGGTCACCTTGGGCCCCCGCGGTCGCAACGTCGTCCTCGAGAAGTCCTGGGGCGCGCCGACCATCACCAACGACGGCGTCTCCATCGCCAAGGAGATCGAGCTCGAAGACCCCCACGAGAAGATCGGTGCTGAGCTGGTCAAGGAGGTCGCCAAGAAGACCGACGACGTCGCCGGCGACGGCACCACCACCGCCACCGTGTTGGCCCAGGCCCTGGTCAAGGAGGGGCTGCGCAACGTGGTGGCCGGCGCCGACCCGATGGGCCTCAAGCGCGGCATCGACAAGGCGGTGGAGGCCGTGACCGCCGAGCTGCTGTCCTCCGCCAAGGAGGTCGAGACCAAGGAGCAGATCGCCGCCACCGCGTCGATCTCGGCCGCCGACGAGCAGATCGGCGAGCTCATCGCCGAGGCTCTCGACAAGGTCGGCAAGGAAGGCGTCATCACCGTCGAGGAGTCGAACACCTTCGGCCTCGACCTCGAGCTGACCGAGGGCATGCGCTTCGACAAGGGCTACCTGTCGGGCTACTTCGTCACCGACGCCGACCGGCAGGAGGCGGTCCTGGAGGACCCGTACATCCTGATCGTGAACTCCAAGATCTCCTCGGTGAAGGACCTCATCGGCATCCTGGAGCAGGTCATGCAGTCCGGCAAGCCGCTGCTGGTCATCTCCGAGGACGTCGAGGGCGAGGCTCTGGCCGCCCTGGTCGTGAACAAGCTCAAGGGTACCTTCAAGTCCGTGGCCGTGAAGGCTCCGGGCTTCGGCGACCGCCGCAAGGCGATGCTGGCCGACATGGCCATCCTCACCGGCGGCCAGGTCATCGCCGAGGAGGTCGGCCTGAAGCTGGAGAACGCCACCCTCGACCTGCTGGGCACCGCCCGCAAGGTCGTGGTCACCAAGGACGAGACCACCATCGTCGAGGGTGCGGGCGACGCCGACGAGATCGCCGGTCGCGTCAGCCAGATCAAGGCTGAGATCGAGAACTCCGACTCGGACTACGACCGTGAGAAGCTCCAGGAGCGCCTGGCGAAGCTGGCCGGGGGCGTGGCCGTCATCAAGGCCGGTGCCGCCACCGAGGTGGAGCTCAAGGAGCGCAAGCACCGGATCGAGGACGCGGTCCGCAATGCGAAGGCCGCTGTGGACGAGGGCATCGTCGCCGGCGGCGGCGCCTCTCTCATCCAGGCCGGGGCCCGTGCGTTCAAGACGCTGTCCCTGCAGGGCGACGAGGCGGTCGGCGCGAACATCGTGCGCCTGGCCGTCGAGGCTCCGCTGAAGCAGATCGCCGTCAACGCCGGCCTGGAGGCCGGCGTGGTCGCCGAGAAGGTCAAGAGCCTGCCCGACGGGACCGGCCTCAACGCCGCCACCGGTGAGTACGAGGACCTGCTCGACGCCGGAGTGAACGACCCGGTGAAGGTGACCCGGTCGGCGCTGCAGAACGCCGCATCGATCGCCTCGCTGTTCCTGACCACGGAGGCCGTCGTCGCCGACAAGCCGGAGAAGAACGCCGGCGCCGGAGCCGAGGGCATGGACCCGATGGGCGGCATGGGCGGCATGATGTGATCATCTGATCGCTCAGTCCGTCGCAGACGGGCCGACCGACGGGCGGGGCGCCCCCACCATCACGGTGGGGGCGCCCCGTCGTCGTCGGGCCGGTGCCCGGTCTGTGAGCGTCTGCGGACTCCGGCCTCCTCCCCGAACCGTCGGACCGTCTCGACGGCGGACGCCGCAGTCGCAGCGGGTGCTCAGCGGCCGAACATGCGGGTGTTCGCCGACTCGGTCTCCTCATACTGCGAGGAGGCGGCGGCCATCGCCTGGCGGACGCTGGCCAGCGACTGCTCGACCTGGGCCTGGGTGGCCCGCCACTGGGTCAGCACATCCTGGAAGGCCACCGCCGCCGACCCCTTCCAGGAGTCCTGGAGCTGACGCAGCTGGCCCTCCATCGAGTTCACGTCGGTCTGGATGCGGCCCAGCGTGCCCTCCACGGTCTGGCTCTTGGCCATCAGGTCTGAGGTGTCGATCTGCAGGATCGCCATGATGTCTCCCTTTCCACGCCGCGGAGAGGGAGGAAGGCCCCGCTCCGCATCCGTGCGGTCGGTCTCGGTCGCCGCGGTCCTGCGGCGCACCCCCGACGCTAGGGCGACGCCTGGGTCGCGTCAGTCGAGACTCATCGACCTGTGGAGTCTGTGGGGTCCTGCGGGTCCGTTGGACCCTCCTGTGGAGCACCCGGATCCTCGCCGACACCGTGGTCGGCATCGTGGTCGGCATCGTGGTCGGCATCGTGGTCGGCGTGGTCGAAGTCCTCGTCGAACTCGTCGGACTCGTGGTCCTGCTCGTCGCCGGGTTCGACCATCGGCAGCCGCAGGGTCATCGTGGTTCCGCCCCCCTCGGTCTCGGAGTAGCGGACCGTACCGCCGTGCTGGGAGGCGATCGCGGCGACGATCGCCAGCCCCAGACCGGTTCCTCCGGTCTCACGGTGCCGGGAGTCGTCGGCCCGGTAGAAGCGTTCGAAGATGCGGGAGGCGTCGGCCTCGGAGATGCCGTGGCCGTGGTCGCGGACGCGCACCACCGAATCGGTGCGACCCGAGACCAGCGAGTCGGTGCCCACCATCAGCTCGATCGGCGTGCCGTCGGGGGTGTAGCGCAGGGCGTTGGTGATCAGGTTCGTCACGATCTGCCGGATCTTCCCCTCGTCACCCCTCACGGGCGCCGGGCGGGGGTCCGCGTCGTCCAGACCGACCACCGCGACCTCACGGTCCGGGGCGTTGACGCCCAGGTCCATCACCGCGTCGTGGGCGAGCAGCCGCAGGTCCACCGGCGCCATCTGCAGGGGACGCTGCTCATCGAGGCGGGCCAGGGTGAGCATGTCCTCGACCAGCTGACCCATCCGCTTCGCCTCGGACTCGATGCGGCCCATCGCGGTGCCCACGGCCTCCGGATCGTCGCTGACCCCACCCTGACGGTAGAGCTCGGAGAACCCGCGGATGGTGACCAGCGGCGTGCGCAGCTCGTGGGAGGCGTCCTGGATGAACCGGCGCATGTTCTCCTCCGAGACCGACTTCGAGCGGAACGCCTCCTCGATGTGCTCGAGCATCACGTTCAGCGAGCGCTGCAGACGCCCGACTTCGGTGTCGGAGGGGGAGGAGATCTGCACACGTTGGGAGAAGTCGCCGTCGGCGATGGACGCCGCGGTCTTCTCCACACGGAACAGCGGACGGAACGAGCGGGTGACCACCGCATAGGCCAGGGTCGAGGCGCCCAGGGTGGCCATCATGCCGATCGTGGCGACCAGGAACGTGGCCCGCTCCACGGCGACCTCCACCGTGTCCCTGGGCAGGGCGATGGCCATCGAGGCCTCCCCGGAGGCGAACCGGTAGACGTGGACCCGCCAGCCCCGCGAACCCTCCTCGGTGCCGGGGACGTCGAAGGCCTCACCGTCCTGGGTGAGGACCTCCTCGGCGTCCATCTCGGGGATCACCGGAAGGTCCTGGCCCTGCGGGGCGCTCGGGGTGGCCTGATCCTCGATGACGTCGCCGTCGTTGTCCAGCAGCACCCCGTAGAACCGCCAGACGGAGAGTTCGTCGGAGTAGTACTCGAGGTCGGCGTCGTCGCGCTCGGCCCGCGAGGTGAGGAACGTGGCCACGTTGCTGCGGTTGGCGTAGAGGTCCTCGTCGAGGTTGCGGACCAGCTCCTGGCGGAAGAGGGAGGCTGAGACGAAGGTCGTCACCGCCAGGGTGAGCAGCATCAGACCGGCGAACATCACCACCAGCTGGGTGCGCAGACTGGCGCGGCGCCAGGTGCGCACCACGGATTCCGACGGTCTGAAGCGCATCACTGCACGATACCCCGCGGCCTCCGCTCATGGAGAGGCCCGGTGCAGGTTCTCACCCTGCACCGGGCCGCATCCCCGATCGTGCGTGGCCCGACGGCCCGGAGCGGGAGAGGTGCTCCGTGGTCGGTGCCGCGCACCGTCTTCATCGTTCAGCGGATTCGCGCCCGCTGACGGCGCTCCCAGGTCTGCAGGACGTAGCCCACCCCGCGTTTGGTCTGGATCATCGGTGCACCCTCCGAGCCGGAGTCGATCTTCCGCCGGAGGTAGGAGATGTAGGACTCGACGATGGAGGCGTCGCCGTTGAAGTTGTAGTCCCAGACGTGGTCCAGGATCTGCTGCTTGGACAGCACCCGGTTGGGGTTCATCATCAGGTAGCGCAGCAGCTTGAACTCCGTGGGGGAGAGGTCGATCATCTCCCCGTTGCGGCGGACCTCGTGGGCGTCGTCGTCGAGCTCGAGGTTGTCGATGCTCAGGACCGCGTCCTCGTCCTCGAACTGAGCGGTGCGACGCAGGACCGCGCGGATCCGGGCGACGACCTCGTCCAGGGAGAAGGGCTTGGTCACGTAGTCGTCGCCGCCGACGGTGAGGCCGGTGATCTTGTCGTCGGTGTCGTCGCGGGCGGTGAGGAACAGCACCGGGAAGAGCTTCCCGGCCGAGCGGAGCTTGCGGGTGACTGCGAAGCCGTCCATGTCCGGGAGCATGACGTCGAGCACGGCGAGGTCCGGGTGGAAGCGTTCGGCGGCCTCGAGGGCCTCGCGCCCGTTGGACGCGGCGGTCACCTCGAAGCCTGCGAAGCGCAGGGAGGTCGCCAGCAGCTCACGGATGTTCGGCTCGTCGTCGACGACGAGGAGCTTCGCTTCGGGGGTCTTCTCAGTCACGCTCCCCATTCTCCCCCCGAATCCTTGTTGTTCCCTGGACGAAGTCTGTCCTCTCGGCCGGTGCCGGCCTCCCCTGTCGTTGCGTCTACCCCGAATGCACTCATCCCCCGTGCATGAACGGGAGACATGTGCATCCGGGGTAGACGCACGGCCGGGAGGGGATCAGGCGATGTCGGAGGCGTCGAGGATCTGGTACCCGTACCCCTGCTCGGAGAGGAACCGCTGACGCTTGGCCGCGTACTCCATATCCACGGTGTCGCGGGTGACCACCGAATAGAAGTGGGCCCGCTTCTCGGCGTCCTCCGAGTCGGTGCGCAGCAGCCGACCCAGCCGCTGGGCCTCCTCCTGGCGGGACCCGAAGGTGCCCGAGACCTGGATGGCCACCGAGGCCTGGGGGAGATCCACCGAGAAGTTCGCGATCTTCGAGACCACCAGCACATCCAGCTCGCCGCGGCGGAACCGCTCGAAGTGGTCCTGCCGCCGGGCAGTGGTGGTCGAGCCGGTCAGCACCGGAGCCCCCAGATGCTCGCCCAGCTGCTCCAGCTGCTCGACGAACTGACCGATCACCAGGATCTGCTCCCCGGTGTGCCGGTGCCGGGCCACCAGACGCGCGACGACGTCGTCCTTCGCCCCGGACCCCGCCGCCAGCCGGTGCCGCTCACGCTCCTCGGCGGCGGCGTACTCCATCCGCCGCTCGGCGGGCAGATCCACCCGCACCTCGGTGCACAGCGCCGGGGCGATCCACCCCTGCGCCTCCATCTGCTTCCACGGGGTGTCGAACCGCTTCGGTCCGATCAGCGAGAACACCTCCCGCTCCCGGCCGTCCTCCCGGATCAGCGTGGCGGTCAGGCCCAGCCGCCGTCGGGCCTGCAGATCGGCGGTGCGGCGGAAGATCGGCGCCGGCAGCAGGTGCACCTCGTCGTAGATGATCAGGCCCCAGTCGTGGCCGTCGAGCAGCTCCAGATGCGGGTACAGCTCGCCGCGCCGGTGCGCCAGCACCTGGTAGGTGGCGATCGTGACCGGCCGGACCTCCTTGCGGTCCCCGGAGTACTCGCCGACCTCGTCCTCGGTCAGGGAGGTCCGGGCCAGCAGCTCGGTCTTCCACTGGCGGGCTGAGAGGGTCGAGTTCACCAGGATCAGGGTGATGGTCGACGACGTCGCCATCACCCCGGCCCCCACCAGGGTCTTGCCCGCCCCGCAGGGCAGCACGACGACGCCGGAGCCCGCCGACCAGAACGTATCCACCGCCTGGCGCTGGTAGGGACGCAGCGTCCAGTCCTCGCCTGCCAGGGAGATGGGGTGGGCGGTGCCGTCGACGAATCCTGCCAGGTCCTCGGCCGGCCAGCCGACCTTGACCAGCTCCTGCTTCAGCTCACCGCGGGCCTGCCCATGCACGGCCACGGTGGACTCGTCCAGGGAGGGGCCCAGCAGCGGAGCCACCGTCTTCGCGTGCCGGACCTCCTCGAGGACGGCGGCGTCGGTGGAGCGCATGACCAGGCCGTGCACGGGGTCCTTCTCCAGGCGCAGCCGGCCGTAGCGGCTCATGATCTCGGCGATGTCCACCAGCAGGGAATGCGGCACCGGGTACCTGGAGAGGCCCAGCAGCGTGTCCACCACGTACTCGGCGTCGCAGCCGGCGGCCCGGGCGTTCCACAGGCCCAGCGGGGTGATCCGATAGGTGTGGATGTGCTCCGGCGCGCGCTCGAGGTCTGCGAAGGCGGCCACGGCCCGGCGGGCCGCGTCGGCTTGGTCATGGTCGACCTCCAGCAGCACGGTGCGGTCGGACTGGACGATCAGCGGTCCGGACATCAGCTCCTCCTCCGGGGCGTCGCAGGTGCCGGGGACGCCCCGCGGTCCCCGTAGTCGACATGATCCTCGGCCAGCCGGACCCCGGTGATCCGGTGGACCAGCAGCACGGTCTCGCCCTCGCCGTCCTGGAGCCGCAGCCGTCCGGCGTTCAGCGCGGAGGGGACCCCGGAGAGGGTGTGTTCGATGCCGTGGGCGTCCACCCGGCGGATGCGGACGCGGCGGCGCTCGCGGACGGCGGTGCGCAGAAGCCCGACGACGTCGGCGCCCAGGCTCACCGCCGGGTCGCCGGAGCGGGCGGGGCCGCCGGCGCGCAGCCTGTCGACGGCTCGCCGGACCTCGGCGGCGGTGGCGGGGGCGACGGAGACGGTGCGCACCGGCGACTGCTGCCAGGGGCTGGCGGTCAGCGACCACGCCGTCGGGTGCAGGCGGTCTGCGTCGTCCGGACGGCCGGGGCCGGGGTCCGGGGCGGGGTCCGCGACGTCGTCGAGGTCTCGGGTGCCGAAGCCGGCGTCGTGCAGCGCCAGGGCGAGCTCCCGGGGTCCGGCGGGGCTGATGAGGACCTCCCCGGTCAGGGCGCGCAGCCGCACCCGGCGCAGGGCCGGGGAGTCCAGCAGCTCGGCGCGGATCTGCGGATCGGACTCGCGGATCCAGGAGCCGGCGCCGCCGATCTGCACGCCGCGCCATGTCCGGGCGGCGTCGTCGAGCAGGGTGGTCAGCGGGGAGGGGAGAGCGGCGATGCTGTGATCGGTGAGGAACCGGCGGACCTGGTCCGGGGTCCACCCGGCGTCGAGGGCGCGGTGCACCGAGGCGGAGGTGAGGCGGTAGGTCGGAACTGGTCCGCGGGTCTCCGGCTCGGCCAGGGCGGCGAGCCCTGCGGCCAGCGTCGGGGAGGGGGTGCCGGTGGGCATCACGGTCAGGTCCGACTGGACGTGGACGGTCTCGGCGGCCGGGGGCAGGGCATCGGCCAGGTGCGCGGCCATCCGCGCGGGCGAGGGAGCCTCGGGGTCGGCCTCGGCGTCGTCGTCGGAGTCGTCGGCGTCGTGGGGCTCCTCGTCGTCCGCAGAGCGGTCCGGCCCCGTCATCAGCGTCCGACCGATCTCGGTGAGAGCACCCATCGCGGTGAGTCCGAGGCGTTCGGCCTCCTCGAGCACCGCGGGCACCAGGTGTCCGATGCGGGGTCCGGCCAGCGGCCGCTCCCAGCGGAACCGGTCGATCAGCGTCCCGGTGACCGAGGCGGCCAGGGCCGCCTCGGTGGGTTCGACCTCGCCGGACTCGTCCACGGGAGCCCGGCGGTACAGCAGCGCCGGTGAGTCCGCAGTGAGTTCGGCGGCCAGCTGCAGGAGCCGCCGGCGCAGCGCAGGCGCGTCGCCTCGGGTCCGCTCCTGGGTCAGGGCCGGGGCGATCCGCGCCCGCGGGTGGGGTCCGAGGACCAGCAGCGGTGACCGCGGCGCCAGCAGCCAGCCGGAGACCAGCAGCTGGTGGCGCCGGTGCCGTGAGGTTCGGCGCCACCGGCGGGCGGTCTCGGTGGTCCTCCAGGTGCCGGTGTCCACGTCGAGGCCGATCAGCGCCGCCGCGGCGGTCAGTTCGAGCAGCCACCCGGTCTCGCCGACCAGGTGGTCCTCCCCGGGCCTCTCCCCGGTGCGCGCGGCGGTGAGCCGGCGCAGCTCCCGCATGCCGACGCCTCCCGAGCGCAGGGTGGCGGCCGGAGCGTCCTCGAGGGCGTCGAGGAGCTGCTCGACGTCGGCCAGCAGCTCCGCCGTCGCCGACAGGCCGGCGTTGCGGACCAGGGCCGCCGGGGGAGCCGGCTCGGTCGCCCGGGGTGCCGGCGCACCGGGGGAGGAGCCCGCGGCGGCCGAGGCGACCTCCGGCTCGGCCAGCAGGGCCAGCAGCGAGCCCGGGACGGCGTCGGTCGGTCGGCCCGCGCGGCCCG
The DNA here is from genome assembly GCF_025420485.1 of Nesterenkonia marinintestina. Classification (GTDB taxonomy): domain Bacteria; phylum Actinomycetota; class Actinomycetes; order Actinomycetales; family Micrococcaceae; genus Nesterenkonia; species Nesterenkonia marinintestina. The sequence continues at coordinate 4,318 of NZ_JAOEFD010000019.1, read as the reverse complement.
TCGGCGTCGGCGCCCCGGACTCGGGGTCCTCGGCGAAGAGCAGACCCATGCCGCGCAGCCGGTCGCGCACCGCAGCCGGGACGTCCTCGGCGTCGGTCCCGCCCCGGCAGACGGCTGCCAGTGCGGAGAGGGTGCCGGCGTCGAGCCGCATCAGGACCTGCCGCAGGCTGGTCTCGGACTGCACACGCACCGCGAGGCCGGTGAAGTCCCCGGGGGTGGGGTGGACGAGGTCGGGACGGGACCGCAGCAGCCCGGAGAGCGCCTCGTCGCCCCGGCAGGCCAGGGCGCGCCCGAGCGCGGAGATGGAGAGGGGGGCCGCAGTCATCCGGAGCGGACGGTGCGACGGCGACGCATCGAGAGCACCATGTGGACCAGCATCAGGGCGAAGCCGGCCGGGAAGCCCCACAGGGCGAGGAAATAGAACGTCGGGTTCGCCTCGACGGAGAGGAAGTAGGCGCCCAGAATCATCACCAGGGACACGAAGGCCGCCGCGGTGAGCACCGTGCCCAGGAGCAGGATGCCGCGGCTGAGCGGGCGCTCGCGGTCGGCGACTGCGGCTTCGGCGCCGGCGCGGGGACGTGCGGACATGACCCCGATTCTATCCCGTCGCACCGCCCCGGTATTCTGGGGCGGTGACCTTGCGTCGATGCACCGACGCACCGCTCTGCACACGCAGCGACGAGGGAGGACGACGTGCCCACCGGGAAAGTGAAGTGGTTCGACGCCGAGAAGGGCTTCGGATTCCTGGCCTCCGACGACGGCCAGGAGGTGTTCCTGCATTCCTCCGCCCTGCCCGCCGGCGTCTCCAGCGTGAAGTCCGGCACCCGGATGGAGTACGGGATCGCCGACGGGCGCCGCGGCCAGCAGGCCCTCTCGGTGCGCATCCTCGACGAGGGCCCCTCCGTGGTGCGCGCCCGCCGCAAGCCGCCGGAGGAGATGGCCTCGCTGGTGCAGGACCTGGTCAACATGCTCGAGTCCAGCGCCGGTGAGCTGCGCCGCGGCCGCTACCCGCAGTCGGCGCGCAGCCGCCAGCTGGCCGCCGTGCTGCGCCGGGTCGCCGACGACTTCGACGCCTGAGCGCACCCACCCGATCGGCCGAGATCCGGCCGCACCGCAGGATCAGAAGGACTGCCGAGATGCCCAAGAAGGACGCCGTGCTGAGCGAGGCCGTGGACCAGGCCCGCGAGGCCCTGCACGAGATCGCCGCCGCCGAAGAGATCGGGGACCACCGCACGGTCACCGCCGAAGAGGACCGTCTCCACACCCATCGCTTCGCCGCGCACCGCGAGGGCTACCGCGGCTGGGACTGGTTCGTCACCGTCGCCCGGGCCCCGCGCAGCCGGAAGGTCACGGTGTGCGAGATCGGGCTGCTCCCCGGCGAGGACGCGCTGCTGGCCCCGGAATGGGTGCCCTGGGCCGACCGCGTCTCGGAGAAGGAGAAGCAGCAGGCCGCCGAACAGGAGGCCGCGGAGCAGCAGAAGAACGGGTAGCGCCGCGGGATCGCGTGCTGCAACCCGTCGACAGTGAAATCACCCGCCGTACTGTCGGCGGGTGATTTCACTGTCGACGGGTGGAACACGAGTGACCGCCGACTCGCCGGGTGTTCAGCGCGAGGTGTGCTCCAGGACGTGGTCGATGCATACCAGCAGGGCGGAGACGTCGTCGGGCTCGATCGCGGCGAAGGTCGCGATGCGCAGCTGATTGCGCCCCAGCTTGCGGTAGGGCTCTACGTCGACCACACCGTTGGCGCGCAGCGTCGTCGCCAGTGCGGCCGCATCGACGGTGTCGTCGAAGTCCACGGTGACGATCACATCGGAGCGATCGGCCGGGTCCTGCACAAACGGGGCGGCGAGCTCATGCGCCTCGGCCCACCGGTACACCCGCCCGGCCGAGTCCGCGGTCCGAGCGGCGGCGAATCCGAGCCCGCCGGCCCCGTTGAGCCAGTCGAGCTGGGCGCGCATCATCACCAGGGTCGCCAGGGCCGGGGTGTTGTAGGTCTGGTCCTTGCGCGAGTTCTCGATCGCTGTGGTCAGCGAGAGGAAGTCCGGGATCCACCGCTGCCCGGCGAGCTCCTCGGCGCGGGCGATCGCCGCCGGGGACATCAGCGCGAACCACAGGCCGCCGTCGGAGGCGAAGTTCTTCTGCGGGGCGAAGTAGTAGGCGTCGGTCTGGGCGACGTCGACATCGAGCCCACCGGCGGCGGAGGTTCCGTCGATCAGCACCAGGGCGTCGTCGTCGGCCCCCGCCACACGGGTGACGTCGGCGGCCACACCGGTGGAGGTCTCGTTGTGGGGCCAGGCGTAGACGTCGACGCCGGACTCCGCCTGCGGGTGCGGCCGGGTGCCGGGCTCCGCGGTGAGGATCGACGAGGCCTCCAGGTGGGGGGCACGATCGGTGGCCTTGGCGAACTTGCCGCCGAACTCGCCGAAGGAGAGGTGCTGGGCTCGGGAGCGGACGAGCCCGAAGGAGGCGACGTCCCAGAAGGCGGTGGAGCCGCCGACGCCGAGCACGACCTCATACCCCTCGGGCAGCCGGAACAGCTCGGCCAGGCCGCGGCGGACCGCCCCGACCAGCTCCTTCACCGGGGGCTGGCGGTGGGAGGTGCCCATCAGCCGGGGTCCCGCCTCGATGAGCGCCTGCATCTGCTCGGGCCGCACCTTGGAGGGCCCGGCGCCGAAGCGTCCGTCGCGGGGGAGCAGGTGCGAGGGGATGGTCACGGTCTCGGCGGTCATGGCGCGGTCTCCTGGTCGTGAGGCAGGGCGGGAGGACGGGCGGATCGGACCCTCGACGGAGGCGGGGGCTCCGGGGGTGAGGGACTATGCTGGACGCGGCACCTCGCCGTCCACCGTTCACGGTATCAATGCGCAGGAGGAGACTCGGTGACGGATCTGATCGATACGACGGAGATGTATCTGCGCACCATCCTCGACCTCGAGGAGGAGGGCATCGTCCCGCTGCGCGCCCGCATCGCCGAGCGTCTCGAGCACTCGGGTCCGACGGTCTCCCAGACGGTGGCACGCATGGAGCGCGACGGTCTGCTGATCCTCACCGAGGAGCGGCATCTGGAGCTCACGGAGGCGGGACGCCGGATCGCGGTGCAGGTGATGCGCAAGCACCGGCTGGCCGAGCGGCTGCTGGCCGACGTCATCGGGCTGGAGTGGCCGTATCTGCATGATGAGGCCTGCCGCTGGGAGCATGTGATGAGCGAGCGGGTCGAGCGCCGGCTGGTGGAGATCCTCGACGACCCCGTCGAGTCCCCCTACGGCAACCCGATCCCCGGGTTGGAGCTGCTCGGCGTCGAGCCGCATCCGGAGTCCGGGCGACCCGGCGAGGCGGTCACCCTGCGGCAGGCGGCCGAGGATTCCGAGGTCGGCTCCCGCGCGGAGTCGTGGAGGGTCCAGCGACTGGCCGAGTCGATCCAGGTGGAGCCCGAGGTCCTGGAGCAGCTGGCGGAGTCCGGGCTGCGTCCGGGGTCCGCGGTGCGGCTGGACGGGGTGGACGCGGCGTATCTGATGCTGACGGTCACCGATGAGTCGGGAGAGGCCTTGGAGGTCGAGATCCCGCTGGAGGTCGCGCAGCATATCTTCGCCTCTCCGGCGCGCGACTGACCGACCGGCCGGTCAGGATCTCGGCGCACCGTTGCTGTTCTGTGATCTGAACCGCACAGTAGGTCTCTGTGACGTGATGTGACATCCGCGGATTTCCGGGGATTTCAGCGCTCTCACCGGGAGGTTCGTAAATTTTTCACAATCGGCCGTGACCTGAGCGTGACATCTTTACCGTCCTGTTATATCGTCGAGGTCGTGCCTGAGGCGACTGTCCGATGCCGAGGCGCCTTCGACCGGAGATTCCGATCCCTGCTTCCGGTCGTAGCAGTTCGCAGACATCCGCATGCAGGGGGCGGGGCAGACGCGGTCGTATGAGACCTGGCGGACGAGCTTCCCCCGAGACTCGGTCCCCCACTACAGGCCAAGCCCCGTCACATTGGGAGAGGTTTTTATCACAATGACTACTATGACGACGTTCGCTTCGCGCCGTGAGATGCGCCGTGAGTCCAAGCCGGTCCTCGCACGCGCCGTGGCCGACAACGCCGCCACCCTGGGCCGCGCCACCGCCGGTGCCGCCGCGGCCGCCGGCCTGGTCGCCGGCCTGGGCGCCTCCGCCTACGCCAACGCCCCGGTGGACGACACCCAGCGCGAGTCCACCAGCGTGCAGATGGCGCAGGGTGAGCAGGCTCAGTACGAGGCCCCCGCTCAGACCGAGCAGCAGGCTCCGGCCCAGACCGAGCAGCAGGCTCCGGCCCAGACCGAGCAGCAGG
>NZ_JAOEFD010000018.1 GCF_025420485.1 Nesterenkonia marinintestina | reverse complement strand
GGGGGGGGGGGGCCCCACAGGGTGGTGGTCTCAGTCGTCAGAGGCCGGCGGCGACCCGTCGGCGGATCTCCTGCCAGTCCACCGTGTTGGGGCACAGCGTGCTGGAGACCGAGTTGTGCGGGATGATCGCGGCCTGCGGGTCCAGGCCGTACCGTCGGCAGATCTCGATGCACAGCTGCACCGAGGTGTCCATCGTCCAGGCGTCGGGAGCACGGTTCTGATCGGCAGAGTGCTCGATCCCCACGGAACGACGGTTCGTGGCCAGGTGCCCGGCGTGCCAGGCGGTGTTCTGCTCGGAGACGTGTTGGCTGACCTCGCGCTCACCGATCGAGTAGTGGGCGCTCACCTGGGAGGAGGGCTGCGAGAAGGTGGCGTCGGCGGCGGCACGGTCGCCGACGATGTAGTGGATGACGATCCGGTCGATGGGAGTGCCTTCCCGACCGACGGAGTGGTTCGGCGAGACGCGCCAGATGACGTCGACGCTCATCAGCGATCACCTCCTGCCGCTGCGGCGGCCCTCTCACGAGCCTCGACCACATGCGATCCGTCACGCCCCATCGGGCATGACAGCGGGAAGTCGCCGTCGGAGCCGTCGCCGGCCATCCCGGCGTGCTCCGGCGCATTGCCCGGGTTGTTCTGCGGACGGTCGGAGCCCTGCTCCCCCGGCCGCGGAGATGCGACGGCGGAGGCCGCGGCACCGACCGCTCCGGTGGTCACGGCGGCGGCCGAGGCGAGTGCCGCCGAAGCACCCAGAAGGATGCTCCGTCGACCCATGGGCTCAGCACCGTCCTGCGGTAAGGTCTCAGTCCAGTCTCTGTTCTGTGACATACCCACAACCCTTGCGCATCATGTTCTCAGAATCAACCGTTCGTCAGTCCGGTCAGTCGACGGCGGGCTCCCCCTCGTCATCATCGTGGGTGGTGCGTCCACGCAGGTTCCGACGGATGTCGAGGCCGGCGGCGATGACCACGACCGACAGACGCACGTTGCCGGGTCGCTCTGTCATCGGCCGGTCGGCTCGGCTCGTCACCGGTCCGGGGCCGTCGGTGCGGCGCGGTCGTCGACGGAGGTCATGGCCTCGTCGAGGCGCTCGATCCCGGCTTCGAACCGTCGGACGGTGTCCCACAGATCGGGGTGTGACTGTCGGACCTCCTCGAGGGAGAGTCCCGAGGCCCGCATCGTCGCCAGATCGAAGCTCACGTTCGTCCGAGCCCCGGTGATCGCTGCTCGGAGTGCGCCGCAGGCGACGACGACGTCGGCCACGAGTGCCATATTCCCGTGTCGGGTGAGCCACATCAGGTCGTCGACGGCGTCGAGGGCGAGCTCACCGAGCTCGGCGGAGGACTGTGCGGCCCGCAGCGAGGCCTCGTGGATGGCCTCGTCTCGTGCCGGACCTCGCTCACGGGAGAACGCGGCCCCGAAGGCCTGGGAGGCGTCGGCGTCGTCGTCGGCGAGCTGGAGGGCGGCTCCCCGCAGCTCTCGAGCCCTGGCCCTGAGGTCGTCGAGCTCCTGCCGCTGCTCCGGTGACGCCTCGGTGTAGCCGGCGACCATCGAGGTCAGAGACGCGGCGATGCCGAGCATCACCCCGGCCCCTGCGCCTCCTCCGGGAGATCCGGCGGCCTCCGCCAGAGCATCGGTCCAGTCGTCGACGGTGGAGTGTCGGGTGGTGAAGTCCTCGGGAGCATCCATGCACCAAGTCTGCCGCATCGAACCGCCTCATCCCCAGACCCCGCACCCCGCTGATCCTAGGACACAGTCTGAAGAACCCCCAGGTCAGCCACAGAAGGATGACTGAGACGCCGAGTCGACGATGTCCCGAGCCGCCAGCAGCACGACGAAGCCCCGGACCGCTGTCACTCCAGCGGTCCGGGGCTTCCGTTCGGTCGGGATGACAGGATTTGAACCTGCGACCCCACGACCCCCAGTCGTGTGCGCTACCAAACTGCGCCACATCCCGTGACGGCCCGGAACGCGTCCCGGGCACCGGAAGAGTCTACCCCAGGAGCGCCGCGGATGCCGCATCGGCTCGGGGCGTGATGAGGGCTCGTCGGAGACCTCTGCGCGCGCTCACCTCTTCCGGCGGCGCTTCTCCCGAACCCGCATGCTGATCTCGATCGGCGTGCCGGTGAAGTCGAAGGTCTCCCGCAGACGACGCATGATGAACCGGCGGTAGCCGGGGTCCAGGAATCCGGTGGTGAAGAGCACGAACTTCGGAGGACGGGAGGACGGCTGGGTGGCGAAGAGGATGCGCGGCTGCCTGCCCCCGCGCACCGGATGCGGATGCGCGGCCACCAGCTCTCCGAGGAACGCGTTCAGTCGCCCGGTGGGGATACGCTGACTCCAGTTCTCCAGGGCCGTGTCCAGGGCCGGGGCCAGCTTGTCCTTGTGCCAGCCGGTGCGGGCGGAGACGTTGACCCGGGGGGCCCAGGTCACATGACCCAGATCCCGGCTGATCTCACGCTCCAGGTAGTAGCGCCGCTCGTCGTCGAGCAGATCCCACTTGTTGTAGGCGATGACCAGAGCACGTCCGGAGTCCACGGCCATCTGGAGGATGCGGACGTCCTGCTCCGAGATCGGCTCGTCCACCGCGAGCAGTGCGACGGCCACCTCGGCCTTGTCCAGCGCCCGCTGCGTGCGCAGCATCGCATAGTACTCAGAGCCCTGGGCCATGTGCTGCCGCCGCCGGACCCCCGCGGTGTCGACGAACCGCCAGGTCTCCCCGCCCAGCTCGATGTACTCGTCGACGGGGTCCCGCGTGGTGCCGGCGACCTCGTCGACGACCACCCGTTCCGAGCCGGCCAGCTTGTTCAGCAGCGACGACTTCCCCACGTTCGGCCGTCCGATCAGCGCCACCCGCCGCGGACCGCCGATCGGGATCATCCCTCCGTGCTGGGCCGTCTCGGGCATGAGCTTCACCGCCGCGTCCAGGACGTCGCCGGTTCCGCTGCCGTGCAGCGCGGAGATCGGGTACGGCTCCCCCAGGCCGAGGTTCCACAGCGGGTACACCTCGGCCATGTGCGCATCCGACTCGACCTTGTTCGCCACCAGGACCACCGGCTTGCGCTTGCGCCGAAGCATCTTCACCACGGCCTCGTCCACAGCGGTCGCACCGACGAGCCCGTCGACGACGAACAGCACCACGTCGGCCTCGTCGACGGCGATCTCCGCCTGGTCGGCCACCCGCCTGTGGATGCCCCTGGCGTCCTGCTCCCACCCGCCGGTGTCGACGATCGTGAAGTCCTTGCCGTTCCACTCCGCCTCGTAGGAGACCCGGTCGCGGGTCACCCCGGGCACATCTTCGACCACGGCCTGGCGCGCCCGGATGATGCGGTTGACCAGGGTCGACTTGCCCACATTGGGCCGCCCGATGATGGCCAGGACCGGAGGTGCGGCCACCTCGGGGACGAACTCCTCGTCCTCGAAGTCGGCGTCGAGGAGGAAGGCATCCTCGTCCTCGAGGTCGTACTCCTCGAGTCCGGCGCGCAGAGCGGCGGCCCGACTCTCGGCCTCGTCGTCGGTGATCGTCGCGAGCCGTTCAGCCAGACGGTCGTCATCGCCGGCGGGGACGTACTCCTCAGCACCCTCGGGCGTCTGTGCGTCGTGTCGGGCCACTGCAGCTCCTGATGATTGCGGGGTGTGGGTCCGGCCGGACGACCCCGGACCGGCGGAGGGGAATCCTCTAGTCTACCGACTCGATGCGGGCGACCAGCGAATTCACCGTCTCCTCGAAGCTCAGGTGGGAGGAGTCGAGCACGGCGACCCCGTCGGCGGCCTCGGTGAAGTTCGCCGCGGCCGAGTCCCTCGCATCACGCTCGATGACCTGACGCTGCAGCGACTGCGCCGACTGGCCGCCCCCGAGCTCGGCGCCCCGACGGGCGAGCCGCGCCTCGGCCGAGGCGGTCAGCAGCACGCGGACCTGGGCGTCCGGCGCCACGACGGTGGTGATGTCACGGCCTTCGGCGATGACGAATCCGGCGGCGTCGATGAGTCTGCGCTGCTCGGCTATCAGCACCGAGCGGGCCTGGCGGTTCGTCGCCACCTCGGAGACGGCCTCGGAGATCCGCGATTCACGGATGGCCTCGGTCACGTCGGCCTCCCCCACCCACACCTTCTGGTGGTCCGGATCGGTGGAGATCGACAGCGGGGTCTCCTCCACGGCCACGGCGACGGCCGACTCGTCGGAGAAGTCCACACCGGTGTCGAGGCAGTACCAGGTCGCCGCCCGGTACATGGCTCCGGTGTCGAGGTATTCGGCGCTCAGGCGGCGGGCCGCCGCCCGGCAGACGCTGGACTTGCCGGAGCCCGAGGGCCCGTCGACGGCGACGACGAGACGCCCGTGCGCCGAGGCCGGGGCAGGTGCCGCCGTGCTCTGATCCGGAGTCGTCACGACTGGACCACCTTCCATCCGAATTCGGTCATCGCCTCTGCCAGCTCCTCGCGTCGGCCGGGAAGCACAGACAGCTCCACCATACCGACCTGGTGGCCGGCCGAATGGTCCATGCGCATGTCCTCGACGTTGACTCCGACCTGTGCGACGTCGTTGAGGACGGCGGCGATCTGACCGGGCCGGTCGTCGACGATGACGATGAGCCGGGAGAAGGACTGCGGCGGACCGCCGTGCTTGCCGGGGACGCGAGCCCGCCCGGCGTTGCCCTCGGAGATCAGCTGGGCGATGTCCGCCTGGCCGCCGGGCGCACGGGGGCTCTCCAAGGTGCGGATCAGACGGTCGACGTCGTCGCGCAGCCCGTGGAGGATGTCGGTGATCGGGGCGGCGTTCGACGAGAGGATCTGCACCCACAGGTTCGGATCCGAGGCCGCGATGCGGGTCACGTCGCGCAGTCCGTTCCCCGCGAGCTCCAGCGCCGACGCAGGCGCCTCCTGCAGGCGGGAGGCCACCAGCGAGGCCGCGATCTGCGGCAGATGAGAGATCAGGGCGACCGACTCGTCATGGTCCTTCGGCGCCATGAAGTGCACCGTGGCGCCGAGCCGACGCGCGATCTCTTCGGCCCAGGCCACCGCGGCCTCGGTCGGGATCCGGACGCCTTGTTCTGCGGCGGGGCAGATCACCCACGGCATCGCGGTGAAGAGCTCGCCGCGTGCGGCCACGGGGCCGGACTGCTCCCGGCCGGCCATCGGGTGGGTGCCGACGTACCGGACGAGGTCGTCCCGCCTCAGCGCGTGCCCGGGGTCGTCCGCCGTCGCGTGCAGTTCGAGGAGGATCTCGTCCTTGACCGAGGCGACGTCGAGCACGATCGCCCCGGGGAAGGCGGTCAGAGCCGATGCGACCTCCCCCGCGGTGGCCTCGGGCGGGGCGGCGACGACGACGATCTCCGGATCGGGGTCCTGCGCGCTCTTCGGGGCACCGGCTCCGATGTCGGCGGCGATCGCCTGGGCGACGGCCGAGGGGTCGGACAGCGTCACCCGGTGGCCCCGCGCGGAGAGGCCCAACCCGATGCTGGCGCCCAGCAGACCGGTGCCGCGGACGAGCACGCGGGGCGTGTGCCGGGTGGCCTCCGGGGTGGTCTCCAGGGCGTTCACCGGGCGACCTCCTCGTCGTCGCGCGGCGCAGGAGCCTGCTCGGTCAGGTCCAAGAGGTGTCCCAGCTCATGGCGTCCGAGTTCGCGGACGGAGCCCTGCGGCTGGTCTCCGATCGTGATGTCTCCGATGGCCGTGCGCACCAGACGTGTCACCGGGTGCCCCACGTGGTCGAAGATCCTCCGCACGATCCTGTTGCGCCCCGAGTGCAGCGTGATCTCGACGAGGCTGCGTCTGCCGGCCGCACCGCGGAAGACGTAGGAGTCGACTGCGATGGGCCCGTCGTCGAGGGTGATCCCCGCCTGCAGCGTCCTCCCCAGGCTCTTGGGCACGGACCCCTCGATCTCGACGAGGTAGGTCTTGGGGACCTCGTAGGAGGGGTGGGTCAGTCGGTGGGCGAGTTCGCCGTCGTTGGTCAGCAGCAGCAGGCCTTCGGTCTCCCGGTCCAGCCGACCCACGTGGACGAGCCTGACCTGCTTCAGCTCCACGGTCAGGTGGTCGTCGATGCAGGGGCGGCCCTGCGGGTCGGACATGGTGGTGACCACACCGGTGGGCTTGTTGAACATGTAGTACCGCTGGGCGACGTCGAGCTGGAGCCGGACCCCGTCCACACGGACGGCGGCGGACTTCGGATCGATGCGCACTCCCGGTTCGACGACGGTGTGGCCGTCGACCTCGACCCGCCCCTCGGAGATCAGGTCCTCGCAGACCCGTCGCGAGGCGACCCCGGCCTGGGCGAGAACCTTCTGGAGGCGGACGCCGTCGGGGTCGTGGACGGCGGCGAAGTTGTCCTCGGCCTCGTCCTCGCGGACCTTCGACCGTTCCGGACGACGCCGCATGATCCGCTGCGGCTTCTCCTCGGCGAACGGCCCGCCTTTCGAGCCGGAGCGGGGTGTGCGTGCCGCGCGTGCGGCACGCGGCGGCTTGGCCCGCTTCTGCCCGCGCCGCTGCGGCGGGCGGCTCCCCCGTGAAGACATGCGCCCCATTCTAGGACCTGCCGGGCGAGCGGACGCCATCGACCCAGACCCGCATCCCGCACCTCACCACCATCGGTTGGGCGCTCCGCGTCGCTGAGACGCCGAAATCGGGGATCTGAGCGACGCGGAGCGCCCAACCGATGGGGAGGGGAGGGGAAGGTGTTACTCGGTGTAGTCGTCGACGGCCTCGATGCCGGGCAGGTGCGGCGAGAGCTGCGGCAGGTCGTCCACCGAGTCGATGCCCACCCGCTCGAGGAACTCGGTGGTGGTCGTATACAGCGTGGCCCCGGTGACCGGGTCCGTGCCGGCGGTGTCCACCAGGCCACGATGGACCAGGGTGCGCACCACGCCGTCGACGTTCACACCCCGCACGGCGGCCACCTGCGACCGTGAGACCGGCTGCCGGTAGGCGATCACGGCGAGGGTCTCCAGCGCCGCCTGGGAGAGCCGCGCGGTCTGCCCGCCGAGGATGAACGCCGAGACCTGGTCGGCGTAGCGCAGCCTCGAATAGACGCGATAGCCTCCGGCGACCTCCCGCAGCTCATAGCCGCGCTCGCGCCGGCCGGTGGCCTCGTCGCCGTCGGCCTCGGTGCGCAGCTCGTCGAGCAGGGTCTGCACCTGGTGGGCGGGAAGCCGTACCGCGGCGGAGATCTCGTCCGGTGTGACCGGCTCCTCGACCACCATGAGGATCGCTTCGACGGCGCCCAGCTGTTCCTCGTGGGTGAGCAGCTGGTCCTGCACGGGCTCGGTCGGGGTCTCGGAAGCCGCCTCCGACGGCTGGGCCCGCTGGTCCTCAGTCATGGTCCTCCTCCTGGACATGGTCGTCGCCGTCCCATTCCTCGGCCGCACGGTCGGCCGCCGCCGAGTCACCGCTGGCCGCACCCGACCAGGTCACCGTCAGCTCGGCCAGCGGCGCCTCCTGGGCGAATTCGACGTCTCGGTCTCGGAAGAGCTCGAGCAGACCCAGGAACCGGACCACGACGACCAGGCGGTTGGGAGCGTCGGTGATGAGTTCTGTGAAGCTCAGCGAGCCTCCGTCGCGCAGCCTCTGAGCCATCGAGGCGACCTCGTCTCGGATGCTCACCGAATGGGCGTGGAGGTGCTCCAGCCTCACGTCGTCCGGCTCGATCTGCGGCCGCTCGAAGGCACGCTGGGCGATCGCCGCCAGGTCCTCGGCGGAGGTGCGCCACACGAGCTCCGGCAGCAGTCCTGTCAGCTGGGGGTCCGTTCCGGGGCTGCGGGGGAACCGACCGGTGTTCTGCTCCATAGTGGTGCGGATGTGGGCGGCGATCTCCTTGAACGCTCGGTACTGCAGCAGCCGGGCGAAGAGCAGGTCGCGCGCCTCGAGTGCGGCGACGTCCTCCTCGGACTCGACCTCGCCCGAGGGCAGCAGCTGCGCGGTCTTGAGGTCCAGCAGAGTGGCCGCGACCAGCACGAAGTTCGAGGACTCGTCGAGCGCCTTGGGGCTGTAGCCGCCGTCCTCGCCCGAGAGGGTCTTCACATAGGTGATGAATTCGTCGGTGACGGAGGCGAGCGCGACGGCGGTGATGTCCATGCGCCGCTTGGCGATCAGCCCCAGGAGCAGATCGAACGGGCCGTCGAAGTTCTCCAGCCGGACGGTGAATCCGCTGGCCCCCTCGAGTTCGGCCTCCGGGTCGACGACGTCATCGCTCACGGCGCCGCCCCTGCCCCCTCCGTCGTCCCGTGAGACTCACCGCGTCAGGGTGCGCCGCCGCGGGCGATCAGTTCGCGGGCGAGCTGCCGATAGGCCTTGGCGCCCTCATGCTTGTGCGCGTAGGAGGTGATCGGCTCGGCCGCGACGGTGGCGTCGGGGAACTTCACGGTCCGCTTGATGACGGTCTCGAACACCCTGTCCCCGAAGGCCTCCACGATGCGGGTGATGACCTCCTTGGTGTGGAGGGTCCGCATGTCCACCATGGTGGCCAGCACGCCGTCGACTTCCAGGTCCGGATTCAGACGGTCCTGGACCTTCTCGATCGTGTCGACGAGCAGGGCGACGGCGCGCAGCGCGAAGAACTCCGCCACCAGGGGGATGATCACCCCGTGCGCGGCGGTCAGCGCGTTGATCGTCAGCAGGCCCAGGGACGGCTGACAGTCGATGATGATGACGTCGTAGTCGTCCCGGACCTGACGCAGGGCGCGTTCGAGCACCTGTTCCCGGGCGACCTCGTTGACGAGCTGCACCTCGGCGGCGGAGAGGTCGATGTTCGCGGGCAGCAGGTCCACCCCGGGGACGTGGGTCTGCAGGACGGCGTCCCGCGCACCGACGGACTTCTCCATCAGCACGTTGTAGACGCTGGTCTCCAGCTCGTGCGGGCTGGTGCCCAGGCCGACGGACAGCGCACCCTGGGGGTCGAAGTCGACCATCAGCACGCGACGGCCGTACTCGGCCAGTGCGGCACCGAGGTTGATGGCCGAGGTCGTCTTGCCGACACCGCCCTTCTGGTTGACCATCGCGATCGTGCGCGCCGGACCGTGGCCGTCGAGCGGCTTCGGTTCGGGGAACTGATGCTTGGGACGGCCGGTGGGGCCGATGATCGCATCACCGTGGACGGTGAAGAGCTCCCTCGGCTGCTCGGTGGTCACGTGAAGTCCCCTGCCTTTCCCACGCACGGCTGGATGGTCGGATCTGACCGGTCGACGGGCACACCTGAGGCGCCCCGCGTCGGCACGGCCCGCCCAGACTACCGGGATCGTCGGACATGCCAACCCTGAGCATCAGGCCGAGGTCGAACCCTGATGTTCGGGCATCCGTCGGCCGGGACGGCCGTACGGATCTCAGGAGACCCCTCGCCTGACGGTCCTCCTCACCCGTCCGGAGCGGCGGAGCTCCCAGGTCAGCAGCGTCCCCCTGCGGCGCGGTGCGACGAGCAGCCAGACGACGAGTGCGACGCCGTAGGTGAGCACCGCGAGCGCGGACAGCACGGCCAGGCCGAGGCAGCCGAGCGGGCGGGGCGGGTACCAGGCCACCACCCTGGCATCGTCGGCGTATCGGATCTGCGCACCCTGCCGCAGAGCCCTGTCGAATCGCCGAGCGAGGACCGGGTGGCCGGGGCGCCGTGGGCTCACGCCGGCCCCCCACCGGGAGCGGATGCCGGGCGCACGCTCAGCCCTCCCGGCGCAGCACCGGGATCAGTTCGTCGAGCACGCCGGCGTCCTCGATGGTGGACGGGACCCTGTACTCGTCGCCGTCGGCGATCTGTCGCATCGTCTTGCGCAGGATCTTGCCCGACCGGGTCTTCGGAAGCGCCGCGACGACGGCGACGTCCTTGAAGTCGGCGACCGGGCCGATCGTCGAGCGGACCAGGGCGGTCAGTTCGGCCCGCAGCTCGTCCTCGTCGATGTCCTGCCCGGACTTCAGCACCACATACCCGGAGGGTCGCTGGCCCTTGAGCTCGTCGGCCAGTCCGATCACCGCGCACTCGGCCACCGCCGGGTGGGTGGCGACCGCCGCCTCCATCTCGCCGGTGGAGAGCCGGTGGCCGGAGACGTTGATGACGTCGTCCGTGCGGCCCATGACGTAGAGGTAGCCGTCCTCGTCCACGAATCCGGAGTCCCCGGTGGTGTAGTACCCCTCGAAGGTCGAGAGGTAGGAGTCGATGTACCGCTGATCGTCCCCCCACAGCGTGGCCAGCGTGCCCGGCGGCATCGGCAGGCGGATCGCGATGCTGCCCTCCTGACCGGCGGGCAGCCGCTCCCCCATCGGGTCGAGCACGACGACGTCGTAGCCGACCGTCGGCAGCGTCGCCGAACCCTCCTTGATGGGCAGCATCTCCACCCCCACCGGATTCGCCGCGATCGGCCATCCGGTCTCGGTCTGCCACCAGTTGTCCACCACCGGCACCTGCAGCGCCTCGGACGCCCAGCGCTGGGTGTCCGGATCCAGGCGCTCACCGGCGACGAAGAGGTGCTCGAGCGAGGAGATGTCGTGATCGGCCAGCAGCGCGGCGTCGGGATCCGCCTTCCGGACCGCGCGCAGAGCGGTCGGGGCGGTGAACATGGTCTTCACCCCATGGTCGGCGACGACCCGCCAGAATGCGCCGGCGTCGGGGGTGCCGACCGGCTTGCCCTCGTAGAGCACCGTGGTGGCGCCGGCCAGCAGCGGCGCGTAGACGATGTAGGAGTGACCGACGACCCAGCCGACGTCGGACGCGGTGAACATGGTCTCCCCGGCACCGACGCCGAAGATGTGCGGCATGGACCAGGTCAGCGCGACGGCGGTGCCGCCCTGGTCGCGCACCACCCCCTTGGGCCGACCGGTGGTGCCGGAGGTGTAGAGCACGTAGAGCGGATCGGTCCCCGCCACCGACACCGGTTCGGCCGGCTCCGCCGCGGCCACCGTGGACTCCCAGTCGTGCCAGCGGGCGGGCTGCTCCTCCGATGCGGTGTAGTCGCTCAGGCTGTGCTCGAAGCCCTCGCGCTGGGCGACGACGACGTCGCGGATCGGGTGCTCGGCCAGGGCGACCGCCTCGGCGACCGTGGGCAGATACTCCACCCGACGCCTGGGCTCGATGCCGCCGGAGGCCGTGAGCACCACGTCCGGGGTCGCATCGTCGATGCGGGAGGCCAGCTCCCGGGCCGAGAACCCTCCGAACACCACCGAGTGGACGGCTCCGAGCCGGGCGCAGGCGAGCATCGCGATGGGCGCCTGCGGGACCATCGGGAGATAGATGATGACGCGGTCGCCCTTCCCGACGCCCAGCTCGGCGAGCATCCCCGCCGTCCGGGCCACCTCATCGGTGAGCTCGGAATAGGTGTAGGTGGTGGTCGTGCCGGTGGTCGCCGAGTCGTGGATCAGCGCCGGCTGATCGCCCCGGCCGGCCTCGACGTGCCGGTCCAGGGCATTGCGGCTGACGTTGAGCCGGCCGTCCGGGAACCACCGATAGATGGGGGCCCGGGAGTCGTCCAGCGCACGGGTCGGCTCCTGCTCCCAGGTGACCGCGCCGGCGGCGTCGAGCCAGAACTCCTCGGGCTGTTCGAGCGAACGGGCATGCAGGGCGCGGGCGTCACCGGTCGCGCTGCTGATCTGGGGGCTGGCCATCGTCGACCTCCTGGTCCGTCGTGGGGGGATCTGCGGCGGACTGCGTCGGGCGCAGATCTGCGCATGGCCTCAGAGTATGACGCAGGCCACGCAGAGTAAAGAGTTCTGTATACATTTCTCCGATGCAGAGCCCTGTTCACCCTGAATCCATCGCACAGCCACCGCGAGGGGTGGTCACATCGGGCCAACTTCTGTATACACTGCAGGTATGCGAGCCAGTGATCGCGCGTACCAGCAGCTGCGGGACGAGATCGTCGACGGACGCCTCACCCCCGACACCGTGCTGGGAGAGGTCGAGCAGTCGGAGCGCCTGGGAGTCTCCCGCACTCCCCTGCGCGAGGCGCTGTCCCGCCTCATGGCCGACGGCCTCGCCGCCCAGGCCGGCGGACGCGGCACCGTGGTCAGCTCCATCTCCCTCGACGACGTCGACCAGCTCTTCGAGGTGCGCATCCCCCTGGAGGTCCAGGCCGCCCAGCTCGCCGCCCACCGCGGCGACCGTCGGACGTTCTCTGCCCTGGCCTCCCGGTTCGCCGAGGCGGCGCTGGAGGACCATGCCGCATCCGACTACTACTCGCTGACGCGCGACCTCGACGACGCCCTGGACCGGGCCGTCGAGAACCAGTACCTCTCGGCGGCGATGAAGGCGCTGCGGGTCCACCTGGTCCGCATCCGGCGCCTCGCCCGCGACCACCCCGAACGGCTGCGAGCCTCGGCCGACGAGCACCGCGCGATATGCGAGGCCGTCGCGGCCGGGGACCCGGACCTGGCCGAGGCCGCCACCCTGATGCATCTGCGTCGCAGCCTCGCCCACATCAAGACGTACAGGACGTACACCGACGACCCCCACCCCCTCGAGGAAAGGACACCGATCCGATGATCACCCATGACGTGCGAGTGCACCGCAGCGACGAGAACATCGCCCGCGAGGACCAGCTCGCCTGGAAGATCGCCGAGACCGCGGCGGACCCGGTCGCCCTGGACGACGACGTCGTCGACATGATCATCAACCGGATCATCGACAACGCCGCCGTCGCGGTGGCCTCGCTCAACCGCGCCCCCATCGTCGCCGCACGCGCCCAGTCCCTGGACCACCCGGTCACCCGGCACGGCTCCGGCGGCACCGTCTTCGGCATCGAAGAGAAGTCCTCCCCCGAATGGGCGGCCTGGGCCAACGGAGTCGCCGTGCGTGAGCTCGACTACCACGACACGTTCCTCGCGGCCGACTACTCCCACCCCGGAGACAACATCCCCGCGATCCTCGCCGTGGCCCAGCACACCGGCCGCACCGGCTCAGACCTGGTGCGCGGCATCGCCACCGGCTACGAGATCCAGGTGAACCTGGTCAAGGCGATCTGCCTGCACAAGCACAAGATCGACCACGTCGCCCACCTCGGCCCCGCCGCCGCCGCCGGAATCGGCACCCTGCTGGGGCTGGACCGCGAGACCGTCTTCCAGGCGGTCGGGCAGGCGCTGCACACGACCACCGCCACGCGTCAGTCCCGCAAGGGTGAGATCTCCACCTGGAAGGCCCACGCGCCGGCCTTCGCCGGAAAGATGGCCGTCGAGGCCGTGGACCGCGCCATGCGCGGACAGACCTCCCCGGTGCCGATCTATGAGGGTGAGGACGGCGTCATCGCGTGGATGCTCGACGGACCCCAGGCCGCCTACGAGGTGCCGCTGCCCGAGGCGGGCGAGTCCAAGCGCGCCATCATGGACACCTACACCAAGGAGCACTCCGCCGAGTACCAGGCACAGGCCTGGATCGACCTGGCCCGGAAGCTCCACGGCGAGCACCCTGAGGTCACCGACCCGAAGAACGTGGAGAAGGTGCTGATCAGGACCTCGCACCACACCCACTACGTCATCGGATCCGGCGCCAACGACCCGCAGAAGTACGACCCGTCGGCCTCACGCGAGACCCTCGACCACTCGATCCCCTACATCTTCACCGTCGCGCTGCAGGACGGAGCCTGGCACCACGTGGACTCCTACGCTCCGGAGCGTGCCGGCCGCGAGGACACCGTGCAGCTGTGGCACAAGGTCACCACCGAGGAGGACCCCGAGTGGACCCGCCGGTACCACTCGCTGGACATCTCGGAGAAGGCCTTCGGCGGATCGGTGGAGATCACCCTCACCGACGGCACCGTCATCACCGACGAGATCGCCGTGGCCGACGCCCACCCGCTCGGCGCCCGGCCCTTCGCCCGCGAACAGTACGTGCACAAGTTCCGCACCCTGGCCGAGGGCGTCGTGGACGAGACGGAGATCGAGCGGTTCCTCTCCGCCGTCGAGCGGGTCACCGAGCTCGGCGCCGGCGAGCTCGACCAGCTCAACATCCGCGCCGCCGAAGGCGTCATCGACCTCGCCGCCGGACCGAAGGGACTCTTCTGATGCTGTACTCGCACACCACGCCCGAGCAGAAGCGCCGGAACCTGCGCGCCATGCTCACCCCCGGCGCGGCGCGGCAGTTCCCGGGGACCTTCACCCCGCTGTCGGCACCCCTGATCCAGGAGAAGGGCTTCGACGGGATCTACATCTCCGGGGGCGTCCTGGCCAACGAGCTGGGCCTGCCGGACGTCGGCCTGACCACGCTCACCGAGGTCGCCCAGCGGGCCGGGCAGATCGCCCGGGTGACGGACCTGCCGGCCCTGGTCGACGCCGACACCGGCTTCGGAGAGCCGATGAACGTCGCCCGCACCGTCCAGGAGCTGGAGAACGCGGGCCTGGCCGGATGCCACATCGAGGACCAGTTCAACCCCAAGCGGTGCGGACACCTCGACGGGAAGAACATGGTCGACGTGGAGACCGCCACCAAGCGGATCGCCGCGGCCGCCTCCGGGCGCCGCGACGAAGACTTCCTCATCATGGCGCGCACCGACCTGCGCGCGGTGGAGGGGCTCGACGCCGCGATCGAGCGGGCCAAGGCCCTGGTGGACTCCGGGGCGGACGCGATCTTCCCCGAGGCGATGCGTTCGCTGGAGGAGTTCGCCGCGGTCTGCGAGGCCGTCGACGTCCCGGTGCTGGCGAACATGACCGAGTTCGGCAAGTCCGACCTGTTCACCCGAGACCAGCTGGCCGATGCCGGAGTCGCCGTGATCATCTACCCGGTCACCTCGCAGCGTTCCGCGATGGGAGCGATCGAACGTACGCTGGACACCATCCGCACCGACGGGACGCAGCAGGCCGCCGTCGAGGAGATGATGACCCGAGCACGCCTCTACGAACTGGTCGACTATGAGGGCTACAACGCCTTCGACACCGGCATCTTCAACTTCGACGTCCCCGACGTCCACACCAGTGACAGCTGAAGGAGAGACCATGACTGACGAGATCCGCAAGGGACTGGCCGGCGTCGTCGCCGACACGACCGCAGTCTCCAAGGTGAACCCCGAGACGAACTCGCTGCTCTACCGCGGCTACCCGGTCCAGGAGCTCGCCGCGAACCTCTCCTTCGAAGAGGTCGCCCTGCTGCTGTGGAACGGTGAGCTCCCCAGCGACGAGGAGCGCGACGAGTTCGTCCGCCTCGAGCGCTCGAACCGGCGGCTCGACGATGCGGTGCGCACCGCGATCGACCTGCTGCCGACCGACTGCCACCCCATGGACGTCGGCCGCACCGCAGTCTCGGTCATCGGGGCCAACGACGCCGAGTCCGAGGTCTCGACCCCGGAGGCGGAGCTGCGCAAGGCCAAGGAGCTCTTCGCGAAGTTCCCGGCCGTCGTCGCCTACGACCAGCGTCGCCGTCGGGGTCTGGAGCCCATCGAACCGCGCGACGACCTGGACTACTCGCAGAACTTCCTGTGGATGACCTTCGGCGAGGAGGCCGCGCCCGAGGTGGTCGAGGCGTTCCGCGTGTCGATGGTGCTCTACGCCGAGCACTCCTTCAACGCCTCCACCTTCACCGCCCGCGTGGTGACCTCCACGCTGTCGGACCTCCACTCGGGGGTCACCGCCGCCATCGGTGCGCTGAAGGGCTCGCTGCACGGCGGGGCCAACGAGGCCGTCATGCACACCTTCGAGGAGATCGGCATCGACCCCGACGAGTCCAGGGAGGACGCCGCCGCGCGGGCCAAGTCCTGGATGGAGGACGCGCTGGCCCAGAAGAAGAGGGTCATGGGCTTCGGACACCGGGTCTACAAGAACGGCGACTCCCGCGTGCCCACCATGAAGGAGGCCCTGGATGCGATGGTCGACCACTACGGCCGCCAGGAGATGATGGGCCTCTACGACGGGCTGGAGTCGGCGATGTCGGAGGCGAAGGGCATCCTGCCCAACCTCGACTATCCGGCCGGACCGACCTATCACCTGATGGGCTTCGACACCGAGATGTTCACCCCGCTGTTCATCGCCTCGCGCATCACCGGGTGGACCGCCCACATCCGGGAGCAGCGGGCCGACAACTCGCTGATCCGTCCGGTCAGCGCCTATTCGGGACCGGACGAGCGGCACCTCTGAGCCGCAGCCCGCGCCTCTGACACGACTCGGCCCCCTGGAGACTCCACGGAGAGATCCATGGGGGCCGAGTCGTGTGTGAGCCGGCCGAATCGCCTGCTGAACGGACCGGAGGAGCCAGTCGAGGAGTCAGTCGAGGAATCAGTCGCGGGAGCTCAGCGCCGCACGGAGCTTCATCCGCTGTCCCATATGCAGCAGCGAGCGGCTGTAGATCCTGGCGGCGAGCGCCATCATCACCGCCACCGCGGCCACCAGCAGGACCATGGCCACCACGGGTTCGAACCACTGCGCCTCGCCGAGGAACATCCGCACCGGCATCGCCACCGGCGCGCTGAAGGGGACGTAGGAGCCGATGGTCATCGCCAGCGGATTGTCCTGGAGGAAGATCACCAGGAAGTACGGCGCCATGACCAGCATCATGGTCGGGGTCATCACCGCACCGACGTCCTCCTGGCGCGAGACCAATGAGGCCCCGGCGGCGAACATGGCGGCGACGAGCAGGAAGCCGGGCACGAAGAACAGCACGAACCAGAGCATCGGCAGCGTGAGCGTGTCCAGCACGGACTCCTGCCCGGTGATCAGAAGGGCAGCCGAGGCCGCCGTCGCGTAGAGCAGCGCCTGCCCCACCGCGAGCGCGGAGTTGCCCAGCACCTTTCCTGCCAGCAGCGCACGGGAGGAGATCGAGGACAGCAGGATCTCCACGATCCGCGACTGCTTCTCCTGAACGGTGTTCTGTACGATCGTGGACCCCGAACCCATGGCCAGGATCATGAACACCAGGCCGAAGCCCATGGCCACGAGGAACCCGAGGGCGGAGTCTGTGTCGGAGGCCTCCAGCGTCTGCATCGTCGGCATCACCGACAACGACTGTGCGACCTCGGTGGGAGGCGAGTCCAGGCCGATCAGCGTCAGGCCCACCGGGCTGGACTCGTCGGGAGCGACGATCGCCTCGACCTCGCCGTCCCGCAGCAGCTCTTCGGCCTCATCCATGGAGGAGACCTCCTGCTGTTCGAGGGCCGTCCCCAGAGGACCGGGGGCCTCACCGGCCTGTTCAGGCACCTCGGCTCCCTCGACGACGGCGACGTCGGCGGCGTCGTCGCCCCCGCCGAACACGTTCATCAGGATGATGCCGCCGGCGATGAGCAGCACAGTGACGAGCACAGAGATGATGAAGGACTTGGACCTGACCTGTGTGGTGATCTCCCGCTCGGCGACCAGCAGCGTCGCCTGGGAGGTGCTCAGGGCCGCGACGTCGTCGTCGGTGTCGAGGTGCGCGGTGTCGAGGCGCGCGGTGTCGAGGCGCGCGGTGTCCGAACGTCTCATCGTGCATCCTCCGTCGTGCGGTCGGCGTTCATGTCCTTGAAGATCTCGCTGAGCGTGGGCAGCATCGGGGCGAAGCGGTGCACGGCACCCGCCTCGACAGCTCGGGCCAGCACCTGCTGGGCGACGGACTCCTCGGCGCGGAACAGGATACGGCCGGCTTCGAAGTCGTCGGTGCCGACCCCCGGGACCTCGCGCACCCAGCCGAGGTCGGCCGCGCCCGTCAGTTCGTACCTCAGGGTCCCGTGCCGCTCGCGCAGGGTGTCGGTCTCCCCCGCCGCGAGGATCCGTCCGCCCCCGATGATGACGATGTCGTCGCAGAGCCGCTCGACCACGTCGAGCTGATGCGAGGAGAACAGGACGACCGCTCCAGCCCGCGCCTGCTCGGTGAGCACGTCCAGGACGACGTCCACCGCCAACGGATCCAGCCCGGAGAACGGTTCGTCCAGGATCAGGACGTCGGGGCCGTGGACCAGGGCGGCGGCTATCTGGACC
Organism: Nesterenkonia marinintestina; assembly: GCF_025420485.1. GTDB lineage: Bacteria > Actinomycetota > Actinomycetes > Actinomycetales > Micrococcaceae > Nesterenkonia > Nesterenkonia marinintestina. The sequence goes on along the minus strand of NZ_JAOEFD010000018.1, from coordinate 11,029 downwards.
CGCTGCTGGTTGCCCAGCGAGAGGGACTCGAGGGGATCGTCCTTCCGCTCCTCGAGGCCCAGTCGGGAGATGAGCTCCTCCGCGCGGGCGTTCGCCCGCCGGCGGTCGAAGCCGTGCAGTCGGGCGAGATAGGCGATCTGGGACGTCACGGGCATCTTCGGATAGAGGCCCCGCTCCTCCGGCATGTAGCCGAAGCGGCGGCGGGAGCCGGCGTCCAGGGGCTCCCCGTCCAGGGTGACCGAACCGGTGTCGGCCCGGAGCACACCCAGGATGATGCGCATCGTGGTGGTCTTGCCGGCCCCGTTGCCGCCGACGAAGCCGGTGAGTCGGCCGCGTCCGGCGGTGAGGGCGACGTCGTGGAGGACCTGGTGGTCCCCGTAGGAGCGATCGATGCCGTGGAGTTCGAGCATGTCACCCACGCTAGGGGCGGGACCCGGTGTCGGGCATCGGCCGATCGGGGGATCCTCAGCCCCGCTCCATCAGCCCCGATTCGTAGGCGTAGGCCACCGCCTGGACCCGATTGCGCAGATCGAGCTTGGTCAGCACGTGGGAGATGTGGGTCTTCACGGTGGCGGCGGAGATGTACAGTTCGGCGGCGATCTCGGTGTTGGACAGGCCCCGGGCGACCAGGACCAGGACGTCCTCCTCCCGCTCGCTCAGCGGTCCGTCCGCGGTGCGCGGCGCCCCGGTGCCTCCGGCCTCGAAGCCGGTGACGGCGTGACGGATCAGAGACCGGGTCATCTCCGGCGCCAGCAGGCCCTCCCCCGAGGAGACGGTGCGGATGCCCTCGGCCAGCTGCTCGGGCGAGCTGGTCTTGAGCAGGAACCCTCCGGCCCCGGCCTGCAGGGCCCGCAGCAGGTAGTCCTCCCGGTCGAAGGTCGTCAGCATGATGACCTGCACCGTCGGGAGCTCCGCGAGGATCCTCCCGGTGGCCTCGATGCCGTCCATCACCGGCATCTCCACGTCCATGCAGACCACGTCGGGCCGGGTGCGGGCGACGAGGTCGAGGGCCTCGGCGCCGTCGGAGGCCGATCCGACGACGTCGATGTCCGGCTGGGCGCCGAGGATGGTCGCGATGCCGTCGCGCATCAGGGGCTGGTCGTCGACGAGGACGACCCGGACGACGCGGTCCGAATCCTCGTCGACCGACTGGGGCTGCTGCTCAGACACCTGTGGTGCTCCTGTCCTGGGGGCCGTCGGGGGCTCGCTCGTGGGTGTAGGGGATCCGGGCGCGGACCAGGAACCCGTGGGGTCGGCGCGGTCCGGCGTGCAGCGTTCCGCCGCCGACCGCGGCCCGTTCCCGCATGCCGAGGATGCCGTAGCCCCCCGGGTCCGCACCGGGGCCGCTCCCGGCGCCGGAAGCGTGCCGACCGGCGCCGTCGTCGCTGATCTCCACCTCGACGGCCGCGGCTCCGTAGCGCAGCCGCACGTCGGTCTCCGTGCCGGGGCCCGCATGTTTGCGGACGTTGGTCAGGGCCTCCTGCACGATGCGGCAGATGTTCAGCCCGATCAGCGGACCGAGCTCGCGCGGAGCGCCGACGATCTGCCAGTCGACGTGCATCCCGTGGGAGCGTGCTTCGGCGATCAGCTGCGGTATCCGGTCGACGTCGAGCCCGGCGGAGGCCTCGTCCACGGGTTCGGCGGTGCCGGGCTCGCGCGCCGTCGGAGCGGGGAGCACCTCTTCCTGGCGCAGCGTGCCCAGCAGGTCCTGAAGCTCGGCGACCGACCGGCGGGCCGACTCCTCGACCTGGCGCATGGACCGTTCGGCGGCCTGCGGGTCGCTCTGCAGGGTGGCGCGGGCCGCGGCCGACTGCACGCCCATCAGTGAGACGTGGTGCGCCACCGCATCGTGGAGTTCGCGGGCGATCCGCAGCCGCTCGAGCACCACCGCCTGCGCGGCCGCCCGATCCTGCTCCTGACGCAGCTGCTGCGCCTGCTCCTCCGTCCTCGCGCGGTTGCGCGCCGACTCCCAGGCATGATGCCCGAACCAGAGGGCCGCTCCGAAGTACAGGATGTTGATCATCACCGTGTAGAGCATCATGGCCAGCTCGCCGGAGCCGACGATCATAGCCTGGGGGTCGGCCCCGGCCCCGTCGAACAGGTCCATGCGGAGGAATCCGGAGATCAGCCAGATCAGCATGGCGCCCAGCACGGACCATCGCACGATGCGGGCCGCACGACGGCGACGGCTCCAGGCGCCGAGGCTGTACAGGGCGAGGAAGAACCCGACGTTGAGGAGCAGGACCTCGGGCACTCCCAGCTCGGTGGTGATGATGAACGCGGCGCCCACCGCAGCGGTGACCGCCTCCGGGTGCCGACGACGCCAGGCCACCGGCACCAACGTCACGACCAGACAGACCACCGAGACCCAGTGGGCGGGCGGGTCCCCCATCACCGTGCCTCCCGCGGCGCGGAGCAGGACCATCGAGAGCACTGCGGCGCAGACCAGCGCGCCGGCGATCGCCATGTCCACACGCAGCTCGGCCTTCGTCGGCGGACGTCGCACCCACTCGGGGGACGCGGCCGGCGTCGGCTCATCGGTGGTGTTCATCGGTCCCCCTCGTCCATCCGGCCCTGGGGTGTGCCAGGGTGTAGCTCTCCTGCAGCGCCTCGGCGGTGACCTTGGTATAGATCTGGGTGGTCGTCACCGAGGAGTGGCCGAGCATCTCCTGGACGGTTCGGATCCCGGCCCCGCCGTCGAGCATATGCGTCGCACAGGAATGCCGCAGGGTGTGCGGCGAGACGTCCGCGGTGATGCCCGCCGCTCGGGCGTGGTGCTGGATGGTGGTCCACACCGACTGTCGCGACATGCGCGAGCCCAGACGGTTCAGGAACAGCGCCGGTGTCCCGCGACGACGTGCCGGGGAGGAGGACCGGGAGGCCGCGGCGGCCAGCTCCGGCCGTCCGGCGGTCAGGTAGTCGCCGACGGCCTTCTGGGCATACGAGCCCACCGGCACGAGCCGCTGCCTATCCCCCTTGCCGGTCACCCGCACGACGACGAGCCCGCCCTCTCCGGAGGGCTGTGGGGCAGTGAGTGCATGGATGTCGTCGACGTCGAGGCTGACGACCTCGGTGACGCGGGCGCCGGTGGCGTAGAGGAACTCCAGCAGCGCCCGGTCGCGCAGCCCCAGCGAGGTGGAGCGGTCCGGTGCCTCGAGCAGCGCCTGGACCTGGTCGACGGGCAGCGCCTTGGGCAGCGTCTGACGCGGCTTCGGGGCGGAGACCTGCGCGGCGGGGTCCGCACCGGTGCGACCCTCCAGCGCCCAGTACCGGTGCAGACCGCGCACGGAGGCGAGCACCCTCGCGGCGGACCGGGCGGTCAGTGCGCTGCCGCCGTCGGCGCCGGTGGACAGGGCGCGCAGGAACCCTGAGACGTGTCCCTCGTCGACGGACCGCGGATCCTCGAGGCCGAGCTCGAGCAGGTGTGCCCCATAGCGTCTGAGGTCGTTCTGATACGACCGCAGCGTGTTCTCGGAGGATCCCCGCTCGATGCGCAGGTGGTTGAGGTACTCGGTGATCTCCCGCCCGAGGGGCGTCCCCGGCACCCGTTCGCGACGTGCCCGGTGAGCACGCTGCGCCTCGAGACGCTCCTGGTCGCGCTCGTCCGACTGGTCGGGGACCCGGGCGGCCACGTCGGCTCAGCGGCGGCGCGCCAGGCCCGCACCGACGAGCCCGGCGAACAGCGGGTGCGCGTCGGTGGGCCGGGACTTCAGCTCCGGGTGGGCCTGGGTCGCGATGTAGTAGGGGTGCTCGGTCTTGGGCAGTTCGACGAACTCGACCAGCGTCCCCTCCGGCGACGTGCCGGAGAACACGAGTCCGGCCTCGGTGAGCCGGTCGCGGTAGGCGTTGTTGACCTCGTAGCGGTGCCGGTGGCGTTCGGTGATCTCCGTCGATCCGTAGGCCTCGGCCGCCACTGAGCCCTCGGCGAGCACCGCCTCGTAGGAGCCCAGGCGCATGGTCCCTCCGAGGTCCCCGTCGCCGGAGACGATCTCGGCCTGCTCGGCCATCGTGGCGATCACCGGCTCGGTGGTGTCCGGGTCGAACTCTGTGGAGTTCGCGTCGGTGAGGCCCAGCACGTTGCGGGCGTACTCCATGACCATGGTCTGGAGTCCCAGGCACAGGCCCAGGGCGGGGATGCCGTGCTCGCGGGCGTGGCGCCACGCGCCGATCTTGCCGTCCAGACCGCGCACGCCGAAGCCGCCGGGGATGCAGATCGCATCGACCCCCCGAAGCGCCTTGGCCGCACCCTCCTCGTCGGCGCAGAGGTCGGAGGCCACCCAGCGGATCTTCGTCCTGGCCCGGTGGGCGAACCCTCCGGCGCGCAGCGCCTCGGTCACCGAGAGGTAGGCGTCGGGCAGGTCGATGTACTTCCCGACCAGCGCGACTTCGACCTCCTCGTCCGGATGGTGGACGACGTCGAGCAGCCGCGACCACTTCGACCAGTCCACGTCCTTGAACTTCAGGTCCAGCGCCTGCACCACATAGGCGTCGATGGCCTGACGGTGCAGGATGCGTGGGATGTCGTAGATGCTCGGAGCATCGGCGCAGTTGATCACCGCGTCGACGTCGACGTCGCACATCGAGGAGATCTTGCCGCGGATGTCCAGCGGAAGTTCGCGGTCCGAGCGCAGCACGATCCCGTCGGGCTGGATGCCCAGCGAGCGCAGCGCGGCCACAGAATGCTGCGTGGGCTTGGTCTTCAGCTCCTGGCTGGGCCCGATGTAGGGCACCAGCGAGACGTGGAGGAAGAACGCGTTCTCCCGCCCCACGTCCTGACGGACCTGTCGGGCCGCTTCGAGGAAGGGCTGGGACTCGATGTCGCCGACGGTGCCGCCGATCTCGGTGATGATCACATCGGGAGCCTCACGGCCTTCGACCGGCTCCGCCGGGAGGCGCATGCGGCGCTTGATCTCGTCGGTGATGTGGGGGATCACCTGGACGGTGTCGCCGAGGTAGTCGCCGCGACGTTCACGCTCGATCACCGCGGAGTAGATCTGGCCGGTGGTGACGTTGTTCAGCCCGTCGAGGTTCTCGTCGAGGAACCGCTCGTAGTGGCCGATGTCGAGGTCCGTCTCGGCACCGTCCTCGGTCACGAAGACCTCACCGTGCTGGAACGGGTTCATCGTGCCCGGGTCCACGTTGAGGTACGGGTCGAGCTTCTGCATGACCACTGAGAGGCCGCGCGCCCTGAGCAGGTGGCCGAGGGAAGAGGCCGTGAGCCCCTTGCCGAGGGAGGAGACGACGCCGCCGGTCACGAAGATCTGGCGGGTCACCTGGGGGCTGTTGGGGATCCGGGAACTGTTTCTCTGCACCACGGAGTTCAAGACTATCAGTCCGCCCGCGCCCACGCCCTCAGGTGGCGGATGCGTCCGCGATGAGCTCCCTCGCGTGGGCGCGGGCGGAGGCGGAGTCCTCCTGCCCGGCGAGCATGCGGGCCAGCTCATCGACACGCTCCTCATCGGAGAGGGACCTGACGTCTGAGGCGGTGAAGCCGCCGGAGGCGGAGTCGTCGAGCACCGATGACTTGTGCACCCGGATGTGATTCTGGGCGAAGGCGGCGACCTGAGGCAGGTGTGTGACCACGATGACCTGGACGTGCTCGGCCAGCATCGCCAGACGCCGTCCGATCTGCACCGCGGCGCGGCCCCCGACGCCGGCGTCGACCTCGTCGAAGATGAAGGTGTCCGCGGAGTCGTAGGCGGCCAGCACGACCTCGATGGCCAGCATCACCCGGGAGAGCTCTCCCCCGGAGGCGCCGCGCCCCAGCGGGAGGGGCTGCGCGCCGGCGTGGGGAGCGAGCAGCATCGCCACGGCGTCGGCACCGTCGGGCCCGAGCTCCTCGGTCTCCGCGACGTCGACGACCATGGTCGCGTGCGGCATGGACAGTGCGGCCAGCTCCGTGCCGACGGCCTCGGCCAACAGCTCCGCGGCACGGATCCGTCGGCGGCGAAGCTCCGCCGCCTGCTCCCACAGCTGCGTCTCGGCCTCGGCCACCGACGCACGCAGCACCTCGATCCGGTCGCCGTCGGACTGCAGGGTGGAGAGCCTGGCGCGGGACTCCTCCGCCCAGGCGACGACCGACTCCACGTCGGGTCCGTACAGCCGGGTCAGCCGGTCGAGGTCGGCGCGTCGCTGATGGACCTGGGCCAGCCGTTCGGGCCCGGACTCGTCCAGCGACGAGGCGTAGGCCCCGAGCTGACCGGCGGCGTCGTTGAGCATCGCGGAGACCGACTCGATCTGTGCGGCCGTCTCCGCCAGTTCAGGGTCCTGATCGGACACGGCGCTGAGGGCGCTGCGGGCCCGTTCGACCAGGGCCACCGCGTGGGGGGCGTCGTCGACGCTCTCTGCCACGTCCGGGCCGGACAGGGCTGCGGACGCCGCAGACGCGGCCTCCCGCAGGTCTTCGACGTTCTCCAGCTTCAGGGCCTCCGCCTTGAGCTCGGCGTCCTCTCCGGGCTGGGGGTCCACCTCGTCGATCTGCTCGAGGGCCTGCTGCAGCTGCTCGGCCTCCAGGCGCCGGCGTCGTTCGTGGGCGGTGATGTCCTCGAGCTCGGCCCGCTCGGCCCGCAGGTCCGCGTAGCGGCTGCGGTACTCGGCCAGAAGCGCGGCGAACTCCTCGCCGGCGTATCCGTCCAGCGCCCGACGCTGGGCACCGGCGGAGCGCAGCCGCAGCTGGTCGGTCTGTCCGTGCACGGTGACCAGCGCGGAACCGACTTCGCCGAGGACGGAGATCGGCACCGCGCGTCCGCTGACTCCGGCGCGGCTGCGGCCCTTGGCGCTGACCGTGCGGCCCAGCATCAGCGCCGTCTCCCCGGCGTACCGGCCGACGCCATCCTCTGTGCCCTCGATCGTGCCGTCGATCGTGTCCTCGATCGTGTCCTCGTCCTCCCGGACCCAGGCGCCGGCCTCCTCGGCCAGCCGCACCGCCCGGTGGTCGCCGCGCACCGTCAGCTCCGCGTCCACCTGAGCCCGTTCGGCGCCGCGTCGGACCGCGGAGGACTCCGCCCGCGCGCCGAGCAGCAGTCCCAGGGCGGTGACGACCATCGTCTTGCCGGCACCGGTCTCACCGGTGACCACGTTGAATCCGGGGTGCAGGCGCAGCTCCGCGCCTTCGATGACCCCGAGGTCGCTGATCCGCACCTCGTCGATCATGCCGGGTCCTCGACGTCGCGCACCGGCCCCCCGGGGATGGTGCCGGCGGTCAGCGGGTCCACGGTGTTCGAGGGCTCCACCGGGCCCCGCCAACCGGTGGTGGGCAGGTCGAACTTGTCGACCAGCCGCTCGGAGAAGGGGGTCTGGTTCACGCGGGCCAGCAGCACGGGCTCCTCGGATCGGGTGATTTCGATGCGCGAGCCGGCCGGAAGCTCGGAGGCCCGTCGCCCGTCGCACCACAGCACGCCCTTCTCATCCTCCCGAGGCAGCACTTCGACGGCCATGATCGAGTCGGGGGCGACCACCAGGGGGCGGGAGAAGAGGGCGTGGGCGGAGATCGGGACGAGCAGCAGGGCCTGCACCTCCGGCCAGACGACCGGTCCTCCGGCGGAGAACGCGTAGGCGGTGGAGCCGGTGGGCGTGGCCAGGACGACGCCGTCGCAGCCGAAGGCGGAGACGGGACGGCCGTCGATCTCGATGACCAGGTCGATCATCCGTTCGCGGGAGTGCTTCTCGATGCTGGCCTCGTTGAGCGCCCAGGTCGAGCCGACGTGCTCTCCGGAGTGCCAGATCTGCACGTCGATGGCCATCCGCTCCTCGACGGAGTAGTTCTGCTCCACGACCCACTGCACGGAGGCGTCGAGCTCGGTCCTCTCCGACTCGGCGAGGAAGCCCACGTGCCCGAGGTTGACCCCCATCAGGGGCAGCTCGGCTCCGCGGACCAGCTCGGCGGCTCGGAGGATGGAGCCGTCGCCTCCGAGGACCATCCCGACCTCGCAGCGGCTCAGAGGCACGTCCCGGCCCACGACGGCGACCGGGATGCGGGTGAACTCCTCCCCGGCGGTCTGCGTGAGGGAGGCGACGTCGCGGGCGAGCATGACCGGGGTGAGGCCTGCGCGGTGCAGACGCGTGGCCACCGCCACCGCGGCGTCGACGGCGTCACGGCGCCCGGTGTGGGCGAGCACCAGCACCTCTCGGGTCACAGAGACCTCCTCATCCGCCGAAGTCGAGCGTGTCCAGCCTAACCGTCACCGGTGACCCGGCGCGCAGATGCAGGAAGAACTCCCGGTTGCCGTCCTGGCCGGCCAATGCCGACCGATGGGCGGAGAGCGCTCCGAGTCCTTGGGCCGCGGCGGCGTCGACCACACCGGCGACGGCCTCGGCGCGCTGCTCGGGGCTGGTGACCACTCCGGTGCGGCCGAGCCGCTCGCGGCCGACTTCGAACTGCGGCTTCACCATCAGCAGCAGGTCGGTCCCGTCGCGGCACTGTCCGGCCAGGGCGCCGACGACCAGGCGCAGCGAGATGAAGGACAGGTCCGCGACGACGACGTCGAAGGGTGCGCCGAGCCGTCCCGCGGTGAGGTCACGGACGTTGAGGCCCTCGTGCACCTCGACCCGCGGGTCCTGCCGCAGCTCGTCGACGAGCTGCCCGTGGCCGACGTCCACGGCGGTGATGTGTCCGGCCCCACGGCTGAGCAGCACTTCGGTGAAGCCGCCGGTGGAGGCGCCGGCGTCCAGACAGCGCCGGCCCTCCGGGTCGACCTGGGGGCAGGCTTCGAGGGCTCCGACGAGCTTGTGCGCTGCGCGGGAGACCCATGCCCGTCCGCCCTGCACGGTGATGTGCTGGTCGGGGACGACGCGGGCGGAGGCCCGTCGGACGGTGCGGCCGTCGACGGTGACCTCGCCGTCCGCGATGTGCTGCGCGGCACGGCTGCGGCTCGGGGCGAGACCTCGACGGACCATGTCCCGGTCGAGGCGGCGGGACTCCGCACTCATGAGGCGGGCGGGGCGTCCCGCCTGGGGTGGGCCGCGGCCTGCAGCTCCTCGTTCAGTCGTGCGTGCAGGTCCTCGGCGTCGAGGATCTCCTGCTCGAGTTCCTCCGGGGTGAGGTCCTCCGGTGTGGGCTGCTCCGGTGTGGGCTGCTCGGCGTCGCTCATGCGCGGCTCACCGTCGTCCGGAACATGTCGGCCAGGCTGGTGAGGATGTGGTGTGGGCGCATGTCCGCGTCAGCCGTGTCGACGTCGGCCTCGGTGTGGATGCCGGTGAGCACCAGTGCGGTGTCGAATCCGGCGCGGTTGCCGCCGAGGATGTCGGTGTCGAGCCGATCTCCCACGACGAGCGGTCGGCGCATCCCCAGCGCCTCGGCGGCCTGCAGGAACATCATCGGTTCGGGTTTGCCCGCCGCGAGCGGACGGCGCCCCGTCGCTCGGGTGATCGCTTCGATCAGGGAGCCGTTTCCCGGTGCGATGCCCCGGTCCCGCGGCAGGGTGACGTCGAGGTTCGTGGCGAACCAGCGGGCTCCGTCGTTGACGGCGAATGACGCTTCAGCGAGGTTCCGCCAGCCGACGTCGGGGGAGAACCCCTGGATGACGGCCTCGGGAGCGTCGACCGCCGACTCGACCACGGCGAACCCGGCCGCCGAGACCTGCCCGCGCAGGTGCTCGGAACCCACCACGAGGACCGTGCTCCCGGGGGCGAGGTGCTCTCGGAGCAGGGCGACGCCGGCGGTCGCCGATCCGAAGACCTCCTCCTCGTCCGCTCGGATGCCCAGGGACGTCAGGTGCTCGGCGACGGCCCCCGCGGAGCGTGAGGCGTTGTTGGTGACGAATCCGACGCCGACTCCGCGGCGACGCAGGTCGCCCGCCGCCTCCACCGCACCCTCGACGGCCTCGGCCCCGGTGTAGAGGACGCCGTCGAGGTCGAACAGGACGCCGTCGTAGTCGTCGATCAGCAGTGAGCTCACCGGTGCTCCCCCAGCTTGCCGCCCCGGCCGAGCACGTCCTTCACCTTCGGGAGGTCGGCCGGTTCGTCGTCGAAGTCCATGATCTCCGGCTCAGCGAACGTGCCGACGCCGAGGGCCTTCTCGGCGACCGGGATCCGGGCTCTCCAGGCCTCCGCACGATCCGGGTGTCCGAGAGCCTCCAACACGTCGGCGTAGGCGGCGAACAGACGCGGTGAGAAGGAGAATGCGCGGTCGATGTCGAGCTCAGGGATCTCCAGCGCGGACAGGGCCCCTTCGAGATCGTCGAGGTCGCTGTGGGCACCGGCGAGGACCATGGCCATCTCGGCCCGTGCCGCTCCGGTGAGCTCCTGAGCCTCGGGCGCCTCGCTGAGTTCGAGGGCCTTCTGCGGCTTCCCGAGCCCCCGCTCGCAGTCGGCCTGGACGGGGAGATGGGTCTGGTCGCCGGTGATGCGGCGGTAGGTGCGCAGCTCGCGGAGGGCCTCGGCGTAGTCTCCGGCGGCATAGGCCGTCAGGCCCACGGCCTCGCGGACCACACCCAAGCGCCCCCCGCGACGCGACGCCGCGAGGGCATGCTCGAGGGCGAGCTGCGGGTCGATGTCGACCAGCCGACCCGCCATGACGAGATGCTTCGCCACCCAGGTGCGGTTGCTGTCGTTGAGCGTCCCCAGCTGCGAGGCCGCCTGCTTGTCGAGCTCCTTGCCGGTCACCTCCGGATCGATCTCCGGTGACCGGGCGCGGTCGTCGGCGTTGGAACGACGATGGTCCCTGGGATTGCGCGATCGCCGGTCATCCTCCGATGAGGCCCGCGGCCCGCGGCCGTCCCGGGGCGCTCCGGATCCCCCATCGCCTCGCCGGTCGCCGTACCGGTCTCGCCCTCCTCCCCGAGGGGCTCCTGCGGATGGGCGGGATCGACGAGGGCGATCCTGCTTCGGCGACTCTGAGGCCATCGGGGTCGGCTCCTGCTTCCCGGGGCCGGACGGGCGTACCGCCCATGCCGACCCGCGTGACGATATACGGCGAATGCGCCTCACAGGATACCCTGCGGGACGTCGTACGGGCATGAGAAAGAGGATGGGACTCGGTCCTCGTCCTGCGTCGCCGTTGACGTCAGGTCGGACGGACCGAATCCCATCC
>NZ_JAOEFD010000017.1 GCF_025420485.1 Nesterenkonia marinintestina | reverse complement strand
GTAGACCGCCTGTCCTCTGAATTCGGCATACATGACTGCGACCGGGACTGCAGTGTCGTGGAGAAGATTAAGCGAATCGGCGAATCCTGGATTCACATGACGGGATTCTCCGGAGCAAGCCGGGCTCGTACCACCTACGGGTTAAGGCGGCCCCATTGTTCGTCATGCAGCTCGGGATACGGCAGCTCTGTCCTGTGACGAAGGTGTACCCACGGATCTGCGGAGAAGATGGGCCCCAGCGCAGTGTCAACATCCCAGAAGAACAAGGCTCCGATCGGCCCGACCTGTAGCTCTGCACATATTGCAGTGAGCGGCCCTTCGCTCGGCTCCGTCGGCGAGTTCATGGCGTTGGCGTAGAGAAAGATCCCGTGATCTCCGATTTGTCGGAAGTGGTCGTGCAAAGCGAAGTCCCGGTACAGGAGCAGACTAGCGTTAGGCATGCCCTGGGCCCCATTCATAAACTCGATGATCTGCTGAGGCACCTCGAAGCCCATCGAGGCAATACGACAAGCGAAGTTCTTCATGAAGTACCGGGCCAGGTTCCCCGGCCCCTGTGCGTCTGAAGAATAGATCTCCTCCATCGAGAACTCGGCGAGGTTCCGAAACCTCTCAGCACCTTCGCAGATGAATGTGAAGAACGCCGAGTAGGCGTCGTCTAAGGGCTGACTGCGCGCGGAATTGCAGTCGCGGCATAGCACGTGAGGGAAAAGTACCGCTTTCGCGCCGGGTCCCTGAAGTCTCGTTGGGCGCTCACCCGCGTCAAGCCATAGCGAGGGAGAGTCTTGAAACATCCACCGTAGGTCGCTCGCCTTGAAGCGGTGCTCTTTAGAGTCCGCCCGCTGCCCGCACCACCAGCAGCATCTGTCTTCTGAAGAGCTTGTACCCATGGCCTTACTCTAGAGATTTCGACGACCGGATACGTCAGGGCACGAGACCTCCAAGAGCGGCCACCCCTGAGGATTACGACAAGTTAGTGAGACAGACCGTGTCCCGTCGAAATGTCACTCCCCATGTCAGCGGCTCTCACGTGTGACAGGATCCGCGGGGTCCTACAGCAGGGGACTTCTGACATCAGAAGTTCAACAGCCGACTGCACAACTCCCGGATTCAAGCGCCTGGCCATGCAGTCGCCTTCTGAAACTGACACATGTCGGGAGTGGGTGTGTCCGGTCGAGGTTGGTCTACCGGGACGTGCTCGACCGTGGGCCTGGAGTCTGCCGACCCGAGAACACTGTCATCACCGAGGCCCATATGTACAAATGTCGATTTGTGCTATGCTGATGCTCTGTCGATAAGGGGGTTTCCATGGCAGCCGAAGCCGCTGATGGTCTGGATCAGGCGCTGCGCGCTCTGGCGGATGCGAACCGTCGAGCGATCCTTGCAGTGGTTCGCTCCCGTCCGCGATCGGTAGGAGAGATCGCTGGGTCGGTCGGACTGTCGCAGCAGACGACCTCTCATCACCTGAAGGTGCTGCGCGAGGCAGGTCTCGCGCGCAGCACCCGCGAGGGCACGCGCCACCTGTTCGCGGTGGAGACCGACGGGTTAGAAGCTGTGCGGGCGTATTTGGACGAGTTCTGGCCCACGAAGTTGGCCGACCTTAAGGCGGCCGTTGAGTCATGGAAGGGTCAGACCGATGACTGAGTTCACGACCTCGATCGAGATCGCGGCCACTCCAGAAGACGTCTTCGAGTACCTGGTGAGCGAATCAGGAATGACTGCCTGGATGGGACAGCATGCCACACTCACCCCCGAGCGCGGGGGCGACTTCGCGGTGGACATCGCGGGTCACGCAATCCGAGGCAAGTATCTCGACGTGGACCGACCACGCCGAGTCGTCATGTCCTGGGGCGTGGCAGGCAGTACCGACTTGCCCCCAGGCTCATCGACAGTGGCATTCGAGCTCACTGCGATCCCGAGCGGCACTCGCGTGGAGCTGGTGCACTCGAACCTGCCGGATGCCCAGCTCACTGGTCACGCCGATGGATGGGGGCACTTCTTGCCGCGGCTGAGCATCGCTGCCGCCGGAGGCGACGCCGGTGAGGATCACTGGAGGCCGACCTAGCCGTGCACCGCCCGTCACCGACCGACATCGAAGGAGCCCTCATGACACTGGAAACTGACACGGCCGCGCTTGACATCGTGCTGGAGTATCACCGCGCGTGGACCGGCGGAAACATTGACCAAGCCATGACACAGGTGTCCGACGACATCGTCTGCCACGCACCCGGAGAGACCCTGACCGGCAAGGAAGCCTGGCGCGACTACCTGAGGGGATTCGCCCCGAACCTGACAGGGCTGACCCACGTGGCGCACTTCGCCGACGACGGCCACGTGGCGCTGTTCTATTACCCACAGACCGCAGCGACCAACACAGCACTGGCCGCCGAGAACTTCACTGTCCGCGAAGGCAAGATCGTCAAGCTCATGCTGGTCTTCGACCGGCTCTCTTACGCTCAGCCCGATCAGACGGCGTAGGAGCAAGCCCATGAACGACCTTGCTCCGCTGATCGATCGAGTCCGAACAGCACTGGCGTCCGAACCCTCGATGCGCGAAGTGCGAATGTTCGGCGGGTTGTCCTTCATGGTCAACGAGAAGATGGTCGTCGCCGTGGGCCGCGAAGGCGACCTTCTGGTCCGCATCGACCCGAAACAGAACCAAGAGTTCCTCGAACGCCCCGGCACCGTACAGGCCGAGATGGGAGCTGGGCGCTCCATGGGGCCCGGGTGGGTCCACGTCCATAAGGAAGCCCTCACCACCGAGGACGACCTTGCCTTTTGGGTCAGCGTCGCTTTGGAACACAATGCACCAGCGCGGGGAGGCTCGCAATGAGCACGTTCCAAGGCTTTCCTCCCGAGCTGTTCACCTTCTTCGAAGGCCTCAGTGAGGACAACAGCAAGGATTATTGGAACGCCAACAAGACGATCTGGCAAGAGCAGGTGCGGGAACCTATGCTGACACTGCTCAACGAACTGGCCGCTGAGTTCGAAACTATGCGGATGTTCCGGCCTAACCGGGATCTGCGCTTCTCCAAGGACAAGTCGCCCTACAAGCTGTGGACGGGCGCGACCAGCGAAGCCCGAGCGGTCGGTGGCATCGGCTACTACCTGGAGGTATCTGCTGCTGGCATGGTCATCGGCTACGGCGCGATGGCGATGGCCCGCGACCAGTGCCAGCGGTTCCGAGGTGCAATCGATGAGGAGACCAGTGGCCGCGAGTTCGAGAAGCTTCGCGCCGAACTCACCCGCCGGGAGCTCCCCATCACCTCAGGCATCGAGTCGCCATTGAAGAGAACACCTTCCGGATACCCCTCGTTGCACCCGCGCGCCGAGCTACTGCGCTGGAAGGGTGCCGCCGTCGTTCAGCAATAAGAACAGGCCGAGTGGATGCACACCCCCGTGGTCCTCGACAAGATCCGCACGATCTGGAAGGGAACCCAGCCACTCAAGGACTGGCTCGATCGGCACGTCGGCCCAATAGATGAGCCGCTCATACCCACGCGTGATCGATCGAGACTGTAGCGGCATCGCTGACGACCAAAGACTCAACCGCCGACGGCGCGATTGCATTAGGCGTTCTTTCACCACCCTGCCGAAAGAAGGAGACGACATGACGATCCTCAGCCAAAGAGCACCATCTGTGCTTGAGGCCTACTACGAAATTCTCACGAGCGGAATCGAAAAATACGGCGACGGAAGTGCCCTCTCGCCACTGCTGATGGAGGACTTCGATTTCGAAGGCCCCATAGCCGGACACGAGGTGGGATCGTCCCTCTTCCTGGAGGGAGTAAGAGGTTTCATCGCCAACGTCAACAGAATTGACTTGGTCCAAGAGGTCCACGACACCGACGGCTCGGCCGTCATCTACGACGCGCACATGCCAGAAGGCATCGTGCGACTGACAGAGTTCTTCCGTTTCACCAACGGCCGTATCCAACGGCTGCGACTGTTATACGACCCTGCCGATTACCTAGCCAAAGGCGGGGCATAACTCCATCGACCACGCCGTGATCGAACTCTTGCATGCAGACCTCTGAGATCACCCGTCGGGACCGCTGTCGCATGACGCGACCACTCCGCCTCTGCTGCCGGGATTTTCACATAGTGGTCCACTACCTACGGTCCGGCCCCGGAACGCGGAGTGACCCGTGCCGGTGAACGATCGATGAGCGGAACGTGTTCTTCAGTGCGGTCGACCGCAGATCGCGACGAAGGTCAGCCCGCTGCTGCCGGCCCGAAGTTGTCTTGTGGACTCGACCGTCACTGCGATGAAAAGACTTGGCTGAAGCGGAACGGATTCTTCGTCAACGAAGGCCCAGCCCTCACCGGAGACGATGAAGTAGAGGTCCTCGACGCCGTCGTTGAGGTGGTCGTGGCGTACGGTTTCTGCCTTCGGAGGCAACTCAACTGTATAGACCTCGAAGGCTTTGATGCCGAGGGCTTCGCTCACCCGCTTATCGAACGGGCTCGCCGCAGGATGTGGGCCCGGCTCCGCAGCCACCGCCGCTGGATCAACGATGGGGCTGGTGCAGGAACAGGTGACAGTTCATTCTTAGGCCGCCAGGGCGAGGGCTTGTTCCAATAGGTGGGCTTCAAACTGTACCGGGGTCATCGGCCCCAGTTCCTGTTGCTTCCTCCTTCGGTGATAGGTCTTCTCGATCCAGGTGACGATCTTCATCCGCAGCTGCTGGCGGGTGGCCCAGACCTCACGGTCGAGCACGTTGTTCTGCAGCAGCGAGTAGAACGACTCCATCGCCGCGTTGTCCCCAGCAGCACCAACCCGGCCCATGGAGCCGATCAGTCCGTGCTGCTCCAGTGCCCGGGTGACTTTCTTCGCTCGAAATCGCGACCCACGATCCGAGTGAAGAATGCATCCAGCCACATTGGCGGCCCCACGGCGGGTCACAGCGTTGTTGATCGCCCGCACCGCCAACGAGGACTTCATCCGCGAGTCGATCGCATAGCCGACGATCCTGCGTGAGCAGACGTCCTTGATCGCGCACAGATACAGCTTGCCCTCAGCGGTGTGGTGCTCGGTGATATCGGTCAGCCAGACCTGGTTGGGGGCATCCGCATGGAAGTTCCGCCTCACCCGGTCGTCATGGACTGGCGGGCCCGGGCGGGTCCCTTTGCCCCGGCGCTTGCGGCTGATCACCGAAGCCACCCCCTGAACGTTGCACAGCCGCCAGGCAGTCCGGGTGGCCATCCGGTAGCCGGCTTCCTCGGCCTCATCGGGGAGGTATCGATACCCGAACTCAGGATCTTCGGCATGGGCGTCGATCAGCGCGTTGAGCCGGTGGGCTTCCTGCCATTCGGCCTCAGTGATGGGGTTGGCCAGCCACCGGTAGTAGGGCTGGCGGGCGATCTTCAGTACCCGGCACGTCACCGCCACAGCAACACCATCGGTGGCAGCGAGATCACCTACGAGCGGGTAGAGCCTTTTGACGGCAGATTCGCCTGCGACAAGTAGGCCGCGGCCCGGTGCAGCACCAGGTTCTCCTGCTCCAACAGCCGGTTACGCCGGCGCAGCTCAGCCAGCTCGTCCTTCTGATCACTGGTGTGGCCCTCGCGTTCCCCGGCATCGGTGGCGTCTTGGCGCATCCAGTTCGTCAAGGAGGCGTCGCTGATCCCGAAATCAGCAGCGATCTGCTTCAGGCTCACGCCGGCCTCGCGGTTCTTCGCGACCGTGACGACATCCTCGCGGAACTCCTCCGGGTACTTTCCTGCCATAGGGACATCCTCTCCTACCCAGCACCCACGGCGCTAAACATCAGATGTCACCTATCCCTGCACCAGCCCCCTTCGTCGCAGGGATTGTCCTCTACTTCCGCGATATCGCCCGAGATCCTTTGGTTCACTCGAATAACCGCTGAATGAACACGAGTCCTTAACGCCTACGCTCGATCGCACTGAAAAGGGCACGGTAAGGGATCCCCTCGCGGAACGCGACGCGAGCCCCATCGACCATCGCCCGCTCCAACGTGCCACGGAGCGTCTGAAGAACCCTGCCATTTAGCAGACGAAGTCACATGCCGACACGCCCACTATGGCGTAGTCAAAACTCGTCCCGAAACTAGGCGTTCGTCACAACCCTTGTCGTACCGTTTTTGGTATCGGCAACGGCAGGAGCACAGGTGACGATCATCGGATATGCGCGAGTCAGTACCCGCGAGCAGAACCCCGAATCGCAGGAGGCCGAGTTGCGCGCTGCTGGCGCTGCACAAGTCTTCACCGATCACGGCGAGTCCTCCCGGATCGCGGATCGTCCGCAGTGGATCGCCTGTCAGGACTACCTACGCGAGGGCGACACCCTCATGGTCCGGGCGCTGGATCGCCTCGCAGGCGGCGAAGTCATGGCCCTACAGATTGTGCATGAGCTGGGGGAGCGGGGCATTCAGCTCAAATCCCTTACTGAGCCGGAGATAGACACCACCACACCGATGGGCCGCGCCCTGTTCGGCGTCGTGGCCGTTTTCGTGCAGCTCCGCGTAGACACCATCCGAGAGAACACCCGCAGGGGCCTTGCTCACGCCCGCGCGCAAGGCCGGATAGGTGGAAGGCCCACCGTCATGCCAGCAGAGCGTCTGAGAGCCGCTGAAGCGCTCAGGAGTCAGGGTCACACCCTCAGTGAGATAGCTCAGGCCCTAGGGGTGAGTCGGTCGAGCGTATGGCGTGCGCTGAACTCTCCCGGTAAGTAACCCTTGTGCTGCTCGATGGAACTCACAGCACCCACAGGCGCACCGCTACGCGGCGCGGCAGTGTTCCCCTCACCGCTGGCGCGGTGAGGGGTTCTTCTTTTCTTCGTTGATGTCCTTCGGATTGTAGGTCTGGGCGCCGCAGTCACAAACCCCGCCGCAAGCGGCGGGGTCAGCTACACCACTACACGGGACTTGACCGCTTGCCCACTGGATACCGCTGAGTGCTCGACTCCAGATCGGGCCGGCGGGGGTGCGCCTGAGGCTGGTCAGGTAGGTCCGCGCCCACATGTGAGTCAATGCCAGGATGAGCCGCAGCACTCCGACGATGATCAGGGTGATCGCGGCGAGCATGAACGGCAGCACGGGTTGCTCCATCGCGGGGGTCATCAGGTGCTCCTTACTCGTCCGTCAGCCTCTGGGGTGGGATGCGTCGGTGTGCTCAGTCTGTGGCGCAGTCACCGTCGGCGGGGTCTGCTGCTTGGTAGCCGTCTTGGTAGTCGTACTCGGAGACGACGGGGGCATCTGCGGTGGTGTCGATGGTGATCTGGTAGGTCCTGGGGTGGTCGGGTGTCGGGTCGGCGTCGGCGCTGATCCAGGCCCAGCAGACGGTGTGCTCAAAGGTGGTGGAGTCCTGTGTGTGGTCGATGATCGCGGCCTGGGTCACCCAGGGGTAGGAGGCGGCTTGGTCATCGGCAGCGGCGCGCCATTGCTGGGAGGTGATCGGGTTCTCTGGGGTGAACAGCCGATCGGCCAGGGCCTCGGTCATCAGGTCCTGGGCCCGGTGTTCTGAGTCGACGGGGTCGAGGTCTTCGGTGGTGTCCCAGGTGGAGACCACGGTGGCGAACTGAGTGGCCAGGTCTTCGGGGGTGTCCTCGGGAGTGTGTTCGTTGGTGACGGAGGGTGGGTCCATGGAGGCCAGGTCGTCGCTGGTGGGTGGTTCCTCGACGGTCAGGGCGGCGTCACCGGGTTCGATGGTCTCGACGATCTCGTAGTCTTCCGGGTCGTATCCGGCCTCATCCATCCACGCGGTGAAGTCCTCCCGGCCGGTCTGCGCGGTGTGCTGGGCCAGGTGCAGGTGAATGGCGAAGTCGTCGTTGCTCTCTTCGGGCAGGCCCTGGTAGGCGGAGAAGGTGTCTTGTTCTTCGGGCAGGTCCGAGAGGATCGGGTGCTCGTCGTGGGCGTCTTCGGCGTCTTCGAGGTACTGGCGGGTGCCCTCCTGCTCGGCGTCGTATCCGCCGCCGTCTTCCATGAGCTGGTCCATCGCCTCTGGGGTCTCAGGGTCCATCTGGAAGTCGATGGGGGTGGTCTGGTCTTCCTCGAGGGCGTAGGTGGCCTCGTGGTCTGCGAAGCCCTCAGCGGTGGCGGAGAGGGTGACCTGGTCGGAGCGGACGGTGTAGGTGTCGCCGTTGTCGTGGTCGACGGGGTCACCGTCGATGCGCAACTCCACCTCGGCAGGGACGTGGGTGACCAGGAAGTCGTGCTCAGCGTCGGTGCTCTGGGCCGGTGTCCCGGTGTCGGTGCGTAACAGGAACACCAGGCTCAGTGCTGCGATGACGAGGATCGCTGCGAGCAGAACCAGCAGATTGCGGGGTCGGTGGATGCGTCCGGTGGCCATCAGCTGTCCTCCTGGTCGTCCTGGTTACCCTGGTCGGTGTCGTGGGTGTTCTCATCCTCTGGGGAGGTGTCGGGGTCGGTGAGGCGTGCTGCGGTGTAGTCGCCGCGGAAGTCGGAGAGGAAGAATTTGTGGCCGGAGGGGGGTCGTTCTCCCAGGCTGGCTCCTTGGGCTCTGCCGTCGTCGCCGTCGTGGCGCTGGCCGGTGTAGAGGTAGATATGGCCGATACCTTCACCGGTGATGATGAGGATGTCTCCGGGTTCCAGCTCTCCCTCGGACTGCGGGGTGAAGGTGTCGTATTTCTCGGAGCTGGTGAGGTAGTCCATCTGGATGCTGGTCCCCCGGGCGGGGAACTCTGTGTCCAGCTCGGCGGTGTGCATCACTGTGGAGACGAAGAGGCCGCAGTCGGTGTAGAACGCGTGGCTGGGCTGCATCCCGTGGATCTGGACGGCGTCGACGTATTCGTCCTTGGATTCTTCGCGGCCGTGCTCAGCGGCGGTGGACCGGGGCAGGGTGACTTCTTCGTCCCAGGCCAGCTCGGCGGAGGCTTCCACAGCGTCGCCGGCGGGCACTGAGCTGCCGGCGTCGTCGCAGTAGGCCACCGAGTCTCCCTCGGTGGCGGCCATGATGTTGAGGACGTATTGATTGGTCCGGGGCCCGACCTCGGAGACCTGGTAATTGGCGGCTGCCACGTTGCCCTCCCCGGCGTGGTACCCGGCGATCGCCAGCTCCATCAGGTGCTCATCGTCTTGGGCGTCGTCTTCGAAGGTCTCCACGAAGTAGCCCATGTATCGGCCCTGGGCGGCGATCGCGTCCTGGGGGTCCCACACGTCGCCGCCCTCGCCCCACTGCGCCCAGGTGGCGGGAGTGAACTGGGCGATCCCCTGGGCGTTGGCTTCTGATTCGGCGTCGGGGTCCCAGTTCGACTCGTAGTAGACCTGGGCGGCCAGCAGGGACACCGGGAGTCCGGACTCGTTGGCCGCCCCGTGCAGGGCGTCCTCGTACTCCTGGGGCACCTGCAGCTCCTCTGGCATCTCCCCGTTCTGCGCGCTGCTGCCTTCCGGGGCTGCGCAGGCTCGTCCCTGCCCGCCCGTCTGCTCGGGGGACCAGGCAGTGGCCATGACCGCCAGCAGGCCCAGGGCCAGGGCTGCGGCGATGACGAAGGGGGCCAGCACACCGATGGACCCGCCGAGGACTTTGAGCATGATGCCCTTACCTGCGGTGGAGGCGATCCGTCCCATGAGTCTGGTGAGTCCTCTCAGCTGGTGGTCATAGCGGGATGGGTGGTGCTCAGCGGCTCAGTCCCCTGGCCACCGCGGCCCCGGCGCGCAGCCAGGCGCGCTGGGTGGCAGGAGCCAGTGCCGGATGAGAGATCGGTCCGGCCACCAGGGCGGAGTCGAACGGGATGGACACCACTTCGCGGGCGATCCGCTGGAAGTTCGCCACGGTCCGGTCGATCTCCATGGGTGAGGTGGTGGATTCGGCCTGGGAAACCACCACGACCGCGTTGTCGGCCAGTCGCTCGCCTCGCTCTGAGGTCCTGGCCAGGGTGTCCAGCATCAGGGCCCCGCCCTCGGCGTGGTCCTCGCGGGCGCTGGTGGCCACCACCAGCTGGTCGGCATGGTGGATCATCCGCTGCCAGACGGGGTCAGACTCGTCGTTGCCGGAGTCGATGAGGATCAGGCGGAAGAACTTCGCAGCCACCCGATGCACCGCGTCGACGTCCTCGGCGTGCAGCCGCTGTTCATCGGCCAGCACCGAGGGTTTCGAGCGCAGCACGTCGTACCGGTCATCGGAGTGATGGTGGGTGTAGTGGCTAAGGTCAGCGGCCTGTGCACCGGGGGTGAGCAGACGGTCGGTCTCGGGGAGCAGGTCCAGGATCGTCGCGTCGTGGGCGGCCTGCTGGGACCGCCAGCCCAGGGTGCCGCGGGTCTGGTTGGAGTCCCAGGCCAGGACCCCTCCCCCGCCGTATCGGGCGAAGACTGCTGCCAGGCTCAGAGTGGTCGGGGTCTTTCCGGCCCCACCCTTGGGGTTGGCTACCGCGATCGTGCGAGGGCCGGGCCAGTGCTGGGAGACCATGGACTTATCATCGCGTTCGGACTGCTCGTCCGCCCCGGGGGTCATCCTGATTCCCATCGATGACATGACACCGCGCCAGCCCTTCTGGGCAGGCTCTTCGTGGCGGTGCTGTGTCAGGAAGCTCGGCCGCTCGTCACGCTCTGCGCGCATGTCCCGCCTGGAGGCAGCTCCAGCGTGGGCCGTGGCAGTCTCGCCTGTGTGGTCACCGGTCTCGTCAGTGGCCTCGTCCTCCACGGGGCCCTCGCCTGATTCGGTGTCCCCAGGGGCCGTCTCGGTTGAGGGGGGCTCGACAGGGCGCGGGGACCTGTCCTCCTCGGACGGGACGCTGCGGGGGTCCTGAACCGGCTGGTGCCCGGTGATCCGGGCTTCGATGTCAGCGACGGTGATCTCCTCGTCGTCTGCTGGGCTCTCCGCGGAGTCGGCGGAGACGTCGACGGGGGCCTCGGGTGTCGGAGCCTTACGGATCCACTCTGAGATCTCGAAATCCGCGCTCGACCCGGTGGCTGCGGGGACACCGGGGGTGGTGGCCACACCGGCTCGCGCGGCGACGTGAGCGGCAGCGGTGACCGGGGCCTCTTCCTGCCCCATCGTCGTCTCGGCGTCGGTGTCGTCTACGTCGAAGAGGTCCGGGTCCAGTTCATCGAGGACACCGTGCTCTGCTCGACTGGTCAGGGTCTCGGCGTCGTCGGCGCGCACCGCCCCGGGCTCGAATCGCTGCTCGGGCACCCCGAGCAGCGACGAAGTGACCACGACACTCTTGCCGGTGGTCTCCATGGCCGAGTCGATGATCGGCAGCAGAGCGGAGAGCTTCACCGGTATCCACTTCTCCGTGCCGACCTCCCGGATCTGCCACGCGTGGTAGAGGAGCCGGTAGTCGGCCGGCCGGCCCAAAGGTTTGGCCAGCGCATGCAGGGCGGTCTCAGTGACCAGCCACTCGTCGCGGCTGAACAGTGCAGAGTTGCGGTGGGCATCGGCAAGAGTGACTAGCGGCGGGCCGCTGGCCACCTTGGCCCGCGCGTCCTTCCGGATCACCTGCAGCGCCCGGTCCATCGTGGCCGCATTGACCGTGGTGTCGGTGTCGTCGAGCACCATGACCTGCGCGGTTACCATGAACCGGATCTCACCCCCGGAGCGCTCAGCGTGGTCTGCGTGGTCTGCGGAGCGATCAGTCTGCTCAGGCATCGTCTTCCCTCAGCTTGTCGATAGGTATCCTGTCCCTGATGCTTCGACTCTCGGAACCCAAATGTGTGTCACCAGCAACCGGCCCGTTCCACGGGCTGGCCGGACAAGCGTCCCCGCCGGTGGACACCTGGGCACCAACACCACCGGACACCCCTAGTGGACACCCGCGATGTCCACCCGCGATGTCCACTGGGCACTGGACACTTTGGGAGGTCCGGTGTCGGAAGCTCTCTTGGACATGAGTGTGGCCACTGTCCAGACCGCCTGCGGTGCGGCGGTGGACAGTGGCCACGGGATTGGCCACCGGGACCGGTCAGGTGATGTCCGGTGAGGATCTGTGCAGCTCAGGGTCCGCGGTGAGGGTGTCCATCTGGGCCTGCTGGGCCCGCTCGATGGCGGCCTTGAGCCGCAGGGGGTCGTGGTGCTGGATGATCTCGTCAGGGGTCTCGATCAGCGGGGTCCCCTGGTAACCGGCCTCCTTGAACTCGGCCAGCTTCTCGGCGTGCTGTTCTTCGGTGAGGTCCTTGTACTCGTAGACGACACCGGCACGGTCGAGCTTGCCGGTCACAGCTGAGCAGGGCCCACAGTTCGGCTGTCCCCATACGGTCATCATGGTGTTCTCCTCTGCTGACTCCTCGAAGTTTGTGGTCGCTGACTCCGTGAGCGGTGTCATCTCTGCCTCACCCCTGTACTGCCGGATATCGGTCCCAACGCTGGGCTGGTCAGAGGTCTTCGAACAGAGCACTTCCCGCTGGTGGTGATCTACATGTCAGGCCGCGGCCGAGGGTGCCCGGAGGTTACGGCAGGACCCGACCCCGGACAGCGGCGACGCCGACTGGGGTCGGCACTTGCGACACCTCGTCCAGGTGGTCTGCCGGTGGCCGGGTGTACACCAAGGTGGTGTCCACTCGGGCGTGGCCAAGCAGCGCCTGCAAAGTAATGATGTCCGGACACGCCTGGTAGAAGTCGGTGGCGAACTTGTGGCGCAAGTTGTGAGCTGTCCACTGTCCACCGAGCAGGGAGCGTATACGGGCTCCGATGGACGCCGGCAGGTAGTGGCCAGCGGGGTTCCGTTCAGAGGGGAAGAGGAATCCGGACTCGCACGCCTGGAAGAACGGGACCAAGGCTGAGTGGACAGGGATCCGGCGGCTGCGTCCACCTTTGCCGCTGATGTAGAGACTCTCGGGGCTGACATCGGCGGTATGCAGTGGTGCGATCTCTCCGATCCGCAGCCCAGCCAGCGCCCCCAGAAGCAGCATCAGCGCATCGCGTGCGGTGGAGCTCGCTTCGAGAGCGGAATCAAGGACTGCCGGGGGAACTGGTCGGGGAACTCCGTGAGGGACTCGGATACCGGGCAGATGCTTGGTCGGATCCGCCGTACACCGGTCGGTCAAATAGGCCCATTGGTAGAAGACTCGCAGCGCACCGCGGGCGTTGCTTCGAGTTGCTGGCTTCGTCCCGACCTGAGTCAACCAGGCCGCGAGGTGCCTGATGTCGATAGACCAGGGGTCCGCACCCACGTGGTCGAGCCAGCGCAGGAACCGGTCGACGTAGTAGAGGCGATTCCGCACTGTCTGGGGACGGCTCTTGATGTTTAGCCATGCCGCGAAGTGCTGGAGAGGCTCTTGCTGGAATCGGGGGTGCATACGCAGCTCCTTACGGGGGCTCGTGGATCAACCACGGACGGCCCGGGCACTGCGTTGTCCCCTCCCCGTTTCGCTGATTAAGAAACCGATGAGGCCGGGACCACGTCACCGTAGTTCCAGCCTCATCGGCTGTGATGAGCTGGTCAGCCCTCTGCTCGGTCAGCCTGCCCATCTGCGAGTCCTCGCTCGTAGTAATACTGTGCCTGGGCGTCCAGGTAACCGGCATTGTAAGCATCCTCAAAGCCGTCCGGGCCAGGCTCCTGCTGCGAGACGTAGTCAAGATCGACGGGATCTCCAGCCCCGTTGAAGAACATAGGCAACGCGCGCAGGACCAGAAGCCCGACCCATATCGCGCCCGACCAGAGGATGACGTCGAGCCACTCACCATCACCGAGGGCTCCCTTATCGCGACCGTGGCTGACCCACAGAGCAAAGACGAACACTCCAAAGGCGGTGATCTGAGTCAGGTTGAGGATCATGCGCAGCGGGTGCAGCGCAAGGCCACCCATGAAGATGATGAGGGTCATGGCCCCAAGAACGAGCCAGATCATCGGAATCGCCTCCAGAAAAGTAGGTGTTCGTCCTCACACCATAAAGAACGGGTATGACATGTGAACGAACAGACCGCCGGTGCCGAGGCACCGGAAATCGAGCGGTTGCTGGTTCGAATCCAGCTGGGGGAGCTTCTCCGAGAGGCCCTCGTCCGCACCGCGGACGGGGGCTTTCGCATTGATCAGCCCGTCTCCGAGCAAGTCGTGCAACGAGATGTCAAGCCAAGTGGCGATCCTCATCAACTCCGAGAACCCCCACGGAGTCCGGCCCTTCATTCGGAACGAGAGGCTCGTTGGGCTCAACCCAAGGTGAGCAGCTAACTGTCGCTGCGTGAGCCCCCTCCGGCCTAACCAGCTTCGAACTTCGCCTGATACCTGCTGGTTCGCCTGGTCTTCCGTGATGAAGTGCTGAGCTACTGATGTGACCATGG
This sequence comes from Nesterenkonia marinintestina, assembly GCF_025420485.1. Classification (GTDB taxonomy): domain Bacteria; phylum Actinomycetota; class Actinomycetes; order Actinomycetales; family Micrococcaceae; genus Nesterenkonia; species Nesterenkonia marinintestina. The sequence continues at coordinate 19,086 of NZ_JAOEFD010000017.1, read as the reverse complement.
TTCACAGAGTAACGGCAGGCGGCTACAGAGTCCACGAGAGTCCCACTTTAGTTTGCGACACGCACACTACGATCTTGCGTGGTTTGCATGAAACAAATATGGTCGAGCCATGACACACGTAGAGATCATCAAGGCGAACCTGGGCGCAGAGCTTGGTCGTCGTGGCCTACTCCAGAAGGACGCGGCTGAAGCACTCGGGCTCACTAAAGCTGGGTTCTCCGCCAAGCTTCACGGTCGGACAGCCTTCAAAGTCATGGAACTGCTGCGATTAGCCGCGTGGCTGAGAGTCCCCTTCTCTCACCTAGTCGAAGGTCTAGACGAGGCAGATGAACTTAGTAATGGAGGCGTCGAGGTGGTGACCTCGACATGACCAAGGCATTGGAATCATCGTTTACTGAGGCGTCTGCTCGGAACTTCACGGATGATATGAAAGCGGACTATCGATCACTACAGGAGCGGGTAGCCGCAGCATGGCAGGGTCGAATCTGGGTCGCCTTGGGGTATGAGGACTGGCAGAGCTACCTCGATGCCGAGTTCTCTGTGAAGCGTCCTGGGTTTCGTTCCGGGGTTAGGACGCAACGGGCGCTGTGTCCTGGTTGTGAGTGTAAGCCGCCTCGACCTCCGCGGGAGTGCGGTAGCCGAGGGCCTGGTGCAGACGCTGAGTGTTCCACCAATGCACCCACCCCATGGTGGCCAGCTCGACGGCCTGGAGGGAGTCCCAGACCCGCTTGGTGTGGATGAGCTCGGCTTTGTAGAGTCCGTTGACGGTCTCGGCCAGTGCGTTGTCGAAACTGTCGCCCACAGTGCCCACCGACGCGGTCACCCCCGCGGTGATCAGCGCGTCGGAGTAGGCCAAACTCACGTATTGGGAGCCCCTGTCGCTGTGGTGGACCAGCCCCTGGCGACCGCGGGATGCGCCGGTGGTCAGCAGGGCCTGTTCCAGAGCCAGCAGGGGCAGCCCCGCGGTGTGCAGACTCGCCGAGACCGCCCATCCCACGATGTGGCGGGTGAACACGTCGGTGATGAACGCGACGTAGCAGAACCCTGCCAGCGTGCGCACATAGGTGATGTCAGCAACCCAGAGCTGGTTCGGGCGTTCGGCGGCGAACCGACGTTCCACCAGATCTGGGCGGGCATCCGGCTCCGCGGCCGGGCGGGTGGTGACCGGCTTGCGGCCACGCCGCACTCCTTCCAGACCGGCCACCTTCATGAGGCGCCCGACCTGGTCGCGGCCGATCTCCCAGCCGGCCCGGCGCATCGCCTGATGCATCTTCCGCACCCCGTACCCCCGTCCCCCCGTACACGGAGTAGTTCTCCACGTGGATCCGGCGGAGTTCCTGCATGAGGATCTCGTCTCTGACTGAGCGTGCACACCCGTGCCGAGACCTCGCGGCCCGGTAGGCCCGCGAGGTGATGAACCCACACTCTGCCGCACCCAGGGTGCGGCAGATGGCCTCGACCCCGAACCCATCACACTGATCACGGTGCATATCGATGAACCGGATCATCTCGTCGTGGGGCGGTCGAGCTCCGCTGCGAAAAAAGCCGAGGCCTTGCGCAGGATCTCGTTCGCCCGGCGCAGTTCGAGGTTCTCTCTGCGCAGCCTGCGCATCTCTTCAGACTCGTCGGTGCTGAGCCCGGGGGCCTCGCCTCGATCAATGGTGCGTTGCTTCCACCAGTTGCGCAGAGTGTGGGGCGAGATCCCGCCGAGGGCTTCACCGACCGCGGTGCAGGCGACCCATCCTGAGCACTGCTCGGATGCGATTCGCTCCTCGATCAGGTCCAGGGCCCGGGCCTTGAACACGGGGCTGTACTTCTCGGGCATGATCCAATCCTCCTTGAGGAAGTAGGTCGGAACGAAACCCAGGACGCTTCAGGACGCAACGTCGCGCCCTCGCGACAACTAACCTCATCAAGACGGCCTGCAACGACCGAACCATCTACGAAGTCGACGAGCCTGGAAACTGTCGGAGGGCCCGTAGGGATACACTGTTGGCCGTCCGAGATGAGTTGCGCAGGTGAAGTGTTATGCGACTGCGGTTCCTTCGAGCTCGACCATCTGGCCGGGGATCGCTAGGCGGGTGACGCCGAGCATCGTGGTAGTCGGGGCAACGCCGGCTGCTCCGAGTGTCCCGGCGAGTACACCGTAGTGCGGGAACAGCGCGTCGACGTCGGTGGTGTAGACGTTGAGGCGGATCAGGTTCACCAGCGACATGCCGGCTTCGGTGAGCACGGCCTCGAGGTTCGTCACGGCCAGCGCGAGCTGGGCCGCGATGTCCCCGTCGTGCTCGGGCTGGCCGGTCGTGCTCATCGCCGTCTGCCCCGATATGTACAGGGTCCGCGTCTCACCCGAGACGAGTTCGCCCTGGTTGAACCCCATCTCCTGCGACCACGTCACCGGGTTTACTGCCGTGCGTTCCATTGCTGCTCCGTTCGCTCATTCGGCAACCCCCGGCCGCCCTGTGGCCGCCGTCCTCGACGCTGCACTACCAGCTTCCCGACTAATCACGTCATCTTGTGTCGTGATTCCTGGTAATGATGTAGAGCATGAGAGCAGACCGATTGGTCTCTCTGGTGCTGCTGCTGCGCCAGCGAGGCCGAATGACCGCCGACCAACTGGCCGGTGAGCTCGAAGTGTCCACGCGCACTGTGCTGCGCGACATCGACGCCCTCTCGGTCGCGGGTGTCCCCGTCTACGCCGACCGTGGCCGACACGGTGGCTACTCGCTCCTTCCCGGCTTCCGCACCGAACTGACCGGGCTGAACCATGACGAGGCACTCGCGCTGCTCACGGCCGGATCAGGCCGCGGGGAGAAGGTCTTCGGCCTCAGCGCACCGCTGGCCTCGGCCATGCGCAAGGTCGTCGACGCGCTGCCCGAAGGGCATCGAGTGAGTCTCGGCGATGCGGCCGAACGGTTCCTGGTCGAACCGGAGACCGACCTGCTCTCTCGCCGCGACCCGACCGAGGACATCGCCGACGGCGTCATGAGCGAGGTTCGCAGTGCGGTGCTCACCGGCCGCCGCCTGCGACTCGACTACGCGGCACCCGGCGAGACACAGAGTCCTCGAACTGTCGATCCGATCGGACTGGTCACCGTTCGCGGGCACACCTACCTTCTAGCGATCAAGTCCGGAGACGATCGGACGTACCGTCTGTCTCGGATTCTCAGCGCCGAAACGCTGCCCGAACCGGCGCAACGCCCCGCACAGGTCGACCTCGACCGGATCTGGGCCGAGCGCACCGTCCACTTCCTCTCTGAGGACCACATCCCCGTCACCGTCCGCATCAAGACCTCACGACGCGAGGAGCTGCTGGAGACTGCGTGCGCTGTCCGAGCCGAGGAACCAGAGCCGGATGAGTGGGTCCGCCTCGACGTGACCTTCGAAGACCTGCGCCACGCGGTGTGGGCAGTGTGGGGGCTTGACACCGACGCCGAAGTCTTAGCGCCCGAACTCCTCCGCCAGGCGCTGTACGTACGCGCCGACGCACTGGCGACCCGCTACCGATCCTGACTATCCGCACCGACTAATGTGCCCAGTTGGCACACCTACAGGTTTGCTTTCGGTGAGGCGGATCCGGGAGGAGTGAGGCGGATCCGGGAGGGATCGAACCTCGCACGAACCTGCCCAAATCCTGGTTAGTCGGTGTCTGCCGGCCAGTGTGGGGCGTGGCGAGTAGTCTCGTGTCCGACCGGCATCGTAGACCGAGCCGGCGCGGTCTACGATGCCGGTGATGGGAAGCTCTAATCGATAAGCGACTCTCGTCCGTGGTCAATCCTGGGTGGCCCTGATGACACTCCCCTGACAGTCGCCGTTGCCACCTGGGCGCTTCACTTGACGTGGACCACGCGCGGAGTCATGCGCCTTTATCGGCCGGATGGAATCAGCGATCAGTGCCAATCCAGCAGTTCTGCGGACCAGGTCTGTCCTCTGGATTCAGCGGTAAGCGCGGGGCCTATCAGTCGAGCCGCAAGTTCTGCCGCCTGGTCGACTGTGGGGTAGTTATCGCAGTGGGGCACGGACCTTCGCTGTATGGAGTAGCCGCGTCCCCAAGTCGTGGGCACACGGAACGTCTCGAGTGGTGCCATTTTGCGCCGGCGTCGTTCGATCTCGATGGCGTCATTCAGCGCTGTACCGTCGATGTCTTGGGTCACAGCGAAGACGATGATGTCGACGAGGTCCTTCTCTCGACTGGAGGCGCGACCATCGAAGTCAGTCATCGTGGCACAGACTTTGTCTGCGAGCTGGTCCACGATCGGATAGAGGCGGTAGGGGTTGCTGACCAGTCGTGGGATTGGCAACGCCGTCGCCGGGAGACAGACGGTGACATCGTCGGTGAGGCCTAAGCCGATGGCGAGGTCGATCTGCAGGGACCCCCTCTTGGCGGGTCCGATGAATATGTTGAAGGTGACTCTGCACCCCTCGGTGTAGGGCTGGGTCTCAGCTCCGATGGCCGTTTCATGGCTGATGTATTCGAAGCGGAAGTGATCCTGGAGGTCGAGACGGGCTAGACGTTTGAGGTCTTCGACTGCCTGCTCGAGGGTGAAGCCGGGACGGTACAGATCGATGTCGCGGGTGGAGCGCGTGGAGGGGATCCGGGCGAGGATGCCCGCGCCTCCTTTCAGCACCCAATCTGATCCCTCTGCCTCCGAGAAGATCCGGCTCAAGAATCGGTTGAAGTACTCGAGCCGGATGCGCATGTCCGTGCCCAGGGAGTGGTCTTGCCGCGAGGCGTTCCTTGCGGCCTCTCGGATCGCGGATTCGACCCCTGTTGGGGTCGAGTACGGCTCAGAGAACGTCATCACGGTCGGACTCCTGGTCGACACGCGCAGGCTCATCGGTGGCTGTGGAGCTGGTCGAGGTGCGCAGCGTCTCGGCCCACTGGTGAGAGATGTTGGTCAGAGCAGGACTGGCGACCAGTTCGGCTAGAGACCTACTGAAATCAGACATGGCGGTGGCCGTCACATTCTTCACGGCGAGCTGTAGGGGGTTGTGGTATGGCCTCAGGGTCTCTTGCACAGTCTGACTGATAGATTCCGTCGCCTGCTCGGTGGTGTGTGAGATGTCGAACGACGGCATTTCACGCCGCAGGTAGCTGCGCAGCACGTGTTGGCTCAGTATTGAGTTCGCTGAGATTCGCTCGGCGATCGATCCGAGATCCAGCCCTGCTGTCTGCAGGAGCCTCTCGAGGAGGGTGTCGCCGTCGTGTGGCCTGAACCCGTGGCGTTGCGCCAGGGGGCTGAGGAGCTCGCGCATTCGTTGGTAGTCCAGCCTCTGCTTCTTTACCGCCGCACCCAGTGCATCAGAGACCAGACTGAGGTCCCCAGAGTCATCGAGCAGGTCGACCACCGTACGCTCAAGCACCATGACTGGCAGGCCCTCAACCAGAGTGACGTCGCGGTCTTCGAGGCGGCGTCGTCGGTAACGAATCTCGGGACGTTGGGTCTGACGACGCCTGGCGGTGACGAACTCGTGACGGGAGGCCCACAGGTCACCCACCCCGTGGAGCATGGCCGCTGAAGCACTGGCCACCACCACACCGTCCGCCAGACTTCCGAGGCGCTTGTGAGCCAGGAGCTTGGGATCAGTGCTGAGCCACGCACTCCGGAGCTCGTCGAACTCATCACGCGGCGCGCCGGCGTCCCGATATACGCCATGGGCGAGTCGCTCCAGCTCCCCCGACTCCGCGAGGCGGGAGAGGACCAGGCGCGAGACGCCGAGCGCCTCTGCCTGCGCGGTTGTCACCATGCCCCATTGTGAGGCGGTGGCATCAGCGAGCTTTCGAAACGCTTCTCGCGAGTTCATGCTTCGATTGTATCTTTCAGAGTGATACTTTCCAAGACCTAATCGTCGCCACCGTATCGTATCAGCCAGGAGCGCCACTCTCACAGTCAGGCCGGACGTCGCCTCGGTGGTGGACGACGTCTTGGTGTTCGATCCAGGTCTCGGTGCAAGTCCGGCGGGTCGTCGACCCGCAGGGCAGCTCGGATCCGCGGTCGAGCGCAGGTCGTGCACGGCGACCGTTCCAGTGGCCGAGACGCTTCAGTTCGGAGGGCCCACGCGCGGCTCGAACAGCACTGCAACGCCTCCGACGTAGACCCGGATCTCAGGGGGGGTACAGGTGCCTGATAAACCGCCACTCGGCAACCGCCCATGTACTGATGCCCCGCCCTCCGGCGGCATCGCATGGGGCGGTGACCATGCCCTTGATGCACCGTCCTTCCGGAGACAGGCGTCGCAGGTTTCGCCCGTGCGTCATCTGGCATCGCAGCACGATCGTCGAACCATCTGTTCGGGATAGGGCAGTACCCCGTCGGGGATCTACGCGTTGCGAGCACCGGCTTCGATTACCTCGGGGCTAGCCGCGTGGAGGACCGAAGTGCTGGGGTCCATCGAGTCATCCCGTCACCTCTGGGTGGCAGAGAAGGCGGGGGTGAGGATCGCGTCGATGAGCTTGGGGGCATCCTCGGGGTCGAGCCTGCCAGCACGTACTTCTTCGGCTGCGCCGTTCATGACTACGTGGGTGGTGGTCAGCAGCCACGTCACCGGCAGATCGGAGCGGAACGCCCCTTCGGCCTGGCCTCGCTCGAGGAGACTCCGCATGCGAGCCTCAGCCTTCTCGTGCATCTCTCGAATCCTGGTCGCGGGAAGCTCTCTTTGAGCGGCAGCCATCAGGGCGCGGGAGCGATCGACCAACATCCAACTGGACGTCACCAGCCGCTGGAAGGCTTCGACGGCGTCACCGTGCAGGGGCACCTGGCTCAGCACCTCCTCACCGCGTTCGATGCTGTCGGTCAGCGCCGCATCGATCAGCTCTGGACGGGTGCGGAAGTGCCCATAGAGTGTCTGCCGACCTGTGCCGGCTTCGGCGGCGATGTCGGCAAGGGACGCATCGGGGTTTTTCCGAATCGCAGTGACCGTTGCGGCGAGAATCTTGGCTCGGTTGCGCTGCGCGTCGGCACGTTTGTTCGCTGCACCTCGCCTGCCCGAACCGCTGGACAGACGTGGATTCGGCGTCGTGGCCCGGCTGTTCACGGTAGCTCCTCCTTCTTATCTCAGACGGAAACGTATGAGATAGTGTATCTGTTACAAGTCATACGAGCGTGTATGAGTTGACGAGTGGGAGGCCGCCAGGTCACCACAGACGCCACTACAGGAAGGAGCACCCGCTATGAGAACGATCGCTGCGACACGCGGAGGAGGTGACCAGTCATGAATCAGGCCGCTAACGCACCAGCGCCCAAGGCGGGGACGAAACAGTGGTGGGGGCTGGTCGTGCTAGTCACCCCCTCGACGCTGCTGTTCATGATGCTCACCATCCTGTTCCTGGCCGCGCCGAACATGGCCGCAGACCTGAACCCGTCAAGCACGCAGCTGCTATGGATTCTGGACATCTACGGCTTCGTCATGGCCGGACTCCTGGTTGCAAGCGGCGTCCTGGGCGACAGGATCGGCAAGCGGCTGCTCATGGTCCTCGGGGCGCTCCTCTTCGCGAGCGTCTCGATCACCGCGGCGTTGACCACCAACCCAGAGCTGATGATCGCCTGGCGTGCGATCCTGGGTCTGGCTGCGGCGATGATGATCCCGGCCACGCTGGGGTTGATCTTCGTGCTCTTCGCCGATGCGAAGCAGCGCGGTGTGGCCATCGGGGTGTGGGCCGGCGGCATCTCCGCCGGTGTCGCGCTCGGCCCACTGCTCTCGGGGCTGCTGCTGGAGGGCTTCGGCTGGCAAGCCACCTTCCTGGTCGCGGTGCCGATCATGGCCCTGGTGGTCATCGGGGCCCCACTGCTGCTGCCCGAGCACAAGAACCCGAATGCGAGGATCGATCTGTTCAGCGCTCTGCTGCTGGTCGGCGGACTGCTGGCGATCATCTACGGCGTCAAGCGTTTCGCCGCCCAAGAACCTGCTGATCTTTCCATTGCCTTGCTGGTCACGGGCGCGCTGGTCGGACTCTGGTTCGTGATCCGGCAGTTGCGCACCGAGAATCCCTTGCTGGATGTGCGGCTGTTCGCCAACCGCACCGTCAGCGGAGCACTAGCGGTGTTCCTGCTCTCGGCCGCTGCCCTGGGCGGGGTCTACTCGCTGTTCACCCAGTACCTCCAGCAGGTCCAGGAACTTTCGCCCTTGCAGGCAGGCCTGTCGATCCTCCCGGCGGCAGCAGTGCTGATCGTGGTCTCCACACTTTCCCCGGTCTTCGCGCGGAAGTTCCGACCCGGAAACGTTATCGCAATCGGCCTGCTCACCCAGGTCGTCGGCTACATCCTCTTCACCCAGCTCGACGTCGGTACCGGCCTGGCCCTGGTGATCGCGTCCTTCGTGATCACCTACCCCGGTGTTGCCCCTTCGATGGCGCTGACCACCGACCTGGTCGTCAGCTCCGTGCCCCCGGAGAAAGCCGGCGGAGCCTCGGGACTGGCGACCACCGCGAACGACCTGGGCATCTCCCTGGGTGTCGCCATCATCGGCAGCGTTGGCATCGCCGCCTACCGAAATCAGATCAGCGGACTGCTGCCCGAGGGACTGCCGACCGATGCGGCCGCGGCGGCATCGGACAGCGTGGACGGGGCCATGGCCACCGCACCAGGCCTGGACCCAACCCTGGGCGAACAGGTCATGGGGGCCGCACAGGAGGCATTCACCAGCGGGCTGAACACCGCCGCGATCGTCTCGGCCGTCATCGCCGCGCTGGCGGCGATTATCGCTGCCACTCGCCTACGTCACGTTCGCCCCACCGGCGAGGCGCAGGAGTCAGAGCAGACCACCACCAGTTGACCTATACCCATAGGGGGTATATTCTCAAGCAAGTCGTACACGAATGGAGGATTTGTAGATCATGGCAACTACGACTGAGTATCAGGTGACCGGCATGAGCTGTGGGCACTGCGAAACCGCGATCCGCGCCGAGGTCTCCGAGATCGACGGGGTGACCGGCATCGAGGTCAGCGCCCAGTCCGGACGCCTGGCCGTCACCGCTGAGCAGCCCGTTGATGATGCCGCGGTGATCGCAGCCGTCGATGAGGCCGGCTACACCGCCGTCAGGAGCTGAACATGAACGCCCCTGCACGGTTGGGTCTGTATGGGCTGGTCCTCGTGGCCGTGTTCGCTGTTGCCGGATTCACGGCGAACGCGGTCGTCCCCGAGGCAACCGTGCAGGCCTGGGTCGAGGAGACCCCAGAAGACGATCACAGAACAGACGAACACGACGGACGAGATGAGAGGAACGGCGGGGATGAGGGCCACGAGAACAGCACGGCCTCACTGGGCCTCGGCCTGGCCCAGGACGGCTACCAGCTCACCGACGTGAGTGCCCCGACCAGCACGGCCGACGAGGGCGAGCTGACGTTCACGGTGACCGACCCCGACGGGAACCCGGCGACCGGCTTCGAGCTGGACCATGAGGAGGAGATGCACCTGATCGCCGTCCGCGCGGACGGGCAGCACTTCCGCCACGTCCATCCTGAACGCGACGAGGACGGCACCTGGTCGATCCCCTGGCAGTGGGAGGCGGCCGGCACCTATCGGGTCTTCGCAGACTTCGTGCCCGCTGAGACCGGTGAGGGACTGACCCTGTCAACCACGGTGCAAATCGACGGCGACTACGAGCCGGTTGCGACCGAACCCTCAGCGAAGACCACGGTCAACGGGTTGGACGTCGCGGTTGAAGGTGACCTCGTCGCCGGCGAAGCATCCGAACTGACGATGACCGTCACCCGTGACAGCGAGCCGGTCACTGAGCTGGAGCCCTATCTGGGGGCGTTCGGTCACCTGGTGGCCCTGCGTGACGGGGACCTGGCCTACCTGCACGTCCACCCACACGGCGAGACACCGGCAGCAGGTGAGACCTCCGGTCCGGAGATCATCTTCGAGGCCACCGCACCGACTGAGGGCCGGTATCTGCTGTACCTGGACTTCCAGGTCGAGCGAGAGGTCCATACCGCCCCGCTGGTGATCGACACCGAAAGCAGCACTGACTCGGGGCAGGACCAGGAGGGCAATGAGGAAGGAGAGGACCATGACCACTGAGAACACCAGTCTCCCGGACACGAGCGCTAACGTGAATCTCACAGGTGTTGAGCTGCAGATCGGTGGCATGACCTGCGCCTCCTGCGCGAACCGGATCGAGAAGAAGCTCAACAAGCTCGACGGCATCGAGGCGTCGGTAAACTACGCGACCGAAAAGGCCAGCGTCACAGCCCCGGCGGGCTATGACACGAGCCTGTTGATCGCCGAGGTGGAGAAGACCGGCTACACCGCAGAACTGTCCACACCCAACAGTGAGAAGCCCCGTGAGACTGACGAGAGTGAATCTCGTGAGGATGCCGAGATTAGGGTGCTGAAACAGCGGTTGATCGGTGCAGCAGTGTTGGCCGTGCCGGTGGTCTTGATGGCGATGATCCCGGCGCTGCAGTTCGACTTCTGGGGATTCGCCTCCCTGGCTCTAGGCGCCCCGGTGGTGGTGTGGGCTGGCTGGCCGTTCCACAAGGCCGCCTGGGCAAACTTCAAACACGGAGCCGCCACGATGGACACCCTGATCTCGGTGGGCACCAGTTCCGCATTGATCTGGTCAGTGATCGCATTGTTCTTCGGCACCGCCGGTGACCGTGGGGTGGTCCACCCCTTCGAGCTGACCATCTCCCGCAGCGACGGACTGGGGCACATCTACCTGGAGGTCGCCGCCGGGGTGATCACCTTCGTGCTGCTGGGCCGCTACTTCGAGAAGACCTCCAAGCGCCAAGCCGGAGCGGCCCTGCGTGCCCTGCTGGAGCTTGGCGCGAAGGAAGTCTCGATTCTGCGGGGCGGTACTGAGCAGCGGGTTCCTATCGAGGAACTCAGTGTTGACGACGAGTTCGTGGTCCGGCCTGGCGAGAAGATCGCCACCGACGGAGTGATCACGTCTGGTAACTCCGCGATCGACGCCTCGATGCTCACCGGGGAGTCGGTGCCTGTGGAGGTCTCTGAGGGTGACACCGTCGCCGGTGCCACGGTCAACGCCGGTGGCCGCCTGGTCGTAAAGGCGACCCGGGTGGGTTCGGATACTCAACTGGCGCAGATGGCGAAGATGGTCGAGGACGCCCAGTCCGGCAAGGCGGAGATCCAGCGCCTCGTCGATCGGGTCTCGGGCGTGTTCGTGCCGATCGCGATCGCTGTGGCGGTCGCCGCCCTAGGAGCATGGCTCATGGCAGGCTTCCCGGTCACTGCCGCGTTCACCGCAACCGTAGCGGTGCTGATCATCGCCTGTCCGTGTGCCATGGGCTTGGCCGCACCGACCGCGTTACTGGTTGGCACCGGACGCGGAGCCCAGATGGGCGTGCTCATTAAGGGCCCCGAGGTCCTGGAGTCCACCCGTAAGGCGGACACGATCGTGCTGGATAAGACCGGCACCGTAACGACCGGGAAGATGACCCTGACCGATGTACTCCCCGCCCCTGGCGTGAGCCGTGATGAGCTGTTGCGCATCGCCGGCGGGCTGGAGGACTACTCCGAGCACCCGATTGCCCGGGCGATCGCCGACGGCGCCACGGCACAGGTCGGGGAACTGCCCGCACCGGAGTCCTTCGAGAGCATCGAGGGCAGGGGCGTGCAGGGCGTTGTCGAGGGTCACGCCGTGGTTGCGGGCCGGGAGGCGCTCCTGGCTGATTGGTCCATGTACCTTGACGAGGAACTCCAGGCCGCCAAGCACGCCGCCGAGTCCAAGGGCAGAACCCCGATCACCATCGGCTGGGACGGCAAGGCATGCGGGGTCCTGGTCGTGTCCGACCAGATCAAGCCCACCAGTGCGGAGGCGATCAGTCAGTTCAAGGAACTCGGCCTGACTCCGGTGTTGCTCACCGGGGACAACGAGATCGTGGCCGAGCAGGTCGCCGCTGAGGTCGGCATCACCGAGGTAATCGCCGAGGTGCTGCCCAAGGACAAGGTCGACGTCGTCGCCCGCCTCCAGGATCAGGGCAAGGTCGTGGCGATGGTCGGAGACGGCGTCAACGACGCCCCCGCTCTGGCCCAGGCCGACCTTGGACTGGCCATGGGGACCGGCACTGACGTGGCCATCGAGGCAGCCGATATCACCCTGGTGCGTGGTGACCTCCGGGCGGCTGCGGATGCGATCCGGCTGGCCAGGCGTACGCTGCGCACGATCAAGCAGAACCTGTTCTGGGCCTTCGGCTACAACAGTGCAGCCATCCCGATCGCCGCCTTCGGACTGCTGAACCCGATGCTGGCCGGAGCGGCCATGGCATTCTCCAGCGTCTCAGTGGTCTCCAACAGCCTCCGACTGCGCAGGTTCAAAGCCCAGGCTGACAATCAGAGCGTCCCAACAGGCAGCGCCCCTGCCTCGGGACGCTGAGTCCCCAAGGGCCTGATAACCCGATCTGTCACCACCCCACAATGAAAGGTCACCATCCACGATGACTGCACACGACCACGACCACGGCCACGGCCACGGCAGCGCCTCTGGCGGCTGCAGCGGCCACGCACCCAAGACGGAGGACCTCGCTAAGGCGCACAGTGACGATGTCACCCAGTGCCTGGTGATGCCCGGCACCCCGGTCATCAAGTCCGATGCTGAGGCCGCCGGCCTTTACCGCGACTACGAGGGCGAGCGGTACTGGTTCTGCTGCGCGGCCTGCGGCCCACTGTTCGACGCCCACCCCCAGCAGTACGCCAACGCCGTCTAACCACCGGCGACCGGATACCGTACCCACCGCAGAACAGGATGGGTGCGGTATCCGCCCCGGCGGAGCCGCCGGAGAGAGTAGCTCCGTCGGGAGAAGGAACGGAAGACCCGGATGAACAAGCATCGGCGACTCAGCATCACCAGTGCCACGCTCGGCGGTGCACTGGCACTGACCGGATGCGCGAACGGCCAGGAAACGACAGATTCGTCGCCGTCAGCGGAGCACGACGAACATGGAGGCCACGGCGATATGGAACACCCGGCCGACGACAGCCCGGTGCCCGAGGGCATGACCGAGGCCGCCGATCCGAGCTACCCGGTCGGCATCGAGATGACGCTGACCGCCGATCACATGCCCGGTATGGACGGGGCGACCGCGACGATCGCCACCTTCACCGACGGGACCGTCTACAGCGTCGACTACGAGGCCGCCAGCACGACCATGATTAATCACAAGTGGGGCGTTGAAAGCGAGATCGAACCCACGAGCTGACCCCACGGCCGAACCACGGAGGCGAGCACGGGTCGAACCGAACAGGAGAAATGAGACCTGCATGAACAACACACGCAGTGGCGACCACCGCGACCATGGTGGGGAGCACACGACGCACGACGACCGGTCTGCGCACCATGGCCACAGCCATCACGACCACCATGGAGCCAATACCCACGATAATCACCACGGCCACAACGGTCATGAGCACCACGGTGGTCATGACGACCACAGTGGTCACGCCGGCCACGGCGGACACGAGGGGCATGGGGATCATGTGGGGCAGTTCCGCAGGTTGTTCTGGATCATGCTCGCCCTGGCGATCCCGGTGGTCGGTTTCAACGAGATGTTCGCCCACTTGGTCGGCTACCACCTGCCCGAGGCCGAGTGGGTGTGGTGGGTCTCCCCGATCCTGGGCACCATCATCTACTTCTGGGGCGGCTGGCCGTTCCTCACCGGCGCGGTCAGTGAGATCCGCTCGCGCAAACCCGGCATGATGCTGCTGATCGGCCTGGCGATCACGGTGGCGTTCATCGCCTCCTGGGGCGCGACCCTGCACATACTGGATCACGAGCTGAACTTCTGGTGGGAGCTCGGCCTGCTGGTGGTCATCATGCTCTTGGGCCATTGGATCGAGATGCGTTCCCTCGCCCAGACCACCTCCGCCCTCGACTCCCTCGCAGCCCTGCTGCCCGATGAGGCCGAAAAGGTCGACGGCGACGACGTGGTGACAGTCGCCCCGGCCGACCTCGCCGTCGGAGACGTGGTGATCGTGCGACCCGGCTCCTCAGTACCGGCCGATGGGCGGATCGTCGAAGGCTCCGCCTCCATGGATGAGTCCATGGTCACCGGGGAGTCCAAGCCCGTGCGCCGCGAACATGGCGACCATGTGGTCGCCGGAACCGTCGCCACCGACTCCGGGGTGCGGGTCGAGGTGACTGCGATCGGTGACGACACCGCCCTGGCCGGAATCCAGAAGCTCGTTTCTGACGCCCAGGCGTCATCGTCGCGCGCGCAGAGGATCGCCGATACGGCAGCGGCCTGGCTGTTCTGGTTCGCCCTGGGTGCTGCGGTGATCACCGCGATCACCTGGACACTGCTCGGAATGCCCGATGCCGCAGTGGTGCGCACCATCACCGTGCTGGTCATCGCCTGCCCCCACGCACTCGGCCTCGCAATTCCTCTCGTCGTATCGATCGCCACCGAACGCGCCGCCCGGGGCGGAGTGCTCGTCAAGGATCGGCTGGCTCTGGAGTCGATGCGCACTGTGGATGCGGTGCTGTTCGACAAGACCGGCACCCTGACCAGGGGGGAGCCCACCGTCACAGAAATTTACGCCGCGGCACACCAGGAGGACCAGCAGGTCCTGGGCTTGGCCGCCGCGGCTGAGGCCGACAGCGAGCACCCCCTCGCCCGTGCCATCACCACAGCAGCCCAGGAACGCGGTCTGGGCGTGCCCATGGCCACCGACTTCTCATCCGCCCCTGCCGTGGGAGTGAGGGCGAACGTGGAGGAGTCCGTGGTCGAAGTCGGCGGTCCGTTCCTACTCGAACAGCGCTCGGCCTCCGAACTCCCGATCGCCGACCGCTGGCGTAAGGAAGGAGCGATCATCCTCCACGTCCTAGCCGACGGTGAGGTCATCGGCGCACTGCGGCTGGCCGATGACATCCGGCCCGAGTCTCGCGACGCCGTGGACGCCCTGCATGTCGCGGGAGCTCAGGTGGTGATGATTACCGGTGACGCGCAGGCCGTCGCCGACACCGTCGCGAAGGAGCTGGGCATCGACCGGGTCTTCGCCGGGGTGCGCCCCGAGGACAAGGCGGCAAAGGTCGCCGAATTGCAGAACGAAGGCCGGAGAGTCGCCATGGTCGGCGATGGCGTCAACGACGCTCCCGCGCTGGCTCAGGCTGATGTCGGCATTGCCATCGGCGCCGGCACTGATGTCGCCATCGGCTCGGCAGGGGTGATCCTCGCCTCCTCAGATCCCCGATCGGTCCTCTCAGTGTTCCAACTCTCCCGAGCAAGCTACGCCAAGATGAAACAGAACCTGTGGTGGGCAGCTGGCTACAATCTGGCAGCGGTGCCGCTGGCGGCTGGTGCGCTGGCACCTGTCGGTTTTGTTCTGCCGATGAGCATCGGCGCGATCCTAATGTCCGTCTCGACCGTCGTCGTCGCACTCAACGCGCAGTTGCTGCGACGGTTGGACCTCAGCCCCGACTCGAGCACGTCTCAGATCCTCAGCCGCTCCTGAGCAGGCCGGAGAGCCTGGGGGATCATCCCATTCCGTGCGGCGACTCTCGTCCCGACGCGAAAACGAATAACAGGGTCAGGTGAGCCGCAGCTCCGTCAGGCAGGTCGGGTCGCCCTCGCGTGTGGTCACAGTCTCAGTGAGGGATCCCTCCTCGTGATCGATGCTGATCTCGAGTTCCGCCTCGGCGGGGACCCAATAGCCGATGAACCCGTTGTCGTAGGTCCTGGTGACCTCATCGACGATGACCTCGTCCTCGTCGAGATCGGTGATCTTCACTGAGATCTCTGAGTTCCGCTGCTCTCCCACGCAGGTGGTCAGACTGTGGAAGTGACATTCATGTGTTTGCTCAACATAGGGAGCAGCCGAGAGATAGACCTCGTCATCAGGTAGGGACAGCTCGGCCTGGTCGCCGGTGTCGTCGGAGAGGATCAGCTCGTCGGTCTCGACGGAGGCGAAAACCCCCTCGGGCCGATCCTCGACAGGCATCGTGTCCAACTGCTCGATGACCTCGACGGGATCCTCGGAGTCTGCGTCGAGACGCTCCAACAGCTGTTCCGATGTCGGGGCCGCCGAACCGTCCGCGCCGGTACTCCCCGTCTGAGGGTCCGCGCCACACCCGCTCAGGACGATTCCCAGTGTGACCACCACCGCAGGAGTCAGCACACGGCGGGCGGAGGTGTTCCGAGCGATCATGGGCACAGTATAGAGCCTGGTTCCAGGTGACAGAGCTACCGTCGGTACGACGCACGCGAAGTATGACCGAGTCTCAGTCGTGCCGGCGCCGAAGGAGGCGACTCGTCATGAGTGGTCGGAGAGCCCGCTGGCCGGGCGCAGCTGCCGTCCTGCTGCTCGTCCTCAGCGGATGCACGCAGACCGACGACCCCTCGGTCTCAGACGACCCCGGGGGTTCAGAGGATGGACAGGTCCGCGAGGACGACGGATTCAACCGAGGTGACGTCATGTTCGCCCAAGGCATGATCCTCCATCACGAACAGGCGGTGGAGATGTCGGACATCCTGCTGGACAAGAGCAGCGTCGACCCGAAGGTCAGACGACTCGCGGAGCGGATCAGGTCGGCCCAGGGCACAGAGATCGACCAGATGGAGCAATGGCTCGAGGAGTGGAACGCCGATCCTCCCGACCAGGACGAGAGCGAAGGCCACGGAGGCCCCGGTATGGAACAGGGCATGGAGCGGGGCATGATGGGAGGCGCCGACATCGACGAGCTCCGCGCCGCAGACGGTGAACAGGCCTCGACGCTCTTCCTCGAGCAGATGATCCCCCATCACGAGGGCGGGATAATGATGGCCGAGCATCACCTGGACCAGGGCGAGAACAAGGATGCGCTCACGCTCTCAGAGAAGATCATCGACGACCAGACAGCTGAGATCGAGCAGATGCGGGAGATGCTCGACGAGTCGTGAGCCTCGGAACGACAGACGCGCCGGGTCGAGGCACCTCCGGACGGCGCCCACCCTCGACCACGAGCACACCGGAGGTCAATGACTACTGATCTCGTCAATGCCAGGCCGGCGACGGCCCACCGATCTCATCTAACGACCAGACCACGGGCGGGAGCTGAGGTGCCGGCTCCTGGCCCTCGCTTTGTGGGAGCTCCACTCCATGACCCAAAGCCATGCCTGTCACCCCAGGCGCCTTTGATCAGGTCGATTCATCGGTCCAGGGACCAACCCCGCAGGCTTCCGAGTTCAATTCAGTAGCATCTCCATTTTCGGAGTGCGTAGAGAGAACCCGCACTTCCCAACACGACCAGGATCATCGCGACAGTAGGGAGCCCGAAGACCGCCCCCGCCAGCCCGGCCAGCGGGTAGGTCACCAGGAAGCACGCGTGAGAGAGCGAGAACTGCGCCGCAAAGACGGACGATCGGGAGCGTTCCGTGCTGTTGCGCCGCAGAAGCCGCGCAGAAGGTGTGAGGACCATTGAAGTGGCAGCCCCGAGCAGCAACCAAAGAACCACCAGGAGGTACCACTGCGACCTACCGTCGGCGACAGTCAACACGGTCGCACCGAAGAGCAGAAGCGGAGGCAGCATCAGACCACCGAGGCTCATTATCCGCAGATCTGAACTAGCCTCCACAAGCTTCGGCGCGGCTAGGGCTATGACCATGGACCCGGCACCGAAAGCTCCCAGCAGCATCGCGACATCAGCTTCAGGACGGTCCAGTTCGGAGCGGACGATGACCACGGTGTTCACGACTACCATCGCCGTGGTCGTGGCCACGACCAGGTTCATCCCCATCAGACCGCGCAGCTCCCCGCAATCGCGGAATCGCCTGACGCCGCGGGTGAGCCTCTCGAAGAACGCGTCGTCGGTCGTCGGTCGGATACGTGGCACGGGCGCGACGGAGACCAGCACAGCCGAAAGACCGAAACCGAGGGCAGTGCCGACGAAGAGCCCGTTGTACGGGATGACCATCAGCAATGCCGCCGCTGCGACGGGGCTAAGCAGTGATTCAAGATCATAGGCCAGACGAGAGAGCGCCAATGCCCGCGTGTAACGAGCCTCCTCCGGCAACACCGAGGGGATCAACGCTTGAAACGTCGGCGTGAACGTGGCCGATGCGGACTGCAGCACAAGGATCAGCAGATATATCTGCCACACGTCGCTCACCAGCGGCAGGCAGACGGCCACCCCGGCCCGGACCAGGTCCGCGCCGATAAGAACCGGCTTGGCCGGCAGACGTGCGACCACTGCCGCCGCGACAGGGGACACTGCAACATAGGCGAGCATCTTGATGCTCATGGCCGTACCCACGACCACCCCGGCCTGCCCACCAGCCATGTCAAAGGCCAGCAACCCCAAAGCCACGGTCAACAGACCGGTGCCCAGTAGAGCGACCACCTGCGCACCGAAGAGCCTTGCGTAGGCCCGGTCCCGAAGCACCGCCAGCATCACGTGATCTCCTCAGGGTCCCAGGGTTCATCAGGTGCTGGATTCATCAGAGGTCCGAGCCTCGTCAGGATCCGCTACAAAGACCGAGCGCGGTGGTGAGGAGGGACCTGGCCATGTGCCACAGCGTGTTCAGCCTGCCGCATCGCCTCAGACACCACTCGTAGAGCGTGCTCATCGACCAGCCGATACAGCACCCTCGTTCCCTCATGACGCGTGGTCACCACACGTGTCATTCGCAACTTGGCCAGGTGCTGAGACACCCCGGACGGGGTCTTACCCACACGCTCCGCCAGTGCATTGACGGAGAGTTCCTCGATCTCGCGGAGAGCCAGCACCAGACGGATCCTCGTCGCATCCGAGAGAACCCGCAACACCTCCGCAGCAAGATCCACATACTCCGTCGAATGAGTCGAATCGAATTCCTCAATATCCGCATTCATACGTATATGCTACACGAGCTAGGACGTACCGGAGCCGCTCAGAATCGATCACCGCCCCCTTGTCTCGCCGAACCACCCGGGAGCGAGACGCGCATCAGCGCGGCGGGGCTCATGGACATCCGCAGTGGGCTAAGCAAACCCAGCCGCGACTCTGGTACTACCGACAGGCTGATTCGAGTCCAGACGCACAGCCCCCGCCTCCTGCAACGGACTCAATGACTGAATGCACGGTGTAACCGAACGCATGGTCCAGCAGCGAGGCCGCATCGGTAGACCGTCAACCAATTGATGACGACCACAAGTTCAGGACTGAAGCGT
>NZ_JAOEFD010000016.1 GCF_025420485.1 Nesterenkonia marinintestina | reverse complement strand
ACCTGTGGCCGGGTGAACCCCTGCACCGGTGATTTCGCGTCCCACACGCGGTCGGCTACCGTCGGGATTCAGCACTCAGCACAGGGCGGAGGCAGCACCGGGCGAGGGACCGGTGCGGGAGGGGAGGCCAGTGGCCAGCACGCAGCAGTGGGTCGCCGGAGCGCGGCCCCGCACCCTCCCCATGGCTGTGGCCCCGGTGGTCATCGGTTCCTCCGCCGCCGCATCCATGGCCGCCTTCGACCCCGGCATCGCCCTGCTGGCCGCGCTCGTGGCACTGGCCCTGCAGGTGGGCGTCAACTACGCCAACGACTACTCCGACGGGGTCCGCGGCACCGACGACGACCGGGTCGGTCCCATGCGTCTGACCGGCTCCGGCGCGGCCGAACCGGGACAGGTGAAGGCCGCCGCGTTCGGGTGCTTCGGCATCGCCGGCATGGCCGGGGTGCTGATCGTCCTGCTGTCCGGGCACTGGTGGATGCTGATCGTCGGCGCGGTCTCCGTGCTGGCCGCGTGGTGGTACACCGGCGGTTCGAAGCCCTACGGGTACATGGGCCTCGGCGAGGTCATGGTGTTCGTCTTCTTCGGTCTGGTGGCCACACTGGGCACCACCTACGCCATGGCCGACCAGCTATCCCAGGGGACCTGGCTGGGCGCCATCAGCCACGGACTCATCGCCTCGGCGCTGCTGATGGCCAACAACGTCCGTGACATCCCCACCGACCGCGCCGCAGGCAAGATCACCCTGGCTGTGAGACTGGGCGAACGCAGCGCACGGCTGAGCTACGTGGGGATGATCCTCGGGGCCGTGGCTCTGCCGCTGCTGATGCTGCACATCAGCCCGTGGTTCCTGCTGTCGCTGGCCTCGGTGGTCTTCTGCCTGGGCCCCAGCCGCATCATGCTCTCCGCGCACCACCGCGGGCCGGCGCTGATCCGGGTCCTGCAGCTGACCGGGATCCTCTCACTGGTGTTCGCGGCCACCTACTCGGTCGCGCTGCTCCTCTCCTGAGCCGGCGGGGTCAGCGCGTGACGGTCCTGGTGAATCCGGTGGTCGTGTTCGTGGCCGGGACGACGACGCGGTAGGTCCGCGAGCTCTTCTGGTTGAGCACCACGTTCGCCCGGCCGTTGACGAGGCTGACGGTGCTCACGGTGCGCCACCCGGAGGCGGTCTGCACCTGCACGGTCGCCTTCGGGCTGTAGTTCCGGTAGGCGTAGGCGTTGGTCGAATAGCGCTGGGCCGAGACGTTCAGCGTGACCCGGCCGCCGCTGCGGCTGGAGCTGACCGATCCCTTGGAGTGGGCGCGCACGTAGAAGCTGCCGGCCGTCCTGTCCGTGCGGATGACGTCGCGGTCCCGCCAGTTCTTCGCGAAGGCATCGACGTCCGAGGGGCCGAGGGTGTACCGGCCGAGCCCGTCGATGCTCGGGCAGATCAGCACCCGGTTCGTGCGCGTGTTCCCGCCGGAGTAGTAGAAGGCGGAGGTCTTCAGCGATCCGGCGCGTCGGACGTCGGTCTCGACGCTCCACGTCCCGATGCCGCGCTTGGAGTGGGCCATCGTCACGGTGGTGCGCTGGCAGTTGCCGTCCTTGACGACGATGTCGGGTGCGCTGACCCGGGTGACGTCGAAGGATGTGGTGGCGGCGGCGGCCCCCGGGGCGCCGGCGAGCACCAGCCCCAGGGACGTGGCGGATATCAGGGCGATGCGCAGGAGCTTCTTCACGGTGTGTCCTCATCAGGATCAGGGCGACGCGGCGCGCGTCAGTCAGCGGCCGTGTCCGGAGACGGGGGATGCCCTGAGTCAGGCGAGGAGTACGAGGTGTGGTCCGGGCAGCTGCTGGTGAGGAGATTCTCAGGTGACGCTGAGCCAAGCATACGGCGATCCGGGCGTCTGTCCAGAGATGCGGGGCGTGGCCTCAGCGGGGGCGGTCGGTGCCGGTGCCGCCGTCGTCGAGCCGGGGGTCGTCGGGATCAAGCTCTTCGTCCGGGTCGACGTCGTCGCGGTGCCCCGGCCGCGGGGGCGGCGGGGAGTCGGGCCACGAGTCGGGTGAGGCCGGCGCAGGGTCGGCGTCGTGGGGCCCACCGTCGCGGGGCTCAGCCTCGGGAGTCTCCGCGTGGGAGGACTCATCATCGTCGGACTCGGCCGGGTCGCCCGAGGGTTCGGCCTCAGGTTCGGCCTCGGCTTCGGAGCCTTCGATCTCGGGCGCCTCCCCCTCGGAGGAGTCGGCGTCCGGGTGCTGCGCCCCGGTCGCACCACGGGCGTCCTCGGAACCCCTGCGGCGCTCATCCTCCTGGCGCTGCCGCTGACGACGCTGGATCTCCAGGCCGCGGAGGAAGTTCGGGTCGTCGTCGGGCGCGGCGGGACGGTGCCGTCCGGCCTGCCCGGACTCTTTCCGCGCACGACCGAAGGCCAGCCACAGTCCGGCACCGATGAGCGGCACCAGCAGGATCACCGCGAACCACGACCACTTGCCGAGCACGCGCACCCGCTCCCGCGGAGTCTGCAGGCATTCGACGGCGCTGTAGATCATGAGACCCAGCGCCACGATGCCCAGCGGAATGATGATCCTCATACCCACAAGGGTAGTAGAAACGGGCTGACCGGGATGTTCGGCGTCCCGCCGGTGACGCAGCCCGAGCAGACGGCCCAGGACGGCCGGACGACGACGTCGCCGCAGGTCACGGGGCCGACGTCGCATCGCTCCGACGGGGACCTCGGACGACCTACAATCGAGGGATGGCCGTGCTGAAGTACACCCTGATCCGCCTCGCCACCTTCTGCCTGCTCTTCGCCGCGTGTCTGCTCATGGGGCTGGGCATGCTGATGGGGCTGATCGTCGGTCTCATCGGCTCATGGGCGGTCGGCTATCTGTTCTTCAACCGTCTGCGGCTCGAGGCCGGCGCACAGCTGGCCGACCGCTTCGGTGCGACCGAGCGCCGCCGCTCCTCCGCCGAGGCCTCGGACAACGAGGCGGAGGACGCCCTGGCCGAGGAGTTCCACCAGGGGACTCAGACCGGCGACGGGCAGGACCCGACCCGCGCCTGAGACCGGCAGGCCCTCAGCCGTGGGTCACTCCGGAAGACCGGCGTAGGAGTGCAGACCGGGGAAGTAGACGTTGACCACGGCGTAGTTGAAGATGATGCACCCGTAGCCGATGATCGACAGCCAGGCCGCCCGGTTGCCCGACCAGCCGCGGGTCGCCCGGGCGTGCAGGTATCCGGCGTAGACGACCCAGATGACGAACGTCCACACCTCCTTGACGTCCCACCCCCAGTAGCGGCCCCAGGCCTCCTCGGCCCAGATCGCCCCGGTGATCAGCGGGCCGAGCATCCACAGCACGAAAGCCACCGCATTCATCCGGTAGGCCCAGTTCTCCAGGGCCATCGACGAGGGCACCAGACGCATGAACGCCGCGCGGGCCAGCCGCGTCCTGCGACCGGCGTCGAGGGCGTCCTCCCGGCGGCTCTGCATCAGCTGCAGGACGTTCATGGCGAAGGTCAGGGTGAACAGGCTGATCGCCAGCACCGCCAGGGTGACGTGGATGGCGATCCAGTAGGACTGCAGCGCCGGCTGCACGTGGGCCACAGGTGTGGGGAAGCCCATCTGTGCCGCGGTCGTCATCACCACCACGAGCCCCAGGGCGAAGGTCCCGAGGAACCGCACGTCCTTGCGCAGCAGCACCAGCAGGAACACGGTGGCGACGATGGCCGCGCCGGTGGTCAGGAACTCGTACATGTTGGCCACCGGCACCCGGTGGGAGGCGAGCCCGCGGGCGACGACGGCGAACCAGTGGGAGAGCGCCGCGATCACGGTCAGGGCGACGGCGACGTTGGCGATGGGGCGCTTCAGTCCCACATAGTCCATGTCCTCGTCGACGAGGTCCTCGGCCGAGGCGATCCCCGCGGTCCCGTCCCCGGGGACGCCTGCGTCACCGAGGCGTCCCCCCGCGTCGGCCGACTCCGAGGCGTCGGCGACGCCGGTCCCGGCATGGGCGAGCTGCCGCTCCGCGCGGACCGACTCCCGCCGCTCGGCGTGCTCCTGGGCCAGCTCCGCCTCCAGCCGGCGGATCGTGGCCGAGCTGCGCGCCATGTCGACGGCGAAGGCGATGAACGCAGCGGTGTAGATGATCGCTGCGGTCCACATGAACAGGTCGCTGTACTCAGCGAGCTCCTGGTCGATCGGTGACATCCTGGGGGTTCCTCGTCAGTCGTCGCGGTCGGTCGGGCGGGCGTTCGGGCGGTCCGTCGGGCGGTCCGTCGGGCGGTCGTGCAGAGAGGCGTCCGGCTCATCGTCCTCGGCCTCGGGGGCGCGCACCGGCCAGATCTTCTCCATCTGGCGCCTCAGCGCGATGTTCTCGTCGCGCAGCCGGAAGTCCTCTCCGCGGGCGAGCAGTCCGTAGGACACCAGTGTGCGCCCCTGCTCGGTGGTTGTCACCGTGACCCACGCGCGGCGGCGGCGCAGGAACAGCGAGACCACCAGTCCGCTCAGGGCCAGCAGCGAGAAGCCGAGCACGTAGAGCTGAGCAGGGTTGTAGTGGATGTCCATGGCGATGTAGTCGATGGTGCCCTCGTAGGAGATGGACCCCATGTCCTCGGGCAGGTCGTAGGTCTCTCCGGGGGAGAGCTCGATGCC
Organism: Nesterenkonia marinintestina; assembly: GCF_025420485.1. Taxonomy (GTDB): domain Bacteria; phylum Actinomycetota; class Actinomycetes; order Actinomycetales; family Micrococcaceae; genus Nesterenkonia; species Nesterenkonia marinintestina. The sequence goes on along the minus strand of NZ_JAOEFD010000016.1, from coordinate 36,922 downwards.
TCCGGCCTCCAGCTCGCGGGAGTTCAGTGCGGTGAGGTCGTCGGTGTCCAGGACGTAGACGTTCTGCGGCTCACCCTCGTCGAGTCCGAGGTCCCCGTGGTAGGAGTTCAGCTGCAGCTCCGGGTTGCCCAGCTCGGGGTCCACCGAGATCGCCGCGCCGGTGTCGCCGTCGTGGGCGGTGGGCAGCAGGAGTCCGACGAAGCCGAGCTGCTCGGGCTGGGCGTCGGGGACCTTGAGCACCATCATCGAGGTGTAGACCTGGTCGTCGGGACGGGTGACCACCGGCCCGGAGAAGGCGACCTCGCCGTCGCCGTCGCGGACGGTGACCTCCGGGGCGTACCCGTTGCCGACCAGGAACACCCGGGTCCCGCCGATGGTGAGCGGATCGTTGACCTTCAGCTGCTCCTGCTGCGGCTCCCCCTCGACGCCGTCGCGGACGGTGACGTCGGCGGTGAAGTCCAGGGCCTGGCCGAAGTGGGTGGCCGACTCGCGGTCGAAGACCCGCTCGAATCCGTCCAGCTGCACGGAGAACGGGTGCAGGTCCTCTTCGTCGAAGTAGGTGCCCGGGTAGAAGTTGTCATAGGCGACGAGCGCGTTGACGAAGCCCTCGTCCTCCATGAGGACCTTCTGCCCGCGGTAGCTGAAGACCGAGCCCAGGGCCACGCAGATCAGCACTCCGACCAGCGCGATGTGGAAGACCAGGTTCCCGGTCTCCTTCAGGTAGCCGCGCTCGGCGCCCACGGAGGCCGGCACGTCGCGGCCGCGGGAGTCGGTGGCGGCCGGACGCACGTCCACCCGGTACCGACGTCGGCGCAGCACCCCGGCCGCGTCCTGCAGCGCCTGCTCGGCGTCGGGGCCGTCGGCCTCGAGCTCCAGGGCGCCGTATTCGGGCAGCCGCTCCAGCCGCCGCGGGGTCCGCGGAGGCCGCGTGCGCATCTGCTGCCAGTGCTTGCGCGCCCGGGGCACGATGCAGCCGATCAGGGAGATGAACAGCAACAGGTAGATCGCGGAGAACCAGACCGACGAATAGACGTCGAAGAGTTGGAAGAAGTCGAGGACGGGCCCGACGGTGGGGTTGTCCTCGATCCACGTCTCCACGGCGAAGGCGTCCTGCACCCGCTGCGGGAAGATCGATCCGGGCACCGCGGCCACCGCCAGCAGCAGCAGGAGGAACAGCGCGGTGCGCATGGAGGTCAGCTGCGTCCACGCCCAGCGGAGCATGCCGACGAATCCCAGCTGCGGCAGCGTCGCCTCACGCCGGGGGCGGGTTCCGGCCTCCTCGGCCGGAGGCTCCCCGGTGGCGCGGCGCACGGCGTCCTCGCGCGCGTTGTCTCGGTGTGCGGACGGTTCTCTCATCAGATCGGCATCCTCACCTCGTTGGCGAACCAGTCCTGCAGCGCGTACACCCAGGTGTTCCACACCCCGGTGAGCATGAGCAGGCCGACCAGGATCAGCACCCCGCCGCCGGCGCGCATCACGGCCACGCGGTGCCGGCGGAAGAATGACATGGCCCGCATCCCCCTCGTCAGGCCGAGGCTGATCAGGATGAACGGTATGCCCAGGCCCAGGCAGTAGACGAACATGAGCAGGGCGCCGCGGGCGGGGTCTCCCCCGGCCGGAGTCGAGATGGCCAGCACCGCGGCGAGGGTGGGGCCGATGCAGGGGGCCCAGCCGATGCCGAAGGTGGCGCCGAGCAGGGGTGCGCCGAGCAGCCCGTCCGGCGGACGGCGGTCGATCCGGCGCTCACGCTGGAGGACGCCGAACGCGCCCATGAAGATCAGCCCCATCAGCACCACCAGGACGCCGAGCCCCTGGGTCAGCCATCGGCCGTCGACGCGCAGCCACAGGGTGGCCTGGCTGAAGAGCACGCCGATCGCGACGAAGATCACCGAGAACCCGAGGACGAACAGCCCCGCGCCGAGGACCATCCGTGAACGCCGCCGGTCCGCCAGGTCCACGCCGGAGAGCCCGGTGACGTAGCCGAGGTAGCCGGGTACCAGCGGCAGCACGCAGGGAGAGAGGAAGGAGACGAGGCCGGCGAGCAGGGCGACGGGCGCGGAGAGCAGCAGCGACCCGTCGAAGACGATCTCGGCGAAACGGTTGTTCGTCACCGATGCGACGGTGAGCCCGGCCTCGAGGCTCATCCGTCCTGGTCCCCCTCCTGGTCCTCCTCCAGAGCGGTGTCGATGAGGGTGCGCAGGGTGCCCGGCTCGGCCACGCCGAGGATGCGTGCCGAGACCCGTCCCTCCTGGTCGAGGACGAGGGTGGTGGGCACCGCCGACGGCGGCACGTAGTCGGTCATGGCGAGCATGACGTCGCCGTCGCGGTCCTCCATGGAGGGGTAGGCGATGTCGAAGCGACGCTCGAAGGCCTCCGCGGTGGCCTGGGTGTCACGGGTGTTGACCCCGTAGAACTGCACGCCGTCGTCCTCGTACTCCTGGTGGATCTCGGCGAGGTCGGGGGCCTCGACGCGGCAGGGTGCGCAGGCGGCGTACCAGAAGTTGAGGACGGCGACGTCGCCCTCCCAGCTGCTGCGGTCCACCGTGCCGCCGTCGAAGAGTGTGGAGCTGAAGTCGACGGGGTCTCCGCGGTCCTCCGCGTCGTACTCCTGGACGGAGCCGTCCCCTGCGACGTAGTTGGTGCCGTCGTTCGAGGCGCGTTCGGCCAGCTGGTCGTTCTCCTCGGAACCGCAGGCGGTCAGCGCCAGGGCACCGATGAGCAGGCCGGCGGCGGCGCCGCGCAGGGTGCGGCGTTCCTGTCTGGACGTCATGGAGGAGATCTTCCTGGGTCGGGGCGGGGACGGCGGAGGGCCGGAACCCATCCGCCGATTCTACAGTCCGTAGTAGTCGGTCGGACCTGGATGAAGCCCGAATCCGAGGGCGGTCGGCTGGGCGACGTCTGCGGCGGCGCCTCAGGCGCCCGGCAGGGCGACGGCGTCCTTGAGGAGTTCCCGGTTGGGCTCCTCATAGGAGACCGACTCGACGCCTTCGGGCCCGATGTGAAGGGATGTGACGGAGGTCAGCGAGCACTCGCGGCTGCGCGGATCGTGCCACAGCGGCCGCTCCTCCGCCCACAGCCGAGTGACCCAGATCGGCAGCTGGTGGGAGACCACCACGACCTCGGCGCCGTCGCCGTGGTCCTCGACCGCACGGTCCGAGAGGTCCTTCGCCGCCGCGAGCATCCGGTTCACCTGCTCGGCGTACGGCTCTCCCCAGGAGGGCCGCATCGGGTTGCGCAGCCAGGGCCAGATGCGCGGGTCCCTCAGGTGGGAGCGGATGTCGGACATGCCCTCGAACCGGTTCTCGGCCTCGATCACGCGCGGTTCGAGGGTCACCGGCATCCCGAGCCGCTTCGCCAGCGGAGCGACGGTCTCCTGGGCACGCTGCAGGGGCGAGGACACCAGCATGCGGATCGGGCGACCGGCCTCGGCGCGGGAGCCGAAGTGCTCGGCGACGCCGGCGGCCATGCGGTGCCCCAGATCGGAGAGCCCGAATCCCGGCAGGCGTCCGTAGAGGACGCGATCGGGATTGTGGACCTCGCCGTGACGGACGAAGTGCACGACGGAGGTGCCGGCACGCTGCGATCCGGCTCGGGGCCCGGAGCGGTCTGAGGGTTCTTCGGTGGACATGGCTCCAGTGTCTCAGACGTGCCTCAGGCGCAGCTCCCCCGGATCCTGCGCCTCCGGTCGGCGGACCCGGACGGAAGGTGCTGCGGCCGGGATGACGACGACGTCGGTCCGCGGCGATACTGTGGCCGAGGACGATCACTCACTCTGCGTGGAAGGGGACCAGTGCGATGAGCACACCGGAGGACCGCGGGGCCACCCCGGGGCGGCCGCACGAGCCGGGACCGGAGGGGCAGAACCCCGGCGGAGGGCAGTCGTACGGGCAGAACCCATACGGGCAGAACCCCTACGGGCAGAACCACTACGGCCAGAACCACTACGGCCAGAACCACTACGGCCAGAGCCCCTACGGTCAGAACTCGTTCGGGCAGAGTCACTACACCCAGAATCCCTACGGTCAGGCTCAGCCCGGACAGTACCCCTATGGGGCGGGCCCCCAGTCGGCCGGCGCCGGACCCGGGCCGACCGGAGGCACGGGCCGTCCGGCGGCCCTGCGCGTCAGCCGCATCATCCAGCTGATCGTCGCCGGTCTCGTGCTGATCCTCGGCGTGATCTCGGGGATCATGATCTTCGGCGCAGACCTCACCCAGCTCGTCCCCGCCGAGCAGCTCGCCGCCCAGAACATCAGCCCGTCGGACTACGACCTGGTGATCGCCATCACAGGGGTCCTGGTCATCGTCGGCTCGATCGTGCTCTCGGCCCTGTACGTCGTCTTCGGACTCCTCGGCACGCGAGGAGGACCGGTCGGGCGGATCCTCGACACGGTCTTCCTGGGACTCAGCGTCCTCGCCGTCCTGCTGGGGCTGATCAACATCCTGCTCATCACGCTGCCCAGCATCGCCGCCCTGGTGCTGCTGTGGCTGCCGGCGAGCAGCGACTACATCCGCCGGCGGAGCTCGCCCGGACCGGCCGCGCAGTCCGGCCCGCCGGGACCACAGGGCTTCGGCGGCCCCTACTCTCCTCCGCAGCACCAGGCACCGGGCGGACCACGTCCCCCCTCGGGGCAGCCAGGGCAGCCGGGTCAGCCGGGGCAGCCGGGGCAGCCGGGTCAGCCCGGACTCTACGGCCCTCCGCCCGGTCCGCCGCAGCCCTGAGCCGGACCGCGGCTCAGCGCATCCCGGGGAACAGCCCGGTCATATCGTCTTCGAGCTCCGAATAGCACTGCATCTCCGAGCGCTCCGTCAGAGCCCCGTCCACGCATTCGTCGAAGGTCGCGGTGGCCTGCCAGAAGACGGTCTGGACCGTGGCCGTCATGGTGAACATCCCGCAGCACAGGACGGCGGCGATGGCGCTGATGTGCATGAGTGCGGGCAGCCGGCGACGGAAGCACTGCACGAGGAAGAGCACTCCGCCGACCAGTCCCACCAGTCCGGCCGCCAGGGCGAGCAGCCGGTACGGCAGCGGCAGCTGCAGGCCGATGTAGCTGACGATGATCGCCAGGAGCAGCCAACCGGTGGTCCGGGCGCAGCGGCGGAACTCCTCGGGCTCGAGCTCCTGGGTCCGCCGGTTACGTCGCCCGGGGCGCTTCGGTGACGCACCCCGCGTCTGAGGGGGCCCGGCGGGCGGAGTCGTACTCATGGATCACCACCCTACGCGGAGCGGGCTCCGCGCCCCAGGTGGGGCTCGGCCCGGCAGTAGGCTGGTCCTCATGCGCATCGTGGTCCTGGTCTCCGGTTCGGGGACGAATCTGCAGGCGGTGATCGAGGCGGCCGCGTCGCCCGACGCCCCGTTCCGCCTGACGGCCGTCGGCTCCGACGTCCCCGGATGCGGCGGTCTGGCACGTGCTGAGCAGGCCGGGATCCCCACCTTCGTCGTCCCGCTCGACTCCGGCGCCGATCGGCAGGCGTGGAATGCCGACCTGGCCGAGGGCGTCCGGGACGCCGCCCCGGATGTGGTGGTCTCCAGCGGTTTCATGAAGATCCTCGGACAGGAGTTCCTGGACGCCGTCGGCGTGCCGGTGCTGAACACCCACCCGGCCCTGCTGCCGAGCTTCCCCGGCGCACACGCCGTCCGCGACGCCCTGGCCCACGGTGTCCGCATCTCCGGGGCCACCCTCCACGTCGTCGACGCCGGCGTCGACACCGGACCGATCATCGAACAGGTCGCGGTCCGAGTCCGACCCGACGACGACGAGGCGGCCCTGCACGAGCGCATCAAGGTCGAGGAGCGTCGCATGCTCGTCGACGGCCTGACCGACCTGGCGCAGGGACGTCTGGCCCTGCCCGCCGGAGCCTGAGCGGCGACCGGCAGGACGATCCCCGATGACGATCTACATCGATCCGCCGATCTGGCCGGCCCACGGCACCGTGTTCTCCCATGTGATCTCGGACTCCTCGCTCGAGGAGCTGCACCGCTTCGCCGAGGGCTGCGGGGTCAGCGACCGGGCGTTCGACCGCGACCACTACGACGTCCCGGCCCACCGCTACGACGCCCTGGTGGCCCGGGGTGCGGTGCCGGTGAGCGGACGGGACCTGGCCCGGATCCTCTCCGGGTGCGGACTGCGGGTCCGAGGGATCGAACGGACCGAGCGGGTGCGCCGGAACCTGCGGCGGGCCTGGGGGCGACTCATGCCCCAGGCCCCCGGGCTCGGCGATCAGCTGCTCCAGAGGTGGTCCGCACCGCACCGCAGCTACCACTCCCCCACGCATCTGGCCGCCGTGCTGCGCACCGTAGGAGTCCTGGAGCGCGCCGGCGAGCTGCCGACCGAGCTGCGTCGTCGGACGCTGCTGGCGGCCTGGTACCACGACGCGGTGTATGACGGCGTCGCCGGGGAGGACGAGGAGGCCTCGGCCGAGCTGGCGGAGGAGCAGCTCGACGGGCTGGTGACGGATGCGGAGGTCGCCGAGGTGGGACGTCTGGTGCGGCTGACGGCCACCCATACCCCGGAGGACTCCGACGTCGGCGGTGCGGTGCTGACCGACGCGGACTTGGAGGTGCTGGGCCGGGATGAGACCGGGTACCTGCGCTACACCGAACAGGTCCGTCACGACTACGCCCATGTGCCCGACGACGCGTTCGCCGCGGGGCGTGCCGAGGTGCTGCGAGGCCTGTTGGAGCACCCGCCGCTGTACCGGACCGTGACCGGCCGGAGACTGTGGGAGGCACAGGCGCGGGCCAACCTCGAGGCCGAGGTCCGCCGACTCACCGGCGGCTGAGGAACGGCCGACTGGGGCGTTCAGCGTCGACGCGGGCGGGGCACCGAACGTGGGCGGACCGGGCCGACCGGGATCACCTCGGCCGCGCTGGCGGGCGCCGACCTGGGCCCCGCGGAGGAGCGCGGCCTCGGAGCCGGGCCGGCAGGCGCCGCAGCTGCTGCGCCCCCGGTCGAGTCCTCGGGCGGCTCGTCTCGCGGCTCCTCTGTCGACGTCTCTGTCGGCTCTTCGGGCGTCACCGCTGAGGACGCCGATGCACCGGTCTCGACGTCGGGCGAGGGCTCGGACTGAGGGGGACCGGCGGAGGCGGTGAGCGACTCCCCGTCGTGCGCGGCCGAGACCTCGGTCTCGGCGATCTCCTCGGACCCCCCGTCCGCCGACGGGGACTCCGGTCCCGACGGCTCGTCGGCGGGTCGGCTGCGCCGTGTGCGGCGGACCTGATGGGCGGCGGGCGTCACCAGGTACCCCACCATCGTGCCCACGGCCACCCAGACCCCCAGCATCCCGGCGGCGATCAGCGCATGCGGACCCAGGTCCGTCATCCGCCCCATCCCCAACGAGATGTGGGACAGCGCGAGGGGAGCCGCGATCACCACCGCCGCGGCGAGGCCGGTGAACAGGCCCAGCAGCAGGGTCGACAGCGCGAGGGACACAGGACGCAGCGGGATCCGGAGCGAGAACCAGTCGTCGAGGTGGTTCTCCCCCTCCCGCACGAGCCACCATCCGGCGACCGCACCGGCCAGAACAGGCAGCAGCACGACCAGCAGCGACCACGGACCCGCCCCCGCGGGCAGCGCACCCAGGATGGGGGCGGCGGGCATGGGCCCGACCTCCACCGCGTGGGGAGCCACGACCGTCCCGGTCCCCATCGAGAAACCGGCCCCGGTCGAGTAGGCCAGCGTCCACAGGATCAGGTTCGGCAGCAGGGCCAGGTGGAGCAGCGTCAGCCCGACCACGCCCCACACTCCGGGGTCCAGCTGCTGGAACATGTTGGCGATGTCCATCCACCGCAGCCCGATCTGCACCGCGAGCAGGCCCGAGGCCAGCACGACGGCGGCGACGGCGGCCACCGCCCCGGCCCGACAGACCGCCCAGGCGTAGGAGCCGGCCCACCGCATCGACTGCGACCACCGCTCCACCCGGCCTTCGACGTCGACACCGATCAGCCGCTCCCAGGACCGCGCCTCGGAATAGGCTCCGGCCAGTCCGCCGACGGTGACCAGCAGCAGGCCGCACAGCAGGGTCAGCGGCCACTGCACGTCGAATGCGGAGGTCCGTGCCAGGGCGCCGATCGCGGCGGACAGTCCCGCGTAGGTCAGGACCAGGGTCACCAGGCCCTGCCACAGCTGTCCGGAGTAGGCGCCGCGGGCCAACCGCGCACCCGAGCGTCGGGCCAGCAGCAGCGGGATCAGGGCGAGGCCCATGGGAAGCATCTGGAACCACCCGCCCTCGGGCAGCTCGACGCCCTCTCCCAGGGCCCCGGCATCCACAGTGACGTTGAGGATCACCGGGGCCCCGTGCATCACCGACCACAGCTGGGCCGAGAGCGTGGCGACGAAGCCGGCGTCCACCGCGACGAAGCCGTCGGCCAACGCCATCGCGATGATCGGCAGCAGCACCGCGAGCGCGGTGACCAGGGCGATCTGCACCGCTTCGACGATGCCCAGCAGCCACAGCGGGGGCGCGGGCAGACGGGTCAGCCGCCTCACGCGCGCCATGCGGGAGGAGCTCCCGCCGCGGGTGTCGGTGCGCGCAGCGGTGCCGTCGTCGTCGGTGGTGGTCATCGCCCTCCATGGTGCCAGCCACGGCTGGGAATGCTGAGCCGACCGTCCGGCTCGGGTCGAACTGGGCCGCAGATCACCCGAGCATCTGCCGCACCCCGGTGAACAGTGCGAGCAGGGAGCCGAGAAGGGCGAGCCCGATGACGAAGCGCCGCATCGCGTCCTCGCTGACGCGGTGCTGGACGGACTCGCCGAGGGCGAGCCCCGCACCGATGGCCACCAGGCACGCGGCCCACACCCACCAGGCCAGATCCGGCATCTGGCCGTCGTCCATGGCCCACTTGCTGAAGAAGGAGACGAACGAGATGAGGATCCACAGCGGCTGCAGGGTGGCCACCATCTTCAGGATCGACCACCGGGAGAGCACCGCATAGACGGTGACGGCCGGGCCCCCGACCCCGCCGAGCACCGTTCCGGCCCCGGCGCCGATCCCGGTCAGGACCTGCGCGGTGCGGGAGTCGTCGCCGACGACGGCCTGGATGCGGTTCAGCACCACCGAGACGATCACGCTGATGAGCACCAGTACGGCGACCACGACGTAGAGGGGCCCCGAGGGCGAGATCACCGAGACCCAGGCCGCGGCGGGCATGATCGCCACGGCGGCCAGCCCGATCCATGCGACCTTGCGCCATTCGATGTCTCGCCAGATCCTCGGGAGCATCAGCAGGGGTGTGGCGCCGCCGAGGAAGTTCACCAGCATGACACCTTCGTGGGCACCGATCATGATGACGGCGAAGGGCGCCATGATCATCCCCAGCCCCAGGCCCACGACGCGCTGGATCATCGCACAGACGAGCACGAGAAGGACGATCCCGATGCCCACCGCAGTACCCATCCCGCAATCTTGGCACACCGCTGGGACCCCTCCGGTCCTCGGCGCTCCGAGACCTCCCCGCCCGAACGGCGGCGTCGACCCTTGTCGCCGCGCAATGTGACCTGGAACACTATGATCTGTGGCGTCTGATGAGGGGAAAGAGGGGAGACAGGACACCGCGGAGACGGAGGAGTCGTCGCGGGGCATCATCACGCGGGGCCGCATCGGACTCGTCCTCGGCCCGACGCTCTTCGCCGTCTTCCTCTGGATCCCGCAGATCACCGATCTGGACCACGCCCCGCGGGCCGTTCTCGCCGTCACACTCTGGGTGGCCACCTGGTGGATCACCGAGGCCATGCCGATCCCGGCCACGTCGCTGCTGCCGGTCATCCTGCTGCCGCTGACCGGCGGCACCGACGAGGAGACCGCGACGATGGCGTACGCGGATCCCATCGTCTTCATGTACCTGGGCGGCTTCACCATCGCCCTGGCCATCCAACGCTGGGATCTGCACCGACGGATCGCCATGACCATCATCCGGATGGTCGGCACCGGCGGGTCGAGGATCATGCTGGGCATCATCCTGGCGTGTGCGTTCCTGTCCATGTGGATCTCCAACGCCGCCACCGCCCTGATGATGCTGCCCATCGCCCTGGCACTGGTCGAAGAGGTCAAGGAGCGCCAGCTCTACGACGAGGAGTCGTTCCGGCGGTTCTCCAAGGGCCTGCTGCTCTCGGTGGCCTATGCCTCGACCATCGGCGGGCTGGCCACGCTGATCGGATCCGTGCCCAACGCCGTGTTCGCCGCCCAGGCCGGCATCCTGCTCGACGCCGAGGTCACCTTCGCGTCCTGGATGCTGTTCGCCGGTCCCATGACGCTCCTCATGCTCGCCGCGCTCTACCTGTTGTTCTCCAAGGTGCTGTTCCGGGTCACTATGCAGACCGAGACTCCTCCGGACTTCGCCAAGGAGGAGCTGCGCAAGCTCGGGGCGATGTCCTATGAGGAGAAGGTGGTCCTGACGATCTTCGCCGCGGTGGGCACCCTGTGGATCTCCAGCGGGTTCCTGCCCGATGCGGTGCCCCTGACCGACACGACGATCTCGATGGTCGGTGCCGTGCTGATGTTCCTGGTGCCCGCCCGGCAGCAGAAGGGCGGACTGCTGGTCTGGAAGGACCTCGCGGACCTGCCGTGGGGGATCCTGCTGCTCTTCGGCGGCGGCCTCTCACTGGCCGCCGCATTCGAAGACTCGGAGCTGACCCCCTGGTTCGGAGAGCTGATGGAGCAGCTCGAGGTGCTGCCCTACGCACTGATCATCATCGCCGTGGCCGCCATCGTGCTGTTCATGACCGAGGTCATGTCCAACACAGCGGTGTCCAACATGCTGATCCCCGTGGCCGCAGGCATGGCGCTGGGGATGGGGGTCGATCCGTTCGCCATCATGGCCCTGGTCGCCATGACGTCGAGCTGCGCCTTCATGCTGCCGATCTCCACACCGCCCAACGCCGCAGTCTTCAGCTCCGGCTACATCACCATGGACGACATGGTGAAGGCCGGCATCTGGATGAACATCGTCGCGATCACCCTGACCTCGGTGTTCATCCTGTTCTGGCAGCCGGTGGTGCTCGCCGGACCGTGAGGCTCCGCCGCGGAAGCAGGACCCGCCTCCCGGGGCGTGATCGGAGATTTCTGCGAGGGTTCACCGTGAGGTCACGGCGTCGTGACGCCCGTGGCACCTGGCCCCGCCACTGTGGTGCACATGAAGGTCGTCATCGTCGCGGAGTCGTTCCTGCCCCACATGAACGGAGTGACGAACTCCGTCCTGCATGTGCTGAGCCACCTGCGCCGACGCGGGGATGAGGTCACGATCATCGCCCCCTCGGCCTCCTTCGCAGGAGCCGACGTCACCGCCGAGATCGACGAGGACGGTGTGGAGCGCTGCGAGGGCTTCCCCGTGATGCGGTTGCCCAGCCTCCCCTTCCCGGACTACCCCAAGGTGCGGGTCGCCGCGGGGACCGTGGCCCGGATCCGCGGGATCCTCGACGACATCCGGCCCGACGTCGTCCACGTCGCCTCTCCGTTCGTCCTGGGGTGGCGGGCGATCCAGGCGGCCCGATCCCTGGGGCTGCCCACGGTGTCGATCTACCAGACCGAGGTGCCCACCTACGCCGCCCGATACCGACTGCCGTGGGCGGAGGAGCTGCTGTGGCAGCACGTGGACAGGATGCACACCACCTCCACTCTGACTCTGGTGCCCTCGTCGTTCTGCAAGGACCAGCTGCGCCGCCGCGGGATCCGGCGGCTGAAGACCTGGCGCCGCGGCGTCGACGCCGACAGGTTCTCTCCGGATCGCCGTGACGAGGCGCTGCGCGCCGAGCTCGCGCCGAACGGTGAGCGGCTGATCGGCTTCGTGGGACGCCTGGCCGCGGAGAAGCAGGTCCAGGACCTGGCCGCGCTCGAGGGCATCCCGAACTCGCGTCTGGTCATCATCGGCAATGGGCCGGCCGAGGCTCAGCTGCGCCGGGCACTGCCGAACGCCCACTTCGCCGGTTTCCGCTCCGGCGACGACCTGGGGCGCCACGTGGCCAGCCTGGACCTGTTCGTGCACCCGGGCGAGGCCGAGACGTTCTGCCAGACCATCCAGGAGGCCATGGTCGCGGCGGTGCCGGTGGTCGCCGTCGGACGCGGCGGACCGCTGGACCTGGTGGACTCCGGGCGCACCGGATGGCTGTACACCCCCGGCGACCTCGACGGGATGCGCGCGGCGGCCGCCCACCTGATCGGCGACGACGAGGCCCGCGCCCGGTTCGCCCACCAGGCCTGGGAGTCGGTGCAGGGCCGCAGCTGGGAGTCGATCTGCAACCAGCTCATCGGCCACTACGCCCGGGCCGTCGAGGCCAACGAGCGTCTGCTGCGGATGCAGGCCAAGTCCTACCTGGCCCAGCAGAGTCGGCTCACCGGACGGGGTCGTCCTCATCCTCGAGCAGGCCGTGGTCGACGAGGCTGGTGACGATGTCCCTCCCGTCGGGACCGTAGATCCAGGGGATGCGGCGGCCCCCGGCCTGCTGCCAGCCTCCGTGGTGGAGGCGGACCTCGCCGTCCTCCTCAGCGGCCATGACCGCCTCGATCTGGGGATCTGAGGCGCGACCACCGGCCAGCACCGCCTCGGAGTAGGTCAGCTGCCGGATGATGACGACCTTCACCTTCTCCGGGTGCCGATGCGCGAAGTCCGCGTAGATCGCCGGGTCGTGCTGGCCGTCGTCGCCGATCAGGATCCACTGCATGTCCGGGAAGTCCTGGGCCAGGCGCTCCAGCTGCTCCTCCTTGTGCTCGCGGCCCGAGCGGAACCACCTGTCGTCGGTGGGCCCCCAGTCGGTGAGCAGCAGGGGCCCGTGGGGGTAGAGGTTGCGGGTGAGGAACCGGGTCAGGGTCTGGGCGACGTTCCAGGCACCGGTGGAGATGTAGAGCACGGGTGCGCCCGGGAACCGGTTCAGCAGGCGCTCCATCATCACCGCGATGCCGGGTGTGGGGGTGCGCGCGTGCTCGTCCAGGACGAAGGAGTTCCATGCGGCGAGGAACGGCCGCGGCAGCTTGGTGACCACCACCGTGTCGTCGATGTCGCAGACGATGCCGGTGCGGGTGTCCTCGGCGATCACGAAGACGTCGGCGGTGGTGGGGTCCGAGCCGGGCGCCTCGAGGGTCACCGTGTGGTGGCCGGGAGGGAGGTCCACCTCCAGCACGGCGTCGACGACGCCGCCGCGGTCGGCGACGACGTCGTAGCTCCTGCCGCCGATGCGCACGGTGATCTCGGCGAACGGGACCGGCGCGGAGACGAAGTTCCTCCAACCACGGACGCCGTCGGCGATCATCTTCGCCACACGGCGACCGTTGATGAAGTGGGAGTCCGGGGCCATCACGATCCGGGAGAACACCCGCACCCACCGACCGGTGCCGTACCCGGAGAGGGAGAGGATCGTCACGTGCTGGCCGCGGCGCCGGGCGACGTCCAGTCGGAACCGGTGCCAGCGGTCCTCCGCCCGCATCGCGACGTTCCTGCCGTCGTCGGAGTAGTGACGGGCGGCGGCTTCGAGGTCCTGGGCTACGGCGTCGGTCACCGGACCATCGTCTCACGAGCGGCGCCGCCACCATGACCTGGGCCACACTGGGGGTCCGGGTCGCATGCCGTCACCGTCCCCCTCGCCCTTCCCCGCACCCCTGTCCCACTCCCTCCCTCCACGGTGACTCTGGAGTTCGTGCGGACGGGATTCGGCGGTCAGGTCTCGAGGTGGCTGGGCGCCCACATCTTCAGCACCGTGCGGACCACGACGACGTTCGGGCCCTCGGCGCTCAGCGCCCTCCGCAGCGCGGGGCCCACCTCGTCGGCCGAGTCGACCTGCTCCGCAGGCACGCCGAACGATTCGGCGAGCGCCGCGAAGTCCGGGCGGCTCAGCTCCGTGGCTGTCGCCGCGCCGAACTCCGCCTGCATGTAGTCCCGCAGGATGCCGTAGCCGCCGTCGTCCACGATCAGCCATGTCACCGGGACGTCGTGCTGTCGGGCGGAGGCCAGCTCGGGGATCGAGTACATCGCCGAACCGTCGCCCGAGACCGCCAGGACGCGTGGGGTGTGCGGCTCGCCGTCCGCCGGAAGGCTCCCGGCCCGCCCGCTTCCGGTCCGCTCAGCGTGGACCAGCCCGACGGCCCCGCCCAGCGCCGCGCCGAACGCGTGGCCGATCCCGCCGGCTCCCTGGGCCGAGTGGAACTCTCCGGTGCGGGCGTCCCAGCAGTTCCAGGCCCAATAGGCGGCGATGGTCATGTCCCAAAAGGTCTGCATCCCGTCGGGGACCGCATCGCGCACCTCGTCCATGAACCGCCGCTCCGCCGCGAGGTCCTGAGCATCGAGCCGCGCAACCACCCGTGCGTCTGCCTCCTGCACGACGTCGTCGGGGCTGCGCCCGTGCCAGTCCGCGCCGGTCGCGCCCTGGGGCAGGATCCGAGCGACCTCCTCGTCGACCGCCTCGAGGACCGCGCCGGCGTCGGCGCAGATCCCCAGTCCCGGATGGTTGGACTCCAGGACCCGAGGTTCGGCGTCGATCTGGATGATCCGGCCCCGCGGAGTCAGGGTGTAGTAGTTGCTGGTGACCTCGCCCAGCGACGAGCCGACGACGAGCAGGGTCTCGGCGTCTTCGAGCACCTCCGAGACCGCCCGGTCCTCGACCCAGCCGCCCAGGGAGAGCGGATGGTTCCGGGGGAACGCGGAGTTGCCGCCGGGCGAGCAGACCACGGGAGCCCGGAGCCTCTCCGCGAGGCTCCTCAGCGACTCACGTGCGGCCTGACCGGACCGGCGGACTCCCCCTCCGGCGACCACGGCGACCCGGGAGGATCCGGCCAGCTGCTCGGCGGCCGCGGCGACCACGGCGGGGTCGGGCGCCGAGGTCGGCTCCGCCGGCGCTCCGTCGCCGCTCGCGGCTCCGTCCGAGGCCGGAGTCGACGTCGGTTCGAGCAGGACGTCCTGCGGCACCTCCACCCACACCGGGCCCTGGGGCGCTGCGGTCGCCTCCCGCCAGGCCCGCTTCAGGACCCCGGGGACGGAGGAGGTGCTGAGCACCGTGTGCTGGGCCTTGGTGACGCTGCGCGCGGCCCCGGCCTGATCGTCGAGCTCGTGGAGCATGCCTCGTCGTCGCCCTCCCAGGCCCGAGCGCGGGATCTGCGAGGAGACCACCACCATCGGCACACAGGTGGAGTAGGCCTCCTGCAGGCCCGCCAGCGAGGTCAGCGCCCCCGGACCGGTGGAGAGCAGGAGCACCCCCACCTCGCCGGTCGCACGGGAGAATCCGTCTGCGGCGAAGGCGGCGTTGTTCTCCACCCGGCTGGAGACGAAGCGCAGGTCGGAGCGGGAGAGGGCGTCGAAGAGGCCGAGCGCGTGCTGTCCCGGAATCCCGAAGACCGTTGTCGCCCCCAGCTGCTCCAGCGTCTCGACGACCAGGTCGCCTCCGGTGCGCGGACGCACCTCCTCGTGCTGTGCGTTCATGCTCGGCCCTCATCTCCTCGACGCGTGGTATCCAACGGCAGGGTCGACGACGAGCGCCGCCCCACCAGTATCCAGTGCACGATCGCCTCCTCGTCACCCGGGTTCTCCCAGGTGTGGGGCTCGGTGCCGGGGAAGGTGACGGTGTCACCGGCCTGCAGGGCGTACTCGCCGTGCTCGGTCTTCAGCACGAAGGATCCGCTGATGACGTGCAGCGCCTCGACCTCGCAGTCCATGGTGTACATGTCGGACTCGCCGACGCCTCCGGGGGCGACGACCGCCCGGACCAGCTGGAGGTCGTGCTGCCCGGGCGGGGACAGCAGCCGGTCGGTGATGCCGTCGCCTCCGAGGCTGATCATCGGCGCCTCGGACAGGCTCACCTTCGTGGGCTCCGGGGTGTCCAGCACCTCACCGGGGCTGACCCGCAGCACCTGGCAGATCGACACCAGGGAGGCCACCGACGGGCTGGTGAGGTCCCGCTCCACCCGGGAGAGGAAGCCTTTGCTCAGGCCGGCATAGTCGGCGAGCTGCTCGACGGTCAGCCGTCGACGCTCCCGCAGCGACCGCAGCCTCCGACCGAGCGCGGCGGGCGCCGGACGGCGCATCTCCGGAACCGACTTCATCGCACACCCTCCTGACCTCGTCCGACAGAGCAGCTGTTGCCCCACAGGCAACTTCGGTTTACCGTATACCTGCCAGCTGTGATTGACAACACAGAGCAGCAGGCGTCAAGCGATCCCCGGGAGGCCGACCTCCCGAGAAGAGAGGGGACTTCCATGGAGACGCTCAACGTGATCATCATCGTCGTATATCTGGCGGCGATGCTCCTGTTCGGCTGGTGGGGTCGGATGCGGACCAAGAACTCCTCCGACTACCTGGTCGCAGGTCGGCGCCTCGGACCGCTGCTCTACACCGGCACGATGTCGGCGCTGGTGCTCGGCGGCGCATCGACCATCGGCGGCGTCGGCCTGGGCTACACCTTCGGCATCTCCGGGGTCTGGCTGGTCACCGCCATCGGCGTGGGCGTGATCATCCTCAGCCTGGCCTTCGCGCCCGCCCTCCAGCGGCTGAAGATCTACACCGTCTCGCAGATGCTCACCCTGCGATACGGCTCAGAGGCCACGAAGGTCTCCTCGATCGTCATGCTCGGCTACACACTGATGCTCGCGGCCACCTCCACGGGCGCATACGCCTCGATCTTCGTGGTCCTGTTCGGCTGGGACCGGTGGCTGTCCATCCTGATCGGCGGCGGGATCGTCCTGATCTACGCCGTGGTCGGAGGCATGTGGTCCATCACCCTGGCGGACATGGTGCAGTTCGTGATCATGACCGTCGGCCTGTTCCTGCTGATGCTGCCGTTCTCGCTGTCCCAGGCCGGCGGCTGGTCCGGGCTGCAGGACCGACTCGGCTCCGAGTTCTTCGACATCGGCGGCATGGGTCTGCAGTCGATCATCACCTACTTCGTGATCTACACCTTGGGCATGCTGATCGGTCAGGACATCTGGCAGCGCATCTTCACCGCCCGCTCTCCGACCACGGCGCGCTGGGGCGGAGCAGCCTCGGGCGTCTACACGGCGCTGTACGGTCTGGCCGGAGCGATCATCGGGATGGCCGCGGCCGTGGTGCTGCCGGGCATCGAGAACCAGGACGACGTCTTCGCGGCCGTGACCACCGAGATCCTTCCGATGGGCATCGGCGGCATCGCCATGGCCGCCGCCGTGGCCGCCATGATGTCGACTGCGTCCGGTGCGCTAATCGCCTCGGCGACGGTGGCCCGGGCCGACGTGGTGCCCCTGGTCCGGGGCATCATCGCCGGACGCGGGCCCAAGCGCCTCGACGCCCGGGAGACCGCGGCCGGGGCGGAGCGGCAGGCCGGGCAGGACGAGGCGGTGACCACCTCCGACGACGTCGACCGGTTCGAACGCGACATCGCCTCGAACCGGTGGTGGGTGCTGTGCGCGGGCGTCGTCGTGCTCGCGCTGGCGATCCTCGTCCCCGACGTGGTCGCCGCACTGACCATCGCCTACGGCATCCTGGTCGGCGGCCTGCTCGTCGCGATCCTGGGCGGACTGCTCTGGAAGCGCGGCACGGGCACGGCGGCCGCCTGGTCGATGGGTGTGGGCGCGACGGTCACCCTGGGCACGATGGTGGTCCTGGAGATGCAGGCCGAGGACCGGTTCGCCGGGATCTACGCGAATGAGCCGATCTACTACGGACTGCTCGGCTCGGCGGTGGTCTACGTCGTGGTCAGCCTGGTGACCCCGCGCACAGACCCGAAGGTGCTCACCGCCTGGCAGCACCGGACGATCTACGGGGCCGAGACCGACTTCGTGCCCGGTTCCACGGTCAGCGACGCGGTGGTCGACGCCGGCACCGACCGCTCTCCACGGTGACTCTGGAGTTCGTGCGGCTCTGAGGCCGAAGACCGCCCGAAAGCAGCATGAACGCCAGAGTCATCGAGAGGGGACGCATAGGGTGGTGGGCGTGGATCACAGAGACCGGTCACCGGAGCGGCTGTGCACCATCGCACGTGAGGCCGCCGCCTCGGTCGCAGGACCATTGGTCGACGCCTTCCGCGGGAGCATCTCCGCGCGGACGAAGGCCTCGGCCCATGACCTGGTGACCGAGCACGACGTCTACACCGAGGGTCGCCTGGTCGAGCTGCTCACCGCCGCCGTCCCCGGATCCTCCGTCCTCGGCGAGGAGGGCGGGCGGATCGGCCCAGGGCACGACGACGACGGCACCCGGGTCGGGTGGATCGTCGACCCCATCGACGGCACGTCGAACTTCGCACACGGCTTCGAGATGTTCTCGGTCTCGATCGCCGCGACCCTTGAGGACGAGGTCGTCGCCGCGGTGGTCCATGCGCCCGCCGCCGGGTTGGCGTTCTCGGCCGTCCGAGGACGCGGCGCCCAATTGGTGGATCGGCACGGCGTCCGCGGCCTCCACGACCCCTCCCCACGGGCGCAGGAGCCCGAGACGGCGCTGAACCTGGTGACCAGCTTTCCCGCCGCCGAAGCCCTCGAGCTCGAAGGCCCGGCCGCGGCCGAAGACTTCTCCCGGCTGGTCACGACCTACTCCACGGTCCGCCGTGTGGTCTCCGGGGCGTTGGAGCTCTGCTTCGCCGCGGCCGGGTGGGCCGATGCGGTCCTCACCGTGGACGCGCGGCCCTGGGACGTCGCGGCCGGCCAGCTGATCCTTCAGGAGGCGGGCGGACGACTAATCCCCCGGGACGACTTCGGCCGCCCGGTGGACCCGCCGCACCTCGCACCGCACTGCATGGGTCTCGCCCCGGGCGTCGAGGCCCCGACGGCGATCGAGGTGCTCGAGGAGATCTGCGCCCGCCGAAGCGCGGCCAGGAGACCGACTCAGGAACCCTGAGCACCAGGGCCGTCAGCGCCGCCGGGCCCCCCGGCACGGCCGGCGTCTCCGTCGTATCCGGCGGCTCCGTCGTATCCGTCCTCGTCCGCGGCGTCGCTGCGTCGGAAGGTGCGCAGCGCGGTGTTCCGCCAGAGGATCCACCCCATCCCCAGCAGACTCAGGGTCCCGCCCAGGGCCAGCGCCGCGGGAGCACCCACCACAGCTGCGACGGCGCCGGCGCGGGCGTTGCCCAGGTCCGGTCCGGCCACGGCGATGGCGTCGTCCACGGCGGTGACCCGTCCGCGACGGCTGTCGGGGATGCGCAGCTGCACCAGCGCGCCGCGGGCGATCACGCTCACCGTGTCGGCGGCGCCGGCCACCGCCAGCGCGGCGATCACCGCGATGAGCCCGGGGCCGAAGGCGAGACCGACCATCGCCGCGCTCCAGACCGAGGCGCCGGCGATCTGGATCAGCCCGAGCCGCTGACTGCGGGTGATGTGACCGGAGAGCACCCCGGTGATGGTTCCGCCGACCGCCATCGCGCTGGTCATCAGGCCCAGGGTCTCGGGGTCGCCGCCGAGCCGCTCGTCGTTGATCATCGGGAACAGGGCCACCGGCATGGCCATCAGGGTGGCGAACAGGTCCGTCCCGAAGGCTCCGCGGATCGCCCCGGGTCGGGTCACGTATCGCAGGCCCTCCCAGGTCATCGCCAGCGGATTCCGCGGCGCGTCGGCGGCCTGCGGCGGGACGGCCGGCAGCAGCAGGACGGCGAGCAGCGCGACCACCGCGCAGACGGTGATCACCGAGTAGGTCACGGTCAGGCCCCAGGCGCCGATCAGCAGACCGCCCAGTGCCGGGCCGAACAGTCCCGCGGCGTGGAAGGTCAGCATGCCCAGGGCGACGGCGGCGGGCAGCAGCTCGCGGCTCACCAGCCGCGCGATCATGCTGCGGCGGGCGGCGGCACCCATGCCTGCGGTGAACGAGTTCGCTCCGACCAGGGCCAGCACGGGACCCACACCGTCGAGGCCGGTGACGAGATCCGCCGAGTGCAGGGCCAGGCCGAGCACGGCGGACGTCTGTCCGCAGGCGGCCCAGAGCAGGACGAGGCGTCGGTCGCGGGTGTCGGACAGGGTGCCGCCGAGGAGGCTGCCGGCCAGGCGGGGGAAGGCGGCGGCGAGGCCGACCATGCCGGTCATCAGGGGGTTCCGGGTCTGCTCCCAGACCTGGTAGAGCACGGCGATGACGGTCAGCTGCCCGGCGAATGCGGCGAGGGTGCTGCCCAGCCACAGGGTGCGGAACGTCGGGCTGTCCCGCAGGGGCCGGACGTCGAGCAGGCCTCGCCTCATCCGCCCGACGCTATCAGGCCTCGCACGGGGGTTTTAGCCGAACCCCAGATCCGCAACAGTAGCCTACGGTCTTCGTCGCTGAGCCCGATCCGGAGACAATGGTGTCCGTGGACGAGACCAGAGACCCCGCGCGTCCCGAGGCGACGCCTCGGCAGATCCGGCGATGGCGGCGGTACCTGGCCGATGAGATCGCCGAGGAGAGGCTCTACTCGGACCTGGCCGCGCGCCGTTCGGGGAGCCAGCGCCGCGTCCTCGAAGGTCTGGCGGAGGCCGAGCGGCGCCACCAGCAGCACTGGAGGGACCTGCTCGGCGAGCACGCGGACGACCCGCCCCGGCCCTCGGCGCACCGGATCCTGCTGCGCCTGATGGCCCGGCTCTTCGGGTCGGTCTTCGTCCTGGCGCTGGCCCAGCGCGCCGAGGGCGACTCCCCGTACGCCAAGGACGCCGACGCCACTCCGGGCATGGCCGCCGACGAGGCCATCCATGAGGAGGTCGTGCGCGGGTTGGCCGCCGAGGGTCGGGAGCGGCTGGCGGGGAACTTCCGCGCGGCGGTCTTCGGGGCCAACGACGGCCTCGTCTCCAACCTGGCCCTGGTCATGGGCATCGGAGCGACGAGCGTCTCCTCCTCGGTGGTGCTGGCCACGGGCGTGGCGGGGCTGCTGGCAGGCGCTCTGTCCATGGCGGCCGGGGAGTTCGTCTCGGTGCGCTCCCAGCGGGAGCTGCTGGAGGCGTCCTCCCCCACGCAGGTCACCCTGGAGGCGGCCCGACACCTCGACGTCGACGAGAACGAGCTCGAGCTGGTCTACCTGGCACGCGGCATGTCCCCCGAGGACGCCCACCACCGGGCCATGGAGCGGATGGGACGCTTCTCCTGCGACTGCAATCCGTCGTTCTCCGCCCATCCCGACGGGGCCCAGGGGCCGGTGGACCGCTCGGAGGACCACCACGCCATCGGCAACGCCTGGGGTGCGGCGCTGTCCAGCTTCTGCTTCTTCGCCTCCGGCGCCCTGATCCCGATCATCCCGTTCCTCCTCGGCGCCACGGGGCTCACCGCGCTGCTGATCGCCTGCGGACTGGTCGCGGTCGCGCTCATGGTCACCGGCGGCATCGTGGGGCTGCTGTCGGGGTCGTCGCCGCTGACTCGTGGGCTTCGTCAGCTGGGGATCGGGTTGGGAGCCGCGGCGATCACCTATGTGGTGGGGTCGCTGCTGGACGTCGCCGTCACCTGACCCCTCGCCCCCGTCCGGAACCTTCGTCTCGGCCGTGCCCGCACCTGTCCACGCCTGTCCACCCCTGAGCACCCTGCCCGAGCCCGGAGCCGGTGGCTAGGATGGAGTTCCCACCTCTCCGCGGTCCGCGCGGGATCTGCGGCGGAACAGGAAGGACGGAACGAGATGGCAGACAGCAGGCATCTGATGTTCGATCACCCCGACGACGAGCCGGTCCTGGTGCTGGACGAGGATCAGGCGTGGCAGCTCCTCGAGCGCACCTCCCACGGGCGTCTGGTGGTGGTCCCGGGCGGACGGGTGGAGATCTTCCCGTTCAACTTCGCCGTCCAGGACCGCACGCTGGTGATGCGCACGGCTCCGGGGAACAAGCTCGCCGGGATGGTGATCAACGAGAGCGTCGTGGTCGAGGCCGACGGGATCCTGGAGGATCAGGCCTGGTCGGTGGTGCTGCGCGGTCAGGCGCAGCTGCTGGAGAGCGACGCAGAGGTCGCCCGCGCCGAGGAGCTGAACCTCAAGCCGTGGGTCCCGACGATGAAGGACCACTACGTACGCATCGTCCCGGAGGAGGTCTCGGGACGGCACTTCGCCTTCGGCGAGCACCCCGAGCGCGAGTACTGAGCCCGGGACTGCTCCCGACACACATCGAGTCCCCGATCTCTGCAGCATCTGCGGGCGGAATGCCCGTGGAATGCGCCGGAGATCGGGGACTCGATGTCTGGGGAGGCGGGTCTCAGCCCTTGTAGATCTCCCGCAGCAGCTCGGCGGTCTGCGACGGGGTCTTGCCGACCTTCACGCCGGCGGCCTCGAGGGCCTCCTTCTTGGCCTCCGCGGTGCCGGAGGAGCCGGAGACGATGGCGCCGGCGTGGCCCATGGTCTTGCCCTCCGGTGCGGTGAACCCGGCCACGTAGCCGACGACCGGCTTGGTGACGTTGGCCTTGATGTAGTCGGCCGCGCGCTCCTCGGCGTCGCCGCCGATCTCGCCGATCATCACGATGGCCTCGGTGTCCGGGTCGTTCTCGAAGGACTCCAGGGCGTCGATGTGCGTGGTGCCGATGACCGGGTCCCCGCCGATGCCGATGGAGGTGGAGAACCCGATGTCCCGCAGCTCGTACATCATCTGGTAGGTCAGGGTGCCGGACTTGGACACCAGACCGATCGGACCCTTGTTGGTGATGTTGGCCGGGGTGATGCCGGCCAGCGCCTCACCCGGGGTGATGACGCCGGGGCAGTTCGGGCCGACGATGCGGGTGGTCGGCTTCCCGTCGGCCCCGGTCTTGGAGGCCGCGTAGTTGTAGAACTCGGCGGTGTCCTGGACCGGGATGCCCTCGGTGATGACCACCAGCAGGCCGATGCCCGCGTCGACGGCCTCGATCGCGGCGTCCTTGGCGAACTTGGGCGGCACGAAGGCCACCGAGACGTCGGCGCCGGTCTCCTCCATGGCCTCGGTCACGGAGCCGAACACGGGCAGCGAGATGTCGTTGCCGTCCTTGTCCTGGTGCTCCACCGTGGTGCCGGCCTTGCGGGCGTTGACACCGCCGACGATGTTGGTGCCGGCCTTGAGCATCAGACGGGTGTGCTTGGTGCCCTCGCCGCCGGTGATGCCCTGGACGATGACCTTCGAGTCCTTGTTCAGGTAGATAGACATTGGGAAGTCTCAGTCCTTACTTGTTAGCCAGTTCGGCGGCCTTGTCGGCGCCTTCGTCCATGGTGTCGGCAATGGTGACCAGCGGGTGGTTCGCCTCGTCGAGGATGCGGCGGCCCTCTTCGACGTTGTTGCCGTCGAGGCGGACGACCAGCGGCTTGGAGGCGGTGTCGCCGAGGATCTCCAGGGCTTTGACGATGCCGTTGGCCACTGCGTCGCAGGAGGTGATGCCGCCGAAGACGTTGACGAAGACGGACTTCACCTGGTCGTCGCCGAGGATGACGTCGAGGCCGTTGGCCATGACTTCGGCGGAGGCGCCGCCGCCGATGTCGAGGAAGTTGGCGGGCTTGACCCCGTTGTGGGCCTCGCCGGCGTAGGCGACGACGTCGAGGGTGGACATGACCAGGCCGGCTCCGTTGCCGATGACGCCGACCTGACCGTCGAGCTTGACGTAGTTGAGGTCGTTCTCCTTGGCCTTGGCCTCCAGGGGGTCCTCGGTCTGCTCGTCGACGAGGTCGGCGTGGCCGGGCTGCCGGTAGGCGGCGTTCTCGTCGACGGTGACCTTGCCGTCGAGGGCGATGATCTTCCCCTCGCCGGTCTTCACCAGCGGGTTGACCTCCACGAGGGTGGCGTCCTCCTTCTGGAAGACGGTCCACAGGGTCTGGAAGACCTCGACCAGCTGGTCCAGGTCCTCGGTGAAGCCGGCCTTCTCGGCGATCTCGCGGGCCTTCTCGGCGTCGACGCCGGTGTTGGGGTCCACGGCGACCCGGGCGAGGGCTTCGGGGCGCTCCTCGGCGAGCTGCTCGATCTCGACGCCGCCCTCCTTGGAGCACATGGCCAGGTAGTTGCGCTGGGCGCGGTCCAGAAGGATGGAGAAGTAGTACTCCTCGGCGATGTCGGCGCCCTGGGCGATCATCACGCGGTGGACGGTGTGTCCCTTGATGTCCATGCCCAGGATGGCCTGTGCGTGCTCGTAGGCCTCGTCGGCGGACTTGGCCAGCTTCACGCCGCCGGCCTTGCCTCGGCCTCCGACCTTCACCTGGGCCTTGACGACGACGGTGCCGCCGATCTTCTCGGCCGCTGCCTTGGCCTCTTCCGGGGTCTGCGCCACGATGCCGGCGAGCACGGGAACTCCGTGTGCCTCGAACAGATCGCGCGCCTGGTACTCATACAGGTCCACGGGTGGTGTCCTTCTGCGTCGAAGTCATCTCTTGTCCGGGCCAGCGGAGCACTCCGTCACGGCGCAGTCGGTCCGCCGGTGATGGTGGCCGATCGACCGACGCGCAGGCGGCGCAGCGCTGAGCCCCGAAAAGGCGGCTGGTTCCCGGCCCGTGACGGGCGCGGATCTCAGTCGGCCTTCTCCAATGGAGCATATCGCAGGAGAAGTCGCTTCTCGCTCCCGGCGAAGCTGACCTTGGCCACCGTCTTGTCGCCTGCGCCTTCGACGGAGAGGACCTCTCCGCGGCCGAACTTCTGGTGGGTGACGGCGTCCCCCGGGGACAGGGACGGGATCTCCCGGTCCGGGTTGACCTGGCGGGGTGCGGAGCCGGCGGCGTGGCCGGTCGGACCGCCGGCGGAGGACCCGGACGACGGCCCGGACATGGACCCGGCCGCCCGGCGCGCACCGGGCAGCGAGGAGGATGTCTTCTCCGACCCGGGCGCGCCGTAGACCAGGGGCCGGCCGGCAGAGCCTGAGCGGCCGGAGCCTGCTCCGCGGCCGCCGGATCCGCCGAACTGCGGGGAGGAGTAGCGGGACGCTGCCCCGTATCCTCCGTCGTACCCGCCGGAGAGGCTGCCGCTGAGTCCGCCGCCGAGCCCGGCGGAGGAGGCGGCGTCGACCTCGAGGAGCTCCTCGGGGATCTCGGTGAGGAACTGGCTGGGCGGGTTGTACTGGTGCTGGCCCCACAGGTGCCGGGATTCGGCCCGGCTGAGGTAGAGGCGACGGCGGGCGCGGGTGAGTCCGACGTAGGCCAGCCGCCGCTCTTCGGCGAGCTGCTCGGCGTCGGACATGGACCGGGCGTGGGGGAAGATCCCGTGCTCCATCCCTGTGAGGAACACCACAGGGAACTCGAGTCCTTTGGCGGTGTGCAGGGTCATCAGGGTGACCTGGCCCTGCTCCCGGGCCAGCCGCTCGGACTCTTCGTCGCCGGCCGAGGGGATGGCGTCGGCGTCGGCGATGAGGGAGACCTGTTCGAGGAAGTCGGCGAGCGCGGCTCCTTCGGTGGAGGCCTCGTACTCCTTCATCACGGCGACGAGCTCACCGAGGTTGTCGGCCCGGGATTCGTCCTGCAGGTCCTTGGACTGGCGCAGCGCCTCGAGCATCCCGGTCTGCTCCAGCACGGCTTCGAGCACAACGGCCGGGGACTCGTCCTCGTTGAGGGCGATGAGGTCGTCCATCATCCGCACGAAGGAGGCGACCGCCTTGGCGGAGCGAGCGGCCATCGCCGGGGCCTCGTCGGCCCGGCGCAGGGCTTCGAAGAAGGTGGTCCGGTCCCGTTGCGCCAGCGCGGCGACGGCGCCTTCGGCCCGGTCTCCGATGCCCCGCTTGGGCTCGTTGAGGATCCGGCGGAGGTTGACGTCGTCGTCGGGGTTGTTGATCACGTGGAGGTAGGCGAGGGCGTCCTTGATCTCTTTACGGTCGTAGAACCGAGTGCCGCCGACCACCCGGTAGGGGATGCCGCGGCTGATGAGCCGTTCCTCCAGGGACCGGGACTGGGCGTTGGTCCGGTAGAACACGGCGACGTCGGAGGGCCGGATCCCGTGGTCGTCGCCGAGGGCGTCGATGGTGCGGGCGATCCATTCGGCCTCGTCGGACTCGGAGGGCGCCACGTGCAGGGTGACCGGCTCCCCCTCCCCCAGGTCGGTCCAGAGGTTCTTCTCGGTGCGTCCGGCGTTCTGGGAGATGACCGCGTTGGCGGCGTCGAGGATGGTCTGGGTGGAGCGGTAGTTCTGCTCCAGCCGGACGGTGCGCGCCTGCGGGTAGTCGCGTTCGAACTCGACGATGTTGCGGATGTCTGCGCCGCGGAAGGCGTAGATCGACTGGTCGGAGTCGCCGACCACGGTGAGTTCCGCTCCGGGGGTCTCGACGCCGTCGACGTCGCCGGTGAGCTGGCGGACCAGCCGGTACTGGGCGTGGTTGGTGTCTTGGTATTCGTCGACCAGCACGTGGCGGAACCGGCGCCGGTAGCTGTCGAGCACGGCGGGGAAGGCGTCGAACATCCACACGGTCTCGGTGAGCAGGTCGTCGAAGTCGTAGGCGTTGGCGGCCCGCAGCCGTTCGGTGTAGTCCCGGTAGACCGCGGCCACGGCTTCGGAGAACGGTTCGTGCGGTGCGGTGCGCGTGTACTCCTCGGCGTCGACGAGCTCGTTCTTCAGCGTGGAGATCCGCCCGCGGATGGCGCGGGGGGCGAAGCGCTTGGGGTCGAGGTCGTGGAGCTTGGCGATGGTGGTGATCAGGCGCAGGGAGTCGGCGGCGTCGTAGATGGTGAAGGTGGACTTCCGGCCCAGGTTGGCCGCTTCGGCGCGCAGGATGCGCACGCAGGAGGAGTGGAAGGTGGAGACCCACATCCGTTCGGCGACGGGGCCGACCTGTTCGGCCACGCGTTCCTTCATCTCCCGGGCGGCCTTGTTGGTGAAGGTGATCGCGAGGATCTCCTGGGGGCGGGCGGCCCCGGTCTGCAGCAGGTGGGCGATGCGCCGGGTGAGCACCCTGGTCTTCCCCGATCCGGCGCCGGCGACGATGAGCAGCGGCGAGCCCCGGTGGACCACGGCCTCCGCCTGAGGTTCGTTGAGGCCGGCGACGGCGTCGACCTGGTCCGGGGTGGGGCTCTGCTCGGGCCGGTGGGGGCGGCCGGGTGCGGTGTCTGGACGCTCGGAGGGCGGGGTGAAGACGAAGTCCATGGTCCCACCAGTGTAGGAGGCGGCGGTGACATCTCCGGTCGCCCTGCGGCGGGCCGGCTCGGGGTGGGATACTGTGTGCCCATCGTGGCGCGACCGTCGACGCCGGTCCGGTCGGCCGCCTCATCCTCTGTGACGGTCTCAGGAGGCGCATGTCTCGGCGCAGGAAGTCCACCCGCGGCAACCCGGCCGCGTCCTCGGGTGCGTCCGAACGTGCCCGCGGGCCGGAATCGGGCGGAACGGAGCCTGAGCGTCCGGTCGGTGGCCTGCGGGCCTTCCGGCAGGCCAAGCGTGAGGGGCGCGACCCGTCGGTGGAGCCGGCTCGTCGCGGGGATCGGAGTCCGGCCGGGGCGTCGGGCGGCGGGGCTGTGCGGTCGAATCCGCGGCTGCTGGTCTACGCGTTGGTGCTGGTGACCCTGTTCCTGTTCGCCTATCTGCACCTGTTCGCGATGCCGCAGATGACATACTTCGCCGGCGGGTTCTCGATGCCGGGTGCCCGGTTGGGCGGCTTCGACGTCGAGGACGTGGAGCGGCTGCGGTCGGTGATGGACGATGACGCCCGGGGTCAGCTGACGTTCCTGCATCGGACCGCGGGGATCCTGTTCCCGGTGTCCGCGTTCCTCTCCGCGTGGGCCTCGGCGGGGCTGCTGATGCGGGGCAAGGTGCTGCGCTGGCTGGTGCTCGCCGCGGCGGCGGTGTTCATGGTGGTGGACATCGTGAAGACGTTCATGATCGACCACATCCTCGGCTCCGCGGAGCTCTCAGAGTCGGCGGTGGCGACGGCGTCGTCCCTGACCGTGGTGTCCTGGGTGCTGCTGGTGGTGGTCGGCGCACTGGTAGTCGGTTCAGTTGTGGTGGACGCGATCCGCCGGTCCCTGCAGGAGAACCGCACGCCGTGACGCCGAGTGCGAACCGGTAGGATGGTCCGCGGCGCGACGAGGTGCCGGGCCTGTGCCGGACCGACGATGCCTCCCCGCCTCCGTAGCTCAGGGGATAGAGCACCGCTCTCCTAAAGCGGGTGTCGCAGGTTCGAATCCTGCCGGGGGCACCATAAAAGCACTTGTCAGCGCGATATAGAGGCGCTGCGAGGCTGGTCGGATTCTCCGCCAGTACGCAGTGAGTACGCAGCGGAATCGATCTTCTCCGCCAGTCCGGTCAGATCGTCCTCATACAACGCCCCATACACATCGAGGGTCAGCGCGGCGCTCTCATGGCCCAGCATCCGCTGCAAGGCAAGGATGTTCGCCCCGGCCGAGATTGCCAGCGACGCAGCCGTACCCCGCAGGTCGTGGATCCGCATCGACTCATCACACCCGGCCCGACCCAGGGCAGGACGGAATACACGCCGGCCCCAGTTCCGGTGCCGCAGCACCGCACCGGAGGACGTGCGGAACACATCGTCGGTCGCCGTCTTACCCTTCAGCAGCGGACGCAGCGCCTCGATCACCGTCGGCGCAGCGGGCACCCAGCGTGTCGCGTGATTCTTAGGCACCCCTTCGACAATCTCGCCGTTCAGGTCGGTGTAGGTGCGCTCCACCGTCAGCCGTCGCCTGTCCACGTCCACAGCTCCCACCATTAGCGCCGTGACTTCTCCCCAGCGAACTCCGGTCAGCGCCAATGTCAGCAGCAGCGCCCGGTCCACCTCCGTGGGCATCTCATCGGCGACCTTCCACAGCTCGGCAGCGGACAGGCGCACGCCCTTACGCTTTGCGCTACCAGCGGGCAGGTCCACACCGGCAGCGGGGTTCTCCGGCAGCATCCGGTTGACGACGGCGAGCTGCAGGGCGGCCCGCAGAATGATCCCCGCCTGTCTGGCCCGGGCTGCCGACACGGCATCGTCGCCCCGCTGCAGGTCGGTGATCCACGCGCTGACGTCGTCACCGGCCACCTGGTCGAGTCGCACCGGGCCCCATCGCGGCAGGATGCGGGCATTCACCAGCGACTCATAGCCGTCCATCGTCTTTGCCTTGACCTGCCGGCCCGCCAGGTACCGGCTGAGCATCTCCCCCACGGTCGTCCGACCCGCAGCAGGGTCCACGTATCGGTGAGTGGTCAGAGCGGTCGTCACTTCATCGATGTGACGCTGCGCGTCCACCCGTCGCCTAAATGCCTTACTCCGTTCCCGGCCCTGAGGGTCCACCCAGCGGGCACGCCACCGCAGCCCGGTCCCGTCCCTCTTGGTGGGCTCACCCTTCGAGTTGCGCCATAGATCCTCGACGCCGGCGCGACGGTTACGTCGAGGGGGCATCGTCTAACCCCCGGAGGCGCTGCAGGTCGGCGTACCACCATCGGTGCTGCAGAGCGGCGTTGTCCTCGACCAGTGCCGCCACGAGCTCCATAGCGCCGTCAGCGTAGTTCTCAGTCGTCCTAGGGTCGGGATGAACGCCGGCGTTGTACTCGTCCAGGATCCATCGCAGCAGCGCCCGCTCTGCAACACGCACGGGGCCCGTCCTGTCGAGGAACCGACGCGCATCCTCTGTGAAGTCCTCACCGAACCCCAGAGTGTTCTGCCGAAGAATGCCGTCGTTGTCCAGATCGAACTGCAGCCGATCCACGGCCGCGATCATCTCCGAGACTGCATCCACCAGGTGATCCCTTGTCGGGACCGCGGCCCAGTAACTCTGACTGATACCGAGCCTCGGCTGCACGCGGGTCAGATCCTCAAACGTGACTCCCAGCACCTCGGCAATGACCACCGCTTCGCCGACCTTCACCGCACGGTGACCGTTCTCAATGTTGTTGACCGCCTGCTGGTGTATCCGCAGCCCTCCGGCCTTCAGCTCGTCGGCGAGCTTCTTCTGAGACCACCCCAGCACATCGCGGCGCGACTTGATCGACCGGGCGATGTTGTGGTCGATGCCCTCGGCTCTCGACTGATCGTTAGCGTCCGTCATAGGTCGATCATAACGGAAAACGGATTACCACGAACACAGTTGCACGCGACGACGAAGACGGCTACCATCGGAACATCGGAAACGTTGTGACACGGTTTCGATGTTACTGAACAGCATGAGGGAGGAAACCATGAGCACACCACCCACCCAAGCTCCTGCGGGACAGATGTTCCCGACCAAGGGCCCGAACGGGGCCGAGGGATACCTAGGAGTCGCCGAGGGCACCCTGCGCCGCTGGCGGCACGAAGGGATAGGACCCCGGTCCGTGAAGCTGCACGGCCTGGTGCGCTACCCCCGCGCCGAACTCGACCGCTGGCTGCAGGAACAAATCGACCAGCAGTGGAGCACCCCGGCCTGACAAGAAGGGATCGCAGATGCGACTCCGCCCCATCAAGAAAAAAGCGACTGACCCCCGTGACGTCCAATCCGAGGCCAGCCGCTCCACGATCAAACACTAAGGAGAGATCATGACTAACAACCAGCTTACTCCCAACGAGACCCTTGACGCTATCCGTCAGTACACCGGCCGGGCTATCCGATTCGTAACCGACCTCGCCGCCTATGCCGACGACAACGGGATGGAGGCCAGTGAGGTAATCACTCGAGCCATCGCCGCATACCAGGCGGGCGGTGAGCAGCGATGACGATCATTCATCCCGACCGCTGCGACCGCGACCCGCGGGGATGTGGCCCCGACTCCCGATTCGAGCCGCACCACCGCGCCGAACCGGTAACGCTCCACTTTCCGGAACACGCCTATGATGGCACGGCTCTGACCGTGCACCTTCACTACTCCGTCCTGGAAGCCGCCGACCTGAACTGCGAACCCGACTGCATCGGTGCTGACCTCTCCTTGACGGGGGAGATCGACGCAGCCGGTTACGCGACCCTCAACACCGAGCGCCTGCGACAGTTCGCCGACTGGCTGAGGATGCACGCGGACTCCATCGACGCATGGCACGCCCGCCACCTCGCCAAGCGCCGTCAGGCCTACCAGGCCGAGGACGGTGAGCACGGATGATCCCCTCCAGCACCCTCACCCGCCTCGTCGATGGTGCCCTGGTGACGGTCGTCACCGTGACTCAGATCCGACGCCGAGACAATCCGGGGCCCGTCTATCGGCGGAGCATCCACCTCTCACTGAGCGCCGCGCAGAGGGCGGTCGAGCGAGCCCACCAACGCGGCCTCTATGCGGAGTTGATGGTGTGCCGGTTGCAGCCCCTCGGACCGGCCGAGCATCGGGAGGCCGCATGACGCCGGCCGAGGTGTGGCCCACTCCGCCGAGCTGCCCCGATTGCGTCGACTGGCATGCCGGATACGAGGCGGGCTACCTCGCCGGTGATCGGGACGCCCGCGCCGAGCTGGCTGCTACGCGGCTGGAGCAACAGCGGCGGATCGCCGAGCAGATGGAGCCGGCCGCGACCGTGATCGCGGGGATAAAGGCGGCCCAGGCTCGGCAGGATGCGCGACTGACGACAGAACGGAGGCCCGCCGCATGAAGAACAAGACCGCAATCTTGGACGACGTGACCGCCTACGTCAAGCGGTTCGTCGCCTTCCCCGAGGACCACCACTCCAACCTCGTCTCGCTCTGGGTGGCGCACACGTGGCTTATCTCCGAGTTCGACAACACCGGCCGGCTGGGAGCGTTCAGCGCCGAGCCCGGCAGCGGGAAGTCCCGTCTGATGGAGGTCGTCTCGGCCCTGTCGCACCGCAGTGTCCTCTCCGTCAGCGCGACCCCGGCAGCGATCTTCAGGGAGATCGACAAGCAGGCGGGAGAGCTGACTCTCATATTCGACGAGATCGACGGGGTGTACTCCGGTAAGGGCGAGGACAACGCCGACCTGACCACGATCTTAAACAGCGGGTATTACCGGAACGCCTACGCGCTGCGCTGCGTCGGAGACAACCACGAGACCAGGAAGTTCCCGACCTTCGCGCCGGTGGCGATGGCCGGGCTGTCCCGGGCGAAGATCCCGGACGCCCTGATGACCAGGACGTTCGTGATCCCGATGAAGAAGCGTGCACCGGGGCAGGCAGTGGAGCCGTACCGTCGCCGCCTGGAGCAGCAGAACGTTGAGGCGTTGAGCGCGCGCCTGGCCGAGCTGGCCGATGACATCCGGCCGGGTCTGGCCGGGTACTTCCCAACCATGCCGGACGCGGTCTCCGACCGGGCCGCGGACATCTGGGAGCCGCTGATCGCCATCGCAGACCGCGTCGGCGGACACTGGCCCCAGACGGCCCGTGAGACCTGCGAGAAGATCGTCGCCCAGTCCTCCGACTCGAAACCCAGCCTCGGTATCCAGCTGCTCTGGGACATCAGGACGATCTTCGAGCAGGAGGGGATCACCGAGATCGCCACCGGCGACCTGATCGACCACCTGGCCGAGCTCGAGGAAAGGCCCTGGGCGGATTGGTATGGGGCACCCATCTCACCGAGGAAGCTCGCCGAGTTCCTGCGGCAGTACGACATCCGGACCCAGCAGTTCAGATCCACCATCCACGGACGCATCCGAGGGTTTCGCCGCCCCGACTTCCAGGACGCGTTCACCCGCTACCTGACCACTCAGACCCCCTCGGAGGGACACCCCTCGGAAGAAGCGGGACACCCGGGACATGCGGGACGAACCCCGAAATCACACGGATCCGCTGTCTCACATGTCGACTCGGGACCCGGGACAGGACCCGTGACAGAACAGGCCCGCGATAACAGCGATGTCCCGGATGTCACGGATGTCCCGGAAGTCCCAAGGGGTGCCCCGGAGTGCCCCATGCACGGTGCCGATTACCTCATCGGCGGGTGCTACTCCTGCGACGAGATCCACGGCGACCACTGGGCCGCCTGACCGAAAGGAACCGACTATGACTAACTCACTACACGCAGCCGACGGCACCCCGGAGCCCGAGCTGCCGCACGAGCTGCCCACCGACGACGATCACCTCGACTCATCACGGACCGGCGTGTACATGAAGGTAGAGCGCTTAGAGGCCCGAGCCGAAACACTCCGCGCCGAGCGGGACGTGTGGAGGGCACGAGCCAAGGAGAACCAGGTAACTCTGGAGCGGCAGAAGGCCCAGCTGCAGAAGATGGACGCCCAGCTGAAGGAACGAGCGGAGGCCCGGCGATGACCACCAGTGATGGATTCTCCGATGTTCAGGTCCTCACCTCAGCCCAGGCCGGACTCGCCGCCCTGCAACACGCCGCACGGGGTGACCAGGTCTCAGCACTCCAGACCGCCGTCCGGGCCCCGGACCACTTCGCAGTGCTGAATCAGATCCTCGTCACGGCGGGGTACGTGCTGAGTCGGTCAGGGGACGAGGGTGCGAGGTTCCTCGCGAACGAACTCCACAGCTTCGCCCAGATGTCCGCATGGGCCGAGGCCCACGAACCTACGGAGGTAGAGACCGATGAATGATATCCCCGTCCCGCCGCCGTGCGGAGAGTGCGGAGGGCAGCACCTCCGAGACCTGTTGCACCAGCACCGCGTGGCATGTTCCCGGTATGTGAGCGACACCGGCACCGTCGAGGCCGACCACCGACGCCGCGCCGGAGTCCGCGAGCCGACCGCCGCCGAGCTGACCACGATCGCCGAGCATGACTACCCCGCACCGCCCACCGGCTGCACGTACTGGGTCGGTTACACCCACACGGGCGGGCTGCACGAGCGCCGGGTGCTGCACGGAGACGCCAAGGGCTGGAGCACCTGGCCCGCAGAGACGACAGGAGACGACGATGCATGAGCACACGAACGAACAGACCGAACAGGAGGCTTGGGCGGAGGAAGTCACTGCGGATGACGCGCCCATCACGGAGCATCCCGAGGACGACACCGACGATGCCGAGGCCCATGACGAGGCCGCCGAGTCCGACGACCCCGAACCGGATGACGGCGACGCCCGGTTGCGCCGCGAGGCTAAACGGCACAGGCTTCGGCTGAGGGAGGTCGAGGCCGAACGGGACGAGCTGGCCGCGAAGCTGCAGGCCACCGTGACCAGCGTGATCGACGAGAAGCTTCAGCACATCGGCATGACGTCGAAGATCCTGCGGATGAGCGGGGCGAACCTGGACACCCTCATCGACTCAGAAGGCGGGTTCGATGACGCCGGGCTGCTCCATCTGGTCAACTCGACCCGAGAGGATCTGGGGCTGCCGGAGGACCCCACGGCGAAGATCTTGACGCGCACGCACGAGCGCATCGGTCGGATTGACTGGTCGCGCCACCATCTTCAGGGACATATCCCCCTGGCGGGCACCGGGCCGGAGAAGCCGTACACCGGAGGGGATTGGGGCAGCGTGATCCGCGACCGCTGATACCCCTAGCGGGTATAATGGTGAAAGAGTCCTGGCACTGAAGTAGGCCGACTCGAACGGGTGGGTAAGCCCGGGGCGCACGCCAGGCCCGGCGTCGGCGACGCCCCGGCTCCCCTCCCACTCTCGACCGCCCCCAGGCAGGGCACCGGACGCAGGCAGGGCCGCCCCGGTAGAGAACAGATCACACCGTTCTACGCCCATGCCTGAAAGGTTCAAAACATGTCAACTATGCTGACCACCAATGTGCAGGCCCTCGCGTCCAGCGACCGGGCTGCACTGATCCTGGGGCCGCTGCTCGACGAGGGACTGGGCACCCGTGCCGAGGTCGCCCAGGTCGCCCAGACCGGGGCCACCGAGTACAGGATCCCCATCGTCCGGAGCGGCGCTGCAGCCGCCTGGGTGAGCGAGGGTGAAGAGATCGCCCCGTCCGCCCTCGACGTCGGGGAGCTGACCATCACCCCGCGTAAGCTCGCCGGCCTGGTCCCGATCAGCCGTGAGCTTGCCGAGGACTCGTCCCCCTCAGCCATCGAAGAGGTCGGACGCTCCCTGGCCCAGTCGGTGATCTTCCACGCCGACGCCGCCCTGCTGGGCAACGCCGAAGCCCCCGGGCCCGAGGGACTGGCGCAGCAGACCGACGTGCAGGAGATCGACGGCGGGGCACTGGCCTCACTGGACCCGCTGCACTCGGCCAAGACTGAGATCGCCGTGGCAGGCGGTACCGCGACCAGCATCGTCGCGCACCCGCGGGACATCCTGAAGCTCGCCCAACTGAAGGATGCCGACGGGTCGAACCGCGGCCTGGTCGAGGACACCACCACCGTCGTCGGGCTGCCGCTGATCGCCTCCCAGCACGCCACGGAGGGCACAGTGTGGGTGCTCGACTCCAGTGCGATCACCACGGTGATCCGCGAGAACGTCGAGGTCGAGTCGTCCCGCGACGTGTACTTCAGCTCCGACAGGATCGCGGTCCGAGCGACCGCACGGCTGGCCTACGGCTTCGCCTATCCTGAGCGGTTGGCAAAGATCACCATCACCGGCTGATCGCAGCACGGTAACGGGGCCGGTCGGGGTGCTCACTCTGGCCGGCCCTGCCCATGCCCCTCCACAAGCGGTCGGGAAGTCGCTCCCACCGGCATAGCGATCTCTCCCCATCCTTTTTCCTCAGACAACCGCTCTGACACGGGAGGAATACCTGAACCAGTAGCCCCCACCATGCCCCTGCCCTGGGGCTAAGAGTCGCCTCCCACCGGCATAGCCGGATGCTTACACGCGAGGTCAGCGAGGACCGGTGTCACAGTCGCTTGAATGCCCCTCCAGGGGGTCCAGCGTGGCACCCCTCGGGCATTGGCCCATTCACACACAGCCCAGACTCTTGCGGTCTACCAAACCCCGCTGACGGGTGCCACCGGGGCGTTGTCAGCGCGGGAAGATAGCACCACGTCGCGCTGTTGACTAACATGAGAACAGGACCATTCGTGGCAGCCAGGACCAGGAGGGAGGCCACTATGCACCGCGTGTTCGATGTGCTGACGTATATCCAGCAGAGCGTTTCAGATGCGGGGCGAGTCAAGCGCCTCAAGCTCCTGTACTACGCCCAAGCGTGGAACCTCGTCTGGCGAGGTGAGCCCCTTTACGCTGAGAACATCAAGGCGTGGGAGATGGGGCCAGTTGTCCCACAAGCGTTCCACTACGACAGAGACACCGCATCCGAGGATCCAGGTGACCCCAAGGACTTGGACGATGCTAGCCGTGCCGTGGTGGACGCCGTGATCACATACTACGGGGACCACGACGGCGGACAACTTTCCGAATTGACTCACCAGGAGGAGCCCTGGGTGTCCGCTCGAAATCGCGGACTGGCAGTCGGTGACAAGTCCCCGCTCATTCCACGTGAGACTATTCGGGACTACTACGAACAGCAGGAGCTCCTCGGGAAGCCTGGGCCTGAAGCGCCGGTCGTCACAGCGCCAATGCCAGCCCCTCGCATCACCGACCTGGTAAGAGATCAACTAGACCGGTGGGCAGGTGCAAACGCTCTCCTCGCGGAGCGTTGAAAGTCCGCTATAGGATCTCGGCCACTCTACTAATCGAGATCAACGGCCACTTCACCGACCTCCCGGTAAGGGACAGGAACGGCCTGGAAAGCGCTTGCAACGCGCCGCACCGCGGTTACGGCGGTTGCCAGCGCTTTCCGGGCTTGTTCCAGAAGGCCGCAGCTCTCCTGTTCGAGCTTGCGACCACGCAGTATTTCGGTGAGGGGAATAAACGCACGGCGTGGGCCGCCTCGCAGTTTCTCCTCGCTGACAATGGTTACTACATTGAGGTCGAGGAGGACGAAGAAGTCGCTGACTTCGTTGAGTACATCGCGAAGACAAAACCGAGCATCGATGAAATTGCTGATTGGTTAGTCGTTCGCCGACGGCGACGTATCCCAAGGACTTGACTCCAGTACGCAGTCAGTACGCAGGAGGATGGGAAACCCCGGTTATCGGTGCACCGTCACGAACGCCCTGAATGGGGCTGACCTGGGGATTCTCCTATACGCCCTAGTCACAGGCGCAACCTTACCGCTCTCCTAAAGCGGGTGTCGCAGGTTCGAATCCTGCCGGGGGCACCATAGGCGTGATAGTCGACGTAATAGTGCGTTCGGGTACCGCCGATACAGATGAATCCAAGCGCCGATCCTCAGGGGTCGGCGCTTTGTTTTTGTTTCTGGACTGGCTCTGTTCGGCTTTCTGGATCTGGGCCACAGCCTTGCGGGTTTCGGCGCTGAAGAGCACATCGAACGGCGGCTCCAGCTGGCCTTCTAGCTCGAAGTCTCCTGGTTGGTCGGTCTCATGTACCAGGAT
>NZ_JAOEFD010000015.1 GCF_025420485.1 Nesterenkonia marinintestina | reverse complement strand
TGCGGGCTTCCCATATACGGAAGCCCGACGCACCCACATAGATGAAGCTCTGCGAATCCGGGACGTCTCACTCCCCGGGTGCAGATCGATCGACGGTCCGGAGCCTGCCGTCGAAGTCACACAAGGCTGCGGATCGCTCGCGGTCTCTGTGGGCCGAACGGTCGAAGTGCCTGAGCAGACGGGGCTCGATCCGCGTGAGACGTCGAGGGGCGTCTCGGTGAGGTCCACCTTCTGATGCGTCAGTAGTCCCGCGCCATGTCCTGGAAGCGGGCGTAGTGTCCCTGGAAGGCGACGGTGATGTCCTTCGTCGGACCGTTTCGGTTCTTGGCGACGATGATGTCGGCCTCACCCGCCCGAGGCGTCTCCTTGTCGTAGACCTCCTCGCGGTGGAGCAGCAGCACCATGTCCGCGTCCTGCTCGATGGAGCCGGACTCACGCAGATCGGAGACCTGCGGACGCTTGTCGGTGCGCTGCTCAGACCCGCGGTTCAGCTGGGAGAGCGCGATGATCGGCACGTCGAGCTCCTTGGCCAGCAGCTTCAGGGTCCGGGAGAACTCCGAGACCTCCTGCTGTCGGGACTCCACACGTTTGCCCGAGCTGAGCAGCTGCAGGTAGTCCAGGACCACCATCTTCAGATTGTGGCGCTGCTTGAGCCGTCGGCACTTCGCGCGGATCTCCATCAGCGACATGTTCGGAGAGTCGTCGATGAACAGCGGCACGTCGTTGAGCTTGTCCCAGGTCACCGCGACCTTCTGCCACTCCTCGTCCTCGAAGTTCCCGTTGCGGAAGTTCTGGAACGGGATCCGCGACTCCGCGGCGAGCAGCCTCATCGCAATCTCATGCCGCCCCATCTCCAGGGAGAAGAACGCGGCGGTCATCCCGTGCTGGATCGCCGCCGAACGCGCGAAGTCCAGGGCGAGGGTGGACTTGCCCATGGCCGGACGCGCCGCGACGATGATCATCTGCCCGCCGCTGAACCCGTGGGTCAGGTCGTCCAGCTCACGGAAACCGGTGGGGATCCCGGTCAGGCCGCCGTCGTGGCTGGCGTTGGTCTCGATCTCGTCGATCGTCGCCGGCAGGATGTCGGCCAGGGACACGTAGTCCTCGGACTGTCGGTTCTCCGCGACGTTGTAGATCTCCGACTGCGCCTCGTTGACGATCCCGTCGACCTCACCGTCGGCGGTGTGGCCCAGCTGGACGATCTTCGTCCCGGCCTCCACCAGACGCCGCAGGATGGCCCGTTCGCGCACGATGTCGGCGTAGAACGACGCGTTCGCCGCCGTGGGCACCGACTGCGCCAGGTTGTGCAGGTAGGCGGGCCCGCCCACCCGCTGCAGCTCCTGCTTCTTCGTCAGGTGGTCGGAGATCGTGACCACGTCGGCCGGCTCCCCGCGGCCGTAGAGGTCCACGACTGCGTCGTAGATGAGCTCATGCGCCGGCCGGTAGAAGTCGGATCCGCGCAGCACCTCCACCACATCGGCGATGGCGTCCTTGGACAGCATCATGCCGCCGAGCACGGACTGCTCGGCGACGATGTCCTGCGGCGGCATGCGGGACTCGCCGCCCGGCCCGGCGTCGTACGCCTCCAGACTCACCTGCTCTCCCCTCAGGTCGGCTCGACTCTGCCCCTAGACTACGCCTTGTCGGTGACGTCCCGGCCCGCCGCCTGAGGCTCCGGCCGCCCCACCGTCCCACCACCGCCGGCCCGAGGAGGAACCTTGCGCTCACCGATCCCCGACTACCTGGACGAGGTCCTCGACGCCTGCTCCTCGGACCGCTCCGGGCACGTCGCAGACTACATCCCCGAGCTGGCCTCGGCGGACCCGGACGTCCACGCCCTGGCCATCAGCACCGTCGACGGCTCGGTCTATGACGTCGGAGGGCGGGACCATCAGTTCACCATCCAGTCGATCTGCAAGCCCTTCGTCTACGCCCTGGCCATCGACGACATCGGTCTGGACCGGGTGCTGGAGGCCGTCGGCGTCGAGCCCTCCGGCGAGGCCTTCAACGAGATGTCACTGGAGGGCGGTACGGGCCGTCCCTACAATCCGATGATCAACGCCGGCGCCATCGCCTCCCACCAGCTGGTGCGCACCGACGTCTGGGAGCCGGACCCGGCCTCCCCTTCTGAGGAGCACAGGACCGAAGGGGTCCGACGCCGTGTCGCCCGGGTCCTCGGCGGCCTCTCCGCCTTCGCCGCACGGGACCTGGACATCGACTATGACACCGCCGACGACGAGTTCGCCTCCGCGCACCGCAACATGGCTATCGCACACATGCTGCGCAACCACGACATCATCACCAATCCCCCGGCCGAAGCCGTCCGGGGCTACATCGACGTGTGCTCCGCACTGGTCACGGTCGGCGACATCGCCCTGATGGCCGCCACCCTGGCCAATTCGGGGACCAACCCGATCACCGGCGCACGGGTCGTCTCTCCCACCGCCGCCCGACAGACGCTGTCGGTGATGGCGACCTGCGGGATGTACGACGGATCCGGCCGCTGGCTGGCCCAGATCGGCATCCCGGCGAAGTCGGGCGTCTCCGGGGGGATCATCGGGGTCCTGCCGGGACAGGTGGGCCTGGCGAGCTTCTCCCCGCGGCTCGACGAGGTCGGCAACTCGGTGCAGGGCGTGCAGATGTTCCAGCGCCTCTCCGCCGACATGGGCCTGCACCTGATGAGCAACGAGCAGCCGTCGAACACGGCCGTGCGATGGATCGGCACGGTGGACGACACCACGATGCCGGCCACCGACGACGGCACCGTCGGCGACGGAGGCGACCCCGGGGATGCGGTCCTGCCCGACGACGGCGCTCCGCCCATGGGACTGCGG
The DNA here is from genome assembly GCF_025420485.1 of Nesterenkonia marinintestina. GTDB lineage: Bacteria > Actinomycetota > Actinomycetes > Actinomycetales > Micrococcaceae > Nesterenkonia > Nesterenkonia marinintestina. The sequence goes on along the minus strand of NZ_JAOEFD010000015.1, from coordinate 51,158 downwards.
ACGAAGGTCGTGCTGCAGGGAACCCTGCGGTTCTCCGGCGCCGAGCGCACGCTGCGCGCGGTGGTCGACGCCTGGGAGTCGGCCGAGCTGCTGGAGCAGATCGAGCTGAACCTCGCCCGGGTCGACTCCATCTCCGGGGCCGGCGTGCGGATGATCCGCGAGCTGGTCCGGCGCCTGGAGCGGGACGACCGGCAGGTCGTCGTCGTCGACCCGGACCGGCTCCTCACCGACTGAGCCGCCTCAGAGGCGCGCGGGGATCACGGCCCAGCCTCAGGCCGGGGACTGCTCCAGCTCGGCCCGACGGCGCACCAGCGACCGGTGGGTGGGCGCCTCCGGGGTGCCCTCCGGCGCCCGGGCGGCGACCTCCTTCCGCAGCACCGGCACCACCTGCTCGCCCAGGATCTCGATCTGCTCGAGCACGGTGTCCAGCGGCAGTCCGGCGTGGTCGATGAGGAAGAGCTGACGCTGGTAGTCCCCGGCGTAGTCCCGGAAGCTCAGCGTCTTCTCGATCACCTGTTCGGGGGAGCCGACGGTCAGCGGCGTCATCTCGGTGAACTCCTCCAGCGACGGACCGCCGCCGTAGACCGGGGCGCGGTCGAAGTACGGGCGGAACTCCCGCACGGCGTCCTGCGAGTTCGGGCGCATGAACACCTGACCTCCCAGCCCGACGATGGCCTGCTCGGGCGTGCCGTGCCCGTGCTCGGCGAAGCGCTGCCGGTACAGGTCCACCATCCGCCCGGTGTGCTCCCTGTTCCAGAAGATGTTGTTGTGGAAGAACCCGTCGCCGTAGTAGGCGGCCTGCTCGGCGATCTCCGGGGACCGGATGGAGCCGTGCCAGACGAAGGGCGGCACGTCGTCGAGCGGTCGGGGTGTCGCGGTGAAGCTCTGCAACGGCGTCCTGAAGCGGCCCTGCCAGTCGACGTCGGTCTCACGCCACAGCCGGTGCAGCAGGGCGTAGTTCTCCACAGCAAGGGGGATCCCGGCGCGGATGTCCTTGCCGAACCACGGATAGACGGGACCGGTGTTCCCGCGGCCCAGCGTGAGGTCGACCCGCCCCTCGGCCAGGTGCTGGACGTAGGCGTAGTCCTCGGCGATCCGCACCGGGTCGGTGGTGGTGATCAGCGTGGTCGCGGTGGAGAGCAGGAGCCGTTCGGTCTGTGCGGCGATGTGCGCCATGAGGATGGGCGGGTTCGCGGGAGCCACGAACGGCGGATTGTGGTGCTGGCCGACGGCGAAGACGTCGAGGCCCACCTCCTCGGCCTTCTTGGCTATGGCGACGGCGGCGCGGATGCGCTCGTGCTCGGTGGGAGTGCGCCCGGTGGTCGGGTCGGTGGTGACGTCCCCGATGCTGAAGATCCCGAACTGCATGTTCTTCTCCTGATGTCCACGGATCAGTCCGCCGGATGTCCGACCTGCCACTGATCCTTCAAATTTTGAATGTTGTAGGTCGTAACGTCCGTCGCGCCCATGCTATTCCCGACAGTCGTCGCTGGGCGCGCCACGATGGGCCACAACCTGTGGAACACCTGTGGAGAATGACAGGCGAGAGGTTGCTATACACCCAACATGAGGTGGACGGCAAGCAGGACGACGGACCGTCAGTCCGTTTGAAAAAAATTGAACTCACAGGTGTGTCGCTGCATCGCCGCAGGTCAACGCGGTCCCCGAAGAGAATAAGTGAGTGCCCCCACAGCTTGTCCCCACGTTTCCCACAGGACACGCCGTGAACTTCACACGTTATCCACAACCTTGGGGACGCGACTGATTGCCCCACGGGCCGAGGGGTCATATCGTAAGTCCTGGCCCTGTTCGCAGGGCGGGTATTGGCCGGTACTCTCTCCGGCGTGCATCCGCCCCTGGGGCTGACGGTGACGGCAGCTGACATGTCGTCATGCGGACAGCGGCGCAGGCGCCCGCTCCCGGTCATCCGCCGACCTCGCGGGCCCGCCGGAGGCGTCCAGGGACGCATCGGGCGGAACCTGCATCGGATCGCCGGGTGTTCGGCGAAGGGAAGGGAATCACGCCCGCCCCGCACGGGACGGTTCGTGATTCTGCTGAACACCCCGGCGATCCGGTCACGTCTGCCGACTCTGCGCCGCGTCCGCCCCGCCTCAGCCCTTCATGGGAGACCGCATCTCGGTCACCACATCTGCCAGCCACGTCGGGACGGTCGACCGCGCCTCCTCGGTGTCCGGGTAGCGGCAGCGCAGGTGGAGGCCCCGACCGTTGACCACGAACCAGATCATCACGCCGTCGGTGCGGATCACGGCGGAGACGTGCTGGGTGTCCAGCCTCTCGTCCACAGCGACGGGCAGGCGCCGCTGATCGAGCCACGACATCGCGAACATCCCCGGCGCCGCCGGCATCCCGCCATAGGGTCGCATGATCGGCGTCAGCGGCGTCGAGCCCAGCCGGATCGACTCCCTGACCGCACGATGCGCCGACTCCAACGACGGGTCGCCGTTCTCCAGGACGGCGTTGGTGATGAACCACCCCACCGAGTCGAACCAGCGCCGGTCCTCCCTGTTGTGCACGGGGAAGACTGCACGCAGCGGCTGCCCCGCACCGTCGAGGCTCAGCCGGGTGAGCGCGGAGATCGCGACGCTGAGCAGCCGCACCCCGTGGTCGGAGGCGTAGGCCTCCAACAGACCGAGCTCCTCGGCGTCGACGACGTCGCAGACCTGCATCACCTGATCCCGCGGGCTGCTCAGGTCGCCCAGGGGCAGCGGAAAGGTGGGCATCGCGTCCCCGCCGGCACGGAGGATCTCGCCCCAGCGGCTCACCACCTCGGACGGAGGATCTGTGCGCGCTTCGAGCATCGCCGTGTGTGCGGAGAACGGTTCGGCGGCGGGGAGGTCGCCACCGATGGAACTCCGACCGGCGACGACGTCGGCCAGGCAGGCGGTGAGGTCGCGGGCCAGCAGCAGGGACCAGGCGTCGACGTGGGAGTGGTCGGCCCCGACCACGATCTGCGGGGGCCGATCCGGGGCCTCGACCAGGCAGAGCCGGTGCGACGGGCGGGCGAAGGGTTCGCACACCTCGTCGAAGTGTCGCCGCAGGACCTCACGCACCTCGTCCGCCCCGACCTCCCCGTCGGTGAGCGGGAGCCAGTCGCCGGGGACGACGTCGACTTCGGTGAGGATGAGCTCGGCGTCCGGCCCGTCCCGGAGGAACACGGTCCGGAGGGTCTGGTGACGGGCGACGACGGCGCACCAGGCCTCGGCGATCTGCTGCCGGGTCGCGGACTCGGGCAGGCTCAGCGCCACCGCCATCCATGACCCGGGGCGCGGACCGAGTCCGACGTGGCGTGCCTGGTCGAAGGAGATCGTCAGCCGCTCCTCGGACGCGACAGGACCGTCCAGTGGGAGAGCGATGAACGGGAGGCTCGTGACCCGTCCGGCCCGGGTCCCCATCCTCGCCACGGAGGTCAGCCGCATACGCGTAGTCTAGGGGCGAGGACGACGACGTCACACCTGCCGTCTCATGTGCGGCTCGGAGAGGAGCACCCCTGTGGGGATGTACCAGGCGGACGGTGCCCAGCTGCACTGCCGGAGCGCCGGGGAGGGCCCCGCGGTGGTGCAGCTGCACGGGCTGACGTCCCACGCCCTGCGCGAGCGCGCCGCGGGACTCGACATGACCCAGGAGCTCCACGGGGTGCGCACCCTGCACATCGACGCACGGGCGCACGGGAGCTCCACCGGCCGACCGGTCCCCGAGGACTACGTGTGGCCTCAGCTGGCGGCCGATCTGCTGGGGCTGCTCGACGTCGTCGCCCCGGGCGAGCGTGTCGCCGCCGCCGGACCGTCCATGGGAGCGGCCACTCTGCTGTACGCGGCACTCGAGGACCCGGACCGGTTCACCTCGCTGACGCTGCTGGTCCCGCCGACCGCCTGGGAGACCCGGGCCGCACAGGCGAAGGACTATCGGCGGGCGGCGCGGATGGTGGAGGCACTGGGGGTCGCGGCCTTCGCCCGGCTGGGACGGCTGATGCCGCCTCCGCCGGCCCAGGCCGATCGCACCAAGGAGACCATGCCCTCGGTGTCCCGCGAGCTGCTGCCCTCGGTCTTCCGCGGGGCCGCCCTGACCGACCTGCCCGACCCGGAGCGTCTGCGCCGACTCGACGTCCCCTGTCAGCTGCTGGCCTGGACCGAGGACGCCGCCCACCCGCTCTCCACCGCGGAGGAGCTGCACCGCCTGCTGCCCGACTCCACCCTGGACGTCGCCGAGACCCCCGAGCAGCTGCGGTCCTGGCCCCGGCGCACCGCCGAGTTCATGGCGCGGCGCGGCGCAGGCGACCGTACCGGCCCGACGGGGCGGCGATCATGATGGACCCCCTGGAACTCCGGATCGCGGAGGCCCTCCAGTGCGATCCCCGAGCCAGCTGGCGTCGGGTGGCCGCCGCCCTCGGGGAGAACGAGCGGATGATCGCCAGACGGGGCGGCACGCTGCTGGCCCGCCGCAGCGTCGTGGTCGCCGGGGTGCGCACCACCGGGACGTCGATGCTGCTGAGGGGGACGTGCCATCCCGGCGCACGCGCCACAGCGGCCGAGTCCCTGGCCACGCGCCCCGAGGTCACGTTCAGCTACATGCTCGCCGGGGCCTACGACGTCGTCGCTGAGGTCTTCAGCCCCGCGACCGAGAGGCCCTACTCGCTCGACGCCTCCATCACCCCCGGCTTCGCCCACGCCGAGACGCTTCCGATCCTGCACTACTTCCGGACCATCCGGGGATGGCGGCTCGGCGTGCTCTCCGACTCCGAGCGCGGCGCCCTCTCGCTCGGAGATGAGGACACCATGCCCGTGACCCATCACCCGGAGGGCGGCTCGGAGATCGATGAGGCGATCATCGGCTCCCTCGTGGACGACGGCCGGACGAGCATCGACGAGCTCGCCCGCCGGGCAGGAACCTCACAGTCCACGGCACGTCGTCATCTCGATGCGCTGATCGCGGAGGATCGCCTGCATCTCCGCGCTCTGGTCGAACCCGAGCGCGCCGGTCTGCGGACCGAAGCGCTCCTGTGGCTGCGGGTCGCCCCGCATCGGGTCCCCCAGGTCGGCACGGCCATCGCCGCGGACCCCAAGGCCCGCTATGTGGCCGCCATCGCGGGCTCCTCACAGCTCGTCGCCGACATCACCGTCAGCGGCCCCCAGGCGCTCTACACCTACCTCGCAGAGTCGGAGTGGGCGCAGGACATCGATTCCGTCGAGGTCTCCGTCGTCGCGGGCGCCCGCAAACGCGGCGGTCAGCTCTTCGAGGCCCCGGGAGCCACGGTCGGCCATTCCGTGGCCTCGTCATAGGCCTGCGCCCGGCGCAGCAGCAGCGCGTCCCCGTAGTGCGGCGCGGACAGCTGCACCCCGGTGGGCAGCCCGGTCGCTGTGAACCCGGCGGGGACGGCCAGCGTCGGCAGGCCCGTCGCCGACAGGATCGTCGCCGAGGACATCCACCCCAGATACGTGGACATCGGCACGCCGGCGACCTCCGCGGGGTACCGATGCTCCACGGGGAAGGGGACGACCTGACACCCGGGGCTCAGGAGCAGGTCGCAGGAGTCGAACAGACGATCACACTCGTCCTGCAGCTGTGCTGAGAGCGCGTTCGCCCGAATGATCCGGGGGACGTCCAGTGCGAACCCCTCCTCGACGTTCCAGACAACCTCCTCCTTCACCTGCTCCGGCGAGGCGCGGACGAACTCCCCGTACGCCGCGGCGAAGTCGAAGGCGCGCGCCACATGGAAGACCTCCTGTGCCGCCGAGAGGTCGACGACGACCTCCTGGACCTCGGCCCCCAGCTCGGTGAGCACCGCGGCCGCACGATCCACGGCCTCGGACATCTCAGGCTGCAGAGGCATCTCGGTGCCGAAGGTCCGAGTCACTCCGACCCGCACCCCGCGCAGCGACGCCGGCCCGGACTCGGCGAACTCTTCACCGGACATCGACCGCAGACCGGGAAGGCCGTCGGCCGGGCCGCTGCATGCGGCCATGAACAGCCGGATGTCGCGCACGTTCCGCGCCATCGGTCCCTGCCGGCCCAGCCATGCCGACCGGTGGGCCTCCCCGTGCGAGGGGATGACGCCGAGCGAGGGGCGGAAGCCGTAGACGTTGCAGAACGAGGCGGGGATCCGCAGCGATCCCCCCATGTCGCTCCCCTCCCCGAGCGGCTGGATCCGCGCGGCGAGTGCGGCGGCGAGGCCTCCGGACGATCCTCCCGCGCTGACTGCCGTGTCGTACGGGTTCCGGGTCACCCCGAAGACCTCGTTGAACGTGTGGGAGCCGGCTCCGAACTCGGGAACGTTCGTCTTGCCGGTGGAGACCGCACCGGCGCGTCTCAGGCGCGCGATGATCCGGTCGTCGGTCTCGGGGACGTGGTCGGCGAACAGCGGAGAACCGAAGGTCGACCGCATCCCGGCGACCGCGTGGGTGTCCTTGTGCGTCATCGGCAGACCGTGGAGGAGCCCGAGGGAGTGTCCCGAGGCCCGGCGCTCGTCGGCCGCGGCGGCCTCGGTCAGTGCGCGCTCGGGATCCAGGGTCACCACCGCGTTGAGGGGCCCGTCGACGGCTGCGATGCGGTCGAGGTGGGCCTGGGTGAGCTCCCGCGAGGAGAGGTCGCCGGATCGCATCATGTCCACGAGCCTCACTGCCGAGAGTTCCAGGAGGTCGTGCCCGTCGGAAGCCGCTCCGGGTGTCATCGGTGTGTCCTCCTCACGCTCATCTCCTCACGCTCATCTCCTCACGCTCATCTCCGCACCGCGTCCGCGCGGCGCAGCGATTCGGCCAGGGCCCGTATCCCGTCGATCACGTCGTCGAGCTCCGTCCATTCCTCCGGGCAGTGGCTCCGGCCCCCGACGGAGGGGACGAAGAGCATGGCGGTCGGGCTGCGTGCGGCGATGAACGCGGCATCGTGCTCGGCGCCGCTGAAGAGTTCGGCGCGACTCAGGCCGAGGTCGTCGACGGCTCTGCGACACATCTCGGTCACGGAGCCGTCCAGGCGCCGCGGCGCCTGAGGCAGCCATTCCATCTCGACGGTCACGCCCCGTCCGGCGGACTCCTCCGCGGCGCAGGAGGCCAAGGTCTCCTCAGCCGTGCGCAGCCACTCGTCGTCGATGCTGCGGAACTCGCCGCGCATCTCGGCCGCCTCGGTCACCACGTTGACCGCGGCGGGCGTGAACGTGACACCGCCGGTCGTCCCCTTCGCCCCGTCGGGTCCCGACCGTGCGATCCGCTCCACCGCGAGCACCGTCCCCGCGGCCGCACAGCCCGCGTCGGCGCGGCGATCCATGCCGGTCGTCCCCGCGTGGTCCCGGCGTCCGCCGAAGAGCGCCCGAAAGCGCGAGATCCCGGTGATGGAGCTGACCAGACCTATCGACGTCCCGGCGTGCTCGAGCATCGGGCCCTGCTCGATGTGCAGCTCGATGAAGGCGTCGACCCTGTCCCAGGGCCAGGTGCTCGCCATCATCGTCGCGGGATCGATGCCGACGGCGGCGAGCGCGTCTCCGAAGCTCCGCCCCTCCTCGTCCAGGACGTCGAGCATCGCGGTGTCGAAGACGCCGGTCAGCGCTCGGGAGCCGACGCAGCTCAGCCCGAAGCGGTTGGGCTCCTCACCGAAGAAGTCGACGACGACCAGGTCGTGGTCCAGCCGGATGCCCGCCTCGTCGAAGGCTCTGACGACTTCGAGCGCACCGACGACTCCCACCATCCCGTCGAACCGTCCTCCGCTGGGAACGGTGTCGGTGTGCGAGCCGGTCATCAGCATCCGCCCGCCCCGGGCGCCTCGTCGGACCCCGATGACGTTTCCCGCGGGGTCGATGCGGGCGTCCAAGCCGACCTCACGCATACGAGCCAGGACCGACTCCCGCCCTGCGACGTCGGGCTCCGACAGGGCGGTGCGGGTCCATCCGGGCTGTGCCGAGTCGGTGAGCCGTGCGAGGGCGGCGAGATCCTCACGGACACGGTCGGCTGAAGGTGCGATCACACCGTCCACAGAAGCAGAGCGGCCCCCTCCTTGGGAACTCCTGGTGGATTTCTCCATTCTTCATGTCGTATTCCACCATCCCTTGCTCCCGCCAGGTGTGACTCAGAATACTTATCGGCACCACCCACTTCTCCGGCTCGATCATGGAAGGTTCGACTCTCATGGACCCTGCGACATCGACGGACATCTGGTCGGTCGCGCAGTCTCCGCTTCTGTGGATCTGTGCCCTGGCCGTGTTCGGCATCATCTGTCTCCAGTCCTGGATCTACGTCCGCGCGGCGAAGCGCGCCGGAGAGGGCGTCGGGATCAGCAGAGGTGATCTCAACCGCGCCTTCCGTTCGGGCGCCGTCGCCTCCGTCGGGCCGTCCCTGGCCGTGGTCCTCGTCGCGATCGCACTGCTGACCCTCTTCGGCACGCCGGCAGTGCTGATGCGCATCGGTCTGGTGGGATCGGCCGCCACCGAGACCGCCTCGGCGACCATCGCCGCGGACACCATGGGGGCCAGCCTGGGCGGACCGGAGTGGACCCAGCAGGTCTTCGTCGTCGCGTTCTTCGCCATGTGCCTCTCCGGTGCGGCATGGATGGTGATCACCCTGCTGTTCACCCCGCTGCTCAAGCGCGGCGGCAACAAGCTGTCGCGGGTGAACCCCGCCGCGATGACCATCATCCCCGGGGCCGCACTGCTGGCGGCCTTCATGGCCCTGACCGCGATGGAGCTGCCCAAGTCGTGGATCCACGTCATCGCTGTGCTGGTCTCCGGAGCTGTGATGGCCGTGCTGATGGCCATCGCCACGAAGCTGAACATCGGATGGCTCAAGGAATGGGCGCTGGGACTGGCCATCATCGTGGGGCTGTTCGTCACGTACTTCGTCCACCACGGCTGACCGCCGACGCTGACCACCACGGGCCCGCACTCAGAGGAGCGGAGATGACCACAGCACCCACCGCCGACCAGGCGATGCAGCAGTTCGAACACACCACCTCACGATGGGGTCGGCTCACCATGAGCGCCGTCCTCATCACCTCACTGGCCGCGCCGATCCTCCTGCTGATCCTCGGAGACTTCGGCGTCACCTTCAACCAGCTGCTCACCGCCTACCTGGCCGTAGCCGCGGTGTACCTGGTGCTGGCCATCGTGGAACCCATCACCTACTTCCCCATACTGGGCCAAGCGGCCATGTACCAGGCGTTCATGATCGGCAACATCGCGAACAAGCTGCTGCCGGCGGCGATCGTCGCCCAGAACCGGGTGGCCGTACGGCCGGGCAGCCGGCAGGGCGACCTGGTGGCGGTGATGGCCATCTGTGGTGCGGCAGTGGTGCACGTGGTCTCCCTGCTGCTCTTCGTCGGGATCTTCGGGACGTGGCTGTTGTCCGTCGTGCCCGAGCCCGTCATCGAGGTGGCTCAGCTCTACATCCTGCCGAGCATCCTGGGCGCCGTCGTCGTGCAGGCGCTGATCACGGTGAAGCAGGCGCGCAGCGCCCTGTTCGCGGCCGCGGCGAGCCTCTTCGTCGTCTTCGCACTGGTGCCGCTCGTGCCGGCGGTCGGCGCCTTCGGCGTCGCCATCGTGGTCCTGCTGACGATCCTCGCCTCATGGTTCCTGCGCAACAAGGCCCATGATGATCGTCTGAACCGCCCCGAGACCCCGGAAGCCGGGCAGGATTGAATCGACAGCAGCGGCCGATACGGGCCGTCGTCCCACCGAGGAGGAGACATGACTGAGACCGCCGCACCGTCCGCGATGGACCGCTTCGCCCTGGACGCCCAGGAGCAGCAGCAGATGGAGGAGCTCTACAAGGAGCTGCACGCCCACCCGGAGCTCTCCATGCAGGAGCATCGCACCGCCGAACGGCTGGAGGAGCTGCTGGAGGAGCTCGGGGTCGAGCACTTCCGCTGCGGCGGCACCGGCGTCGTCGGGATCCTTCGGAACGGAGACGGACCCACGATCGCATTCCGGGCGGACACCGACGGTCTGCCGATCGCCGAGGACACGGGACTGCCGTACGCCTCGCAGGCCCGGGGGACCCTCCCAGACGGCACCGATGTGCCGGTGATGCACGGCTGCGGTCACGACACCCACGTCACCTCACTGGTCACCGCCGCCCGTCTGCTGGTGCGGGAGAGGGACGCCTGGTCCGGCACCGTGGTCCTGATCTTCCAGCCCGGGGAGGAGACCAGCGCCGGGGCTCAGGCGATGGTCGACGACGGACTGTGGGACCGGGCTCCCCGGCCCGAGGCGGTGCTCGGCCAGCACGTGTGGCCGGACCGCGCCGGCACCGTGCAGCTGACCCTCGGACCCGCCATGGCGGCCGCCGACTCGCTGCGGGTCACGGTCTTCGGCGAACAGAGCCACGGTTCGCAGCCCCAGAGCGGAGTGGACCCCATCGTGCTGGGCGCCTCCGTGGTGATGCGCCTGCAGGGCATCGTGGCGCGGGAGATCAGCCCGCTGAAGTCCGCCGTGGTCACCGTGGGCACCTTCCACGCCGGGCTGAAGGAGAACATCATCCCCGACCGCGCCGAGTTCACGGTCAACATCCGATCCCTGGAGGACGACGTCCGCGAACAGGTCCTGGCCGCCGTGGAGCGGATCGTCCGGGCTGAGGCCGAGGCCTCGGGAGCGCCGGAGCCCACCATCGAGAAGATGTACGACTTCCCGGTCAACCACAACGATGAGGACGCCGCCCACCGGGTCCTGGACGCTCTGCAGGGCACCCTCGGCGAGGCGAACGCGACCCTCGGGCCCCCGCGCATGGGGTCGGAGGACTTCGGCCGGCTGGCCACCGCCATCGATGTGCCCTCGGTGTTCTGGTTCTTCGGCGGATTCGACCGCGCCGGTGACGATCTGCCGGTCAACCATTCCCCGTTCTTCGGCCCGGTCATCGAGCCGACGCTGACCACCGGAACCCGCGCCGCCCTGACGGGGATCCTCGAATGGGTCGGGCGGTGACCGTCCCGCCCCAGCCTCCACCACACCCTCCGAGGGTCGGAGCCCCGGGAGCTCCGCAGGGGTACGGTCCGGCCGGCCACGTGCCGCCGGAGCACCCCTACGGGCACCACGCCGCTCCGGCGCATCAGCCGTGGCCGCCGCCCACACGGGGGCGGCCCTCGTGGGGTCTGGCGATCACGCTCTACTGCGTCCTCTTCCTGCCCGTCGCCTTCGTGAGCGTCATGCTCGTCCTCTTCAGCGGCCTCACCGGGCTGCTCGGAGTGTTCGCCCACGCCGACGAGCAGTCCGTCGGCGCCTTCTACTACGTCACCGCGGTCGTACTCTTCGGCGCGGCGTTCCTCGTGCTGATGCTTCCCGGCACCGCCGCGGCCTGGGCCGTCACCCGCCGATTCCGGAGGGGTGTGCTGCACGGCCTGTGGACGGTGATACCTACGACCGGAGCGGTCCTCGTCGTCAGTCTGCTCCTGTTCGCCCTGATGTCAGTGATCAACCACTAGGCGGCGAGCCTCAGGCTTCGGAGGACCGCGTCATCCGAGTCTCAGGTGCCGGTGCTGACGCTTCCTATACCCATGTGGTTCGGGCTTCCCATATATCGAAGCCCGAACCACCCACATAGATGACGGCCGTCCAGACCTGATCACCACGACCGGAGCACCCCCGCACACAGAAGGGCCCCGGATCCGTGGCGGATCCGGGGCCCTTCCCAGCACTGAGACCGGGTCTCAGCGATGCGGGGTCACTTCTCGGCGACGACCTGCAGGTCGAGGGTGGCCGAGACGTCGGTGTGCAGCCGGACGCTGGCCGAGTAGCTGCCGACCGACTTGATCCGGTTGGGGATCTCGACGGTGCGCTTGTCGATCGACCCCAGACCCGCGGCCTCGACGGCCTCGGCGACCTGCGCCGGGCCGACGGTGCCGAACAGTCGGCCGGACTCGCCGGTCTTCACGGCGACCTGCACCGGAGTCGACTGCAGCTTCTCGGCGACCTGCTGGGCCTCCTCGACCGTGGCGATCTCGCGGGCGGCACGTGCGGCGCGCAGGCGCTCCACGTCCTTCTCCCCGCCCTTGGTCCAGGTCATCGCGTAGCCGCGCGGCAGCAGGTAGTTGCGCGCGTAGCCGTCCTTGACCTCGACGACGTCGCCCGCGGCGCCCAGGTCGGTGACCTCCTGAGTCAGGATGAGCTTTGCCATATCAGTGGTTCCTTTCCTTCCCAGTCAGTCCCGGATCAGCCGCGACCCGCGCCGGAGTACGGCAGCAGGGCCATCTCGCGGGCGTTCTTGATGGCCTGGGCGATCTTGCGCTGCTCCTGCACGGAGACGCCGGTGACGCGGCGCGCACGGATCTTGCCTCGGTCGGAGATGAACTTCCGCAGCAGGGCGGTGTCCTTGTAGTCGATGACCTTGATGTCAGCAGCCTTCAGCGGGTTCGCCTTGGGCTTCGGCTTCTTGATGTCAGCCTTTGCCATCGTGGTGCTCCTTCGCTTGATCGGAGCCCGCAGCCTTCACTGCGGGATGGTGTACAGATGTGTCGTATGAGCTCGTCCGACGCCGGCGCGGGCGTCGGGCCCTCAGGATCGTCGGATCAGAAGGGGGGCTCGTTGCTGTCAGGGGTGCCCCATCCGCCGCCCGAGGGCTGTCCGCCCCACGGGTCGTTGGAGGAGCCGGAGCTGTCCCAGCCGCCGGACGACTGTCCGCCGCCCGCACCGCCGGCACCGCCGAAGCCGCCCGAGGACTGTCCGCCCCCGAACCCGCCGGAGGACTGGAACCCTCCGCCGCCTCCGCCGCCGCGGCCCTGGCGCTGCACGTTCGCGGTGGCGAAGCGCAGGGACGGGCCGATCTCGTCGACGTCGAGCTCCCAGTTGGTGCGACGCTCACCCTCCTTCGTCTCGAAGGAGCGGGCCTTCAGGCGGCCCTGGGCGACCACGCGGGTGCCCTTGGTGAGCGACTCGGCCGCGTTCTCGGCGGCCTCACGCCACAGCGAGCAGCGCACGAACAGGGTCTCTCCGTCCTTCCACTCGTTCGCCTGGCGGTCGAAGAACCGCGGGGTCGACGCGATGGTGAAGTTGGAGACCGCGGCACCCGAGGGGGTGAAGCGCAGCTCAGGGTCAGCGGTGAGGTTTCCGACAACGGTGATGATGGTCTCGCCGGCCATGTTCAGCTCCTAGGTGTGTACCTGACGGGGTCGGGCCGATCCGGCCCGTCCACCTCGAGGATCAGGCGATGTGCTGGTCCTCGGGACGGATGATCTTGGTGCGCATGATCGTCTCGTTGAGGCGGAGCAGGCGCTCGAGCTCGTGCGAGGCCTCGGGGGTCGAGTGGAAGTCGACGACGGCGTAGATGGCCTCGTGCTTCTTCCGGATCTCGTAGGCCAGACGACGACGGCCCCAGATGTCGATCTCGTCGACGGAGCCGCCCTCCTTCTTGACGATCTCCATGTACTTGCCGAGAGTCGGCTCCACAGTGCGCTCATCCACCTCGGGGTCGACGAGCACCATCAGTTCGTAGTGACGCATGTGTTGAACCCACCTCCTTCGGTCTGGCGGTCACGGGCTTTCCGTAACAGGAGGTTCTGATGCGTTCGTGCTTCCGGGGGCGGCTCCAGGGCGGTCCGCATGCGGGCGCGCTGAAGCCCCGGAAGACAACCTGCACAATGGTACCGGCAATCGGGTGTGGGCACTACCCGGGGGGTTCGGCGCCGGTCAGACGGTCAGTTCGGCGGTGAAGAACGCGGCGACGGCGTCGCGCAGGTGGGCGACGTCGTCGACCCCGCACATCTCCCGCGCCGAGTGCATGGACAGCAGCGGGATGCCGACGTCGACGGTCCGGATGCCGAGCCGGGCGGCGGTGATCGGTCCGATGGTGGAGCCGCAGGGGATGTCGTTGTGGGAGACGAACTCCTGGCTCGGGACGTCGGCGGCGCGGCAGACCTGCGCCCACATGGCCGCCCCGGGGGCGTCGGTGGTGTAGCGCTGGTTGGCGTTGATCTTCAGCAGCGGTCCCCGGTTGGGCAGCGGCCGGTTGGCCGGGTCGTGTCGCTCGGCGTAGTTGGGGTGGACGGCGTGGCCGGCGTCGGAGGAGAGGTGCCAGGAGCCGGCGAGCGCCCGCGCCCTCTGGGAAGCGGTGGCTCCGAGGCCTTCGTACAGGCGGTCGAGCACCTCTTCGAGGAACGGGCCGGCGGCGCCGGAGCGGGAGGCCGAGCCGAGCTCCTCGTGGTCGAAGGCCGCGAGCAAGGGGATGACGGCTCCGCCGTCGGCGTCGTCGGCGATCTGCTCCAGGGCGGTGATCCCGGCGTGGACGGAGGAGAGGTTGTCCAGCCGGCCGGAGGCGAAGAACTCGAGGTCGGCGCCGAAGCGGGAGGGCGTCTGGGAGTCTGCGACGACGACGTCGTACCCGTCCACCTCCTCGGCGTCGACCCCTGCGGCGCGGGCGACCACGGCGAGCACGTCGGCCTCCGCAGCCTGTTCGGCGGTGCCGGCGAGTCCGAGGATGGGGGCGGTGTGGGCCTGCTTGCCGAGGGTGAGTCCGTCGTTGACCTGCCGGTCCAGGTGGATGGCCAGCTGCGGGATCCGGGCGACCGGTCCGGTGGCGGTCAGGTGGGTCGCGCCGTCGCGGGTGACCAGACGGCCGGCCAGACGCAGCTCCCGGTCGAGCCAGGAGTTCAGCAGCGGGCCGCCGTAGATCTCCGTGCCGGCCCGGACCCATCCGTGGCTCAGGCTGGTGGACTTCGGCTTGAGCTTGAATCCGGGCGAGTCGGTGTGGGCGCCGAGGATGCGCAGCGGGGTCGTCGCCGTCGCGCCCTCCGGGACGATCCAGGCGAGCACCGCACCGTCGCGGACCACCACGTAGCGCCCGGGTGCGGTCGGCCAGTCCTGATGCTCGCCGAGCTGGGTGAATCCGGCGGTGACGAGGCGTCGGGCGGCGACGTCGGCGGCGTGGTACGACGACGGGGAGGCGGTCACGTACTCGCCGAGGTCGTCGATGAGCTGGTCTGCGGTCAGAGGTGCGGTGTTCTCGGCCATATCGTCCATCGTACGGAGGTCTGCCCCGCCGGGGACGGATCGGACGGGCTCGTGGTGCGCGGGCACCGACGGGGGATCAGCCGGAGCGGCGGACCAGCCCGGACTCGTAGGCGAACACCACGGCCTGCACCCGGTCGCGCAGCTGCAGCTTGGTCAGGATCCGCCGCACGTGGGTCTTGACCGTCGCTTCGGAGAGGAACAGCTTGGCCGCGATCTCCGCGTTGGACAGGCCCTCGGCCACGCAGAACAGCACCTCGGCCTCCCGCTGGGTCAGCGGCTCCCGGTGCACTCCGTCGTCCAGTGCGGCGGCGATCTGCGCGCCGGTCGGCGGGACCGCCTCGGCCTCGTCGCCCGCGGACCCCCGGCCCGCCGGCCCCCCGACCGGGCTCGGCGCACCCTCGCCGCCGCGCACGTAGGTGTCCAGCAGCCGCTGGGTGATGCGGGGTGCGACGACGGCGTCGCCCTCGGCCACCACCCGCACGGCGCTGACCAGGTCCTCCGGGGTGACGTCCTTGAGCAGGAACGCGCTGGCCCCGGCTCGGAGTCCAGAGAAGGCGTATTCGTCGAGGTCGAACGTGGTCAGGATGATCACCCGCGCACACGGGAACTCGGTCACCACGCGCCGGGTCGCCTCGATGCCGTCCATCCGCGGCATCCGCACGTCCATCAGCACCACGTCCGGGCGTCGCGCCTCCGGCAGCCCGGCGATCACGCGCAGCGCCTCGGCCCCGTCGCCGGCCTCGGCGACGACCTCGACGTCCTCCTCGCCTTCGAGGATCAGGCGGAATCCCATGCGCAGCAGGTGCTGGTCGTCGACCAGCATCACCCGCAGCGGGTCCCGCCGGACCTCGGCGTCCTCCCCGGTCCCTGCATTCTGCTCAGTCATCGCCGCCTCTCCTCGTCGTCGTCTCGGGCGGCTCCAGCACGGCGTGGACCAGCCACCCGCGCCGCCGTCCGGGGCCCGCATACACCGAGCCGTTGTAGAACGCCGCCCGCTCACCCATCCCGCGGATGCCCTGCCCCGAGCCGACCGAGGCCGCCGGAGCCTCCCCGAGCACCCCGTCGTCGGCGACGGTCAGCGACACCTGTCCGGCGGGGGCCATGCCCAGCGCCCGCTGGTCGCCGGCCGAGAGCCCGTCCTCCTCCAACCGTTCCTGCTCCTGCGCCGAAGGTCCCGGGACGTGCTCGATCGTCACATGGACCTCACCGACCTGCCGACCGTAGCGCAGCACGTTGGTCAGCGCCTCCTGCAGGATCCGGTGCACGGTGAGCACGAAGGCGTGGTCGTCGGGCAGCGGCGGTCCCACGGTGGTCACCTCCAGCGGCATCCCGGCCTGCCGGAACCCCGCGTAGAGCTCCTCCAGGGAACCCTGGACGGGTCGCCGCGCCTGGTCGACGTCGTCGCCGGCCCGCAGCACCCCGATCACCCGACGCATATCCGCCAGCGCCGTCCGTCCGGTGCTCGAGACCTCCCCCATCACCCGGCTGGCACGCTGGGGGTCGCGCGGTGCCACGACCTTCGCCCCGTCGGCCAGGGAGATCATCACCGAGAGCGAGTGGGCGACGACGTCATGCATCTCCCGGGCGATCCGGTTGCGCTCACCGATCTGCGCCAGCTCCTGGGAGTGCTCCGCCCATCGGAGGATCTCCTGCTCGTGCTGCCGACCGCGCCGCACCGCCGCGCCGATGGCCGCAGCGACGCAGGCGGCGAGGACCAGGGCGATCGCGCTCTGGATCAGCAGCTGGGTGACTTCGCCGGCCGAGGACCCGTCCTCGGTCAGGACCAGCTCGTTGCGCGCCGGACCGCCGTGGACGGTGGACCAGCTGCCCACACGCAGCAGCGGCACCTGGGCGAGCGTGGAGGTCAGCGCCGCGACCCCGAGCCCCCACGCCAGGCCGCGGGTGCGGCCGACCGCGTAGAGGGCGAACCACAGACCGATCTGGGTCGGGGTGAACCATGGGTAGAGCAGCAGGATCGCGGTCTCGCAGACGGTGATCACTGCGGTGACGATCAGCGGGGCGCGCAGCCGGAGCAGCAGGGCCCCGGCGATAACCACCACGCACGGCAGCATCCACCAGGACCGGTGTCCGAGGTCAGCGAGGGTCGATTCGGTCCCGAGGGCGACCGAGACCAGGTAGATCCCACAGATGAGTCCGTTCATGACCCGCGGGTGCTCCCGGAACCATCCGCGCACGCCACGACGCCGGATCGGCGCCGGCACCTGCCCCGCAGGGAGGGTGTCCGCGCCGTCCGGCGTCGTCGCTGTGGTCATACCGCCGAGACTACCGCCGCGGCCGTGGGGGCCGAGGGCTCGGCGGGGACGGCGTCCATGACCGGTCAGACGTCGCGGCGGCGGAAGAGCAGGCCGCCGAGCCCCAGGGAGACGACCAGCCATCCGGCCACACCGACTCCGGCCTCGAGGCGTCCGACGGAGTCCCCCATCATCGACATCTCTCCGAAGTCGCGGGCCGCGTCGAGCAGCGAACCGAACTGCCAATTGCGGATCAGGTCGATCGCAGGGTTGTCCTCGACGAACGTGGTGATGATGTCCATCGCCATCGGGGCGACGAACAGCAGGACCGCGAGGACCACGATCGCGCCGGCGGAGCTGCGCAGGATCAGACCCAGCCCGAGGCCCATCAGGGCGACGGCGACGATCATGAGCAGATTGGCGCCGAGCATCTGCCAGACCTGGACGTCGCCGAAGTCCACCGACAGGTCGTGACGGGCGGCGAACAGCGATGCGGCCAGCGTGATGCCGAGGATGAGGACCAGTCCGAGTGCGGCGGCGAACAGGCTCAGCGCGGCGGCCTTGGCCGCGACGAGGGTGAGCCGTCGGGGCACCGCCGCCATCGTGGAGCGGATGGAGCCGCTGCCGAACTCGGAGGTCACCGAGAGGACGCCGATGCATCCGATGAGGATGAAGGCGAAGAACATCCCTGAGAGGAGGTTCTGGTTGAGCAGCTCCGTCGCCGCGGCGTCGCGTCCCATCGTGTCGATGAAGTCCGACTGCTCGGAGAGCATCCAGGCGAAGCTGTAGAGCATCATGGTGACCATCAGCCCCGTGAGCACGACGGTGGTGATGCTCAGCCACAGGGTGGAGCGCATGGCGCGGAGTTTGGCGAACTCGGAGACCAGGACGCGGCCGAAGCTCAGTCCCGGCAGCGACGGGTCGGAGGTGAAGGGGCGGACCTCCCCCCCGTCGTCGCAGCTGGCGGTGCTGAGCCGACCGGAGGGGTCCTCGGTGTGCTGCATGTTCTGGTTCTGGGTCGCGGTGCTCATCGACGTGCTCCTTCCTGTGTGACGGCGTCGACGCCGCCGCTGCGGTATTCCACCGAGTCCTCGGTGAGCTGCATGTAGGAGTCCTCCAGGGAGCTGTGCAGCGGGGTGAGCTCATGGAGGGGGAGCCCCGCCCGCAGGGCGGCGCGGCCGATGGCCCGGGGGTCCATGCCGGTGACCTCGAAGCTCTCGGCGTCGCGGCTGGTGAGGGTGACCCCGTCGGCGGAGAGTGCCCGGGCCAGCTCGGCGGCCTCCTCGGAGCGGACCAGGGTCCGGGCCTCTCCGTCGCCGTCGATGAGCTCCTGGATGGGCAGGTCGGCGATGATCCGGCCCCGTCCCAGGACGATGACGTGGTCGGCGGTCTGCGCCATCTCGGCCATCAGGTGGGAGGAGAGGAACACGGTGCGGCCTTCGTCGGCGAGGCGGCGGGTCAGTCGGCGGACCCATCGCACGCCTTCCGGGTCGAGGCCGTTGACCGGTTCGTCGAAGATGAGCGTGGCGGGGTCCCCGAGCAGCGCGGCGGCGATGCCGAGGCGCTGGTTCATACCCAGCGAGAAGCCCTTGATGCGCTTGGCGGCTACCTGGTCGAGCCCGGTCATGCCGATGACCTCGTCGACGCGGGCCTTCGGGATGCCGTGGGTGGCGGCCAGGATCCTCAGGTGGCCCCGGGCGGTGCGTCCGGGGTGGGTGGCCCCGGCGTCGAGCACCGCCCCGACCTCCCGCAGCGGCGCGGTGTGCTCCGCGAAGCGTCGGCCGTTGACGGTGATGCCGCCGCGGGTGGGCGTGTCCAGCCCGACGGCCATGCGCATGGTGGTCGACTTCCCGGCGCCGTTGGGCCCCAGGAACCCGGTCACCCGACCGGGGGCCGCGGTGAAGCTGATGTCGTCGACGGCGGTCTTGGCACCGTAGTTCTTGGTCAGCGATTCGGCGGTGATCATCTCGATCTCCCCTCCTGATGGACTCTGCGGACGAGTGCTGCCGTCCTGCCTCCACGCTACGGAGGAGCGGGGGTCGGTCACATCAGGCTTCGGACGGATATCCGGTCATCGTCGGGACAGGGCGGGGTCATCCGAGAGGACTACCCGGGCTTCGAGCCCCACCCGCATCGGGGGAGTGAATCCTGCACCGACTCGCCGGTGAGGCCCGCAAGGTCTGCTCCCTCGACGAGGGTGGGGGTGGAGCTGGGGCGGGCTGGGGGCGGGGTGGGGTCGGGTCAGCGCCAGGTGGGTCGCCGACGGTAGGTCGACGCGCGCAGCAGACCTTCGACGGGTCCGGTGCGGAAGGCCCGCATCCACAGGGTGCTCAGCAGCACCTGGGCGGACCAGAGTCCGACGACGACGAGGCCCACCTGCATCGGGGTCAGCCGCCCGGCCAGGCCGAGCCCCGCCCAGGCTCCCCATGCAGAGAACACGACCGCGAGCACCACCGACTGGCCCAGGTAGTTCGACAGCGACATCCGTCCGGCGTGGCCGAGGAGTCGGGTGAGTCGTGCGGCGGCTCGGGCCCGCAGGATCAGCAGCAGCGCGAGCACGTATCCGAGCGCCTGGACGGGCCCTCCGAGCAGCACCAGACCCTGTCCCACCGCCTCGGCCCCCGCGGAGCCGGAGCCGACCGCGTCCCACCGCAGCGCCGCCGACCACACGCTCAGCCCGCCGCCGAGCACCAGGCCGGCCGTCATCACCGCCACGAGGCGTCCGGTCGGGATCTCCCGGTGGACGATCCGTTCCAGCAGCCGGTGCCGCCCGACCACCAGTCCGATGAGGAACGCCGCGAAGGCCAGCGGCGCCTGGATCATCAGCAGCGAGGGACCCACCGCAGCGTAGGAGTGCACCTGGAAGGCCAGGTACGGGCCGAGTCCCCCGGTGTAGGCCGCCCGGGCCTCCTCCGGATCGGCGTAGCGGGCCGCGGCGGCCTGATCGGCCACGGCGTCGGCCGCCGCCGGGTCCGCGGACTCCAGCAGCGCGGCCAGTCCCCCGACCCCCAGGACGACGAGGGACACCGCCCCGTACAGCAGTCCGGCGATCACCAGCGCACGGCGGGTCCCCATGTTCCGCAGACCGAGCAGCACGAAGCCGAGGATCGCGTAGGCCAGCAGGATGTCCCCGACGAAGAGCAGCACCCCGTGCAGCACCCCGACCACGATCAGGGCGACGCCGCGTCGGGTCGTCCGAGCGGCGACGTCGTCGCCGTCGCGCGCGGCGGCACGCATCTGGTGGACGAAGGAGAGGCCGAAGAGGAAGGAGAAGACGACGTAGGCCTTGGCCTCGAAGAGCACGGTGGTGGCGACGCCGACCAGCCGGTCCGCCGACACTGCCGCCGATGCCGACCCCGCCGACGCAGTCTCCGCGGCCTCGGTCCGGGGGACCCCGGCCAGGGTCTCCGGGTGGGCGAAGTACCAGATGTTGACGGCGAGGATGCCCAGCAGCGCGCAGGTGCGCAGCGCATCGACCGCCGCCAGGCGCGGAGTCCCGCCGAGGGTCAGCGCTCGACCTCTCCCCGGATGAACGCCTCGACCCGCTCGCGTGCCTCGGTGTCGTGCAGCTGCTCGGGCGGGGACTTCATGAAGTAGCTCGAGGCCGAGGTCAGCGGGCCGCCCACGTCCCGGTCGAGCCCGATCTTCGCCGCGCGCACCGCGTCGATGATGACGCCCGCGGAGTTCGGGGAGTCCCACACCTCGAGCTTGTACTCCAGCGAGACCGGTGCATCGCCGAAGGTGCGCCCCTCCAGCCGGACGTAGGCCCATTTGCGGTCGTCGAGCCACTGGACGTAGTCGGAGGGCCCGATGTGCACGTCCCGGTCCCCCAGGTCCGCCGAGGTGTTGGAGGTGACCGCCTGAGTCTTGGAGGTCTTCTTGGACTCGAGGCGGTCGCGCTCGAGCATGTTCTTGAAGTCCATGTTCCCGCCGACGTTGAGCTGGTAGGTCCGGTCCAGGTGGACCCCCCGGGACTCGAAGAGCGCCACCAGCTCACGGTGGGTGATGGTGGCCCCGATCTGGGACTTGATGTCGTCGCCGACGATGGGCAGCCCGGCCTCGGCGAACCGCTGCGCCCACTCCTCGGTGCCGGCGATGAACACCGGCAGCGCGTTGACGAAGGCCGCGCCGGCGTCGATGGCGGCCTGCGCGTAGAAGGTGGCGGCCTGCTCGGAGCCCACCGGGAGGTAGCAGACGACGACGTCGACGTCGGCGGCCCGCAGCGCCTCGGCCACGTCCACCGGGTCGGCCGGGGACTCCTCGATGGTCTCCCGGTAGTACCGGCCCAGCCCGTCGAGGGTGGGGCCGCGCTGGACCATGACGTCGGTGGCGGGGACGTCGGCCAGGTGGACGGTGTTGTTCTCGGAGGAGAGGATCGCCTTGGAGAGGTCCTGGCCGACCTTGGCGGCGTCGACGTCGAAGGCGGCGACGAACTCGACGTCGTCGACGTGGTAGTCGCCGAAGCGCACGTGCATCAGACCCGGGACGTCCTGGTCGTCGGGCGCGCCGCGGTAGTACTGCACTCCCTGGATCAGGGAGGCGGCACAGTTGCCCACTCCGACGACGGCCACTCGGATCGGATTGCCTGCCACGTCTCGACTCCTTCGTCCGGCGCTCGGATGCGCCGGTCTCACTCAGCGGGGACTGGCCCATTATTCCATCACCGGAGCACGTCGCCGCGTCCGAGTCGCCCGCGTCCCGTCGTCGGATCGCCGTAGGCTGGGAGCGATGAGCGCCACCCCTCCCCACACGCCGGACGGCGACGTCGACGCCCCGACCCGGTCCGATCCGCTGCTGCGGAGCCTCTCGGACCGCTTCGGCGGACCGGCCGGGGCACGCGTGCTCCCGGCGCGGAGGTCGCGCTGGGGGCTCACCGCGGTCGGTTGGGTCCTGGTGGCCCTGACCCTGCTGGGCGTCCTGCTGACCCTGCTGCACATGGGGCACTGCCGGGCTGAGGGCTGGGGCGGGGTGGCCGTGCACCATCACGGCTGCTACTCCGATGTGGCCGCCCTGTATGCGGGCCGGGAGCTGGATTCGACGCCGTGGGCCCCGTTCCGCGGAGACATGTGGTTCGAGTACCCGGTGCTGACGGGGCTGCTGGCTTCGGTCGCCGCCGTGGTCACCCAGGGTGTGGCAGCGCTGTTCCCCACCGGGGAGACGCCGGAGCAGACCGCGCTGCTGAACTACTGGGGCGAGCGGGAGTCCCTGCTGTTCTGGGACGTGACCTTCGTGATGACCGCGGCCGCCTGGGTGGTGCTGGTGCTGGCGGTGATGCGGGCGGCAGGTCGTCGTCCGTGGGATGCGGCGATGGTGGCGATCGCTCCGCCGATCATCCTCACCGCGGGGATCAACTGGGACATGTGGCCGGCCGCGGTGCTGGCGCTGGCGGTGCTGGCGCATCTGCGCGGGCGCCATCTGACCGCCGGGGTGCTGATCGGGATCGGCACGGCGTTCAAGATCTATCCGCTGTTCATGCTGGGCGCGGTGTTCGTGCTGGCGCTGCGGAGCCTGCTGGGCCGGGATCGGGAGGCCGACTGCGGTCCGGCGGAGTTCCTGCGCACCCTGCTGGGCGCCGTCGTCGCGTGGTCGGCGGTCAACGTGCCGGCGATGCTGATCAGCTTCCAGGCGTGGGGGCAGTTCTATGAGTTCTCCGACGAGCGGGGGGCCGGCAACTCGTCGCTGTGGCACGTCTGGACGCTCCTGGCCGACGATCGGGGCTGGCCTGCTCCGGATGCGGGCTTCATCTCGACGTGGAGCTTCCTGCTGTTCCTGTTCTGCTGCCTGGCGGTGCTGGCCCTGGGCGTGACGGTGCGCACCCGGCCGCGGATGGTGCAGCTGCTGTTCCTGATCGTGGCGGCGTTCATCCTGGTCAACAAGGTGTACTCGCCGCAGTTCGTGATCTGGCTGCTGCCCCTCCTGGCCCTGGCGGCTCCGCGCTGGCGGGACCTGCTGATCTGGACGGTGGTGGAGGTGCTGCACTTCTGGGCGATCTGGATGCACCTGGCCGCCCAGATCGGGGACTACGAGTCCCAGCATGTGATGGGCGAGGGGGTGTTCGTCCTGGCCGTCGTCGCGCACATGCTGGTCACCGTGTATCTGATGGGGGTGGTGGTCCGCGACGTCCTGCGTCCGGAGCGGGACCTGCACCCCCGGCCGGTCTGACCGGCGGTCCCTGGGATCGTGAGGAATCCCGCCCGATGTTCCGCGGGATTCCTCACAAGCCCGGGGATCCTCGATCGGTGGGCGGCGCGGCGGGGAGTCAGACGGCGCGCAGCAGCAGGTCGGCCACGATGATGGCGTTCAGACCGGAGTAGGCGAGCACGGAGGCCCAGGTGTTGTGGTGGACGTCGCGCACGACGGCGAGCACCATGCCGAGGACCGCGTAGAAGATGAGCATCAGCAGGCTGGCGTGCACGACGGCGAAGATCAGACCGCTGACCAGGGCCGCGCGCAGCAGCGGATGCCGGCCCCTGAGTCCGCGGAAGATGATTCCGCGGTGGATCATCTCCTCCCACAGGGGGATGATCAGCACGAACGTCACCATCAGCGCGGCCAGCGTCACCGGGCTGAGGACCTCGGTGAACCAGGCGATCGCCCAGGGCCCGCGGGGATCGGCGGTGGCCATGAACACGAGGGCCTGCACGATGCCCATGCACACCCAGATCGCCGGAATCTGCCAGAGCAGGTGCCACAGCGAGCGTGAGGCGCCTTCGAAGCCCAGCAGCGTCCAGGCGGCACCTCGGGCCCGGAGGAATCCGACGATGGTGCCCAGCACCAGCACCGAGCCGAGGACGACGGCCCAGGCGAGGATCTCGGGGGCGGCGAGCAGCCCGTCGGCGACGGCGACGGAGAGCCCCAGAGCCGCTGCGGCGACCACGGCGGCCTCCACGGCGACGATCAGCAGCAGGAGACGGGCCGCACGGCGCGGAAGCTGGGGTTCCTCGGCGTAGTCGTCATAGACGATCTCGTCACGGACCTTGGCCCGTGAGAACTCACTGGTCTCCAGCATCCCGATTCACCCGCCTCTAGCACTCCGATCGTGTGACCGGACACACTATCAGTGATTCATCAGGCGAACCAGATCATCCCTGCTGGTCAGTCCACCAGCTCCGCAGCAGATCCACGGCGTCCCCCTCCGGAATCGGCCCGTGCTCCATCCGGTGGTCCAGCAGGAACCGGTAGGCCTCTCCGACCGTGGGGCCGGGCGGGATGTCGAGGATCTCCATGATCTGCTGGCCGTCGAGGTGCGGGCGGATCCTGTCCAGCTCCTCCTGGGCGGCGAGCGCGGCGATCCGCTCTTCGAGGTCGTCGTAGGCGTGGTCCAGGCGGGCGGCCTTGCGGCGGTTCCGGGTGGTCACGTCGGAGCGGGTCAGCCGGTGCAGCCGCTCGAGCTGATCGCCCGCGTCGGTGACGTAGCGGCGCACCGCGGAGTCGGTCCACCCGGCCTCTCCGTACCCGTAGAACCGCATGTGCAGCTCGACCAGCTTCGATACCGCGCGCACGGACTCCTTGTCGAAGCGCAGCGCCTGCATCCGCTTCCGGGTCAGCTTGGCCCCGACGACGTCGTGGTGGCGGAAGCTCACCCCGCCGCCGGAGGAGAAGCGGCGGGTCTTGGGCTTGCCGACGTCGTGCATCAGGGCCGCGAACCGCAGGACGAAGTCCGGACCGGGGACCGGCCCCTCACCGTCGGTCTCCGACTCGGCGGCCTGTTCCAGGACCTGCAGGGAGTGCTGGTAGACGTCCTTGTGCCGGTGGTGCTCGTCGTCGGTGAGCCGCAGGGCCGGCACCTCGGGCAGCACGACGTCGGCGAGTCCGGTCTCCACCAGCAGGTCCACCCCCATCCGCGGGTGGTCTCCGCAGATGAGCTTCACCAGCTCCTCGCGCACCCGTTCGGCGGAGACGATCTCCAGCCGGGCCGCCATCGCGGTCATCGCCCCGCGCACCTCCTCGGCCACCTCGAGGCCCAGCTGGGCGGCGAACCGGGCGGCGCGCATCATGCGCAGCGGGTCGTCGGAGAAGGACTCCTCGGGGGTGGCCGGGGTCCTCAGGACCTTCGCCACGAGGTCGCGCACTCCGCCGTGGGGGTCGACCAGCTCGAAGCTCGGAAGGCGCAGCGCCATGGCGTTGACGGTGAAGTCCCGCCGGACCAGATCCTCGCCCAGATCGGTGCCGAAGCGCACCTGCGGCTTCCGGGACGTCGGATCATAGGCTTCAGCACGGTAGGTCGTGACCTCGATGAGGGTGTCGCCGCGGCGGACGCCGATGGTGCCGAAGTCCCGTCCGATGTCCCAGTGCGCATCGGCCCAGCCGGCGACGGCGGCGACGATCTCGTCGGGGGTCGCGTCGGTGGTGAAGTCCAGGTCCGGGGAGGTCCGCCCCAGGAACAGGTCCCGGACGGGTCCCCCGACCAGCGAGAGCTCGTGTCCGTGGGCGGCGAACTGCTCGCCGAGCTCGACGACGACGTCGGGCAGCCAGGCGCCGTCGGGGAATCCAGCAGGGAGGTAGGGCATAGCGCCTCACAGTCTCCCACAGCGCGGGCGCGCACCCGCGAGGAGGCCCGCAAGGAGGTCCGCAAGGAGGCAGGGTCGCCCCGGTGCCGCGAACATGGCCTCGGCCGCACCGCTAGAGTGGAGAGTATGAACGCACAGGGTGCCGGAGGTGAACCGCTCACCCCTCTGACCATGCAGCAGACCATGCAGAGGGGCCCCCGCCGCGCGCCCGTCCCCCAGCCCCCGCGCCCCGAGGGCGGCCTGCCCACGGTGGAGGAGGTCAGCGCCGGCGGCGTGGTCATCCGGCCCGGTGCCCGCGGCTTCGAAGCGGCGATCATCGCACGCTACAACCGCGGCGGACGCCTGGAGTGGTGCCTGCCGAAGGGCCACCCGGAGGGCGAGGAGGACTATGCCTGCGCCGCCGTGCGCGAGGTCGAGGAGGAGACCGGGATCACCGGCAGCATCCTGACCACCCTGGGCAGCATCGAGTACTGGTTCACCGTGCCCACCCACCGGGTGCACAAGACGGTCCACCACTTCCTGCTCGAGGCGGTCGGCGGGGTGCTGACCATCGAGAACGACCCGGACCACGAGGCCGTCGACGTCGCCTGGGTGGCGCTGGAGGACCTGGACCGGACCCTGTCGTTCCCGAACGAGCGGCGCATCGTCGGTGCGGCGCGCCAGGTGATCGCGGACACGCTGTAGGTCCGATGCACGCGGCCGCAGGTTATAGTCATCGCCGATGAGTCAGACCGCATCCGCCACCCAGCAGTCCGGCCACGAATCCGGCCATGAGTCCGCGAAGGCCTCGCACATCCCCGAGGGCGGGATGGCCCGCGCCAGTGCGCTCATGGCCTCGGGCACCCTGGTCTCCCGCGTGCTGGGCTTCATCCGCACCGCGCTGCTGGCGATCGCCATCGGGTCGACGGCGATGGTCGGGGACATCTTCGAGAAGGCCAACACGGTCCCGAACATCATCTACATGCTGCTCGCCGGCGGCATGTTCAACGTCGTCCTGGTCCCTCAGCTGATCAAGACCGCCAAGCGCCCCGATCAGGGGGCCGACTACACCTCCCGGCTGCTCACGCTGTGCGTGATCATCATGGGCATGGCCACGCTGCTGCTCACCCTGGCGGCGTATCCGCTGATCTCCGCGCTGACCCTGGACTGGTCGCCGGAGATGCTGGCCCTGGGCACCGCGTTCGCCCTGTGGACCCTGCCCCAGGTGTTCTTCTACGGGCTCTACGCCGTGGTCGGTCAGATCCTCAACGCGAACGCGAAGTTCGGCTGGTACATGTGGGCGCCGGTGCTGAACAACATCATCGCCATCTCGGTGATCGTCTCCTACATCGTGATGTTCGGCTCCTTCCAGGACGACGGCGACCAGCTGTCGGAGTGGACCACCGCCCAGACGGTCTGGCTGGGCGCCGGCCACACGGTGGGCATCATCGCCCAGGCCCTGCTGCTGTTCTGGCCGCTGCGTCAGCTGCCGTTTCCGGTGCGCCCGAAGTTCGGGTGGAGGGGCATGGGGCTGCGCTCGGCCGGGCGGATCGCCGGGTGGACCCTGGCGACGATGGTCATCGGCAACATCGCAAACCTGGCGTACATGCGCCTGATCTCGGGAGCCACCGCCAGCCGTGACGAGCTCGGCGAGGCGGCGGCGTCGGTGCCGGGCGAGTACGCGGCCAATGCGGCGCAGCTGATCACGGTGCTGCCGCATTCGGTGTTCGTGCTCTCCATCGCCACCGTGCTGTTCAACCAGCTGGCCCGCTCCATGGACACCGGCCGCTTCGAGCGTTCGAAGGAGCTCATCAACGAGGGGCTGCGCATGTTCGCGATCCCGGTGATGTTCTGCATGGTCGTGATCCTGGTGCTGGCCGGACCGCTGGGCCGCCTGTTCGGAGGCGGTGCGGAGACCGCGCACCTCTCGGGGGCGGCGATCGGCCAGCTGCTGGTCCTGCTGGCCCTGGGCATGCCGTTCCGGTCGGCGAACTTCTACCTGATGCGGGTGTTCTACTCGGCCGAGGACGCCAAGACTCCGTTCGTGGTGCACGGGATCATCGCGGTGATGTGCCTGACGGTGTCCTACGGGCTCAGTCCGTTCCTGCCGAACAACGTGCTGCCGTACCTGGTGATCGGTCTGTTCTCCTTCGCCCACGTGGTCCAGTACATGATCGTCCACCGGTGGGTGGTCCGCCGCTGGGGCGAGTTCGACTTCGGTTCGGTGATCAGCGCATACGCCCGCACCGGGTGGGCCGCGGTGGCCGCCGGCGTCGTCGGCGCCGGGGTGCTGTGGCTTCTGGGCGGATACACCTGGGGCTTCGCCTGGGAGTCCATCGCCACCGCACTGGTGTCGTGTGCGGTGGTGGGCACGGTCATGGGCGTGGTGTTCGTGGTGATGCTGCGGGTCATCGGGGTGCGCGAGTTCGACGACGTCGTCGCCCAGCTGGCTCGCAGAATCCCGGCCCTGGCCCGCCTGAGCCGGTAAGCTGAGGCGCAGCCAGTAGCCCGCCGAACCCATCCCTGCAGGAGGACCGCCGTGCCCCAGCCTTTCGCCGTCGGCGACGTGGTCGGAGGTCGTTATCGCATCACCCACCACGTGGTGACCTCCGCCGATCAGGACATCGTGTTCGAGGGCACCGACCAGGTGCTGAACCGTGAGGTGAGCATCCTGCTGGCCTCGCGCTCCAACGCCAAGCAGGTGGCCACCTCGGCCAAGGAGCTGGCCACCGGCGAGCGGGTCTCGGACGTCCAGGTCCTGGATCTGGGGCTGGCGGAGGACCGCACGTACCTGATCGCCTCGCTGACGGATCCGAACGGGCTGCTGGATCTGGTCGTGCCCGATGCCGCCCCGTATGTGGAGCCGTTCTTCACCGATTCCCTGGGTTCGGAGATCTTCGGCCAGTCGCGGGTGATGGAGCCGGAGACCTACCACGACGATGAGGAGTACTACGCCGCGCTGACCGAGCCGGAGGCGGAGACCGGGAAGAAGCGGCCGGCGCGACGTCGTCCGGGCTTCCTGGACCGCGTCTCGGACACCCTGAACCGGCGGCTGGGGACCTCGGAGTCCCGCGGGACGCGGGATGCGCACGCCGAGGCCGGAGCGGAGGCGCCGCAGGACGCGGACCAGGTCACCGAGGCCGCGCGGGAGGACGCTGAGTCGGACCAGGCTGGGGCATCCGAGACGGATCCGCAGTCCGCCGAGTCGACCTCGACCGTCGGTGCCACGACCGGCGCGACGACCGGCTCGGCGACCGGCTCGGCGACCGACGCCGCGACCGAACGGGCCGAGACGGAGGACGCCGTGAGCGCCGGGCAGGAGGCCCTGGAGCAGCGCGGCACCGGCATCGCCGATGCTCCGCAGGCCCCGGTGGCCGCCTACCGCGAGACCGAGATGCCCGAGATTCCGCAGCCGGATCTGCCCGAGCGCATCGATGAGACTGAGGAGCCGGAGGAGCTCACCGGTCTGCCCGAGGCCCAGGACCCCGAGGCGCATGACGATGAGCCGGGTCAGGAATCGGCACAGCAGCCGGTGCAGCAGGAAGCACAGCATGCGGGCGAGGAGCCTGCGGAGGAGCCGGAGGAGTTCTCCGCCTCGGCCGCGGGGGTCTCCGAGGTGCCGAGCTCGCGCCGTCCGCGGCGGGGCCGCCGCCCCGAGCGGACCTCCGGCATCACCGCGGGCATCCCCGCCCTGGCGGATCTGAGCCTGGCCTCGGCCGCCTCCGCCTCGGACACCGAGGAGGCCTTCGGCGTGCGTGCCGACGAGCACGGCGGCTACGTCCGACTCTCCGAGGCCGATGCCGCCCGTGGACTTCCCGAGGACCACGACGACGCCGCCGGCGAGCACCAGGGCGAGCACCGGGGCGAGCACCGGGGCGAACAGCCGCTGGGGGCCGCCTCGGCCGCGTCGGCCGATGCGTCCCCGGAGGCGCAGGCCGAGCAGGACAGGACCGACCCGTGGGCCGAGGATCCGGATCCCGAGGACGTCGTCGACGATCCGCCGGCCGAGCCCATCACCGACTACGACCGGCCGCGCGCCGGAGCCGCGGCCGCCGGAGGGGCCGCAGCGGGCGCCTCCGCCGCGGCGGTGGCCGGGACCGACGTCTCCGGAGAGCTCTACTCGGAGCAGCACGATCCCGGTTCCGCCTCGGCGGGCACGGGTGCGGCCTTCGTGGACGACGAGGAGCATGAGGCCCGCCGCGGCGACCGTGAGGCCGCCGTGGTCGGCGGCTCCGGCGGCGGTGCGGCGGCCGCAGCGGGTGGGACCCGCGGCTCGGGCCCCGGACGCTGGTTGGCCCTGCTGCTGCTCGGCGCCGTGCTGCTCATCGTGGGCATCGTCATCTTCACCCAGCTCGGCGGCGGGGACGACGTCGCCGACGGTGACGAGGACCAGGACGAGGAGGCCGTCGCCGACGGCGAGGATGACGGCGAGGCCGATGAGCCGGAGCTGGAGATCGCCTCGGTGACCCGTGAGGTCCCGGACAACGAGGAGCTCGGTGAGGACTTCGACGAGGATCTGAACAACCTCATCGACGACGACGAGTCCACCAGCTGGGGAACCTTCAACTACGGCAGCGCCGCGTTCGGCGGCTACGCCTCGGAGATGGCCGTGGTCGCCGAGCTCGAGGAGCCCGGTGAGGTGACCCAGGTGACTGTGGATCAGGACCCGGCCCAGCAGGGCGGCTCCTTCGAGATCCTGGTCAACG
Source organism: Nesterenkonia marinintestina (assembly GCF_025420485.1). Lineage (GTDB taxonomy): Bacteria > Actinomycetota > Actinomycetes > Actinomycetales > Micrococcaceae > Nesterenkonia > Nesterenkonia marinintestina. The sequence goes on along the minus strand of NZ_JAOEFD010000015.1, from coordinate 20,779 downwards.
ACGAGGCGACCGTGGAGGGTGCCACGAGCGTGGGCAGCGGCAGCTTCGGCGACGAGCCCGCCGTGGTGGACCTCGACGAACCGACCGAGGCCTCCTACGTCATCCTCAGCATCTCGGAGGTCCCGGAGAACTCCGAGCCGGACAACCCGGACCTGCCGTACCGCCTGGACATCCGGGAGTTCGACGTCCGCTGACCTCCGTCCCAGGTGCGGCCGGAATACTCCCGCCCCCGCGACGGTTCCTGTTCTCCGAGAGGGGCGGTCGCGTCGACGCCCCGCCGAGACAACGAAGGACATCCCTCACGTGACTGAACAGACTCCCGACACGGTCCATGACGTCGTGATCGTCGGATCGGGCCCCGCCGGCTACACGGCGGCGGTCTACACCGCCCGGGCGAACCTCAAGCCGGTGGTCCTGGCCTCCTCCGTCACCGCCGGCGGAGAGCTGATGAACACCACCGACGTGGAGAACTACCCCGGCTTCCCGCAGGGGATCATGGGTCCGGACCTGATGATGGAGATGGAGCAGCAGGCCACCCGGTTCGGCGCCGACGTGCGACACGAGGACGCCGCCGCGCTGCGGCTGGATCAGCCGATCAAGGAGATCACCCTGGGCGACGGCTCCATGCTGCATGCCCGCAGCGTCATCCTGGCCACCGGCTCGGCCTACCGCGAGCTGGGCGTCCCCGGGGAGAAGGCGCTCTCCGGCCACGGGGTGAGCTGGTGCGCCACCTGCGACGGCTTCTTCTTCCGTGAGCAGCACATCGCCGTGGTCGGCGGCGGCGACTCCGCCATGGAGGAGGCGCTGTTCCTGACGAAGTTCGCCTCCAAGGTGACCGTCATCCATCGGCGGGACCAGCTGCGGGCCTCGCAGATCATGGTCGACCGTGCCATGGCGAACGAGAAGATCGAGTTCATCTGGAACACCGAGGTCACCGAGGTGAAGGGCGAGGGCAAGGTCTCCTCACTGGCCCTGCGCAGCACCGTCGACGGCACGGAGTCCTCCCTCGATGTGACAGGACTGTTCGTGGCGATCGGTCATGACCCGAGGGTCGAGCTGTTCAAGGATCAGCTGGAGCTCACCGCCGAAGGCGTGGTGAAGGTCGAAGGCCGCAGCTCCCGCACCTCCCTCCCCGGAGTCTTCGCCGCCGGCGACGTCCTGGACCCCACCTACCGTCAGGCGATCACCGCCGCCGGCTCCGGCTGCGTGGCCGCGCTCGACGTCGAGCATCACCTGGCCGACGACGACGCCGCACAGATCGCCGAACGTCCGTGGGTCGGCGAGACCGTCTGAGGACGGGCGCCGACCGCACTACCGACCTGAGTACCCCTGCCGCTGAAAGGATCTGATCATGACAGACCTGAAGAATGTGACTGACGACAGCTTCGACCAGGACGTCCTGCAGGCTGAGAAGCCTGTGATCGTGGACTTCTGGGCCGAGTGGTGCGGTCCCTGCCGCCAGCTGACCCCCATCCTCGAGCAGATCGCCGACGAGCACGCCGAGAAGGTCGAGGTCGTGAAGGTCAACGTGGACGACAACCCCGGAATCGCCGCGAAGTTCGGCATCACCTCCATTCCGGCGGTGTACGGCTTCAAGGACGGCGAGCACGTCCACACCTCCATCGGTGCCAAGCCCAAGGGTGCGATGGAGGAGGAGTTCGCCGACTTCCTCGGCTGAGCCTCGGTACGACGCCCCCACAGACGGAGGCCCCGCAGCGATCATGAGAATCGCTGCGGGGCCTCCGTCGTCCGGGGGACCTTCTCAGGCTCGGGCGCCGGGGCCCATCATCTCCATGAGGCGGTGCAGGTCCTCGATCGAGCCGAAGTCGATGGCGATCCGCCCCTTCTTCGCCCCCAGGGTGATCTTCACCTGGGTGTCGAGCCGATCCGTGAGCGCATCGGCGTACTCATCCAGCTGCTGGTACCGCGCGGTCGACGGCAGCCGATCGGTGGTTCCACGTGAAACACCCTCGTCCTGCTGCTTGGCCACCGTGACCGCCTCTTCGGTGGCACGTACGGACAGACCCTCGGCCACGATCCGCTGCGCCAGTGCATCCATGGACTCTTCGGAGTCCAGACTCAGCAGGGCGCGAGCATGTCCCGAGGACAGCACCCCGGCCGCCACACGACGCTGCACCTTCGGCGGCAGCTTGAGCAGACGGAGCGTATTGCTGATCTGTGGTCGGGATCGTCCGATGCGGGAGGACAGCTCGTCCTGGGTGCAGGAGAAGTCGTCGAGGAGCTGGCGGTAGGCGGCCGCCTCCTCCAGCGGATTCAGCTGTGAACGATGGATATTCTCCAGCAGCGCGTCCCTGAGCAGCTCATCGTCCTTGGTGGAGCGGATGATCGCCGGGATCGTCTCCAGGCCGGCCTGCTTGGAAGCCCTCCAGCGACGCTCACCCATGACGAGTTCGAAGGTGTCGTCCTCCAGTACTCGGACCACCACCGGTTGGAGCACACCGATCTCCCGCACCGAGTGGACGAGCTCATCCATGTGCTCCTCGTCGAACTCCGTGCGCGGCTGACGAGGATTGGGCGAGATGCTCGCCACCGGCACGGCCCGAAACTCTGCGCCGTCGACGGTGTTCGTCCCCGAGTCGGCGACCGCCTCGGTCCATGCCGAGCGTTCTCTGCTCACTGCATGCGTGTCATAGTCTTCATAGTCATTAGCCTCTGACGCTCTTCCCGGTGCTGACGGGGATTCCGCCGACCGTGCACTGGCTGAGGAACGTGCCCCTCGAATCTCTGGCATCTCAGCCCGCGCCGCGCCGGGAGTCCGACGAGCACTGGTCCGCGGCAGCGAGGAGCTGTCCTCACGTGTGATCCGGCGTGTCCCGAGGTGCGACTTCGCCGAGAAGAACACGTCGATGGGGCGGGCAGGATCCGTGGTCTCCGTTTCACGTGGAACATCCGATGCCGTATCAGTCGCCGACTCCGATGGCTTCTGCTGCGACGGTGCCGGTTCTGGCTCAGAGCGACGCCGCTCGGCACTGCCGTCGTCTGCCGAGACGTGTTCGGCGTTCGTCACATCGTCAGCGTCTGTTCCACGTGAAACACCAGGTGCAGTCTCTGGCCCCGGCGAACCTGCAGGAGAGTCCTGTCCGGCCTGAGCCACAGTGGTCTGCCCCGACTGGGCGGGCTGATCCGCCTCCACCTCGGCCTGTTCCGCCTCCAGTTCACGCGAATCGCTGTTGATGAGGGCACCGAGTCCCCGACCCAGTCCCCGCCGTCGCCGTTCACTCATCCAGATCGTCCCTTCCTCGGTGACCCCATGGGATCCGCAGCATCGACCACCCATTCTAGTGAGTGATGCGAGAACTGAGGGGACCTCGGAGTCCAGACACATCCTGCATGTTTCACGGGAAACATCCATCGCGTCCCCTGGCGAGCCGAATGACCGTCGCCGCACACGTTTCACGTGGAACCACACATCGCTGATCCCTGATCGGTCAACCTGATCAACCAGGCATGTTCCACGTGAAACACAGACGCGCCTCCATCTGTGCAGATGGGGGCGCGTCATCGATTCGGGGCAGGTGTCGACGATCCTGCCGCCACGAGGGTCAGCGGTTCTGCTCGACTCCTCGCGTCGAGATCTCGGCGGCAGCCTCAAGATAGGCCAACGCACCCGTCGACGTCGGGTCGTAGCTGATGACGCTCTGCTGATACGACGGGGCTTCGGAGATTCGGACGTTGCGTGGGATCAGGGTGTTCAGGACGTTGTCGGGGAAGTACTCACGGACCTCCTCGGCCACCTGAGCCGCCAACCGTGTGCGACCGTCGTACATGGTGAGGAGGATCGTGGAGATCTCCAACTCATTGTTGAGGTGCTTCTGGATCATCTCGATGTTCCGGAGCAGCTGGCTCAGTCCCTCCAGCGCGTAGTACTCGCACTGGATGGGGATCAGGACCTCACGTGCGGCGACCAGTGCGTTCACGGTGAGCAGCCCCAGAGAGGGCGGGCAGTCGACGAAGACGTAGTCCAGGCGCTCCAGTCCTTGAGCCTCTCGGTACTCGTGGTAGGACTTCAGCGCCCTCTGCAGCCGCTGTTCACGAGCCACCAGGGAGACCAGCTCGATCTCCGCACCGGCCAGGTCGATGGTCGCCGGGACCACCTGCAGGCGGTTGACGTCGGGGCAGTCCTGGATGACATCCGAGATCGGGAAGTCCTCGATGAGGACCTCGTAGATCGAATCCCGGTCCGTGCCGTGCGGGATGCCCAGTGCGGTGGACGAGTTGCCCTGCGGGTCGATGTCGACGACGAGCACGTTGAACCCCTGATCGGCCAGGGCCGCCGCCAGGTTCACCGTGGTCGTGGTCTTGCCGACTCCGCCCTTCTGGTTGGAGACCGTCAGGACGCGGGGCTGCTTCGGACGCTGAAGGGTGGTCTCAGCCAGGGCCCGGCGACGCCGGTTCTCCTGAGCCAGTTCGGCTCCGAGGGGGGAGGAGGCGTCGACGCCGTCGATCACTGATCCGCTGTCGGTGCTCTGGGCGACCGTTTCCCGTGAAACATCCTGACCTGCCACTGGGGCACTTCCTCTCTCAGCTGTGCTGCGGTCTGCTCCGCCCGAGGCGGTTCATCCATCGATCGAGTCTAGGGCACGTCTACGGCATGGCTCTGACCTGGGACGATCACGACTCCGTCGCAACTCTGTCCGATCTTGCCGCTGTTCTGCCCCGTGCTGCGTGTACTCAGCGACGGCGGATCCGCACGACCGTGGTCGGCTCATCGAGCAGGTCCTCACCTAAGAGCATGATCTCCGGTCTCCGCATCCGATGCCGGGACAGCGCCTTGCCGGCGGCCTCGATCTCGTCCGCAGCGCTGCGCCCCTTGATCAGCATCAGTTCGCCGTCGTCGTCGAGCAGCGGAACTGTCAGTGGCAAAAGCTTCTTCAATGCTGACACCGCGCGTGCGGTGACCACATCGGCCATCACCTCGTCGCTGACCTCTTCGGCACGTGCGCGGATGAGCTCCACATTGCTGAGACCCAGGTCCCGGATCACCGTGTCCATCCACTGCACGCGGCGTTCCATGGGCTCGATGAGCTGGAAGTCCACGTCGTCACGGACCAAGGCCAGTGCGATGCCGGGCAGACCTGCACCCGATCCGACGTCGGCGACGGTTCCTCCGGAAGGGAGCTCTGCGCCCAGGACCGCACAGTTGAGGACATGGCGGGACCACATGCGGGGAATCTCCCGGGGGCCCAGCAGCCCATGCTCGAGGCCGGTGGAGCACAGATGCTCCACGTAGCGTTCGACCAGCGGAAGCCGGTCGCCGAAGATCGCCTCGGCGGCCGAGCGTTCGGCCGCCGTCATCTCCGGGGGCGGACCGCCCTGCTCGGGCAGTCCCTCCTCCGGCTGCGGTGTCTCAGTGCTCATGGGAGTCGGTCCGGCCTCCTGCCGGCGGTGTGGCTGTCGGTCCGGCGGTGTCAGGAGGCCGAGACGACGACGTGGCGTCGCTTGCCCTCGCCCTCGGACTCACTGACCAGGTCCTCGTCGGCGATGAAGTCATGGACGATCTTGCGCTCATAGGCGCTCATCGGCTCCAGGTGGACCTTCTCCCCGTGGTCCCGGACTTTGGCGACGGCGTCGTCGGCGAGCTCCTTGAGCTCCTGCTGACGCTCCTCTCGGCGACCGGCGATGTCCAGGACCAGTCGGGTGCGGCTGCCGGTGGCGGTGAGCACGGCCAGACGGGTGAGCTCCTGGAGGGCGTCGAGCACCTCTCCGCGGCGTCCGACCAAGTCCTCCAGCTCATCGGAGTCCCCCTCGGCCACCACGGAGATGAATGTGCGGTCCCCACGGACCTCGATGTCGATGTCGCCGTCGAGGTCCACGATGTCCAGCAGCTCTTCGAGGTAGTCGGCGGCGATGTCGCCCTCGTCCTCGGCACCGCTCTCCTGCGCGTCCCCGTCCTGCTGGTCTTCGTCCTGCTCGGCGGAGTCCTGCGTCTCACCGGCGGTGGGCTCCTGGGGCGCCTCGTCGGCGTCGCCGGTCTCCTGCGGCACCTGCTCGGTCGTCTCCTGCTCGGTCGTCTCCTGCGGTGCCTGCTCCGCGTCGTGCGTCTCGGTCTGCGTGTCGCTCATCGTCACTTCTTCCTCTTCTTGCGGGAGGGCTGCGCGTTCTGTCCCAGGTGCTTGCCGCTGGGCTTGGGCTTCTCCTCGGCCTGCTCGGCCTCACCCTTCTTCTCGTGGATCGGGGGCAGTCCGCGGGCGGCCCGACGCAGGTTGAGCTCCTTCTCGGCCTGGGAGCCCGGGGTCGGGTTGTTGCGGATGACCCACCACTGCTGACCCATGGTCCAGAAGTTGGTCGCGGTCCAGTAGATCAGCACACCGACGGGGAAGTTCACACCACCGATGACGAAGACCAGGGGCAGCGCGTAGAGCATGACCTTCTGCATCTGCGCGGCCTGGCCGGTCATGGCGGCCTCGGACATGTTCTTGCTCATCAGCTGCTTCTGGGTGAAGAACTGGGTGAGCACCATGGTCACGATCATCACCGCGGTGAGGATGATGACGTTCCACTCGGTCGGGCTGGAGTTGAAGGCCGGCAGGAAGATGTCCGACATGCCGACGCCGAAGATCTCCGAGTTGTCGAAGGACTGGACCTCGGAGGCGGAGAGGGCTCCGTAGCCCTCCTGCTGGTACTGCTCCTGCCGCATGCGGTTGAGCATCCAGAACAGCGCCAAGAAGATGGGCATCTGCGCCAGGATGGGCAAGCACATCATGAAGGGGTTGACCTTGTGCTTCTTGAACAGCGCCTGCTGCTCCTGCGCCATCGCCTGGCGGGAGACCGGGTCCTTCTTCCCCTTGTACTTGGCCTGGAGCTTCTGGACCTCCGGCTGGATCTCCTGCATGCCGCGCTGCGACTTGATCTGCCGGACGAACAGCGGGATGAGGATGATGCGGATGACGATCACCAGCATCACGATGGAGATCGTCCAGTTCCAGCCCGAATCGGCCCAGTCGCCGTCGTCGCTGAACAGTGTGAGCAGGTTGTGGAACATGCTCAACAGCCAGGAGACCGCCCAGGTGAACGGGAGCAGGAGTGTGTCGAAGAAGCCCATGTGTCTCTCAGAGTCGTGATCGCCGGGCGTCCATGCGCGTGCGTGCCCGGCACTCCGGAATCGACGGTGCCGACGAGTCGGAACTCGTCTGCGCAGGTCAGACCGTCTCTGACCGGTCAGTCTGAGGGTTCGGCCTCAGCGGCGGCACAATCGTCATCCGGAGGGATCGGCGGATGGTTTGTCTCTATGATCGACGGAGTCGACCCCTCAGGCCAAATCCGTGCGGCCTGCGGGACGTGATCCACGCCGCCGCCGGTGAACGGGTTGCATCGCAGCACCCGCCATGCGGTCAGCCCGCCGCCGCGGATCGCCCCGTGGACGGTCACCGCCTCCAGCCCGTAGGCGGAGCAGCTCGGGTAGAAGCCGCAGACCTGGCCGTAGAGCGGGGAGATGAGCCGACGGTAGAGCTTCAGCAGTGCGGCGAGCACCGCCGAGGGAGCGCTGCGGAACCAGCCCCAGCGCTGGCGGCGCAGCTCCTCGGGCGTCGGTATGGGGCCGGGGACGCCCGGCTGTTCGCCGATCTCGACGTAGAAGTCCCTGTGGCGGACCCAGGCCTGCTCCCGATCAGCCGCGGTGCGACCAGTCATCGCGACCGCCCGGGAGTCTGGGCGGTGCGACGGACGGCCTTGCCGATCGCGCGGTGGACGGCCGCGGCCAGCTCGTCGCGCAGCTGCGGGTGGTCGAGTCCGGTGATCTCGGGCAGGGCCCGGACGACGACGTCGGCGCACAGCAGCCTGCTCCCGTCGTCTCCCTGATCCTCGTCGGGGCCCGCGTCCGTGTGCTCTCCGACCTGCTCGTCGAGCCGGCCCAGCGGACCGTCGGCGTCGTCGAGCAGGTCGCGCACCAGGTGACGCAGGCGCCGCTGGGTGCGGTGGCGGACCACCGAGTTGCCCACGGCCTTGGAGACGATGAACCCGCAGCGCCAGGCGGCTGAGTCCTGCTCGGTACGCGGCGCCAGGCGGACGGACACGACGAGGGTGTCGGCACCGGCGCGAGCCCCGCGCCGCATGACCGCACGGAAGTCGGCGCCACGGATGATGCGGTGCTCACGCGGCAGCATGGGACTCCTCGGGCGGGGTGCGGGGCGGCGGGTCCGGATGCACGAACGGCCCGCGCCTCCCCCGGGGGAGGACGACGGGCCGTCGTCTCCTCGACGTGGTCTCACGTCGTGGTGCGGCCGCCGTGGCGGCCGAAGCTGTGTCTCAGGCCGAGAGCGCCTTGCGTCCCCGGTTGCGGCGGGTCGAGATGATCGAACGGCCGGCACGGGTGCGCATACGGGAACGGAAGCCGTGCTTACGGCTGCGCTTGCGGTTGCTCGGCTGGAAGGTCCGCTTGCTCACTGTGTACTCCCCATGGATGGTTCACGACATCGGTGCGGAACGGGGCCCGTCGGGGCCGTCTCGAATCCGCAGATCGGTGTCGCCCGAGGGCAGGAGTGTACTCCGTTCCGCTGTCAGGGCGACCTGTCAACACTAGGGCAGGGTTCGAGGACCCGTCAAGACGACGTCGCGCGGGTCTCGTTATCCACAGTTTGGACCCCTTCTTCTCCACATCGGTGGAGAACTCGCCGTCATATGTCGCATCCGTGTGCCTGCGGGGATCCCTCGGAGGCGACTGTCGCAGCTGGACCGCTGTCCACAGCTGAACGGTGGTCTGACGGAGGCGTCATCCACAGGTTGCGGGTATGGTCGGGGGACGAGCCGGCGTGACCCGTCGGATCTGAGGTCTTCGGCAGGAGGGAGCAGCGTGTCCGTGGACTCTGAGCACGGCGTCGCAGAACGCTGGGAGCAGCTGATCGCCGAGCTGCGCGACCATCACGGGATCGGCGGGGTCCAGCTGGCCGACGTCGGCCGGGCCCAGCCCCAGGGGGATCAGCTGATCGGCGACACCCTGGTCATCGCCGTGCCCAACGAACGGCTGCGTCGGCTGATGCAGTCGACCCTCCAGACTCAGCTGAGTCAGGCGCTGCGGACCGTCTTCGGCAGGGACATCCTGTGCGCCTATGTGATCGACCCCCAGCTCGCGGCCCAGCAGCTGGCGGACTCCGACGGCGACGGTCCGGCATCCCGGCCCACACCTCCGCGTCCGACGGGGCCCCCGGGCGCGGCCGGTCCGCGTCCGACGGCCGATCCCTCTCCCCGGTCGGCGGCCTCAGCCTCCTCCACCGCCTTCGACGACGTCTATCCGACCCTGTCGCACACCGCACCGGCTCCCGCACAGCCGACGGGTCCTCAGCCGACCACGATGCAGCCGACGGGTCCTCAGCCGACCGGACCCTCGGGGATGGCCCAGCACGAGACCCTGCTCTCGGCCGCGGCCGCAGAGGATCAGGCCGGCAGCTTCAAGACCTCCCGGCTGAACCCGCGCTACACTTTCGACACCTTCGTCATCGGTTCCTCGAACCGCTTCGCCCATGCGGCGGCCAATGCGGTGGCCGAGGCCCCGGCCAAGGCGTACAACCCGCTGTTCATCTATGGGGACTCCGGACTGGGCAAGACCCACCTGCTGCACGCGATCGGCCACTACGCCCAGCGTCTCTATTCGGGGATCCGCGTCCGGTACGTGAACTCCGAGGAGTTCACGAACGACTTCATCAACTCCATCCGTGACGATGAGGGCGCGAGCTTCAAGAACGCCTACCGCAGCGTGGACGTGCTGCTGCTCGACGACATCCAGTTCCTCGCGGACAAGGAGCGGACGGTCGAGGAGTTCTTCCACACGTTCAACACGCTCTACAACAACAACAAGCAGGTCGTGATCACCTCGGACCTGCCGCCCAAGCAGCTCTCCGGCTTCGAGGAGCGGCTGCGCTCCCGGTTCGAGTGGGGGCTGATCACCGACATCCAGCCCCCGGACCTGGAGACCCGGATCGCGATCCTGCGGAAGAAGGCCACCGCGGAGAACTTCTCCTGTCCGGACGACGTCATGGAGTACATCGCCGACAAGATCTCCACGAACATCCGTGAGCTCGAGGGTGCGCTGATCCGCGTGACCGCCTATGCCTCGCTGAACAAGCAGGCGGTGGACCTCCCACTGGCCGAGCAGGTGATGCGGGATCTGATCAGCGACGACAACGTCCAGGAGATCACCGCCGAGCAGATCATCGACGCCACCGCTGAGTACTACAGCTTCACCGTCGAGGAGCTGATGTCGAAGTCGCGGAACCGGACCCTGGTCACCGCCCGGCAGATCGCGATGTATCTGCTGCGGGAGCTTACGGAGATGTCGCTGCCGAAGATCGGGCAGGCCCTGGGCGGCCGCGACCACACCACGGTGATCTACGCCGAGCGGAAGATCCGTGAGCTGATGGCCGAGCGGCGCGCGGTGTTCAATCAGGTCACCGAGCTGACGAACAAGATCAAGCAGCAGCGCTGACCGCACAGGCTCATCACATCCGGGACCACATGGTGTTCTGAAGTCAAGTCCGTGGTCTACAGCTGTGGAGAACACGGCCCCTCACATCTCACACATATGTAGTTCGGCAGGATCCTGCGGCTGGTCGTCGTCCGAGCCGTCGAGTTCTCCACAGTTCTGCACACATTTCCACAACCGGACGTGGATTCTCTCCACCGGGCATCCCACACCTGTGGAGAAGATCGTGGACGAAGGACGAAGAACTGCCGCAGACCTGGGGACGACGAGGCACTTCCTGCGGAGATCGCCGTCACGGCGGGGATCTCCGTCCACGGCCCGTTCACAGGCGAAACGGAGGAATTCCACCGTCCGGTGCACAGGAGGATCCGCGCAGAACACGTGGAGGAGCCCGTTATCCACACTTTCCACATGACTTGTTAACACTTCTCCCTATTCCAGAGAGATACAGAGAGCACACACTGGCTCCACGGCACATCGAACACTCCGATCCGGTGCCCGAACTCAGATCGCATCACTACATGTGGTCCGACCGTCCGGGCCCGAAGGCATATATGCCTGTGGATCGGCAGTGGCATCGTGACCGACCTGACAGGTAGGCTCAACTCTCGACACAGCGGCGATGATGCTTGACATCCGTGCAGGCTCCGCTCCTGACCCGCATCGAAAGGCGATGATCAGTGAAGTTCACTGCGGCGCGAGACGTCCTGACCGAGGCCGTCTCCTGGACGGCCCGTGCGCTCTCCCCCCGTCCGCCTGCTCCGGTGCTCTCCGGTCTGCTGATCACCGCTGAGGGGCAGACCGTCACGATCTCCAGCTTCGACCACGAGATCTCCGCTCAGCTGCACATCGAGGCCGACGTCGAGACCGAGGGCACCGTGCTGGTCTCCGGACGACTGCTCAACGACATCGTCAGAGCGCTGCCGGACGCACCGGTCACCGTCGAGCAGCAGGACTCCAAGGTCCTGGTCACCTGCCGGTCCTCAAAGTTCACCCTGGCGACGATGCCGGTGGACGAGTATCCCGAGCTTCCGGCCATGCCGGAGCTCGCCGGCACCGTCGACGGCGCCGCCTTCGCCCGTGCCGTGGCCCAGGTCATCACCGCGGCTTCGAAGGACGACACCCTGCCGATCCTCACCGGGGTCAAGGTGGAGTTCGAGGGCGACACCATGACCTTCCTGGCCACCGACCGCTATCGGCTGGCCATGCGGGAGATCACCTGGGCTCCGGCCCGGCCCGACATCTCGACCTCGGCGCTGATCAAGGCCAAGACCCTCAACGACGTCGCCAAGTCCCTGGCCGGCGGCGGTGAGCTCTCCATCGCGATGAGCGATGAGGCGGAGATGATCGGCTTCTCCTCCGGCGGCCGCCGGACGACCTCGGTGCTGGTCGACGGCGACTACCCGAAGATCCGTCAGCTCTTCCCCGAGCAGACCCCCATCCACGCGGTGGTCCGGACCGGGGAGCTCATCGAGGCCGCCCGTCGCGTCTCGCTGGTCGCCGAGCGGAATTCGCACGTGCGGCTGCAGTTCACCGAGGACCAGCAGCTGGTCCTCGACGCCGGCGCCGACGACGCCGCGGCGGCCTCGGAGGTCGTCTCGGCGGATCTGACCGGGGAACCGATCACCGTCGGGTTCAATCCGATGTACCTGAACGAGGGGCTCAACGTCATCGACAGCGAGTACCTGCGGTTCTCCTTCGTCTCCGCCCCGAAGCCGGCGATGATCACCGGCCAGGACACCCCCGACGGGGAGAATTCCAGCGACTTCCGGTATCTGCTGATGCCGGTCCGTCTGCTCAACCAGTGAGCCGTCCGTGCGGCTGAGTCATCTCACGCTGCAGGACTACCGCAGCTACGCCGAGGCGCAGATCGAGTTCGCGCCGGGGCCGAACGTGCTGCTGGGCTTCAACGGGGTCGGCAAGACCAACGTCGTCGAGGCCGTCGGCTATCTCTCCACACTCTCCTCCCACCGGGTCTCCCAGGATGCGCCGCTGGTGCGCCACGGCACGGACCAGGCGATCATCCGTGCCCAGGCTCATCGCGGATCCCGGGAGGCGCTGCTCGAAGTGGAGATCAACCCGGGTCGGGCGAACCGGGCCCGGATCAACCGCGGATCGGCGGTGCGGGCCTCCGAGGTGCTCGGGGTGCTGCGCACCGTGCTCTTCGCCCCGGAGGACCTCGAGCTCATCAAGGGCTCCCCGGGGGTGCGGCGTCGCCTGCTCGACGACCTCGCCGTGCAGCTGCGTCCGGCTCTGGGGTCGGTGCGCCTCGACTACGAGAAGGTGCTGAAGCAGCGCAACGCCCTGCTCAAGTCGATCCGGAACGAGGGATTCACCGCCACCCACGAGTCCACTCTCGACGTCTGGGACCACCAGCTCGCCGACGCCGGATCCCGGGTGCTGCACGCCCGGCTGGAGGTCCTCGAGGCGCTGCGGCCCCATGCGGCGGAGGCCTATCAGCAGCTCTCCGGCAGCGTGCGCACTGCGACCATGGGCTACCTCAGCTCCCTGGACGGCCGAGGCGAGGACTCCGCGGGGGGTCCCCCCGACGGTGAGGTCGTCGCCCAGTCCGTCCCGCCCCGGGAGCAGCTCACCGAACGGATGCTGACCGGGCTGCAGGGGGCCCGGAAGCAGGAGCGGGAGCGGGGGATGACGCTGGTCGGTCCCCATCGGGATGATGTGCACCTCAGCCTGGACGAGGTGCCGGTCAAGGGTTACGCCTCCCACGGGGAGACCTGGTCGTTCGCCCTGGCCGTGCGCCTGGCCGGATACCGGGTCATGGTCGACGACGATCCCTCCGACGGGGGCCGTCCGGTCCTGATCCTCGACGACGTCTTCGCTGAGCTCGACGCCCGCCGGCGTCGTCGTCTGGCCGATCTGGCCTCGGAGGCCGAGCAGCTGCTGGTCACCGCCGCCGTCGACGACGACGTCCCGGAGCCTCTGCTCGATCACGCCTTCCGGGTCGAGTCGGCGGACCAGATCTCACAGATCACACAGATGTCTGCCGTTGAGGATCAGCAGTGAACTCCCCGACCATCGTCGGCCCCGCCGGGACCCCGTCGCCGGAGCCGGAGCCCAGTCCGGACGGCATCGCCGCCAGCCAGGTGGAGGATGCCGCGGGGATCCTGCTCGCCCGGATGCGTCGGGCCGCCGAGTCCCGCGGCGAACATCGGCTGCGCGGTGTGCCCCGGTCGGGTTCCCTGGCCGGCGACCCGCGTGCCGGGGCCCGCCGCGCCGCCGAATCGGCAGGGTCGGCAGGATTCTCGGGATCCTCCGGGGCGCGCGGGTCCGGGCGGGACCCGAGCCTGCTCGGTCCGGTGGTGGATCGGCTGATCGCCCACCGCGGATGGACCGCCCCGGTGGCGGTGGGGTCGGTGGTCGCCCGCTGGGATCAGCTGGTGGGTCCGCAGGTCGCCGAGCACTGCCGGCCGGAGAGGTTCGAGGACGGGGTCGTCGACGTCGTCTGCGACACCACCGCCTGGGCGACGAACCTGAAGCTCATGCAGCCCCAGCTCATGGACGTGTTCACCCGGGAGCTGGGCCGCGGCATCGTCACCGGTCTGCGCATCCGCGGACCCCAGGCTCCGTCGTGGAAGAAGGGCCGGCTCTCGGTGCGCGGACGGGGCCCCCGGGACACCTACGGGTGACCGACGCCGTCGGACGCGCTCCTGCCGCACTGCCAGGCCCGTGGGCGACCCCGGCCTCACATGCGGACCGGCTGAGCGCTGGGAGCGGCCTTCTGAGGCCGCGCAGGGTGACTTCCACACCTCACCGACCCTCCCACTGAGGCATCAGGCGGTTTTCGCGGTAGACTGACACCCGGCCCGAGCAGCAGTCTCGGGTCGGTCCATGTCCCGGCCGCGACACCACTTCCAGGTGGCCGGCCCCCGGTGCTGAAGGAGACGGCCGAAGCTCGTGACCTCGGAAGACACACCCACGGATCACGGAGGCGACTACGGCGCCTCCGACATCACCGTCCTGGAGGGCCTGGAGGCCGTCCGCAAGCGTCCGGGCATGTACATCGGGTCCACCGGTGAGCGCGGTCTGCACCACCTGGTCTACGAGGTCGTGGACAACTCGGTGGACGAGGCTCTGGCCGGCCACTGCAGCGAGATCGAGATCGTGCTGCAGGACGACGGCGGGGTCCGCGTCTCCGACGACGGCCGCGGCATCCCCGTGGACATGCACCCCACTGAGGGCAAGCCCACCGTCGAGGTCGTGATGACCGTCCTGCACGCCGGAGGAAAGTTCGGAGGCGGCGGCTATGCGGTCTCCGGCGGTCTGCACGGTGTGGGGATCTCGGTGGTCAACGCACTGTCGACCCGTGTGGAGACCACGGTGAAGCGGCAGGGCCGCACCTGGCACATCGCCTTCGGCACCGGCGGAGAGACGGTGTCCCCGCTGAGCGAGGGCGAGGCCACCGACGAGACCGGCACCACCCAGGTCTTCTACCCGGATCCGAGCATCTTCGACGAGGTCGAGTTCGACTTCGAGACCCTGCGCGCCCGCTTCCAGCAGATGGCGTTCCTGAACAAGGGGCTGCGGATCGTGCTCACCGACGAGCGGGACATCGAGGCCAACCACGTCATCATCGACGAGGTCGTCTCCCACCAGGAGGAGACCGCCGAGGACGCCGAGACCCCGGCCGAGCCGGGCGAGTCCGCCGAAGCGGTGAGCGAGATCCCCACCGGTCGGAAGGTCGTCTACCAGTACGACCACGGCCTGCTGGACTACGTGAACCACCTGAACACCACGAAGAAGGCCGACACCGTCCATGAGGACGTGATCGCCTTCGAGTCCGACGACGACGAGCGCGGCATCACCGCCGAGGTGGCGATGCAGTGGACCCTGACCTACTCGGAGTCGGTCCACACCTACGCCAACACGATCAACACCCATGAGGGCGGCACCCATGAGGAGGGCTTCCGCAGCGCGCTGACCAGCCTGGTCAACCGCTATGCCAAGGAGAAGCAGATCCTCAAGGAGAAGGACGACAACCTCACCGGCGACGACATCCGCGAGGGTCTGACCGCGGTGATCTCGGTGAAGCTCTCCGAGCCGCAGTTCGAGGGTCAGACGAAGACGAAGCTGGGCAACACCGAGGCCCGCGGCTTCGTCCACCGGGTCGTCCACGAGCAGCTCAGCGACTGGCTGGAGCGCAATCCGGGCTCGGCGAAGGACATCATCCGCAAGGCCCAGTCGGCCGCACAGGCCAGGGTGGCGGCGCGCAAGGCGCGGGAGAACGCCCGGCGGAAGTCGCCGCTGGAGTCGATGGGTCTGCCGGGCAAGCTCTCGGACTGCTCGTCGAAGGACCCCTCCCGGTGTGAGATCTACCTGGTGGAGGGCGATTCGGCCGGCGGGTCGGCCAAGCGCGGTCGGGACCCGGAGACCCAGGCGATCCTGCCCCTGCGCGGCAAGATCCTCAACGTGGAGCGGGCCCGGCTGGACAAGGCGCTGTCCAACGCGGAGGTCCAGTCGATGATCACCGCCTTCGGCACCGGCATCGGCGAAGAGTTCGACATGGAGAAGCTCCGTTACCACAAGATCGTGCTGATGGCCGACGCCGACGTCGACGGCCAGCACATCACCACCCTGATGCTGACTCTGCTTTTCCGGTACATGCGTCCGCTGATCGACGGCGGCTACGTCTACCTGGCGCAGCCTCCGCTGTACCGGCTGAAGTGGTCCAACGCCCCGCACGACTACGTGTTCACCGACGCCGAGCGCGACGCGGCCCTGGAGGACGGTCACGCCAAGGGTCGCCGGCTGCCGAAGGATCAGGGCATCCAGCGGTACAAGGGTCTGGGCGAGATGGACTACTCGGAGCTGTGGGACACCACCATGGACCCGGAGCACCGGACCCTGCTGCAGGTCTCCATGGAGGACGCCGCGGCCGCGGACGAGATCTTCTCGGTCCTGATGGGCGAGGACGTCGAGTCCCGCCGCGGGTTCATCCAGCAGAACGCGAAGGACGTCCGATTCTTGGACATCTGATGCCCCGTCGTCCCCGGCATCATCCGTCCTTCGACCCAGCCGTCCTCGATGAGGGAGAGCACCGTACGTGAGTGAGAACACTGAGAACCCCGGCACCGGCGAGTCCTCGGTCCTGACCGACCGGGTCCGCCAGGTGGACCTGCAGACCGAGATGAAGCGGTCCTACCTGGACTACGCGATGGCCGTCATCGTCGGCCGTGCGCTGCCGGACGTCCGCGACGGGCTCAAGCCGGTCCACCGCCGGGTCATCTACGCGATGTACGACGGCGGCTTCCGTCCGGACCGCTCCTTCAACAAGTGTGCGCGCGTGGTCGGCGACGTGATGGGCAACTACCACCCCCACGGCGACACCGCGATCTACGACGCCCTGGCCCGCCTGATCCAGGACTGGGTGATGCGCTACCCGCTGGCGCTGGGTCAGGGGAACTTCGGCAACCCGGGCAACGACGGCCCGGCCGCCCCGAGGTACACCGAGACCAAGATGGCCCCGCTGGCCATGGAGATGGTCCGGGACATCACCGAGGACACCGTCGACTTCCAGGACAACTACGACGGTCGCCAGCAGGAGCCCACCGTGCTGCCGGCCAGGTTCCCGAACCTGTTGGTCAACGGGTCCTCCGGCATCGCCGTCGGCATGGCCACCAACATCCCGCCGCACAATCTGCGTGAGGTGGCCGCCGGGGTGAAGTGGTATCTGGAGAACCCGGAGGCCTCGCGTGAGGAGCTGCTGGAGGCTCTGCTGGAGCACATCAAGGGCCCGGACTTCCCCACCGGGGCGCAGATCCTGGGCACCCGGGGCATCGAGGAGACCTACCGCACCGGTCGCGGGTCGATCACGATGCGTGCGGTGGTCAACGTCGAGGAGATCCAGGGCCGGACATGCCTGGTGGTCACCGAGCTGCCGTACCACGCGAACCCGGAGAATCTGGCGCTGAAGATCGGGCAGCTGCTGCGCGACGGCAAGGTCTCCGGCATCGCGGACCTGCGCGACGAGTCCTCCGGGCGCACCGGTCAGCGCCTGGTGATCGTGCTCAAGCGCGATGCGGTGCCGAAGGTCGTGCTGAATCAGCTGTACAAGCACACCCAGCTGCAGGAGAACTTCTCGGCGAACATGCTGGCTCTGGTCGACGGGGTGCCGCGCACGCTGAGCCTCGACGCCTTCGTCCACCACTGGGTGATGCACCAGATGGAGGTCATCGTCCGTCGCACCCGGTTCCGTCTGGCCAAGGCGGAGCGGGAAGCACACATCAAGGTGGGTCTGCTCAAGGCGCTGGACGATCTGGATCGGGTGATCTCCACGATCCGCGGGTCCTCCACGGTGGATGCCGCACGGGAGAACCTGAAGGCCCTGCTGGACATCGACGACGACCAGGCTCAGGCGATCCTGGACATGCAGCTGCGCAAGCTCGCGGCCCTGGAGCGTCAGCGTCTGCAGGAGGAGTACGACGAGCTCATGGAGCTCATCGCCGACTTCAAGTCGATCCTGGCCTCCGAGGACCGTCAGCGGGAGCTGATCTCCGAGGAGCTCGACGGGATCGTGGACAAGCACGGCGACGAGCGGCGCACCCACATCCTGCTCGGTTACGACGGGGACATGTCCATGGAGGACCTGATCCCGGAGGAGGACGTGGTCGTCACCGTCACCCGGGACGGGTACGTCAAGCGCACCCGGATCGACAACTATCGGGCGCAGAACCGCGGCGGCAAGGGGGTGCGCGGGGCGCAGCTGCGCGCCGACGACGTCGTCGAGCACTTCTTCGTGACGACCACGCACCAGTGGATCCTGTTCTTCACGAACCTGGGCCGGGTGTACCGGTCCAAGTGCTATGACCTCATGGAGGCCGGCCGGGATTCCAAGGGCCAGCACGTGGCGAACATCGTGGCGTTCCAGCCGGAGGAGCACATCGCCGGTGTGCTGCCGCTGCGCAGCTATGACGACGCCCCGTACCTGGTGCTGGCCACCAAGGGTGGGCTGGTGAAGAAGACGAAGCTCACCGACTACGATTCGCCGCGTCAGGCCGGGGTCATCGCGATTAACCTGCGCGAGGACGACGAGCTGGTCTCGGCGAAGCTGGTCTCGGACGAGGATGACCTGATGCTGGTCTCCCGGAAGGGCCAGTCGCTGCGCTTTACCGCCACCGACGACGCGCTGCGTCCGATGGGCCGTGCGACCTCCGGTGTGACGGGGATGAAGTTCCGTGAGGACGATGAGCTTCTCACCGCTGATGTGATCACCGAGGACTCCTACGTGTTCGTGGTGACCGAGGGCGGGTATGCGAAGCGCTCCTCGGTGGAGGAGTACCGGGTGCAGGGCCGTGGTGGTCTGGGCATCAAGGTCGGCAAGCTGGTCGAGGACCGGGGCGACCTGGTCGGGGCGATGGTCGTCGAGTCCGACGACGAGGTCCTGGTGGTCATGGCGTCGGGCAACGTGGTGCGTTCTGCGGTGGAGGGTGTGCCCTCGAAGGGCCGCGACACCATGGGTGTGATCTTCGCCAAGCCGCGCGGCAAGGACAGGATCCTGAAGGTGGCCCGCGCCTCGGGTGACGCCCTGGCCGCGGCGGGTGAGGAGGCCGCCGATGACGGGGCCGCTGAGGGTGCGGATTCCGCGGTGAGTGCGGCTTCCCCGGATGACGGTGAGGCACTGCCGAGCACCGGCGACGATGCAGTAGCGTTGGATCCTGACCGCGAAGACGTCGATGGAGGACAGCAGTGAGCGCGAACAGCAGCGAGGGCGGGGAGTCCCGCCCGGCCAGCCGGTTCCCGGCACCGCGTCCCCGTGCCCACGGCGCGTCCTCCGGTGAGCGGTCCGGCGGCGCGAAGGCTGAGACCTCGCAGACGTCGTCTGTGCCCAGCTCCAGGGCCGGCACTGCGACCGAGGAGAAGCGGGCCGCTGAGAGGCAGCCGGCACGTCCGACCGCCGATGAGGCGGAGAAGCGTGGTCCCGCCCCTGCGGGGAACGCTGGGCGTCGTCCGGCGCCGCGACCTCGTCCGGCCCCTGCCGGGTCCGGCCGTGGGAGGACCAATCCTGGCCTGGTGCGTCCCACTCCGCGGGCCAAGGTCCGCAAGGCGCGGCTGCTGGTCTCGAAGGTGGACCCGTGGTCGGTGCTGAAGATGAGCTTCCTGCTCTCGGTGGCGCTGGGCATCATGACGGTGGTGTGTGCGGTGATGCTGTGGTCGGCGATGGATCTGACAGGCATCTTCGACCGCATCAATGAGCTGCTGGCGCAGATCCTCGGCGACGAGGGCGGCGGGTTCGCCGTTCAGGAGATGGTGACTCTGGGTCAGGTGGCCTCATTCGCCACGATCATCGCGGTGATCAACGTGGTCGTGCTGACGGTGATCTCCATGTTGGCGGCGGTGCTGTACAACATCTCGGCGTCGCTGGTCGGCGGCGTCGGCGTGACCCTGACCGACGACTGATCAGGGGTTTCGGCGGCGTCCGAGGTCGTGACCTCGCGAGGTCGTAGTGATTTTGTGACAGTTCTGGCGCTGGTGTAATGTGGAGTGGTCGTCCTGCGGAGGGCAGTCCCTTACGGGGGTTCCTCAGACTCCCCCGACGACACCAAGGGCGTATAGCTCAGGCGGTTAGAGCGCATCGCTGATAACGATGAGGTCCGAGGTTCAAGTCCTCGTACGCCCACTCTGAAGGTCCCACACCCGGGAGGTGCCGACGATGCGGAGAATCGCGCTGCTGGCCCTGACCGCGGCCGGGATCGTCGGGTACCGCCGCTGGCGTGATGCCGAGGAGGGCCGCAAGGTCTGGGACTCGGCCACCGACTCGCTCGACGGCGAGAAGGACTAACTGGATACCCACCTCGGGGGCTTAGCTCAGCTGGTAGAGCGCCAGCTTTGCAAGCTGGATGTCAGGGGTTCGAGTCCCCTAGCCTCCACCCGCATCCTGGGTGACGGATCGGCCTTAAGGATCTGTGCGACTTAAGATATACGACGCTTACCCAGACTGTATTGCTAAGGTTGCCGGCATGCGATCAACGACTTGATCGTGTGCCTAAACATTACTGAATCACATCACCGTGCCAAGTGAAGACTTCGGCCCAAGACCGCTGCAGGAGCTGAGCCGCAGTGGCCGGTCTATAGGTATCGACCGATCCTCTGAGCACAGTCTCGTTGATTTAGGGGGCTGGGGCTGGATGCAAACTAAGTCCCTCGGATTGTCCTCTGCAAACCTGTACTCGCGATGAACCCATTCCTAGAAGCCCCGACCTACTCAGAAGAGCTCGAGGTTTCTTCTTGCTATGTCCACCCTGTCAGTGGGGGTAATGAATGGGGATTTTTCGGAGTCCCGACGCCGGAGCTGGCTCTCGCCTTCGCGCGCTACCGAAGTAGTGTCGC
>NZ_JAOEFD010000014.1 GCF_025420485.1 Nesterenkonia marinintestina | reverse complement strand
CTCCGCCCTCAGGCGGGTCCTCCGACGGCGGCCGTGCGCGCGGAGTGAGAGGTGCCGGGTGTCAGCCCGAGGTGACTTCGGCGTCGTCGGCGACGATGGTCACCCGGTCGGAGTCGACCGAGAAGAAACCGCCGTCGATGTTCGCCGTCACCGGAGAGCCGGAGGTGGGCTCGATCATGAGCTCGCCCTCCGCGAGCAGCGCGAGCACCGGAGTGTGTCCGGGCAGGATCCCGATGTCACCTTCGATGGTGCGGCCGCGGATGGCCTTGGCGGCTCCGGACCACACCGCTCGGTCCTGTGAGACGACCTCGACGTCGAGTTCAGCCATGATGAACAGTCCTTCTCTGGTTGATCAGGAGGAGATCCGATCGGTCCGGCTCCCCCGCTCTGCGGCGGGAGGCCGACCGACGGAGGATCAGCCCTGCTTCTGGATCTCGTCCCACTTCTTCTCGACGTCGTCGAGACCGCCGACGTTGAAGAACGCCTGCTCGGCGACGTGGTCGAGGTCGCCGTTGCAGATGGCGTTGAAGCCCTCGACGGTGTCCTTGATCGGCACCGTCGACCCCTCCACACCGGTGAACTGCACCGCGGTGTAGGTGTTCTGCGACAGGAACTGCTCGATGCGACGTGCGCGGGAGACGACGATCTTGTCCTCTTCGGAGAGCTCGTCCACACCGAGGATCGCGATGATGTCCTGCAGCTCCTTGTTCTTCTGCAGGATCTGCTTCACCCGGGTCGCGGTGTCGTAGTGCTCCTGACCGATGTACTGCGGGTCCAGGATGCGCGACGTCGAGGTCAGCGGGTCCACCGCGGGGTACAGACCGCGTGAGGCGATGGCGCGGGAGAGCTCGGTGGTCGCATCCAGGTGGGCGAACACGTTGGCCGGCGCCGGGTCGGTGTAGTCGTCGGCGGGGACGTAGACGGCCTGCATCGAGGTGATGGAGTGGCCGCGCGTGGAGGTGATGCGCTCCTGCAGGACGCCCATCTCATCGGCGAGGTTGGGCTGGTAGCCCACTGCGGAGGGCATGCGGCCCAGCAGCGTGGAGACCTCGGAGCCCGCCTGGGAGAAGCGGAAGATGTTGTCGATGAACAGCAGCACATCCTGGTTCTGCACATCGCGGAAGTACTCCGCCATGGTCAGACCGGTCAGGGCCACGCGCAGACGGGTTCCCGGCGGCTCGTCCATCTGGCCGAAGACCAGGGCGGTGTCCTTCAGGACCCCTGCCTCCTCCATCTCGACCCAGAGGTCATTGCCCTCACGCGTGCGCTCGCCGACGCCGGCGAACACGGACGTGCCGCCGAAGTTGCGGGCCACACGGGTGATCATCTCCTGGATGAGTACGGTCTTGCCGACGCCGGCGCCGCCGAAGAGACCGATCTTCCCGCCCGAGATGTACGGCGTCAGCAGGTCGATGACCTTGATGCCGGTCTCCAGCATCTCGGTCGAACCCTCCAGCGCGGCGAAGTTCGGCGCCTGACGGTGGATCGGCCAGCGCTCGGTGACCTCCAGCTCGGAGGTCGGCATGTCGAGGGTCTCACCCAGGACGTTGAAGATGTGGCCCTTGACCGTGTCCCCCACCGGGACCGAGATCGGCCCGCCGGAGTCGCGCACCGAGGTGCCTCGGACCAGACCGTCGGTGGCCTGGACCGCGATCGCACGGACCAGGTTGTCGCCCAGGTGCTGGGAGGTCTCGAAGGTGACCACGCGGGTCTCTCCGCCGATGGTCAGCTCAGCGGTCAGGGCGTTGTAGATCTCCGGGATCGCGTCAGCAGGGAACTCGACGTCGACGACCGGTCCGATCACACGCGCGATCTTGCCGGTCGCGCCCTCCTGGACGGCTCCAGACGAGCCCTGCTCTGCAGTGGTGGCAGTCATCTCTCTCACTTCACTCGATGTCGGATGATGTCAATCGTTGTCTTCGTCGGGTCCGAGGCCGCCGCGCTCCGACCCGGTGGATCAGCTGTTGGCCAGCGCGTCCGCTCCACCGATGAGCTCCGAGAGCTCCTGGGTGATCTCGGCCTGGCGCGCGTTGTTGCGCAGCAGGGTGTACTTGCGGATGAGTTCGTCGGCGTTGTCGGCCGCGGACTTCATCGCCCGCTGGCGCGCCGCCAGCTCGGAGGCCGAAGCCTCGAGCATCGCGGTGTACAGGCGGGACTCGACGTACCGCGGCAGCAGCGCATCGAGCACCTCCTCCGGTCCGGGCTCGAAGTCGTACTCCGCACGCACTGCGGACTCGCCGTCGTCGTCGACCAGGGCCAGGGGCAGCATGCGGCGCACGACCGGGTCCTGCTTCACCATCGACTCGAACTCGGTGTAGACCAGGTAGAGCTCGTCGACTCCGCCGTCGTCGGTCGGCTGGACGAAGCGGCCGACCAGCTCGTCGCCGATCTCACGCGCCCGCTCGAGCGCAGGGTTGTCGGTGTTCCCCGTCCACACCTGGTCGTACTCCCGCTCACGGAAGTCGAAGTAGGCCTGAGCCTTCCGACCGTACAGGTAGGGACGGACCTCCTTGCCCTCCTCGCGCAGCAGGGCGAGCAGCTGCTCGCCGCGCTTGAGGACGTTGGTGGAGTACGCCCCGGCCAGACCGCGGTCCGAGGTCATGATCAGCACGGCGGCCCGGGTCGGACGCTCAGCCTTCTGGGTGAGCACGTGCTCGATCTCGTTGTGGGACGCGACGGCCGAGACGGCGCGGGTGATGGCCTCTGCGTAGGGCAGAGAGGCCTGCACCCTGCTGCGCGCCTTGCCGATGCGCGAGGTGGCGATCAGCTCCATCGCCTTGAAGATCTTCTTCATCGACGACGTCGATGCGATCTTCTGGCGGTAGACCCGAATCTGGGCTCCCATGCTTGTCCTTCCCTGAGGTGATCGGCTCCCTCAGCCGGCGGGCCGCGACGTCGGAGTGTCCGACGCCGCACCCGCCGACCGACGGAACGGCTGAGGACGACCGATCAGCGGCCGATCTCTTCCTGGTCGATGTCGTCTTCGGACAGCGCCTCGGTCTGCTCGTTGCCGACGATCGACTGCTTCTCCTCAGCGTAGAAGTCGCGCTTGAACGCCTCCACGGCCTCGTTGAGGGTGTTCAGCGTGTCGTCCTCCAGCTTGCCGGTGGAGGCCAGCACCTGCAGGACGTCGGTGCGACGGCGCAGGTGCTCGATCCACTCGGTCTCGAAGCGCTTGACGTCGGCGGTCTCGATCTCGTCCAGGTGTCCGTTGGCGCCGGCCCAGATGGAGACGACCTGCTCCTCGACCGGCATCGGCGAGTACTGGCCCTGCTTGAGCAGCTCGGTCTGACGCTCACCGCGGACCAGCTGCTGGCGCGTGGCCGGGTCCAGGTCGGAGGCGAACATCGCGAAGGCCTGCATGTCGCGGTACTGCGCGAGGTCCAGCTTGAGCGTGCCGGCCACCTTCTTCATGGCCTTGACCTGCGCGGAGCCGCCGACGCGCGAGACGGAGATTCCGACGTCGACCGCGGGACGCTGGTTGGCGTTGAAGAGGTCCGACTGCAGGAAGATCTGGCCGTCGGTGATGGAGATGACGTTGGTCGGGATGAACGCCGAGACGTCGTTGGCCTTGGTCTCGACGATCGGCAGACCGGTCATCGAACCGGCGCCCATCTCGTCGGAGAGCTTCGCGCAGCGCTCCAGCAGACGGGAGTGGAGGTAGAAGACGTCGCCGGGGAACGCCTCACGTCCCGGGGGACGACGCAGCAGCAGGGACACCGCACGGTAGGCCTCGGCCTGCTTGGACAGGTCGTCGAAGATGATGAGGACGTGCTTGCCGCCGTACATCCAGTGCTGGCCGATGGCCGAGCCGGCGAACGGAGCGAGGTACTTGACTCCCGCCGGGTCCGAGGCGGGGGCGGCCACGATGGTGGTGTACTCCAGCGCGCCGTTCTCCTCCAGCGTCTGACGCACCGAGGCGATCGTCGAGGCCTTCTGCCCGACGGCGACGTAGATGCAGCGCACCTGCTTGTCTACGTCTCCGGTCTCCCAGTTCTCCTTCTGGTTCAGGATGGCGTCGATGCCGATGGCGGTCTTGCCGGTCTGGCGGTCGCCGATGATCAGCTGACGCTGACCCCGACCGATCGGGATCATCGCGTCGATCGCCTTCATGCCGGTCTGCAGCGGCTCACCGACCGACTGACGCTGGACCACCGAGGGGGCCTGCAGCTCCAGGGCGCGGCGCCCCTCCGGGTCGATGTCGCCGAGGTCGTCGATCGGTGCGCCGAGCGGGTCGACCACACGGCCCAGGAACTCGTCACCGACCGGCACGGAGAGGACCTCTCCGGTGCGGTGGACCTCCTGGCCCTCCTCGATGCCGGTGAACTCGCCCAGCACGACCACGCCGATCTCACGGGTGTCGAGGTCCTGGGCGAGGCCCAGGGTGCCGTCGGCGAAGCGGAGGAGCTCGTTGGCCATGGTCGAGGGGAGCCCCTCGACGCGGGCGATGCCGTCGGACGCGGAGATCACGCGCCCGACCTCGACGCGCTCGGCGCCGGACGGGTCGTAGGACGCCGCGAACTCGTTCAAAGCATTGCGGACGTCGTCAGCGTTGATGGTCAGATCGGCCATCTGCGGTCCCTGCTCTCTGTAGTGTCATGGCCGCTGGGCGGCCGAAGGGTTCTTGCTGGGTCTTCTCATGGTGGTGAGGACGCCGCCTCAGCGGGCCATCCTCCGACGGAGCTCGCCGACCTTCGACGACACGGTGGAGTCGACCACCTCGTCGCCGACCTGCACGCGGATGCCGCCGACCACCGAAGGGTCGACCACGACGTCGAGCTTCAGGTCGCGGCCGAAGTAGCGGTTGAGTCCGGCCGAGAGCCGGTCGCGGTAGGTCTGGTCGAGGCTCTTCGCGACGGTGACCTGAGCGATCCACCGCTGCTGCCGCTGGGCGATCTGCTCGGCGAAGCGCTCGATCAGCGCCTCGGGACGCAGTCCGCGGGGCGAGGTCACCGCACGGTCGATGAGCAGCCGGGCCTCGTCCGAGGCGTCGCGGGAGAGCGCGGCGGCCAGCCGGAGCTTGGCCTCGGAGCTCGCCTGCTGGTCGGTCATCGCACGCTGGAGCTCGTGGGAGGACATCACGGCCCGACGGAGCTCGAGCAGGCTCGACTCGAGGGCCTCCAGACCGACCAGCCCCTCACGCTCGCCGCCGACGGCCACCACGTCCACTGCGATGACCTCGACCGCGTCGCCGAGGTCGCGCTCTCGGCTCCACCGCTGGGAGGCCAGAGCCTCCAGCAGGGTGACCGCACCCTGATCGGCCCGACCGCCGAAGAGCTCCCGGACCAGGCCGGCGCGCTCCTCCGCCTCGCGGGCGGGATCGGTCAGCGCACGGCGCAGTGCGGCCGAGGAGTCGAGCACGTCGAGGGCCTCGAACAGCTGCCGGGCGACGGTCAGGTCCGCCGACCGGACGGTCTGCTCCTGGTCGCGGCGCACCGTCGACAGGGATTCGCTGGTCACCGCCGCCATCAGTGCGCGGCCCCCGAGGTGTTGGCCTGCTCAGCATCCAGGTCGGCCAGGAAGCGGTCGACCACCCGCTGCGAACGGGCGTCGTCCTCCAGCGCCTCGCCGACGATGCGGCCGGCCAGATCGGTGGCCAGGGACCCGACGTCGTGGCGCAGCGAGGCCGCCGCCTGCTGGCGCTCGGCGGCGATCTGATGCTGAGCCTGCTCGGTGATGCGCGCCGCCTCGGCGGCCGCCTTCTCCTTGTGCTCGGCGACGATCTGTGCACCCTCCGCCCGGGCCTCTTCGCGGACGCGGGAGGCCTCGGCGCGGGACTCGGCCAGGTTCTTCTCGTACTCGGCCTTCATCGCCTCGGCCTCGGACCGGGCCTTCTCGGCCTCCTCGAGGCCGCCCTCGATCGCCTGGCGACGGTCCTGGTAGGCCTTCTCGAAGGCCGGGGCGATGAACTTGACGACGACGAAGAACAGCACGGCGAAGCCGAGGAGCGCGGCGATGATCTCCCAGAATGCGGGAACCAGAGGGTTGGCGTCCTCGCCGGCGGCGCGGAGCATCTCTGCCCTGATCATGTGTTCACCATTTCCTTAGTTCTGTGGTCTGCGGCGCGGCAGGCGCTCGACGAGGGCCTCCTCGCACCGACGTGGTCCGTCGTGACGTCAGTTGATGACGAACGCGAAGACGATCGCGAGGATGAAGACGGCCTCTGCCAGAGCGAATCCGAGGATGGCGATCGGCTGCAGGACCCGCTGGGCCTCCGGCTGACGCGCCACACCGTTGATGTAGGCGGCGAAGATCAGGCCGATGGCGATGGCGGAACCGAGGCCGGCGACACCGAGTCCGATCAGGTTCAGAGATCCAACCATGTCACTCTCTCACTTTCTGTGTTGGCCCGGTGGTGGTCACCGGGTCTTCTGGGTCGTTGCCTGCCCGAGCGTGCCGGTCAGACGTCGTACTGCGGAGGACAGCCCTGCCCGCCGCAAATCTTCAGGTGTGCGGTGCGCCGCGGCGCACCGTCAGTGCGCGTCCGCTTCGATCGCGCCTTGGATGTAGATGGCGGTCAGCAGGGCGAAGACGAACGCCTGGAGGACCATCATGATGAGCTCGAGGAAGTACAGCGGGACGAAGCCGAACAGGACGAGCACGCCGGTGGCGTTCATCCCCAGGGAGTCCTGCTGGACGATGAGGAACTCGGCGCCCGAGCCGGCGAGCATCACGATGATGTGGCCCGCGAGCATCACGGCCATCAGACGCAGCGAGTGGGTGATCGGCCGGATGACGAAGTTCGACAGGATCTCGATCGGCACCAGGAGCGGCAGCAGCCAGCCGGGGACTCCGCTGGGCACGGTGGCCAGCTTGAAGTAGCGCAGACCGTGGAGCCTGATCCCGACTCCGACCCAGGTGAACCAGACGATGCCGGCCATCGCGTAGGCCGCGCCGACGTGCGAGAACGAGGGGAGCTGCAGCAGCGGGACCGCGCCGACGAGGTTGTTCACCAGGACGAAGAAGAACACGGTGAAGATGAAGGGGACCCACGGCTTGAAGTGCTTCTCACCGAGGATCTCGCGGCCCAGCGTGTTGCGGGCGAAGGCGTAGCAGGACTCGCCGAAGTACTGCACGCGGGAGGGCACCAGCGCACCCCTGCGGATCGCGAAGGTGAAGAACCACGAGATCACGATGATCGAGAGCACGACCATCAGCATCTGCTTGCCGAAGCCGGTCCCCCACTCGGCCATCCACGGCAGGATGTCCGGGAGATGGGTCTCGCTGATCGTGGGGGGCTGGAAACCGCCTTCTTCTGCGGCGGCGACGGGCACGAGCGAATGCAACGCTGGTCCTCTCTGCGGTGTCCGTGAGTGGGCACAGGCCCCGGGCATCGTGAGTCGGATCGGGTCCGTCTCTCAGGGCGTCTCATCAGGCAGGCGGTGACCCTGCCGGGCGCGATCCTTGTGAATCCTACCAAAGTCCGCCGTGACACACGGCATGGCGGTGCGCCCGCTCCACTGTACTACGTCACGTAGAAATCCTCGGCATCCGCCCCGCGGCTCAGTCCTGCTGCGGCACGACGGTCAGGCGCATGCGGGCGAAGGCCCGCACCTGGGCGATCTGCCAGATCACCAGCACCGCGACCCCGGTGCACACCGCCCACGCCGGTTCGGCCCAGGAGGGCGGCTCGGGCACGCTGAATGCGAGCAGGAAGGCCGCCACCTTGAGCAGGAATCCGAGGAAGAACGCGGCGATGCTCAGCTGGGGGACGTGCCGCTCGGCCAGGTCCACCAGCAGCAGCGTCAGGCCCGAGAGCACGACGACCGCCCCTCCCCCGGCGGCGGCGCTCATCGCCGACTGGTCTCCGCCGACGACCAGGCCCAGTCCGGCCGCCGCCGCCGTCGCCAGCGTCCCGGCGGTCATGGCCCACAGGAGCACGAGGCGCCAGCCGGTCTGCTTGAGGTCCTGGTGCCGAGTCGGACTCATCGGGTCCCCTCCCGGCGTCGGTCGGCGCGGCGCCGCTCCACCAGGGCGCGCTGGGCGGCGGCCCTGTTCAGCCGCTGCGCCCGGAGGCGCAGCCAGGGTCCCAGGGTCAGGAGGATCGCCCCTCCGAGACTCAGCATCATCCCCAGGGCCACGAGCCATCCGGGCAGGAAGTTGAAGGACACCGTGCCGATTGCGAACAGAGCGGCCCACAGATAGAGCAGCAGGACCGTCTGCGGATGCGAATAGCCGCCGTCGAGGAGTTTATGGTGCAGGTGACCGCGGTCGGGCGTGAAGGGGGAGATTCCCTTCGCCGTGCGGCGCACGACGGCCAGCAGCAGATCCAGCAGCGGCAGCAGGGTCACCGCCAGCGGGAGCAGGATCGGCATATAGGCGGGCACGTTGCGGAAGCGGAAGCTGGTGTCGAGCTGGCCGAGGTCGGCGGTGACGGCCAGGGTGCCGGCGGCCATGACCAGCCCGATGAGCATCGCCCCGGTGTCGCCCATGAAGATCCGGGAGGGATGGAAGTTGTGCGGCAGGAAGCCGAGGCAGGAGCCGACGAGCACGGCCATCAGGAGGGTGACCAGGTTGGAGGCGTCGAACTCGTTGATCGTCAGCGTGAGCTGGTAGCTGTAGATGAAGAAGGCCGATCCGCCGATGGCCGCCACCCCGGCGGCCAACCCGTCGAGCCCGTCGATGAAGTTGAAGGCGTTGATGGTGGCCACCACCACCAGCACCGTCAGCACGGCCTGCAGGATCCCGTCGCCGACGCCGAACCATCCGACCGGCATCACTTCTAGCTGCACGCCGTGGACGACCAGCAGCACGGCGGCGGCCACCTGACCGCCCAGCTTCAGAGCCCAGTGGATGTCCCAGGCGTCGTCGGCCAGGCCCGTCAGCAGCGTCACCACCATAGCGGCGAACACCCCGCGAACGGGGGTGAGGTCGGCGAAGATCCCCGACAGGTAGGGGATGGTCGAGGCCGCGGCCAGCCCGAGGACCATGCCCAGGAACAGGGCCGCCCCTCCCCATCGCGGCATCGGCCCCCGGTGCACGTCACGGGTGCGCGGCGCCGTGCAGACGCCCAGCGTCAGGGCCGCGGCGCGGACCATCGGCGTGGCGACGTAGGTCACCACCGCCGAGACGGTGAGCACGATGAGGAAGTAGATCATGACCGGTGCGAGGGCTCAGCCGCCGCCCTCGGCGGCCTCCTCCCGACTCTGGTGCGGCTCCTCGTCCAGTCCCAGGAGGTCGGGCACCACGGTGCGCAGTTCGGCGACGGAGATCGCTCCCTCACGCACGACCCGCAGCGGCGAGACCGTGCAGTCCACGATCGTCGAGGGGCTCACCGTGTTCCGCGGACCGTCGTCGAGGTAGAGCTCCACGGAGTCCCCCAGCATGTCATGGGCCTCTGCGGCCGTGGTCGCGGCCGGCGAGCCCGTGCGGTTGGCCGATGACACGGCCAGCGGACCCGTGCGGCCCAGGAGGTCCAGGGCGAGGTCGTCGGCGGGCATCCGCAGCGCCACGGTGCCCCGGGTCTCGCCCAGGTCCCACGCCAGCGAAGGCTGGGCGGGGAGGATCAGGCTCAGCGCCCCCGGCCAGAAGGTCTCGGCGAGCCGTTCGGCCCGGTCGTCGACCTCCTCGGCCAGGGCCCGCAGCACCGCCAGCGATCCGATGAGCACCGGCGGGGGCATCGAGCGTCCGCGCCCCTTGGCCGCGAGGAGCACGCGCACCGCCTGCGGGGAGAACGCATCGGCCCCCACGCCGTAGACGGTGTCGGTGGGCAGCACCAGGCAGTCCCCCGTCCGGACGGTCTGAACGGCGGCGGACACGGCCTCGGCGCGGCGGTCTTCGGTCTCACAGGTCAGGATCCGGCTCACGGTCGTCATTCTCCCACGGTCTCGGAGGCCTGCACGGGGGCCTGCACGGGGGTCGGCTCGGAGGTGGTGGGCGTGCGCACCACGGCGCTGGTCGCCCGGTCGCGGCCCGTCAGGTCTCTGTGGGTGGTGACCTCGTCCAGGTCCCGGTGCCGACGCAGGTGCTCCCGCAGCGGTGCGGCCTGCGCCTCGGCGTGTTCGAGGACGAACCAGCCGCCGGGTCTCAGCAGACGCCGGGCGGCGGCGATCGTCGCCCGAGGCATCGCGAGTCCGTCCTCACCGCCTCCGTAGAGGGCAGTCTGCGGGTCATGGTCTCGGACCTCGGGGGCGCGGGGGACCATTCCGGGCGGGATGTAGGGCGGGTTGGAGACGACGACGTCGAAGGTGGCGTCCCAGGTCTGGGGCAGAGTCCGCAGGTCATCCTCGTGGACTCTGACGCCCAGCGGCTCGAGGTTCATCCGAGCCCAGGCCGCCGCCTGCGGCGAGACCTCGACCGCGTGGACCTCCGCGTCGGGCACCTCAGCGGCGATCGCCGCGGCCAGCGCCCCGGAGCCGGTGCCGAGATCGATCACCCGCGGTGTCGGCGGGGCGAGGGCCGCGAGGCGGTCGAGGGCGAGCTGTGCGACCTGCTCGGTCTCCGGGCGGGGCACGAACACTCCGGGGCCCACGCGCAGCTCGAGGCCTCGGAAGGGGGCCAGACCGGTCAGGTGCTGAAGCGGGATCCGCCGGGAGCGGTCGTCCACCAGGTCGGTCAGACGTCCGACCTGCTCCTCGGTGACCCGCCGTCCGGCGACGACGGCCGCCGCGGCCTCACCCCGCGAGACGCCCAGCACGTGGGCGATGAGCAGTTCGAGGTCGGCCCGCGGAGTCGGGACACCGGCCTCGGTCAGCCGCCGCAGCGCGTCGGGGGTCAGATCGTCCAGATTCCCTCCGCTCACGGGGCACCGAGCTCGTCGTCGGCGCCCTCGGCGGACCGCGTCAGTGCGGCGAGGCGTTCGGCCTCGTCCATGGCGCGGCAGGACTCGAGCACGGCGTCGAGGTCGCCGTCGACGACCGCATCGAGGTTGTAGGCCTTGTAGCCGGTGCGGTGGTCGGCGATCCGGTTCTCCGGGTAGTTGTACGTGCGGATGCGCTCGGAGCGGTCCATGGTCCTGACCTGGGAGGCGCGCACTTCCGCATCCTCGGCGTCCCGCTGGTCCTGCTGGTGCGCCAGCAGCCGGGAGCGCAGCACGCGCATGGCGGCCTCCCGGTTCTGCAGCTGGGACTTCTCGTTCTGCATCGCCACCACGATGCCGGTGGGCAGATGGGTGATGCGCACCGCGGAATCGGTGGTGTTGACCGACTGACCGCCGGGCCCTGAGGACCGGTAGACGTCGATCTTGAGGTCGTTCTGCCGGATCTCGAGCTCTTCGGGCTCCTCGACCTCGGGCAGGACGAGCACTGCGGCGGCGGAGGTGTGGATCCGTCCCTGGGACTCGGTCTCGGGCACGCGCTGGACCCGGTGGACCCCGCCTTCGAACTTCAGATGCGCCCAGACCCCGTCGGCCGGATCCGTCGCCGCACATCGGACCGACATCTGGACGTCGCGGTAGCCGCCGAGGTCCGAGGGCGTCGCGGACAGGATCTCGGTCTTCCAGCCCTTGGAGTCGGCGTACCGGGTGTACATGCGCAGGAGATCTGCGGCGAACAGCGCCGCCTCATCGCCGCCGGCGCCGCCCTTGACCTCGAGGATCACGTCGCGTGAGTCGTGCTCGTCCGGCGGGATGAGCCGCCGCACGAGCCGCTCCTCCGCCTCCGACTGCGCCTCCGCCAGGGCGGGGACCTCCTCGGCGAACTCGGGGTCCTCCTCCCCCAACTCGCGCGCCGCCTCGAGGTCGTCGCTCAGCCGTCGCCAGGTGCCGTGGGCCTCGGCGACGGCGTTGAGCTGGGCGTAGCGACGCCCGAGCCGACGTGCCAGCGCCTGGTCGGCATGGACCTCCGGCTCGGCCAGTCGCCGCTGAAGCTGGGCATGCTCGGTCAGCAGCGCGTCGACGGAGTCGAAGAGCCGCCTCTGCAGGACGGGGTCGTGGCCTTCAGCCATGGAGTGTGACCTTCCTCGACGGTCGGGGACCGGGGATGCGGAGCACGGACGACGCCGACGACGGCGCCCCGGCCGCAGAGCGGTGCGGGACGCCGTCGTCGGAGGGGTCTCGGCGGTGCTAGCCCTTGCCGTCGCCGAGGGTCGTCTTATTGGCCAGGAGCAGGAACTCGGCGTTGGAGCCGGTGTCCTTGAGCTTGTTGATCAGCAGCTCGAGGCCCTGCTGCGGCTCGAGGCCGGAGAGGACGCGGCGCAGCTTCCACATGATCCTGATCTCCTCGGCCGAGAGCAGGTTCTCCTCGCGACGCGTCGACGAGGCGTTGACGTCGACGGCCGGGAAGATGCGGCGGTCAGCCAGCTGACGGGACAGGCGAAGCTCCATGTTGCCGGTGCCCTTGAACTCCTCGAAGATGACCTCGTCCATCTTGGACCCGGTCTCGACCAGGGCGGTCGCGAGGATGGTCAGCGAGCCGCCGTCCTCGATGTTCCGCGCCGCGCCGAAGAACCGCTTGGGCGGGTACAGGGCTGAGGCGTCGACACCGCCGGAGAGGATGCGGCCCGAGGCCGGTGCCGCCTGGTTGTAGGCACGACCCAGGCGGGTCATCGAGTCGAGAAGCACGACGACGTCCTTACCGAGCTCGACCAGACGCTTGGCACGCTCGATGGCCAGCTCGGCCACGGTGGTGTGGTCGTCGGCCGGACGGTCGAAGGTGGATGCGATGACCTCACCGTCGACGGTCCGCTGCATGTCGGTGACCTCTTCGGGGCGCTCGTCCACGAGCACCATCATCAGGTGCACCTCGGGGTTGTTCGCCTTGATGGACTGGGCCAGGGACTGCAGGATGATCGTCTTGCCGGCCTTCGGCGGCGAGACGATCAGACCACGCTGCCCCTTGCCGATCGGCGCGACGAGGTCGATGACCCGCGGACCGATGTTCTTCGGGTCGCCCTCCAGGCGCAGGCGGTCCTGCGGATAGAGGGGCACCAGCTTGCCGAAGTCCACGCGCTGGTCGTTCTGGTCGGCGGGACGGCCGTTGACCGCGTCGAGCTTCACCAGGGCCGAGAACTTCTGCTTCTTGTTCTGGTTCTCGCCCTCCCGCGGAGCACGGATGTGGCCGTGGACGGCGTCGCCCTTGCGCAGGTTATAGCGCTTGACCTGGGCCAGCGAGACGTAGACGTCGTTCGGGCCGGAGAGGTATCCCGAGGTCCGCAGGAACGCGTAGTTGTCGAGGACGTCGAGGATGCCGGCCACCGGAAGCAGGACGTCGTCCTCGGTGATCTCGGTGTCGTCGACGTCCGGTCCGCCGCGTCCGCGACGACGGTTGTTGCGATCGTTGCGGTTGCGGCTGCGACGGTTGCGTCCGCGGCCGTCGCCGTCGTCGCCGCCCCGACCGTCGCCGCCCCGGCCGTCGCCGCCCCGGCCGTCGTTGCCCTTGCCGTCGTTGCCCTTGCCGCCGCGGGGTCGGTCGTCGCGGTTCTTCTGACCGCCCTGCCCGTCGTTGCCGCCCTTGTCGCCGCGGTCATTGCCGCCCTTGTCGCCGCGGTCGTTGCCGCCCTTGTCGCCGCGGTCGTTGCGGCCGCGGCCTCCGCGGTCGTTCTTGTCGCCGCGGTCGTTCTTGTCGCCCTTGTCGGACTGGCCCTTCGACTGCTGCTGGTCCTGCCCCTTGGACTGGTCCCTGCCCCGGCTCTGATCCTGGGACTGGTCACCGGCCTGCTCCTTCTGCTGGCCCCCGTCGCCCCGACCGCGACCGCCTCCGCGACCCTTGTCCCGGGACTGACGGTCGTCCGAGGCGTCGGCGCCCGAGGAGCCGTCTCCCTGACGGGACTGGCCGGAGGAGTCCTGGTAGTCCTGCTGGTCAGACTTCTGCTGATCAGACTTCTGCTGGTCGGCCTTCTTGCGTGCTCGCTCCTCGCGCTCGGCGACGGCGCCGCCGCGCTGATGGGCGGAGATCGCGTCGACCAGAGCCGACTTGCGCATCCGCGAGCCGCCGGTGATGCCGAGCTGCGAGGCCAGGGCCTGCAGCTGGGCGAGCTTGAGTCCCGCCAGACCGGAGTTCTGCTCGGTGCCGGTGGTCTCCTGCGCCTGGGCGGCCTCAGTGGTGGTTTCGGTCACGAAGGATTCCTTCCCCCTCGTCGGGCGGGATCGACTTCTGCCGGTGCCGCATGGGCGGCGCGAC
Source organism: Nesterenkonia marinintestina (assembly GCF_025420485.1). GTDB lineage: Bacteria > Actinomycetota > Actinomycetes > Actinomycetales > Micrococcaceae > Nesterenkonia > Nesterenkonia marinintestina. The sequence continues at coordinate 47,912 of NZ_JAOEFD010000014.1, read as the reverse complement.
GTCGCGGATCCCGCATCGTGTGTGCGGCGGCTCCTCAGATGGCCGCCGTCTCTTCCGGAGTTCCCGCGCGGTGTCGTGATGCGAACTCCTCGCCGCAGAGCGGTCCGCGACGAGATGCGATGCGGTCCCGGCCCGATCAGGCTCAGGGCGGAGCGCCGCAGTCACACAGAGAGATGCGCTGTACGCGCGAAGAACTGCACGGTGCTCGGCCGGAGCGAAGTCGGAGAGAACCCGATCCTCCCGCCGCCCCCGACGCTGTCGGGAACCGCGGCGATCACCGTGGGTACCGCTCCACTGTAGCACCTGAGGTGCTGATCGGCAGTCGCAGGCGCCGCCAGTGCTGTCCGGCGAGTCCCCCGAAGCCCTCCAGTGCGGTCAGGGCGGACTCAGCGGCGTCGTCGCCGTCGGCCAGGACCAGCACGGTCGGACCGGCACCGGAGATCACCGCCGCGTGCCCCTCGCCCCGGAGCCGGTCGACCAGCGCCATGGAGGAGGGGAAGTGCGGGCGGCGCTGCTCCTGGTGGAGCAGGTCCGCCGTCGCGTCGCAGAGCCGGGACGGTTCGGCGGTCAGCGCATGGACGAGCAGAGCCGCGCGGGCCGAATTCGCCGCGGCCTCGGCGTGAGGGACCGTATCGGGCAGCGAGACCCGTGCGGCCGCCGTGGACTGACGGAAGTCAGGGATCGCCGCCACGGCCCGGACACCCGGATCCAGGCGGAGGGGCGCTCCGTCGAAGTGTCCGTCCTGCTCCCAGGACACCGCCGCTCCCCCTCGCAGCGCCGGGACGTAGTTGTCCGGATGACCCTCGAACCGTGCACCGATCTGGAGCTGCTCGTCCGGGCTCAGCCCGTCGGGGAGCAGCTCGGCGGCCGCAGTCACCGCGCAGGCGGCGGCCGCCGCGGAGGATCCCAGTCCACGGCCGTGCGGGATGCTGTTGGTCGCCCGCAGCGACAGGTCCGGCAGGCGGAACCCTCGGCTCCGCAGGATCCGAGCGATGAGCACGACGATCAGATGCGTCGCATCGGTGGGCAGGTCCTCGGCGGACTCCCCGACCACGTCCACCGACACGGAGGCCTGCCGGGCGTCGGACCGCGGGCGCGCTTCGACGTCGACGACGTCCCTGAGCTCGAGCGCCAGCCCCATGCAGTCGTATCCGGGGCCCAGATTGGCCGAGGTCGCCGGCACACTGACCCGGAAGGCCGTCGGTCCGGCCACGGGGTCGGGCAGCTCGCTCTCGGCCGCCGCATCGTCGGTGTGGAGCATGGTCACAGTCCCAGCTGACGCGCGATGACTTCGGCGTCCTGCGGCAGGTGGGTGGGCGTGATGTCGCTGCCGTCGGCGTTGCGCAGCGCCCAGTCAGGGTCCTTCAGGCCGTGACCGGTGACTGTGATGACGACCGTCAGACCGGCGGAGACCTCTCCGGCCGCATGCTTCTTCAGCAGGCCGGCGACCCCGGACGCGGAGGCCGGCTCGACGAAGACGCCCTCCTTGGAAGACAGCCACCGATGTGCGGTGAGGATCTCGTCGTCGGTCACCGACTCGATGATCCCTCCGGAGTCATCCCGGGCGGCCTCCGCCTGCTCCCAGGAGGCCGGATTGCCGATTCGGATCGCCGTGGCGACGGTGTCCGGCTCGGTGATGGGGTGACCGGCGACCAGCGGTGCGGCACCGGCGGCCTGGAAGCCCCACATCACAGGCCGCCCTTCGGACACCGGGGCCAGCTCTGCGCCGCTGAGCGGATGGGTCCACGTCTCCGAGTACTCCCGGTATCCCCGCCAGTAGGCGGTGATGTTGCCGGCATTGCCCACAGGCAGCAGATGGAGGTCCGGTGCCCGACCGAGGGCGTCGACCACCTCGAAGGCGGCGGTCTTCTGTCCTTCGATGCGGGCGGGGTTCACCGAGTTCACGAGGAATACCGGGTAGGCCTCCGAGAGCTTGCGCGCCACGTCGAGGCAGCCGTCGAAGTTGCCGTCGACCTGGATGAGCTCGGCGCCGTGGGCGATGGCCTGGGACAGCTTGCCCATGGCGATCTTTCCGTTGGGGACCAGCACCGCGCAGGTCAGCCCGGCCTGTGTGGCGTAGGCGGCGGCGGAGGCTGAGGTGTTCCCCGTCGAGGCGCAGACCACGGCCTCGGCTCCGTCGGCCACCGCGGCGGTGATCGCCGCCGTCATGCCACGGTCCTTGAACGAACCCGTCGGGTTCATGCCCTCGACCTTCAGGTGCACCTGACCGTCGATGAGCTCGGAGAGCGCCGGTGCGCGGACCAGCGGGGTGCCGCCCTCGCCCAGGGTGATGATGCGCGCATCGTCGTCGAAGGGCAGACGGTCTGCGTATTCGCGGATGACTCCGCGCCACTGATGCGCCACGGCGGAGGGCCTCCTCGCTGGTAGGACGGGGTCGGAGTGCGGACTGGGTGCGGTCTCAGGGTCGGTGTCAGTGTCGGTGTCAGCGGTCGACGTCGACCCGGATGACGGAGTCGATGGACTCCACCACCTCGAGGTCGCGCAGCGCCTCCACGGTCGCGGCCAGGGCACGCTCCTGGGCGATGTGGGTGACGATCTGCACCGTGACGCCGTCGTCGGCGGCGGCCTCGACCTCACCGGTGAGTGTCACGGCGCCGGGCTGCCTCATCGATTCGATGGACACGTGGTGGTCGGCGAAGACCCGCGCGATCTCGGCGATGACGCCCTCGCGCTCGTCCACGGTCATGTCGACGTAGTACTGGGTGTGGGCCTGGTCGATGCTCAGGGCCGGCAGCGACCCCGAGTCCTCGGCCGGCCCGGCCGGGGTGACGGTGGTGCCGCCGCGCAGCTGGCGCGCCGCGGTGACCAGGTCGCCCAGGACGGCCGATGAGGTGGGCTGGCCGCCGGCGCCCTGGCCGTAGAACATGAGCTCGCCGGCGTTCTCCGCGACCACGAACACCGCGTTGAACGCGCCGCGGACGCTGGCCAACGGGTGGTGGCGGGGCAGCAGGGTGGGGTGCACACGCAGCACCGCACCGGCGGGACCGTCCTCGCCGTCGAGCCGCTCGGCGATGGCCAGGAGCTTGATGACGTAGCCGGAGGCGGCCGCCGCCTCGATGTCGTCGGCGGTGACCTCGCGGATGCCCTCGCAGTGGACGTCGTCGATGGTGAAGGGCGAGTGGAAGGCGAGGTTCCCCAGGATCGCGGCCTTGGCCGCGGCGTCGTGGCCCTCGACGTCGGCGGTGGGGTCCGCCTCCGCGTAGCCGAGCCGCTGGGCCTCCTGCAGCGAGGAGTCGAACGGCGCACCGGTGGAGTCCATCTGGTCGAGGATGTAGTTGGTGGTGCCGTTGACGATGCCCATGATCTTCGTGATCCGGTCACCGGAGAGGGACTCCTGGATGGGCCGCAGGATCGGGATCGCACCGCCGACCGAGGCCTCATAGAGCAGCGGTGCCCCCGACTCCGCGGCCGCGGCGGCCAGCTCGGCTCCGCGGGCCGCGAGCAGCGCCTTGTTCCCGGTGACCACGGCGGCGCCCCGGCGCAGCGCACGGGTGATGAGGTCGGCGGCCGGGTCCATGCCGCCGATGAGTTCGACGACGACGTCGACCCGGTCCACGAGCCCCTCGGCGTCGGTGGTGAGCAGCTCACCGGGGATGCGCCAGTCCCGTGGGCTGTCGACGTCGCGCACGGCCACGCCGGCCAGGCGCACGTCGGCCCCCACCCGCGCGCTGATGTGGGCACGCTCCTCCACCAGGGCCCGGGCCACCTGGGATCCGACGCTTCCGGCGCCGAGCAGGCCGATCGTGAGCTGGTCCTGTGGGCTGGGCATCGTACCCTCCGTAGTGATGTGGATGTGGTCTGTATAAGGAGTTATGCGGAGAGGGATGCGGCCGCGGCTAGGCGGTCCAGCCGGTGTCCCGGGAGAGCATCTCGTCCTCGGTCTCCCGACGGATCAGCGTCCGCGCGGCTCCCTCGGCCACCGCCACCACCGCCGGCCGCGGCAGCCAGTTGTAGTTGCTCGCCAGGGAGTGGCAGTAGGCCCCGGTGGCCGGGACGGCCAGCAGATCGCCCCGCACCGTCGCCGCAGGCAAGTATACGTCGCGCACGACGATGTCTCCGGACTCGCAGTGTTTGCCCACGATCCGAGACAGCCGGTGGTCTCCGACGACCTTGCGACCGGCCAGCACGGCGGAGTAGTCGGCCCCGTAGAGGACCCCGCGGGCGTTGTCGCTCATCCCTCCGTCGACCGCGACGTAGCGGCGAGTCGCTGTGGAGCCGTCGGGCGCGTCCACTCCGACGTCCTTCTGCACCCCGACCCGGTAGAGGGTGAAGCCCGCCGGACCGACGATCGCACGGCCGGGCTCGATGGAGATGCGAGGCACCCGCAGGTCCGCCTCGGCGCACGCGGTCTTCACCGTGGCGGCCAGGGCCTCGGCGATGTCTTCGGGCCGGCGCGGGTCGTCGGCCTCGGTGTAGGCGATCCCGTGGCCGCCGCCGAGGTCGAGCTCCGCCAGTTCCACGCCGTGGTCCCGACGGATGTCGGCCACCAGCTCGATGAGCCGACGTGCGGCGACCTCGAACCCTGTGGGTTCGAAGATCTGGGAGCCGATGTGGCAGTGCAGACCGCGCAGGTCGATGTGTTCGGAGTCCAGCGCCGCCGCGGCCGCACGCTCAGCGACCGAGGGTCCCGAGTCTCGGGCCATCGAGAGGCCGAACTTCTGGTCCTCGTGGGCGGTGGCGATGTACTCGTGCGTGGAGGCGTGCACCCCGGGGGTCAGCCGGAGCATCACCGGAGCGCGGGTCCGCATCTGCTCGGCGATCGTCTCGATGCGCTCCAGCTCGTCCAGGGAGTCGGCGATGATCCGCCCGATCCCGGCATCCAGGGCCCTGCGGATCTCGTCGTCGGACTTGTTGTTCCCGTGCAGGCCCAGACGTGCCGGGTCCGCACCGCCGGCCAGGGCGACGGCGAGCTCCCCGCCGGTGGAGGTGTCCACGCAGAGGCCCTCCTCGACGGCCCAGGCCACGACCTGGGTCGACAGGAACGCCTTGCCGGCGTAGAAGACGTCGACCTCGGTCTCCGGGGCGAACGCGCGGCCGAACGCCTCGCGGAAGGCTCGGGCCCGTGCGCGGAAGTCGGACTCGCTGAGGACGTAGAGCGGAGTCCCATGCTCCTCGGCGAGCGAGGCGACGTCGACTCCCCCGACGGTGAGCACGCCGTCGTCGTCGCGGTGGGCGTCGGCGGGCAGCAGGTGGTGCTCCAGGCCCGCCGAGTCGGTGATCGGGCTCAGCCAGTCCGGGGCGAGCGGGTGGGGAGCGGGTGCTCCGTGGGTCGGCTGTCCGTGGGCTTGTTCCTGCGGCTGTCCGTGCATCACATCTTCTCCGGGGCCGAGACGCCGAGCATCGCCAGCCCGTTGCGCAGCACCTGCACGGTGGCGTCGTTGAGCCAGAGGCGGGTCCGGTTGGTGTCGGTGATCTCCTCACCGGCGCGCGGCACCATGCGGCAGGTCGCGTACCAGGAGTGGTAGGCCGCGGCGACGCCCTCCAGGTGGCGGGCGATGCGGTGGGGCTCGCGCATCTCGGCGGCGCCGGCGACGACGGAGGGGAAGCGGCCCAGACGAGCGAGCAGCTCCTCCTCCTCGGGTGCGCTGAGCAGTCCGGCGTCGAAGCCGGCGCCGGGCGCACCGTGGCCCACGCCGTGGTCGGCGGCGTTGCGGGCGGCCGCGCAGGCGCGTGCGTGGGCGTATTGGACGTAGAAGACGGGGTTGTCGTTGGTCCGCGAGCGCAGCAGCTCCGGGTCGATGTCCAGCGGCGAATCGGCCGGAGAACGCGCCAGGGTGTAGCGCAGGGCGTCGGCGCCGAGCCATTCGATGAGCTCGGTCAGCTCGATCATGTTGCCTGCGCGTTTGGACAGCCGCGCGCCGGAGACGGAGATCAGCTGGCCGATGAGGATCTCGATGTTCTGCTCCGGGTCGTCTCCGGCACAGGCGGCGATGGCCTTCAGTCGGGCCACATAGCCGTGGTGGTCGGCGCCGAGCAGGTAGATCTTCTCCGCAAATCCGCGTTCGCGCTTGGAGAGGTAGTACGCGGCGTCGGCGGCGAAGTACGTCGGTTCGCCGTCGGCCTTGATGAGGACGCGGTCCTTGTCGTCACCGAAGTCTGTGGTGCGCAGCCAGACCGCGCCGTCGCGGTCGTCGATGTGCCCCTGCTCCCGCAGCGTGGCCACCGCCTCCTCGAGGCGTCCCTCACGGTGCAGGCTCTGCTCCGAGAAGTAGACGTCGAAGGTCACGCCGAAGTCGAGCAGGGTTCCGCGGATCTGCGCGAGCTGGGCTTCGTAGGCGAGGTCCCTGACCACCGGCAGGGCCTCCCCGGGGTCCATGTCCGCGACGTCGGCCCGCTGGGCGAGGACCTCGTCGGCGAGTCCGGCGACGTACTCGCCCGGGTATCCGCCCTCGGGCAGCTCCTCGCCCCGGATGCGCGCGAGGACCGAGCGGGCGAAGATGTCCATCTGACTGCCGGCGTCGTTGATGTAGTACTCGTCGGTGACCTCGGCCCCACAGGCGCGCAGCACGCGGGACAGGGCGTCGCCCAGCGCGGCCCACCGGGTGTGCCCCAGGTGCAGGGGCCCGGTGGGGTTGGCGGAGACGAACTCGAGGTTGATCACGCGCCCGGCCATGCTCCGGTTGTGCCCGTAGTCCTCGCCCGACTCGACGATGGTCCGTGCCAGCTCGCCGACGGCGGCGGCGTCGAGGGTGATGTTGATGAAGCCGGGGCCGGCCACGTCCACACCGGTGACACCCTCGACCCCGCCCAGACGAGCGGCGAGGATCTCTGCCAGGTCGCGGGGCGGCATGCCGGCGCGTCCGGCCAGCTGCATGGCGACGGTGGTGGCCCAGTCTCCGTGCGCGCGGTCCTTCGGCCGCTCGACGACGACCGTCTCGGGGACCTCGAGGGTCAGCTCGCCGGCCTCGACGGCCTCGGAGAGCACACGGATCACTTCGGCGGAGAGTTCTTCTGGAGTCACCGGAACAGTCTACGGTCTGTGGGCCTCCGCCTCAGATCCGGTCCGAGGTCGCCCCGGTCAGCTCGGTCGGACCGACCGCGGGTGACCATCGGCCGACGACGCGGTGAACGTCGGCCCCGTCGGACCCCGCAGCTCCGCCTCCCCCGCCTACGGTGGGAGGTGGCCCCCGTTACGCGCCGACTCTTCGGAGGAGACCCATGCCCCGCACCCGGCACGCCCTGTCGATCATCGTCCTCGCCGCACTGGCCTCCACCGCCTGCTCCTCGGAGCCCACGGATGATAAGGACACCGAAGACCCCGCCGACGGCACCGCTGAGGATACTGCTGAGGAGACGAGCGACGGGGGCGGCGAGGGTGAGGTCACCGTCCTGGGGTTCAACGACTTCCACGGCTCCATGGACTCCGCCGAGGCCTTGGCCTGCACGGTGGAGCAGGCTCGCGAGGAGCACCCGGAGAACCTGGTGATCTCCGCCGGCGACGACGTCGGGGCCAGCCAGTTCGAATCGGCGGTCCAGGACGACCAGCCGACCCTGGACCTCTACAACGCCATAGAGCTGGACGCGGCCGCACTGGGCAACCATGAGTTCGACCAGGGCTACGAGGACATCACCGATCGTCTCGAACCGGAGGCGGACTTCGACTTCCTCGCGGCGAACCTGTTCGAGGCCGACTCCGAGGACCGGGCCGCCTCTCCGTACGAGATCTACGACGTCGACGGGCTGGACGTCGCGGTGGTCGGCGCGGTCACCGCCGAGACGCCGGAGCTCGTGGTGCCGGAGGGCGTCGAGGACGTCGAGTTCCGGGATCCGATCGACTCGGCCGTCGAGGTGATCGAGGAGGAGCTCGAGGACGCCGACGTCGTCGTCCTCTCGGTGCATCAGGGCTCCCCCGAGGACCTGGACACCGGCGAGGTCCCGGAGGACGACTGGTCGGTCCGAGTCCACGAGGAGCTCGGCGACCTGGTCGATCTGGTCCTCGAGGGGCATACCCACAACGCCTACGCCTACGAGACCGACGGTCTGGCGGTGATGCAGACCGGGTCGAACGGGGAGAACCTCGGGGCGGCGACGCTGAGCGTCGAGGACGGTGAGGTCACCGCCTCGGAGCCGGAGCTGCTGCCCACCGATGAGACCGACACCGACGAGTGTGCGGAGCAGGAGCGGTTCGCCGCGACGCAGGAGGTCGTCGCCGACGCCGACGAGTACGCCGCCGAGGTGGGCGACGAGGTGCTCACCGCTCAGGACGGAGACATCACCACCGGCTGGTCCGCCGAGGACGCCGAGTACGTCGACGGCGTGTGGGACACCGAGGCGTCCGGCCACGGGGACGACCGGACCCTGCAGTCGACCATCGGCAGCCTGGTGGCGGACTTCCATCAGGACGCGGACGCCTGGCCGGAGGAGCTGAGCATCGACGTGGGCCTGATCAACGCCGGCGGGCTGCGTGACGACATCCGCGACGAAGGTGGGGAGACCACGCTGCGCGACGCGGTCGACGCCGTGCCGTTCAACAATCGGCTGGTCGCTCTCGAGATGACCGGTGAGCAGCTGCGCGAGGTGCTCGAGCAGCAGTGGGGGGAGGACGGCTATCAGCAGTTCGGCGTCTCCTCCGACCTGCGCTACACCTTCGACTCCGAGGCCGAGGAGGGAGATCGGATCACGTCGCTGCGGTTCCGGGACGAGCCCGTGGCTGAGGACGACGTCCTGACCGTCGGCGTCGGGGAGTTCCTCGCCGGTGGGGGCGACGGGTTCACCGCGTTCACGGAGACGGAGGACCGTGAGGAGACCGAAGTCATCGATACGGAGGTCTGGCCCGACCACCTCGCGGAGCAGGATGAGATCGCGCCCGACTACGCATTGCGGGCCGTGGAGTTCCGAGGCGTGGAGCCCGACGAGGAGTTCGCCCCGGGCGACGAGATCAGCTTCGAGGTGGGCTCGATGCACAGCATGAGCCTCGGCGCACCTCAGGTGTCCGAGGTCATCGTCGTATGGCGTGACGGTGATGAGGAGACCGAGATCGGTTCGGCGGAGTACACCGTCGACGACGGCTCGGGGACGGCCGCGCCGACGGTGACGATCCCCGACCAGGCCGCCTCAGGTGAGGGCGAGCTCGTCGTCCGCGCCGACGCCGGAGGCACCGAGGCGGTCCTCCCGGTGTCCCTCAGCGACTGAGGTGCTCGGCCAGGTGTCGGCCCGTCAGCGTCCTCGGGTCCTCGATCAGCTGCGACGGAGCGCCCTCGAAGACGACCCGTCCGCCGTCGTGGCCGGCACCCGGGCCCACGTCGATGATGTGGTCGGCGTGGGCCATCACCGCCTGGTGGTGCTCGATCACGATGACCGTCTTGCCGGCGTCGACCAGTGAGTCCAGCAGCCGCAGGAGCTGGTCGACGTCGGCCAGGTGCAGCCCGGTGGTGGGTTCGTCGAGGACGTAGATCCCGCCCTTCTCGGCCATGCGGACAGCGAGCTTGAGCCTCTGGCGCTCTCCGCCGGAGAGGGTGGTCAGCGGCTGGCCCAGCCGGATGTAGCCCAGGCCGACGTCGGCGAGGCGGGTGAGCACCTTCGTCGCCGCCGGCAGCGAGGCCTCCGGTGACGAGAAGTGCGCCAGCGCCTCCTCGACGGAGAGGTCGAGCACGTCGGCGATGTTCCTGCCGCCGTAGGTGTAGTCCAGGACCTCGGGCTGGAACCGCCGCCCCCCGCACTCCTCGCAGGGGGTGGCCGCGGCGGCCATCATGGCCAGATCCGTATAGATCACCCCCGCGCCGCTGCAGATCGGGCAGGCGCCCTCGGAGTTGGCGCTGAACAGGCCGGGCCGGACCCCGTTGGCCTTCGCGAAGGCCTTGCGGATGGGCTCGAGCATCCCGGTGTAGGTGGCGGGGTTCGAACGCCGCGAGCCGCGGATGGAGGTCTGGTCCACGGTCACCACGCCCTCACGCGGAGAGATCCCGGTGCCGATCAGTGTGGACTTCCCCGAGCCGGCCACCCCTGTGATTACGGTGAGCACTCCCAGGGGCACGTCGACGTCGACGTCGCGCAGGTTGTGTGCGGCCGCTCCGCGGATCTCCAGCACTCCGGTGGGACTGCGCACCGTCTCCTTCAGGGCGGCCCGATCACCCAGGTGGCGGCCGGTCAGGGTGTCCGAGCCGCGCAGCCCCTGCAGGTCGCCCTGGTACGTGATGGTGCCGCCTCGCTCACCGGCGTGGGGGCCGAGGTCGACCACGTGGTCGGCGATGGCGATGATCTCGGGCTTGTGCTCGACGACGAGGACCGTGTTCCCCTTGTCCCGCAGCTGCACCAGCAGCTCGTTCATCCGGGCGATGTCGTGGGGGTGCAGCCCGGTGGAGGGTTCGTCGAAGACGTAGGTGACGTCGGTCAGGGAGGAGCCCAGATGCCGGATCATCTTGATCCTCTGGGCCTCTCCCCCGGACAGGGTCCCGGTGGGGCGGTCCAGGGACAGGTAGCCCAGACCGATGGCCACGAAGGAGTCGAGGATGTGCAGCAGCCCGTCGCGCAGCGGGGCGACGCCGGGGTCGTCGATCCCGCGGACCCATCCGGCGAGGTCGCTGACCTGCATGCGGCAGACGTCGGCGATGGAGCGCCCGTCGATCAGCGAGGAGCGGGCTGCCCCGTTGAGTCGGGTGCCGTCGCAGTCCGGGCAGGGGACGAAGGTCACCGCGCGGTCGACGAACTCTCGGATGTGGGGCTGCATGTCCTCACGGTCCTTGGTGAGCATGGACTTCCGGATGCGTGGGACCAGGCCCTCATAGGTGGTGTTGATGCCCCGGAACTTCATCTTCGTCGGCTCCCTGTGCAGGAAGTCGTCGAGCTCCTGCGGGGTGTAGTCCCGGATGGGCTTGTCCGGGTCGAGGAGACCGGACTCGGCGTAGTACTTCACCGCCCATCCCCCGGGCTTGTACCCGGGCACGGTGATCGCGCCCTCGTCCAGGGACTTGGACTCGTCGTAGATCTGGCCGAGGTCGAGGTCGCTGATCCGGCCGAGCCCCTCACATCGCGGGCACATGCCTCCGGCCCGGGAGAAGCGGGTGACCTCGGTGGTGGAGGCCTCCCCCCTGTCCACTGTGATGGACCCGGAGGCCTGAACCGACGCGACGTTGAAGGAGTACGCATTGGTGGTTCCGAGGCGGGGCTCGGCCAGGCGGCTGTAGAGGATCCGCAGCATGGCGTTGGCGTCCGTGGCGGTGCCGACGGCGGAGCGCGGGTTCGAGGCCATACGCTCCTGGTCGACGATGATGGCGGTGGTCAGGCCCTCCAGGGTGTCGACGTCGGGCCGACCGATGGTGGGCATGAAGCCCTGCACGAACGCCGAGTACGTCTCGTTGATCATCCGCTGGGACTCCGCGGCGATGGTGCCGAACACCAACGAGGACTTGCCGGAGCCGGACACCCCGGTGAACACGGTGAGCCGCCGCTTGGGGATCCGCAGGGTGACCTCACGCAGGTTGTTCTCCCGGGCGCCGTGCACTTCGATCCAGTCGTGGCTGTCGGCGGTGTGGCGTGTGGCGGTCACAGGGTCTCCTGGCGGTCCGGTGGGACGGAGTCGAGCCAAGCGTAGTCCAGGTGGGTGGTGAATGCGCTGTGAACCTTCGATGAACACCGGGTAGAGTGGCCCGTTCGCCCGCTTCTCCTCCCAGTTCCGACGCAGGTGATCCCTCTGTCTTCCTTCGCCGTGAGGTCTGTGAGCGCCGCTCTGCTGCTGGCGCTCGGCCTCGGGACCGTCTGGGCGCTGCGCGAGGGCGGCGGGCGGAGCAGCCTCGTCGCTCAGGCGGCGATCGACCTGGAGGCCACGACCGAGGCGCACCACACATCGGAGGTCACGCTGATCAGCCTGGTGGTGCTCTGGTGCGCCCTGGCGGCTTGGCTGCTGATGCGTCGCCTCAGCTCGCCGCTCGCCCGACTGGCCGCCGGAGGCCTCGGCGCGGTGATCGCCTATGCGCTCTCCGAAGCGGCCAAGGCGCTGATCGCAGCCGACCGACCCTGCCGGGCCTACGCCGTCGAGGTGGCGACCTGTCCAGGGGCGGAGAGCATGGCGTATCCGAGCAACCACACAGTGATCGCCGTCGCGCTCGCCGCCGCCGTCGTGGCGTCCGCACCCCGTTGGGCCTGGGCGGCCGCGCCCCTGGCGGCGGCTACGGGAGCCGGTCGCGTCCTCGCCGGGCACCACTATCCCCACGACGTGGTCGCCGGGGCCGGGCTCGGTCTCACCGTCGTCATCGCCGCGGTGCTCATCGCCTCTCCGCCCCTGCGCCGCACGGTGATCGTTCCCCTGACCGGCGAGGAGCCTAGGCGGAGGATCGAGGAGTCCGAGCCCCGCGGAGAGGACGCCCCGTCTGCGTCGGCGTGCGGCTGAGAAGCCTCAGACCAGCACCAGCATGGCTGCTCCCGAGAGGATCCCTCCTACGACGACGGCCGCGGCCATGGCGGAGGTGGCCCGCCAGCCCAGGTACTTGCCGACCATGATGATCGACGGCAGGCTCAGCGCCGGCAGCGTCACCAGCAGCGCCCCGGCCGTGCCGGCGCCGACTCCGACGGCGGTGAGGCCGATGATCACGGGAATCTCACCGCCGGTGGGGATGACCAGCAGCATGCCCACCACGGCTGCGAGCAGGATGGCGGCGGCGCCGATCTGCGCCTCCAGGCCGTAGAGACCGGTCAGCCACGGCAACAGCAGGCCCATGAGGAAGACCAGCAGCAGGTGCTCCGGCAGCATGATGCGTGCGAAGCGGCCCAACGAGCGGACGTACCGTCCCGGCAGGTCGGACGGGGTCGGCGGATCCTCGACGTCGGTCGCGGACTGCCCGAGGCCCTGCGGGTCGGCGACCGGGGCCGCGGCGCGGGCGGAGCGCCCGAGCAGACGTCCTATCAGTGCCGCGGCACCGACCGTGACGGCGATCCCGACGACCAGGCGGACGACGCCGAACTCCCAGGGCAGCACGAACAGCAGGAACACCAGCACCGCCGGATTGAGCAGCGGATTGCCGACCCAGTACGCCATCGCCGCCCCCGTGGAGACTCCCGAACGGCGCAGTCCGGCGGCCACAGGCGCCGCGCAGCACGTGCACATCATGCTGGGCAGCGAGACGACCGCACCGACCATCGCCTGCCCCAGGCTGCTCGCCCGGTTGAGCAGCCGCACCAGCCAGTCCCGGGGGACGAGCGCGTCGATGGCGGCGGCGGCGAGCATCGCCACCACCAGGGCCTTCCACACGGCCGCGAAGTAGAGGAGTGTGAAGTCCCACGCCCCGCCGAGGCTCGGAGTCTCCCCCGCGGCGGCGAAGATGATCTCTGCGTCCCACACGGCATCGACGCTCAGCTCGGCGATCCGGTCGACGTAGGGGATCCACTTGGACCAGCCCAGTCCCAGGACCAGGATCGTGGTCAGGATGCCCACTCCGATCCAGCCCGAGGCCGGCGACGTCCGGCCGACACGTCCGCGGGCATCGTCGACGTGTGGCCCGGCGCCGGGAGACTGCGAGGTCTCACGGGTCTCCATGGGGCTCCCCCGAGGGTGGTTCGGCGTGCTGAGGTGCGGCGATGCCCGTTCAGCATAGCGTCGGACGGGCCCGACGAGTTCGTCGGCACGGCGGTCGCCCCCGCGGGCCGCAGAACCTCCCCAGCGGCTGCCGTCCACATTACGATCGGTGTCACACGACGCCGTCGGAGGAGGACGCCGCAGGACGACGGATCCACCTGCCCCGTGGACGTGTGATGGGCGGCTCGCACGCCCTCAACGCCGGGATCTGGGTGCGCGGGGACCGTTGGGACTACGACACCTGGGCCGGCGACTTCGGCTGCGAGGGGTGGTCCTGGGACGACGTGCTGCCCGTCTTCCGGGAGATCGAGACCTTCGACGACGGAGCCTCGGAGACCCGGGGCGGAGACGGGCTCCTCGACGTGGTCGCACACTTCCCGCGGAACCCCCTGATGGAGGACCTCGTCGAAGCCTGCCGCCAGACGCGGATCCCGCTGAATCCGGACTACAACTCCGGGACCGTCGACGGCGTCTCCCGCATGCAGCTGACGATCCGTGACGGGCGCCGCTTCAACACCTGGCGGGCCTACCTGAAACCGGTCGCCGACCACCCGGATCTGACGATCCGCACCGACCTCCAGGTCCGGCGGATCCTGTTCGACGGGCGGCGGGCGGTCGGGGTGCAGGTGAGCGACGCCCATGGGGTGCGCGAGCTGACGGCGGATCGGATCGTGCTCGCCGCCGGCGCGCTGAACTCCCCGGAGCTGCTGCTGCGCTCCGGGGTCGGGCCCGCCGGCGAGCTGCGCGAGGTGGGGGTGGAATCGGTGCACGATCTGCCCGGCGTCGGACGGAACCTGCACGACCACCTGCTCTCCCCGGTCGTGTTCACCACCGACGACGCCCCCGTGCCCGAGGGTGAGGTGACCGTCGCCGAAGTCCACTTCTTCGACCGCTCGGATCCCGGGCTGCCGGTCCCGGACACCCAGCCGATCTTCTTCTCGGTGCCGATGTACGCCCAGGACGCCCGGCCGCCGCAGGAGCCGGTGGCGGAGAACGGGTTCACCCTGCAGGGAGGCCTGGTGCGCCCGCACTCACGGGGTCAGGTGCGGCTCACCGGCCCGGAGCCGTCCGATCCGATCAGCGTCGACCTGGGCGCCCTGCAGGATCGGCGCGACGTCGACGCCCTGGTCGCGTCGGTGCGTCAGTGCCGGCAGATCGGTCGGGCCGAGGCCCTCGCGCCCTGGGGTCCCCGGGAGCTGTACCCGGGACCGCAGGTCTCCGATGCCCAGCTCGAGGACTACGTGCGAGGCTCTGTGGTGACCTACCACCATCAGGTCGGCACCTGTCGGATGGGTCGGGACGAGCATTCCGTCGTGGATCCGACGACGTTCGCCGTCCACGGTGTGGACGACCTCTTCGTGGCGGACGCGTCCATCATGCCGCAGGTGCCCACGGGCAATACCAATGCGCCGTCGGTGATGATCGGCGAACGGGCGGCGACGACGCTCCGTCGCTGAGCGGTGTCGAACCCTTCAGAACACAGGCCTGACACCGGTGACGCCTATGACCGAACCGGAGCCGCAGGACGCTTCCGTGGAGCTGGCCAGAAACACGAAGGCGCCTGCGACCTCGGCCGGCTGTCCGGCGCGACCGCGTTCACTCGGATGCCCTGTGGCCCCAGCTCCTCGACGAAGTTGACCGTGAAGTTGTTCAGCGCCGCCTTGGTGGCGGCGTAGTCGATCAGAGGGACCGAAGGGTCGTAGGACTGGATGGAGCTGACGTTGATGACCAGCACGTCGAGTCCACCCAGCTGACCCGCTGCCTCGTCCACGACTCGTCGGGCCGTCTCCTCATCACGGAGGTCCCCGGGCACCCGGACCGCCGTGCGGCCGGCCTCCTTGACCCAGCGACGAGACTGTTCGGCGTCGTCCTGCTCCTCGTCCATGTGGTCCAGGGCCACGTCCGCGTCTTCCCCCCCCCCGAAGGCGACGGCGACCACACCCATCGCCGCACTCAGCCACGCGATGTCCAGCTAGTTCCGCCAATCGGCCTGGTCGCCGATCACCGATCGCATGAACTCAAAGTCGATCACCACCACACCGCCGACGAGGATGAGCATCACCAGCACGAAGTAGAGTGCGGCCACACAGATCAGCAGGGTCAGCACGGTGGAGAGGTTGTAGAGCAGCACGACGCTGGCGAAGGTCCTGCGACGCAGGGTGTCCCAGAGGATGTTGCTGAAGATCAGCCAGCCGATCATCAGCAGGACGGCGGCGGCACCGATGAACAGCAGGCGGGGGGGTTCAGCGCGCCGGCCCGCAGGCGGCGAGAGGCGCAGCGCCGCGCTGGTCATCGTCTTCCCGATGCGGCGCTTGGTCGACCATGCTCCGAGCAGCGGACACGAGTCCACATCGAGTCCGGCGTCCGGCCGGAGCTGGAGGGTCTGGCGGCGGGTCCCCCCGACGACGGGGACGTCGGAGACCTCACTCGGCGTCTCCTCGAACCGATCCAGTCCACAGGATCCTGAGCGACGCGGTGACACCCCAAGGGGTGGGGGCATCCGCGTCATCATGGTCACTGGACTCAGAAGAGTTCCGGCCCTCGGTCGTGAGGTGTGCGGACATCTTCATCGTGCGCACGAGGTGGCCGATGGCCGGCCCTACACGCCTGAGGGATCGCTGACGTAGACTGGCCCGTCCGAGTCGGCGTCGACTGACGCACGGCGTCACGCGATGGAGGGGGTGTGATCCCCATGAGCGGGTCGTCCCAGCAGACCACCCGGCTGACGAGCCGGTTCGTCGATGATCTCCCGGAGCTGACGGTTCCGTGGCAGGCGGCGGAGCCTCCCGAACCCAGGCTCCTCGTGCTCAACGATTCCCTGGCCGCCGAACTCGGATTCGACCCAGAAATCCTCCGCGGACCCGACGGGAGCGGCTCGGAGGCCGGGCTGGGACTGCTGACCGGGACAGCGCCCCCGACGGGAGCGCAGCCGGTGGCCCAGGCCTACGTCGGACACCAGTTCGGTACGCTCAATCCGCGCCTCGGCGACGGGCGGGCACTGCTGCTCGGAGAGGTGCAGGGACCCGACGGCGAGCCGCACGACATCCACCTCAAGGGGTCCGGACGGACTCCCTTCGCCCGCGGCGGGGACGGCTTCGCCGCGGTCGGTCCGATGCTGCGGGAGTACCTCGTCAGCGAGGCGATGCACGCACTCGGAATCCCCACCACCCGAGCGCTCTCGGTGGTCGCGACCGGAGCCCGGGTGCACCGCGAACGGGTGCTGCCGGGCGCAGTGCTCGCCCGCGTCGCCCGCAGCCATGTGCGGGTGGGCAGCTTCCAGTTCGCACAGCTGTCCGGTGACGAGGCGCTTCTGCGCCGGCTCGCCGACCACGCGATCGATCACCTCCACCCGCAGGCGCGGGAGGACTCCGAACCCCACCTCGGACTGTTCGAGCGCGTCGTCTCCGTCCAGGCGGACTTGGTGGCGCAGTGGATGCTGGTGGGCTTCGTCCACGGTGTGATGAACACCGACAACATGACGATCTCCGGGGAGACCATCGACTACGGACCCTGTGCGTTCATGGACGCCTTCGATCCGTCGACGGTCTACAGCTCGATCGACACCGGCGGTCGGTATGCCTTCGCGAATCAGCCGCTCATCGCCGAATGGAATCTCGCTCGGTTCGCCGAGGCGCTGCTTCCCCTGCTCGGCGAGGACGAGGAGTCTGCAGTGGGCGCAGCCCAGGAGGCGCTCGGGAGGTTCCGCACCCAGTACAGTGCGGCGTGGACTGCAGGCATGCGGCACAAGCTCGGGCTCGGCGAGACGGTGTCTCAGAAGGCCGCGGCCGATGTGATGGACGCGCTCCCCACCATGCTCCAGAAGCATGAGGTCGACTACACGAGCTTCTTCCGCGGCCTGGCCGATGCAGAGGCGCAGCCGAGAGACGCAGCGGCCGGGCCGAATGCCGGAGTGGTCGCCGAGATGCTCACCGACGTCCCCGACTTCGCAGCGTGGCTCGAGTCCTGGCGAGGGCTCGAGCCGGAGACCGAGCTCATGCGGCGGTGCAACCCGATCTACATCCCCCGCAACCATCTCGTCGAGGAGGCTCTCGATGCTGGGGAGGCCGGTGACATGGAACCGTTCACACGACTGCTCGAGGCGGTCACGGATCCGTACACCGAGCGTCCGGGCCTGGAACGGTACGCTCTGCCCGCGCCGGAGAGCTTCGGGCCGTACCGGACGTTCTGCGGAACCTGAGCGCCGGTCCCCCGTTCAGCACGTCTCCCCCGGCGGCATGGGGGCCCGTCACGAGAAAGTGCCGGGACATCGAGTGAACGATGTCCCGGCACTTCACGAAGTACCCCCTGTAGGATTCGAACCTACGACCTTCTGCTCCGGAGGCAGACGCTCTATCCCCTGAGCTAAGGAGGCACGTCAGCCGGTGTCGGCGCTCCACGCGCCGTCCGCCGACCGATCCAGATTACCAGCCGCTAGCCGGTCACCGAAATCTCGTAGCTCCACAGCTCTGCAGACATGCCGACGGGCTTCTGAGGTCCGTCACCGCCGCCCTTCGCCCCTGCGTCCGAGGACTGTCCGTGGGCGCGTGCGAAGTCCTGCGACGACTTCCACGCCTCGAAGTCCTCCTCAGAGGCCCAGCGGGTGACGACCAGCCAGGTGTTCCGGCCGTCGTTCGGCTGGAGCAGCTCGAAGCCTTCGAAGCCCGGCGTCCCGGCCATCGAACTCCGGCGGGCGGCGAACCGCTTCCCCAGCTCGTCTCCCGAATCCTCCGGCACGGTGATCGCGTTGATCTTCACAACAGTCATGGCTTCAGTACATCACTGCCTCGACGACGGCGCATGACCGTGACACCTCATCGACCGGCGGCGTAACCCTGTGCGCCGCGGGGGTTCGCCCCCGCCGACAGATGTCCGGTCGCAGGATCACGGGTCACGCAGGAGAGTCGTCCCAGGGCCCAGTCCCCGGCCCGGGTCACCCGGTGCCCACGGGACTCCAGCTCGGAGATGACCTCATCACCGATCCTGTCCTCGACGACCACCCCCGCCGGATCCCAGGTGCGGGGCCAGAAGGAGCCGACCATATGCGTGGTGTGGAACGTCGGCGCGTCGATGGACTGCTGCGCGCTGTGTCCGCCGAGGAGCAGCCGCAGGAGCATCGGAATCTGCCACTGGTCCTGCTGGTCCCCTCCCGGTGTCCCCAGCGCGATGATCGGCTGCCCGTCGCGCAGCACCATCGTCGGAGACAGGGTCGTCCGAGGCCGGACTCCGGGCCGAAGGGCCGCGGGCGACTCCTCGTCCAACCAGGTCATCTGCAGACGTGTGCCCAGGCAGAATCCGAGCTCCGGGATCGTCGGGGAGGACTGCAGCCATCCGCCGGACGGAGTCGCGGAGACCATGTTCCCCCACCGGTCGACGACGTCGAGGTGGCTGGTGTCACCCCGGCGGGCCCCCGACTTCGCGACGGTGGGCTCCCCCGCCCCAGCTCCGGCGGCGACCTCATCCTCACGGACCAGGGGCGGGCGCCAGACCGTCCCTCCGGGCAGCTCGCTGGGCCGGAACTCCGACGACGCGCGCTCTCCGATGAGCTTCCGACGCTCGGCGACCGCCTCGGCCCCGAGCAGCTCCTCGAGCGGGACCTCCCCGTCGCAGTAGTACACGTCGCGGTCGGCCAGGGCCAGCTTCATGGCTTCGAGGATCCGGTGGATGCCGTCCGCGGTGCCCGGGTCCAGCTCCGCGTCGTCGTAGTGCTCGAGCAGCGTCAGAGTCTGCAGCATGATCGGGCCCTGACCCCAGGCTCCGGTCTTGGCGATGGTGTGACCCCGGAATCGGATCGTCGCGGGGGCCTCCGTGGTCGCGGAGAACTCTGCCACGTCCGCCGCGGTCATGACCCCGGGGTAGTCACCGCCGTCGGCATGACGGTGCGCGTGGGAGAAGAACCGTTCGACGGCCGGCCCGACGATGTCCTCCTTCCAGGCGCGACGAGCGGCGTCGATCCCCGACTCTCGCCCGTCCGCACCGTCGGAGACTGCCGTCAGGCGGCGCATCACGGCCGCGTACGCGGGATTGGTGATGATCGTTCCCGGTGCCGGTGCCGAACCGTCGGCCAGCCAGCGTTCGGCCGAGGTCGGCCAGTGGTCGGTGAACAGCTCGGCGACGTGGGCCACCGCAGCGGAGGCCTGCGGAAGGATCGGATGTCCCTGCTCGGCGACCTCGATCGCATAGCCGAGCACCTCGGTCAGTCGCCAGGTCCCGCGGTCACGCAGGAGCAGCAGCCAGGCGTCGACCGCTCCGGGCACGGCGGCGGCGAGACCTCCGGCGCCTGGGACGTCTTCGAGGCCGAGGGACCTGTAGTGCTCGATCGTGGCACCTGCCGGCGCCGGGCCCTGCCCCATGAGCACGTGAGGCTCGCTCGGGGCCTCCGCAGCGACGAAGAGACCGGTCATGTCTCCGCCGGGTCCGTTGAGGTGCGGCTCCACCAGGTGCAGGACGAATGCCCCGGCGACGGCGGCGTCGAAGGCGTTGCCCCCTCGCTCCAGGACCGATTGGCAGGTCGCCGTCGTCGACCAGTGCGTCGAGGCCGACATTCCGAAGCTGCCCGTCAGACTCGGGCGCGTGGTCTGGTCCGTTGCATGGGAGAACATGTCTCCACCCTGCCACGATGACCCCGGGGAGTCTTCCTCGGCTCTCACCCGTACAGCGGTCCTGAGGTTCTGTGACGACCTGCCGCACATGCTTCAGGGCGATGCGAAGGCTCCGCGGAGTGGTCACGTGCAGTCGGTCAGAACAGGGCAGGCTGCGGGCCGACCTCGGAGACGACGGGCTCCGGCGTCGAGCGACCACGCCACATCGGATCCGCGCCGTCGCCGAAACCGTGCCGCTCGCGGGCGAGCGCCGCGCGTCGGGCCAATGACCTCCGGTAGTCCGAGTGGGCGTAGCTGCCGCCGCGGTAGAGCCGCCGATAGGGCCCCACCAGGTGTGGACGGTGCGCCGCCAGCCAGGCCAGGAACCACTCCCGTGCCCCGGGACGCAGATGCAGAGCACCTGTGGTGACGTCGCGGGCACCAGCCTCGGCCAAGGCCCCGTGGAGGGCGTCGAGGTGCTCCTGCGAGTCGGTCAGCCGCGGCAGGATGGGCATCGCCAGGACCTGACAGTCGAGTCCGGCATCGGCGATCGCGCCGATCAGCCCCAACCTCGCCCGCGGGTCCGGGGTGCCCGGCTCGACGGCCTGTTGGAGCTCGGGGGTCACCATCGCCAAGGACACGGCCACCGAGACCGACACCTGCTGTGCGGCCTCCTTCAGCAGCGGCAGGTCCCGTCGCAGCAGCGGGCCTTTGGTCAGGATCGAGAAGGGAGTGCCGGATTCCGCCAGCGCGGTGATGATCCCGGGCATCAGTCGGTAGCGCCCTTCGGCCCGCATATAGGGGTCCGAGTTCGTCCCCAGCGCCACATGCTCACGGGACCACGACGGCTTGGCCAGTTCGGCGCGCAGCACCTGGACCACATTGGTCTTCACGATGATCTGGGTGTCGAAGTCTCGGCCCGCATCGAGGTCCAAGTACTCATGGGTCTTGCGGGCGAAGCAGTAGACGCACCGGTGGAGGCATCCGCGGGTCGTGTTGATCGTCCAGCGGAACGGCATCGACGACTGCACCGGCACCTTGTTCAGGGCCGTGCGGCAGGCGATCTCGTGGAAGGAGACTCCCTCGAAGTCCGGGGTGGTCACAGTGCGGATCATGCCCCTGAGGGAGAGCAGGGCGGCACCGTCGTCGTCGAGCTTCTGCTGTTCCCACCGCATGAGTCCATTCGAACACAGTTTCGAACGACTGTCGACGCCTCGCGCGCCGGCGGGTCACGCCACCAGGACCAGTACGGCGCCCAGCGCGACGCCGACGGTCACCAGCGTGCCCATCAGTCCCGCCACCAGCGCCGGGCCACCGCGGCGCAGCAGAGCCGGGAGGTCGACGCCGGTCCCCACCGCCGCCATGGCCACGCTCAGCAGCAGGGTTGCGGCGGTCTCGAGGTAGCCCGCGGCCGCGTCGGGCACGCCGACGAACGTCGCGAACAGCACGGCGGCCAGGAATCCGAGGACGAACCCGGGCACGATCGGAGGACGAGACCCCGTGGTCCCCGAGACGGACCCCCCGGCGCTCCGCCGACCCGACCACAGGCTGATTCCGGCCACGGCAGGAGCGAGAAGCACCACACGTGCGAGCTTCACCGTGACTGCGACGCTCATCGCCGTCGCTCCGGCGATGCCGCCGGCGGCGACCACCTGCCCGACCTCGTGGACTCCGGCTCCGATCCACACCCCCGCGGTGTGCTGGTCCAGACCCAGCGGTCCGGCGAGGAACGGCAGGGACAGCATCGCCACCGTGCCCCAGAGCGTCACCACGGCGATCGCGGCCGCGACTCCGGAGTCGAGGTCTCGCCCGCTGCGGTCCTTCCCGTCGCCGCGGTCCAGCGCCGCGGCCGCACCGGCCACCGCAGAGGCTCCGCAGATCGAGGTGCCGGTGGCGAGCATGATGGCATCGGAGCCCCCCAGTCGCAGCATCCGTGCCGCGGCCCAAGTGCCGAAGAAGCTGGCCACCACGGTGATCACGACGACGGTGACTACCTCCCACCCCAGCGCGAGGATGTCGCCGAGGACCAGCTGGAGGCCGAACAGCACGATGCCGAGACGCAGCAGGGTCTTGGCCGAGAGCTTCAGCCCGACCTCGGCCCACCACGGCACCCAGCCGAACGAACGCACGGCGATACCGATCACGATGGCCAGCAGGATCCCCGAGACGCCCGGGATGTACCGGTCGGCCAGAACGTAGGACCCCACCCCGATGACGAACGCGAGCACGATTCCGGGCATGGATCGACGCCGCTCCCGCCGAAAGGCCTTCAGGTCGAATCCGCGCACCGCGCCAGTCTAGAGGCGAGCCGTGCCGAGATTCCTCCGAGGCACGGGCCTCACGGTAGCCTCAGGGGCGCGGCGCGCGCCCGAAACACACTCCCGGCGCACCGCACGCCGAGCCGAGGGAACCGAGGATGCGCCGGATCATCGCAGGACTGCGCCCCCTGTGGGGGCTGCTGCTCGTAGTGGGTCTGGCCGTCGTCGTCGGCGACCTCGCGGGCCTGCTCACGGTCCCGGACTCGATCTGGTGGGTGCCCTCCGTCATCGGAGCCGTCGGACTCTCAGCAGTCGGTCTGGTCACCGCACCGCGGGCGAAGCCCCATGACCTGCAGCTGATGAGCTGCCCCGTCCGCGGCGAGTGGACCTCGGTCAACACCCCGGGCCAACGGCTTCCCAGCCACGGCACCCGCGCGCTGGGTCAGTGGTGCGCGGTGGACGTGCTCCGCCCCTCGACCGACGCCACGCCCCCTCTGGTCCGGTGGGGCCTGCGCGGTTCGGCGCCGACCGACTACGAGAGCTTCGGCGAACCGATCCACGCCATGGCCACGGGCACCGTCGTGCGGTGCCGCTCGGGCGCCGGCGATCATCGGGCGCGCAATACGTGGCCGACGCGTCTGATGATGCTGACCGTCGAGGCGGTCCTGCGCAGCCTCTTCGGCCCGTCGGCGCTGCTCGGCAACCACATCATCGTCGACCACGGCGACGGCACCGTGGCGGCCTACGCCCACCTGCGGCGGGGGTCGGCGACGGTCGAGGTCGGCGACCGCATCCGAGTCGGCGAGGTCCTCGGCCGCATCGGCAACAGCGGCAGCAGCTCCGAGCCCCACCTCCACGTCCAGCTGATGGACAGCTCGCGCCTGCGGGTCGCCGCCGGCATGAAGCTCGCCTGGCACGACGTGATCCTGACCGGCGAGCTCGACGCCCGCCTGGCCGAGGCCGTGTCCGAGCCCGAGAAGTCCGCGATCAAGGACATGCCGCCGATGGGTGAGGTGTTCACCACCCCATGGATGGGAGAGTCACCGAGCTGAGACCCGCGACTCCATCGGCACCAGCGAACGCAGCTGGGTGACGTGGCGAGGCTCGAGCTCCTCCACCGAGTGGACCTGCAGCAGCTTCATG
Source organism: Nesterenkonia marinintestina (assembly GCF_025420485.1). Lineage (GTDB taxonomy): Bacteria > Actinomycetota > Actinomycetes > Actinomycetales > Micrococcaceae > Nesterenkonia > Nesterenkonia marinintestina. The sequence goes on along the minus strand of NZ_JAOEFD010000014.1, from coordinate 24,405 downwards.
GTGCGCTCGACCTCGCCGGAGAGGATCTCGATCATCCGATCCACACCGCGACGTCCGCCGGCCATGAGGCCGTAGAGGTAGGCCCGCCCGACGAGGGTGAACTTCGCACCGAGCGCGAGCGAGGCGACGATGTCGGCGCCGTGCATGATCCCGGTGTCCACCATGACCTCGACCTCGTCGCCGACTTCTCGGACCACGTCGGGCAGCAGGTGGAACGGCACGGGCGCCGAGTCGAGCTGACGTCCCCCGTGGTTCGACAGCAGGATCGAGTCGACGCCGAGGTCGGCGAGCTTCCTGGCGTCGGCGAGGGTCTGGACCCCCTTGATGACGATCTTCCCGGGCCACAGCTCGCGGATCTCCTGCAGATCCTCGTAGTCGATCGAGGGGTCCATCGCACTGTTCAGCAACTCCCCGACCGTTCCGCCGGTCGAGGTCAGCGAGGCGAACTCCAGCGGCGGTGTGGTCAGGAAGTCGAACCACCACCAGGGGCGCGGGATCGCGTTCAGCACGGTCTTCGCGGTCAGCTGCGGCGGGATGGAGAAGCCGTTGCGCTTGTCGCGCATCCGATTGCCGGCGATGGGGGTGTCCACGGTGAACAGCAGGGTGTCATATCCGGCCTGCGCCGCACGCTCCACGAGGCTGTAGGAGATGGAGCGGTCACGCATCACATAGAGCTGGAACCACAGCCGTCCGTTCGGCGCGGCCTCGCGGACCGCCTCGATGGAGGTGGTGCCCAGCGTCGAGAGGCTGAAGGGGATCCCGGCCTCGGCCGCGGCGCCGGCGCCGGCCACCTCTCCCTCAGTCTGCATGAGTCGGGTGAACCCGGTGGGCGCGATGCCGAAGGGCAGGGCCGAGCTCTGCCCCAGCACCTGCGTGGTCATGTCCAGAGAGGAGACGTCGGCGAGGACACCGGGGTGGAACTCCACGTCTTCGAAGGCCTGACGGGCCCGGGTCAGAGAGATCTCCCGGTCGGCGGAGCCGTCGGTGTAGTCGAACGCCGCCGCCGGGGTCCGACGCTTCGCGATGCGACGCAGGTCATGGATCGACTGCGCCCCGGCGAGCCGGTTCCCGGTGAAGTCCAGGCTCGGCCGCTTGAACTGCATGAGCTCGAAGATCTCGTTCGGATTCGGGACCTGCCGCTTCACCATGCTCGACGCTCCTTAGACGACTGTATGGTCTGACCAATGAGAGCTTAGAGTCAGATGTGACGCAGGTCAATGCGTGGGGAGCCCCGGCTCCGTCGTCGTCGCCGCCGGTGGTAGAAATGTGCCATGCCCGACCGCTCTGACACGGATCCACCCGGCACCGATCCATCCGGCACTGACCCCTCGTCCTCGGCGCGCACCGCTGATCTGCCCTGGGCTCCGGTCCCGAAGGCCCGGGCGCACGAACTGGTGATCGAAGCCATCGAGGAGCAGGTGATGGCCGGGCGGCTCAAGGTCGGCGACACCCTGCCGCCCGAAAGGGAGCTCGCGGCGATGCTCAGGGTCAGCCGCGCCGGGGTCCGCGAGGCCATCCGAGTCCTGGAGAGCCACGGCGCCCTGGAGTCCCGAGTCGGCGCCGGCACCTCCTCCGGAACGGTGATCACGGCGATGCCGGGCACTGCGCTGACCCGCCTGCTGCGGCTGCACGTCGGGCTGGCCAACTTCCCCCTCGGCGACGTCGTCGAACTGCGCATCGCCCTGGAGCGCGCCTCCGCGGGCCTGGCCGCACACAACGCCGACGACGGCGACCTGGACCGGATGCGTGAGACGCTCTCCCGGATGGAGTCCGCAGAGGCCGACCGCGAGATCTTCAACGACGCCGACACCGACTTCCACGTGGCGATCGCCGAGGCCGCCGGGAACCGCCTCGTGGCCGACCTGACCACGGCCATCCGGAACTCCCTGCGCGCCCAGATCCTGCACGCATTCCACCGACGCGAGTCCTGGGAGGACCTGCGCGGGCGCCTGCTGGACCAGCACCGGGAGATCTTCGCCGCGGTGGAGGCCGGGGATGCGGATCGGGCCGCCGCCCTCATCGAGCAGCACATCCGCTTCGCCGTGTCGGAGCTTCCGCATATGGGGAGGCCTGAGAGCGGACCCGAGTGAGGAGTCGTCGACTCAGAGGCGTCCGAGGACGCCCTTCCAGTGGGCCTTCCAGCCGTCGATGACCTCAGGGCCGTGGAGCTTCTCATGGGTGACGGTCAGCAGCGTCCGCCCCTCACCCTTCCCTTCGGCGCTCAGTGAGACCTTCGAACCGTCGTCGAGCTTGGCGCGCCAGTACAGCCGCTTCTCCGTGTCCGAGGTCCAGGGTTCACCGGCCACCGCGACCCCCTGATGGTCGGGGGCCTGCTCCATGAGTCGGATCCACGCGCCGCGGGCCTCCTCGGGACCCTCGGCCACGGTGCGGGAGACCGACGTCTTGAACGTGCCGTCGGAACCCTGGCCCGGGACCCGCAGTCCGCGCTCCTGCTCGTATCCGATGGCCACCCCCTGGGCCCACCACCCGGGATTCCTCAGGTCCTCGGGCATGTGCTCCAGGGCGAGCTCGGCGATGGCGGCGTGTCCCATCCGAGCCGCTCCGGCCTCGTCGAGCAGGCTCAGCCACTGCGCCCACGGGCGAGCCGTCGCCCTCTCGACGGCCCCGGTGTTCTGTGCGCTGACCATAGTTCCCTCCGTCCGCCCGATCGGGCTCGACCCGCTCTGCGTCCGCAGCGTCACTGATAGGAGACGAACCAGGGCTTGGGTTCGACCTCGTAGGTCTCCTGAGGCGTGAACGTCGGACTGTCCTGACGATGGAAATTCTTCCACGCCATCCAGATCCCGTCCGGCAGATCCCGCTGCAGACGCTCCCAGGTCTCCATCTTCGACTCCGGAGTTCCGTGTCCGTCCGCGTGCAGGGTGATCGCCAGCTCGTCGTGGGAGGCGTCGACGTCCTGCCGGTCGCGGATCATGGCGTCGGTGAACTGGTGCAGCACCAGCATCTTCTGGGGCAGCTCGTGCTCCGCGACGAGTGCGGCGAGCCAGTCCGAGACCTCGTTGATCTCCGCCGCGTCCACGGACCCGATCTGCGTCCCGTGGACCTGACCCGGCCCGATCCGCCACTCCGGATCGAGCGCGAGCCCGACGTGCGGCTCGCGCAGAAGGTCTTCGTAGGCCTTGGCCTGGGAGAGGAAGTCGGTGCGTCCGGGCTGCAGGTCCAGGACGACGTAGACCTCCGCCTCAGCGGCGGCGTCGACCCAGGGGCGCAGCGTCTCCGGGTCGATCTCGCTGGTGTAGTTCCCATCGGGACCCGGAGCTTCGGTGGCCACGGTGGTGATGATCTCGAAGGCCGGCTGCACCGGCTCCTCGCTGTGCTCCCGGTAGTCCGCGACCTTCTCCTCGATCCGGTCGACGGCCTCATCGACGTCCTGCTCGCCGAGCGCCCCCAGCGCCGGGACGTCCGGAGTGCCGTAGAGGGCGACGAATCGCCTGTCGGGGAAGAGCGTATCTCCGCCGCCGGGCAGCTCGGCGGGTTCGGCGTCGGTCGAGTCAACGCCGTCGTCGACGGCGTCGTCGGGCGACTCCGCCTCAGCCTCCGCCTCCGTCTGCGTCTGCGTCTCGGTCTGAGTCTCGGTCGTTCCCTCGCCCTCTCCGCACGCGCTCAGCATCAGCGAACCGACGACTGTGACGGCGAGCAGCCTCGCGCCCGGCATGCCGAGGCGTCGGCCGTCGGGTCGACGGAGGCCGGGGAACCTGGGGAGTCGCGGGTCGCGGAGATCCATATGCCCGTGACCCTACGCGCTCGGGGCGCCGACTGCTGAGAGGATCGCCGCAGGTCAGCGACTCATGGCACGTCGACCGAGCGCTGCTCGACGGACGGACGGGACCACCAGCGCGGTGCCCGCCGCCGCTGCCGCGGCGATGACCAGGATGAGATCCTCGAAGCGTCCCTCCAGTCGTCCGACGGCGATCCAGGCCGTCCCCCAGGCGATCGCCAGGATCGGGGCCAGCCGGCGCCCTGTCAGTTCGCTCAGCGCCAGGGCCAGGAGCACCACGACGATGAGCACCCCGATCGCCGTGGCCACGACCCATGTCTCAGGGCCCATCGCGCGCTCCGGGTCGAGCAGCGAGCCGCCCAGCGCGGAGGCGTTGGCGACCACTGCGACACACACCCAGCCGAGGTAGAGGCCGAACACGCCGTCCAGGAGCACCGTCTCCACGCGTCCCTCCGCCGTGGTGCGGGCCAGCAGCAGATGGAGGCGGATCAGGACCGTCAGCAGGACCACGATCACCGCGAGGCTGAGTGCGAGCTGGTCAGCCTGCACCACTCCGATCCACGCGGCGTTGAGCAGCGCCGAGCCGACCACCCACGGATCCGCCCGGCGGGCCCGCGCAGGGGACCGTCCCCGCGAGGCGAGCCGCCACACCGCATAGCCCAGCATGCCCAGATAGATGACGCTCCAGATGCGGAAGGCGCCCGACGCCGGTGCGAGCGGGGTGGAGTCGGAGTCGAGCCATCCCCCGGCGGCCTCGGTGATCGAGTCCCCGCCGAAGGCTCCTGCGCCCCATGCGGCCAGACCGATCGCGGTCAGGACCGCGATCAGCACGCCCCAGCGTCGGAGCGGCCCGTCGACGGGGGCATCCCTGATGAGTGTGTCCATGTTCGTCGTCCCTGGAGATGTCATACCCCCATCGTCGCAGGTCAGACTCGGACGCGTATCGGGAGCACGGTCGGTACAGTGACAGCATGCCGGATCCGCACCCCAGCATCGGTCGAGACGACCGCCGAACCGTGCGCCGCCTCCTCACCGTCGGCGCACTCACCATGCTGCTCCCGGCCTGCGGCATCGGCGGAGCAGACGACGGAGCGGACGACGCGGACGGACGCGGACCCTCGCCGGAGACCGGTTCGGCCGAGGACGCACCGTTCGAGATCACGGAGCACGGGACCTACGACTCCCCCTGGGCCCTCGAGTTCCTCCCGGACTCGGGCCGGATGCTCGTGACCACCCGGACCGGGGAGATGCTGCTGCGCGAACCCGACGGATCCGAGGAGGTGCACGTCTCCGGGGTGCCCGACGACATCGTCGTCGACGGTCAGGGCGGCCTCGGCGATGTGATCGTCGGTCCGGACTTCGAGGACGACGGAGTGGTCTATCTGAGCTGGGTGACGGCCGGGGGCGGCGGGACCGGCGCCGTGGTCGGGAGAGCCTCGCTCTCCCAAGAGGACGACTCGGCACGTCTGGACGACCTCGAGGTCATCTGGGAGCAGCGGCCGAAGACCGACGGCAGCGGGCACTTCGCCCACCGGATGACCATCAGCCCCGACGGCGAGCACCTCTTCGTCACCTCCGGCGACCGTCAGGAGCTGGACCCCGCCCAGGATCTGGACAGCGGTCTCGGCAAGACCATGCGGCTGACGCCGGACGGGGACCCGGCGCCGGGCAATCCCTTCGCCGACCACGAGGACGTCTCCGCAGACGTCGCCGAGGAGATCTGGAGCTACGGCCACCGGAACGCGCTCGGCATCGCGTTCGCCCCCGACGGCCGGCTGTGGTCCTCGGAGATGGGGCCCGCAGGAGGTGATGAGCTCAACCTCCTGGAAGAAGGCGGCAACTACGGGTGGCCCGAGGCCTCCGACGGCTCCCACTACGGGGGCGAGGAGATCCCGGACCACACCGACGACGACGGCTTCGTCGCCCCGCAGGTCTCATGGACCCCCAGCATCTCGCCGGGCAGCCTCATGATCTATCAGGGCGACGCCTTCGACGGATGGTCCGGGGACGCCTTCCTGGGGGCACTCTCCGGGAAGGCGCTGGTCCGCGTCGAGCTCGACGGCACCGAGGCCGTGGAGCAGCAGATCTGGGACATGGGCGCGAGGATCCGCGATGTCGCCGAGGCGCCGGACGGCAGCATCTGGCTCATCGAGGACGGCGACCAGGCCCGCCTCCTGCAGCTCACTCCCCCGGGGTGAGCACCTCACCGCGGCCGCACCCCAGCATCGCCCCAGGTCAGCGGCCCGTGATCCTTGCCACAAACGGTCATGCTCGGGCAGGGTGGAGGGGGATCCACAGTCGAACGACGAGGGCGAGGAGGGCCTGGTATGGGCCGGAACGTCGCACAGAAGCTCATCGGAGATCACCTCGTCTCCGGCGAGATGACCCGAGGCCGCGAGATCGCGCTGAGCATCGACCAGACCCTGACCCAGGACGCCACAGGGACGATGGTCATGCTGGAGCTCGAAGCCATGGGGCTGGATCGGGTGCGCACGGAGACCTCGGTCCAGTACGTGGACCACAACCTGCTGCAGACCGATGAGAAGAACGCAGAGGACCATGCGTTCCTGCAGTCGGCCGCCCAGCGCTACGGGATCTGGTTCTCCCGGGCCGGCAACGGCGTCTCACACCCCGTGCATCAGGGACACTTCGGGCGGCCCGGACTGACGATGGTCGGAGCAGACTCCCACACGTGTGCGGCCGGAGCCCTGGGCATGCTCGCGGTGGGCGTCGGCGGCCTCGAAGTCGCGATGGCCATGGCCGGCGAACCGCTCTACATCTCGATGCCGGAGATCTGGGGCGTGGAGCTCACCGGTGAGCTGCCGCCGTGGGTCTCCGCCAAGGACGTGATCCTGGAGCTGCTGCGACGCCACGGAGTCTCGGGCGGTTCGGGCCGGATCATCGAATACTACGGCGACGGGCTGGTCGGTCTGACAGCGATGGACCGCCACGTCATCGCCAACATGGGTGCCGAGCTCGGTGCCACCACCTCGGTGTTCCCCGCCGACGACGCCGTACGGACGTACTTGGCGGAACGGGACCGCGCCGAGGACTTCACCGAGCTCCTCGCCGATGAGGACGCCGCGTACGACGTGCACGAACACATCGAACTCTCCCAGCTCGAACCTCTGATCGCCGCACCCTCCTCCCCCGGCAACGTTCGACCCGTGCGCGAGGCCGCAGGCGAGGAGGTGTTCCAGGTCGTCGTGGGATCCTCCGCGAACCCGGGGCTGCGCGACTTCGCCGTCGTCGCCGAGGCTGTTGCCGGGCGACGCGTGCATGAGCGCGTCTCCCTGGACGTCAATCCCACCTCTCGGGAGATGTATGCGGATCTGGCCCGCGAGGGGTGGCTGTTCGACATGATCGCCGCGGGCGCCAGAGTGCACCAGTCCGGGTGCCTGGGCTGCATCGGCATGGGTCAGGCACCGGCGGTGGGACGCAACAGTCTGCGCACCATGCCGCGGAACTTCCCCGGCCGATCCGGCACCGATGAGGACGCCGTGTGGCTGTGCTCCCCCGAGACCGCTGCGGCCGCCGCCCTGACGGGCGAGATCACCGATCCGCGCGACCTGGAGATGGCGCACCCCGAGGTGCAGATGCCCGGGACGTTCACCATCAGCCCGGACCTGCTCACCCCTCCCCTGCCCGCGGAGGAGGCTCGCCGCGTGGAGCTGGTGAAGGGCTCGAACATCCGCTCCCTTCCGACCTTCGACCCGATTCCGGACGAGATGGACCTGCCGATCCTTCTGAAGGTCGGTGACGACGTCTCCACCGACGAGATCATGCCGGCCGGCTCGCGTGTGCTGCCGTACCGCAGCAACATCCCGGCGATCTCGGAGTTCGTGTTCGTCCAGGTCGACGACACCTACTCCTCCCGGGCCGTGGAGACCGACGGCGGCCACGCCGTAGTGGGCGGGACCAACTACGGGCAGGGGTCCTCCCGCGAGCACGCCGTCGTCGCGCCCCGATACCTGGGACTCCGCGTGGTCGTGGCGAAGTCGATCGCCCGCATCCATTGGCAGAATCTGGCCAACTTCGGGGTGCTGGCGCTGGAGTTCGACGACGAGGCCGACTACGACGCCCTCACCCAGGACGACGTGCTGTCGCTGCGGGGACTGCACGAGTCCCTCCGTGCCTCGGACGAGGTCTCCGCACAGATCGGCGATCGCGAGGTCCAGCTGAGGCACCGGCTGTCGGAGCGGCAGGTGGAGATGGTGCTCGCCGGCGGGCGCATCGCCCAGTACGCACAGTCGACGGCCGCGGCGGGATGACGCCCGGCCGACATCCGAACGACCGATATCGAGGAGATGCTGCATGACACCCTGCGCCACGTGCGGAAACGAGTACGAGAAGGCATTCACCGTCACCCAGGCCGGTGAGACCCTGACCTTCGACAGCTTCCAGTGCGCGATCCACCGCATGGCTCCGACCTGCGCCGCCTGCGGCTGCCGGGTCATCGGTCACGGCGTGGACCGCGGCGAGAAGACCTACTGCTGCCCCCACTGCGCGGGCGAGTAGGTCGCAGTCGAGCGGGCGGGGCGGGCTGAGACTGAGACGCCGGGAGGTCTGAGGCCTCGAGCGCAGCCTCAGCGCAGCAGACCGAGCTCCCGCAGGTCGGCCGCCAGCTGCTCGGCATCACGGAATCGGATCCCGGTGAACCCCGATGCGGAGGCGGACCGAACGTTGGCCTCCGTATCGTCGATGAACACGGACTCCTGCGGCGTCGCGCCGGTGATCTCGGTCAGGCGCCGGAAGATCTCCGCATCGGGTTTGATCAGGCCTTCGCGCCCCGAGACCACGATCTGCTCCAACTCATCCGTCGCAGGGGCGGCAGCACGCATGAGGGGGTACGTCTCGGCCGACGCGTTGGTCAGCCCCAGGAGTCTGACCCCTGACTCCCGCAGACGCGCGACGATCGACGCCGTACCGGGCACCGGACCCGTGAGCGAGTCCGCGAACCCGTCGAAGTAGTCGCGCAGGAGCCTGCCGTGCGCCGGGTCGCGCCGCGTCGCCTCATCGACGAGGTCGTGTATCCGCTCCCCCGCGTCCGCCCGCACGTTCAGCGCTGCGAATCCGGCCGCGTCGGCCGCTTCGCGCCATTCGGCGCGGGTCAGGTGATCCGCGAAGGGCAGGTACGGGTCCCATCCGACTAGGACGTTCCCGAGGTCGAAGACCACCGTCGTCAGCGCGGAGTTCGTGCGTCCGATCATGAGGAGACCTTATCGTTGTCGGACGGTGAGTCTGATCACTCCACCGACTCACCCGCACCGACTCCTGGAGGGGACCCGTGGTCGATCTGCTCATCCTTGTGGCCCTGGTGGCCGGAATCGTCCTGGTCACCGCCCGGTGGAAGGTCAATCCCTTCCTGGCGCTGCTGGGCGCCGCGCTGCTGGCGGCGCTGCTGTACCGCATCCCCCTGACCGACAGCGTCGACGTCGTGACCGAGGCCTTCGGCAGCACGCTCGGCAACATCGGGCTGGTGATCGTCCTCGGCACGATGATCGGGGTGATCCTCGAACGGTCCGGGGCGGCCATCGCCATGGCTGACGCCCTGATCAGGCTGATCGGGTCGCGATTCCCGAACCTCACCATGTCGGTGATCGGATACCTCGTCTCGATCCCGGTCTTCTGCGACTCGGGATACGTCATCCTGAATTCGCTGCGCAAGGCGGTCACAGCCCGGGCAGGGATCTCGGCTGTGGCGACGTCGGTCGCACTGATGACCGGTCTGTTCGCCACCCACAATCTGGTGCCTCCCACCCCAGGTCCGCTGGCGGCGGCCGGGGAACTCGGTGTGACGGACCAGCTCGGCCTCGTGGTCGGGCTGGGCCTCGTCGTCTCCGCGGCTGCGGCCGGTTCTGCCCTGCTCCTCGCCGCGCGACTCTCCCACAAGGACTTCGAGCGGCTCCCCGCCGGCAAGGACGACGACATCGAGGATCTCGACTACGACGAGCTCCGCGCCTCCTACGGACGCCTGCCCAACGCGGGGGCGGCGTTCGCACCCATCGGCGTGCCCCTGCTGCTGATCTGTGTGGGGTCCTTCGTCCAGCTGCCCGGAATCGACGGCGGGCCGGAGCTGCTCATCGATGCGCTGGTGTTCCTCGGCACACCGGTCATCGCCCTGATCATCGGGCTGCTCATCGCCGTCACCCAGCTCTCAGGAACCGGTAAGCTCCAGACCTTCAACGAACAGATGGCGGAGGCGATCCGCGTCTCAGCGCCCATCCTCCTGATCACCGGAGCCGGTGCCTCCTTCGGGGCGGTCCTCAACGAGGCACCTCTGACGGACTTCCTGGCCGAGACGCTCAGCGACCTCGGCATCGGCATCGCAGTGCCGTTCCTCGTGGCCGCGGCGCTGAAGACCGCTCAGGGATCCTCGACGGTCGCCATCATCACCGGCTCCGCCCTGGTGGCGCCCCTGACGGACGCCCTCGGCCTGGGAAGCTCCACCGGGGCCGTGCTGGCCGTCCTCGCCGTGGGTGCCGGGGCGATGATGGTGTCCCACGCCAACGACTCGTTCTTCTGGGTCGTGTCCCAGCTGAGCCGCATCCCGGTCGGCACGGCCTACCGCACGATCACCGTGGCCTCTGCCGTCCAGGGGGTCACGGCGTTCGCCGCCGTCTGGATCCTGAGTCTGCTGCTGTGACGAGTCAGATCTGGGAGACGACGACCTTCGATCACCGGAGTGTTCGCCGCCACCACTCATGGAACTCACCGATGTGGTGCTCGCTGGGCACCAGCGCCCCACCGCCCTTATACGCCTTCGAGCTCATCGACGGCTGTGTGAGCTCGCAGGCCTCGAAGTCCTGGAGGTTGACCCGGTGGAACAGCTCCACCGACCGCGCCACGTCGAGCTCCCCGGACTCGACACGGTCGACGACCTCGGCGGCGAAGAGCCAGTCACACTCGACGACGGTGCGCTCCGGTGAGATCGGAGTCATCCGATGGACGATCACATGGTCCGGGACGGTGTTGATGAAGACCTGAGGCTTCACCGTGATGGCGTAGTACCTGCGTTCCTGATCGGGTGCGATCGAGGGCAGCTCCGAGAGCCCCGACTCCGAGCCGTCGACGGTGAACCCCGCGACGTCCTGTCCGAACCCCGATCCATGGACCGCCCCGCCGGCGCGCTGTGAGGCCAGACCGTCGGCGAACTCAGGGATGACCTCGGTCAGTTCCGGGTGGATGGTTGCGCAGTGGTAGCACTCCATGAAGTTCTCGATGATGAGCTTCCAGTTCGCCCCCACGTCGTAGGTCTTCGACTCCGCGACCCGCAGCCGATCGATGCCGTAGTTGTCGATCGACTCGACCTCACCGAACCGCGTGCGCACCTCCCCGAGCACCTCCTGGTCGAAGTTCGGCGGCTCATCGGCCAGGCTGACCCACACATAGCCGAGCCACTCCCGGACGTGGACCGGCCGCAGCCCGTAGTCCTCCCGGTCCACATCGGGCATGGAGGTCAGGTTCGGCGCCGCCGCGAGGTCTCCCTCCAGGGTGTACGTCCAGGCGTGGTAGCCGCACTGCAGCTTCCTGCTCACGCCCTCATATCCGGTGCACACCCTCATGCCGCGGTGCGCGCACACGTTGTAGTAGGCGCGGATGCCCGCGCTGCGGCTTCGGACGACGATGATCTCCTCCCTGCCGACCTGCACGGTCCTCCAATGGCCCGGGCTCGGCAGGGCGTCGGCTCGCAGCACGCAGTTCCACATGGTCTCGAAGATCGAGGCCTGTTCGGCGCGGAAGACCTCCGGGTCCGTGTAGGCGTCACCGGTGAGGGTGGGATGAAGCGAGGCACCGGGGAGGGGTCGGTCCAGGGGGTCGATGATCATGGGACCCTCCTCAGGCAGAGACGGGGGTGGGGCCGGGCGCCTCCGCCGAGGCGGGACGGATCCGGCTGCCGCGGCGCCAACGGGTGACGTCGCGGAGTCGGTTGATCCCCAGGATTCCGACGTTCACTCCGTCCCGGGAGTAGTGCACCAGCAGGTCTCCACCGTCCGAGGTGCCGTCGACGACCGTGACATCATCGGCCAGGTGGATCCGACCGACGCCCTGGATCCTGAGGTCGAACTGATCCGACCAGAAGTACGGCTCCTGGAGCGGGACGGGGTCGGATCCGGTCAGTGCGGCGGCGACGACGGCCGCCTCCTCGAAGGCCTCCTGCCAGTGACCGACCGGTCGCAGCCCGCTGGAGTGGGAGGCCCACTGCGCGCAGTCGCCTGCGGCGTACACCCCGGGCACCGATGTCGCCCCGGTGTCGTCGCACAGCACCGCACCGCTCTGTGTGCAGAGACGGACGAACGAGTCCAGAAGCCACTCGGTACGAGGCTCGGCGCCGATCGCGCAGATGACGATGTCGGCCGGGAGCACTCCCCCGTCGCCGAGCAGCACCTCGTAGTGGGGACCTCCGTCTGAGGGCGGACGTCGACGAAGCCCCTGCGCCCTGGCCCCGGGGGCGAAGCGTATGCCCCGGGCCTCGTGGGCCGAACGGATGGCCCGAGCCACCGGCGACCCGAGGCGTCGGGCGCCGGGGTCCTCCTCACCTGCGGCCACAGTGACGGATCCTGCGCCGCGGGCGACACAGGTGGCCGCGGACTCGAGTGCGAGGAATCCGCCGCCCACCACGACGACGTCGGCCCCGTGCAGCGGGGTGTCCCGCAGTGCGAGCGCATCCTCCATGTTCCGCAGCACGTAGGGCCGAGCCGGGGCGCAGCCGCCCCGGTCCTCGGAGGAGTCGAGGGAGGGGAGACTCAGCGCGGATGCTCCCGTGGTGATGACGACGGCGTCGGCGGTGTGGAACGCGCCGTCGTCGGTGTGCACCCCCAGAGGCTCGGCCCGGAGGCCGACCACTCCGACTCCGCTGACCCAGGTGACGTCGAGCGGGTCCTCCGGATCGTCGAGGAGCAGGTCCTCCTCGGCCGCCGCACCGGTGAGATAGGCCTTGGACAGGGCAGGACGGTCGTAGGCCGCCCGATGCTCTTCGCCGATGATCGTGATGGGACCGGTGTGACCGTGCGCGCGGACCCCGCGTGCGGTGTGATACCCCGCCAGCCCGGCCCCGACGATGAGCAGGTGGCCTTCGGGGGCGAGCGTCGGGACCGTCATACGGTCCCCATCCCCGGAGGGAGGTTCGGAGCCTCCTGCGAGAGTTCTACGAGCACGTCGTCGCCGTGGAGAGTCACGTGATGCACCCGCACCGGCCGCTTCGCCGGCGGTTGGTCCACCGCACCGCTGAGCAGTGAGAAGGTGCTCTCATGCAGCGGACACTCCACTCGGCAGTCCTCCACCCAGCCGGCGGCCAGGGAGGCGTCCTGGTGGGTGCAGGTGTCGTCCACCGCGTGCACCGATCCCTCCTCCGTGAGGAAGACGGCGATGGGAGGACTGACCGAGTCGATGCGGAGGCCCTCCCCCGCGGTGAGGTCTTGGACGGAACATGCCCTGAACGCCACTTGCATTCACCACCGACGATTCGTAGTGTTGTGTATAGCGCAACAGCTCGTCTTATGCGCAACACCAGGTGCGACCGAGTATGCCACCCGTGACGCGCATCACGTCAAGGGACACACCGCAGGAAAGGGACGAACCCATGCCCCCCAAGACCGGAAGCGCCGGCGGAGTCCAATCGGTGGAGCGCGCCGTGACGATCCTGGAGCTGCTCAGCGAGACGCCCTCCGCGAGCATCAGCGAGATCTCACGGCGCCTGGGAGTCCATCGCTCCACCGCATTCCGCCTGCTGGGCACCCTGGAGGCACATGACCTGGTCGAGCAGGAGGCCGCCCGAGGGTCCTACCGGCTGAGCTTCGGCGTCCTGCGCCTGGCGAGCTCGGTCTCCGGGCGGATCGACCTCAGCCGCGACGCCCAGTCCAGCTGCACCGCATTGGCCCGGCGCCTCAACGAGACCGTCAACGTCGCCATCCTCGCCGAGGGCGGAGCGGTGACGATCACTCAGGCACAGGGTGAGCAGATGGTGGGGCTGACCAGGCAGTACGTCGGACAGCGCGGGCCCCTGCACGCCACATCCACGGGCAAGGTCCTGCTGGCCCACTCCGACGAGGGGGCGCTCGACGAGGTGGTCGCCCGCGGCCTCGAGAACTTCACCGGCATGACCATGACGGATCCCGAGCTCCTGCGCGCCGAACTGGAGGCCGTCCGCGCCCGCGGCTGGTCCTCCGCGGTCGCCGAATGGGAGCAGGGCATCAATGCCCTGGCCGTCCCGGTGCACGGTCCGCAGGGCGAGGTCGTCGCCGCTCTGTCGGCCACGGCGCCGTCCTTCCGACTCCCCGAATCGCACTTCGCCGAGACGGCCGAACTGCTGACGGCCGAAGCTTCGCAGCTGGCGGCCCGACTCGGCTACTTCTCCGCCTGACGGCCCGCCACCCTTGTGTCGGTGATCACACATTCTCTAGAGTGAGTGCATCTTCTACACGCCGTTGCGCCAGCCGCAACGCTAGGGAGGGCAGATGTCGCAGAGTGGTCTCCCCGAAGGTTCCCGCGTGGTGATCATCGGCCTCGGTGTCGTCGGAGCCGCACTGGCCGACGAGCTGGTGCTCCGGGGACGGACGGACGTGACCGTCGTGGAGCAGGGCCCCCTGTACGCCACCGGCGGCTCCAGCTCCCATGCGCCCGGCTTCGTCTTCCAGATCTCGCCGCATCGAGCCATGACCGAACTGGCTCGGCGCACACTGGACAAGCTCGACGGGGCCGCCGTCGACGACGGGTGGGTCATGAAGCGCGTCGGAGGCATCGAGATCGCGACGACGCCGGAACGCCTGCGGGAGCTGCACCGTCGGCTCGGCCTCGCCAGATCATGGGGCGTGCCGGCCGAACTGCTGTCGGCCGAACAGGTGGGCCGCCTGTGGCCCGGCCTGGACACGGACCTGGTCCTAGGAGGCCTCCACACCCCCAACGACGCCGTGGTCAAGGGAGTCCGCGCCGTCGAATTCCAGGCCCGCCGCGCCGAGGCCGGCGGGGCGACGATCCTGCCCGACACCCGTGCCGTCGCGATCCGTCGCGACCACGGACGTGTGACGGGAGTCGACGTCGTCCCCGTGGGCGTCGGCGACGTCGACCCTCAGACCCTGGACGCCGACGTGGTGGTGAGCTGCACCGGCCTCTGGGGTCCGGGGGCGGCTCGGGAGATGCTCGACCTGGACATCGCGATGGTGCCGGTCGAGCACGGATTCGGATTCAGCCTCCCCGCCCCGGCGGTGACCGACCTCGACGAGGGCACGGAGGTCGGACGACCGATGCTCCGCCACCAGGACTTCGCGATGTACCTGCGCGAGTGGGGGGACCGGATCTGCATCGGCGCCTACGAGCACCGGCCCCTGCCGGTGGCGCCGGAGGAGATCGCCTCACCCGAGGAGGCCCGCCGAACCGGCGTCCAACCGTCGATCCACCCGTTCACCCGCGAGGACTATCAGCCGACGTGGGACGAGACCCGACGGCTGCTGCCGGCGCTGCGGTCGGTCGATCTGGATGAGGACGCCAGCTTCAACGGGATCTTCTCGTTCACCCCCGACGGGGGACCGCTGCTGGGGCCCGTGCCCGGCACAGAGGGCCTCTGGATGGCTCAGGCGGTCTGGGTCACCCAGTCCGCCGGCGTCGGGCAGGTCATGGCCGACTGGATCGTCCACGGTGATCCCGGGATCGACACCCACGGCCTGGACCTCAGTCGGTTCGACCCTGCGGTGGTGACACGACGATGGGCGCGCGAGCAGGGCGAAGAGTCCTACGACGAGGTCTATGACATCGTCCATCCGAAGGCCACCACCCTGCGTATGCGCGGCCTGCGGACCTCGCCGTTCCACGAACGGCAGCAGGCCCTCGGCGCGGTCTTCGAATCGTCCGGCGGGTGGGAGCGGCCGCTCTGGTACGGCGCGGACACCGACGGGTCCGACGGTGCGCCGGCACCCGAGCGCGATCCGTGGACCGCCCGCCATTGGGATCCCGCGGTCGCGGCGGAGGTCCGCGGGCTGCGGGCATCCGTTGGTCTGGTCGATATGACGCCCCTCCCCCGTCTGGAGGTCTCCGGGGCCGGTGCCTCGGAGTTCTTCGCCGCGCTGAGCGACGAGGGCGCGCTCAGCAGACCCGTCGGCACATCGGTGGGGAGCATCGTCTACGCGCTGATGCTCGGACCCCGCGGCGGGATCCTCTCCGACGTGACGATCGCACGGACCGGTGACCAGGAGTTCCATCTCGGCGTCAACGGGCATCAGGATGCGGCGTGGCTGAGCCGGAAGATGCGGGCCCACGGGGCCGACCTCCGCATCACCGACGTCTCGACCGGCTCCTGCGGGGTGGGCCTGTGGGGTCCGCAGGCGCGGGAGGTGCTGTCGCGCCTGGTCGACGAGGACGTCTCGCGTGAGGCGTTCGGCTTCTATCGCTGCCGCCGGCTGCAGATCGCCGGGGTGCCGGTGCTCTCCCTGCGGCTGAGCTACGTCGGCGAGCTCGGGTGGGAGATCTACGCACCCGCGGAGTTCGGGCGGTTCCTGTGGGACGAGATCATGGCCGCGGGCCGGGACCTCGGCATCGTTCCCGTGGGTCGCCGGGCATTCGAGAGCATGCGGCTCGAGAAGGGATTCCGACTCTGGGGATCCGACATGACGCCGGAGCACACTCCGGCGGAGGCCGGCCTGGACTTCGCGGTCCGCGGGGCCGCGGCCGATCGGCTCGCCGCCCTCGGTGCGGACCTGCCCACGCGCCGACTGGCGTGCCTGACCCTCGACGACCCCACCCACGTGCTGATGGGCCACGAGCCGGTGTTCGACCCCGCCCGCGGCTCCGACGGGCCGGTCGGCTATGTGACCAGCGCCGATCAGGGCCACACGGTCGGACAGTCGATCGCCTACGCCTGGGTGCCCTCGGAGCTCGCCGCCGAGGGGACGCCCCTGCTGACGGAGCACTTCGGTGACCGCTGGCGCGCGCATGTGGTCGCCGACCGGCTCTTCGACCCCTCAGGCTCCCGGATGCGGAGCTGATCCACGCCCCGCACGATCTGCCCGAGAGCGTGTCACACGACTTCGCGCACCACCCGGTCGAAGTGGTCCACGTGGGCCCCGGCCAGCCGTTCCGCCCGAGCCTCCTCGCCGTCGAGCACCGCCCGGATCAGCGCCACATGCTCCAGCACGTGCTCCTGCATGGGTGGGATGCGGTCGAGCATCGCACACCACATACGCGTGACCAGGCTGTCCAGACGCACCAGGGTCTCTTCGAGGTAGAGGTTCTCCGACGCGCTGCTCAGGAGACGGTGGATGCGCAGGTCCCCTTCGAGCAGCTCCCTGGCCCCACCGGTCCCCCGACCGGCCTCCAGGCGCCCGGTCTCCCGGGCGAGCTCCTCGGCGACGCCTCCTCCCCGCTGCCGGGCGGCCTTGCGCGCCGCCAGCGGCACCAGCGCCTGACGCATCTCGGAGATGCCGGAGAGCTCGGCGACGTCGACGCTTGAGGCGAAGGTCCCCCGCCGGGCGAAGGTCACCACCAGGTGGTCAGCCTCGAGTCGCTTCAGGGCCTCGCGCAGCGGAGTGCGCCCGACGCCGAGCTCCGCCGACAGGGCGCTCTCCGCGATCGGTGCGCCCGGAGTGAGGTCCAGGAACACGAGTCGTCGCCGCAGCGCATGGTAGGCCCTGTCCGCCATCGACTCGGCCCCGACGGAGGGCTCCACGGACATCGTCATCATCTCCTCCTCCTGAACCACCTCGCACCGGCAACCTTGTCAGCTCGAGAACGGCTGTCCTAGACTCTAGCCTACAACTGATATATCAGTTGACAATCACGGACCGTCGATGGAGGCGCCCGATGGCAGAGATGCTTCCCCCGCACCCCGACTTCCTCTGGCGGAACCCGGAGCCCAAGTCCAGCTACGACGTCGTCATCGTCGGCGGCGGGGGCCACGGACTCGCCACGGCGTACTATCTGGCCTCCCGCTACGGGATCACCGACGTCGCCGTCCTGGAGAAGGGGTGGCTGGCCGGTGGGAACATGGCAAGGAACACGGCGATCATCCGCTCCAACTACCTCTGGGACGAGTCGGCCGCGATCTACGAGAAGTCGCTGAAGCTCTGGGAGGAGCTGCCGGCGGAGCTCGACTACGACTTCCTGTTCTCCCAGCGCGGCGTCTTGAACCTCGCCCACACCCTTCAGGACGTGCGCGACTCCCGACGCCGAGTCGGCGCGAACCACCTCAACGGGGTGGACGCCGAATTCCTGGAGCCGCTGCAGGTCAGGGAGATCTGTCCGATCATCAGCATCGACGACATGATCCGCTACCCCGTGATGGGCGCCACCTATCAGCCCCGGGCCGGCATCGCCAAGCACGACCATGTCGCCTGGGCCCTGGCCCGGCGCTGCGACGAGATGGGCGTCGACATCATCCAGAACTGCGAGGTCACCGGCTTCGACAAGGACGGCGATCGGGTGGTCGGCGTGGAGACCGCCCGCGGTCGCATCAGCACAGAGACGGTGGGGCTCGCCGTGGCCGGGCGCTCCTCGCAGGCCGCCGCACTGGCAGGCGTGCGGCTCCCGATCCAGTCGCATCCGCTGCAGGCTCTGGTCTCAGAGCTCTTCGAACCGGTGCATCCCACCGTAGTCATGTCCAATCACGTCCACGTCTATGTCTCACAGGCTCATAAGGGAGAGTTGGTCATGGGGGCGGGCGTGGACTCCTACAACGGATTCGGCCAGCGCGGAGGATTCCACGTCATCGAGGACCAGATGGCGGCCGCCGTCGAGCTCTTCCCGATCTTCGCCCGGGCGCACCTCATCCGGACATGGGGCGGCATCGTGGACACCACGCCGGACGCGTCCCCGATCATCTCCCCCACCGAGGTGGACGGCCTCTATGTGAACTGCGGCTGGGGCACCGGCGGATTCAAGGGGACTCCGGCGTCGGGGCTGACCTTCGCCCACACCATCGCCACCGGAGCACCCCACCCGCTGAACGCCCCGTTCGTCCTGGAACGGTTCGAGACCGGGCACCTGATCGACGAGCACGGCGCCGCCGCCGTCGCCCACTGACCTCCCCACACCGGTTAGGAGACCCCGATGCTGCTGATCACCTGTCCGCACTGCGGACCGCGTGACGAGGTGGAGTTCCACTACGGAGGACAGGCGCACGTGGCCTACCCCGAGGACCCTCAGGCGCTCGACGACGCCGCCTGGGCCCACTTCCTCTTCTACCGCGACAACCCGGCGGGAGCCTTCGCCGAGCGCTGGCAGCACTCCGCAGGCTGTCGCAAGTGGTTCGACGTCGTCCGCGACACCGTCACCTATGAGTTCCTGACTCCGGAGGGAGGGTCGCGATGACCAGCCGTCGACTCGGCATCGACCGGTCTCCCGGCTACGGCGTGGACCGGGACGCGGAGCACAGCTTCACCCTCGACGGCGAGGCCCACACCGGCCTGTCCGGAGACACCGTCGCCAGCGCGATGGTCGCCGCCGGCGAGCTCCCCTGCGGGCCCTCCCTGTACCTGGGCAGGGCCCGCGGGATCATGGGCGCCGGCGTCGAGGAGCCGAATGCGCTGCTGCACGTCGAGCCGCGGTCACCGGGCCACGCCGCGGAGTCCATGCTCCCGGCCACCACCGTCGAACTCGTCGACGGTCTGCGGGCCTCGTGGCTGCAGGGGCTGGGCCGGCTCGACGAGACCCCGGACGGCGCCCTCTACGACCACACACGCGTCCACACCGACGTCCTCGTCGTCGGCGCCGGCCCGGCAGGCATCGCCGCGGCCTCCCAGGCGGCCGCCTCGGGCGCCCGCACCATGCTGCTGGACGAGCAGCCGGCACCGGGCGGCTCGCTGCTGAGCTCCCGCGGTGAACGGATCGAGTCCACCGACGCCGTCGCCTGGGCGCGTCGGACCGTCGACGACGCCCGCACGGCCGCAGAATTCACCTACCTGCCGCGGACCACCGCCGTCGGCAGCTATGACGCGAACTACGTCGTCGCCGTCGAGAACAGGACCGACCACCTGCCGGCGTCCGAGCGGCCGGGCGTCTCGCGTCAGCGGGTGTGGCACATCCGGGCGGCCGAGGTGATCCTGGCCGCCGGTGCCCACGAGCGTCCGCTCATGTTCGCCGACGACGACCGGCCCGGGATCATGCTGGCCGAGGCCGTGAGGACCTACCTGAACCGGTACGCCGCCCTCGCCGGCGAGCAGATCGTGGTCGCCACCACCAACGACTCCGTCTACAGCTTGCTCGAGGACCTCGCCGAGGCCGGAGCCCCTCCGGTGGCCGTGGTCGACTCCCGGCCGGAGGCGACTCCGCGTGCCGCCGCCGTGCTGGAGGCCACCGGTGTCCGCGGGATCTTCGACGCCGTCGTGACCGGAAGCGACGGCGACGGCGACGCCGGACGTCTCACCGCGGTCACCGTGCATCGCCTCGACCGGGACGACGTGCCGGTCGGCTCCGTCGAGACGCTCTCCGCCGATCTCCTGGCCGTCTCCGGAGGACACTCCCCCGTGGTGCATCTGCACAGTCAGCGTCAGGGCGGCATCGCCTGGGACGACGTACTCGCCGCGTTCGTCCCCTCCGCACCGGTGGCGCGCCAGCAGACCGTCGGCGCGATGGCCGGCACGTGGTCGCTGAGTCGGGCGCTGCGCACCGGAGCTGAGGCCGGTCGGCGAGCCGCCGAGGCCTGCGGCTTCAGGGCCGAAGGGGCTGACTCTCCGAGCGATTCCCCGCAGACCCGAGACCCGCTGGCCGACGGGCCCCGGGCCGATCTGGACTACGGTCCGGTACGAGCCCTGTGGCTGATCGGCGCACCGGACGCTCAGGACCCCGCCGAGTGGTCGACCCACTTCGTGGATATGCAGCGGGACCAGACGGTGGCCGACGCGCTGCGTGCCGTCGGAGCCGGAATGCGTTCGGTGGAGCACGTCAAGCGGTACACCTCGATCTCCACGGCCAACGACCAGGGCCGCACCAGCGCAGTCAACACGGTCGGGCTGCTGGCCACGGTCCTCGGCGCGGGGCACCCCGGGCAGGTCGGCACCACCACCTACCGCGCCCCCTACACACCGGTGCCCTTCGCCGCACTGGCAGGACGGAGGCGCGGAGAGCTCTTCGAACCGGCGCGGATCACGAACATCCACTCCTGGCACGCCGACCACGGAGCCGTCTTCGAGGACGTGGGCCAGTGGAAGCGGCCGCGGTACTACCCGCGCACCGGAGAGGACATGGAGACCGCAGTGCTGCGCGAATGCGCGGCCGCCCGAGGGTCGGTGGGCTTCCAGGACGTCTCCACCCTGGGGAAGATCGAGATCCGAGGGACCGACACCGGTCGGCTCCTCGACCGCATCTACACCGGCGTCTTCTCGAAGCTGCGGGTCGGCAGGGGACGCTACGGCCTGATGTGCACGCCGGACGGCATGATCTTCGACGACGGAGTGACCCTGCGCATCGCCGACGACCGGTATCTGATGACCACCACCACAGGCGGCGCGGCCACGGTCCTGGACTGGCTCGAGGAGTGGCACCAGACCGAATGGCCGGAGCTCGACGTCGCCTTCACCTCCGTGACCGAACAGTGGAGCACCGTCGCCGTCGTCGGGCCGAAGTCCCGCGAAGTCATCTCACGCATCGCTCCGGAGCTGGACGTGTCGAACGAGGCGTTCGGCTTCATGGCGTTCCGTGAGACCACGCTGCGCAACGGGGTCCCCGCACGGATCTGTCGCGTGTCGTTCTCCGGCGAACTGGCCTTCGAGGTCAACGTCGCGAACTTCTGCGGCCTGGCGACGTGGGAGCTGATCGCGGAGGCCGGCGCACCCTTCGACATCACCCCCTACGGCACCGAGGCCATGCATGTGCTGCGGGCCGAGAAGGGGCTGATCATCGTCGGGCAGGACACCGACGGGACGGTCACCCCGCAGGACGCGGGCATGGGATGGGCGGTGTCGACGACCGAGGACTTCATCGGACGCCGATCCCACTCCCGCCCCGACACCGCGAGGCAGGACCGCAAACATCTGGTCGGCGTGCTGCCCGCCGACGGCCGGACCCTGCTGCCGGAGGGAGCCCAGCTGGTGGGAGCACAGACTCCGATCACCCCGGAGGAGGGCCCCGTGCCGATGCTCGGACACGTCACCTCCTCCTACCGCTCCGCGGCGCTGGGGAGGCCCTTCGGCCTGGCCATGGTGTGGGACGGGCGGAACCGCATCGGCGAGGTCGTGCGCAGTCCGGTCGACGGTAGGCTCGTCGACGTGGAGCTCACCTCCCCTGTCCACTTCGACCCGGAAGGAACCCGTCGTGACGGCTGACCAGACGACCGCCGACCAGGCATCCGCCCCGCCTGCCGACCTGCGCCGCTCCCCCGCCGCCCACCTGACCGAGCAGATGCGCGCCGGAGACGTCGACGGTCCCAGGGGGGTCAGACTCCGAGAGATCCCCTTCGCCGTGCAGCTGGGGATCCGCGCGGAGCCGGGAGCGCCCTCGGGCCGCGCGGCGGCCGAGGCCTGGGGCGTGGGCCTTCCGGCGGGGCCGAGGGCCGGAGAGACCGTCACCGGGGATCCGGAGGGCCGCCACGTCATCTGGATCTCCCCGGACGAGTTCCTCGCCGTGGAGCCCTCCGGCCTGGCAGGCCTGATCGACGTGCGCGGCATCGAGGGCGCGCTCGACGGGATGCCCGGCCAGATCGTGGACCTCTCCGGGAATCGGACGATCCTGGAGCTCACTGGACCCAGCGCCCGCTCCGTGCTCGAGAAGGGCTGCCACGTGGACCTGCACCCGCGGGCCTTCCCCGCGGGGGCCGCAGCCTCTACGCTGCTGGGGCCCGTGCAGGCGATCGTCCACCGCACCCGGGAGGACGTCTTCCGCATCCTCCCGCGCGCCTCGTTCGCCGACTACACGGTCCGATGGCTGCTGGACGGGATGGCGGAGTTCGCCGGTGAGGAGCTGATCCGATGAGCGCGGCGGAGATGATCCTCACCTTCCACAGCCCGGAGCGGCCGGGACTCGTCCACGCGGTGACCGGCGTGCTCGCCGCCCAGGGAGGCGACGTGGTCGAGCTGAAGCAGTTCGACGACCCGCACACCGAGCACTTCTTCCTGCGCGTCCACGTCCGGCTCTCCCCCGACGACGGCGCCGAGACCCCCGACGTCGCGGCTCGGGAGCAGGTGATCCGCGATGGGCTCACCGAACTCGCGACGGAGGTCGGGGCGACGTGGGATCTGCGACCGCACGGCCAGCGCCGCCGTCTGCTGGTCATGGCCTCGAAGTCGGACCACTGCCTGAACGACCTGCTGTACCGGTGCAGGATCGGCGATCTGCCCGCCGAGATCGCAGCCGTGGTGTCGAACCATCCCGACCACCGCGAGCTGGTCGAGTGGCACGGCATCCCGTACTTCTGCGTGCCCGTCACCCCGGACACGAAGCCGCAGGCGGAGGCCCAGCTGCTGGAGCTCGTCGCCCGCTTCGAGGTGGACCTGGTGGTGCTCGCCCGCTACATGCAGATCCTCTCCGACGACCTCTCCCGTGAGCTCTCCGGCCGAGCGATCAACATCCACCATTCGTTCCTCCCGTCGTTCAAGGGGGCGAAGCCGTACCATCAGGCCTTCGAACGCGGGGTGAAGACCGTCGGAGCCACCGCCCACTACGTCAACGACGAACTCGACGAGGGCCCGATCATCTCCCAGCGGGTGATGGACGTCGACCACACCTACGGGCCGGAGGACCTCGTCGCCGTGGGTCGGGACTCCGAATGCCGGGCGCTCTCGGAGGCGGTGCGGTGGCACTGTGAGGGGCGCGTGTTCCTCAACGGGGTCAAGACGGTGGTGCTCCGGTAGGCCTGCTGATGCTCCGTCAGGTCAGAGTCCACAGCGCCGCGGCCGAGACCACCCCGACGACGAGGAGGAGCAGCACCAGCCAGACGGCCGTCGGCAGCGGCAGGGAGCTTGCGCGGGCGGCCAGGGCGGCGTCCGTGGTCCGCGCCTGCTCCGCCGCTCGGTGGCCTCGGTGGCCTCGGTGGCCTCGGTGGGACCGTCGCCCCGTCAGGGCACGCACATGGACGCCGGCGAGCCCCAGCACGGCCCGGACCGCGGCGACCGCGTAGACCACGGCGAGCACCGCGACGGTGTAGACGACGACCTCGTCCGTGGCGTACCACCAGATCAGCCCGGTGGCGACGAGCGAGACCGCGCAGGACAGGACTCCGACCACGTTGCGGCTGAGCATCAGGGCGATCACCAGCAGCGCCTGGTAGAGCGTGAGCCCCGCCCCCGCATGGCCGGTCCCGACCGAGGCGGCGAGTCCCCACGCCAGCAGAGCCGGTGCCGGATAGCCCGCGAGAGCGGTGAGGAGCATCCCCGGGCCGCGGGGGCGACCGCGGCTGAGGGTCACACCAGAGGTGTCGCTGTGGACGCGGATCCCGCTGACCCGTCGGCCGGTGAGCCAGGCGGCCAGCACATGTCCCATCTCGTGGACGATCGTGCCCGTCTGGGAGAAGAGCCTCGCCAGCACCGGGACGAAGGAGGCCGCCATGGCCGCCGCGGCGAGGATCAGCACCACCTGCGGGTCGGCGACGGCGTCGCTGGTCCACCGCCGTGCGACGGCGTCGAACACCTCACCGATCATCTGCGCCCTCCTCAGGCATGGTCCTCGATCGATGGTGCGGCACCGAGGTGCCTGAGAACAACTCTCCGTCGCACCAGTGGGGCCCCCCCCCGGGGGGGGGGGGGGGG
>NZ_JAOEFD010000013.1 GCF_025420485.1 Nesterenkonia marinintestina | reverse complement strand
TCTAGGCCGGGCGGGTCCCTCGGCACACGGCCTCGTCGCGGAGCGTGTCAGCGGTGGGCGGCAGAATCTCCTCCACGACGTCCCGACCGGACCAGGAGGCTGTGGTGACGACCCCGGACGATGCGCAGCAGGACCGCCCCTCGACGGCGCGCCTCGAGGGGCCGTGCACCTTGGCCGACTTCGCCCACGTGGTGCCGCCGGACTACGTGCCGCCGTTCGGCACCCCGCTGCGGCTCGAGGACTTCGCCTGCGAGGGCAGGGACCCCGACGGCGCACGCCGATTCGTCGTGCAGGGGGCGGGCACGCACGGGCCCACGGAGTATGTGATCGAGGAGTACGGCACCCCGGAGCTGCTCCTGGACGGAGCGTTCGTGCTCGAACCCTCTCGGGCCTACTGTCTGCGCAACGGTGAGCAGCAGCGGAGTTCGGGGAGCCGGGTGCGGTCGTCGGGGAGTGATTCCGCGCTGCGTCCGACGGCGTTCTGGATCGACCACATCCTGCGGCAGGATGCGGCGGTGCGTCGACGGATGCGCCGTCAGGTGCGGACGCCGCCGCGGGACGGTTCCGCCGTGCACCGTGCAGAGGCCGCGGCGCGGAACGGTCTGCGACCGACGTCGAGCTTCGCGCGTCTGGCGCTGTACGACCTCGAGGACGATGCGGGGGCGGTGCAGCGCTGGTCGGACGGCATTCTGCAGGAGGTGCCGGTCGAGGTCCGCGTCTCCTCGGTCCGGCGTCCGGACCTCGTGGCCGAGACGCTGCGACGCGCGGGGGCGCCGCGGTCCGCGGGCGCCGTCCTGTGGGATCCCGACGGTCTGGGTCATGAGGACCTGCTGACACACCGTCTGCCGACCATGACGGACTTGGGGACGGGCAGCTTCTGGAGGAACCCCCTGGGGGACCAGGGGTTGAGCGCCTCGGAGCTGTCGTTCCGGCTCCGGGGTGGTCGCCTGACCGCCTTCTCCGGTGTCCAGGTGTACTCCGCCGAGGCCCTGGCCCCATTGCTGCAGGAACCCGGGACTCCGTCGGTCGACTCGGAGGGGAGCGGGCCCGATGCCCGATGGACCGACCGCTTCTACGGGATCCACCTGGTCGGCACCGACATGCTCATGCTGTGTCCCACGGGCTCCGCGGTGCTGACCGTGCGGTCTCGACCGATCGGCGCCGCCGGCACGTGTGTGTCCGTCCGCGCCGAATCCGGCCTCCGAAGGTACTCAGCGGCGGCGAGGCATGATCGGTGGCGTCGTCGCTGGGGCGCCGTCGTCGACGAGACATCCGCGCCCGGCGACGAGGAGGTCGCCGCCGCTGTCGTGGACGCCGAGTCGCAGCTGACGGGGATCGTCGGGCGAGAGCGGGGCCGCCGTCGGGCTGAGGAGGTCCTCGATGCGATCCTCACCTGAGAGATCGCCGGAGTACTCCCCGGAGCATGCCCCGGAGCATGCCCCGGGGTACGTCCCGGGGAGGGAGCGGAGGGCGACGGCTCCGCGCCCTGCCGGGATCTGCGGCACCGGCCGCGTCCTCTGCCCCCAGGCGGCGACCTATGAGATCGTCTGGAATCGCCGCCGGAACCCCTACCTGGGGCCGGACCTGCCCCGCTGCGAGCGGTACTGCGCCCGGCACTACGCCGTCGAACTCTCCCGGCTGACCGAGACCCACGACGAATCCTGCTGCCGATGGATCGGTCACCACATCCTCCGCGCCGGCCCGGTGGGACGCAGTCAGCCGCTGACCGAGCGGCCCGTCCCCGAGGGCCTCTGGGAACGGGTGGACATCACCGTCGGGTCGGACCCTGTGCTGCTCCACGTACCGTCCCTGCCGGAGGGCCGGGAGCCGGACCAGGTCCTCGCCTACGGCGTCGCCATGTGTCCGGACCTGCGGCCGACGACCCTCGTGAACCGCTGGCCGATCCCCTGGACGCGGCCCCGCGCCGACGACGAAGCCGTGACGGACGTCCTCGGTCTCCGTCCTCGGCCGACTCCGGAGTTCGACGCCCTCGGCTGGCAGGACCGTGAGGTCATGCGCCGGGAGATGTTCGACCCGTACGCCGAGCTCTTCGAGGGTGCGGTCGAACGGATGCTCACCCGGTTCGGCCGGATCACCGTCATCGAGCTCTGCGCCGGCGAAGTTCCCGACCCCGCCTGGCCGGTGGTCCCCCTGCGGCATCTGGGGCGGGCGGAGCGGGTCCTGGGACTGAGGTGCATGGTCCCGCGGCCTCAGGTCGGGGAGACGGTGCGCCCTAGGATGACCCCATGACCATTCGGATCCCCTCGACGACCGACGACCCCCACCTCTGGCTCGAAGACGTCACCGGAGAGGAGGCGCTGGAATGGGTCCGTCGACGCAACGCAAGGGCCGAGGCGGAGCTCGTCGACGACGAGTTCGAGGCCCTCGAGGGTCAGCTGCGGGAGATCCTCGACGCCGCGGACCGGATCCCCGGCGTCGTCGCCCGCGGCGACCACCTCTACAACTTCTGGACAGACGCCGACCACCCCCAAGGTCTGTGGCGGCGCACCTCACTGGCCTCCTACCGCAGCGAGGAGCCTGAATGGGACGTCCTGCTCGACCTCGACGCCCTCTCCGCCCAGGACGGCGTCACCTGGGTCTGGCACGGCGCCTCGGTGCTCCGTCCGGAGCACCCGCGGCAGCCGCGCCGCCACGCCCTGATCTCCCTGTCCCGCGGGGGCTCCGACGCCGACGTCACCTATGAGTTCGACCTGGAGGACCGGCGGTTCGTCCCCGCCTCGGAGGGTGGATTCGTCAAGCCCGAGGGCAAGGGCTCGCTGAGCTGGATCGACGCCGACACCGTCTACGCGTCTGTGGATGCGCCCGGGCTCGGTGACGACGACGCCCCGGTCACCAGCTCCGGCTACCCGCGTCTGGTGCGTCGCTGGCGCCGCGGCACCGCTCTGGACCGGGCGCCGGTCGTCGTCTCCGTGGAGTCCGATCAGATGGTCGCAGGCGCCGGGAGGATCAGCACTCCGGGGTACGAGCACGACGTCGCCGTCCGAGTGCTGGGCTTCTACGAGGCGGAGACGTTCCTGATCGGAAACCCCGAAGCCCTCGACGACGGCGAGGAGCCCCAGCTGACCCGCATCGAGGTGCCGCTGGACTGCCGGACTGCGATCCACCGCGACCTGCTCCTGCTGATGCCGCGCACCGATGCGACCCTCGGCGGGGTCAGCGTTCCGGGCGGCGGCCTCGCCGCGGTCGACCTGAGGGGCTTCCTGGCCGGCGAGGCGGGTCCCACGGTGCTTTTCGAACCCACCGCCGCGGCCTCCCTGCAGGACGTGACCGCCACCGAGCGGGGCCTGGTGCTCACCGTGATGGAGGATGTGGTGCAGCGGGCCGAGGTGCACTTCCGTCGGCACCGGCAGGCTGAGACGGGCGGCGCGTCGGACGCCGACGGCGCCGACTGGGTGCGCCGTGACGTCTTCGCCGGGAGGACCGGCACCCTGAGCATCGCCGCCGTGGACTCTCGGGAGACCGACGAGGTCTGGCTGACCGTGCAGGACCAGCTCACTCCGGTGACGCTGCATCTGGGTGACCTGGCCCCGGTGATCGACGACCCGGAGCACGGCGTAGAGGCCCTCGAGGTCATCAAGCGGGCACCGGCGCGCTTCGACTCCGAGGGCCTGAGCGTGGTGCAGCGATTCGCCGTCAGCGACGACGGCACGCGCGTCCCCTACTTCCTCATGGGCCCGACCTCCACGGTGGACGTCACGGAGCCGACGGCCCGTCCGACCGTGCTCTACGGGTACGGAGGGTTCGAGATCTCTCAGACACCGAGCTACCTGAGCCTGGTGGGCAGAGCCTGGTTGGAGCGCGGAGGCGTGTTCGCCGTGGCGAACATCCGCGGCGGTGGTGAGTACGGTCCCGACTGGCACCGGGCTGCGCTGCGCGAGAACCGGCACCGTGCCTATGAGGACTTCGCCGCGGTCGCGGAGGATCTGGTCTCCTCGGGCGTCACCACCGTGCCTCAGCTGGCCTGCCGCGGGGGTTCGAACGGCGGGCTGCTCACCGGCAACATGCTCACCCGGTATCCGGAGCTCTTCGGGGCGGTGGTGATCCAGGTGCCCCTGCTGGACATGAAACGGTACTCCCACCTGCTCGCCGGCGCCTCCTGGCGGGCGGAGTACGGAGACCCGGACACCGAGGACTGGGACTTCCTCAGGACGTTCTCCCCCTACCACCTGCTCGCCGAGGACAGGGACTATCCCGCCGTCCTGCTGACCACGTCCACGCGGGACGATCGCGTGCATCCGGGTCATGCGAGGAAGATGACGGCCGCTCTGGAAGAGTTGGGCGCCGATGTGCGTTACTGGGAGAACATGGAGGGCGGCCACGGCGGCGCCGCCAGCCCCGCCCAGCAGGCCCGGCTGAACACCTTCGTCCACCGCTTCATGGCCCGACGCCTGGGCCTCGACCCTGACCCCCGACAGGAGACCCCCTGACATGATCGCGTCCTCCGACGCACCCGCCGTGCAGACCGACGGCCTGGTCAAGCGGTTCGGCGACGAGGTCGCCGTCGACGGCATCGACCTCACGATCCCCCGAGGCGGCATCTATGGGGTGCTGGGGCCCAACGGTGCGGGCAAGACCACGGCGATCAGGATGCTCGCCACCCTGCTGCGCCCCGACGGGGGCCGGGCCGAGGTCCTGGGTCACGACGTCGCCGCCGAGCCGGCCGTCATCCGCGAGAAGATCTCGCTGACCGGTCAGTTCGCCTCGATGGACGAGGACCTCACCGGCATCGAGAACCTGGTGCTCTTCGGACGGCTCCAGGGTTTCACCTCCAAGGGGGCCCGGGCGCGCGGCTATGAGCTCCTCGACGCGTTCGGCCTCACCGATGCGGCCAAGCGCCAGGTGAAGAAGTACTCCGGGGGAATGCGCCGCCGCCTCGACATCGCCAGCTCCCTGCTGGTCACCCCCGAGCTGCTGTTCCTCGACGAGCCGACCACCGGGATCGACCCTCGCAGCCGGATCCAGGTGTGGGACATCATCCGCACCGTCGTCGACGCCGGCACCACCGTGGTGCTGACCACCCAGTACCTGGAGGAGGCCGATGAGCTGGCCGACCGTCTGGTCGTCATCGACCATGGGAAGGTCATCGCAGAGGGCACGCCCTCGCAGCTGAAGTCCCAGATCGGTTCCGGCGCCCTGAAGATGCGTGTCGCAGAGCCCTCCGACCGCGAACAGGCCGCGCGGATACTGGGGGAGACGCTGGGAGCGGACGTCGTCCGGGAGGCCGATCCGACGGCGCTGAGCGCTCGGCTCTCCACAGACTCCGGGGCTTCTGCCGCCCTGCTGGCTCTGGAGGAGGCCGGGGTGGCGGTGGAGAGCTTCTCCCTCGGACAGCCCAACCTCGACGAGGTGTTCCTGGCCCTGACCGGGCGCCCCCAGCCTGATGGGGCCGATGCCGCCCCGCACGCCGAGCAGATGCAGGAGACCGCACGATGAGCACCGAGACCGCCTCCCGGGAGGCCGAGCCGCAGCTGGGGCGCCCGACCGACACCTCAGTGCCCCCGGAGTCCGAGCGCATCCGGATGGTGCTGGCCGGTTCCGACGGTCGACCGCGTCGCGCGGGACCCGTCACGGCGTCTGTGACCTACGGCTGGCGCGCCCTGCTGAAGATCAAGCACGTGCCCGAGCAGCTCTTCGACGTCACCGTCTTCCCGATCATGATGACGGTGATGTTCACCTACATCTTCGGCGGTGCTCTGGCGGGATCGGTGGACCAGTACGTGCAGTGGCTGATCCCCGGGATCTTCGTCCAGACCCTGGTGATGGTCACGATGTACACGGGCCTGACGCTGAATCGGGACATCTCCAAGGGCATCTTCGACCGTTTCCGCTCCCTGCCCACCTGGCGGCCGGCCCAGCTGGTCGGCGCGCTGCTCGGGGACCAGGTCCGCTACGTCCTGGCCGGAGTCATCATCCTCGCGGTGGGCTTCGTCATGGGGTTCCGACCGGACGGGGGAGCGGTCGGTGTGGTGGCCGCTTTCCTCATGCTCCTGGTGTTCAGCTTCTCGCTGTCCTGGATCTGGACGATGATCTCCCTGCTGGTGCGCAGCGAGCAGGCGGCCATGGGTGTGTCGATGTTCATCCTGATGCCGCTGATGTTCGCCTCGAACATCTTCGTCGACCCGGAGACCATGCCCGATTGGCTGCAGGCGGCCGTCGAGGTCAACCCCGTCTCCGTGGTGGTGACCACCGTGCGCGAACTGATGGCCGGCACCTACGACCTCAGCTCCGTCGGCCTCGTCGCACTGTGCTGCGCCGTGCTCGTCGCCGTGTTCGGCCCGATCTCGATGTTCATCTACAACCGGAAGAGCTGACCGGACGGCGAGCGGCGCCCGCAGGAGCGTCGGCCCCTCACATCAGGCATGGTCCACGGCTCCGTCGGAGACCATACTGGAGCCATGACGGCTGATCATGATGACGCGCTGCCCCTGTTCGACGAGACCGACCTCGGCCGCGTGCTGTGCGTGGTCGCCCACCCGGATGACATGGAGTACGGCGGCTCGGCCGCGGTCGCCCGTTGGACGGCGGCCGGCGTCCAGGTCTCCTATCTGCTGCTCACCGCCGGTGAGGCGGGCATGCGTGGGCGTCCGCCGGAGGAGGTCGGACCCCTGCGCAGCGCCGAGCAGCAGGAGGCCTGCCGCACCGTCGGCGTGGACAACCTCCTCGTCCTGGACCTGCCCGACGGCACCCTCGAACACGATCTGCGCACCCGAGAGGTGATCGCCCGACGCATCCGTGAAGTCCGCCCGGACCTCGTGTTCACCCAGAGCTGGGATCTGGAGGTTCCGTGGGGGCTGAACCACGCCGACCATCGGGCCGCAGGACTGGCGACGGTCGACGCCGTCCGGGACGCCGACAACCCCTGGGTCTTCCGGCATCTGGCCGAGCTGGAGGGTCTGGAGCCCTGGTCCGTGTCCCAGCTGATGACCTTCGGAGCGAGGCCCGACCACCTGATCGATGTGACCGGAGAGCCCCTGGAGCGGGGCATCGCCTCCCTGGAGGCCCATGCGGAGTACCTGGCCGCGCTCGGCGGGGACTTCGACGCCCGAGGGATGCTCGAAGGCTTCACGACCCATATGGCGGCGCGGAGCGCCGACCCGGAGGTCACCCACGCCCTGGGCGTCAGCGTCTACCGGATGGGCTAGACGCGATGACCGCGGTCACCGGATGAATCGGATGGTGAGCGGGTAGCGGAACGGTCTGCGGTCGAAGGCGGCGACCGCGGCCATGATCGAGAAGATGATCGACAGCAGCCAGGTGAGGAAGAGGATCACGAACCCGATGAGGATGACTGTGGTCGCCCCGCCGACGACGTAGGCGATGAACAGCGTGATCTGGAAGTTCAGCGCCTCCTTGCCGTGGTCGTCGAGCATCCGGCTGCGCTGGCGGAACACCAGCCACAGCACCAGGGGCACCAACCAGGACAGGAACACCCCGCCCAGGTGCATCGCCACGCCCCACCCCTGCTCCTCTCCGGAGCTCAGCGGCTGCGGCGCGTGCTGATGCGGATACTGCGGTCGTCCGTCCATCGAGGTCCCCCGTCCGATGACCGAGTCGCCCCAGCGGCGGTGCCCGGCGTCTGCGCTCTGCCCTGTGATCATACGCCCGGCCGCCTGCCGCGGGCCCAGATCCACCGGCTACGGTGGTCCCATGCGCAGAATCAGCGACGTCGACGACCTCCCGGGCGAGCTGCTCGACCTGATCGCCTCGGCGCGCCGGCCGGCGGTGCTCTCCGGCGCGGGCATCTCCGCCGAATCGGGCATCCCCACCTTCCGCGAGGTCCAGACCGGACTCTGGGAGCGGTTCTCCGCCCAGGACCTCGCCACGGTGGAGGCGTTCGAGGCGGATCCCGCTCTGGTGTGGACGTGGTACCGATGGCGGCAGGCCCTGATCGACGCCGTCGACCCCAACCCGGGGCACCGCGCCCTGGCGGAGTGGCAGCACCGTCTCGCCGCGGCCGGGGGACGGCTGAGCATCTCGACCCAGAACGTCGACGACCTGCACGAGCGGGCCGGTGCGGAGGTGCTGGGCCATCTCCACGGCGCCATCGCCGCCCACCGGTGTGCGGACTGCGGCGCGCCGGCCCAGCTCCCCCCTCCCCGGTACGACGGATCCGTGCCGCCCGCCGAATCCGAGGATCCGCCCGCCTGCGAGTCCTGCGACCGTGGGAAGCTCCGGCCGGGGGTGGTGTGGTTCGGTGAGATGCTGCCCATGGAAGCCTTCGAGGCGGCGGCCGAGTCGGTCCGCTCAGCCGACCTGGTGCTGGTGGTCGGGACCTCCGGCATCGTCCAGCCCGCCGCCTCCCTGCCGCTGCTGGCACTGGAGCGCGGCACCGCACTGGTCGAGGTGAACCCCGAGGACACCGAGCTGACCGAGGTCATGGACTTCGCGGTGCGCGGCGGTTCGGGGGAGATGCTCCCCCATCTGCTCACGGCCGCCGGGGTGCTCGAGGACCCGCAGGACGGGCACTGATGGAGTGGCTCTACGTCGTCGCCGTCGTCCTGGTCGGACTGATCG
Organism: Nesterenkonia marinintestina; assembly: GCF_025420485.1. Classification (GTDB taxonomy): domain Bacteria; phylum Actinomycetota; class Actinomycetes; order Actinomycetales; family Micrococcaceae; genus Nesterenkonia; species Nesterenkonia marinintestina. The sequence goes on along the minus strand of NZ_JAOEFD010000013.1, from coordinate 68,475 downwards.
TGATGGTGCTGGTGACCGGCCGCGGCGCCTCAGCAGGCACCGAGGACGAGATCCCCGGGCCGCCCCGTCCTCTCCCGCACCGTGCGGCGAGCCCCGAGGCGCTGCGGGACGTCCGCTTCACCCGGGCGCCGCGCGGATACTCTCCCGAGGCGGTCGACGATCTGCTCGACGAGGTCGTCGCCGCGATGCGCTCGTCCGGGTCGCGCGCGCCCGGACCGCCGAAGGGCTCGGCGGGGGAGCTGGTGCGTGGGGCGCGGTTCCCTGTGACCCTCGGCGGATACCGGATGGAGGAGGTCGACACGGTGCTGGCAGGACTGACCGCTGAGCCTCGCCGAGACGACCCTGGGATGACATCCCCGCCGAGTGCGGGATAATGGGTGATCGGGACGTGAGTTCCGACATCCGTGCAACACCAGGAGGGAACACTCGATGGCCGCAATGAAACCGCGCACCGGCGACGGACCGATGGAAGTCGCGCAGGAGGGCCGCAGCCTGATCATGCGGGTGCCCATCGACGGTGGAGGACGCCTGGTGCTCGAGATCAACGACGAGGAGGCTCAGGCGCTGAAGCAGTGCCTCATCGACGCCGTGGGCGAGTGACCGCGACGAGCAGGCCGGTCCCGCTGCCCAGCATCGCAGTGGACAGCTGCTCGTCCTCCAGGAGCATCCGCTCCGCCCGACGCATCTGAACGGTTGCCCCGTCCCGCACTGCGGGGCGGGGCACCGTGTCGTCCGCCAGGGCGTCGTTGACGATCAGCATCCCTCCCGGACGCAGCATGCGCAGCGCGTCGACGGAGTTGTCGACGACGTCGAGCGGGTCGCCGTCGAGGAGCACCAGGTCATAGCCGCCGGGACTCATCCGCGGCAGGACCTCCTCCGCGCGGCCGGTGATCAGGCGCGTCCTCCCGGCCGGGAACCCGCCGTCGCGGAAGGCCGCACGTGCGGCGTGCAGCCGGTCGGCGTCGACGTCGATGCTGGTCAGCACCGCGTCCGCACCGGCCCCGCGCAGCAGGGAGAGCCCTGAGACGCCGGCGCCGGTCCCCACCTCGACCAGGGTGCGGGCTCCTGCGGAGGCGGCGAGCATTGTCAGCGCCGCAGACACGCCCCCTCCGACGGCCGGGACGCCGAGCTCCTCGGCGCGTCGCCGCGCCGCGGCCAGCACCGGGTCGTCGCCGCGGTGCTGCTCCGCATACGCCCAGGTGGCGCGCTTGGACGTCTGAGCAGTGTTCATCGGCAGGATCGGCCTTCCGTCGGGGCAGGGGTCGCACGGCGGTCCCATCCTATCGTCGGGCCTCGTTCAGGGACCTGCCAGCTGGATCGTCCACAATGGACGGTGATGTCTTCCCGAAGATCTCAGACTTCCGGACGACCCGCCGACCTCGACCGTCCGGCCGGCGGGCGGCGACCCGTCGCCGCAGACGGCGACCCGCCGACCGGGCGGAGGCCGCGGTCGGGACGCATGGTCGTCGCCGCCGTCCTCGCCGCCGCATCATGTCTCTTCGTGCTGCTGGTCGTGGCCTGGGTGATGGGCGGCCGCGCGGTGGCCCCGGCCTCGGCGAAGGACCTGGTCGACGACCAGTCGGCCGACGGCCACATCCCGCTCGAGGACTTGGACGGGCTCGGCCAGCTGGGCTGGAACGTCGCCCAGATCGGCCAGGACGGCCTCGGCTTCACCCCTGACAGCGCACAGACCCACGTCGAAGAGGGCGTGCGGACGGTGACGGTGCGGTTCAGCGAGGGCGACAGGCGGCTGGTCGTCGCCGAATCCCGCCCGGAGGACTCCGACGCCGATCTGCCCGGTGCTCAGGACCGGCTGGCCGGGGGCGGTCTCCTGGAGGACCAGACGGCTCCGCAGCGGCAGGCCGACAGCACCCAGCCGATGGTGCTCATAGGCGGGGAGGCCGCCCAGCTGCACCACGTGCCCGGGGACTCGACCTGGTCCGCAGTGGTCGGCGACGACGACGTCCAGTACCTGATCACCTCGGATGCGGACCCGGAGGAGGCCCGGCCCATCGCCTCCTGGGTGATGCTCGCCGACCGGTCCCGCGTGGCCGGCACCCCCGACGGACCCTCCGGCGTCGAGCGGATCGAAGTGGGGCTGGACAAGCTGCTGAGCCGGCTCCTCTGACCGGCCTGTCTCCCCGCCGCGCCGGGTGCACGGGGCCCTCGCCGCGGATTCCGGCGGCGCACCGCTGAGGCGGTAGATTTGTGCCGTGGGCATCAACGGCTATCAGCTCGTCATCCTCGTGGTGCTGGCCCTGCTCATCCTGGGGCCCGAGCGCCTGCCCGACTATGCCAAGAAGCTCGCCCACTGGGTGCGTCAGCTCCGCGTGCTCGCCCAGGACGCCCGGGTCCGCTTCAAGGAGGAGACCGGGACCGACTTCGACGACGTGAACTGGCGGCAGTACGACCCCCGTCAGTACGACCCGCGCCGCATCATCCGCGACGCGCTCTCCGAGGACCTCGACCAGACGCGGCGCGCGGTCGGCTCGGTGCGGGACGCTGCGAGCCTCGAGTCCGACCGCCCCGGCCCGGTCCGGGCTGCGACGGACGGTTCCGGTCCAGGCCGCTCCGGGACGGAGGACCCCGGTGCCGAGGGCCCCGCGCCGGAGCGGGAGCACGACCCGCGGGCCCTGTTCGGCGGCGGAGCGACCCCCGCGGCCGTCTCCGGCGCCGTGGCCGCCGGGCTGGCCGGTTCGGCGTCGCTGGGAGTCAGCGGCCGCTCGGCCCCGGCAGGGGCCGCCACGACGGGCTCGACCGACCCGGCGGATGCGGCGGATCCGACGGAGGCGGTCCGGCCGGCCCCCTTCGACGTCGACGCCACCTGATCACTCGGCGGCGGGCGCCTCCGCCCACCGGAGGATCTCGTCCCGGTGCTCGTCGCAGCGCGGCGGGGCCGACCTGTGGCTGATCGTCGAGCGGGACCAGGAGACGGGGTGGGCCGCAGACGTCGACGTCGTCCCGTCCTCACGGGTGATCGGAGCCCGTGCCTGCAGGCCCAGGGACTCCGCGTAGTCCAGACTCTCCACCACATCGTTGACCGGCGCGCAGGGGATCCCGGCCTCCTGCAGCCGGTCCAGCCACTGTGCCGAGTCTGCACGGCGCAGCCTGTCGCACAGCACGTCCCGCAGCGCATCCCGATGGGCGTTGCGCCCGCTCATCGAGGTCCACCGCTCGTCCTCGGCGGCCTCATCCGCACCCACGGCGCGGCACAGTCGGACGAACTGGCGGTCGTTGCCGCAGGCGATGACGATCTGCCCGTCGGCGGTGGGGAAGGGGCCGTAGGGGAACAGGCTCGGATGCTCGTTGCCCATCCGCTGCGGTGAGACCCCGGTGTTCGCCGCCGCCGAGGTCTGGTTCACCAGGCCCGAGAGCATCGAGGAGAGCAGGTTGGCCTGCACGTGTTGGCCCCGGCCGGAGCGGCCCCGCTCGTGCAGTGCGGCCAGGATCGCTCCGTAGAGATGCAGCCCGGCGACCACGTCGCAGACCGCGACCCCGGCCTTGGTGGCGGCACCGTCCGGCTCACCGGTGACGTGCATCAGGCCTGATGCCCCCTGGACCAGGACGTCGTAGCCCGGCAGCGCCGCACCGGCACCCTCGTGGCCGAAGCCGGACAGGGACGCGTAGATCAGGTGGGGGTGCTCGGCGGCCAGGCTGTCGTAGTCCAGACCGAATCGGGCCAGACCCCCGGGACGGAAGTTCTCCACCAGCACGTCGGCGCGCGCCAGCAGGCGGTCCACCACGGCCCGGTCCGCCTCGTCCTTCAGGTCGAGCGCGATGGAGCGCTTGTTCCGGTTGATCGCCTGGAAGTACGTGGACTCCCCGTCGGTCTCCGGTGGGCGCCAGGTCCTGGTCTCATCGCCGCTGGGCGACTCCACCTTGATCACCGTCGCGCCCATGTCGGCGAGGAGCATCGTGGCGTAGGGGCCGGCCAGGACGCGGGACAGGTCCAGGACGACGACGTCGTCGAGCGGGCCGGCGGAATCTTCGGTGCTGGTGGAGGTCATCGGGGTGCGGGTCCTTCCGAGGCGGGCATGTGGACTGCGGCTGGTGCGGGGGCTGGTGCGGCGGCGGATAGCATGGGCGGATGGAGGTGCAGCAGGCGCGGGCGTTCATCGCGGTGGCGGAGGAGCTGCACTTCGGTCGGGCGGCCGAGCGGCTGCGTCTGACCCAGTCGGCGCTCAGCCGGTCGCTGGCCCAGCTCGAACGGAGTCTGGGCACCCAGCTGGTCGAGCGGACCACCCGCACCGTCCAGCTGACCTCTGCGGGGGAGGCCCTGCTGCCCCACGCCCAGGAGATCGTGGCCCTGGTGGACCGTTCGGCGGAGATCGTGGCCGCGGCCTCGGCGGGTCGGACCGGCCGAGTGCGGCTGGGCTTCGCCGGACCGTCGACCAACCACGTGGTCGGTCTCCTGGCCAGAGAGCTCCGTCGCCGACTGCCGGGCCTGCGGCTCGAGCTGGTGTCCTCCCTGCTCTCCCACAAGGGCCTCGACCAGGTGCTCGACGGATCCCTGGACATCGCCCTGGGGCGCTGGGACCTGCTGCCGGCCGACGTCACCTCGATGGTCATCACCCAGGAGGACCTCGTGCTGGCGATGCCCGAGGGGCACCGTCTCGCGCGGCACTCTCGGGTGGGGATGCGGCAGCTGGCCCGCGACTCGTGGATCGTGCTGCCCTCCGGGCCCGGCGCTGCGTTGCCGCAGCGGCTCCATGTGCTCGCCGGTCAGGCCGGCTTCGTCCCGCGCATCACGCAGATCGCCCCCGACTCGGCGACGTCGATGGTGCTGGTGGCCTCCGGATTCGGCGTCGCCCTGACCCAGTCCAGCGTGCAGCGGCACATCCACGCCCCCGGTGTGGTGTTCCGGGAGCTGAGCGATGCGCCGCGACCGTTGGCGGTGCGGCTGATCTGGCGGCGCGACGACCCCAATCCGGCACTGGCGGAGGTGGTGGAGACGGCGCAGGCGCTGCATCCCTCCACTCTGCGGGCCGGCGAGCCTCCGTCAGGCCACTGATCGGCACATGGTCGCCGACTCATGAGTCGAAGTCATGAGTGTGGCTGCTGTGGTGCGTCCGGTAGGACAATCGGGGCAGCCGCAGTTCCCCGAGCACCCTGGAGGCCGTCATGCCGAAGCACCCGACCGACCTGCTGGACATCGAGTCTCAGTTCAGCGCCGACGAGCTGCAGATCCGTGACGACGTCGCCGACTTCGTCGACCGGCGGGTCCGTCCCGACATCGCCGCCTGGTACGACGAGGGCATCCTTCCGTGGGACCTGATCCCCGAGATGGCGGAGCTCGGTCTCTTCGGCATGCACCTGACCGGCTACGGCTGCGCAGGCCGCAGCGCGACGGAGTACGGCCTGGCCATGCAGGAGATGGAGGCCGGCGACTCCGGGCTGCGCACGGTCGTCTCGGTCCAGGGGTCTCTGGCGATGTCAGCGATCCACAAGCACGGGTCCGAGGAGCAGAAGCAGCAGTGGCTGCCGAAGATGGCCGCGGGCGAGGCGATCGGATGCTTCGCGCTGACCGAGCCGACCGCCGGCTCCGACCCCTCCTCGATGACCACCGGCGCCCGGCGCGACGGCGACGAGTGGGTGCTCGACGGACACAAACGGTGGATCGGCCTGGCCTCGGAGGCGCAGGTCGCCGTGGTCTGGGCGCAGGTCGCCGACGAGGAGGCCGGCCGCGACGTGGTGCGCGGATTCGTCGTCCCCACCGACGCCGCCGGCTTCACCGCCCGCCCGATCACCGGCAAGCTCTCCATGCGCGCCTCCCTGCAGTGCGACATCGACCTCGAGGGCGTCCGGCTTCCCGCCGAGGCGATCCTTCCGGAGAACCCGGGGCTGCGCGGCCCGTTCTCCTGCCTCTCCGAGGCCCGCTACGGCATCGCCTGGGGAGCCATGGGCGCGGCCCGGGACTCCATCGAGTGCGCCCTGCGCTACTCCGGCGAACGCCTGCAGTTCGGCCGTCCGCTCTCGGGCTACCAGCTGACGCAGAAGAAGCTCGTCGACATGACCCTCGAGCTCAACAAGGGTCAGCTGATCGCCCTGAACCTCGGACGCGCCAAGGACGCCGGCACCCTGGAGAACCACATGATCTCGGTGGGCAAGCTGAACAACTGCCGCGCGGCGATCGAGATCTGCCGGGAGGCGCGCACCGTGCTCGGCGGCAACGGCATCACCGGCGACCACCCGCCGCTGCGGCATGCGAACAACCTCGAATCCGTGCGCACCTACGAGGGCACCGACGAGGTCCACACCCTGATCCTCGGACACCGCCTCACCGGCGAGCCGGCGTTCCGAGGCTGAGTCCGCCCCGAGGGTCTACGATGTGATCCATATCGCGGGGCGACCGTTCGGAGGGGACATGGCACACGGAGGGCGTGGAGCACAGGGGGCGCACGGAGCACACGGAGCACAGGGCTCCGGGGTCGACCAGGGGCGGGGATTCATCCCCTCGCTGGGGCGGATCGAGACGCTGTTCCTCGGCTTCGGAGCGATGATCGGCTTCGGCTGGATCACCCTGACGGCCGGCTGGCTGAACAGTGCGGGGACGATGGGCGCCGTGACCGCGTTCGTCATCGGGGGCATCATCATGGCCCTGGTCGGCATCGTCTACTCCGAACTCGTCTCGGCGATGCCGCTGGCCGGCGGCGAGCACAACTATCTGCTGCGCGGGTTCGGCCCGCATCTGGCGTTCATCGGCTCCTGGGGGATCGTCGGCGGATACATCTCCGTGGTCGCCTTCGAAGCGGTGGCCATCCCCAGGACCGTCGCCTACGTGTTCCCCCAGGTGCACAGCATCCCGCTGTGGGAGGTGGCCGACTCACAGGTGTACCTGGTGTGGGTCCTGATCGGTTCGGGCACCGGTGTCCTGCTGACCCTGCTGAACATCCGGGGGATCAAGCCGGCCAGCCTGTTCCAGAGCTCGGTGGTGCTCTTCGTGGTCGCCATGGCCGCGGTGCTGATCCTCGGCGCGCTCTTCGGCGGAGAGCCGAGCAACATGGAGCCGCTCTACACCGGCGGAGCCGCCGGGATCATCGCGGTGCTGGTGATGGTGCCGTTCATGTTCGTGGGCTTCGACGTGATCCCGCAGTCGGCTGAAGAGGTCAAGGTGCCGCCGCGCAGCATCGGGCGCCTGGTGGTGATCTCGGTGCTGATGGCCGCGACGTTCTACATCATCATCGTCCTGACCACCTCCGTGGCCCTCCCGGCGGCGGAGATGATGGACTTCGACCTGGCCACCGCCGACGCCATGGGAGTCCTGATGGGCAACACGACGTGGGCCAACGTCGTCGTGGCCGGAGGGTTGGCCGGTCTGCTCACCTCCTGGAACGCGTTCCTCATCGGCGCCTCCCGGCTGATGTGGGCGATGGCGAACTCAGGGATGCTGCCGACCTGGTTCGCGAAGCTCCACCCGAAGCACGGCACACCGGTCAACGCGCTGCTGTTCATCGGGGCGCTGTCCGTGTTCGCGCCGCTGTTCGGGGAGACCATGATGGTCTGGCTGGTCGACTCCGGCTCGCCGAGCATCGTGATCACCTACCTTCTGGTCAGCCTCGTGTTCCTGGTGCTGCGGCGTCGCGAGCCGGACATGGTGCGCCCCATGCGCGTCGGCGGCGCCTCGAATGCGCCGGGCATGGTCATCGGAGCGGCGGCGGTCATCTGCACCGCAGGCATGCTGATCCTGTACCTGCCCGGGATGCCCGCGTTCCTCGAGCCCCAGCCCTGGGTCATGTTCGGGCTGTGGTGGCTGCTGGGGATGGTCTTCCTGGTGCGGATCCCGCGCGGTGTGGCCCCCGGCGCCGACGCCGAGGAGCGGCTCGTGGCCCGGCTCGCCCAGCGCGGACGCGGCCCCGGCACCGGAGTCCGCCGCGGCTGACCGCCGACCTCCGCGCGACCTGGGTCCTCAGATCGATCGGATGCTCAGCCGGTCCTGCGACTTCGCGCGGAGCATCTGCACCAGCAGCACCACGGCGGCGAGCCCGGCGCCGATCATGACGTAGAGCGCCGCGGTGTTGAGCAGCAGCAGTGCCGCCCCGGCGATCGCCAGGCAGAGGTACCACGGCATGTTCACCATGATGTGGCGCTCCAGCGCGGCCGAGAGCAGCAGGATGCCGATCACCGCGGTGGCGACCACGGCCAGACCGGTCATGAAGTCGACGTCGCGCAGCAGCAGCTCGGGGTTGTAGACGAAGATGTAGGGGATCACGAAGCCGGCGGCGGCGAGCTTGAGCGCGGCGAAGCCGGTGCGCATCGGGCTGCCCCCGGAGATGCCGGCCGCGGCGAAGGCCGCCAGCGCCACCGGCGGGGTGATGTTGGCGAACAGACCGAAGTAGAACACGAACAGGTGGGCCACCAGCGGCTCCACCCCGAGCGCGGTCAGCGCCGGTGCGGCAGTCGTCGCCGTGATGATGTAGGCCGGAATCGAGGGCAGGCCCATGCCGAGCACCAGGCAGGCGAACATCGTCATCACCAAGGTCCAGAACAGCACGCCTCCGGACAGGGAAACGATGGCGCTAGAAAGCGTCAGACCGAAGCCGGAGAGCGAGACGACTCCGACGATGATGCCCACCGAGGCGCACGCCACGGCCACGCCGATGGCCGAGCGGGTGCCGTCCTCCAGGGCCTGCAGGATCTCTCGGAAGCTCATCCGGGTCGTCCTGCGCACCATGGCGATGGCTACGGTGACCAGGATGGTCAGGAACGCCGAGTAGAGGATCGTGCGTCCCGAGAAGAACAGCATGTAGATCAGGAACACCAGCGGGATCAGCAGGTGACCGCGCTCCTTGAGCACGTCGAGCACCGCCGGCAGATTGTCCCGGGAGACTCCCTTGAGTCCTTCGCGGGTGGCGCGGAGGTGGATCTGGGCGATGAGGCTGAGGTAGTAGAGCAGGGCCGGAACGATCGCGGCCAGGGCCACCTGGGTGTAGGGGATGCCCAACGTCTCCGCCATGATGAACGCCGCCGCGCCCATGATCGGCGGCAGGATCTGACCGCCGACCGAAGCGGTGGACTCGACCGCGCCGGAGAAGTTCCGTGTGTAGCCGACCTTCTTCATCAGCGGGATGGTGAAGGCGCCGGTGGAGACCACGTTGGCGATGGCGGAGCCGTTGATCGACCCCATGAAGCCCGAGGCGATCGTCGCCACCTTGGCCGGTCCGCCGCGGGTCTGACCGGCGATGGCCATGGCGAGGTCGTTGAACAGGGCCGACATCCCGGACTTGGCGAGGAACGCACCGAAGAGGATGAACAGGAAGATGTAGGTCGCCGAGACGCCGACCGCCGTGCCGAAGATGCCCTCGGTCGTGGCGTAGAAGCTGTAGGACATCGTGTCCCAGTCGTAGCCGCGGTGCCGCAGCAGTCCGGGCAGGTCTCGTCCGTAGAGGCCGAAGAGCACGAACAGCAGCGCCAGGATCGGCAGGGCCCAGCCGGTCACCCGACGGGCTGCCTCGAGCACCAGAACCACCAGCAGGGTGGAGACCAGCACGTCGGGCTCGGTGAAGCGTCCTGCCTGCAGCACGACCTGTTCATAGTTGGTCATCAGGTACCAGGTGGGAACCAGGGCCAGCAGGGCGAGCACCCCGTCGATGATCCGGAACGCCAGGCCGTGTGCCCGGCGCACCGGCGGGTAGAGCATGAAGACCAGGAAGAGGATCAGGCTGACGTGGATCGAACGGTGGATCAGCGTCGGCGGCGTGCCGAAGTACGCCGTATACATGTGGTACAGCGCGGTGAAGATCGCCACGCCCGAGAGCAGCCAGGCCAGCGGCTTCCACTCGGTGGTGCGCACCCTCGACTCGGCGTCGAACTGGGCGGCGACCTCGGCGGCCTCCTGCTCCTGCCGCCTCCGGTCCTCCTCAGACTCGGCGGTCAGGGTGATTCCCTCGTCCGTACGGCCGGACCGCGTGGTGCCGGGGTCGTTCGTCGTGCTCATAGCGGTCTCAGCTCCAATGGTTCGCGATGGGGGAGGGACTCGGCCTCGATCAGCGATTCGTCGCCGTCGATGCCGATCCGATAGTCGACGTCGTGGGAATGGATCCACCGGACCGCCTCGAAGGGACGGTCGATCTCAGTGATCACGACGCGGCCGTCCTCGATGCGGACCTCGCCCTCGTCCATCGGCATCCCGGCGCCGTAGGACTCGAACTCGGTGCGGATCAGCGTGAGACCGCCGCGGTCGCAGCGGTAGGTGTCGGTCCATCGGGTGCGCTCGATGGAGTGGAGCCACGAGTGGGTCAGCAGCATGCCGGACTCCAGCGGGACCTGGGCGTAGACCTCCTCGGTGCGCTGATGTCGGCAGACCAGTTGGCCTCGGGTGAGGCCGACGGCGGTGCATCCTGTGACCGCCGCCCCCAGAGCGGCGGCCGCCGCGACGCCTGTTCGGCGCAGCAGCAGCCGCCTGCTCAGCCCGAGGGGCTCAGGATAGTGGGTCACAGGAGGCCCGAGCCTCACTCGTCGCCGGAGACGTCCACGTCGTTCTCCTCGAGGTACCGCTCCGCACCCGGGTGCAGCGGGACGGTGAGGCCCTCCGCGGCGTTCTCCAGCTCGATCTCCTCGGCGGCGGCGTGGGAGTTGTGGATGCTCTCGAGGTTCTCGAAGAAGACCTCCGTGATGTCGTAGGCGGCATCCTCGCTCAGCTCCGACGACACGAGCAGGTGGTTGGTGACTCCGAGGGTCTCCACGTCTTCCTCCTGCTGGTACGTGCCGCCGGGCACCTGCGACTCCTCGAGGTACTCTCGCTCCTCGATGAGATCGTCTCGTGCTTCACCCTCGATAGGAACGATGATGAAGTCAGTGCTCGTCGCCAGCTCAGTCAGTCCCGGATTGGGCAACCCCGAGGTGACGAAGGCGGCGTCCACATGGCCGTTGGCCATCTGGTCGACCGCCTCCTCGAAGGAGAGGTAGTCCGCAGTCATATCGTCATAACTCAGACCGTGACCCTCAAGCACGACGTTGGCGTTCATCTCGGTTCCGGAGCCGACATCGCCGACCGCCACCCGACTCCCCTCAAGGTCCTCCACCGACTCGATGCCGGACTCTTCCGTCGCCACCAGTTGGACTGTGTTCTGGTAGAGGGCTGCGATGGCCATGAGGTCTTCGCGGGGGTCGTCCTCGAACGGCCCGGTTCCCTCCAGGGCCTGGACGTTGGTGTCGCCCATCGTGAATCCCAGCTCTGCGTCACCATCGGTGAGCATATTGATGTTCTCAGCAGAGGCCCCAGTGGCCTGAGCTGAGGCATCCGAGTCGAGTTCCGAGGCCAGAAGATCGGCAAGAGTCGCTCCGATCTGGTAATAGACGCCGGAGGAGCCTCCAGTCGCGACCGTCAGGAACTCGGTGTCCTGGTCGCCGACGTCCTCGGCGTCGGCGCTCTCGTCACCGTCACCGTCGTCGCCGCCGCATGCGGTCAGGGCCAGGGCCGCCGCGGCGGCGAGTCCGATGCCGCGGCCGAAGTGGCTGCGACGCAGCAGGGCCGGGTTCTCTCCGCTCGCGGAAGCGTCGGGGCTGGTGGTGAACGTCATCGTGATCAGAGTCCCCTCTCGGCCGACACGGGAGCCGCAGCGGCGTAGTGTGATGCAAGTAACACCATTATGCATGGTTGCATGCAACATGCAACAGGGTTATGTTGTGTGTCACAACAGGGCTGGTGAGAGGGGAATCACGTGGGTGGATTCCGGGTCGCCGTCGTCGGCGGCGGACTCATCGGCCTCTCCGTGGCCGCCGAGGTCCTGCGTCGGCGACCGGGCGCCGAGGTGATCGTCTTCGAGAAGGAGGACAGGGTCGCCGCGCACCAGAGCGGTCGGAACTCCGGGGTCGTCCACGCCGGCCTCTACTACGAACCCGGCAGCCTGAAGGCCCAGCTGTGCCGCCGCGGAGTCGAGGAGCTGCGCGAGTTCGCCGACGCCCATGGCATCGCCTACCAGGAGTGCGGCAAGGTGCTCGTCGCCCGCGACGCGGCCGAAGAGCGCCGCCTGGTCGACATCCGGTCACGCGCGGAGGCCAACGGCGTGCCCGGGGTGCAGATGCTCGGCCCGGACGGGCTGCGCGACGTCGAGCCCCACGCCTCCGGACGGGCCGCGCTGCACTCCCCTCAGACGGCGATCATCGACTACGGCGGCGTCGCCCGCGCCCTGGCGGCCCTCATCGCCGAGTCCGGGGGAGAGGTGCGTCTGAGCCGAGAGGTGACCGCCCTCGAGGAGATCCCCGGCGGCCGGGTCCGGGTCCGCACCCTCTGGGACGCCGAGGACGTCGATCTGGCGATCACCTGCGCCGGACTGCAGTCCGACCGTCTGGCCCGCGCAGGGGGAGACGACCAGGACCCGGCGATCGTCCCCTTCTTCGGCGACTACTTCGTCGTCGCCGCCCCGCACGATCAGCTCGTCCGAGGACTCATCTACCCGGTCCCCGACCCGCGCTACCCGTTCCTCGGCGTGCACATCACCCGCCACATCAGCGGAGAGGTTCACCTCGGACCCAACGCGTTCCTGTCCTTCGCCCGCGAACGGTACGCCCCCGGGCGGATCGCGGTCGGCGACCTGGCCGAGGTGCTCCGTCACCCCGGGTTCCGACGATTCGCACGCTCGAACTCGGCCGCCGCGCTCCGGGAGATCCGCACCGTGCTGAGCCGGCGGTCCTTCGTGAAGGAGGCGGCCGGACTGCTGCCCGAGTTGGAGGGGGCACGGATCAGCCGCGGCCCGCGGGGCATCCGGGCCCAGGCGATGCGCGCCGACGGCCGGCTCGAGGACGACTTCGTGATCAGCGCGGCCGGGCCCGTCGTCCACGTCCGCAACGCCCCGTCACCCGGTGCGACGAGCTCACCGGCCATCGCCGAGCACATCGTCGAGCGGGCCCTGAGCGGTGTGGGGGGATGATGCCGTGACGATGTCCTCGGTCGACCGCCACGCGACCCTCACAGAACAGATCACCGCTCAGCTGCGTGCCGCCGTCCTCGACGGCACTCTGGTCCCCGGAGAGCGCTACAGCGCCGGGGGGCTGGCCCAACGATTCGGAGTCTCCCGGACACCGGTGCGGGAGGCGCTGCTCGAGCTCGAACGCTCCGGCCTGGTGCGCATCGAGAAGAACCGGGGCGTCACGGTGGTGCCCACCTCCCTGGAGGCCGTGGTGGACTGCTTCCAGCTGCGCCTGATGCTCGAGGCGCCCGCCGCGGGCCGGGCGGCCGCCGTCGTCGACGCGGAGGGCATCGGGGAGGTGGAGTCCCGGTTCCGTGCCATGGAGCGGGCGGCGGCGCGCGACGACGTCGGCGGGGTCCTGCGCGCCGACCGCGACTTCCACCTGGCTGTGCTAGCGCTCGCCGACAATCCGCGCCTGGTCAAGGTCCTGGAGGACCTGCGCAACACCGTGCTGAGCCGGGGCATCGCCACCGTCCCGCAGACCCGGTCCCTCCAGGAGCTCATCGAAGACCACCGGGACATCCTCGACGGGATCCGCAACGGGGACCCCGGTGCGGCCGCCGCGGCCATGCACCGACACATCCTCAACACCGCGATCCTGCTCATCCGCCGCGAGGCGGCCGAGGACCCGCAGTGGGACGAGGCCGCGCTCCGCGCGCGGCTGCTGGCGCTCGCGCCCGAGCATCCCGAGCTCAGGCGGGAGTGACCGGAAGCCGCCTCTCTGCGATGCCGCGGGGCCGGGAGGACAGCTTCGCCGCGATGCTACGCAGGGCCGATCCCGCGGGGGAGTCCGGAGCGGAGAGCGCCACCGGATCCCCGGCGTCGCCGGCCTCGCGCAGCCCCAGGTCGAGCGGCACCGAGCCCAGCAGCGGGATGTGGCCGCCCAGGGTGTCCGAGAGACGCTCGGCGACGGTGCGTCCGCCGCCGGCGCCGAAGAGCTCGAAGGTGGAGCCGTCGGGCATCGTCATCGGTCCCATGTTCTCGATGACCCCGGCCACGTTCTGCTCGGTCTGGGTGCTCAGGGCCCCGGCGCGCTCGGCGATCGACGAGGCGGCCGCCTGCGGGGTGGTGACCACCAGGAGTTCGGACCCCGGGAGGAGCTGAGCGGTCGAGATGGCGATGTCCCCGGTGCCCGGAGGCAGGTCGAGCAGGAGGACGTCGAGGTCGCCGAAGTGGACGTCGGTGAGGAACTGCTCGACGGCGCGGTGGAGCATGGGTCCCCGCCACGCCACCGGACGGTTGTCCTGGACGAACATCCCGATGGAGATCGTCTTCACCCGGTGCGCCACCGGGGGGAGGATCATCTCGTCGAGACGGGTCGGCGACTCGGTGATGCCCATCAGCGACGGCACCGAGAATCCGTGGACGTCGGCGTCGACGATGCCGACCTTCAGCCCCTGCTCCGCCATGGCGCAGGCCAGGTTCACCGTCACCGAGGACTTCCCGACCCCTCCCTTGCCCGAGGCCACGGCGTAGACCCGGGTCAGTGAGTCGGGCTGGGCGAAGGGGTTGGTCTTCGCGCCGGCACCGCCGCGCAGCCGCTCCTTCAGCTCGGCGCGCTCCTCGGGGGTCATCACCCCGAGGTCGACCTCGGCGGTGGCCACCCCCTCCGCGCGGACGGCCGCGGCGGTGACGTCGGCGACGATGCGCGAGCGCATCGGGCACCCCTCGATGGTCAGCTTGATCCCGATGCGGGCGATGCCGGCGTCGTCGACGTCGACGTCTGAGACCATCCCCAGCTCGGTGATCGGCAGGCGGATCTCAGGGTCGAGGACCTCGCTGAGGCGGCCGCGGACGCGCTCGGCGGGACTGTCGCTCACACTCGGATCAGGCATCCCACCAGTCTAGGGGCCGCATCCCCGGTCGCATCCCGGCCCGCGGCATGGGCGCCGGTGTGCGCTACGATGCGATCCACGACGACACCTCCTCGGAGCCGCGGACATGCGTGACCACAGAACCTGGACCGGACGGGTCTTCATCGGCGTCAGCCTCGACGGCTTCATCGCCCGGAACGACGGCGACATCGACTGGCTGACCGACCCGCCGACCGGGCGTGACCACGCCCGGATCATCAGCAGCGCCGCCGCGCAGTCGTGGGACACGTTCTTCGACTCCGTCGACCACGTGGTGATGGGCCGAGGCACCTACGAGAAGCTCCTCACGTTCGGCGAGTGGCCGTATCGGAGCAGGACGGTGATCGTCCTGTCCTCCGAGCTGACGACCGAGGACCCCCGGATCGCGGTGGTGCGCGGGGCTGAGGAGGCCGCGGAGCTCCTCTCGACCGGCGGTGCCCGTCAGGTGTACGTCGACGGCGGCCGGGTCGTGCAGGACTTCCTGCGCCGCGGTCTCATCGACGAGCTGACCGTCTGCTGGGCCCCGGTCCTCATCGGTGGAGGCCTGAGCCTGTTCGGGGACGCGGACCGGGACATCCCCCTGACGCTGCTGGCCAGCCACACCACCGACGTCGGCATGGTGCACACCACCTACCGGGTCGAGCACGGGCTCATCGAGGACTGAGCTCGGCCGGAGGGTCAGAGGCTCTCAGCGAACTCCCCTCCGATGCCCGGCCGGATTCGGCGCAGGTTCGGCACAATGGGGAGCATGTCGATGAACGCACCGATGCTCCAGGGACAGAACGGCGGGCTGCCGCGCGGTGAGCTGCTCGGGCGGTACCGCAGCTACGAGGATGCCCAGAAGGTCGTCGAACACCTGGCCTCCTCCGAGGGCTTCGACGTGAAGAACCTGAGCATCGTCGGAAACGACCTCCGCACGGTCGAACACATCCGCACCCGCCTGTCCTACCCTCGGGTGGCGCTCGGCGGAGCGGCGCAGGGTGCGCTCTTCGGCGCGTTCATCGGCCTGCTGATCTTCACGTTCAGCCCCGACTCGACACCCTTGGACATCGTCATGGCGGTGCTGATGGGTATGGCGATCTGGATGATCATCGGCGTCATCGGATACTCCGTGCGCAAGGGGCGTCGCGACTTCGCCTCGTCCTCCCAGCTGGTCGCCACCACGTTCGACGTGGTCTGCGACTTCGGCGTCGCCGTCCACGCGCGCCGGCTGGTCCCCGGGGCGGGCGTGGTCAGCCTCGGACTCTACGACGATCCCACCTCGACTCCGTCCTCCGCTCCTGCGGCAGGGCCTGGGGCGGCGCCCGGGGCGGCGGATCAGACTCCGCCCGGTGAGGACTCCGCCCCGCACGACGCACCGCGGCCCGCTCCGGATCGTGCGTCGTCGCAGACCGGCTCGGGATACGACGATCTGCCCGACGGTCGACCCCGGTTCGGCGTCCGGGTAGACGCCGACCGGTCCTCGGCGCCGACCGGTCGGGCACCGGCGGCAGACGCTGGGAACACGGAGGCTGGGAACACGGACGCCTCGAGCACCCACGCCGAGGACGTCGACGCCGAGAGCACCGACTCCCGCACCTGAGGGGAGCCGGCGCTCGGCGCACCGATGAGGTGCGGACCGTCGGTCAGCCGCGGTCGGCCCAGATGTCCCGCATCCACGCCTCGACGGCGTCGGGGGTGCGCGGCAGGTCCCGGGACAGGTTCTCGTATCCGTCGGCGGTGACCACCACGTCGTCCTCGATGCGCACACCGATGCCGCGGTACTCCTCCGGCACGGCCAGGTCCTCCTTCTTGAAGTACAGGCCCGGCTCGATGGTGAAGACCATGCCCTCCTCGAGCACGCCGTCGAGGTACAGCTCTCTCTTGGCCTGGGCGCAGTCGTGGACGTCGAGGCCCAGGTGGTGGGAGGTCCCGTGCGGCATCCACCGACGGTGGTGCTGGCCCGATTCGCTGAGGACCTCCTCCAGCGGCGCGGGCAGCAGGCCCCACTCGTCGAGCCGCTCGGCCAGCACGCGCACCGCGGCCTGATGGATCTCCCGGAACCGCACCCCCGGGCGGACCACGTCGAACGCGGCGTCGGCGGCGTCGAGCACCGCCTGATAGACCCTCCGCTGCACCTCGGAGAACGTGCCGCTGACCGGCAGGGTGCGGGTGATGTCGGCGGTGTAGAGCGAGTCGGCCTCCACGCCGGCGTCGAGCAGCAGCAGGTCCCCCTCGCGGACCTCACCGGTGTTGCGGATCCAGTGCAGGACCGTGGCGTTGTTCCCGGAGGCGGCGATGGTGTCGTATCCGAGGTCGTTGCCCTCCAGGCGCGCCCGGGCGAAGAATGCGCCCTCGACGATCCGTTCGCCCCGCCGGTGGCCCACCGCCGAGGGGAGTGCGGCGACGACGTCGGCGAATCCGCGCATCGTCGCCTCGGCCGAGCCGCGGAGCTGCTCGAGCTCCCACCCGTCCTTGACCAGGCGGATCTCGGAGACGAACTCGGTCAGCTCCGCGTCCAGCGAGTCTGACGCCTCGAGGTCCACTCCGGTGTTGATCCGAGAGGTGTCCACCAGGGCCTCGACGTCGAGGTCGACCTCCCGCAGCAGACGGATCCGGGTGCCGCCGACCTCGACCGCGCCGGCGTCCTTGGTGACCGCGACCTCCAGCTCGTCGACCGGCGCCGTGCGCAGCCCCAGTCGGCCGCGGAACTCGCCCAGCGTCGGGCGCTCGCCGATCCAGAACGCGCCGTAGCGGGCGTCGGCGTAGAACTCCTCGGTGTCCCGGCCCGCGGTCGGCTTGAAGTACAGGGTGCAGGCGTGGTCGCCGCCGTCGTCGCCCTCGCCGGGCTCGGTCGGTTCGAAGACCAGGGTGGCGTGGGGCTCATGGTCCAGTCCCAGTCCCGTGAGGTGGGCGAAGGCCGAGTGGGGCCGGAAGCGGTAGTCGGTGTCGTTGGAGCGGACCTTCAGCGGTCCGGCCGGGATGACAAGACGCTCGCCGGGGAAGCGCTCCGAGACGAGGCGGCGGCGCCGGGCGGCGTAGTCGGCGACCTCGTCCCGGGTCGGCTCCGGGCGGTCGTCCTGGGCCCAGTCGGAGGCCATGAACGCCTTGAACGCCTCCGAGGTGGGCCGCTGAGAGCGGTTCTCACCCCTGTCCTGGAGCTTCTGCTGGTCCTCTGCGCCGGTCTGCTCTGAAGTCATGGTGCCCAGTCAATCATGCACCCGGAGGGCCCCTCACAGGGTGCGCGGAAGCTGTGAGGATACAGTGAGGAGCATGAGCGTGGACCTGCACACCCATTCGCTGATCTCCGACGGCACAGAGCGTCCCGCCGACGTCGTCGCCGAGGCGGCGCGCGCCGGGCTGACGGGTCTGGCGCTCACCGACCACGACACCACGGCGGGGTGGACCGAGGCCGCGCTGGCGGCCGAGGAGCTGGGGATGCAGTTCCTGCCGGGCACCGAGATCACCACCCTCACCGACGACGGCATCAGCGTCCACCTGCTCAGCTACCTCCACGACCCGGACCATCCGGGTCTGCGGGACGCCATCGCCGATGCGCGCGACGGGCGCACCGAGCGGGCACGCCGGATGGCCGAACGGCTCTCGGAGGACTTCCCGATCACCTGGGACGACGTCGCCGCGCAGATCGCCGAGGGCGCCACCGTCGGACGCCCCCACCTGGCCGACGCCCTGGTCAGCCGGGGAGTCGTCGGCGATCGGCAGGAGGCCTTCGACCGGCTGCTGCACAAGCACTCCCCGTACTACGTCTTCCAGCGGAACATCGGGACCACCCGCGCCGTCCGACTGGTCCGAGAGGCCGGGGGAGTGCCGGTGATCGCCCATGCCATGGCCGACTCCCGCGGGCGCACCGTCTCCGAGGAGCAGCTCGAGTCCTTCGTCCGTGCGGGACTGGCCGGCGTCGAGGTCTACCACCGGGACAACCCGGAGTCGGGCAGGAAGTTCCTGCTCCGCTTCGCCGCACGCCACGACCTGCTGGTCACCGGGTCCTCGGACTACCACGGGGCCGGCAAGCCGAACGTGATCGGGGAGAACACCACGGACCCGGAGACGGTGCAGGCGCTGATCGACCAGGCGGGGGCCTGATCCCGCCGTCCGCCCACCTTCGGCGCGCCGCCGATATGGTCCCGCCCTCCGGTGCCGTCTCGTACACTTGTGACCGATGAGTCAGGACCAGCAGGCCGCGCCCACCGCCCCGAACGGGCGGGCCAAGCGTCTGCCGCGGGAGCAGCGGAGGCGCCAGCTGCTGGACTGCGCGCTGCAGGTCTTCGTGGCCAAGGGCTACTACGGCGCCTCGATGGATGAGATCGCCGACGTCGCCAGCGTCTCCAAGCCGGTCCTCTACCAGCACTTCCCGGGCAAGCGGGAGCTGTTCCTCGACCTGCTGGGCACCCACCTCGACCAGCTGCAGGCGATGCTGACCGAGGCCCTGGAGCGCACCGACGACAACAAGGAGCGCGTGACCGGCACGGTCTCGGCGTTCTACGAGTTCATCGCCCGGAAGGACGAGGCGTACCGGCTGCTGTTCACCTCCGGGATGGACAACGACGAAGAGGTCGAGCTGCGCCTTAGCCGGTTCTTCGACGCGGTAGCCCACGCGATCGCCGAGGTCATCGCCGAGGACACCGGGCAGCCGATGGTGGCCGCCCGCATGCTCGGACACGGGCTGATCGGGATGGCGGTCACCTCCGCCCGCCACTGGATCAGCCTCTCTGAGCGTCCGGACATGGAGGTCTCCTCGGAGATCACCGCCCGACTGGCCTGGCGGGGGATCTCGGGATTCCCGCTCGACGCCGAGGCGCCCCCGGCCGGGTCCTCCGCCTGAGGAGCCGGCCGGACCGCATCTGATCGTCGTCCAGGCGTCGTCGCGACGTCGTTGCGGCGTCGTCTCGGCGTCGTGGGGGGCCAGTGGGTAGTATCGGGGACAGGAACGAACCCACCGATCTGCAGGGGTGCACCGCTGTGTGCCCCGCCCGTTCACAAGGAGTGGCATGGAAGTACGCATTGGTGTCCAGCACGTGACGCGAGAGCTGGTCGTCGACACCGAGGCCTCGGCCGAGGACGTCGAGAAGGCCGTCGCCGAGGTGCTCGAGGGCGAAAAGACCCTGCTGACACTGACCGACCGCCGGGACAAGCGCGTGGTCGTGCCGGCGTCCACCATCGGATACGTGGAGATCGGCTCCAACACCAAGCAGACCGTGGGATTCGCCGCGGTCGCCGAATGAAAGAATCTATGACTGAAGAGAACACGGTGAGCTTCGCCGACTTCGACGTCCGCCCGGAGATCGTGGCGGCGCTCGAGGACAGGGGCATCACCAGCCCCTTCCCCATCCAGGCCGAGACCCTGCCCATCGCCCTGGGCGGCTACGACATTATCGGCCAGGCCAAGACCGGAACCGGCAAGACGCTGGGCTTCGGCATCCCCGCGGTCCAGCGGGTGGTCACCCCCGACGACGACGGCTTCTCGGAGCTTCCGGTCCCCGGCGCGCCGCAGGCGCTGATCGTCACACCGACCCGTGAGCTCGCCGTCCAGGTGGCCGGAGACCTGAAGGTCGCCGGCGCCCGCCGCGGCATCCGCATCTCCACCATCTACGGCGGACGGGCCTACGAGCCCCAGATCGAGGAGCTGAACCGCGGCGTCGAGATCGTCGTGGGCACGCCCGGGCGACTGATCGACCTGCACCGGCAGCGTCACCTCAAGCTCTCCAACGTGGAGATCGTGGTCCTCGACGAGGCCGACGAGATGCTCGACCTCGGCTTCCTCCCCGATGTGGAGACGCTGCTGGCGGCGGTGCCCACGGTCCGTCAGACCATGCTGTTCTCGGCGACCATGCCGGGTCCCGTGGTCTCGATGGCCCGGCGCTACATGACCAAGCCGACGCACATCCGGGCGGCCGACCCCACCGACGAGGGCGTGACGAAGAAGGACATCCGTCAGGTCGTCTATCGGGCCCACCAGCTCGACAAGGACGAGATCGTCGCCCGGCTGCTCCAGGCCGAGGGCCGCGGACGCACCATCATCTTCACCCGCACCAAGCGGCAGGCCGACAAGCTCTCCGGGGAGCTGATCTCCCGCGGGTTCGCCGCCGGCGCCATCCACGGCGACCTCGGCCAGGGAGCGCGCGAGCAGGCGCTGCGGGCGTTCCGCAACGAGAAGATCGACGTCCTGGTCGCCACAGACGTCGCCGCACGAGGCATCGACGTCACCGACGTGACCCACGTGGTGAACTTCAACTGCCCGGACGACGAGAAGACCTACCTCCACCGGGTCGGCCGCACCGGCCGCGCCGGCCAGAAAGGCACCGCGGTGACCTTCGTGGACTGGGAGGACGTGCCGAAGTGGAAGCTGATCGACCGGGCGCTCGGCCTCGGCCAGCCTGAGCCGGCGGAGACCTACTCCTCCTCGCCGCACCTCTTCGAGGACCTGGACATCCCGAAGGGCACCAAGGGGCGGCTTCCGCGCCACAAGCGCTCGAAGACCGGACTGGCCGACGAGGAGCTCGAGGACCTGGGAGGACCCGGGGACGAGAAGCGCGGCGGCCGCGGCGGCGAGGACGGCGGCGGTCGCTCGGGCGGCGGTCGCTCGGGAGGCGGCCGCGGACGCTCCGGCGGATCCGGCGGCGGCCAGAAGGGCGGCCAGCGCGGACAGGGCGGCCGCAACGGTCAGAACGGCGACGACGGTCAGCAGCGCGGCGGCTCCCAGGGCGGCGGCTCCCAGGGCGGCCGGCGTCGTCGGCGTCGTCGCGTCAACCGCTCGGAGTCCTGAGGCTCCGGCCGGTCCCGACCCGTCAGTGAGCTCACGTTCCGCCGTCTTCGACCCGTCCGGCGGGTCCCTGGTCATCGAGGGGGACAACCTCGAACACCTGGGATCCCTTCCGGACGGGTCGTTCGCGATGATCTACCTGGATCCGCCGTTCAACACCGGCCGCGCCCAACGGCGGGTGCGCACCACCAACGAGCGTCGTCCCGAGGGCGACGGGAATCGGGTGGGCTTCGCCGGGCGCAGCTACCACACAGTGCGGGAGACCCTGGCCCAGTACGACGACACCTTCGCCGACTACTGGGAGTTCCTGCATCCGCGGATCGTCGAGGCCCACCGGCTGCTCCACCGCACCGGGACGCTGTACCTGCATCTGGACTATCGCGAGGTGCACTACGTCAAGGTCATGCTCGACGCCCTGTTCGGCCGTGACTGCTTCCTCAACGAGATCATCTGGGCCTACGACTACGGCGGTCGCTCCCGGCGGCGCTGGCCCACCAAGCACGAGACCATCCTCGTCTACGTGAAGGACGCTCGGGACTACCACTTCGACGCCGAGGCGGTGGACCGCGAGCCGTACATGGCCCCGGGGCTGGTGACCGCGGAGAAGGCCGCCCGCGGCAAGCTGCCCACCGACGTGTGGTGGCATACGATCGTCTCGCCCACCGGACGTGAGCGCACCGGCTATCCCACGCAGAAGCCGGTGGGACTGGTGCGCCGCATGGTCCAGGCCTCCTCGCGGCCCGGAGACTGGGTGCTCGACTTCTTCGCCGGGTCCGGAACCCTCGGCGCCGCCGCCGTCGAGACCGACCGACGGTTCGTGTGCATCGACTCCTCCGCTCAGGCGATCGAGGTCATGGAGCGGCGGCTGGGCGCACATGCCCAGGTGCTGCGCCGTCCGTGAGCGGGGGCCGGCTTCCCATCGGCGCCCGTGACCCGTACGCTCGGTGGAACCCCGCCCGCACGAGATCGTGGGAGCACTGCGAATGCCCGCTGACCAGGAGTTTCGGACGGAACCATGATCGAATTCCGCCATGTGGCCAAGACCTACCCCGACGGGACGACCGCCGTGGAGGACTTCAGCCTCACCGTGCCCTCACACACCGCCACGGTGCTGCTCGGCTCCTCGGGCTGCGGCAAGACCACCCTGCTGCGCATGGTCAACCGGATGGTCGACCCCTCCTCCGGGCAGGTGCTCATCGACGACGAGGACCTCGCCTCCGTCCCGCCCGTGGCCCTGCGGCGCCGCATCGGCTACGTCATGCAGAACTCGGGGCTGCTTCCGCACCGCCGGGTGATCGACAACATCGCCACCGTCCCACGCCTCAACGGGGTCTCGAAGCGGGAGGCGCACAGCAGGGCCCATGAGCTCATGGAGCTCGTCGGCCTCGACGCCGCACTGGCCTCCCGGTACCCCGGCCAGCTCTCCGGGGGCCAGCAGCAGCGCGTCGGCGTCGCCCGCGGCCTGGCCTCGGATCCGAACATCCTGCTCATGGACGAACCGTTCGGTGCGGTCGACCCGCTGGTCCGGATGGAGCTGCAGCGCGAGCTGCGGCGGATCCAGACCGAGGTGGAGAAGACCATCATGTTCGTCACCCACGACATCGACGAGGCGCTGGCCCTGGGCGACCAGATCGTGGTCCTGAAGACCGGGGGAGAGGTGGCCCAGGTGGGGACGGCTCAGGAGATCGTGGAGGCCCCGGCCGACGACTTCGTGGCGCAGTTCCTCGGAGTCGACTCCGGTCGGCGCAGCCTGCAGACCGTGCCGCGTCCCGGAGGCGGGCACACCGTCGTCGACGGCGGCGGGCGACCCGTCGGCGTGCTGGAGGACCCGCCCGAGGGGTCCTCGGAGCCGCGGGGCTGAGCGTGGTGGAGATCCTCGACTGGGTCCGGTGGGGCCTGAACCACTCGGACCGTGTGCTGATGCTGACCTTCGAACACCTGCGCCTCAGCCTTCCGGCCATCCTGGCCTCGCTGCTGGTCTCGGTGCCGATCGCCGCGGCCGCCAACCGTCTGCGTCCGCTGCGTGAGGTCATCGTCTCCGGCACCGGGCTCCTCTACGCCATGCCCTCGCTGCCGCTGTTCATCGTGCTGCCGATCATCCTGGGCACCGGTGTCCGGGACATGATCAACGTGGTGGTCGCACTGACGCTGTTCGGCATCTCGCTGATGGTGCGCTCGGCGGCCGACGGACTGGCGGCGGTGCCCGAACACATCCGGCTCTCGGCCACGGCGCAGGGCTTCTCCCCGTGGCGACGCTTCATCGGAGTGGATCTGCCGCTGGCCGGTCCGGCGATGCTGGCCGGGCTGCGGGTGGTCAGTGTGAGCACCATCAGCCTGGTCTCGGTGAGCGCGGTGCTGGGCGTGCAGTCCCTCGGCTCGCTGTTCACCGACGGGTTCCAGCGCAGCATCGTGGCCTCCATCGTCATCGGGATCCTCGCCACGGCGCTCCTCGCGCTGCTCATGGACCTGCTGCTGGTGCTGCTGGGCCGTCTGCTGATGCCGTGGACGCAGACCGCCCGGACCTCGGCGGGGCCCGTCGGACGGGGGCGGGGCCGATGAACCAGCTGATCGAGGCCGTCGAGCTGCTGCTGACTCCGGAGACCTGGACCGGGGCCACCGGCATGGGGGCGCGGCTGCTGCAGCACCTGCAGTACACCGGGCTGGCCGTCGCCCTGGCCGCGCTGATCGCCCTGCCGATCGGGCTGGCCGTCGGCCACTCCGGGGTGGGCCGGGGTCCGGCGGTGATGATCACCGGTGTGGTGCGTGCCCTGCCGACCCTGGGTCTGATCACCCTGGTCGCCCTGTTCGCCGGACTCGGGCTGACCGCCCCGATGGTCGCCCTGGTGATCCTCGCCGTGCCCTCCATCCTGGCGGGCGCCTACTCCGGGGTGGGGTCGGTCGACGCCCCGGTGGTCGACGCCGCCTCCGCGCAGGGGATGAGCACCTGGCAGGTGCTGTGGAAGGTGGAGGTCCCCCTCGGTCTGCCGATCATCATCGGTGGTCTGCGGCTGGCGGTGCTGCAGGTCGTCGCGACGGCGACGTTGGCCGCCTACGTCGGCTCCGGCGGACTCGGCGCGCCCCTGTTCCTGGGTCTGCGGACCTACGACTACCCCCTGCTCCTGGCCGCCTCCCTGGTGGTCATCGTCCTGGCGATCACCTTGGAGGTCGTCTTCGCCCTGGTCCAGCGAGTGCTGCGCCGCGCCCTGAGAGGAACATCATGAGTCACATCTCCGCAGAGATCCGTCGAACCCGGCCCGTCGGGGTCCCCACCGCCGGCCTCCGACCGGCTCGCCTCCGGGGCGCGGGACGTGGGCTCGGCCTGGGTGCCGCCGCCCTGCTGCTGCTCACGGCCTGCGGCACCGACGACCCGATGGGCGGCGGCGAGGGCGGTGACGCGGACGAGGACGGCGGCACCCTGGTGGTCGGCTCGCAGCAGTACTACTCGAATACGATCATCGCCGAGGCCTACGCCCAGGTTCTGGAGGATCAGGGCTATGAGGTCGAGCGGGAGTTCGAGATCGGGCAGCGCGAGGTCTATGTCCCGGAGATGGAGGACGGCTCCATCGACGTCTTCCCCGAATACACCGGCAACTTCCTGGAGTACCTGGACTCGGAGTCGGAGGCCTCCGACTCCGAGGAGGTGGCCTCCGACCTCGAGGACGCGATGCCGGAGGGCCTGACCGCCCTGGAGCCCGCCGAGGCCACCGACCAGGACAGCTACACGGTCACCGCCGAGTTCGCCGAGGAGCACGATCTGACCGAGATAGGCGACCTGGCCGACGTCGACGAGGACCTCTCGGTCGCGGCGAACTCCGAGTTCCAGACCCGGCCCTACGGTCCGGACGGGGTCGAGGAGGTCTACGGGGTGGAGCTGACGCTCAACGCCGTGGAGGACTCGGGCGGGCCCCTCACGGTCAACGCCCTCACCGACGGGGAGGTGCAGGTGGCCGACATCTACACCGCGGATCCCGCCATCGAGGAGAACGACCTGGTGGTGCTCGAGGACCCGGAGGATCTGATCCTGCCGCAGCAGGTGGTGCCCATCGTCTCCGACGCCGTCGACGACGACGCCCGGGCCGCCCTCGACGAGCTCTCAGCGGCCCTGGACCAGGAGGCGCTGCTGGAGATGAACACCCAGTCGGTGGACGACCAGTCCGACCCGTCCGAGGTGGCGAGCGACTGGCTCGAGTCCGAGGGCCTCGTCGACTGAGGGCACGCTCCCCGCTCGGCCGCCCGGTCCTGCCCCCACCCGAGCCGCCCCACCCGAACCGCCCCACCCCACCGATGACTCTGGAGTTCGTGTCGTTCTGACGCCCGAATCGGGCTCAGAGCAGCACGAACTCCAGAGTCATCGTGAAGGGGGGTCGAGACGGGTGGCAGGGAGGGGAGACCGGAGAGGCGCGGGGAAGCGGGGAAGGGGAGCGGTGAGACCGGGCTCAGGAGGCGCGGCGGCCCAGGCCGCGGGCGACGTCGAGCCGCTCGACCCGGAACTCGCCGGTGCTGTGGTGCCGGCAGAACCCGCCGTCGGGCACCTGCTGCAGGTAGGCCGCCATCTGGGCGAGCTCCGCGGCGTCGAACTCCTCGAGGCGGCGGCGCTTGGCCGGAGCCGAGCGCTCCGGCTTCTCCCGAGGCGTGACCTCGAGTCCGAAGACGTCCTCCAGTGCCCGCACATAGTCCTGACCGCGGCCGTCGGCGGCCAGCTCCCGAGCACGCACCGTCGGAGTGTGCAGCAGCTTCCGCACCAGACGGCGCACGGCGAACTCCACCTCTTGGGAGGCCGCGGTGCAGCCGTGCTGGGCGCGGATGCGCTCCATCTCGTCGTCCAGCAGCGAGAGGGTGTGCCTGCGCAGGGCGACGATCGCGTCGTCGGCGCTGCGGGCGGCCCGTTCGGCCTGGTACTCGCCGACGGCGGCGCGCACCACTTCGCGGGCCTGCTCCAGCGAGGCCTGGGCCTCGTCGGGGGCGGCGACCTTCACCGACTCCAGGGTGATGAGCTCGACCCCGGGAAGGTCGGCGACGTCCGGGGTGAAGTCGTGGGAGAGGGCCAGGTCGATGACCGTCAGCTCGCGGGTCGGGTCCTGTCCGGGTCGGATCCCGGTGAGGGTGCTCATCTCACGGGCGCTGATCCGCCGGCTGCCGCCGGAGCATCCGATGACGACGTCGGCGCGGGCGAAGGCCTCCGAGAGGTCCTCCATCCGCAGTGCGGCGGCGCCGCCGCGCTCGGCGACGAACTGCTCGGCACGCCCGGATCCGGAGAACACGCCGATGTCGCGCACGCCGCGCTCGTGCAGCTGGACCAGGGAGGTGCCGGCGTAGGCGCCGGTGCCCACCAGCACCACCGAGGCGTCGCGGTAGAACGCGGCCGGGTCCGGGTGCATGTCTCCGGCGACGTCGAGGGCCACGGACACGATGGAGCGTCCCCGGGAGCCCAGCGCGGTGCGGGTCCCGACCTCCTTGGCCGTGCGGGTGGCGGACTCGAACAGCTTGGTCAGGGTGCCCGAGGCGGTGCCGGCGCTCTGGGCCTCCGTCAGTGAGCGGCGCACTTGGCCGGCGATCTCACGCTCGCCGACGACGGCGGAGTCGAGGCCCGCGCCGACCTCGAAGAGGTGGGTGACGGCCTCGTCCTCGGACAGTGTGCGGAAGGAGGAGGCGATGACGTCGTGGGTGAGCTCCGACTCCCGGGCCACGGCGTCGAGCAGACGGGTGCGGGCCGCGTCGATCTCGGCCGGGTCCTCGGTGGCGGTCTCCGCGTAGATCTCCAGGCGGTTGCAGGTCGCCAGCGTGACGGCAGGCAGGTCTACGGAGCCGGCCACGTCGGCCGCTCCTGAACTCATCCGGCCGAGCGTCTCGAGATCGAGGTCGGCGTGGGTTGCCACCAGTGAGAAAAGTGCCACGACGATGCCGATTCTACAACTTGTCGAGCGAGCAGGCAGAATCGTGGCATGGCATCTTCGACGGCTGAGACCACCCTGCCCGCAGATCATCCGCTGAGATCGGGGAGGACCGCCGACTCCGCGCTGCTGAACCAGTACCGCGGCTCCCGGGACTCCTCCGGAGCGCCGGCGGCGCCGAGCCGCCGACCGGTGTGGTTCATGCGGCAGGCCGGCCGTTCGCTGCCGGAGTACCGCCGCCTGCGTGAGGGCACCTCGATGCTCGACGCCTGCCTGGACCCGGAGATGGCCTCCGAGATCACCATGCAGCCGGTGCGGCGCCACGACGTCGACGCCGCCATCTTCTTCTCCGACATCGTCATCCCGCTGCGACTGGCCGGCGTCGACGTGGAGATCGTGCCCAACGTGGGCCCGGTCCTGGGGTCGCCGGTGCGCTCTCGGTCCGATGTCGAGGCGCTGCCGGAGCTCGACGACGACGCCTTCGCCCCCATCGCCGAGGCCGTGGGACGCACGGTCGAGCAGCTGGGCAGCACGCCGCTGATCGGCTTCGCCGGCGCGCCGTTCACCCTCGCCGCCTACATGGTGGAGGGACGTCCGTCGCGGGACCACCTGGGGCCGCGCACCATGATGCACGCCGAGCCGGACACCTGGCATGCGCTGGCCTCCTGGGCCGCCGACGTCTCGGGCCGGTTCATGCGGGCCCAGCTCGAGGCCGGCGCCTCGGCGGCCCAGCTCTTCGACTCCTGGGCGGGTTCGCTCGGCCGCACGGACTACGCCGACCACGTGCACCAGCATTCGGCGGCCGCGTTCGACCATGTCGCCGGACTGGGCGCTCCGCTGGTGCACTTCGGCACCGGCACGGGCGAGATCCTGGATCTGATGCGCTCGGCCGGAGCCGACGTGCTGGGCATCGACTACCGCATCGAGCTGTCGGAGGCGACCCGCCGCCTCGGACCCGAGACCCCGCTGCAGGGGAACATCGACCCGGCCCTGCTCGACGCCGACCCCTCGGTGCTGGAGGACCACGTGCGCCGGGTCGTCGAGGGCGGCTCGGGGGCCGCGGGCCACGTGCTGAACCTGGGCCACGGGGTGCCGCCGAGTGCGGACCCGGAGGTCCTCACCCGAGTGGTGGAGCTCATCCACTCGATCAGCCCTGCTGATCCGACCGCCGAAGATCCCAGCGCGGAGTCCTGACGGTGGGCCGGGGGCACGGGGGCTCCGCGGCGGATCCCGCCCGCCGGGTGCTGGTGGTCGGTGGGGGAGTCGCCGGGCTGCTGTGCGCCTACGACCTCGCCGTCGGCGGCGCCGAGGTGACCGTCGTCGAGGCCGAGGAGGCCTGCGGAGGAGCCCTCGCGTCCCGGGACCGCGGAGGGCTGCCCACCGATGCCGGTGCTGAGGCGTTCGCCGTCCAGTCCGAGGCGGTGGCGCGGCTGATCGACGAGCTGGGCCTCGCCGATCGTCTGGTGACTCCGAACCCGGCCGGCGCCTGGCTGCAGCTCCCGGAGCTGGCCGCACCGCTGCCGGCCACCGGCCTGCTGGGCATCCCCGGCGATCCCACCGCCGACGACGTCGTCGCGCTCCTCGGAGAGGCTGCGGCGGCGCGGGCCGCGGAGGACCTGGTGTCGTCGCCCGAGCAGTGGAGGGAGCGCTGGGAGGCGGTCGGTGCCGGTCAGGACCGCATCAGCCTCGCCGAACTCGTGGCGGACCGGATGGGCCCCGACGTCGTCGACCGTCTGGTGACTCCGATCGTCTCGGGCGTGCACTCGGCGGCCGCCGACGACCTCGACGTGGAGGCCGTCGCCCCCGGACTCGTCTCCCTGATGCTCCGGGAGGGCTCGCTGGCCCGGGCGGTGGCCGCCCGTCGGGCCCAGGCCCCCGCCGGTTCGGCGGTCCGCTCCCTGCGGGGAGGGATGCACGGGGTGATCGGCGCCCTGCTCGACCGACTGGCCCAGCTGGGCGTGAGCGTCCGTACCGACACATGGGTCCGAGCGCTGACGGATGTGACAGGTGACGACTCCGAGGTCGATGACATCGTGCTCGCTGTCGACGGACCTGAGGCGGCGCGACTGGCCGGGTTGTCGTGGACCGACGGGTCAGTCGGCGGGTCGCCTGACCGGCCGATGAACGACCCCGAGGAGGCCCTCGGGCCGGGGGTCGCCCTGGTGACGATGGTCCTGGAGTCGCCGGCGCTCGATTCCGCTCCCCGCGGCACGGGGATGCTCGTCTCTCCGGCCGTCGACTCGGTCGCGGCCAAGGCGATGACGCACGTGACCGCCAAATGGGCCTGGGCGGCCGAGGCCTTCGGGCCGTCGAGGCACCTGGTGCGCCTCTCCTACGGACGGGTCGGCGACTCCGCGACGGGCAGAGGAGAGCGCACCGGGGCCCGCAGCACCGACGAGGAGCTCATCGCCGCCGCATCCGAGGACGTGGCCGAGCTCTTCGGTCTCCCCGGGCTTGGTGAGACGGTCACCCACGCCGACGTGGTCCGATGGCGCCGCGCCGTCCCGCTCTCCGGGCCCGAGCACGCCGGACGCGCGGCCCGGCTGCGCAGTCGACTGGCCGCCCGCCGCGGACCCCACGGCGAACGGCTGCACGCCGTCGGCACCTGGTTCGCCGGCACCGGGCTCTCTCGGGTGGTCCCCGATGCACGGAAGACGGCGGCGCGGATGCTCGCGGGGGACGCCTGAAGTTCTACGCAATGTAGAAGCAGCCGCCGACCCGAGCCGACCGTCGGCGATAGGCTGGACACCGCGGTCTAAGACGGGCCGCCGACGACGAACGCGGAGGATCCGATGAGCTACGGCAGCACCGCCACGCGCACCGCCGACGAGGTCAACGAGTCGGGGCTGGACTACTACACCCTCTACACGGTCTTCGCCCGCTCGGGAGAGGGCGTCGGGGCGTGGGACCGGGCGGACTTCGACGAGTTCGAGGAGCTCGTCGAGGAGCTCGAGTCCCAGGGCGTGAGCCTGCGCGGGACCTACGACGTCTCCGGGATGCGCGCCGACGCCGACGTGATGACGTGGCTGACCGGCCACGCCGCCGAGGACCTCCAGGCGGGGCTCCGTCGGCTCCGCCGCACCGGTCTGCTGGCCGGGACCACCATCGTCTTCTCGGCCATGGGCGTCCACCGCACCGCCGAGTTCAACACCCGCCACGTGCCGGCGTTCGCCCTCGGCACGGACCCGGAGGAGTGGCTGGTGGTCTACCCGTTCAACCGCTCCTACGACTGGTACCTGATGGACCCGGCCAAGCGCGGCGCGATGCTGCGCCACCACGGACAGCTCGGCCAGGAGTACCCCACCGTGCTGGCCAACACCACCAGCGCCTTCGCCCTGAACGACTGGGAGTGGATGCTCGCACTGGAGGCCCCGGAGCTGACCGACCTGGTGGACATGATGCGCCGCCTCCGGGAGTCCGAGGCCCGCTACCACGTCCGTGACGAGACCCCCTTCTACACCGGCCGGCGGCTGAAGTCCGCGGCCGAGATCGCCGAGGTGCTGCAGTGACCGTCCAGAGCCCGACCGACCCGATCCCCGGTGCTCAGGCCGAGCCCGGCCCCGACTACGACGCCTACGGCGTGATGGCCCCGAAGCACTACGATGCGGTGCTGCTGGCCTCCTTCGGCGGACCCGAGGGGCAGGACGACGTCCTTCCGTTCCTGCGCAACGTCACCCGCGGACGCGGGATCCCCGACGAACGCCTCGAAGAGGTCGCCACCCACTACCGCGCCCACGGCGGGGTGAGCCCCATCAACGAGCAGAACCGTCAGCTGAAGGCCGCCCTGGAGGCGGAGCTGTCCGCCCGCGGGATCGACCTGCCGGTCTACTGGGGCAACCGCAACTGGAGCCCCTACATCCCGGAGACCCTGAGGGAGATCCGTCGGGACGGGCATCGCCGCGTGCTCGCGGTGACCACCTCCGCCTACTCCAGCTACTCCTCCTGCCGGCAGTACCGCGAGGACTTCGGCGTCGCCCTGCGGGAGACCGGGCTGGAGGACGAGCTGGCCGTGGACAAGCTGCGCCAGTACTTCGACCACCCCGGCTTCGTCCGCTCCTTCCTGCCCAGCCTGAGCGAGGCCCTGCGGGAGATGGTCGCCGCCGTCGGTGCCGAGAAGACCCACGTGTTCTTCGCCACCCACTCCATCCCCGACGCCGACGCCGCCGCGGCCGGGCCTCGTCCTCTGGCCGAGGCGCTGCGGGAGCAGACCGGTGCGGAGCCGGGGGAGCAGAACGGCTCCGACGTCTACTCCGCCCAGCACCTGGCCGTCGCCGAGCTGCTCATGGCCATGGTCGAGGAGGGCTCCGACGTCGGCTGGTCGCTGGTCTACCAGTCGCGCTCCGGACCGCCCTCGGTGCCGTGGCTCGAGCCCGACATCTCCGACGCCATGGAGCAGAAGGTCACCGACGACGGGGTCGAGGCCGCCGTCGTGGTGCCGCTTGGCTTCGTCTCCGACCACATGGAGGTCATCTGGGACCTCGACACCGAGGCCGCCGAGACCGCAGAGGAGCTGGGCATCCGCTTCGTGCGGACGGACACCCCGGGCACCCACCGCGACTTCGTGGCCGGCCTGGTGGACATGGTCTCCGAGCGGCTGGCCCAGCTCGATGAGCGGCCCGAGCGGGCCGGGATGACGGACCTGGGCCCCTGGTTCGACGTCTGCCGGCCCAACTGCTGCGCCAAGGTCATGCGCGACGGGACCGTCAAGCCGACGACCTCGGCGGTGGACGCCGAGGTGACCCCGCCGGAGTCGCTGCGCTGATGGAGAGCTTCCTCGTCGGCACCCGCGGCAGCCGGCTCGCCCTGACCCAGACCACCGGCGCGGCCGAGGCGCTCGCGGCCTACTCCGGGGCGGACTTCGAGCTGATCACTATCAGGTCCGAGGGCGACGTGCTCACCGGGCCGCTGTCGCAGCTGGGCGGCACCGGGGTCTTCGCCGCCGCGCTGCGCAGCGCCCTGTTCGACGGACGCTGCGACGTCGCCGTGCACTCCCTGAAGGACCTGCCCGCCAAGGACCTCGAGGGACTCTCCGTCGCCGCGGTCCCGGTCCGGGCCGAGGTCCGCGACGCGCTCTGCTCCGCGGGCGACCTGCCCCTGGACCGGCTGCCGCAGGGCGCTAAGGTCGGGACAGGCTCCCCCCGACGGAGGGCACAGCTGCTGGCCGCCCGCCCCGACCTCGAGGTCATAGACATCCGCGGGAACGTCGGCACCCGGTTGGCCCGCGTCCGTGGGCGGGAGGACGCCGCGGAGACCTCGACGCAGGCTCCGGACGCCGCCCGCGGCGACCTCGACGCCGTCGTGCTCGCCGGCGCAGGCCTGCAGCGGCTGGGGCTGGACGCACAGATCTCCGAACTCGTCGACCCCGAGGTCATGCTCCCCGCGCCCGGTCAGGGGGCCTTGGCCGTGGAGGTCCGCGCCGCCGAGGCCGGACCGGAGGCCCCGCTCGGTCCGGCGCTGGAACGGTGCGACGACTTCGCCGCACGCGTGGAGACCACCGCCGAGCGGGCGATGCTCGCACGCCTGAACGCAGGCTGTTCGGCTCCCATCGGCGGACTGGCGAGGCTCGACGAGGTCGCGGGAGTGCTGCGGCTGCACAGCCAGGTCTGTGCGCCCGACGGGTCCCGCACACAGGCCGCCGAGGCGAGTGTGGAGATGACACCGGAGGCCCCGCGGGCCGCGGCCGTCGCCCTGGCCGCCCAGCTGGGGGCCACGGTGGCCGAGCAGCTGCTGGCGGAGGACTTCGGGCTGCTCGCCCACGTCGTCGACACCTGAGACCGTCGTCGACACCTGAGACCGCCGTCGACACCAGACACGCAGGAGGAGGGCACTGTGGGACGGATCGTGGTCACCCGTGACGGCGCGGCGGCCGGACGCCTGGAGGTCCAGCTCCTCGACGCCGGGCACCAGGTCGCCCACATGCCGCTGACCGAACAGCGTGTGCTCGAGGACGACGCCGAGCTGCGCCGCGGGCTCGTCGCCCTGCGGGAGGGCCGCTACGAGGTGCTGCTGCTCACCTCCGCCAACACGGTGCGCGCCCTGTGCCGGGCCGGGTGGGACGGTGCCGCGGATCCGACGACGCGGGTCGTCGTCACCGGAGCGGGTACGGCGCTGGCGCTGGAGGACCTCACCGGCCTCACCGAGACCTGGAGTCCGAAGGCCGAGGCCTCGGCCGCCGGGATCCTGCGGGAGCTGCCGCCACCGCGGACGAGCGCCCGGGCGCTGCTGCCGCAGTCGCTCCAGGCCCGCAGCGATCTCGCCTCCGGCCTCACCGATCAGGGGTGGAGCGTAGACCACGTCCCCGCCTATCGGACGGTGGCGCGCTGCGGACCGGAGGCCGCGCGGCTGAGCCCGGACCGGCGGCTGATCCCCGACGACGGCGCCGCGCTGCGGCCCGAGGACCTGCGAGCCGAGGACGTCGTGCTCATCACCAGTTCGACCGCCGCCGAGGTGTGGGCCGGGATCGGCGACGCCCGGCTGCGGCCGCACCGGGTGCTGGCCATCGGCGCACCCACTGCGGCGACCCTGGAGGCTCTGGGTGAGGCCGCCGACGCGGTGCTGCCGAACCCGACGGCCCACGGGGTGCGTGAGGCGCTCGCCGGCTGAGCGGCCTGAGCATCGCGCAGCACCGGCCACTAGACTGGAAGGCGGCGTCCGCGCCTGCCGCGCCCCAGGTGCAGCCGGCGCACCACCCCGTCAGACCGCCCCTGTAAGGAGCCCCACAGTGACGTTCCCCGCCCGCCGCCCGCGCCGTCTGCGCAGGACCCCGGCGATGCGCCGGCTGGTCGCCGAGACCCGGCTCCATCCGGCAGACTTCATCCTCCCGGCCTTCGTGCGCGAGGGGATCACGGAGCCGCAGCCGATCAGCTCCATGCCCGGGGTCGTCCAGCACACCGAGGAGTCGATCCTCGACGCCGCCGAGCAGGCCCGTGACCTCGGTCTGGGGGGCCTGATGCTCTTCGGCATCCCGGCCTCACGTGACTCGTCGGGCTCGGCCGGGCTCGACCCGGAGGGCATCCTGAACCGGACGATCACTGCGGTGAAGCACCGCGTGGGCGAGGATCTGCCGGTGATGAGCGACCTCTGCCTGGACGAGTTCACCGACCACGGTCACTGCGGCGTCCTGGACGAGCTGGGCGAGGTGGACAACGATGCGACGCTGGAGCTCTACGCACAGATGGGCGTGGTCCAGGCCGAGGCCGGCGCCGACGTCGTCGCCCCGTCGGGCATGATGGACGGCCAGGTGGCGGTCATCCGTCAGGCCCTCGACGAGGCCGGACACTACGACGTCCCGATCCTCGCCTATGCGGCGAAGTACGCCTCGGCGTTCTACGGCCCCTTCCGCGAGGCCGTGGACTCCCAGCTGCAGGGCGACCGGCGCCAGTACCAGATGGACGCCCCGAACCGGACCGAGGCGCTGCGCGAGGTCGGGGCCGACCTGGCCGAAGGTGCTGACATGGTCATGGTCAAGCCCGGCCTGGCGTATCTCGACATCGTCTCCGACGTCGCCGAGGTCAGCGACGTGCCGGTCTCGGCGTATCACGTCTCCGGGGAGTACGCGATGATCGAGGCCGCGGCCGCGAACGGGTGGATCGACCGCCGGTCCGTGGTGCTCGAGGCTATGACGTCGCTGCGCCGCGCCGGAGCCCAGAATGTGCTGACCTACCACGCGGCCGAGATCGCCGGCTGGCTGCGCGAAGACTGACGACCCAGCCCCAGACCCAGACCGAGGTGAGGAGAGCCCCCACGATGCCTACGAATCAGCAGCTGTTCGACGCCGCCCGCGACCTGATGCCCGGCGGGGTGAACTCCCCGGTGCGGGCCTTCGGGTCGGTCGGCGGCACTCCGGCCTTCATGGTCGACGCGGAGGGCCCCAACCTGACCGATGCCGAGGGGAGGCGCTATGTGGACCTCGTCGGCTCCTGGGGCCCTGCCCTGCTGGGTCACCGCCACCCGGAGGTCACGGCCGCAGTGCACCGAGCGGTGGACCACGGCCTCGGCTTCGGAGCATCCCACCCGGACGAGACCCGGCTGGCCCAGCTGGTGCGTGAGCGGGTTCCCGGTGCGGAGATGATCCGCATGGTCTCCACCGGCACCGAGGCGACCATGACCGCCGTCCGCCTGGCCCGCGGCGCCACCGGACGCAGCCTAGTGGTCAAGTTCGCCGGCTGCTACCACGGACATTCCGACGGACTGCTGGCCGCCGCCGGGTCCGGGGTGGCCACGATGGGCCTGCCCGGCTCCGCGGGGGTCACCGAGGCCCAGGCCTCCGAGACCATCGTCCTGGAGTACAACGACGCCGCCGCACTGGAGCAGGTCTTCGCCGAGCACGGCGACTCGATCGCCGCGGTCATCACCGAGGCGACCCCGGCGAACATGGGCGTGGTGCCGCCGGCCGACGGGTTCAACGGTCTGATCCGTGAGCTGACCCGGCGTCACGGGGCCCTGATGATCTTCGACGAGGTGATGACCGGGTTCCGCATCACCGAGGCCGGGTACTGGGGCGCCTCCGGCCGGGAGGAGGGGTGGACGCCGGACCTGTTCACCTTCGGCAAGGTCATCGGCGGAGGTCTGCCCACCGCTGCGCTGGCCGGACGACGGGAGATCATGGAGCACCTGGCGCCCACCGGGCCCGTCTACCATGCAGGCACGCTCTCCGGGAATCCGGTCGCGATGGCGGCCGGCACCGCGACCCTGGAGCACGCCACCGCGGAGGTCTACTCCCACATCGATGCTCAGGCCGAGGTCGTCGCCTCCGCGCTCGGGTCCGCACTCGACGAGGCCGGTGTGGACCACAGCATCCAGAAGGTCGGGTCGCTGTTCTCCGTCGCCTTCGGGACCTCCCGCGCCGGGGTGCACAGCTATGCGGACGCGCAGGCCCAGGAGTCCTTCCGCTACGGGCCGTTCTTCCACGCCATGCTCGACGCCGGAGTGTTCCTCCCGCCGAGCGTCTTCGAGGCCTGGTTCCTCTCCGCCGCCCACGACGACGCCGCTGTGCGGCAGATCCTCGACGCCCTGCCCGGCGCGGCGCGCGCCGCGGCGGACGCCCAGCCCGCCGGCTGACCCGAAGCCCGCCGGACTCCGCTCGGAGCCGCTCAGCGCTCGGGGTCCGGGATCGTCCCGTGCTCGAGGGCCGACCAGAAGTCGCCCCGGACGTAGCGCGAGGCGGGTTCCGGCACCAGATCCCACGGTCGGGTCCTGCCCGTGGCCAGTGCCCGGCTGACCAACCGTCGGCGGTGCTGGGAGCTGCGGACGTCGGCCTCGAGCGAGTCGAGGTCGTAGCGGGTCTCCAGCTCCTTGCGCAGCTGGGCCGCCAGGGCGCTGTGCTCCGGGTCGGCGGCCAGGTTGGTGAGCTCGTGCGGGTCGGCGTCGAGGTCGAAGAGCTGGTCCGGATCGCCGGGGCACAGGACGAACTTGTGTGAGCCGCGGACCAGGGTCAGCTGGGGGTGGTGTACGCCTTCGGCGAGGTACTCGACCACCACGTCGCGGTCCTGAGGGCCCAGCGTGCCCGCCCGCTCCTGCTCGGCCAGAGTGAGCAGCGAGGTGCCCGGCGCCTCGGGGTCTTCGGCCCCGGCCAGGCCCAGCACGGTGGGCAGCAGGTCCAGCAGCGAGACGGGGGCACGGAACCGGCCGCGGGGCACCAGGTGTTCAGGTCCGGAGACGATCAGCGGCACCCGGACGGACTGCTCGTAGGGGGACATCTTGTACCAGAGCCCCTTCTCTCCCCGCATGTCGCCGTGGTCCGAGGTCACGATGACGACGGTGTCGTCCTCGAGGTCCAGCTCCCGCAGCCGGGCCCTGATCCGGGCGACGTGGTCGTCGATGTAGCTCACCGCCGCGTAGTAGGCGCGTCGGGCCCGCAGCGTCTGCTCGTGGTCCGGCTGTCGGACGTCGAACCCGCTCATCGCCCGCAGCCGGTGGGTGTGGGGATCGGTCGCGGCGTCGGGGGTTTGGGGGTGGGCGGGGGAGTCCACGTCGACGCCGTCGTACCGGTCCCACTGCTCCCGCGGCGGTTCGTAGGGGTCGTGGGGGTGTATGAACGAGGTGACCATCAGGAACGGCTGCGGCTGTTCGCCGCGGCCTTCGGCGGACCGATTCGCGCGGACCCGATCATTGAGGTGTCGCAGGGTGTGGAATCCGACCTCCTCGTCGAAGTCCAGCTGCACCGTGGCCTTCGAGACCCCGGCGGTGAAGACGCTGTCGGCGTCGTGGTACCACTGCAGCTTCGTCCGCGCGTCCAGATCCCAGTCCGGGACCATGTCCATGTCCGCAGGGTAGACGTCGGTGGTCAGCCGCTCCTCGAACCCGTGGTGCTGGTCGGGGCCGATGAAGTGCATCCGGCCGACCAGCGCGGTGTGGTACCCGGCCGCACGCAGATGGTGGGCGAAGGTCGGCGTCGAGGAGGGGAAGTCGTCGCCGTTGTCGTAGCAGCCGATCTCCGAGGGCAGGCGCCCGGTCATCATCGAGGCCCGGGACGGTGCGCACAGCGGAGTGCTGCAGTAGGCGCGGTCGAACACCGCACCCTCCTCGGCGAGCGCGTCGATGTGGGGAGAGTCGACGACGTCGTTGCCGTAGGCGCCCAGCGCGTCGGGGGCCAGCTGGTCGGCCTGCACGATGACGATGTTCGGGCGGCGGGACGCTCCGCCGTTCTGCTGCGCCGGGCTGCTCACCGGGTCTCCTCCTGGTCCGAGTACGGTGGTCGAAGACCAGGCTAACCGGAGGAGATGACATGACCGCACCCAGGGGACGAACCTGCTGCGCGCCGTCCTCCGGACTCCACGGTCATGCCGCGCACGGCACGACGACGGCGCCGCGTCGGCTGCTGGACGAGCTGGGGGCCGCGGCCTCCGGCGAGCTGACCCTGGTCGGTCTGCCGGGCGGCCGGTTCCTGATGGGCTCCGAGGATCCCTGGGCCTACCCCGAGGACGGTGAGGGGCCCGTGCGCCGGACGGACGTCGCCCCCTTCGCGACGGCGGCGACTACGGTCACGGTGGCCGACTTCGCAGTCTTCGTGGCCGAGACCGGTCACCGCACCGACGCTGAGGTCCACGGCGACTCTCTGGTCTTCTCCGGGCTGCTGGGTCCCGCGGCGCGCCGTGGCGAGCCCGAGGTGCGGGATGCCCCCTGGTGGCGAGCGGTCCGAGGAGCCTGCTGGTACGCCCCGGAGGGCCCGGGCAGCACGGTCCGCGGCCGGGAGGCGCATCCGGTCACCCATGTCTCGCACCGGGACGCCTCGGCCTATGCCCTCTGGGTCGGTGCCCGACTTCCCGGCGAGGCGGAGTGGGAGTACGCCTGCCGGGGCGGACTCTCCCAGCAGCCGTTCCCCTGGGGCGGCGTCCGCGAGCCCGAGGGCCGACGGCTGATGAACACGTTCGTCGGAGAGTTCCCGGACGCGCCCGACGGCGAGGTTGGCACGGTGGCCGTCCGCTCGTTCCCGCCGAACCGATTCGGCCTGTACGAGACGACCGGCAACGTCTGGGAGTGGACCTCCGAGGCGGTGCTGAGGGGCGGGTCCTATATGTGTCACGACTCGTACTGTCGGCGCTACAGGACCTCCGCGCGGACGACTCCGGAGCCGAACACCTCGCTCGGACACACCGGCTTCCGCCTGGCCGCCGACGTCTGATCCTGATCTGCCGGGGATGCTCCCGACCCTCGACGCCGGTGAGGACGACGCTAAGATCGACGCAGGGGGGGGAAGGAGCGTCGTCATGGCCGAATCCGAGGTCTCGGGGGCTGAGGCGGCGGTATCGCCGATGGATCCGAAGCGTGCCGCGGCCATGGTCGAGCGTGTGCAGCTGATGGCCGGTCACTACCCGTCGACGCAGGCCCTGGTTCGGGCTGAGCGGGTGCTGAGCGGGGACCTCGAGGAGGCGCAGGCGCGCTCCCAGGTGCTGGAGAGGTATCCGAACCGATGACCGCCCCGGAGAGGTACACGTACCCGGATTCCTGGGGAGTGCTGCGCAACCGCCGCGGCATCCGGGGCGCCCAGCGTCTGGATGAGGCCATGAACGAATTCGTGAGCCTCGCGATCGCGGGCCTGGTGCGGGAGGGGCCGCCCGAGGTGCCTGACTTCGCCTATCTGTGCAGCATCCATCGGCGCATGCTCGGGGAGCTCTTCGACTTCGCGGGTGAGCTCCGAACGGTGGGCGCCAAGGCCACGGGAACCGCGGTCACCTACTGCCCGCCCGATCAGATCCGTGACCGGCTGGAGCGGCTGTTCGCCGAATTGGCGGAGGAGGACCACCTGAGGGGTCTCGGGTCGGAGGACTTCGCCGAGGCGTTGGCCCTGCGGTGGGGAGACCTCTCCGACATCCACCCGTTCCACGACGGGAACACCCGGTCCCAGAGCGTGTTCGTCACGATGCTCGCCTGGCGCGCCGGATACCAGCTGCGCTGGGAGGACGTCGACGTCGACTCTCTGCGACGCTGCCGTCTGCGGGCGATCACCGGTGACTGCACCTCCCTGCGCGTGTTCCTCGCTTCACACCTCGAGCCGCTGTGACCTATAGGCGTCGTCATTCGGACGCAGAGGTCTCCGCAGTGCGGGACGGACTGTCGGTCTCCAGGAGGGCACGGTGGAGGAGGGACACGAGCCCGGCGGCCACGAGCGCGCAGATGAGCGCGAACAGCGGCAGGTGGTCGAGGTATCCGACCAGGGGCCAGAGGACCAACGGGGGAAGTCCCCCGGCGACGGCTCCGTACGCGGCGGCGCGGCCGGCCGACAGCCGGTCACGCGACGCACGGTAGAAGCTGACCACAGCAGGTATGCAGACCACGGCGACTGCGAGGCTGGCCCATCCGGCGATTTCGTGATCGCGCGCGGTGCTGACTCCGAAGAAGACGGCCGTGAGGAACACCGTGGCAACCATCGCCCTGCCCCGGGAGGGCACAGGTGCCGGCTCACGCACGTGGGGAGGCGGGAAGGCGTTCGTCGGGGACTCAGTCGGCATAGCCGCGCTCGTGCTTCATGAGCAGCGTCGAGAGGACTCCGTGGACGGGTGCCACACCTATGACCACCACGGAGAGGGCGCCGATGACCTGGAGGAGGAAGCTGTCCACGGATTCGGCGTAGCCCGGCAGTACGCCGCCGAGGGCCACACCTCCGGCCAATGCGGTCGCACCGAGGCCCATCTGAAGGGGAACGCCTGCACGGATCGGCAGCCCGAACGCTCTGCAGTAGTAGCGGGCACAGACCCAGGTGAGACCTGCGGCGGGCACTACGGCTGCTAGGGTCCACCCGAACGCCCAGTCCAACGGGGCCAGTGCGTTCGAGGGCTGTGCGACCGTCACCAGCGCGGTCATCGAGGCGACGAGGGCCAGACCGGCCAGGTGATGGTGAGGACTTCCCAGCGCGGGGCGTCCCTCCTCTTCGATGCCGACGGCATCTCCGAGTGCGAAGAAGGCCCGTTCCCGGCCTGCGGTCCGTTCTGACGTCTCGAGGGTCTTCGAACCCATTCTCATCACCTCATCTGTTGTGTACCCAATCCACTCAGTCCAACAGGTGAGACGCTGAGCGTTCAAGCATGTGATGAGATCGTGATCACCATCGGGCCGGTGCGAATCGTGACGAGGCGGTGCCTCAGAGGGGCCAGCTCGGATCGACGACGGCGTCGGGACGTGTCCGACGGAAGTACTCCTGCAGGGATGCCGCCTGCTCCGCCTTCCACCCGATCTGGAGATCATGGAGCTCCTCGGCGGACATCCGCAGCTGCGGGAACCGCCGCGCCAGGGCGTCGCCGATCTCCAGGGCGGCCTGTGCGTCCGGTGCGGCGGAGTGGGCGTCGTCGAGGACGATCCCGTAGTGCTCTGCCATGTGGCCCAGTGTTCGTTTGCCCCGGCGGTACCGGTCCACCTGCTTGTCGATGACCAGGGGGTCGATGATCGGTCGGGGCGAGGGCAGATCCGCTCCGTACCGAGCGGCCTCCGCGGAGAGGACGGAGAGGTCGTAGGGCGCATTGAAGATCACCACGGCTGTGCCGGCATCGAGCTCCTCGATGATCCGGTGCAGGATCTGCGGCACCGCCTCGTCGGCCGGGGATCCGTTCTGCCGCGCGTACTCGGTGGTGATGCCGTGGACGGCGCTCGCCTCCTCGGGGATCTCCACCCCCGGATCCACCAGCCATTCTGCGATGCGCGGTGCGCCGTCGGCGGGGCCGGCCTCTGCGGGGTCCCGGACCACCACGGCGGCGCTCACGATCCGCGCGGTGCGCGGGTCACGGCCGGTGGTCTCGAGGTCGAAGCCGATGCGGCGCGACGAGTGCCAGGAGTCGGGAGCGGGCTCCAGATCGAACAGCGCGGGATTCTCCATGGATTCACCGTAGCGCGTCCCTCTGACAGCGTCCGCGGAGGAACCGTGTCACAGGGGTCTGGTTGGATGGTTCCATGGCACAGCGCGCAGAGGTGTTCACCCCTGATCAGGCCCAGCAGCAGGTGTTCGAGCGGGTCGCATCCGGCGACCACGGTCCCCTGCTGGTCCTCGGCGGACCCGGCACAGGGAAGACGACGACGGCGGCGCACCTGGCGCTGCGGTTCCTGCAGAGCGGCCATGACTCCCACGAGCTCCTGCTGCTGTCTCCGACGAGGAGCACATCGGCCCGGCTGCGCGACGCCGTCGAGTCCCGCTGGGCGCAGGACCCTCGGGACGGGACGCTGACCGATCAGCCGTCCCGTTCGTTCGCCTCCTACGCCTTCCGGATCATCGGTGAGGCCCGGCGCCGCGGCCTGCTCGACCTCGCCGATCGTGCTCCCCGTCTGCTCTCCGGCGCCGAACAGGACCGGGAGATCGCCGCCCTGCTGAGTTCCGAGGAGACCAGGATCGACTGGCGCGTCGTGGACCCGTCCACCGGGGAGGGGACACGGGAGATCGTGCGTGCGGATCTGCGGGAGGCCGCGGGGACCTCCGGCTTCCGTCAGGAGATCCGTGAGCTCTTCGACCGCGCCTCCGAATACGGGGTCGGTCCTGAGGAGCTGACGGAGTGGGGCCGGGAGGCCGCCGCCGGACGCGGCCCCGGGCACCCGGCCTGGCAGCCTGCCGGTGAGCTGTACGGCCTCTACCTCGACGTCTTGGGGCAGCAGGCTCCGAACGCGTTCGACCCGTCGGGACTCATCGCCCGCGCCTGCGACGTCCTGGAGGAGGACGCCGCCCTGCTCGAGGCCGAACGGGGGCGCCTTCGGCTGATCCTCGTCGACGACCTCCAGGAGGCCAACCCGAACGTCCACCGTCTGCTGCGCCTCATCGGTGCCGGGGGTCCCGTGGTGGCCTTCGCCAACCCGGATGCGGCGGTGCAGGGTTTCCGCGGAGCTCGTCCGGATCTGCTGGCCAACTGGGCCGCCGACGGCGGAGACCAGAGTCTGCCCGACGGCACGCGCCTCCGTGGTCGACGCGGTTCGATGCGCCCGACGGACGTCTCCGCCGGCCGGGATCCGGAGGTCCTCAGCCTGGTGCAGGACCACAGGATGTCCGACGAGGTCGGCGCTGTCTACGGGCGTGTGGTCCGGCGCATCGGCGCCGTCGGAGATTCGCAGCTGTATCGGAGCCGATGGGAGCTGCTGGCCGTGGACCGGTCGCAGGAGCTCGAGGAACTTGTCGCCGCCCAGCGCACCCGCCGGGAGGAGGACCACGCCCACGGGTCACGTGCGAAGCCCGGGCCGCACCGGAACTTCCCGGCCGGGACGGACACGTCGGCGCGGGGGTCTTCGGTCAGCATCGTGGGGTCTGAGGATCACGGCGAGCAGATGATCCTGCAGGAGGTTCTGGAGCGGCATCACCGGGGAGGTCCCGACGGCGCCGGGGTGCCACTGGGGGAGATCGCCGTGATCACCCGCAGCGGGACCGACGTCCACCGCCTGATGCGTCTGTTCGCCGCCCACGGTCTGGCGGTGGAGCGATCCATGAGTGAGGTCGTCCTGCGCCGGGAGACCGCAGTCGCGCCTCTGCTGCGGATCATGCGAGCGGTGACAGGCACCGAGGCGGAGGACCGTCTGGACGTGCCCACGGTGCAGCGGCTCCTCGCCGGTCCGTACGGGGGCGTCGACGCGATCACGCTGCGCCGCATCCGGCGGGTCCTGCTGGCGCTGGAGCGGGAGCGGATCGCCGAGGCCGGGGAGGACGTCGGGGGAGCGCGAGGCTCTGATGCGCTGCTGCTGGCCGCCGTCGAAGACCCGGAGGACCCCGTGTCCGTCCGGGCCGCCGAGTCGGAGCACCGGGCTCTGACGGGGCTGCGGCGCATCGCGCGGATGGTCGCGGCCGCGCGAGGATCCGCGGAGACTCCCGGCGCCGGGCCGGGCGATGTGCTGTGGGCCCTGTGGACGGCCGGAGGTCGTCAGCGCCGTTGGGTGGAGGAGTCTGAGGGCGGCGGTGAACAGGCACGGCGCGCGAACCGGGACCTGGACGCCGTCGTCGCGCTGTTCGAGGCGGCCGAGCGCTACACCGACCAGCTGCCGGGTCAACGCATCGGTCACTTCGTCACCTATATCGAGGAGATGGAGCTGCCGATGGACACCCTGGCTGAGACCTCCACCGTCGGCGACGCCGTCAGCGTGCTCACCCCGGCCACGGCCGCCGGCCGCGAGTTCGACACGGTGATCCTCACCGGAATGCAGGACGGGGTCTGGCCCGACCTGAGGCCCCGCGGCGAGCTGCTGGCCTCCTCCCGGCTGGCGGACCTCGCCGCGGGAGACGCGGACCGGGGCGGCAGATCAGCTCGGGCGAAGCGGATGCAGGTGCTGCAGGACGAGTACCGGCTCTTCGCCGCCGCAGTCTCGCGGGCACGACGACGGCTGGTCGGCATCGGCGTCACCAGCACCGATCAGACTCCGAGTCTGCTGATCGATCTGATCGTGCCGCCCGTGGAGCGTCCGTCCCCCGAGCTGGCACGTCCGCGCCCCATGACGGCCCCGACCCTCGCCGCCGAGCTGCGTCGGACCCTGGAGTCCCACGCCTCAGGCGACTCCCGGATCCCCGACGACGTCGCCGAGGACGCGGCTCGTGCGCTGGCCGTGCTGGGGAACGCCTACGCAGAGACCACGGGGGAGAGCATCACCGGCGCGGCACCCTCGGACTGGTGGGGACTGGTGGATCCGAAGCAGTTCGAGGAGCTCATCACCGAGGACGAGCTCGATGAGGGCGCACAGATCCGGGTCTCCCCGTCGTCGGCGGGCACGGCGCAGGACCAGCCGCTGAGCTGGTTCGTCGGCGCCGTCGGCGGCGAACCGGAGACGGACCGCCGCCGGGAGCTGGGGATGCTGATCCACTCCATCGCCGAGGACCATCCGGAGCCGGACGAGGGTGCGACGGAGGGCCAGACCGGGGACAGGCTCACAGCAGTGCTGGCCGACCGGTGGCCCGAACTGGGCATGGCCCCGGACTCCTTCGAGAGTCGGCAGGAGTTCGTCCGCGCGGAGGCCATGGTCAGACGTCTCGCGTGGTACCTGCATGCCGCCCACGACCAGGGGCGTACCCACGTCGCTTCGGAGGCGCACTTCACGGTGTCCGCGCGACTGCCCGTCCGCGGCACGCCGCGGGAGGTGACGGTCTCGGGGAAGATCGATCGCCTGGAG
The DNA here is from genome assembly GCF_025420485.1 of Nesterenkonia marinintestina. Lineage (GTDB taxonomy): Bacteria > Actinomycetota > Actinomycetes > Actinomycetales > Micrococcaceae > Nesterenkonia > Nesterenkonia marinintestina. Next base: position 23,504 of record NZ_JAOEFD010000013.1, on the reverse strand, counting down.
CGCGAGGACGACGGCCGGTACTACATCATCGACCACAAGACCGGTAAGGAGGGTCCGCGCCGCTGCCCGGCGCATCCCCAGGGCAGCACCTCCACCTCGCCCGAGGAATGCGGCATCTGCGGCCACGCGCAGCTGGGCCTCTATCAGCGGCTCGTGGCGACTCCGGGGGAGCAGAAGGTCGTCGTCCGGGGGGAGGACGAGGTGGAGCTCTCCGGCGAGACCGCCGGCGCCGGCCTGCTGTACCTGGGGAGCGTGGCGAAGAATCTCGAGGGCATCGAGTACCGCCAGCAGGCCGTCGGTGATGTCGAGCCCGGAGAGGACTGGCCCGCCGAGGCGCAGGCGTGGCCGGACCTGCTGCTCATCGAGGCGGCCGCGACAGTCACCGGTCGCCGATTCATGGTCCACCACGTGCCCGGTCAGAGCTGCCGCGCCGGCGTGCTCTGCCCGATCTGTCCCGGCGCAGGCACAGTCACACAGCCGAACGCGGAATGAGGTCACCACACTCATGACCACCACTGAATCCCACCGCCGTCCGGGTCCGGGCGAGAGGTACTCGGCGGAGCAGCTGCTGGAGCTGCTGCATGAGCCTCTCGAGGGTTCGTTCAACCCGCCCACTGCCGAGCAGGCACCGGTCATCGAACATGAGCTGGAGCCGATGCTCGTCGTCGCCGGTGCCGGTTCCGGGAAGACCGCGACCATGGCCGACCGTGTCCTCTACCAGGTCGCCGTCGGGGCCGTGAAGCCGGACCAGGTGCTCGGCGTCACCTTCACCAAGAAGGCCGCCGGAGAGCTGCGCGAACGGATCGTCGGCAAGCTCAGGCGGCTGGAGGAACGGCGCATCCTGGCGGTCGAGGACCTGCTCGGTGAGGACGAGAGGGCGGGGGTGGTGGACCCGGACGGTCTGATGGACCTGCTGGCCCCGGAGGTCTCGACCTACCACGCGTATGCTCAGTCCCTCGTCCGGGACTACGGCCTGCAGATCGGCCTGGAGCCCGAGACCAGGGTCATCACCGACGCGGAGGCGTGGCAGATCATGACCCGGGTCGCCGCCGAATACGGAGACGCTCACCAGCAGGCGCTGCTGGACCTCGATGTCTCCCTGAAGACCTTGGCGACGCATGCGTTGAAGCTGACCTCGGAATGCGCCGAGCACCTGATCGACGATCTGGACGAGATCCGTCGGTTCCTCGATGAGGAGGTCACAAGGGTCGACAAGATTCCCGCAGATCAGCCGGGCGCCAAGCGTGCGAAGCAGGAACTCAATGCCACGGACAGGAAGACCCTCGACTACATGGCGGTGCGGCGTCTGGTCGTCGACGTCGTGGAGGCCTACCGGACGCGGAAGCGCGAACTCCAGGTGATGGACTTCGGAGATCTGCTGATCAGTGCGGTGAGGATCGTCCGTGAGACCGATGCCCCGGAGCAGGAGCGGCAGAAGTACCGGCTGGTGCTGCTCGACGAGTTCCAGGACACCTCGCATGCGCAGTTGGAGCTCTTCACAGCCCTGTTCGCCCACACCGACGGGCCGGGAGTGACTGCAGTGGGTGACCCGAACCAGTCCATCTACGGTTTCCGCGGTGCCTCGGCCGGCCAGCTGTTCAGCTTCATCGACAGGTTCACCAGGCAGGATCCGGAGTCGGGGGAGTGGTTCGCACCGCGCAGGCTCGAACTCACCAAGGCCTGGCGCAACGGGACCGCCATCCTCGACGTCGCCAACCGTGCCGTGGCTCCGCTGCGCGAGCGGCAGGACGTGACGGCTCCTGCGTGGAAGCGCCACAAGCAGGAGGAGAAGCGGATCTCCGCCCTGACGGCGGGCAAGACGGCGACCGGTGAGGTCCACTGCGGGTGGTTCACCTCCGACGACGAGGAATGGGCCGCGGTGGCCGACCGACTGGCCGACGAGCTGGCGGTCTCCGACGCAGCACCTCCGACGGCGGCGGTCCTGTCGAGGACCCGTAAGCAGCTCAACGGCGTGGCCCGTGCGCTCGACGCGCGCGGGGTGCCCTACGAGTTCCTCGGCCTGGCGGGGCTCATCGATGTGCCCGAGGTCGCCGACGTCATCGCCTATCTCCGTGTGATCGCCGACGCCTCCCGCGGCGATGCCATGCTGCGTCTGCTCGCCGGCCCGAAGTACCAGATCGGTCCCCGAGACCTGATGCGTCTGAACAGGCTCGCCCGGCATTCGCTGCCGAAGTCCGAGGCTCCGCTGAAGGAGGCCGCCGAACTGTCCTCCCTCGTGGAGGGGCTGTTCGCCGTGCCGGAGGACCCTGCCCAGGAGCGGGCGGAGGGATTCTCCGAGGACGGGCACCGGCGGCTCCTGCGTGCCCAGAAGGACGTCAGGATGCTGGCCCGGTCGGCCACCGCCGATGTGCCCACACTCATCGAACGGGTGATCGAGGTCAGTGGGGTCGGTGTCGAGGTCCTCGTCCGACCCGGCGACGAGCAGCACACGGCGCGGCGACAGTTGGAGGCGCTGCTCGACCATGCCCGCAGCTACTCCTCCGCCTCGGGGACGGCCGGTGACCTGGAGGGGTTCCTGGAGTGGCTGGACGCGGCCGAGGAGCGCGAACAGGGGCTGGGCCAGGCGGCCGCCGAGCCGCGTGCCGGAGCTGTGCAGCTGTTGACCGTCCATGCGTCCAAGGGCCTCGAATGGGAGGTCGTCGCAGTGATCGGGCTGCGGGAGTCCACGTTCCCCAGCAGCATGTCTGACAGGTGGATCGGATCGAACGGCACGCTGCCGTGGCCGTTGCGCGGCGACGCCGAGAGCCTGCCCCAGTGGGACAGCGACCAGCCGTACCTGTCCTTCTGGGCAGCGGCCCTGGGAACCGCCGGCGAGGGCCAGGCGAAGCGATGGCGCGAGGCGGTGCGAGAGGCCGCAGGCTTCGGTGAGGACGCTCCGGTGCTGAACTTCACGGAGCAGGTGGCGGAGTTCCGACGGGAGGAGGAGCGTCGTCTCGCCTACGTCGCGTTCACTCGCGCCGAGCGGCTGCTGCTGGCCACCGGCTCCCGGTACTCCGGGAGTGCGAAGGGCGGACAGATCCCCTCGCAGTTCCTGCGCGAGCTGGCACTCGTCGACGATGTGGAGCCCCTGGTGGTGCTGGATGTGACGTCGGGTGAGATGACCGCCATGTCCCTGCCGGAGGAGGTCTCCTCGCCGGCGATCGAGTCGAGCACCGATGAGGAGCTGCTCGCGGCGGTCAAGGAGTACAGGAAGGAGGAGAACCCCAAGGCCTCCGAGCTCTGGGGTGCGGCCTGGCCGTTCGATCCATTGGTGGAGACCCCGCTGCGCCTGTACGTGGAGGAGCCGTACGAGGGCCAGCCGTGGCGGCCCGCGGTACGGCGGCCGATCGATGAGGAGCCGCAGGTGCACACCCGTCGACCGGCGGTGGAGGCCGCGGCGAAGCGTGTGGACGTCTCGATGGGCGAGGGTCTGGAGTCCGGGCAGTCGGACGTCGAGCAGGAGGCGCAGTGGGCGGTGGACCGGTTCTTGGCCTCGAGGACGCCTCTGGGGGCGCCCGGGCTGCCGGCGACGATGTCGACCTCCCGATTCGTGGAGCTCGACGCCGACGGTCGTGCGGTGGCGGAGCGGTACCGGCGGCCGGTGCCCAAACAGCCGTCGCACGTGATGCGCCGGGGTACCGCGGTGCATGGATTCATCGAGGACTTCTACGGCCACCGAGCGGGGCTGGAGGGAGTCGAGGATCCGCTGCAGGGGGACAAGCATCTGGGCCGGGAGTTCGGCATCTCGCGGGTGCGGGCCTCTCTGGAGGCCTCGCCGTGGGGTGATCGTCAGATGGCCGCCATGGAGATCGGCCTGATGACCGCCGTGGACGGTGTGACCGTCAATGGTCGGATCGACGCGGTGTTCGGCAGCAAGCCCGGGGGCATCGATGTGGAGGTCTCAGACTTCGATCGCTGGCAGGCGCTGCCACGAGATGAGCGCAACGCGGCCATGGGGGAGTGCACGTGGGAGCTGGTCGACTGGAAGACCGGGCAGGTGCCCCGAGATCTGGCGAACAAGCAGCTGCAGCTGGCCGTCTACCGACTGGCCTTCAGTCGGAACTTCGGCGTCCCGCTGGAGAACATCTCCGCGGCGTTCTACTACATCGATCAGGAGCACGTGGTCGAGGCGGAGGATCTGCCCGAGGCGGATGAGCTGGATGCCGTGGTTCGTGGGGCACGGGAGTACTTCAGGTAGGGTCCGTACCGTACCGACGTGCTGTCGCATGGCAAGGGATGACAGGAGCTGCTGTCGATGAAAAAAGAGGTCCACGTTGTTGGTGCTGTAATCCAGCGCGACGGTTTGATTCTGTGCGCCAAACGCGGGCCAACAGGCTCATTGCCGCACAAGTGGGAGTTCCCCGGGGGCAAGATCGAGCCGGATGAATCATCTCGCGAAGCACTTATCCGTGAGATCGACGAAGAACTCGAGTGTGTCGTCGAGGTGGGAGAAAGAATCACCACGACTCGATACGAGTATGATTTCGCGGTCGTTGTACTCACCACATACTTCTGTCGCCTAGTGAGTGGCGAACCGGTCCTGACAGAGCACGCTGAAGTGGCCTGGTACCCCAAGCAGGAACTACGAGCTCTTGATTGGGCGCCCGCCGATATACCAGCAATTCACCTTATCGAGGGTAGCGTCCAGGCGTGACTGAGAGCGTGAGTAGCCCTGACCTGAGCTTCTTCTTCGGCGGTAACTACTCGACGAGAGAACCTCTCCCAGGATTCGCGCGGGTCCCAAAACACTACGCTCCCCGAGTCGTCACCAATCGCGCCGATGACCATGTGCTCAGGATACTCCGTCAAGAGTTGAAACACGCCTCGTCCTTCGTATTTTCTGTAGCTTTTGTTTCTCCAGAAGGAATCGCTGTCCTGAAGGAGGATCTCGTCCAGTACCAGGGGGACGGGTGCATCATAACGTCAGATTACTTAAACTTCAATAATCCCGAAGCATTCTGGGAACTTCTTAACCTCAGCCATATCGGAATTAATGTACGCATTCATTCCTCTTCGTCCTTTCATCCAAAAGGGTATATATTCGATCATCCGCATCAAGTCGTCACTGCCATGATGGGAAGTTCGAACCTCACGAAGTACGCAATCACGCGTAACCATGAGTGGAACCTCAAGGTGAGCGTCGGAAGTGAGGGCGACCTCGGTCGGCAAATCTGGAACGCTCGCCGCGAGGAGTATCGACTGTCGGAACCCCTCACCGCTGAATGGATCACTCAGTATGAGAAGCGGTATGTCCCTCCACAGTGGGGCCAGACGTCGCGCAAGCACGTGAGTGCGGCGTTGTCGGCTCTTGCGGACGTCAACATCATCCCCAATCGAATGCAGTCTGAAGCTCTCGAAGCGATCGCGAAGGTACGAGAGCTTGGAGAGAGGAAGGCTGTGGTTGTCTCCGCAACGGGGACAGGCAAGACGATTCTCTCGGCCCTCGATGTTCAACAATTCGCGCCCGCGCGAATGCTCTTTCTCGCACACAGGGAACAGATCCTGGATAAGAGTGTGGAGTCCTACCGGGCCGTGCTTCAGGAACCTCAGGAGGCGTTCGGCAAACGTGTCGGCTCCCACGACGACTCTGGTAGTAAGTACCTCTTCTCGACCATGCAGACGATGTCTCAGGATCGTGTCCTGAGTACTTATCGCCCGGATGAGTTCGACTACATATTGATTGACGAAGCACATCGCACCGGAGCAGCGTCGTACCAGAAGATACTTGACTACTTCACGCCGGCGTTCCTGCTCGGTATGACTGCCACTCCTGAAAGGGGTGATGGATTCAACGTATTCGAGCAGTTCGATTTCAATGTGCCGTATGAGATCAGGCTCCACGACGCCCTCGAGGCTGAGATGCTGGCTCCGTTCCACTATTACGGCATTGCTGACGCCACGTTCGAAGACGGTGTCGTTCGAGCGGTAGATGAATCAACACAGCTTCAAGGGCTTGTGTCGCCAGAGCGAGTAGAGCACCTGCTGCAAGCGCTCCGAACTTACGGTCAGGCGGGGGTGCCACCTCGTGGTTTGATCTTCTGCAGTCGTGTGGATGAGGCGCGAGGTATCTCCTCGGCCATGAATAATTCAACGCTTGCAGGACGTCCACTGCGCACTGCAGTGGTATCAGGATCCGATTCTCCTGAGGTGAGGGAGCGACGGGTGGCGGAGTTGGAGGCCGGGCAGCTCCATTACCTTCTGACCGTGGATATTTTCAATGAGGGCGTTGATATTCCGACGGTGAATCAAGTTGTCATGCTGCGCCAGACACAGTCATCTATCGTCTTTGTTCAACAGCTGGGTCGCGGTCTGAGGCTTGCCTCAGGGAAAGAGTACTTGGTAGTAATCGACTTCATTGGAAATTATGCAAATAACTACATGATTCCAGTGGCCCTATTTGGTGACAATTCACTAAATAAGGAGTCCCTCAGGAAGAATCTAGTGATCGCGGAGGAGGTTGGGGTCATATCGGGCCTGTCTAGTGTGAGATTCGATCGCATCGCTCACTCCCGGGTGCTTGATTCGATCGCAACGACAAAGCTCGACCACATGAAGACATTGAAGGAAGCCCTGCAGGACATGTATCACCGTGTCGGGCAAGTTCCGCATCTATGGGACTTCTACCGATTCAGATCAGCTGACCCGATCGTGCTAGCGACGAAGTCTGTCAATGGTCGCCACAACTACTTGGCCTTGAGTGACAAGCTCCTGGGGATTGAGCGGCCGATCTCCCAGGCCGCAGACCGTGCACTGAGCTTACTCTGTCACGAGGTGCTGCCGAGTAAGCGCCTTCACGAGTTTCTCATAATCGAGGCACTATTGGAGACCAACGAGCTGACTCATGACGACCTTATCCAACGATTCAATAGTGCGGATATTTTCTCGACGACAGCCGTATTAGAGAGTGCCATTTCTACTTTCACCCTTGGCCGGTCTACTCAGAACGATCAGCTGAAGTTTGGCCCAGGAATAGTTGAGGTGTCTGAGAGCCATGTGAGCCTGACTGCCGAGTTCCGTGAGGCGATTCGTTCGGAGGTTGTCTTTGCTGAAGCCGTCAACGACGTCATTCGGACTGGAAAGGCGTTGACTATCGATCGTTATGACAATACGTCGACATTCACCGTAGGACGCCAGTACTCGCGAAAAGACGCTCTGAGACTCTTGGGCCTCGACCCGAAGTCTGCTTCGACGGTTTACGGATACAAAGTTTACCGGGAACAGCAAGTCTGCCCGATCTTCGTCACACTGCATAAGGATGACAGCGTCGAAGCTTCAGTGGCGTACGAGGATCAATTGATCGATACAACTCACATGAGGTGGTACACGCGAAGCCGTCGCACATTGGCGAGTGATGAAGTTCAAGCTATCACCAATAACGATGTCCGGCTTTTCGTCTTTGTGAAGAAGGATGACAGTGAAGGGTCTGACTTTTACTTCTTGGGTGACGCCACATGTGAATACGCAGAGCAAGCGACCATGTCCGACAAGAACGGTCGACCCCTGAATGTTGTGAGAACGCGGCTAGTGTTTAGTTCACCTATCGAACAGTCGCTTTACGACTACTTTCATCCGGTCCTCGCGGAAGTAGGTGACGATCAGGGCGTACCGGCTTACGAGGACGCCGACTAGTAGACCGGATCATTGACGTAGAAGCGAACTACTACCTCAGGCGTTGTAGGGCTGTGACATTGATGATTCCCGCGCCAGTTTGAGTGCGTACAGCGCGATCAGCACCCCGATCACTGCGCCGACTCCACCGACCATGCTGGGGGCACGCAGTCCCCAGTCCCAGGCGATCACCTGGGCGCCCAGGATCGCTCCGAGGGCGTTGGCGCCGTTGAACGCCGAATGATGGATGGACGCGGCCGCGTTCGGAGCATTCGGAGCCGTATCGATCAGATGCGTCTGCATCGACGGGCTGAGCATGGACGACGTCACCGCCACCAGGAACATGAAGATCAGCGCGGGCACCAGGGCGCCGGCCATCAGGCCGAAGGCGAAGAGGAACACCGCCACCAGGCTCATCGCCACGATCACGGTCCCCAGGACCGACTTGTCCGTGGCCCACCCGCCGATGAAGTTTCCGATCACCATGCCCACTCCGTAGAGGCCCACGACGAACGGCAGGTGCTGCGGATTCAGTCCGGCGACATCGGTCATGACGGGGGAGATGTACGAATACAGGGCGAACATCCCGGAGAACCCGATGACTGCCAGGGCCACACCGACCCAGAGCCGCCGCGTCCGCAGACCCTTCAGCTCGCCACGCATCGACGCCCCGGCGGCCGGTACCTGACGCGGCGCGAAGATCCGCACAGCCACCATCGTCGCAATCGCCAGGATCAGTACGATGGCGAACATCCACCGCCACCCGAACATCTGCCCGATCGAGGTCACCGCCGGAACGCCGACCACGTTCGCCACGGCCAGGCCCGCCAGCACGGCAGAGATCGCCTTGGCGCGCCGCGTCGGGCCCGCCATCTGCGCGGCCATCAGGGCGGCCACGCCGAAATAGGCGCCGTGGGGGAGACCCGAGAGGAACCGGGCGGCGAGCATCGTGGTGTAGTTGGGGGCGAAGAAGCTCAGCAGGTGCCCGACGGCGAACACGCCCAGCAGCATCAGCGCGAAGGTGCGCCGCTCGCGCTTCGCCCCGAAGATCGCCAGGATCGGACCGCCCACGACCACACCCAGCGCGTAGGCGCTGACCAGGTGGCCTCCCTGCGGGATCGAGACTTCGAGATCGGCCACCGCCTCCTGCAGCAGGCCCATGATGCCGAACTCGGTGACGCCGACGGCGAAGCCGCCCATCGACAGGGCGATGATGGCCAGGACGATGCGGCCGGCGGAGAGCTCACCCTCCTGGCGCGCCTGCTGTTCGACGCTCGGCGGCGTCCCCTGCTCCGAAGTCTGCACAGTCACTCCCCGATGCTCCACCGATCGCTGCTGGCTGTGTCGGGACGACACATCGTTCCTCGAACGGCACCACACTGTGCAGAATTCCCCGATCGACCAGCCTACCCCGCTCCGGTCCGGGGGAAGTGGGCCGGAGCTTGACGCTCAGTCTCGGATCACGCGCCGGGCGGGCGCAGCCCGGGGTGACGCTCGTAGATCGATCCCGATGTCTCCGAGGGGGCGTCCTCCGAGCTCTCATCCGGCGCCTCGTCGCGGATGGTCTCGATCTCGGTCGTCTCGTCGGAGAGGTCGTCCGAGGTGCCGTCCGGAGCATCCCGCTGCTCCGGTGCGGACGGCTCCGATTCATCCTGCACAGGTTCGGTCTGCTCGGGTCCGGGACTCGCGGTCTCAGTCGTGTCGATCCGGTCCGTGGGCTGATCGTCGGACTCGGGCTCAGGCGGCGACGTCGCGTCGTCGTGCGGCACGGGGTCCTCGATCACCGAGTCCTCGGCGACCTCGTCCCGGGCCGGCGTCGGCTCCTCCCGTGCCGTCCACCCCCGGTCGTCCTCGGAGGCGTCACCGACGGCCTCCTCATCGACCGAGGCATCGGTGATCACCGCAGGCTCGTCGTCCTCCCAATCCTCGGTGGCGGGATGCTCGGCGACGGTCGGCTCATCGGGGGTGTCCGCGGTCGGCGCGCTCGTGGCCTGCCCGGATGCGCCCTCGTGACTCACCGGGGCGGCGACCGCAGGAGCGGCGGGGCCGACCGCCGGAGCAGGCTCGGGGGAGGCGTCCATCGGGGTCAGCGCGATCGGCTGGCCACCGTGGAGCTCGACGTCATCCTCCAGCTGCCGGAGCAGGTCCAGGGCCTCGTCGACCATCTCCTGATTGCCGGCGTCGCGCCCGCGGACCAGCCACTTGGCCAGCGCGAACTCCGCCGCCAGGGCGGCCCGACGCATCAGATGCGGATCGGCGTCACCACGACGATGACGGTCGTACGCCTCGACCACGGCCTCCGAGAAGTCCAAGTCCGGGGCGGCGGTCAGCCAGGCGAAGTCGTCGGCCGGATCCCCGATGTGCAGATCCGTCCACCCGGTCACCGCGACCACACGCTCACCCTCGATGAGCATGGTGTCCTCGTGGAGATCGCCGTGGGTCACCACGGGCGTGAAGCTCCACAGCTCACGCTCCTCCATGGCATGCTCCCATCGGCGCAGCAGCGTGGACGGGATCTGCCCCGTCGTCGCAGCCTGGTCCAGCTCGTTGAGCCGGCGCTGACGGAACCGCTCGGCCGAATAGCGCGGCAGGTCCGCGTTGTCGACGACGGCGGCGTCGAGATCATGGATCGCCGCGATCGTGCGGCCGACGTCGTCGGCGACCTGCTCCGACCCTGCCGTCAGCTCATCGAGGTCCAGGGACCGGCCCGGAAGGTGGTTGTAGACGAAGGTGCGCAGCTCGCCGCGGCGCACGGCGCCCGCCACGGAAGGCACACGGAAGGGCAATTCGGCGCGGATCGCGGCGGTGAACCCGCGCAGCACCTGCAGCTCGGTCTCCAGCCGCATCGCGGCCTCCTGATGCTGCGGCGCCCGCACACGCCAGCGGTTCCCCTCGGCGTCGGTGATGACCGCTGAGGTGAACGCCCGGGCGTCATCGGCGGCCGCGGCCACACCGGTGGGGGAGAGCCCCGGCACGGCGGCGGTGGCCAGAGCCGCCAGTTCCATCGAAGTCCATCGCACGGATACCAGCCTAGGCCGTGGGACCGTGCGGGGCCTCCCCGACGCGCTGGACCGGACCATGACGGCGGGCCCGCCGCGACGGCTGAGCCGCGCCCCTCCACAGCGTGCGAGGCCGATGGGGACACATGTCAGCGGCTCCGGCTACCGTGGACACATGCCCACCCCAGATCCCCAGGCCGCGCAGCCCGACCGACCCGGCCCGCTGGAGCTGCCGCTCGCCGACGCCGGGCTCCACCGCCAGGATCAGCAGCGCCAGCGGCCCGACTGGCTCGACCACGTATGGTCGCTTCGCGACACCCGGGTCCTCTCCCTGCGGGACGGGCTCGCCCCCACCTGCGACCACCGTCTGGTGCTGACACCTGCCGCCGGCCCCCTGCCGGAGACCGCCGTCTACCTGGGATCGTTCCGGGAGGACTCCGGCCATCTGGTCGCCGTCTCACTCAGCGGATCGCCCCAGGGGGCCGCCGCCGAGGCCGAGATGCCGCTCTCGGCCGAGACCCCGCCGGCGCATGCGGCCGACGGAGACCACCTCGAGGGTCCCGCCGCCGACGCAGAATGGCTCGACCTGCGCGACGTCGGGCATCGCCTCGGCGCGCTCGACGCCGCCCTGCTGACCCAGGCCGTGGCGGTGACGACCTGGCACCGGTCGTCTCCGCACTGCACCAGGTGCGGACACCGCACCGAGGTCCGCAGCTCCGGGTGGATGCGCCGCTGCCCCCACTGCGGCACCGAGACCTTCCCGCGCACCGATCCGGCGGCGATCACCGCCGTCGTCGACGACGCCGGACGGATCCTGCTCGGCTCCGCCTACCGATGGGCCGCCCACCGATACTCGACGTTCGCCGGATTCGTCGAAGCCGGCGAGTCGGTCGAGGCGGCCGTGGTCCGAGAGGTCGCCGAGGAGGCCGGAGTCGAGGTGGACGACGTCCGGTACTTGGGGTCCCAGGCCTGGCCGTTCCCGCGGTCCCTGATGCTCGGCTACCTGGCCCGCACCTCCCGCCCCGAGCAGGCGCGGGCCGACCGGGAGGAGATCCGCGACGTCCGATGGTTCACCCGCGAGGAGCTGCGTGACGAGGTCGCCTCGGGACGCCTGTGGATCCCGTCGAGGTCCTCGATCTCCCGTGCCCTGATCGAACACTGGTACGGAGGGCCGATGCCGGACGCCGAGGAGGAGCCCGCCGGATGACCTCGCACACCGCCGGCCGCCGCGGCGACCCCGAGGCGCCGCTGGAGTTCCGCCCCGACCCGTCCTCCCCGGAAGCGGTGCTCGCCGGACTCGACGCCGAACAGCGTGAGGCCGCGTCCACGCTGCAGGGTCCCCTGTGCATCCTCGCCGGGGCGGGGACGGGCAAGACCCGCGCCATCACCCACCGGATCGCCTACGGCGTCCGCGCCGGGATCTACGACCCGCACCGGCTGCTGGCGGTCACCTTCACCGCCCGCGCGGCCGCCGAGATGCGCTCGCGGCTCAGCACCCTCGGTGCCCCGGGGGTCCAGGCGCGCACCTTCCACGCCGCCGCGCTGCGGCAGCTGCAGTACTTCTGGCCCGTGGCTGTCGGCGGCACCATTCCGGAGATCCTCGACCACAAGGTGCGGATCATCGCCGAGGCCGCCCGCCGCCTGCGGATGACCACCGACCGTGCCGCCCTGCGGGACCTCGCCTCCGAGATCGAATGGGCCAAGGTCTCCACCCTCACCCCCGAGTCGTACCTGGAGACCTCTGAGGGGCGCGCCGAGCCCGGCGGCGTGGACCACCGCAGCTTCGTGAAGCTCTACCAGGCCTACGAGGACCTCAAGCTGGATCGGCACCTCATCGACTTCGAAGACGTCCTGCTGCTCACCGTGGGGATCCTCGAGGACGACGAAAGGGTGGCCGCGCAGGTCCGCCAGCAGTACCGCCACTTCGTCGTCGACGAGTACCAGGACGTCTCACCGCTGCAGCAACGGCTGCTCGATCTCTGGCTCGGAGGACGGGACGAGCTCTGCGTCGTCGGAGACGCCGCACAGACCATCTATTCGTTCACCGGTGCCACGCCCGACCACCTGCTGAGCTTCACACGCCGTCACCCCCAGGCCAAGGTGGTCCGACTCATCCGCGACTACCGGTCCACCCCGCAGGTGGTCCAGCTGGCCAACGTCCTGCTGGCCGATCGGACCCGCGAACAGCCCCGGCTCAGGGAACCCGCCCCCTGGCCGGATCCGCTGCGCCTGGTCTCCCAGCGGGAGCACGGGCCCACCCCGTCGATCACCCAGCACGACGACGACGAGGCCGAAGCCGCCTGGGTGGCCGAGCAGATCGGCGCACTCCACGAGAGTGGGACACCGCTCAGCGAGGTGGCCGTCCTCTACCGCACCAACGGGCAGTCCCAAGCCTTCGAACAGGCGCTGAGCAGCGCAGGGATCAGCTACCAGCTGCGAGGCTCGGAACGGTTCTTCGCCCGGGCTGAGGTGCGGGAGGCGATGGCCGCTCTGCGCACCTCCTCCCTGGTCGCCGAATCCGAGGACGGCGTGCCGAAGATCGTCCGCGACATCCTCTCCTCCCACGGATGGCAGAAGGAGGCCCCGCAGTCCACCGGTGCGGTGCGTGAGCGGTGGGAATCGATGTCGGCGCTCATCGGGCTCGCCGACGACCTGGACCAGGACCGCGACGCGCTGACCATGCGGGACTTCATCGCCGAACTGGACGAGCGTTCCGCGGCCCAGCACGCCCCCACCGTCGAGGGCGTCACGCTGGCCTCCCTGCATTCGGCGAAGGGGCTCGAATGGGACGCGGTGTTCCTCGCCGGGCTCCACGAGGGACTGATGCCGATCACCTTCGCCTCGACCCAGGCGGAGGTCGACGAGGAGCGGAGGCTCCTCTACGTCGGGATCACCCGCGCCCGCCGTCACCTGTATCTGACCTCGGCGCGCTCGCGCCACGCCGGCGGCCGCGGGCGGCGCACCCCGTCCCGATTCCTGAAGCCGCTGCGCCGCGAGCTCGGCCTCGAAGAGCCCACCCGGAAGATCGCCCCGTCGAAGGGCCGGCCGAGCCCCAACGCCCGGTCCGCCAAGCGGACCGCGACCTGCGGAACCTGCGGGACGGTGCTCACCGACGGCACCGAGGTCAAGAGGCGACGCTGCGCCGACTGTCCGCCGCGGTACGACGAGGAGCTGTTCGAGCAGCTGCGCGGCTGGCGCGCCGACCTCGCCCGCCAGCTCGAGGTCCCGGCGTTCGTCATCTTCACCGACGCCACGCTCGAGGTCCTCGCCGAACGGCGACCCACCACCGACGAGGAGCTGCTGAAGGTGCCGGGCGTCGGGCCCCGCAAGCTCGAGAAGCACGGTGAGGACCTGAAGGAGCAGCTGGCCGCCGGCGCCGGAGGCGGCCGATGACCGGGCCCCACATGGTCGATGCGCCGTCCGACGACGCCGACGTGCCCCGATACCTCGAGGAGCTGGGCATCCCGGCACTTGCCGACGTGCACACCCACTTCATGCCCCAGCAGGTGTTGGACAAGGTCTGGGCGTACTTCGACCGGGCCGAGGAGCACTACGGCATCGCCTGGCCGGTGACCTACCGGACCTCCGAGGCCGAACGGCTGCAGACGCTGCGTGAGCTCGGAGCGGCCGCAGCGGTGCCGCTGAACTACCCGCACAGGCCGGGGATGGCCTCCTGGCTCAACGCCTGGACCCGAGAGTTCGCCGCCGCACACGACGACGTCGTCCTCACCGGCACATTCCACCCCGAACCGCAGGCCGTCGACGACGTCGCCGAACAGATCGCGGCCGGTGCGCGCCTGTTCAAGGCCCACGTACAGATCGGCGGCTGGTCACCGACCGACGAGCTGCTCGCACCGGTGTGGGCCCAGCTGGCCGAGGCAGGAATCCCCACCGTGCTGCACGCGGGATCGGCACCGCTGCGCGGTCGTCACACCGGCGTCGGACCGGTGCAGGAGGTGCTCGAGCGGCACCCGAGGCTGCCCCTGATCATCGCGCACATGGGGATGCCCGAGTATCACGTGTTCGCCGACCTCGCCGAGCGGTACGAGCACGTCTGCCTGGACACGACGATGGTGTTCACCGACTTCACCGAGTCCTTCGCCCCGATACCGGAGGGCTACCGGGAGAGGCTGCCCGGACTGGGCCGCAAGGTGCTGCTCGGCAGCGACTTCCCCAACATCCCCTACCCCTATGCCGAGCAGCTGCGCGCTCTGCACCGGCTGCGGCTCGGCGACGGATGGATGCGCCGGGTGCTCTGGCACAACGGCGCCGAGCTCCTGGGTCTCGACGGACCGATCAGTCCCGCAGCCGGGGGTTGTTCCACCCGAAGCTGACCCCGGCCAAATACGCATCGGCCTCCGCCGTGTGCGGCCAGCGTCCCACCAGCGCTCGGAAGTCCGGACCGTGGCCCGGCTCCAGCAGATGCGCCAGCTCATGGACCAGCACCGAGTCCTGGACCCACTGCGGCATCGCCTTCATCCGCGAGGAGAGCCGGATGGACCCGTCCGCCGAGGTCGTGGACCCCCACCGGGTGGTCTGCCGGTCGGTCCACCGGACGGAGACCGGGCGGGCCCTGCCCTCGAACAGTTCGGCGTCCAACCGCGCCGCACGAGCCAGCAGCTGGGCATCGCTTCGGGTGTTCCGGGCGCTGCGCCGCCGATGCTTGGCCCGGAAGTCGCGGGTGTGGCGGGAGACCTCGCGCGCGCTCATCCGCAGCGGAACCCGCAGACGCAGGACGCCGTCGATCCGGTCCGCGGTCACCGTCCGGCGTCGCCGCGACGAACGGATCACGATGACCGGCTCACCGTCGACCTCGAGCTGCTCCTGGTGCTGCATCACGCTCCGATCCTCGGGAAGTCCTGCTCCTGCTGTCCCCGACGGGCCGATTCTAGACCCGCCGGCGGGCTCTCCGCCCCGGAGCCCGCGATCACCTGTGGACGGGTGCCGGCCTGTGGAGAACGAACGGCCGCAGTCCGACGGCCCTGCCAGGATGGCCGGCATGGACAGCACTCTGACGCGTGAGACCGAGACGCCGACGCCCGACCCCACCCTGCGCACCTACCGGCTGAGCCAGGACGTCCACGTCGCCGACGTCGACGCCGGCACGGTGCGGCTGCGCCGCGGGGACTCCTCGGTCCTGCTCCACGGTCCGGTCGCCGAGAGCCGGGCGGCGCTGGAGGCGCTGCGATGCGGCGTGCCCGCCGCGCAGGCCCCCGAGACGGTCCGGACGCTCTGGCGTCACCGACTGGTGGACCTCCACCCGGATCTGGAGCACCGTGCCCGCCTGAGTCTGGCGCGGGTCCGCATCGACGGTCTGGACGAGGTCGGAGCGCATCTGGCCGACCAGCTCGCGGGCGTCGGACTCGGCACACTCGTGCTGGACGACCCGCACCCCGTCGAAGCCGTCGGACCGGACGCGGACCTCGCCGGACTCGGCGGCACCGTGCACCGCGGCCGGAACCGGGCCCACGCGATGCGCGAGATCCTCACCCGCCGACGGCCTGAGACGCCGGTGTTCGTCAGCCCGCCGGACGGCACGGCCTCCGACATCGACGTCCATGTCATGTGCGATCCGTCCGCGCATCGGCTCGCCGACGAGGACCTGGTGCGGTTCGAGGAGGCCCTGGGCGTCGCCTCAGCCGTGCTGCCGATCAGCCGCAGCGACCACGGCGGCGGCCGCATCGGACCGCTGCTCGCCCCGGGACGCGGACCCTGCACACAATGCCTGGAGCTGCACGTGGCCGATCAGCCGCGGAACCCTCGGACAGGACCGTCGACGCCCGAGACAGATGTGACTGGAAGCCCTCCTGAGGCCGACGGGCCGCCGGAGGACGTAGTGCCGTGGGCCGGGCGGGGGATCGTCGCCGCCGTCGCGGCGCGGCAGATCCACCTGCTGCTCGCCGGTCACCTCCGACCCGCCGTCGCCGATGCGATGCTCAGCGTCGACGAGCAGGGGCGCATCACCGAACAGCCTCTGGGGCGTCACCCGGGGTGCACCTGCGTCGTATCGCCTCAGCTGCGGGGGCCCTCGCCCTCAGAGCCGCCGGAGGCGTCCGAGCCGTCGCCGCCGGAACCGTCGGAGCCGTCGCCCCCGTCGGAACCGTCGTAGCCGCCGTCGAGGAGCTTCTGCAGCTCCTCCTCGAACTTCTCCGACTCGGCCTGGCGCTCCGCGCGGCGGGCCTGGAAGCCCTGCGGGTCGTCGAGGTCCTGCTCCTCCGGCTGCACGTCCGGGTGCGACCAGACCTCGTCGCGTCCTGAGACGCCGAGGGTCTCCCGCAGGTGGGCCCACAGGGCGGCGGCGTCACGCAGACGACGGGGCCGCAGCTCCAGGCCCACGAGCCCGGCGAAGGCGTGCTCGGCCGGGCCGCCGGTGGCGCGGCGGCGATTCATGGTCTCGCGCAGCGCGCCCAGCGACTCCAGATGCTCGGCGGCCTGGGAGACGACGTCGTCGACCCATCCCTCGACCAGCGCGAGGGTGGTCTCGATGCGGCGCAGCGCCGCGTCCTGCATCGGCGTCCGCTCAGGGGTGAACAGCCCCTCCTGCATCACCTTCTGCATCGACTCGGGGTTGGACGGGTCCACCTGCGAGGCGGCCTCCTCGATGCGGCCCATGTCGATGTGGATCCCCGCGGCGTACTGCGCCACCGCAGTGAACAGATCGCCCTCCAGCCACGGGGACTGGGCGAACAGGCGCATCCGTGCGGCCTCACGCAGCGCCAGGAAGAGCATGACCTCTCGGCGGTCGACCTGAAGTCCGCGGCCGAACTCGGCGATGTTCTTCGGCAGCAGGGCCATGGTGCTCTTGCCCGCCAGGGGCAGACCGATGTCGGAGGAGGAGTGGACCTCCTTGGCGAGCTCGCCGACGGCCTGGCCCAGCTGCATGCCGAAGGCCATACCGCCCATCTGCTCGAGCATCCCCGTCAGCTGGTCCGCGCCGGCGCCGCCCATCATCGACTGCAGCTCAGGGGGGAGCCCGGCGCCGAGGCCCTCGCCGTCGCCGAGCTGGTCCTTCATCGCCTTCGACAGCGCTTCGGAGACCGAACCGGCCACCGGTTCGGTCAGCTGCTTCCAGGCCTCGAAGGTCTCCTCGACCCACTGGGCGCGCGACCAGGCGCGTCCCAGCTGGCCGGTGGACTCGAAGCTGGTGGCCGAGTCCAGCCACATGTCGGCCAGGCGCAGCGCCTCGTCGATCTCGCGGGACTCGGCGGGGGAGACCGACGGGTCGTCGCCGGCGGCGGCCTGCCGGGCGGCCTGCTTCGCCATCGTCCAGTTCACCGGGCCCTGCCGGTCCTCGTCGGAGGAGCTCTGCATCGCAGTGAACATGGCCTGCACCTGACCCATGATCTGCTGCATCATCTGCGGGTCCATCGGCGGCAGACCCATCTGAGCGGGGTCGAACCCTTCGGGCATCCCCGGGAATCCGCCCTGCCCGTTCTGGCCGGACTGTCCGCCCTGGCCTCCCGAGCCGGGACGGCCGGTGAAGCCCATCGAGGGGCCTCTGTCCGAAGAGCCGTCGGAGCCGCCGTCGGATCCGGAGGCCTCGTCGCCCTGACCGAAGAGCCGGCGGAACATCTCCTCCATCGGATCCTGGCCCTCGTCGTCGCGGCGGTCGGAGTTCTCGGCGTTCATCGCAATGTCTCCCTGGCGTCTGGCGGCTCGCCTCCGGCGCCGCTCCGGCACCGATCCGGCGTGGTCTCGGAGACTCCAGACTACTGGGCAGGCGAGGGCCGCGTCCCTGTGCGGGGCTCCAGTTCGCGCTGGGTGGACGCACCGAGACCTCGGTGCGACATCACCGCGACATCACGGCGACACGGCGGCTGTGCGTCCAGTTTCGGGTGCGACAATGGTCCCCGATCACCATGACGGAGCCGCACCAGCCACACGCCCAGCCCTCCCCGCCGAGGGCCGACGCGCCTGCCCACGGGCTCCCTGAGGAGCCCCGTGAGCAGGACCTCCTCGCAGGGACAGACGCCGCCCCCTGGACGCTGCGGCGCACGCTGCGGCTGGCCTCCGGGGCCGGCGCGCTCATCCTGGCCATGGCTTCGCTGCTGGCGCCCAGCGCCTACATCACCGAAGCCCCGGGCCCGCTGTTCAACACCACCGGCGAGGCCGAGGGCGACCCCATCATCACCGTGGACGGCCGTGAGACCTATGAGACCGACGGCGCGCTGAACCTGACCACCGTCTACGTCAACGGCGCCCCCACCTCCACGGTGCGGGTCCCCGACGTGGTGCGCGGCTGGTTCTCCCCGACGGTGGACATGACCCCGCAGGAGCTGATCTACCCGTCGGGCACCACCGCCGACCAGGTGGAGGAGCTGAACACCGCGGCGATGACCAGCTCCCAGGACCTGGCCGTGGCCGCCGCCCTGGACGAGCTCGACATCGACTTCGAGCAGCAGCTGATGGTCGTGGACTTCACCCCCGAGGCCCTGGACGAGCATGTGGACGAGCTTCTGCAGCGCGGTGACCAGGTCCTCGAGGCCGACGGCGAGCCCATCACCGGCCTCGAGGGCCTTCGGAGCGTGGTCAACGAGGCCGCCGGGGAATCGGTAGGATTGACCGTGGTCCGGGACGGTGAGGAGCTCGAGGTCGAGATCCCCACCTACCAGGAGGCTGACGGCGAGTACTATCTGGGCATCATGCTCCAGGGGTCCTTCGACTTCCCCGTCGACGTCGAGATCCGGCTTGAGAACGTCGGCGGCCCCAGCGCCGGTCTGATGTTCGGCCTCGGGCTCGTGGACACCCTCACGGAGGACTCCATGACCGGAGGCGAGGAGTGGGCCGGCACCGGCACCGTGGATCCCGACGGGACCGTGGGTCCGATCGGCGGCATCGCCCAGAAGGTCGACGCCTCCCGGGAGCAGGGGGCCGCGCACTTCCTGGCCCCGCGCGACAACTGCGCGGAGCTGGACGGGCGCATCCCCGACGACATCGACGTCTACGGCGTCGAGACGGTCTCCGAGGCCCGCGGGGTCGT
Organism: Nesterenkonia marinintestina; assembly: GCF_025420485.1. Taxonomy (GTDB): domain Bacteria; phylum Actinomycetota; class Actinomycetes; order Actinomycetales; family Micrococcaceae; genus Nesterenkonia; species Nesterenkonia marinintestina. Next base: position 3,917 of record NZ_JAOEFD010000013.1, on the reverse strand, counting down.
CGAAGCCGTCAGGGACGACGACCAGGACCACCTCCGGGGCCTCGAGACCTGCGGAGACTGAGCAGAGCGCGGGCCTGCGGACCGGACGCCGGACCGAGCACCCGCCCACGACCGAGACAACCGAATACGCATCACTTGCACAGCAGCACATTCGCACAGCAGCACACTCGCACCGAGCTCCGCCGTCAGTGGGACGCGGTCGAGGCGAAGAGAGGGTATACGTGAGCTTCTCCCAGGGATTCGGTTCCCAGAACCCCTTCGGCGGCTCCGGCCTGTTCGGCTCCGGGAACTCGGACCGCAGCAGCGGATCCGGCGGTGACGGGTCCGACGGTTCCGGCGGCGACGGCGGAACCGGTCAGCGCACCGACCGGCAGGGTCCGCGCCGCCCGTCGGCGCTCGTCATCACCATCGTCATCATCGCCGCACTGATCGGCGCCTTCGTCCTGTTCTCCGGCTTCTACGCCGAGATCCAGTGGTACAACCAGATCGGCTACTCGGAGATCTTCTGGACCGAGCGGCTGAGCCGCTGGGGCGTCGGCGCCGTGGCCTTCCTCATCATGGGCGCCCTGGTGTGGCTGAGCCTGTGGGTGGCCTTCCGGAACCGGCCTCAGACCCTGGACCGGCAGCTGAACGAATCGGTGCAGCGGTACCAGAGCACCATCACCTCCATGCGTCGCCTGCTGATGCTCGGCCTGCCCGCGCTGCTGGGCCTCTTCGCCGGGACCGCCGCGGCCGGGGGCTGGGAGACGGTGCTGCTGTTCTTCAACCAGGAGCCCTTCGGCCAGGCCGACCCGGAGTTCGGCCTGGACTACGCCTTCTACGTCTTCACCCTGCCGTTCCTGGCGTTCCTCAACGGGTTCATCGTCTCGGCGGTCCTGGTGGCCGGGATCGCCGGCATCGTCTGCCACTACCTCTACGGTGCGATCCGCATCGAACCCTCGGGACGCTTCGTCGTCGAGAAGGCCGCCCGCTGGCACATCGCCGTCACCGCGGCGCTGTTCGTGCTGCTGCAGGGTGTGAACTGGTGGCTCGACCGCTACGCCACCCTGCAGAGCCAGGGCGGCAACTGGGCCGGTGCCCTCTACACCGACGTCCACGCCGTGATCCCCGCCCAGACGATCCTCGCCGTGGCCGCAGTGCTGGTCTCGGCGGTCTTCATCGTCACCGCGGTGACCGCACGGTGGCGGTTCTCGCTCATCGGTGCCGCCGTGCTGGTGGTCACCGCGCTGGTCGGCGGGGCCCTGGTGCCCTACCTGGTGCAGGAGTACCAGGTCCAGCCCTCCGAGCAGACGCTCGAGGACGAGTACATCCAGCGCAACATGGAGAACACGCGCTTCGCCTACGGCATCGACGACCTCGACCGCACCGACTACGACGCCGAGGTCGACGTCACCGAGGGCGCGCTGGCCGGGGACACCGCGAACACCGAGAACATCCGACTGCTGGACCCGAACCTGGTCTCTGCGGCCTTCGGTCAGCTGCAGCAGTTCCGTCAGTACTACGCGTTCCCGGAGACCCTGAGCTTCGACCGCTACGAGATCGACGGCGAGGTCGAGGACACCGTCATCGCCGCCCGTGAGGTCAACGTCTCCCAGGACCAGTCCTGGGTGAACCAGCACCTGATCTACACCCACGGCTACGGGCTCGTCGCCGCCAACGCCTCGTCGGTCTCGGCCGACGGCCGTCCGGACTTCACCCTGCAGAACATCCCGACCCAGGGTGATCTGGCCTCCGACGAGGACTACGAGCCGCGCATCTACTTCGGTGAGAATGCGCCCCAGTACTCGATCGTCGGCGCCCCCGAGGACGCGACCCCGCGGGAGCTGGACCGTCCGGCCTCCTCGCAGAGCGAGGACGACGCCACCTACACCTTCAGCGGTGACGGCGGTCCCGACGTGGGCAGCATGTTCCACCGGCTGATCTACGCGATCCAGTTCCAGTCCGCGGAGATCCTGCTCTCCGGGGACATGAACGAAGAGTCGCAGATCCTCTACGACCGCCACCCGCGGGAGCGCGTGCAGAAGGTCGCGCCGTTCCTGGAGGTGGACCAGAACATCTACCCGGCGATCGTCGACGGGCGGGTCCAGTGGATCGTGGAGGGCTACACCACCTCCGACGCCTTCCCGTACTCGATGCAGCAGCAGCTGGAGTCGGCGACCACCGACGCCCTCACCGAGGGCGGGGACGTGCTGTCGGGTCAGATCAACTACATCCGCAACTCGGTGAAGGCCACCGTCGACGCCTACGACGGCTCGGTCACGCTCTACGCATGGGACGACGAGGACCCGGTCCTGCAGTCCTGGCAGAACGTGTTCCCGGACTCGGTGGAGCCGTACTCGGAGATGAGTGCCGAACTGATGGACCACGTCCGCTACCCGGAGGACATGTTCCGCGTGCAGCGTGAGCTGCTGGGCCGGTACCACGTCACCGACTCCGGGGCGTTCTACGAGAACAACGACGCCTGGTCGGTGCCCGACGACCCGACGGTCGACGGTGAGGACCTCGCGCAGCCGCCGTACTACATGACGCTGCAGCTGCCCGAGGAGGAGGAGCCTTCGTTCTCCCTGACCTCGACGTTCATCCCGCAGGTCACCGAGGACACCCAGACCCGCAACGTGCTCTACGGGTTCCTCGCCGCCGACGGCGACGCCGGCACCGGTGAGGACGGGGAGAAGGCCGAGGACTACGGTTCGCTGCGGCTGCTCGAGCTGCCGCGTGACACCGCGGTGCCCGGGCCGGGCCAGACCCAGGCGAACTTCGACTCCAACTCGGAGATCTCGCAGTCGCTGAACCTGCTGCGTCAGGGTGCCTCCGACGTCATCAACGGCAATATGATCACCCTGCCCGCCGGTGACGGCATCCTCTACGTGCAGCCGGTGTACGTCCAGTCCACCGGTGACACCGCCTACCCGCTCCTGCGGAAGGTGCTGGTCTCCTACGGTGAGGAGATCGGCTTCGCCGACAGCCTCTCCGAGGCGCTCGACCAGGTCTTCGGAGGCGATTCCGGGGCCGAGGTCGCCGAGGGCGCCGGCGTCGAGGGCGCCGCCGTGGAGGACGACCTCGAGGACGTCGAGGACGGCGAGGAGCCGGCCACGACTCCTGAGGACGAGGACCCCGGCGTCGAGGAGGAGGACGTCGACGAGACGGAGGATGAGGAGGCGGAGGACGAGGAGACCCCCGCCCCGGACGGCGACGCCCAGCAGCGCCTGAACGACGCGCTCAGCCGCGCCAGCCAGGCCATGCAGGACTCGCAGGACGCGCTCGACGAGGGCGACTACGAGGCCTACGGTGACGCGCAGGCCGAGCTGCTGCGGGCCGTCGAGGACGCCGTGGCTGCGGAGGAGGAGCTCGAAGGAGACGACTCCGAGGACTGAGCCCTCCGTAGAGAGCGATGAGACGGCGGTCGTCGGTCCCTGTCGGGGACCGACGGCCGCCGTCGTCGTCGGGGCCGTTCCGGTGTGCGCCATGACCTATGCCGAAGATCACGTGCCGCCGGCGACCCCAGGATTTTGTGCGGCGGTCATCGCCCGGTAAAGTTGATCAGGCCGACGCGGGGTGGAGCAGTTCGGTAGCTCGCCGGGCTCATAACCCGGAGGTCGCAAGTTCAAATCTTGCCCCCGCAACGAGAGAGGGCCGCTGACCAGGATTCTTCCTGGATCAGCGGCCCTCATTTTTTACTCTCAGAGCCGCTCCTCCGGTCTAGGCTCCGGTATAGATCACGTGCCCCTTCAGGGATATACGCCTCAGAGTATGCCGAACCTCATCCAGCCGCCCCAGTACCGAGAACCAGACCCACCCAGCAACACGTTCATGACCTATAACCCGGATCGGCTCTCCGTGGTGAGGCACACCGCTGAGGGTCAGCGCGGTGAATGCGCCGGATCGAGTCCCGGCAGTGCCGCCTGCGGCAACCTAGC
>NZ_JAOEFD010000012.1 GCF_025420485.1 Nesterenkonia marinintestina | reverse complement strand
AGCCGTGAAGTACAACTTCCGGTCTGTCGGATCCTCGGTCCGAACTCCTGACTCGGAGTTCTTCCCGCGGAGCGCCGAGCCTCTCCGGCTCTGCCGATCGCCTCGGCGCGAGATACGACTCTAGCACCGCGTCCGCCGGAATGTAAATCGCAGGTGAACGTTCCACCACTTCCGCGTCATGACGCCGATGCGGGGCCGTCGAGCCGCTCTGCCGGGCCCTTATGACCCGCCCGACGCCTCCGTGACGTCCATCACTTCGTCGGTCACCCGGGCGGCGGCACGCCCACCCCACTCGGAGGCTGAGGGGGTCAGCGGGAGTGCCGGAGCAGAGAGTCCGCGGCGAGCACTCGTCCGTGCTCGTCCTCGAGGAGCAGCGGGAGCCCTCGCAGGAACACCTCGGCCCGATACCGTGCAGAGTCGATCCCGAGATCATCGGCGTCGCTGTCTCGGTATCCCGCCGCGAAGGCTTCGAAGGCTTCGTCGAACCATGCGGCGGCCTCAGCCCCGTCGGGCCCGGCGTTCTCGGCAGCGGTGTGCGCCAGAGACACCACCGCCGCCGCGGCATCGACGTAGGTGTGGGCGTGATCGAACGACTCCTCACCCTCAGTCAGGATCCAGTCGCCGTCGACGTCGGCCACATGAGCCTCGGACAGACTGAAGCGACCATGGATCCTCTGCAGGGGAAGCGGCTCGAACACGTCGGCCAATGCGGCATCCAGAGACTGGGCCGTCTCGACGAGGTCCTCGCGCAGCGCCGTCGAGGCGCGCCCGCGCGCCAGATCGAGCTCCTCGCGCAGACCCGTCAGGTTGGTCCGCATCTGGGCCGTCGTCTGTGGGTGTGCACCGAACGTCGCCGCCAGATCAGCGTGCAGCCGACCGAGGGTCTGCCCGAGTCGTCGAGCCATCGAGGCGAAGCTCTCCCCCTGCTGCAGGGCGAGTCCCGCAGCGACCGCACCGTCCGGCGCCGACGCGGTGGCCTCACGGATGATGCTCAGATCACCGAACTCCCACACGGGCTCCTCCGGCGGGGAGCCGTCGGACGGGGAGTCGTCCGCGGGGCCGACGGATGCCTCGTCGAGGTCGTCGTCGCCGGCGTACCTGTCGATCCAGGCGCCGGTGACCACACCCAGCACGCGCGGAAGGACCGTCGTCCTGTCAGCCATGGTCAGCACCGTCTCGCGCAGGGGATCCCGCTGGGAGGCCGGTCGGCGCATGAACTCCACGACGACCTGCCCATCACCGGGGCGCGGAGCGGCCTCGGCCACCCCCTCCGGACGGACGAGGGTGCGGGTCATCGCCCCATCGGCACCGTGGACGGAGCTGCGGGACAGGCGGGCGGTGAACGCCGGGCGCTCGGTCAGGTCCCCGAAGGCACGGGTCCGGACACGACCGTCCCGAGAGCCCCGACCTCGGCGGACCGTCTCCAGCCATGCGGCGAGGAAGGCGTGGTCCATCGCCCCGTCGTAGAGCCACCGTTCGGTGCCGTCGGCGACGGTGAGCCGCCCGATGAAGGCGTCCTTGCCGGCCAGCGCTGAGGGACGGCCGCGCAGGGCGACGGGCACGGAGATGCGATCGATCATGGCGCCGTGCTCGACGTCGAGGACATGGAGCTCGAGGGTCGTCTGCGGATCGGTCAGACCCTCGGGCAGGGGAAGTCGGAGTCCTCCGACGCGCGCGAGGCGGCGACGCCCGGTCCGAGCCGGGAACCAGTCCTGGTTCACCAGCCAGTTCTCCAGCACATCGAGGAAGCCGTCCTGCTCCTCGCCGCGCAGTCGTGGCATCGTCGTCTCCTCGCCCCGTCGCCGGTCGGGGTTCCGTCGGCGCACCGCGAACATGGCCGACAGACCCCGTCGCAGGCGACGTTACCCCAGTCCAGCGGGACTTCTGCGGACCTTCAGCGCCTGTCGTCGCGCAGCGTGGAGATCTCGTACAGTGCGATGCCCACGGCCATCGACGCGTTCAGCGACTCGGTCGCAGCGGTGATCGGGATGGACACGATCTGATCGCAGGTCTCCCCCACCAGGCGCGAGAGCCCACGGCCCTCGGAGCCGACGACCAGGACCAGCGGATCCGAGGCCAGCTCCAGTCCGGGCACCTCGACGTCGCCGTCGCCGTCGAGCCCCAGAACGAAGTAGCCCTGCTCCTTGGCCTCACGCAGCGCCTGGGTCAGGTTCTTGGCCTGAGCCACCGGCAGGCGGGCCGCGGCTCCCGCCGAGGTCTTCCAGGCCGTGGCCGTCACCCCGGCGGACCGTCGCTCCGGCAGCAGCACCCCATGGGCCCCGAACGCGGCGGCGGCGCGGAGGATCGCGCCCAGGTTCCGCGGGTCGGTGATCGAGTCGCAGGCCACCAGCAGCGGCTGTTCGGCGATGTGGCCGCGGGAGGCGTGCTCACGCAGATCGGAGATCAGCCCGATCGCCTCGGCGTACTCGTAGGGCTCCAGCACCAGGGCGAGTCCCTGGTGGACCGCCTCGCCGGTGGCGCGGTCCAGCTGCCTGCGATTGACCTCGCGGACCCGCACCCCACGGGTGGCGGCATGATGCAGCGACTCGCGCACCCGGCCGTCGGAGTCCATGTCCACCGCCACGAGGAGCTCCTTGGCGGGAACGCCTTCGGCCAGCGCCTCCACCACGGCGTTCCGGCCGGCGACGACATCGTCGGCCCCGTAGCCGGATCCGCGGGTCCGCGGCCGGGCGGTCTCCGCGCGCTCCTTGGCACGCTCGGACAGCACCTTCTGCCGGTGCGCCTTGTGGTAGACCCGATCCTCGGCCTTGGGAGTGGGCCCCTTGCCTTCGAGCTTGCGTCGACCGTGCCCGCCGGTGCCGACGGTGGCGCCCTTCTTCTGCTTCTTCCGCACCGCGGCGGACTTGGGGCGTGAATCCTTAGCCATGGGCGGTCTCCTCCTGCAGGCTCCAACGGGCGCCTTCGCGCGAATCCTCGACGACGACGCCGACGGCGGCGAGCTGATCCCGGACGGCGTCGGCCCGGGCGAAGTCCCTCTCCGCCTTGGCCTCGGCGCGCTGGGCGAGCAGCGCCTCGACCAGACCGGTCAGGGCCACCTGTGCGGCGGAATCGGCCGAGCGCCCCCGTTCCGGGACGTCGGCCAGACCGAGGACCTCCACCATTGTGCGCACCTGCTCTGCGCTGGTCCGCGCAGCGTGGTCGTCACCCTCGGCGAGCGCAGAGTTTCCGGCGCGGACCGTGTCATGCAGGACCGCGAGGCCGGCGGGGACGTTGAGGTCGTCGTCCATCGCAGAACGGAACGCCTCGGGCACCTGGCCGTCCTCCTGGGCACCGCGGACCTCCCCGAGCTGTTCGACGGCGCGGGCCAGGAAGGACTCGATCCGCTCGACCGCCGACTCCGCCTCGCTCAGCGAGGTCGGCCGATAGTCCAGCTGGGACCGGTACTGGGCCTGACCCAGGAAGTATCGGACCGCCCGGGGGCGCGCGGCGGCGAGCATCTCATCGGGGGCGATCGTATTGCCGATCGACTTCGACATCTTCTCGCCCTCATAGGTGACCATCCCGTTGTGCAGCCAGAAGCGGGCGAAGTCGTCACCGGCGGCGGAGGACTGTGCGAGCTCGTTCTCGTGGTGCGGGAACCGCAGATCGAGTCCGCCGCCGTGGATGTCGAAGGTCGAGCCGAGGTACTTCGTCGACATCGCCGAGCACTCTAGGTGCCAGCCGGGTCGACCCCGGCCCCAGGGCGAGTCCCAGGAGGCGGTCTCCGGGTCGTCGGACTTGTGCCCCTTCCACAGGGCGAAGTCCCGGGGGTCCCGCTTGCCTCGGGGGTCGGCGTCCGGCGCATCCTGCATGTCCTCGACCCGCTGACGCGTCAGCTCGCCGTAGGCCGGCCAGGACCGGACGTCGAAGTACACGTCCCCCGAGCCGTCGGAGGCCGGGTAGGCGTGACCGGCGTCGATCAGTCGGTGGACGAGGGCGAACATCTCGGTCATATGTCCGGTGGCGCGCGGCTCGTACCGGGGGCGACGGACGCCGAGGGCGTCGTAGGCGGCGTGGAACGCCTGCTCGAAGCGGTAGGCCAGGGCGAACCACGGTTCGGCGACGGGGCCGTCGCCCGAGGCCGGGTCGAAGCCCTCCTCGAACGACAGGGCCGACTTCTCCAGGATCTTGTCGTCGATGTCGGTCACGTTGCGCACCGACAGGACGTCGAAGCCGCTGTGCTCGAGCCAGCGGACCAGGATGTCGAAGGCCACCGCAGAGCGGACGTGGCCGACGTGCGGACGACCCTGCACCGTGGCTCCGCAGTAGTACAGCGAGACCCGGCCGGGCACGAGCGGCTCGAAGTCCCGGAGGCTCGCGGTCTTGGTGTCATAGAGTCGCAGTCCCACGGGCCTCAGCCTATCCGAGGCGACGGACGACGACGGCCACCGCAGTGGCCAGCACCCCTTCGCCGCGTCCGGTGAAGCCCAATCCGTCCGAGGTCGTCGCACTGAGCGAGACCGGTGCCCCGGCCGCCTCTGTCAGCACCGCCTGAGCCTCCCCGCGTCGCGGGCCGAACTTCGGACGGTTCGCGACCATCTGCACGGTGATGCTGCCGATGACGAACCCGGCCTCCCGTACGATCCGCGCGGCCTCGGCCAGCAGCGTCGGGCCCGAGGCGTCGGCCAGCTCGGGTCGGTCGGTGCCGAAGTGGACCCCCAGATCGCCGAGGCCCGCCGCGCCGAACAGCGCGTCACAGGCGGCGTGGGCGACGGCGTCGCCGTCGGAATGGCCGGACAGACCCTGCTCGTCCGGCCAGTGGAGCCCGGCGAGCCGGAGCGGACGGGGGTCGTCGGCGGGAGCGAAGGCGTGCACGTCGTGGCCGATGCCCACCAGCGGGAGGGCCGGGGCCGCTGCCGCCGAGGACTGGGTGTCGACGTCGGGCTGCGGGTTCGGGTCCATCAGTGCTCCCAGGGTGATCAGGTCGGAGGGTCCGGTGATCTTGGCCGCCAGGGGATCCCCGAGGACGCAGACCGTCGGGATGCCCAGGTGTTCGGCGACCATGGCCTCATCGGTGAAGGACTCCGCCTCATGCGGCGCCATGTGCTCCAGGTGGGCGCAGATCCTGCTCAGCACCGGCAGGGTGAACCCCTGCGGGGTCTGCACGGCTCGCAGGTCCGATCGGGGCACGGTCGCCTCGACCGGCTCGGGAGCCTCGGCTCCCGGTGCCGCCGCATCGGCCGGGCCGATCCGTTTGATCGTGTCGGTCACCGGCAGGGCGGGGACCACGGCCGACGCACCCTCCTCCAGGGTGCCGAGCACGCGGTCGTAGACGGACGTGGGGACCCCCGGGCGCGCGGCGTCGTGGACGAGCACGGCGGTGCTGCCGGCGTCCCATCCCTCCGTGCCTGCGTGCGCGGTCACCGCGTCCAGTCCACGACGCACCGACTCCGCCCGGGTGGATCCCCCGACGACGTCGACGACGGTCCGTCCGGCGGAGCGCCCGTGGTCCCGTCCCGCGGCGGAGAGCTCGACGCGGGCGGACGGCTCCTCGGGGAGCACCAGCACGAGCAGGTCGAAGCGCGAGTCCGCACAGCCCTCCAGCGCCCGGGCCAGCAGGGATTCACCCCGCAGCGGCACCAGGGCCTTCGGCACCCCGTGCCCGAGGCGTCGGCCCTCACCCGCGGCGACGACGATGAGCGCCCGGTGCTGCGAGGCAGCATCCGGGCGCTCATCATGAGCCGCGATCGTGCGGCGGACGTCGGTCACTTCTTGGTCTGCGGAGCCTGCTCCAGGACCTCGTCGAGGAGCTCCTCGGCCTGCCCCTCGTCCAGCTTCTTGGCCAGGGCGAGCTCGGAGACGAGGATCTGGCGGGCCTTGGCGAGCATCCGCTTCTCTCCGGCGGAGAGCCCACGGTCGCTCTCACGGCGCCACAGGTCACGGACGACCTCGGCCACCTTGTTGACGTCCCCGGACGCCAGCTTCTCCAGGTTGGCCTTGTAGCGGCGCGACCAGTTGGTCGGCTCCTCGGTGAACTCGGCGCGCAGCACGTCGAACACGTGCTCCAGGCCCTCCTTGCCGACGACGTCACGCACTCCGACGAGGTCGACGTTCTCCGCAGGCACCTCGATGGTGAGGTCCCCCTGGGACACGCGGAGCTTGAGGTACATCTTCTCCTCGCCCCGGACGGTCCGCATCTTCACTTCTTCGATCGTGGCCGCACCGTGGTGCGGGTAGACGACAGTCTCGCCGACCTCGAAAACCATGTAATGTTCCCCTTTCCCGCGACACAGTTTATCACGCGTCACACCCACGTCAGCGTGTCGCTCCGGGCTCCCGGAGGGCCTCCGCATAGACTCCGCGCTCCCAGAAATTCGACGCCGTGTAGAATCTTCGACGCATGACCCCGGGCACCCCTGCGATGAAGTAGCCTGGAGCGAGGATCCCCGTCGCATCGCACCCCGAAGAGGAGACTCCGACGTGAAGCCCGTGACCACCGCGTCCCGCCGCATCGCCGCGGCCACGATCGCAGCCGCCGCCGTCGTCGGCATGTCCGGCTGCAGCGCGGCCAACTACATGGCCACGACCCACTCCTACTCGGCCTCCGACGGGGTGAAGACCGACGTCGAACAGGTCAAGTTCCGCCACATGGCCCTGGTGACCGACGCCGAGGGCAATCCCGCACGCGTGATCGGGTCGGTCGACAACGGCGGCACCGAGGACGCGCAGGTGACCATCGAGGTCGACGGCGACTCCTTCGAGTTCGACGTCCCCCCGGGCGAGGAGGTCTCCCTGGAGCACGACGAGGAGTTCGTCGTCGAGTCCCTCGAGGCCGCGCCCGGCGCGTTCCACGAGATCACGGTCGATGTCGACGACTCCGCCCAGGAGCTGCGTGTCAGCGTGCTGGACGGCGTCCTGGAGGAGTACCGGGAGCTGATCCCCGAGGGCTACGACGACTCCACCACCGACCACCTGGAGCACGGCCCGGACACCTGGGGCTCCGGTGCCGCGCACCACGAGGACGACCACTGACGGTCGACCGACCACATACCGCCGACGAGGGGCCCGCACCGCACGGTGCGGGCCCCTCGTCGTCCGACCGGCGCGGCTGAACGACCCACAGAGTCCGAGCTGCGGACCCAGCTACGCCCCGGCCTCCGTCAGCAGCCGCCGCATGCGCTGAGGATCGACCCGCCAGAAGTCTCGCACCGCGCCGTCGATGCGCAGCACCGGCAGCTCCTCGGCGAACCGGGCCAGCGCCTGGGCGTCGTGGGTGATGTCCACCTGGGTCACGCTCAGCCCGAACTCGGCGGCGACCTCACCGGCCGTGACCAGCATCTGCTCGCACAGGTGGCAGCCGTGCTTGGTCAGCACTTCGATGTGCGGCTCGGTCCGCGGCGGCTCAGCAGCTGTCATGCGTTCCTCTCCTGGACGATCATGTGGGGTCCGGACACGCGGAGACCCCGCGGGCACCGGGCCTCACGGGGTCTCATCGCACCGTCGTCACGCAGTCGACGTCACTTCTTGTTGCGACGCTGGTGACGGGTCTTGCGCAGACGCTTGCGGTGCTTCTTCTTCGCCATGCGCTTGCGGCGCTTCTTGATCACAGAGCCCATAGGGTTCAGGTCCTTCTGTCGGTGGACGGGAAAACGTCTCGGAACAGTGTAGCCCCCACACGGGCAGGCGGCGGAATCGGCGTCCGCCCGTGGTCATGGGGCTCAGTCGAACCAGGGATCCAGCCCGTAGAGCGGGAACAGCTCCTTGCGGGTCTGGATCACCGCACGGTCCACCGGATCCGCCGGATCGTAGCCGACCTCCCACGACCTCCACCACAGCTCGGCGTCGTCGTTCATCCGATCCGGGGCGTCCACTCCGTACCGCTCACGCACGTACTCCCGCCATGCCGCGGGAACCTCGGTGCGCAGCGGGACGGGGCTCCCGCCCACCACGGCGCACAGGTGGGTCCAGCTGCGCGGAACGACCCGGAAGATCTCGTAGCCCCCGCCCCCGGTGGCGATCCACCGGTCCTCGCAGAGCTCCTCGGCGAGCACCGCGATGTCCAGGGCCGCCTGACGCTGGGCGTCGATGCTCAGCGACAGGTCGGTCAGCGGATCCAGCGCATGGGAGTCGCACCCGTGCTGGGAGACGATGACCTCGGGTTCGAAGGCAGCGACCAGGGCCGGAACCACCGCGTGGAAGGCGCGCAGCCATCCGGCGTCGCGGGTCCCCGGTGGCAGGGCGAGGTTCACGGCGGTGCCGTCGGCCTGCGCTCCCCCGACCTCGTTGGGGAAGCCGGTCCCCGGGAACAGGGAGACCCCCGTCTGATGGACCGAGATCGTCATCACCCGCGGGTCGTCCCAGAAGATGCTCTGGGTGCCGTCGCCGTGATGGGCGTCGACGTCGATGTACACCACCCGCTGCGTCCCGGTGTCCAGCAGCCGCTGCACCGCGACGGCGGCGTCGTTGTACACGCAGAATCCGGAGGCCCGGTCCCGAGCGGCGTGATGCATCCCGCCGGCGAAGTTCACCGCGCGCACCGTCCGGCCGGTGCGCAGCGCCTCGGCGCACTCCCAGCTGCCCTGGGCGATCCGGGCGGCGGACTCGTGGATGTCGGCGAAGATCGGGACGTCGTCCGTGCCGAGCCCGTGCACCTCCGAGGCCGTTCCGGCGGCCGCGTCCCGCACCGCGGCGACATAGTCGGCGGCATGGACGCTCAGCAGGGTCTCGTCCTCGGCGATCTCGGGACGGAGGAGGTCGAAGCAGTCCTGGTCGAGCATCCCCAGCTCCCGGCACAGCCGCTCGGTGAGCTCGAGCCGGACCGGATCCATCGGGTGGGCGTCGCTGAACCGGTACCTGACCAGGGCCTCGTCCCACACGAGCGCCGTGGGGATCACGGGGCGGAATGCGGGCTTCGTCACAGGAATCACTCTACGGCACACATCCCGAGGCCGGCGACGCCGAGCTCCCCCACCGACGGATCTCCGGGGCCTGCTGACCGGCGCTGCGCCGACTACGCCTCGTCGGCGAACCGCTCCAGAGCCGTCACGTCCCCGGAGACGATGAGGGTGTCCCCCGCCGAGACGACCGTGTCCGGCTGGGCGTAGGCGAACTCCCGGCCCGGGGACTTCACCCCGACGACGTTGACCCCGTGCCTGTCCCTCGGATGGGCCTGCTCGATGGTCATCCCGTGCATGCAGGACGGCGGCGGCATCTTCACGATGGCGAAGTCATCGTCGAACTTGATGAAGTCCATGAGGCGTCCGGAGACCAGATGGGCCACCCGGACTCCGGCGTCGTGCTCCGGATAGACGACGTGCTCGCAGCCGATCCGCTCCAGGATCTTGCCGTGGGCCCGGTTGATGGCCTTCGCCCAGACCTGGTCGATCTCCAGGTCGACCAGGTTCACCGCGATGAGCACCGAGGATTCGATCGAGGTGCCCACCCCCACCACGGCGACGTCGAAGTCCCCCGCCCCGAGCTGGGTCAGCGCCTCCGGATCGGTCGCGTCGGCCTCGACCACGTAGGTGAAGCGGTCGGCGTACTTCTGCACCAGCGACCGGTTGCGCTCAACCGCCAGGACCTCGCGCCCCTGAGCCATCAGCTCCTCGGCCAGCGAGACGCCGAAGCGTCCCAGCCCGACGACCAGCACCGGCAGGTTCCTGCGTCTGCGACGATCACCCAATGAGCGGCCTCCCTTCAGGAAGACGGTAGCGCACCCGCTCGGTGCGCAGGGCCATGGCGGCGGCGAAGGTGATGATGCCGACGCGTCCGGCGAACATGAGGCCGGTCAGCACGTACTGCCCCGCCGGGGGCAGCTCCTCGGTCAGTCCGGACGACAGCCCGCAGGTGGCGAAGGCGGAGATGGACTCGAACAGGGGGCGTTCGAGCTGCTCCCCGCTGATGACCATCAGGGCCAGCGCGGAGACGAAGATGAGGGTCATCCCCAGCACGGCGACCGCGACCGCCACCCGCACGGTGGAGGCCGCGACGGTGCGCCCGTGGGCCATGATCTCCTCATGTCCGCGCGCCTCGGCCAGGATCGCCAGGAACAGCACCGCGATGGTGGTGACCTTCAGACCTCCGGCGGTGGAGACGGATCCTCCCCCGGCGAACATGAGTGCGTCGGTGACCAGCAGCGTCTCGGAGCGCTCGTCGATCGGATCGATGACGGAGAAGCCGCCGGAGCGCATCATCACCGAGGCGAACAGGGAGCTCTGGATCTTCTCGAACCACCCCATGGGTCCGAGGGTGTCCGACTCCTCCCACTCCAGGGCCGCGTAGGCGGCAGCCCCCAGCACGAGCAGGATCAGTGAGACCTCGACGGTGAGGCGGGCGTGGACGGACCAGCGCCGCACGTGCCACCTGTGCTGGTAGAGCACCAGCAGCACGGGGAATCCGAGGCTGCCCATGAAGACCCCCACCATGAGCGTCCCCAGGATCAGCGGGTCGTGGTCGACGCCTGCCAGGCCGTCGGTGTGCAGCACGAAGCCCGCGTTGTTGAAGGCCGAGACCGAGTAGAACACCCCGTGCCAGAGTCCTCGGAGGAACGAGCCGTCCACCACTGCGAACCGGGGCACGAGCACCAGGGCCAGCAGCGCCTGGAGGACGAGGGTGAACAGCACGACGGTGCGGATCAGCGTGCCCGTCTCCCCGAGCCGCCCGGTGGGCATCCCCTCCTGGGCGAGCAGCCGGGTCCGGATGCCCAGATGGCGGGTGACGGTGAGTGCCAGCAGCGAGGCGATGGTCAGGATTCCCAGTCCGCCGATCTGGATCCCCAGCAGGATCACCGCGTGGCCGGCCCCTGACCAGTGGGAGGCGGTGTCCACCGGGGTCAGGCCCGTCACCGCGACGGCGGAGGTGGCCACGAACAGCGCCTCGTGGAACTGTGCCGGCTCCCCCGAGGCGGTCGCCCACGGCATCATCAGCAGGGAGGTGAACACGGCGATGACCAGGGCGAAGATCAGCAGCGCCGAGCGTGCCGGCGATGATCGTGTGAAGCTGTGCACCGCACCGCCTGCACGCCGCACGGCGCCGTCAGAGCGGCCGCGGCGCGCTCCCGCAGTCGTCATGGAGTACAGGATAGACCCGGGCGAGGGTCGCGCAAGTCATCGACGGCCCCGAGGCGGTCGGGTCAGTGCGCGGCGGCCTCCAGGGCGGCCAGGTCGAGCCGACGCTGGGTGAGCATGACCTCGGTCACCGCGGCGCCGTGCGGGCCCTCGAGCAGCTCGTAGAGGCGCCGGGGCACGATCTGCCAGGACAGGCCGAATCGGTCCCGGCACCAGCCGCACTGGGACTCCTCTCCGCCGCCGTCGACGATCGCCGACCACAGACGGTCGACCTCCGCCTGGGTGTCGACGTCGACGACGACCGACACCGCTTCGCTGAGCCGGAAGTGCGGGCCGCCGTTGAGCAGCGTGTAGGGCACCCCGGAGAGTTCGATCTGCACGGTCAGTGCCTGCCCCGTCAGGTCCTGGGCGCCCGGGTAGGCGTCGGTCTCGGCGTACTCGGTGCGTCCGAGGATGCGGGAGTCGGGCAGCAGGGAGACGTAGAACTCTGCGGCCTCGTCGATGCGTCCGTCGAACCACAGGCAGGTCTGCACGCGCGGCACGGACGACGGGCCCCGGGCGGCGGAGGCGCGCTCCGCGGAGGTGGTGTCCATGGACACATCATCCTCCGGTCCGCCCGGCAGGTGAAGACCGTGCGCCGGCTCAGCCGGCTTCGAGGTCTCGGCTGATCTCAGCCGATCGGGCCGCGCTGGCGGCCACCGCCGCCCGCACCGCGTCGGGCACACCGCCCTCAAACAGCGCGGCGAGGCCCCGTTCGGTGGTGCCGTTCGGAGAGGTCACCGCAGCCCGCAGGTCCGCCGCATCGGCGGTGCCGGTCCGTCGAGCGTCGACCAGCATGTCTCCGGCCCCCCGGACGGTGTGGGCGGCGAGGTCGGCGGCCAGCTGCCGGTCCAGTCCGAGTTCGACCCCGGCGGCGGCCATCTGCTCGGCCACGTAGAACAGGTAGGCGGGCCCCGATCCGGAGATGCCGGTCAGCACCTCGATCTGAGTCTCGTCGACGACGTGGACGGCGCCGGAGGCCGCCAGGAGGCCCCTGACCGTCTCCGTGTCCTCCGTCGACGCCGCGGACCCGGGCACGAGCCCGACCACGCCGCGGCCGACGGACAGGGGGGTGTTCGGCATCGAACGGATCACCGGCTGCCCTGGGGGCAGGGCCCCTTCGAGCATGCCGACGGTCACCGCCGCGGCCACGGACACGACGACGGCGTGCGGCGGCAGCGCCTCGGAGATCTCCTCGCACAGTCCGGTGATCTGCGGAGGCTTGACGCCGAGCAGGACGACGTCGGCCTCGGCCACCGCCTCACGGTTCGCCGTCACGTCATCATCACGACCCTCTTCGGCGAGCACCGTGACCCCGTACTGGTCGGACCGTGCGGCGGCCGAGTCTGCCGAGCGGGTCGTGGCGACCACGTCCTCGGGACGGGTCCCGGAGGCCAGCAGCCCCTTGAGGATCGCCCCGTTCATCGAACCGAGCCCGAGCATCGCGATGCGCATCAGTACGCCTCCTGTCCGTGGTCGCTCTCCTGCGCGAGGTGGCGGCGGGCGAACGCGAGCGACTCCGCCAGACGCTCCTCCCGCTCACCGGTCTGCTTCGCGCTGCGCGTGCCGACCTCCACCGCGACGACGCCGTCGAACCCCATCTGGGGGAGCAGGGCCACCGTCTCGGCCACACGCTGCTCGCCGTGTCCGGGGACGAGGTGGTCGTCCTTGAACCCGCCGGTCAGCCCGTCGGTGAGGTGGACGTGGCGCAGGCGTCCCCCCAGGGCCCGGCACGATTCGTAGGAGTCCGCCTCCGCCGTCGCCGCGTGGGAGAAGTCCCAGGTGACGTGGGGATAGGACTGCGGCACAGGGTCCCAGTGCGGCAGATACATCGCCGCGGTCTGTCCGCCCGCACGCCAGGGGTACATGTTCTCCACCGCGCAGACGACTCCGGTGTCCTCCTCGATCTCCGCGATGCCCTCGGCGAACTTCTCGGCGTAGCTGCCCTGCCAGCGGAACGGAGGGTGGGCGACGACGGTGGTGCAGTCCAGATCCTGGGCCAGGTGCGCCGAGCGCCAGAGCTTCTCCCACGCCGATCCCCACACCTGCTGGGTGAGCAGCAGCGTCGGGGCGTGGATCGCGACGACCGGCAGTCCGTAGCGCGCCGAGAGTCGGTTCAGCGTCTTCCCGTCCTGGGTCTCCCCCCGATGGGTGACCATCACCTCCACACCGTCGTAGCCCAGGTCTCGGGCGACGGCGAAGGTCGCCTCGGTGCCGAGCGGGTACACCGAGGAGGTCGAGAGGGCGACCGGGATGTGGCGCGCGGGCTCAGCGACGGGCATGGGCGACACCGACTCGTCCGGCGGAGACATGCGGGTGCTGCGGCTTGGCGGGCTCGCCGCCCATCTCGACGTGTCCGACCCCCGGGACCGAGGACATCTCCTCCCCGTTGCGCCGCACCAGGGCGTCCAGGCGCCGCAGGATCAGCCCTTCGCGCAGCGCCCACGGGCAGATCGTGACCTCGTCGAGGTCGAAGGCCTTCATCGCGACCTCAGCGGCCAGCGCCCCGGCGAAGACCTGGCGGGCACGGGTGACCGAGACACCGGGAAGCTCGGCGCGCCGGGCCTCGGTCATCGTGCTCAGCCGCTTGACCAGGGGCTTGAGGTCGCTGTGCCGCAGGACCCGTTCGACATAGGGTCCCTCGGCCGACGGGGCCGCACCGGTGAGGCGGGCCAGGGAGCGGAAGGTCTTGGAGGTCGCCAGCACCTCGGTGTGCGGCGCCAGGGTCGGGAACTCGCGGCGGGCGGCCTCCAGCTCCTCCTTCACGTAGGTCTTGAGCTCTCGGATCTGGTCCTTCGTGGGCGGATCGTCCGGGAGGAACTGCCGGGTCAGCCGTCCCGCACCCAGAGGCACCGAGATCGCCGTGGACGGGAGCTCGTCCTGTCCGTAGGCGATCTCGAAGGAACCGCCGCCGATGTCGAGGTTGAGGATGTGTCCCGCCGACCATCCTCGCCACCGGCGGGCGGCGAGGAAGGTCATGGCTGACTCCTGGGCTCCCTCGAGCTCCATGAGTCCGACCTCGGACTCCTCGCCCACACGTGCCAGCACCTGTTCGCCGTTGGCGGCCTCACGGATCGCCGAGGTGCAGAACGCCAGCAGGTCCTCGGCCCGGTGTCGCGCGGCGAACCGCACGGCCTCGTCGATGAATCCGAGCAGCTGCTCCTGACCCTCCGGAGTGATGGCGCCGTCGTCGTCGAGGTGCTGGACCAGCGACAGCGGGCGCTTGTGCGAGGCGAAGGCCTCCGGCTTCGCTCCGGAGTGCGCATCGACGAGCAGCAGATGGACCGTGTTGGAGCCGATGTCGAGGACGCCCAGACGCATGTGAACTCCTAGGAACCGGACTTCGCGGTGGTCTTCGTCCTGCGCTTCGCAGTGCTCTTCCCGGAGCCTCCGCCCGAGCTCCGCGTCGAGCGCTTGGGCGCCGGTCCCTTGGCCCGCTTCTCAGCCAGCAGCTCGAAGGCCCGGTCCCCGGTCAGCGACTCCACCGTGGTGCCCCGCGGCAGCGTCGCGTTGGTCTCACCGTCGGTGACGTAGGGCCCGAAGCGGCCGTCCTTGACCACCACGGGCTTCTCCGTGGTCGGGTCCTGGCCGAATTCGGCCAGCGGCTTGGCCGCCGCACGCCGGCCACGCTGCTTGGGCTGGGCGTAGATCGCCTCGGCCTCCTCCATGGTGATCGTGAACAGCTGCTCCTCGGAGTCGATCGATCGGGAGTCGGAGCCCTTCTTCAGGTAGGGGCCGAAGCGCCCGTTCTGCGCGGTGATCTCCTCGCCGTCGTCGTCGACGCCGACGGTGCGCGGCAGCGAGAGGAGCTTCAGCGCATCCTCCAGGGTCACCGTCTCCAGGCTCATGGACTCCAGCAGGGAGCCGGTGCGCGGCTTCTCCTTCGGAGGCTTCTTCTTCGGTTTGGGATTGCCGTTCTTGTAGTACTCGGTCGGCTGGGCGTCGTAGTAGGCCTGCAGCTCCTCCTCGGTGCGCTCCGGGATGACCTCGGTGACGTAGGGTCCGAAGCGGCCGTCCTTCGCGGCGATCTCACGGCCCGTCTCCGGATCGGTGCCGAGTATCTTGCCCGAGTGGCGGGCCTGCTCGAAGAGCTCCTCCGCCCTCTGCGCGGTCAGCTCGTCGGGGGCCAGGTCCTCGGGGAGGTTCGCCCGCACCGGCTCGGCGTCCTCCCCGGCGTCCGGGGCGGCCGGCCGCTCCAGGTACGGGCCGTACCGTCCCACCCGCAGGGTGACGTCGTCGGCGATCCGGATCGAATTGATGGCGCGGGCGTCGATCTCACCGAGGTTCTCGACCACGTCGCTCAGACCCTGCTCACCGGAGTCGGCGCCGAAGTAGAACGTCTGCAGCCAGGCCTCGCGCTGGATCTCTCCGCGGGCGATCTGGTCGAGGTCGTCCTCCATCCGCGCCGTGAAGTCGTAGTCGACGTAGCGGCCGAAGTGCTCCTCGAGCAGGCGGATGACGGAGAACGCCGTCCAGGACGGCACCAGCGCCGCCCCCCGCTTGGTGATGTACCCGCGGTCCATGATCGTCGAGATCGTCGGCGCGTAGGTCGACGGCCGTCCGATCTCCCGCTTCTCCAGCTCGGCGACGATCGAGGCCTCCGTGTAGCGGGCGGGAGGCGTGGTCTCATGACCCTTGGCCTCCACGTCGTCTCCGGTCAGCGGCTGATCCTGCTCCAGATGCGGCAGCCGCTTCGAGCCGGGCGAGGACCCCTCGTCCGCGTCGGCGGTCTCCGACGACGCGCTCTCCCGGGCCTCCTCGTAGGCGGCGAGGAAGCCCTGGAAGGTGATCACGGTCCCGGAGGCGCCGAAGGTCGCCCGGCGGCCGTCGGAGGCCCGGCCGGTCAGCCGCACCGAGGCGGTGAAGCCCTTGGCGTCGGCCATCTGGGAGGCGATGGTGCGCTTCCAGATGAGCTCGTAGAGACGGAACTCCTCACGGCTGAGCTCACCGGCCACCTGCCCGGGGGTCCGGAAGTGGTCGCCGGCCGGGCGCACGGCCTCGTGGGCCTCCTGCGCGGAGTCGCTCTTCTTCGAGTAGTACCGGGGCCGCTCGGGCACCGACTCTCCCCCGTAGAGCTCGGAGGCCTGACGCCGCGCGGCGGTGATCGCCTCGTTGGAGAGGTTCACCGAGTCGGTGCGCATATAGGTGATGTAGCCGTTCTCATACAGCCTCTGGGCGACCTGCATGGTCACCCGGGATGAGAAGCGCAGCCGGCGCGAGGCCTCCTGCTGCAGGGTGGAGGTCGTGAACGGCGGGGACGGGCGACGGCTGTAGGGCTTGTCCTCCACCGAGTCGACGGCGAAGGGCGCGCCGCGGAGGCCCTCTGCCAGGGACTCGGCGTCGGCGCGACCCAGCACCGAGACCTCGCTGCGGCTGCGTGTGGACTTCAGCCGTCCGCGATCGTCGAAGTCGGACCCCTGCGCCACACGGGCGCCGTCGACCGCGGTCAGCTTGGCGCCGAAGGACTCGCCTCCGTCCGTGGCGAACGTGCCGGCCAGGTCCCAGTAGGAGGCCGGGACGAAGGCCATGCGCTCACGCTCACGCTCGACGACCAGCCGGGTGGCCACCGACTGCACACGACCGGCGGAGAGTCCGCGGCCGACCTTGCGCCACAGCACCGGCGAGATCTCGTATCCGTAGAGACGGTCCAGGATCCGCCGGGTCTCCTGCGCATCGACCAGGTCCTGGTCGATCTCGTGGATGTTCTCCATGGCTCGGGAGATGCCCTCACGGGTGATCTCGGTGAAGGTCATCCGGTAGACCGGCACCTTGGGCTTCAGGACCTCCAGCAGGTGCCAGGCGATGGCCTCGCCCTCGCGGTCGGCGTCGGTGGCGAGATACAGCTCCGAGGCGCCCTTCAGGGCACGTCTGAGCTCGGTGACCTTCTTCCGCTTCGAGTCGGAGACCACGTAGTACGGCTCGAATCCGGCCTCGGGGTTCACCGCGAACTTCCCGAACGGCCCCTTCTTCATGTCGGCGGGCAGGTCCGACGGCTGCGGGAGGTCCCGGATGTGTCCGGCGGAGGCGTCGACGATGAAGTCGTCGCCGAGGTACTTGGCGATCGACCGGCTCTTCGCCGGCGACTCGACGATGACGAGCTTCTTGCCGTCTGCGGACTGGGTGGGCACGGGGCTCCTCGATCCTGGGGGACGGTGATCAGCGACGCGATGCGCCCTCCGGCCCGCGTCGGCGCGGGGCGCCGACCGGATCCGGCTGTCGGGTGCTCAATATAACAGGGGTCGGCGAGGACTCCGGGACCGGTCCGCAGGCGGTGTGCCGAGGGGGCGGGCGGACGGCGACGGCATCTCAGTCGGTGAGGAATCCCTCGGTGTACAGCTCCAGGACCTCGGCTCGGAGGCTGACGGTCAGCGCCTCGAGGTCGGTGTCGCCGTCGTCCAGGAGTGCGGTCACGGCGGTGATCAGCTGCCCGGCGGCGAACTCACCGTCGGCGGCGCCGAGCAGCCCTGCGGCCGCGGAGCTGACCGGACGCACCCGCCGCAGACCGGCGCC
The DNA here is from genome assembly GCF_025420485.1 of Nesterenkonia marinintestina. GTDB lineage: Bacteria > Actinomycetota > Actinomycetes > Actinomycetales > Micrococcaceae > Nesterenkonia > Nesterenkonia marinintestina. The sequence goes on along the minus strand of NZ_JAOEFD010000012.1, from coordinate 60,476 downwards.
CTGACGGGCGAGGATGACCTCGGGATCAGACGCCCCGAAGCGCTGGTGCCGCTCCTCGGTGACGTCTTCGGCGGCGACGAGCGGCCGAGCCAGTACGGCGTCGGGATCCTCGGCGACGGCGAGCGCCCGCTCCGCCGTGCCTCCGATCGCCGGTCCCAGCGGCTGGTCGACCGCGTGGGAGACCTCCTCGAAGCGCCTCCAGGGTCCGGCGGCTCCGTCCGAAGCGGGCGAGACGTGATCGGTCTCTCCTCGGCGGAGCCAGATCAGACCGAATCCGACGCCCGTGACGTCGCGGGAGCCGAAGTCGGCGAGGTACTCGGCGTATCGGCGTCGATAGTCGGTCAGGTCCCGCTCGCCCGAGGCGTCGCGCAGCCAGGTCTCGGCGTACTGGGCGGGGGTCTGCTCGTCGCGCTGGAGGAACCAGGCGTGGAGATCGCCGTCCTCGACCCAGGTCCGGGGCCGGACGGACCAGTCGGCGTCGGTGATGATCTCCCAGTTCCCCAGCATCTGCACCGTTCCGCCCGGGGCCAGGACCTCCCCGACCCCGCGGATCAGGTCGGCCATCAGTTCGTCGCCGGGGCGTCCGCCGTCGCGGTAGGTGTAGCGCGGGTCGGCGGAGCGCGGGGTGATGACGAAGGGAGGGTTGCTGACCACCAGGTCGAAGCGGTCCGCCGACACCGGCTCCAGCAGGCTGCCCCGACGCAGCTCGACCCGCTCGTCGAGTCGGTCGGCGTCGAGTCCGAGGCCGGACGCGTTCAGCAGCAGGTTGCAGCGGGTGAAGTCCAGGGCCCGCTGCGAGACGTCGGTGCCGACGACGTGCTCGGCGTGGTCGAGCAGGTGGAACAGCTGGATCCCGCAGCCTGTTCCGAGGTCCAGGGCACGGTCGACCCGTCGGCGGTGCACGGTCCCGGCCAGCGTCAGGCTCGCCCCGCCCACCCCCAGGACGTGGTCGGTGGGCAGGGAGCCGTCGATCCGAGAGGCGCCGAGGTCGGAGAGGACCCACAGGTCGGCGTCCTCGGCCGGACCGGAGTCTCCGCCCCGCTGGGTGGTGTAGGGACGCAGGTCCGTCGCCGGCTGCACCGTCCCGTCCTCGACGAAGGCCAGGCCCAGCTCGCACAGCCCGGAGAACCCCAGACGCGGCAGGGCGGCGTCGACCTGCCCGGCGGTGACCCGCAGCCCGAGCAGATACAGCCCGGAGAGCACGGCACAGGGGTGCGGACTCTCCTCTGCGGCCCGGGCGGCCTCGAAGTGGTCGAGCACGGAGGCGCGGCCGGGCACGATCTGTTCACGGGCGAGCGCTTCGGCGGCGTCGGAGCCCAGGATCTCGACGATCCGGCGGTTGGTGTAGTCGGCCGCGGTCAGGTCGGCGGCCAGATCGGCCCAGCGGGCGGCGGGAGCCGGGTCCGGCGCGGGCAGCGCGGCGGCACGGTCCCGGGGGATCAGCGGCGCGGGGCGGGTCATCGGCGCCGCACCTTCTCCAGGCGACCGGAGTTGGGGTCCTGCGGGTCGGCGGCCAGGCGGGCCGCGCACACGTCGCACCTGCTCTCGGCGGGGATGTGCTCACAGTCGCCGCACCAGAGCCGCAGCGTGGAGCATCCGCGGTCCGTGCAGTTGCGGTAGGTGCTGGTCGGGGCGTCGCAGCCGGTGCATCGGCCGAGCGTGACGGCGTCGTCGCTGAAGCGGGTGCTCATGCGCGCGTCGAAGACGTAGAGCTCTCCCTCCCAGAGGCCGGAGTCGCCGTAGGTCTCCCCGTAGCGGACGATGCCGCCCTCGAGCTGATAGACCTCGCGGAAGCCGCGATCGGTCATCAGCGCGGAGAGCACCTCACAGCGGATGCCGCCGGTGCAGTAGGTGACCACCGGCTCGTCCTTGAGATGGTCGTAGCGGCCGGAGTCGAGTTCTGCGACGAAGTCCCGGGTCGTCTCCGTCTCGGGCACCACCGCGCCGGCGAAGCGTCCGATGGCGGCCTCCATGGTGTTCCGCCCGTCGAAGAAGGTGACCTCCCGCCCGCGGGCGCGCTCGGAGTCGACGAGCCTGTGGACCTCCTCGGGCCGCAGGTGGGTGCCGGAGCCGACGACCCCGCCCTCGTCGACCTCGATCTGATCCGGGACGCCGAAGGCCACGAGTTCTGGGCGCACCTTCACCGACAGGCGGGGGAACTGCTCGGCGCCGCCGTCGGACCACTTGAACTCCAGCCCTGAGAAGGGGCCGTACCCACGGGTCCGCCTGACGTACTGCTTGACCGCCGACAGCTCGCCGCCGACGGTGCCGTTGATGCCCTGGGCGGAGACGATGATCCGCCCGGTCAGCCCCAGGCCGCGGCACAGCTCGAGCTGCCACAGACGCACGGCCTCAGGGTCGGAGAGGGGCGTGAAGGCGTAGTAGAGGACGATCCGGGACTGGCTCACACCATCAATCGTAGTATTCGCGCCGCCGGGCCCCGAGTGCCCATCTTTATCAACTCGTTGCCGCAGGCGACTTCACCAGTCCGCCGGAGATGCCCGTATAGTCGAAGCATGACTTCTGAGCTGAACGACGACCTGGTCCGCACCTGGGTGACGGGCTGGGCGCGCACTCACGACTTCGACGTGCAGCACGACGGCGCGGTCCACTCGGCCCTGCGCTCGGACAGCACGGACCAGTGGGAGTACATCGTCTACTCCCCCGACCAGACCGACCTGCGGAAGGTCTCCTCAGCGGTGGCCAAGGGGCCGAACCGGCTGCTCACCGTCGTCGTGGAGCCCGGCCAGGACTCGCTGGACGACCCGGAGGGCCACGGCCTGCGACTGATCTCCGACGAGGAGAAGCTCATGGTCGTGGACATGGGGATCCAGGACGTCGAGGACCCGATCACCCCCGAGGGCTTCACCACCGAGCGTGAGGACTTCGAGGGATGGACCCTGTTCACGGTGCGGCAGGGGGAGCACATGGCCGCCCGCGGGCGTCTCGCCGTGGTCGGCAACCACGCCATCCTGGACCGCATCTACACCAACCCGGACTTCCGCCGCCAGGGTCTGGGGACCTTCGTCACCCGGGCGCTCACGGCCATCGCGCTGGAGCGGGACGTCGAGGAGGGCCTGCTGGTCGCCACCGAGGACGGCCAGGAGCTCTACGAGTTCCTGGGCTGGACCCTGCTCGGCGACGTGCACATGTACGGGGGCCCGAAGGCCTCCGAGAGCGAGTCCACCCACTCGCAGTTCGACGAAATCGACGACTGAACCGGCGCACCCGCGCGGTGAGCTGAGATCTCCGATCCGTACGACCTGCTGAGGCGGGCCGGTCTGCCGACCACGGTCGGTGAGTCCGGTCCGCTCCGGCACGTCCGGACGCTGTCCGCACGTCCGTCCCGATCCGCGCCCTGGCCCGACTGGGTCCCCGAGTCCCTGCGCGCCGGATATCGACGGCTCGGCGTGGCGGGGCCGTACACCCACCAGGCCGAGGCCGCCGACGCGCTCCACGACGGACGGCACGTGGTCCTGGCCACGGGCACGGCCTCCGGGAAGTCCCTGGGGACCCAGCTCGCCGGACTCGCGTCCGCCGAGTCCGGCGGGACGATGCTCTACCTCTCCCCCACCAAGGCGCTGGCCGCCGACCAGCTGGACGGACTCGAGAAGCTCGCAGAGGCCGTGGGAGAGCTGCCCGGCCACGGGCGGCTGCGACCGGCGGCCTACGACGGGGACACCGACACGGAGACCCGGCGGTGGGTGCGCCGTCACGCCGACGTCGTGCTCACCAACCCGGACATGCTCAACGTGGGCATCCTCCCCAACCATCGGGCCTGGGCCCGGTTCCTGGCCCGGCTGCGCTGCGTCGTCGTCGACGAGGTGCACTCGTGCCGCGGGGTCTACGGGTCGAACATCGCTCTGCTGCTGCGACGCCTGCGCCGCATCTGCGCCCACTACGGGGCCTCACCGGTCTTCGCCGGGGCGTCGGCCACCTCCGGGGACCCGGGACGCTCCTTCGCCCGGCTCATCGGCGTCGACCGGGAGCAGGTGTGGACGGTCACCGAGGACGGCTCCCCGCATGCCCCGGTCGACGTGTACCTGTGGGAGTCCGGCGTCTCCGACCGGGTGGGGGACCACGGAGCCCCGACCCGTCGCTCGCTGAGCGTGGAGGCCGCCGACCTGCTGACCGACCTGGTGGTCGCCGGGGACCGGACGCTGGCGTTCATCCGCTCCCGACGCGGAGCGGAGACCATCGCCCGGATCGCGGCGGACTCGCTGGCCGAGATCGACCCGGAGCTGGCCGGGCGGGTCGCCGCGTACCGGTCCGGCTACCTGAAGGAGGAGCGCCGCGGGCTCGAGGAGGCGCTGCGGGCCGGCACCCTGCTGGGCGTGGCCTCCACCCCGGCGCTGGAGCTGGGGATCGACATCGCCGGTCTGGATGCGGTGATCATCTCCGGCTGGCCGGGCACGCGTGCCTCGTTCTTCCAGCAGCTGGGGCGGGCCGGTCGGTCCGGGCGGCGGGGCGCGGCGTTCTTCGTCGCCGGGGACGACCCGCTCGACGCCTTCCTGCTCGACCATCCCGAGGCCATCTTCGACGCCGCTGTGGAGGACGCGGTCATCGATCCGAGCAACCCCCACGTGGCCGCCCCGCACCTGCTGGCCGCGGCCCAGGAGGTCCCCCTGACCCTGCCCGACGCCGAGCTCTTCGAGTCGGGCCGCCCCCTGATCGACGCCCTCACCGATCAGGGTCATCTGCGGCGGCGGCCGCGCGGGTGGTTCTTCGCCCTCGACGGCGTCTCTGCGACGGACTGGGTCCGACTGCGCTCGGACGGAGGAGGTCCCTTCACGATCGTCTCCGCCGAGGACGGGCAGGTCATCGGCGACGTCGGGGCGTCCCAGGTGCGGCCCCAGGCCCATCCCGGGGCGGTCTACGTCCACCAGGGACGCAGCTATGAGGTGGAGGAGCTCGACGAGGAGCACCAGGTCGTGCTGGTGGTCCGATCCTCGCCGCCCTACTACACCCAGGCGCGTGAGACCACCACGATCCGCGTGCTCGCAGAGCACCGGCGCATCGACCGTGGGCGGTTCCGCCTGCACACCGGACAGGTGGAGGTGACCGGCACCGTCGTCGGATTCCAGCGCCGGGCGCTGGGGACCGGAGAGGTCCTCTCCGACGAGCCGTTGGAGCTGGCGCCTTCGGTGCTGCAGACGCGGGCGTTCTGGTTCACCGCGCCCGAGACGCTGCTCGCCGAGGTCGGCGTGGTGCCCGAGCAGGTCCCCGGGGCGCTGCACGCCGCCGAACACGCGATGATCGGACTGCTCCCGCTGATCGCCTCCTCGGACCGCTGGGACATCGGCGGGGTCTCCACGGCCCTGCACCGAGACACCGGGCTGCCCACGGTGTTCGTCTACGACGGGCACCCGGGAGGCGCCGGGTTCGCCGAACGGGGCTTCGAGGCGGCCGAGGAGTGGATCCGTACGACGGCGGCCACGATCCGCGGTTGCCCGTGTGCGACCGGCTGCCCCTCGTGCGTGCAGTCTCCGAAGTGTGGGAACCGGAACGCTCCGCTGGAGAAGACCGCGGCGCTGCACGTGCTCGAGGCGCTGCTTCAGGCGCGGGGCGGCGAGGTGCAGGTCGGCGTCTGAGACGAGGGCCTCAGCGTCACAGAAGCGGGCGGGAGCACGACCCTCGTCTAGAGTGGAACCAGCTTCACGAGCAGCGACCTTTGGGGCACACCCCAGGACGATCCGGTCCCGGTCGCTCACCAACCCCATGTTCACGGGTGGTCTCGGATCACGAAGCGGCCCGCTGCTGGCCCGGTGGACGGGGTCCGGTCAGGGAGGACGACGGCCTCCCTCGGATCTCGACCGGCCCTGTATGGAGCGGGCAAGAGCAGCGTAGGAAGGATCACCCGCAGGGAGGCCGCGCCTCCCCTCACCGTCATCCCACTCATCCCGCCGACGGAGCCACCGGTCCGTCGGCATCCGGCCGCGCATCGCCGCGTCCTCGTCGCCACCCCGACCAGGACGCCCACCTCGGTGCGCCCACCCCTGAAGGAGCACACCCATGCCCATCATCGGACGCCCCGCAGCCGCCCGCCGCCGCACCGCCGTCGTCGCCACCCTGACCGCCCTGACCCTGGGACTCGCCTCCTGCGGCGACGGCGGGAACGGCGACGGAGACCCAGGCGACGACGAGACCGTCCGCATCGGCGTGACGAACCAGGACGAGACCAACCAGGAGTTCGCGGAGCTGGCCCGGGAGGAGCTCGGGATCGACGTGGAGATCGTCAACTTCGGCGACTTCAACCAGCCGAACCCGGCCCTGGCCAACGGCGACCTCGACGCCAACTGGTTCCAGCACATCGCCTACCTGGCCGACTACAACGTCAACAACGACGACGACCTGACCATGGTCGCCACCACCGAGGCCGTACCGCTGCCGCTGTACTCCGAGGAGTACGACGAGGTGGAGGACCTCCAGGACGGCGACACCGTGGCCATCCCCAACGATGAGATCAACCAGGCCCGCGCCATCCTGATGCTCGCCTCGGCGGACCTGCTCGAACTGACCGAGGACGTCCCGCAGCCGCGCCCGGCCGACATCGATGAGGGAGCCTCCCTGATCGAGGTCGAGCCCATCGACGCCGCGCAGACCGTCAACGCGCTGCAGTCGGTCGAGGGGGCGGTGATCAACAACAGCTTCGCCAACGACGCGGGGCTGAACCCGCAGGAGGACGCGCTCACCCAGGACGACCCGGAGGACGCCGAGGCCTTCCCGTACTCCAACGGCTTCGTGGTCCGGTCCGAGGACGCCGAGGACGAGCGGCTGCTCGAGCTGTTCGAGCTCTACCACGACGAGCGCATCCTCGAGTCCGCCCAGGAGGTCTCCGGCGACACCTCCGTGCCGGTGGACGCCTCCTCCGAGGAGATCCGGGACGCCTCCGAGGAGTACGAGGACTTCCTCAGCGGCGAGGACGACCGGTGACCCGGACGGTGACCGCCGAGGCGTCGACGGATCGGCTCATCGAGTTCAGCGGGGTCTCCCGCGTCTACGGGAAGGGTGCCGCGGCGGTCACCGCGGTCGACGATGTCAGCTTCGGCGTCGACCGCGGTGAGGTCTTCGGCGTGATCGGCTTCTCCGGCGCCGGCAAGTCCACCCTGATCCGGATGATCAACGGGCTGGAGAAGCCGACCTCCGGAACGGTGACCGTGCTCGGCCTGGAGGTCTCACGCCTCTCGGAGCGGCGGCTGCCGAAGCTGCGGGCACGGATCGGCATGGTGTTCCAGCAGTTCAACCTGTTCACCTCGCGGAACGTGGCCGGCAACGTGGCCTACCCGCTGAAGGTGGCCGGCTGGTCCCGCTCCGAGCGGGACGCCCGAGTGACCGAGCTGCTGGAGTTCGTCGGCCTGTCCGACAAGGCGGGCCACTATCCGGAGCAGCTCTCCGGCGGCCAGAAGCAGCGGGTCGGCATCGCCCGCGCCCTGGCCGCCGAGCCCGACATCCTGCTCGCCGACGAGTCGACCTCCGCCCTGGACCCGGCCACCACCACGGAGGTGCTGCGCCTGCTGCGCCGAGCCAATGAGGAGCTGGGGATCACCATCGTGGCGATCACCCATGAGATGGAGGTCATCCGCTCGATCGCCGACCGCGTCGCAGTGATGGATTCGGGGCGGATCATCGAGACGGGCACCGCCCACGACCTGTTCTCCGATCCCGGGGACGGGGAGGGCAGCTTCGTGGCCACCGCGCTGAAGGACCGGCCCGATGCGGACGACCTCGCGCGGATCCGGCGGCACACGGCGGGACGGCTGGTGACGGTCTCGCTGGCCGACGCCGGCGGAGTCGGCCGAGTGCTGGGGTCTGCGGCGAACCACGGGGTGAGCTTCGAGATCGTCCACGGCGGACTGAGCACCACCAAGTCCTCGTCCTACGGGCTGCTCACACTCGCCGTCGAGGGCGCGGCCGATGCGGTGGAGGGCTTCGTCGTCGAGCTGCGCGGCGTCGGTCAGGTCAGGGAGGTTCAGGCATGATCGGCATCGTCGACGCCTACCGGGAGCTGGACTGGGGCTACTACGGTCCGGAGCTGCTCACCGCCACATGGGAGACGCTCTACCTGGTGGCCGGCAGCTTCCTGATCGGCGGATTCATCGGTCTGCTGCTCGGCGTCACCCTGTACACGACCCGTTCCGGCGGGGTTCTGGCGAACCGGCCGATGTGGCTGCTGACGAACTTCGTGGTCAACCTGATCCGTCCCATCCCGTTCGTCATCCTGGTCGCGGCGATCCAGCCGCTGACCATCCAGGTGATCGGCACGGGGATCGGCAACCAGGCGGTCATCTTCGGCATGATCTGGGCCTCGACCTTCGCCATCGGTCGCATCGTGGAGCAGAACCTGTTCGCCATCGACCCCGGCGTCATCGAGGCGGCCCGAGCCATGGGAGCCGGTCGGTTCCGGATCATCCTCACCGTGATCCTGCCCGAGGCGCTGGGCCCGCTGATCCTCGGGTTCACGTTCGTGATCATCGCCCTGGCGGACATGTCCGCGATGGCAGGGATCATCGGCGGCGGCGGGCTCGGGAACTTCGCCATCGTGGAGGGCTACCAGCGGTTCCGCACCGAGGTGATCTGGCTGGCCGTGGTGGTCATCATCATCCTGGTCCAGCTGGTGCAGATCGTCGGCAACATGCTCGCCCGGAAGGTCATGCGCCGCTGAGTCGGCTCCTCCACAGCACCGGCCCCCGACGGGGTTCCTGAGCCGCACTCCACAGTGCCGCGACCCAGGGTTCCCGGGGTGGTGCCATCCGGGCAGGCTCGGTGGTCCGTCCCGCGTCTGCGGGGCGGACCACCGAGATGAAGGAGCCTGCCATGGTCGATCGATCCCTGCCGAGGCCGACGGACCTGCACCGCGAGGAGGAGGGTCTGGCGACCGCCGAGTACGGCATCGTCATGCTCGCCGCCGTCGGCTTCGCCGGCCTGCTGGTGGCCGTGCTCTCCTCCGGTGAGGTGCAGTCGATGCTGTCCTCCCTGGTCGAGACGGCACTCAGCGCGGGCTCCTGACCGGAATGTCCGGTCAGGTGGGACGTCCGGTCCGGGCGGAGCGGCAGACCTCGGAGACCGGCTCGGTCAGTGCGGAGTTCGCGCTCGCACTGCCGGCGGTGCTGATGGTGCTGGCCCTGGTGCTCGGACTGGGCGTCCACGCCGCCGGGCAGGTCTCCCTCGAGGAGGGCGTCCGTGCTGCGGCGCGTGAGATCGCCAGAGGCGAGGAGCCGCAGCAGGCGCTGCGAATCGCCCAGCGCGGACTCACCGACGGGGCGAGCTTCGACGTCGTCGAGGACGGCGAGTACGTCCGGGTGACCGGGACCCGCCCGGTCCGGCTCCTGGGCGTGGTGGAGCTGTCGGCCGCACAGTCGGCCGAGGCCGCGGTGCGCACCGAGCGGATCCGACCCGACGGAGGTCGATGAACGATGACGCTGCGACCCCGCCTCCGCATCGGAGACCCCCTCGACGAGGGCTCCGGGACGGTCCTCGCGCTCGCGCTGACCTCGGTGCTGATGGTCCTGCTGGGCCTGGTCCACGTGCTCGGTGCGGCCCACGGCGCGGCCGAACAGGCGGCCCGTGCGGCCGATCTCTCAGCCGTGGCGGCGGCCGATTCCGCCAGGGGCATAGCGCCGGGAAGCCCCTGTTCAGTCGCCGAGGATACGGCCCGACGCGGCGGAGCGCAGGTGGTCAGCTGTGAGGCCGGCGGGGAGTACGACACGGAGCTGACGGTGGAGGTCGTCGTCGACGTCGGCGAGCGCATCGCCTTCGTCCCTGACGCCGTGCCGGCCCCGGACCTTCCCGCACGGGCCCTCTCACGGGCGGGTCCTCCGGAGGCGTCCGACGGGTGATGCGATCGCGGCCGGGAGATCTTCTGTTCCGCGAGGACCGGTCGTACGCTTCGACCATGACCTACGCGCATATGGGCTCTCTGGAGGTCCGGGCCGGACACCTGGATGAGGTCGTCGCGATCCTGACCCGGTCGAATCCGGATATGGCCGAGGCCGGGTGCCTGTCCTATGAGGTCGGGGCCGACCCGGAGCGACCTGACACGGTGTGCGTCGCGGAACTGTGGGAATCGGCGGAGGCACACCGGGAGTCGCTTCAGCTGCCGTCGGTGCGCGCCGCGATCGCGGAGGCCATGCCGCTGCTCACCGGGCAGATGGACGGGCGCGGATTCGACGTGACGGGCTCTCCCCTGCGGCCGGACTGAGCCGGTGCGGCGATGACCGACCAGGCTGAAGACCCTGATCGTACGGTGCTCTTCGCACCGGAGACGTTCAACCTGGCGGAGGTCACACGGGGTATCGAAGTCGCTCGACGCATGCCGGACGGTGTGCGGTGTCACTTCATGGGCTACTCGCACAGATACGCCTCGGTGATCACCGATGCCGGCTTCGAGCTGACCCTGCTGGACCCGGAGCTCACCGATCGGGAGGCGGATCAGCTGCTGGCCCTGGATCAGGGGCGCGGAGTCCGCCACCCGTTCAGCGAAGAGATGTTGGGCCGACGGGTCACCTCCGAACGGGCCCTGATCCGTGAGCTGGGCGCCTCGGCGGTGGTCATCGGCACGACCCTGAGCCAGCTGATCTCCGCACGCGCCGAGTGCGTGCCCCTGGTCTTCGTGAAGCCGTTCGCGTATTCGGTCGCCCATGTCACGGCCATGCGCCGCACCGGGCTGATGCCGCGGAGCACACGCGGAGCCGCACTGGTCGATGAGGTCCTGGCCGGAATCGCACGCACCGCGGGTCCTAAGATCCCGCTGGTGCCGCGGTCCTTCCCACGGGTGGCCCGCTTCCACGGAGTCCGACTGCCGACGACGGCGCTCCACGCTCTGGACGCCGATCTGAATCTGATCACCACCGCCGAGCATCTGCTGCCGGCGGGTGTCGACCTGCCCGCCTCGTACCGGGTGGTCGGACCGGTCTTCGCGTCGCTGCCCGGCCGAGTGCCTGCCCTCGTCGACGAGCTGGCCGCGGCCGCAGAGCCTCTGGTGTACTTCGCGGTCGGCTCGTCGGGAGGTCGTGACCTGGTCCTCTCGGTGCTGCGCGGGCTCGGCGATGCGCCGTGTCAGGTGCTCGCCCCGGTGCGCGCCCACCTCCGCGATGACGACGTCGCCGGGCTTCCGGAGAACGTCCACGTCACCGACTGGCTCCCGGCAGATCGGTTGGGGGATGCGGTCGACCTGGCGGTGACCCACGGCGGTGAGGGCACGGTGCAGAATTCGAGCACGCAGGGTTGGCCGTTCATCGGGATACCCCTGCAGATGGAGCAGCGGTTCAACGTGCAGCGCTGCGTCGACTACGGGTCGGCTCGGCTCGTGGGTCCGCGGCGGGCCCGCCGTGCCGATTGGTCGGTGCTGGTCTCAGAGGCGCTGACCGATGACCGGATGCGCGGACGGGCCGCGGCGATGGCCGCCGAGCTGCGCGACGTCGACGGTCCGGGCGCCGCGGCGGCGGAGATCGCAGCCCTGGTGGGGTGGCCCGAACCGACGGCGTAGTCCGGAGGGGACGAGATGCGGCACGGAGCACGCGTCGGAGTCTCACATGTCGAGTGCTCCCGGCAGCAGGCCCAGGGCGACCGGCACCACGCCGATGAGCACGAATGCCGGCAGATAGCAGGCCCCCAGCGGCAGCACCATCTTCACCCCCAGCTGAGCGGCGGCCCGTTCGGCCCCGTGACGCCGCTCGGTCCGCAGCTGCCGGGCGCCCACCTCGAGCAGCTCGGCGGTGGGCGCACCGGTGGAATGGGCGAAGGCCAGCTGATCGGCGAACGCCCCCAGCTGCTGAGCGGACCGGCCCTCGACGTCGAGGCCGGACCAGGCCGTGGCCCAGTCGGCGCCCGCGGCCAAGGACCGATGGACCCCCGCCAGTGGTTCGGCGCCGGGGACGGTGGCGGCGAGCCGTTCCAATGCGGCCTCCACGCCGACGCCGGCGCTGAGCAGCGCACCGGTGAGGTCCAGGAGCATGGCGGCGTCGACGTCGCAGTCCTCCGTCCGAGCGCCGTCCTCCCGACGCCGCCGGAATCCGTTCGCACGGGGCTCAGACATGCTCCACCACCCGGGTGATCATCCTGGCGCTCCACCACCAGCCCAGGGACATCAGCAGCCCGCCGACCAGGAGACAGCCTCGGCCCAGTGCGGTGCCGAACAGGGCTGCGGCGGCGTCGGCACCGATCAGCTGACCTATCACCGCCCCTCCGACCGGCAGCAGCGACAGGATGGTCTGGGTCAGGCGGGGCCCGGCCGCCGCCGTGCGCACCTGGGCATGGAGTTCGGCCGCGTCGTCGGCCGCGCCCGCGATCTGCTCCACCAGCCGTGACAGGGGAGCCCCGGTCCGGGCGGACAGAGTCGCGACCCCCGTGAGCCGATGCACTGTGCGGTTCAGCTCCTGAGCCGCTGAACGGGTCATCAGGCGCTCCTCCTCCCGGTCCTCCGAGGCATCCCTGCCCCCATCGACGACGCCCCGGACCGGCCCGGAACCGAACGCCAGGTCGGCGACGGGGCGGACCGGGTGCTCCTCCTGAGCACGCAGGAAGCTGCGCAGGCCCTCTTCCCCGCCCCGGCCGGTGCGATCGCCGGCGGCGGCGTGGGCGCACAGCCTTACGATCGGATGATCGGGCCGACGCTGCGACCAGTGCGCATGGAGGTCTCCCCAGGCCTGGTCGACGCCCCGTCCGGCCTGCAGCAGTGCGGAGAGCTGCCGCAGCAGCTGCGCCGAGTCGCGTCGCACGGCCTCCGCATCCAACCGTGATCCACGGCGGTCTCGGATCCGCCGTGCGGCTCGGAGGACACGCGGCGAGGACGTGTCGGCGGCCCACCCCGTCCCGCGCTCGGCCGCCGCCAGGAGACCGACGGCCGCCGACAGCCCCAGGAAAGCCAGGATCACACCCGCCGTCACGCCTGCTCCCGGTGTCGCGGCTCTCCGGCGGCGCGTCCTCGAAGCCGGGCGCTCAGCGGCTCCCAACCGGGTCCGCGGCAGTACCGGCCCTCCTGGTCCCGGTGCAGCACGGGGACGGTGGTGAGCCGACCCTCGTCATGGCCGACCATGGACGCGGCGACGGGCATGCGACGATCGCCCCGCCGGGCCACGTGGACGACGAGGTCGACCGCCGCCGAGGCCTGGAGGGCCACCGCCTCCGGCGTGAGTCCGGCCAGGGCACCCATCGCGATCAGCCTTGCCGGCACACCCTCCGGGGAGTTCGCGTGCACCGTGCCCCCGGCTCCCTGGTGTCCCGTGTTCATCGCTGTGAGGAAGTCCCTGAGCTCGGCCCCGCGGCACTCCCCCACGATCAGCCGATCGGGCCGCATGCGCAGCGTCTGCCGGACCAGATGGCCCATCTCGATGCGGCCGGCCCCCTCCACATTCCCCTGCCGCCCCTGCAGGTGCACCGTATGCGGATGGTCCGGACGCAGCTCGGCGGTGTCCTCCACGATCACCAGACGCTCCTCCGGGGCGCAGCGGGCCAGCATGGCGGCCAGCAGGCTCGTCTTCCCGCTCCCGGTGGCGCCGCTGATGAGCACGTTCAGTCGTGCGTCCACCACGCCTGCGATGAGGTCGAGCCAGAGGTCCGCCGCCTCCCACCGCTCGGCGAGGTCCTCGAGGGATGCGCTGGAGCTTCGAGAGACGCGGACCGAGATCATGGTGCCGCCGACCGCCACCGGTGGTATGACGGCGTGGATGCGGCAGTCGCCGAGGCGTCCGTCGGCGCACGGACTCCCCTCGTCCAGCCGGCCGCCCGAGGCGGAGATCAGCCGCCGCGCCAGACCACGCACCTGCTCCTCGTCGCGCAGCCGGACGCCGGTGTCCCTCAGCCCCTCGGCGCCGTCGGTCCACAGCCTCCGCCGCGGATCCACCAGGACGTCGGTGATCCCCGGAGACTCCACGAACCGTTGGAGGGGGCCGAGTCCGACGAGCTCGTCGCGCAGGCTGCGCACCAGCTGCTGCGTCGTCTCAGAGCCCAGCGCCATTCCGCAGCTGCGGACGGTCTCCGCGATGCGGGCCGCGGTGATCGGCTCCGTCGATGCGGTGAGCTCCTCCCGCAGACGCCGCAGCGTGAGCTCCGGCACGTCGGCACGCAGGCGCGGCTCAGCCATGAGGACCACCCGCCCCGGACGCCTCGGTCGGAGCGATCCGCTCCACCAGCGCACCCACGGCGCGCGAGCCCGATCGGGTGCGCAGCACGTCGTAGGCGTCTCGGAGGCACTCCGCCCGGCGGAGCCACCGCAGCTCCGGAAGCACGGCGACGACCTCGAGACCGGAATGTGCTGCGAGACCCTTCGGCGGCGGTTCGCGACGGGCTCCTCCGCAGACCGCAGTCCGCCAGACGCCGGCGTCGAGCCTCTCCGCGAGGCCGCCTGCGCCCTGCACGCCGCGACGATCCGGCGAGGCGACGAGGACGCCCAGGTCCCAGCGGCCCCGTCCCAGTCCGATCAGGTCCCGACGACGGCCCAAGTCCACCACGACGACGTCGGCGGCACGGCGGGCCGCCATCAGCACTGCCTCGACCGTGGAGGCCGCCGGAGCTTCGGCGCCCCCGGTGATCAGACCGAATCCGTCCAGCGGCGCCGCCGCGGTCTGCAGCTGCGCCGCCGAGATGTCGCCCTCCGCAGCTGCCAGGTCGTCCCAGTTCAGCCGTCCCGTCCGGGGGCCGCGGGCGCTCGGAGCACCGGAGGAGCCGCGGCCCCGCACAGCGCCCGTCGGCTCGAGCGCGGCCCGCAGTCCTCCGCCGGGTGCGGGATCGGCGTCGAGCAGGAGCGTGCGCAGACCCCAGGCGGCGGCCTCCGCCGCTGTGAGGTAGGCGGTCGTCGTAGTGCCGGCTCCGCCGCAGGCCCCGAGGAACGCGGCCGCACGCCCGGGCATCTGATCGGTCAGCCGCACCCCGAGATGCTCACGCAGCCAGGTCTCACCCTCGGGCAGCGGGACCGCTGTGACGTCGGACCCCTCGGCGGCCGCACTCCACAGCTGTTCCCGCGCGGCCTCGCCCAGTCCGACCATCAGGATCGGGGTGGGTGCCGCCGCCGCGACCGACGACGAGACCGCCGATACGGGCGTCGGTCCCCCGACCGGAGGAGCGTCGGGGCCGCAGAGCACCGCCGCCCAGGTCCGACCGGCCGGATCGACGGCGGAGATCTCCTCCCATCGGGCGAAGAGTCGCAGCCGTCCTCCCACCACCGCGGCGAGGACCGCGATCTCGTCGCTCAGGGCGAGGTCGCCGGTGACCAGGGCGAAGCTGCCGTGGTCGTCGTCCTGGAGGCCTGGGGTCCGCATGACCCCCACCTTCGTCCGCGGACGTGTTCGGGCCCACCGCCGACGGGCACGGTGTGGAGTGCGGATCCGGCGGAGGGCCGACGGTCCTGGGTTGGGGAGGAGTCCGGCGCCCGCCGACTCAGGGCACGTCCTGCCACCGGCGGGGATCCACCTCATGGGTCGCGTCCCAGGGAAGCTCCCACCCGCTCCGACTGATGAGCCGATCCAGAAGCAGAGCGGTGAAGCCCCACACCAGGGTGTCGTCGACGACGAAGGCCGGGCTGCGCACCACCACCCCTTCCCGCCGCAGCGCCGACATCCGCCGGTTCTCCGGATCGCGGAGCACCGCCAGCGGCAGACGCAGGATGCGCGCCACCTCGCCGGCCTCCGGGACCAGCCGACCCACCTCGCCGGACACCGCCAGCACCGGGGTGACCATGAACCCGCTGACCGGGATCGGTGCGGGCGGCAGCGGACCGAGCACCTGCAGCCGCCCGGGGTCCAGGGCGACCTCCTCGTGGGCCTCCCGCACCGCCGCGGCGGTCTCGTCGGCGTCGTCGGGATCCACCCGACCGCCGGGGAAGGAGATCTGCCCGGGGTGGGAGCCCAGATGCGCGGCCCGCTCGGTCAGCAGCACCGACGGGCCGGTCGCCTCGTCGTCGAGGGAGAACAGTGCGAGCACCGCGGCGCGGCGGTCCGTGGGGCCCATGCGCAGCCGTGCCGGCACCCGCTCCGCGGCCCCGGTGATCGGCTCCGGGGCCCACCACCCGCCGCGTCCCGCGGGGTCGGGGTGCTCGCTGAGGTACTCGCCGGCCCGACGGCGCACCGCACCCAGCGCCTCAGCCAGTCCGTCGGAGTCCCGGGGCAGGGGTCGGACCTCCGCCTCGTCACGGCCGCCGGTCGACTCCACCTCAGGCACTGAGGCTGTACCCTTCCTCGCGCAGCTGACGCCTCGTCCGACCCGCCCGCATCTTCTCGAGCAGCTCCTCCCGCCCGGGCGCCAGCTCATACTTCAGCAGCGTCCGTGCCTGCTCCGGATCCGTCTCCCCGGTCCCGTAGGAGGGGCACCACCGTGCGACGGGACAGGCGCCGCAGGCGGGGCGCTTCGCGTGGCAGACCCGTCGGCCGTGGAAGATCAGACGGTGGGAGAGCATCGTCCACTGCTTCGGCTCGAACAGCTCGGCGACGTCACGCTCCACCTTCACCGGATCCTCCTGCGCGGTGAGGCCCAGCCTCCGGGCCAGCCGTCCGAAGTGGGTGTCCACCGTCAGACCCGGGCGGCCGAAGGCGTTGCCGAGCACGACGAATGCCGTCTTGCGGCCCACTCCCGGCAGCCGCACCAGCTCCTCCAGGGTGTTCGGGACCTCACCGTCGTGCTCCTCGGACAGGACGTGCGCCAGCCCCAGCAGCGAGCGCGCCTTGGAGCGGTAGAAGCCGGTCGGACGGATGACCTCGGAGAGCTCACGCTCGTCGGCGACAGCCATCGCATGGGCGTCGGGCCAGCGGCGGAAGAGCTCCGGCGTGGCCAGGTTGACCCGCACGTCGGTCGTCTGGGCGGAGAGCACCGTGGCCACCAGCAGCTCGAAGGCGTCCTCGAAGTCGAGCTCGGCCACGGCGTAGGGGTACGTCTCGCCGAGGACCCTGTCGATCTTGCGCGCACGGCGTGTGCGGGCCAGCGGAGTCTCCTCGATCATCATGGCCGTCATGCTATCGGGGTGCCCGTCTCCGACTCGCCACGGGCCGCGCCGCCGAGATAGTGTGAGCCCAGACACAGGGGCGGTGAGCACCCCGCGGTCACCGCCGCCCGAGCACCTCGAGGAGGACACGAATGACCCCCACTCCCGCGTCCGACAACAAGCTCGACTCCATGATGAGGGAGGACCGGACCTTCCCTCCCAGCGAGGAGTTCGCGGCCGACGCCGTCGCCACCTCCGAGCGCTACGCGGCCGCCGACGCCGACCGGCTGGGCTACTGGGCGGATCAGGCGCGGCAGGTGCTCAGCTGGGACGCCGACTTCGAGGAGACCCTCGACTGGTCGGAGGCTCCGTTCGCCAAGTGGTTCGTCGGGGGGAAGGTCAACGCCGCCTACAACGCGGTGGACCGTCACGTCGAGGCCGGCCACGGCGACCGGGTGGCGATCCACTTCGAGGGTGAGCCCGGCGACACCCGCACCCTGACCTACCAGGACATGGCCGACGAGGTGGCCCGGGCGGCCAACGCCTTCGAGTCCCTCGGCGTGGCCAAGGGCGACCGGGTGGCCGTGTACATGCCCATGATCCCCGAGACCATCGTGACCATGCTCGCCTGCGCCCGGATCGGCGCAGTCCACTCTGTGGTCTTCGGCGGCTTCTCCTCCGACGCGCTGCGCTCCCGCATCGACGACGCAGAGGCCAAGCTCGTGGTCACCGCCGACGGTTCCTACCGCCGCGGCAAGCCCTCACCGCTGAAGCCTCAGGTCGACGAGGCGCTGTCGGAGCCGGGCCACACCGTGGAGAACGTCGTCGTCGTGCAGCGCAACGGCGAGGACGTCCCGGTCAACGACATCGACACGTGGTGGCACGACCTGGTACCCCAGCAGTCGGCCGAGCACGCCTACGAGGCCCACGACTCCGAGCACCCGCTGTTCATCCTCTACACCTCCGGCACCACCGGCAGGCCGAAGGGCATCCTGCACACCACCGGCGGCTACCTCACCCAGACGGCCGTCACCCACCGGGACAGCTTCGACCTCAAGCCGGAGTCGGACGTCTTCTGGTGCACCGCCGACGTCGGCTGGGTCACCGGCCACTCCTACATCGTCTACGGTCCGATGGTGAACGGGGCGACCCAGGTCGTCTACGAGGGCACCCCGGACTCCCCGCACAAGGGGAGGCTCTGGGAGATGGTGCAGCGCTATGGCGTCACCCAGTTCTACACCGCACCCACGCTGATCCGGACGTGCATGAAGTGGGGCCGCGAGATCCCCGATGAGTACGACCTCTCCAGCCTGCGCGTGCTCGGCACCGTGGGCGAGGCCATCAACCCCGAGGCGTGGATGTGGTACCGCGAGGTCATCGGCGCCAACGACGGGCCGGGCAACGACCCGAAGGAGCACCCGGCCCCGATCGTCGACACCTGGTGGCAGACCGAGACCGGTGCGCACATGATCACCCCGCTGCCCGGCGTGACGCATCTGAAGCCGGGATCCGCCCAGAAGGCGGTGCCGGGGATCGACATCGGCGTCGTCGACGAGATGGGCAAGCGGCTCGAGGACGGTGAGGCCGGCCTCCTGGTCGTGCTGGAGCCGTGGCCGGCGATGCTGCGCGGCATCTGGAGGGACCCGGAGCGCTACAAGGACACGTACTGGTCCCGCTTCGGCGACATGTACTTCGCCGGAGACGGTGCGCGGACCGACGACGACGGCGACATCTGGCTGATGGGCCGTGTCGACGACGTCATGAACGTCTCCGGGCACCGACTGTCCACCACTGAGATCGAGTCCTCCCTGGTGGCGCATCCGAAGGTCGCCGAGGCCGCCGTCGTCGGCGCGAAGGACGCCACCACCGGTGAGGCCGTGGTCGCGTTCGTCATCCTCACCGGCGAGGCCGAGGACGCCGACTCCGACGAGACGGAGAAGGAGCTGCGCGACCACGTGGGCAAGGACATCGGCGCGATCGCGAAGCCGCGCAACGTGCTGGTGGTCCCGGAGCTGCCGAAGACCCGGTCCGGCAAGATCATGCGCCGCCTGCTCAAGGACGTCGCCGAGGGCCGCGAGGCGGGCGACGCCTCGACCCTGGCGGACCCGACCGTGATGCAGCAGATCGCCGAGGACATGCGGGCCAAGCACGGCCAGTCCTGACGCCCGGGACGGCCACCTGCCGCTCCCCCGATAGGGTGAGTCGGGAGGACGCCCAGAGCGAGGAGGACCGGACATGGCGCAGGCGCAGCGACGGGTGCTGGTGGTCAACGGCCCCAACCTCAACCTGCTGGGGAGCCGCGAGCCGGGCGTCTACGGTGCGGACACCTACGACGACCTCGTCGCCCTGTGCCGCCGCAGCGGCGCGGCGCACGGCGTCGAGGTCGAGGTGATGCAGTCCAACCACGAGGGCGTGCTCGTCGACGCGATCCAGGCCGCCGCGGACACCGCCGACGCGATAGTCATCAACCCCGCCGCCTACACCCACACCTCCGTCGCCGTCGCCGACGCACTGAGGGCGGTGGGGCTGCCCGTGGTCGAGGTGCACCTGTCCAACGTCCACGCCCGGGAGGCCTTCAGGCACCACTCCTACGTCTCACCGCACGCGGTCGCCGTCTTCGCCGGTGCCGGGATCAGCGGCTATCGCTACGCGATCGACCTGCTGGCCGACCGGCTGTGCGCGGACTGACCTCTGAGCGCGACGGTCAGCGGGTCACGCACTCCCCCGGCGTCACCGTCTCGCCGAACGCCCCGGGTGCGGTGAGCACCTCGCCGGCCTCGTCGGCGGTCAGCGCGAACCCGACGTCGTCGCCCTCCATCGCCTTGGCGAAGACCACCCCGACGACGTCGCCGTCGGGGTCCACGACCGGCCCACCCGAGTTGCCCTGTCGCACGTCGGCGCTGAGCTGGTAGATCTCATGGGCGGCGGCGGTGCCGCCGTAGATGTCGTTGAGGGAGGACTGCCCGCGGGCCTGGACCTCGGCGGGGCCCGCCGCGAAGGGACCGCCGGCGGGATACCCCATCACGAAGGCCTCATCCCCGGGATCCAGCGGATCCCCGACCTCGAGCGGCGCGCCGGAGACCTCGTCCACGGCCAGCAGCGCCAGGTCCCGATCGGCGTCGAAGTGCACCACACGTCCGGTGGCGCGCTCCCCCGAGGGCAGCTCGACGGTCGGGGACTCGACTCCGGCGATCACATGCGCGTTGGTCACCACGCGGGTGGGGGAGATCAGGAACCCGGATCCCGACTGGGTCTGATCGCACTGCTCGGCCACACCGGTGATCCTGGCCACCGACTCGGCCGAGACCTCGGCGGCCGGTGTGAGGTCGTGGTCGGCGGGCGTCGAGTCGGCGTGCGGGACCAGCGGCTCCGCCAGCTCCGGGATGTCGACCTGTGTGACCACCGAGCGCAGCTGCGCGAACCATGCTTCGGCCGGGTCCGGGACGACGGCGCTGATGCCGTCGAGGACCCTGGACTCCTGGGTCTGCTGGTTCAGCGTCGGGCTTCCGAGCGCGCTCACCGAGAAGGAGAGGGCGAGGATCACGACCGCCGCGACCGCCGCGTTGACCGCCCCGCCGATCAGGGCGCCCAGCGTCTGCAGCGCCGGGGAGCGGAACAGCCGGGTGATCTCCCGGCCGACGGCGGCTCCGACCCCCTGGCCGGTGAGCACGAGGACGAGGGCCGCGCCGAGCACGGCGATCACCCGCCACATGGGGTCCTCCACCCAGGAGCCGACGATCGGCATCGCGAAGAACGCCGCGGCCGCCCCGAGCACGAATCCGATGATGCTTCCGACGGTCACCCACAGGCCCATCCGAGCGCCGGCGACGAAGAAGACGATGAGGAGCAGGACCAGGATGACGTCGAGCACGGGGAAGTCCATGGACACGTCCTCTCAGGTCATGCGCGGCCTGAGGCACGCAGGTCGGGGATGCTCCAGGATCGCACATTCCCCCACGACGGGGCTGAACGTTTCCTGGATCACATCTGAGCTGATATTTTCGAGATCAGCGAGCGCCATCGTTCTCGCGGAGAGGATTTAACGGTAGACCATGGATCTTGAAGTTCTGCGTCGCGCCCCGCTGTTCGCGACCGTCGACGATGACGTCTTCGCCGCGCTGACCGGTGAGCTGACCGAGGTGGACCTGTCCCGCGGCGCCTCGATCTTCCATGAGGGCGACCAGGGCGATCAGCTCTACTTCATCGTCTCCGGCAAGATCAAGCTCGGACGCAGCACCCCCGACGGCCGCGAGAACCTGCTGGCCGTGCTCGGACCGGGTGAGATCTTCGGCGAGATGGCGCTCTTCAACCCCGCTCCCCGCACTGCGACCGCCACTGCGGTGTCCGAGACCCGCCTGGCCGGTCTGAAGCACGAGAGCCTCCGGCAGGTCATCTCCTCCAGCCCGGAGGTCTCCGTGCAGCTGCTGCAGGCACTGGCCCAGCGGCTGACGCGCACCAATGAGTCGCTGGCCGATCTGGTCTTCTCCGACGTGCCGGGCCGCGTGGCCAAGGCGCTGCTGGACCTGGCCGACCGATTCGGCCGCCCCGCCCCGGACGGTGTGCTCGTCGCTCACGAGCTCACCCAGGAGGAGCTGGCCCAGCTGGTCGGCGCCTCCCGCGAGACCGTGAACAAGGCACTGGCCGAGTTCGTCCAGCGCGGCTGGCTGCGCCTGGAGGCCCGCGCGGTGGTCATCCTCGACATCCAGCGCATCCGCCAGCGCTCCCGCTGAGCCCGCGGCCGGGCCTGAGTCGGCCTCAGTCGGCCTGAGCAGGCACCGCGGCGTCGCCGTCGCGGATCCACGTCGACTCCCGGTACTTCTTGGCGTACCGGTAGCCGCGCATGAGCAGGAACGCCCGACGCTTCAGGTGCCAGTCCCCGCGGTACCACAGCGGGTTCGACCACCGACCGGACCGGATCAGCCGCCGCACATCGGCGGCCATCCTCGGGTTCTGCACGTAGCGGCGCAGGATGTAGCGCGGCACCACGGTGAACAGCACCTCGCCCTCGGCGTAGGTGAGCTCCCCCCGTCGCCCGTGGACGACGTCGTCGACGAGGTGACGGGCCAGGTTGTGGCCCAGCTGGGTGGCGTAATAGCTCGATCGGCCCTGGCGCGTGTTGAACTCGAGGACTTTGTACTGCCCGTCCCGGTGGTCCCACTTCAGGTCCGCATTGGCGAAGCCGGTGTATCCGATCGTCTCCAGGAACCGGACCAGCTGCTCCATCATCGGCCGGTCGTACCTCGAGACGACGGCGGTGTAGTTCCCCACGGCGGTGGCGGTGTGCTCCTGCAGCGCCACCTGTCCGAAGGTGACGAACTCCCCCCGTCCGGCGGAGTTCAGGTAGAGCACCGAGTCCCAGATGCAGGTGTCGTCTCCGGGGATGAAGTCCTGGACGATGAGCTGGTCCCGGTAGCCGCCCGCCTCGATCCGGGAGACGACCTCGTGGAGCTGCTGCTCGTCGTCGACCCGGTAGACCTTCTCCCGGCCGGGGAACTCGTGGCGGAAGTACTCGATGCCGTTGCTGGGCTTGATGATCACCGGGTATCGGGAGATCTGCATCGTGATCGGCTCCCCCACCTGGTGGAAGTGCGTCTCGGGGATCGGCAGCCCGTGCTCGGCGGCCAGGGCATAGAAGCGCCGCTTGTCCTGCAGCGCGGCGTTGACCTCGGCCGGCGGCACATTCATCCGGTAGAGGTCCTCGAGCCGCTCGCGGTTCTCCACGATCAGGCGCACGTACTTGTCCGAGGTCCCGACCAGCACGAGCGGCCGACCCTCATGCGGGATCTCCTCGGCGTACGAGCGCAGGGCGGCGACCAGTCCGTCGGCGTCCTCGATGTCGGCGTCGAAGCGGGTGCGCTCGAAGAGCGAGCTGTACCGGGTCACGCCCATACCCTCGCGACCCAGCAGGTACGGACGGACGCCGTACTCCTCATGGAAGCAGACGCCGGTCAGGTAGGTGTTGATGTCGGTCCCGACGATCACCGGGATGAAGTCAGCGCTCATCGTCCCCTCAGCAGGCGGTTCGACGGTCAGTGTGGTCGAGCGGCTCAGGCGACGTGGGCGATCACGTCGACCTCGACCGGGGCGTTGAGCGGCAGGGCCGCGACGCCGACCGCCGAGCGGGCGTGCGCTCCGAGGTCCCCGAACGCGTGCCCGAACAGCTCGGAGGCTCCGTTGAGGACCTTCGGCTGACCGAAGAACCCTGGGTCGGAGGCGACGAAGCCGCCGACCTTGGCGATCCGGGCGATCCTGTCCAGGTCACCGACGGCGTGCTTCAGCGCGGCCAGGCAGTTCAGGGCGCACTGGCGCGCGAGCTCCACGGCCTGCTCCTCGGTGACCTCGGCACCGACCTTGCCGGTCAGGGGCAGCTCGCCCTGGATCAGCGGGAGCTGCCCGGCGGTGTACACCACGCCGTCGGCCACGACCACCGGCTGGTAGGCGGCCACCGGGGGGACGACCTCGGGCACGGCCAGACCCAGCTCGGCCAGTCGGGACTCGACGTCGGATCCTGCCGCCCCGACCGGGCGCGACGATTCGTGGGCGGTCATCTGGGTGCTCTCCTCAGGCCTTCGGACGCTTCAGGTAGGCGACCGGGGCGTTTCCGTCCGGTCCGGGGAGCACGGTGACGAGCTCCCAGCCGTCCTCGCCCCACTGGTCGAGGATGGCCTTGGTGTTGTGGATGATGAGCGGGATGGTGGCGTACTCCCACTGGCTCACGGATTCAGTCATGCCCCCACCATAGCCCCGCTCCGGTCGCCTGTGCGCATCACCGTGGCGATCACCGGGCTCCGGTTGACCCGGGCCGGTACGATGTAGCCCATGGCGTCATCCAAGTCTCCCCTCTTCGACACCGCGACCACCGTCGGGAAGATCATGTCCTTCCTCGGCGTGAGCGCGCTGTGCGGGGTGCTCGCGGCCGGGCTGATCTTCCCGCTGGCCGCCACCGGGGGAGCCACGGCCGCCGCAGGCACCGAGATCCTCGAGGAGCTCCCCTCCGAGCTGCGCGAGGAGCCGCTGAGCGTGCCCTCCCACGTATACGACCAGGAGGGCAACGAACTCGCCACGTTCTACGCGGAGAACCGGACTCCGGTCGACATCGACGAGATCTCGGACAACATGACCAACGCGATCATCGCGATCGAGGATGAGCGGTTCTACGAGCACGGCGGAGTCGACGCCCGCGGCCTGGGCCGCGCCGTGGTCCACAACGTCACCTCAGACTCCCAGCAGGGCGCCTCCACGATCACCCAGCAGTACGTGAACAACGTGATGATCAACGCCGACTTCCTCCGTGGGGAGGACCGCCTGACGATCTCGGGGTCGAAGACCTACGCGGACAAGCTGCGCGAGATGAAGCTCGCCGTCGCCGCAGAGGAGGACATGACCAAGGACGAGATCCTCGAGGGCTACCTGAACATCGTCCTCTTCGGCGGGCGCAACTACGGCGTCGAGGCCGCCGCCCAGTACTACTGGGGCATCCCGGCCTCCGAGCTGAACCCCGCCCAGTCGGCCACCCTGGCCGGCATGGTGCAGAACCCGAACGGCTACAACCCGGAGAACAACCCGGAGAGCGCAGAGTCCCGCCGCGACGTGGTGCTCGGCGCGATGCTCCGCAACGACTACCTCTCCCAGGAGGAGTACGACGAGGCGATCGACTCCTCGCTGGACCTCGACGTCCAGCCGGAGCCCTCCGGCTGCGTGGCGGCCGAATCGGCGCCGTACTTCTGCGACTACGTGCGCCGGGCGATCCTCGCCGACGACACCTTCGGGCCCGATCAGGAGTCCCGGGACCAGCTGCTCAACCGCGGCGGCCTGGAGATCACCACCACCCTGGATCCGGAGCTGCAGGACGCCGCGCAGAGCGAGGTCGAGGACACCATGGCCCCGGGCAGCGTCTCGGGTGCGGCCGCGACCCTGGTCACGGTGGAGCCCGGCAGCGGCGACATCAAGGCCATGGCGCAGAACACCGAGTACTCGCCCGAGGAGGGTGAGGGACGGACGGAGCTGAACTTCAACGTCGACGCCGCCTTCGGCGGAGGCAACGGCTTCCAGGGAGGCTCGACGCTCAAGCCGTACGTGGCCGCCGCCTGGCTCGAGTCCGGGCACTCCATGTACGAGATCGTCGACGCCGGCCGGGACGAGTTCGCCCAGGGGTCGCAGTTCCAGGCCTCCTGCCTGCCCAACGGTGCCGCCACCGTCCTCGACGACGGCGGCTGGTCCATCAACAACGTCATGGACAACTCCAAGCGTCCGATGACGGCGGACTTCGGCCTGTTCTGGTCGGTGAACACCGCCACGGTCAACATGGCCTACGAGCTGGACCTCTGCGACATCGCCGACCTCACCACCCGCCTCGGTGTGAAGCAGGCCGGCGACGGCGCCGAGCTGAATCCGCAGAACCCCTCGTTCGTGCTCGGCTCCGAGAACCTCTCCCCGATGACCCAGGCCAGCGCGTACGCGGCGTTCGCCGCCGACGGCGAGTACTGCCGTCCCCGGGCCATCTCGGAGGTCACCGACGCCAACGGCAACGAGTACGACGTCTCGGGCCCGCAGTGCGAGGAGGCCATGGAGGCTGACTCGGTCGCTCAGCTCAACGAGACGATGACCAACATCGCCGACTACAACGCTCAGGACTCCGGCAGCAGCTTCGACTTCCCCGTGGGCGGCAAGACCGGCACGAACAACGAGCAGTCCTCCACCTGGTTCATCGGCTACTCGAAGGGTCTGTCCACGGCAAGCTGGGTCGGCTCCTACGCGGACATGACCAGCCTGAACAACCGACCCATCAACGGGCAGGTCCATGACGAGGTCTACGGCTCCACCATCGCGATGCCGATGTGGGTGGACTACATGAACCGGATCGCCGGCGACTACAGCACCGACGACTTCCGCAGTCCGGACGACTCACCGTTCCAGAACCCGGACTCGACCGACCGCTACATGGGCGGCAACGGGCGCGAAGGGGGCAACACCCCGGAGAACGCGCAGGCCGACGACGGCAGCGGTGACGACGCCGGTGAGGACGGCGGCGAAGGCGGTATGCCCGAGGGAGACGCCGACGGCGGCACGCCATGACGTCGGGCCGCCCCGCCGCGGCCCCGTCGACTCCGCTGATCCTCGGCATCGGCCTGACTGCGACGGCCGGGATCGGCCTCGGCATGGTCGCCTACGGACGGAGCGTCGCCGCCCAGCGGTTCCGCCTCCGACACCATGAGATCGAGGTGCTGCCTGCCGGCTCGCCTCCGTTGCGCATCCTCCACGTCTCCGACATCCACTATGTGCCCGGGCAGCGGCACAAGGCTCGATGGCTGCGCTCCCTGGCCGAGACGGACCCGGATCTGGTCGTGAACACCGGGGACAACCTCGCCTACCCGGAGTCGGTCCCGGAGGTCCTGGAGGCCCTGGAGCCGCTGCGGCGGTTCCCCGGAGTGTTCGTCCCCGGGTCGAACGACTACTACATCGCCCGGCGCAGGAACCCGCTGGCCTACCTGTGGAGGCCGTCGAGGTTGGCCGCCGATCCGCCGCAGCTGCCGTGGCGCTCGTTCTTCGCCCACCTGACGGACTCGGGGTGGAGCGATCTGACCAACAGGTCTCTGCAGATGACGGTCGGCGGGCGACCGGTGCAGCTCTCCGGCGTCGACGACCCCCACATCGGACGCGACCGGTTCGCCGGCTGGCCCGCCGACGCGGCCCAGGGCGACGCCCTGCGCATCGGTGTCGCACACGCTCCGATGGGCCGGGTGCTGTCGCAGTTCTCCGACACGGGCGCGGACCTCGTCCTGGCCGGCCACACCCACGGGGGTCAGGTGTGCCTGCCCGGAGAGGTCGCCCTGACCACGAACTGCGACCTGCCCCGACGGCAGGCCAAGGGTGTCTCGACGGTGACCGCCGGCGACGGACGGAGCGTCGCGCTGCACGTCTCGGCGGGCGTCGGGACCGTCGTCCGGGCCCCGTTCCGTCTGAACTGTCCGCCCGAAGCCTGCGTCATCGACCTCGTGCCCGCCCGTGCCGGGAATGCCCTGTTGCACCTGTGAACAGAATCGGCCGGAGGCGTAGAATGGGACTCCGCCGCCGACAGTCCGCATCGAGGAGCACCTCAGCCATCCGCACCGCGTCCATCGCCCCACGAGACTCCGGGTCCCCGGCGCGCACCCTGCGTGAGGCGCTGGCCCGGCTCGACATCTATCTCGAGGGGATCCGCACCCGATGGGTCGCCGGACTGGTGAGCGCCGTGCTCGCCGCCGTGCTCGCCCTGGTCATCCCCCAGGTGCTGCAGCTGCTGGTCGACGCCCTCCTGGATCCCGGGGCGGCGGCCTCTGCAGTGTGGATCGCCGGCGGGGTGATGCTGGTCATGGGCCTCGCCCAGGCCGGACTCATCTACCTGCGTCGGTTCTTCATCCTCCCCCCGGCCTCCGGCGCGGAGACCGCGATGCGGAATCGGCTCTTCGACGTGCTGCAGGATCTGCCGGCCTCGTTCCACGCCTCGTGGGGAGCCGGCCAGCTGCAGTCCCGTGCGATCAGCGACCTCAACGTGATCCGCCGCTGGTTCGCCTTCGGCTCGGTGATGCTGGTGACCTCGGCGGTCTCGCTGCTCGTCGGCTTCGGGCTGATGCTCTCGCTCTCACCTCTGCTGACGTCCGTCTTCGTCGTCGCCGCGGTTCCCCTCCTGCTGGCCGGTCCGCGGTTCCGCCGGGAGTACATGCGGCTCTCCCGCTCGGCCCAGGACCAGGCCGGCGAGGTGGCCACAGCGGTGGAGGAGTCGGTGCACGGCATCCGCGTGCTCAAGGCCTTCGGCCGTGAGGAGTATGCCCTCGGCTCGTTCGTCGGGCAGGCGCAGTCGTTGAGGGGCCGTGAGATCGCCAAGGCCCACACTCTGGCCCGCTTCCAGCTGATCATGATCGGGCTGCCCGAACTGGCCCTGGGGGTGTGCCTGCTCATCGGCCTGCAGCAGGTCGCCGCCGGGGGCGACCTCACCGTCGGAGCCCTGGCCGCGTTCTTCGCCACGGCGGCCGTGCTCAAGGCTCCGCTGGAGGGCCTCGGGATGCTGCTGGGGATGACCTTCATGTCCAAGACGGCCATCGACCGCCACATCGATGTGGTCGACCTCGAGCCGGAGATCGTCTCCCCCGAGGAGCCCCGCACCGCCCCGGAGCGGGGGACGGTGGAGTTCGACGACGTCGTCTTCCGCTTCCCCGGGTCGTCGGAGGAGTCCGCTCCGCTGCTCCGGGGGCTCAGCCTCACCGTGGAGCGGGGCGAGACCCTGGCCCTGGTCTCGGAGACCGGCGGCGGGACCTCCACCCTGCTGAATCTGGTGCCCCGTCTCTACGACGTCGTCTCCGGCTCGGTCCGCGTCGACGGGATCGACGTCCGGGACTTCGACCTCGCCGACCTCCGCTCCCGCGTGGCCGTGGCCTTCGAGGACCCCACGCTGTTCTCCGCCTCGGTCCGCGAGAACGTGCTGCTGGGCACCGGGTGGGGTCGGGAGCCCGACGACCCCCGGCATCCGCCGCGCGGGACGGACACGGACGAGGAGTACGAGGCCAGGCTCCGTGAGGCCCTTCGGGTCGCCGACGCCGAGTTCGTCGCCGCACTGCCCGCACGTGAGGACACCGCCGTGGGCGAGGAGGGCCTGAGCCTCTCCGGAGGGCAGCGACAGCGGCTGGCCCTGGCCCGCGCCATCGCGGCCCGACCGTCGGTGCTGCTGCTCGACGATCCGCTCTCCGCGCTGGACGTCCGCACCGAGGAGCGGGTCACCGGGCGGCTGCGCGAGGTGCTGACCGACACCACCACGCTGCTGGTGGCCCACCGGCCCTCCACCGTCGCACTGGCCGACCGGGTCGCGATGCTCCACGAAGGACGCATCGTCGACGTCGGCACCCATGCGGAGCTGCTGGCCCGCAGCGAGACCTACCGTGCGGTGATGAGCCCCGAGCCGACCGCCGAGAGCCTGTGGGGAGGCGACCGGCTGTGACTCCATGGACCGCAGGACAGCCGCGCGGCGGACGGCCGCGGCGCCCGCACCGGGAGGCCGAGCCGGACGAGCACCGCTTCGACCACCTGCGCGGCACGGCCGGTGAGGAGCAGGTGGACCTGGAGAAGCCCGAGCGGCGGTTCATGCGCCGACGGTCGTGGCGGCTGCTCGTCGAGCTCTCCGTCGGAGTGCGGCTGAAGCTGCTGGTGACCGCACTGTGCGTGACCGTCGCCCAGGCGGCGCAGGCGGCCACTCCTCTGATCATCGCCTGGGCCATCGACTGGGGGCTGCCGCGGGCGACCGACGGCTACGCCTCCGGCATGTGGCTGCCCGGGCTGACCTACGTGCTGTGCGCGCTGGCCGCCGGGGTGCTGACCTGGGTCTACACGCGCACCACCGCCGAGGTCTCACAGCAGATGCTGTTCACCCTGCGCCGCCGCGTGTTCCGCAAGACCCAGCGGCTGAGCCTCGAGTTCCATGAGGACTACACCTCGGGGCGGGTCATCTCCCGGCAGACCTCGGATCTGGAGTCGCTGCGCGAGCTCCTCGACCAGGGGGTCAACTCACTGGTCTCCGGGCTGATGTTCATGTCCTTCACCGCGGCCTCCATCGTCATCCTCGACTGGCGGTCCGGACTCCTGCTCGCCGCCGCGGCAGTGCCGATCGCGATGGTGGTGCGCTGGTACCAGCGCCGTTCCGAGGTCGCCTACCGACGGACCCGGATCTCCTCGGCGCGGATGATCGTGCACTTCATGGAGACCATGACCGGCATCCGTGCGGTGCAGGCGTTCCGACGGGAGCATTCGCGGTCGGCGCGGTACCGGCGGCTGACCGAGGACTACCGCCGGGACACCGTCGCCTCGGTGAGCCTGTTCGGCGTGCTGCAGCCGGCCCTGATGGCCATCGGAAACGTCACGATGGTCGCCGTGCTGGTGTGGGGAGGGTTCCGCGTGCTCGACGGCGCCCTCGAAGTGGGTGTGCTGGTGGCGCTCGTGCTGGCCACGCGCCGGGTGTTCCAGCCCGTCGAGATGATGGCGATGTTCTACAACGCGTTCCAGTCGGCCACCGCCGCACTGGAGAAGGTCTCCGGACTCCTCGAGGAGGAGCCGACCGTGACCGAGCCCGCCGAGCCGACGCCGCTGCCGGAGGGGTCGGGACGCGTGGACCTCGAGGGCGTCACCTTCCGCTACACCCCGGAGTCGCCGGAGGTGCTGCACCGTACCGACCTGCACATCCCGGCCGGTCAGACGGTGGCCGTGGTCGGACGCACGGGGGCCGGAAAGTCGACGCTGGTGAAGCTGCTGGCACGGTTCTACGACGTCACCGAGGGTGCGGTGCGCCTCGACGGAGTCGACCTGCGCGAGCTCGCACAGACGGATCGGAACCGACACATCGCCATGGTCACCCAGGAGGCGTTCATGTTCTCCGGGACCATCGCCGAGAACATCGCGCTGGGACGCCCCGAGGCCTCCGCCGAGGAGATCGCCGCCGCGGCCCGAGCGGTCGGGGCCGACCGGTTCGTCGAGGCGCTGCCCGAGGGCTACGACACCGACGTCAACAAGCGCGGCGGACGCCTCTCGGCCGGGCAGCGCCAGCTGGTGTCCTTCGCCCGGGCGTTCCTGGCCGACCCCACTGTGCTGATCCTGGATGAGGCGACCTCATCCCTGGATCTGCCCAGCGAGCAGCTCGTCCAGCACGGCCTGCACCGGCTGCTGGGACGGCGGACGGCGCTGATCATCGCCCACCGGCTCTCCACCGTGGCCGTGGCCGACCGCGTGCTGGTGGTCGACGACGGCCGCATCATCGAGGACGGCCCGCCCGAGGAGCTCGCCGTCGGGGACGGTTACTACGCCCGGCTGCACCGCGCCTGGGAGGAGACGATGCGGAGCTAGGCGCCGGAGTGGCCTGTGAGTCTCATCAGCGGCAGGTGTTCGCTGAGGTCCGCGCGGACCCCCGAGGCGGCGATCCGGCCGCCGGCGAGCGCGGAGTCCCAAGACTCCCGCCCGACGGCGAGGCCCAACCAGGTGGCCGGATCGACCTCCACCACGTTCGGCGGTGTGCCCCGCGTGTGCGACGGGCCCTCCACGCATTGGGTGACGCCGAAGGGCGGCACCCGCACCTCCACCGAGTTCCCCGGGGCGCGATCGGCGAGCTCCTCCAAGAGGTGACGCACGGCGGTCGCCGTGGTGCGGCGGTCCGGGTGTGCGGTCACGGCCCAGGCCTCGACCGCAGCGCGGCCGTCGGCGGGGGTGATCCGTCGTCGTGCCACCGCTGCGTCCCCCTCGCCCTAGAGCCGGTCCAGGAGGTCCTGGGCCAGGCGCAGCGATCCGACCTGGGCGCCGTCGGAGCCGCCGGTGATGGGGTGGACGATCTTCTTCAGCACTGGGGCGAGGTCCTCCACGTCGACGACCTCCCGGGCGGCGAGCAGGCTGAGAGCCACGAGGTTCGCAGCCCGGCCGGAGCCGTCGAGGATCTTCACCGCCACCGTGGTCCCGTCTTGGGCGCCGAGGATCAGCACGCCCTCGGCACCGAGCTTGGCGAGCACACCGAGGTCCTCCATGACCACGGTGTTCGCCTCACCGCGGCCGTGGACGGCCCAGGAGTAGTCCAGCATCGCCTGGTTCACGGTGAAGGCGTGGACCTCGGCGTCGCGGCGGGAGGTCGCCGAGGCGATCTTCGAGAATCCGCGGGCCAGTCCGGTCAGACTCACCGCCGGGGCCGGTGCGCCGCAGCCGTCGACGCCGACGACCTGCGGGGTCTCCTCGCAGTACTCCTCGATGACCTGCAGCACGATGCGCTGCAGCGGGTGGTGCTGCTCGGCGTAGGTCGCCAGCCGCCACCCCTGGGTGCGGGTGGCGGCGAGGAAGGCGGCGTGCTTGCCGGAGCAGTTGAAGGCGAGCTTCGTCTTCTCCCGGCCCGCCGCGATGTGCTCGACCCTGTCCTTCTCCCTCTGCGGGTAGGCTTCCGGGCACTTCAGGTGCGACACGTCGAGCTTCTCCGCCTCGAGCACCGAGGCGGCGAGCTCCTGGTGGCGGGGCGTGCCGATGTGGGATCCGCAGGCCAGCGCGACCGCCTCCGGAGAGATCAGCGCCCCGGCGCGCAGCGAGGCGACGGCCTGGAAGGGCTTCAGCGTGGAGCGGGGGAAGATCGACCGCTCCGGGGCGCCGAAGGACTCCAGCACCCGTCCGTCGGGGGCCACCATGACCATCGAGCCGATGTGTCGTGACTCGACGACGCCGGCACGGGTCACCCAGGCCAGCTCCGCAGAGTCGGCGGCTGAAGCGGTGTGCACGGTGGGTCCCTGACGGTCTGCGCTCATGCTCCCAGTCTATGTGGAGGGATACCGTGGACCCATGCGGAGGACGACGCCGAGGGCATCCGTGAGGTCAGGATGGTGCGCACCTGACGTCGGTTGGGCGTTCCGCGTCGCCGAAGGACCCCTCAGGGGTCCTCTGAGCGACGCGGAACGCCCAACGGATGAGGGAGAGTCAGGGCCGCGTCGTGCCCGGTAGTCTGGACCACCGTGAAGGTACTTGTGGTGGGCCCCGGAGGCCGAGAGCACGCCGTCGTCCGCGCCCTGCTGCGCGATGAGTCCGTCACCTGCGTCGAGGCCGCACCCGGCAACGCCGGGATCTCCCGGGAGGTCGTCTGCCGCAGGGTCGAGGCCCAGGACACCGACGCCGTGGTCGCCCTGGTCCGCGAACAGAGCTACGACCTCGTGGTCATCGGGCCCGAGGCGCCGCTGGCCGCCGGGGTCGCCGACGCGGTCCGCGAGGCCGGGGTCCCCGTCTTCGGCCCGTCCCGCGCGGCCGCACGGCTGGAGTCCTCGAAGGCCTTCGCCAAGGAGGTCATGGAGGCCGCCGGCGTTCCCACCGCCGGCGCGGTGCACGCCGCAGACCTCGAGACCGCGTCTGAGGCCCTGGACCGCTTCGGCGCCCCGCATGTGGTCAAGGACGACGGGCTCGCCGCCGGCAAAGGGGTCGTCGTCACCTCGGACCGGGACGCCGCCGTGGCCCACGCGCAGGCCTGCATCGACGCCGGCGGCAGCGTCGTCGTCGAGGAGTTCCTCGACGGACCCGAGGTCTCCCTGTTCGTCCTCTCCGACGGGCACGACTTGGTGCCGCTGAGCCCCGCCCAGGACTTCAAGCGCCTCTCCGACGGCGACGCCGGCCCCAACACCGGCGGCATGGGCGCCTACACGCCGCTGGACTGGCTGGACGACTACACCGAGACCCACGACGACGGCGTCACCCGAGACTTCACGCAGACCGTGGTGGACCGCGTCGCCAGACCCACCCTCGAGGAGATGACCCGCCGCGGCACGCCCTTCGTGGGGGTGCTCTACTGCGGACTCGCCGTCACCTCCCTCGGGGTGCGGGTGATCGAGTTCAACGCCCGCTTCGGGGACCCCGAGACCCAAGCCGTGCTGCAGCGGCTCGACACCCCGCTGGGCGGACTGCTCCACGACTGCTCCACGGGCGCACTGGGCGCCGACCGCCGACTCGACTGGACGGACGGCTACGCCGTCGACGTGGTGATGGCTGCCAAGGACTACCCGGACGCACCTCGGAAAGGCGACCGCATCACCGGGACCGAGGAGGCGGAGTCCCTCGACGGAGTCTCGGTGCTCCACGCCGGGACCTCGCTGGCGAACCCCGCCAAGGAGGACGACGAGATCGTCACCGCTGGGGGCCGCGTGCTCGCCGTCGTCGGCACGGGACCGACCTTGGCCGCTGCCACCGACCGTGCCTACGCAGGGGTGGAGCGGATCGCCTTCGACGGGGCCCAGCACCGCACGGACGTCGCCGCCGCGGCGGTCGCCGGACGGATCCGGGTCGCCCCGCAGCTGCCCGGATGGCGGCACGCGGCCTCGGGGAAGGTCCGCGAGCTGTACCGCCCCGCTCCCGGGTCCGCATGGGAGGGCGAAGAGGTCCTGCTGATGGTCGCCACCGACAGGATCAGCGCCTATGACCATGTGCTGACCACCCCCATCCCGGACAAGGGTCGCGTGCTGACCCAGCTGAGCCTGTGGTGGTTCGAGACGCTCGCCGAGGCCGGCGTCGTCAACCATGTGGTCTCCACCGAGGTGCCTGAGCCGGTGGCCGGGCGTGCGGTGATCTGCCGGGACCTGGAGATGATCGAGGCCGAGTGCATCGCCCGCGGCCACCTGACCGGATCGGTCCTGGCCGAGTACCAGCAGTCCGGCGGCGTGACGGGGATCAGGCTTCCTGCGGGACTGACCGACGGATCCCGTCTCCCCGAGCCGATCTTCACCCCGTCCTCGAAGGCCCGGCAGGGGAGCCACGACGAGAACATCAGCTTCGCCGAGCTGGCCGACCGGGTCGGCCCCGAGCAGGCTGAGGCGCTGCGCGCGGCCACCCTGCGGATCTACGGGATCGCCGAGGCCCGATGCCGCGAGGCCGGAGTGATCCTGGCCGACACCAAGCTGGAGTTCGGGGTCGACGCCGACGGTTCCGTGGTCCTGGCCGACGAGGTGCTGACCCCGGACTCCTCCCGGTTCTGGCCGGCCGAGCAGTGGGAACCGGGACGGGCCCAGGCCTCCTTCGACAAGCAGTTCGTCCGTGACTGGCTGACCTCCCCGGAGTCGGGGTGGAAGCGGTCGGACGACGTCGCCCCGCCACCGCTGCCCGACGAGGTCGTCGCCGCCACCCGCGAACGCTACCTCGACGCCTACCGACGGCTGACCGGGCGGGAGCTTCCGGCCCCTCCGGAGCAGTAGACTGGAGCCCATGCCCTCCCCCGAGCAGAACCGTCAGCTCACGGTGCGTCCCATGCCACGACTCGTCCCGTTCCTGGCGGCGGGCGTCGGAGCGGCGTTCGTCGTCGCCGTGATCGTCGTGCTGAGCACCGGACGCTCGGAGGACTACTCGATGGCCGCATCCATCGGCTATGTGACCTTCGTGCTGTCCCTGCCCGGACTGACCCTCGGCGCGGTGGCATGGCTGCTGCTCGAGCGACGCTCGCGCGGCCGCGGCCGCGAGGTCACCGCCCGCCGCGTGGAGGACCGGGGTCGGGACGCCGACCGACCCGATCACCACGGAGAGGACCGCTGAGCATGGCTGACCGCAGCCGCCTGTCCCATTCGCTCCTCGACGAGGACCCGTCCCCGCAGGACGAATGCGGGGTGTTCGGAGTCTGGGCCCCGGGCGAAGAGGTCGCCAAGCTCTCCTACTACGGGCTCTATGCGCTGCAGCACCGCGGCCAGGAGGCCGCCGGCATCGCCACCTCCGACGGTGACCGCATCCAGGTCTACAAGGACGTCGGCCTGGTCTCCCAGGTCTTCGACGAGTCCACGCTGACCACCCTCGGAGGGCACATCGCGGTGGCCCACTGCCGCTACTCCACCACCGGCGGGAACAACTGGGCCAATGCGCAGCCCACGCTCGGAGACACCCCCCACGGCACGGTCGCCCTGGGCCACAACGGCAACCTGACCAACTCCGCCGAGCTGCTGGACCGGGTCACCGCGATCCACGGCTCCACCCGCCACGGGGAGATGCGTCAGGGCAACACCACCGACACCGCCCTGGTCACCGCACTGCTCCGTGAGCAGGAGGGTGAGGACATCGAGGAGCAGGCCATGGCCCTGCTCCCCACCCTGAAGGGCGCGTTCTGCTTCGTCTTCATGTCCGAGCACACCCTCTACGCGGCGCGCGATCCGCAGGGGGTGCGTCCCCTGGTGCTCGGCCGGCTGGCCAGCGGCTGGGTGGTCGCCTCCGAACAGTCCGCCCTGGCCACCGTGGGGGCGACCGTCATCCGGGAGATCGAGCCCGGGGAGCTGATCGCCATCGACTCCACCGGGATCCGCTCCCGCAGCTTCGCAGAGACGAAGCCCGCCCGCTGCGTGTTCGAGTACGTGTACCTGTCCCGCCCGGATGCGCACATCAACGGCCGCTCGGTCTACGAGTCGCGGGTGGAGATGGGGCGCC
Source organism: Nesterenkonia marinintestina (assembly GCF_025420485.1). Lineage (GTDB taxonomy): Bacteria > Actinomycetota > Actinomycetes > Actinomycetales > Micrococcaceae > Nesterenkonia > Nesterenkonia marinintestina. The sequence goes on along the minus strand of NZ_JAOEFD010000012.1, from coordinate 24,646 downwards.
AGCTGGCACGCGAGGACACCCACGACGCCGACATCGTCATCCCCGTCCCCGAGTCCGGCACCCCGGCCGCGGTGGGCTACGCGGAGGCCTCCGGCCTGCCCTTCGCGCAGGGGTTCATCAAGAACGCCTATGTGGGACGGACCTTCATCCAGCCCTCGCAGACGCTGCGTCAGCTGGGGATCCGGCTGAAGCTCAACGTCCAGGAGCATGTGGTCCGGGACAGGAAGGTCGTCGTGGTCGACGACTCGATCGTCCGCGGCAACACCCAGCGGGCGATCGTGGGCATGCTCCGTGAGGCGGGGGCGCGGGAGATCCACGTGAAGATCTCCTCGCCGCCGGTGCAGTGGCCGTGCTTCTACGGCATCGACTTCGCCTCCCGCGCCGAGCTGATCGCCAACGGGGCCACGATGGACGAGATCGCCCGGTCGGTGGGTGCGGACTCCCTGGCCTACATCTCCGAGGAGGGGATGATCGAGGCGACGAAGCAGCCGCGGTCGACCCTGTGCACGGCGTGCTTCTCGGGGGTGTACCCGATCGAGCTGCCGCCGGAGGAGCAGCGCGGAAAGCTGCTGCTGGAGACGGACCGCCCCGATGCGGCGCAGCCGGCCGACCGGACCGAGGCCGCGGAGACGACCGAGAAGACCCTGGCGGAGGCCGAGCGTTGAGCACCCCGAACGTCGGGCAGACCCCGATCACCTACGCCTCCGCCGGTGTCGACGTCGACGCCGGCGACCGCGCGGTGGAGCTGATGAAGTCCCACGTCCAGGCCACCCACTCGTCGAAGGTCCTGGGCGGGTTCGGGTCCTTCGCCGGCCTGTTCGACGCCTCTGAGCTCGCCCGCCTGCCGAAGCCTCTGCTGGCGACCTCCACCGACGGGGTCGGCACGAAGGTCGCGATCGCCCAGGCCATGGGCGTCCACGACACCATCGGCTTCGACCTGGTCGGGATGGTCGTCGACGACATCGTCGTCACCGGGGCGAAGCCGCTGTTCATGACCGACTACATCGCCTGCGGGAAGGTCGAGCCGACCCGCATCGCCGGCATCGTCTCCGGCATCGCACGGGCCTGCGCCGAGACGGGCACCGCTCTGATCGGCGGCGAGACCGCCGAGCACCCCGGCCTGCTGGGTGAGCACGAGTACGACGTGGCCGGAGCCGCCACCGGAGTGGTGGACGCCTCGGCCGTGCTCGGTCCGGAGCGGGTACGGGCCGGCGACGTCGTCGTCGGCATGGCCTCCTCCGGGATCCACTCCAACGGCTATTCGCTCGTGCGCCGCGTGGTGGCCCAGGCCGGCTGGACCTACGACCGCGACGTCGCCGAATTCGGCCGCACCCTGGGCGAGGAGCTGCTGGAGCCGACCAGGCTCTACACCTCACCCTGCCTCCGGCTGGTGGAGGAGCTCAACGGGGACCCCGCCTCGGCCGGGGTCTCGCCGGAGGCACCGGTGCGCGGGTTCAGCCATGTCACCGGGGGCGGACTCGCGGCGAACCTCGCCCGGGTGCTGCCCGCCGGGCTGATGGCGACCGTGGACCGCACCACATGGGCCTGGCCTCAGGTGTTCCGCACCGTCGCCGAGCTGGGCCGGGTGCCGCAGGCGGACCTGGAACGCACCCTGAACCTCGGGGTGGGCATGGTCGCGGTGGTCGCCGCCGACCGGGCGGATCGGGCCGTGCGGCTGCTGCAGGACGCGGGCGAGACCGCGTGGATCATGGGCACCGTGGCCCCCTACCGCGAGGATGACGTCGCCGGAGCCGGGGACGACTTCGTCCAGGGCGCCAAGGGAGTCGACGGCGGCGGGGTCCTGCTCACCGGAGAGTACGCACAGTGACGTCCTCCCGGCCGCGGCCCGACATCACCGAGGCGGTGACGCTGCGCTCGGCGCGGGTCGTGCTCCGTCAGCTCGAACTCGACCATGCTCCCGCACTGTCGGAGGCCCTGAGTCGGGACGACCTGTGGCGTACCTGGTACACGATCGTGCCGGCGCCGGACCGCGTCGAGGAGGAGATCACCCGCCGACTGGACCTGCAGGCGGCCGGTTCGATGGCGCCGTGGACGATCTTCGATGCGGCGACCGACCTCCCGGTGGGGATGACCACGTATATGAACATCGACGCGGTGACCCCTCGCGTGGAGGTCGGCTCGACCTGGCTGCTGCGCAGCGCCCAACGGAGCGGGATCAACGCCCACACCAAGCGACTGGTGCTGGGGCGGGCGTTCGACGACCTCGGCTGTCTGGCGGTGGAGTTCCGCACCCACTTCCACAACCATCAGTCGCGGGATGCGCTGGCCCGTCTGGGCGCCAAGCAGGACGGCGTCCTGCGGCACCACCAGATGTTCGCCGGCGTCCCCCGGGACACGGTGGTCTTCTCGATCATCGAGGCCGAGTGGCCGACGGTCCGTCTGAGCCTGGATGAGCGGATCGCCGCCGGCGAGCGCCGGGCGGCAGACGGCTGAGGCGTCACCGCGGCCGAGCGCTGTGCGCCGCACTCAAACCTCACCCGTCCGGAGCGGCCGGCCGGCTCTTCTCCCGGATGATCTGGATCAGGTTTCCGCAGGTGTCGTCGAACACTGCGAAGACGGCCGGGCCGATGTCCACCGGCTCCTGGGTGAACCGCACCCCATGACCGAGGAGCCGTTCGTGCTCGGCGGCGACGTCGTCGACCGAGAACTGCGCCAGCGGGATGCCGTCGGCGTTCAGCGCATCCCGATAGGGCTTCACCGCCGGGTGGCCGGCCGGCTCCAGCAGCAGCTCGGGTCCGGACGGGGAGTCGGGCGAGACGACGGTCAACCAGGAGACGCCGTCTCCCATCGGGACGTCTCGGAATACTCGGAAGCCCAGGACTTCGGTGTAGAAGCGGCGCGCCTTCTCCTGGTCGTCGACGAACACACTGGTCAGGTCGATCCTCATGTCCGACCCCTTTCTCTGAGTCTCACCGCGACTCTAGACCGCACCGGTGACACCCGACCAGATATTCGCAATTTTCACTATATTTGCGTTACCAAATCGTAAGGCGCGGATCCTGGACCGTCTCTCGCGGTCAGGCATAGCGTTCCCTCATGTCGGAGAGATTCTCCGAACGCCTCATACCGACAGGCGACCATCCACGGGGCGGTGCCTCCGGCACCGGAACGGACCCCGGACGGGGGAGGAACGATGTTCGACCAGCACAGGGCGGGCGAAGCCCTCATCATCACCGCGGCGTCGGCCGCACTCATCTTCGGCGTCGCATGCGCGCCGCCGCCGGCAGACCCGGAGGCCGGAGGAGGAGGCGGCTCCTCGACGACGCAGCCCGACGCCGGGGCGGACGCACCGGGCGGGTCGGCCCCCGGGAGCACGGGCACGGCCGCCGGGGAGGGCGTCCAGGACGGAGACCTGGATCTGGACGTGGAGCCCGTCCCCTACCCGCAGAACCTGGCGATCGCCTACGACGCCGACGGACTCACCGTGAGCTGGACGCCGCCGCTGGGGCCGGACGGGCGTCTCTGGAGCGAGGCCGAGGTCTCCGGCTACAGCTGGAGCCTGACCTCCGGCGACGACGTCGTCGACTCGGGACACGTCGACGACGACCCCCTGCACCTCGACCATCTGCCGGCCGGGGACTACGTGTTCACGATCAGCGCCGACGACCCCCGGCAGGACGGCCCCGGCGGCGAGGCGGCCGAACTGCGGTTCACCGCCGAAGGGTCGGAGGACGGAATGGTCTACTCCGTCACCGACTCGCGGGTCGACGAACGCGTGATGTTCTACGACGCCTTCGCCGACGGCGAGTACGCCCCGGACGGGTCATTCGCCCCGCTGTCCACCACCACCGACATCACCGGCGAGGACGCCGCAGAGGGTCTGGCGGTGCACGTGGGAGGCGACGACGAGTACCGGGGGCAGACGGTCGGCCACCGGTGGGAGGTCGTCGACGAGTACGGCCCGGGCGGGTCGGGTGAGCCGCTCGCCTCGGGTGCGACGGGGGCCGACCGATTCACGGTCGAGGGGCTGCCGGCCGGCGAGTACGACCTGGTGGTCACCGCCGAGGACGGCCGCCTCCACGGAGTGGGGGCCGACCCCACCCTGGTGCGGATCACGGTCACCGAGGACGGCGGCGTGCTGACCCACAGTCTGGGAACCCCTCAGCCGGCGGCGCAGTGACTCGTCGGCTGACGGCTGACGACGGCTGACGACGGCGCGGCGGGCGGAACCTCGCCGCGCCGTCGTCGTCGCCCGAGGGCCGATCAGTAGAATCAGCACCGTGAACACCCGAGTCCAGCCCGAGCGGGCGCAGCCGCTGACCATCCGCACCCTGACCGAGTCGGAGCACGCCGCGTTCCTCGCCGGCCACCCGACGGCGTCCTTCCTGCAGAACCCCCGGTGGCCGCAGGTCAAGACCGACTGGCGCGGAGAGTCCGTGGGCGCCTTCGACGGAGATGAGCTGGTCGCGGCCTCCCTGGTCCTCTACCGGCCGCTGCCGGTGAAGCTGCCGGTGCTGGGGTCGAAGTCCCTGGCGTATCTGGCCGAGGGACCGGTCTTCGATGCCCAGCGGGTCTCCCTCGACACCCTGCTGCCGATGCTGGTCGAGCACCTGAAGACCCGTGGGGCGTTCCTGATCCGCATGGGCCTTCCCGGAGTGGTGCGGCGCTGGGCCGCCGAGGACGTCCGCCGGGGCCTCTCCAAGGGTGAGGAGACCAGCATGCATGAGCTCACCCCGGTGGAGGAGGACGCCGACGCCCCCGAGCTGCACATGGAGCTTCGTCGGCTCGGCTGGAACCCTCCGAAGTCCTCGGAGGAGTTCGAGGCCGGGCAGCCGCAGTACCAGGCGCGGATCCCGCTGGTCGACGACGGCGGGAACGCTCTCGACGTCGAGGCCGTGCTGGCCCGGATGGATCAGACCTCCCGCCGCCAGACGCGGAAGTCCACCCGGTCGGAGCTGACGATCAGCGTCGGGACCGAGGCCGACCTGCCGGAATGGCAGAAGCTCTACGAGGAGACCGCAGAGCGCGACGACTTCACCGGACGGCCCCTGTCCTACTTCCAGCGGATGTATCGGGAGCTCAACGCAGCCTCGGACACCGAGTGCACGCTCTACTTCGCCCACTTGGAGGACGTTCCCCTGGCGGCGGCGATCTACGTCAGGCAGGGCGGGTTCGCGTGGTACGTGTACGGCGCCTCGTCCTCGGAGGAGCGCAAGCGATATGCCCCGCGGGCACTGCAGCTGCGCCAGATCGAGGACGCCCTGGCGGCCGGGTGCCGGTGGTACGACCTCGGCGGGCTGAGCCCCTCGTTGGACCCGGAGTACGAGCTGGCCGGGCTGACCCGGTTCAAGACCACGATGGGCGCCGACGTCGTCCAGACCCACGGCGAGTGGGACTACCCGGTCAACCCGCTGCTGACGAAGGCCTTCGAGGTCTACATGTCCCGGCGGTGAGCGGACCGCCCCGAAGGTGACCTCGAGGCGAGGATCCCCGCACGGCAAACTGCACTATACGTCTGGTACAGTTTCCCGGGTGATGACCGAGACCTCCCGACGGCGACGCCGCTCCACGACCGCTCCGGCCGACCTCAGCCCGGCCCAGCGGTGGAGCGTGCTCGCCATCGTGTCCTCGGCGCTGCTGCTGATCACCCTCGACAACACCGTCCTCTACACGGCCCTGCCGCGGCTGACCGAGGACCTCGACGCCACGCCCTCGGACGCGCTGTGGATCATCAACGCGTATCCGCTGGTGATCGCCGGCCTGCTTCCCGGCTCCGGTGCGCTCGGCGAACGTCTCGGGCACCAGCGCATCTTCCAGTACGGACTGGTCATCTTCGGCGTGGCCTCACTGCTGGCCGCCTTCTCCCCCACCTCCGAGGTGCTCATCGCCGCGCGGGTGGGACTCGCCGTCGGAGCGGCGGCGATGATGCCGGCGACCCTCGCCCTGATCCGCATCAGCTTCCCGATCGAACGCGAGCGCAACGTCGCCATCGCCACCTGGGCCGCCGTCTCCCTGGTCGGGATGGCGGCGGGACCCATCGTGGGCGGGCTGCTGCTCGAGTTCTTCTGGTGGGGGTCGGTGTTCCTGATCAACGTGCCCATCGTGATCGCCGCCTCGGCGGCCATCCTCCTGGCCGGTCCGGCCAACGTCGCCGACCCCGCGCGCCGCTGGGACTGGGTCTCCTCCGCACAGATCATGGTCGGCCTCTCGGCCGCGGTGCTCGCCCTGAAGTCGCTGGCAGAGCCCGAGGTCAGCTGGGTCACGGTGATCGTCGCGGGAGTCGTCGCCGCCGTCGCGCTGACGCTGTTCGCCCGTCGGCAGCTGCGGCTGATGCGCGGGCCCGGCGGCGGCCTGGAGGAACCGCTGATCGACTTCGCCGTCTTCCGGAACCGCGCCTTCACCGCCGGGGTGATCGCCGCGGGGATCAGCATCTTCACGATCATGGGCATCCAGCTCGCCGGCACCCAGCGCTACCAGCTGGTCGAGGGGTTCTCCCCGCTGCAGGCCGGCCTGCTGGTCTCCGCCCTGGCCGTCGGCGCCCTGCCGATGTCCCTGCTCGGCGGCGCGGTGCTGCACCGGACGGGACTTCTGGTGCTGATCGCGGGAGGGATCGGACTCTCCACCTCAGGGTCCGTCGTCTCGGCGTTCGCCGCGTGGCAGGACTCCTTCGCGCTGCTGATCATCGGTCTGCTGGTCGTCGGCGCCGGACTCGGAGCGGCGATGTCGGTCGCCTCCACCTCCATCATGGGCAACGTCCCCCCGCGCCGGGCGGGGATGGCCGCCTCTCTGGAGGAGGTGTCCTACGAGTTCGGCGGACTGGTCGGCGTCGCGGTGCTCGGCACGCTGCTCAACTTCGCCTACCTGCACCTGTTCGTCCCGCCGGCCGGCGCCGAGCACCTCCGTGCGGAGGCTCCCGCCGAGGCGCTGCAGGCCGATGACCCTGCCGTGGTCGCCGCGGGCGCCGAAGCCCTCGACGGCGCCTTCCTCATCGTCCTCGTCACCGTGGTGGTGTTCCTCGCCGCGGCCGCCGCACTGACCGCCCTGCTGCTGCGCCGATACACTCCCGGCACACCGTCCCAGGCCTACCCGGACAACCACTGACCCGATGATCACCGACCCGAGAACCACCGCCCCGAGAACCGCCGACCCGACCCTGAGGATGCCCCGATGAGACAGTCCCGCCGCACCGAGATCCTCGAGGCCGCGCGCGCCGTCGTCCAGCGCGACGGGGTACGCCTGCTCACCTATGAGGCGCTGGCGAAGGAGACGGGGCTGACGAAGGGCGGGATCCTCTACCACTTCTCGACCCGCGAGGACCTGGTGCTGGAGCTCCACGCCCACGTGGCCCAGCAGTGGGAGTCGGCCATGGAGCAGGCCGCCGGAGCACGACGGGAGGACCTCGACGCCGGTCAGCGGCTGCGGGCCTACATCGCCGCCTCCTGCGATCCCGACCGCGCCGAGCTGATGCTGCTACTCGAGTCTGCCGAGGACCCCCGGGCCCGGGAGATCTGGGACGACGCCTACCGGCGGTGGGCCCCGGAACTCCCGGAGGCGGAGGGGGCGGCGTCGGAGGCCGATCTGCGGCCGTTCCTGGCACGGCTGGCCGCCGACGGACTCTGGATGTACGGGGCCGCACTTCCGGGCAGCTTCGATCCGGAGCAGCGACGCCGACTCGTCGAGGCAATCACCCGCTGGTCAGACGGCTCTCCAGGGTCTCCAGCGACTCGATGATGTCGCTGCGCCAGCGCCACTGCGCCTTGGCGTCCGCCCGCGACGGTCCGCCGTTGATGATGCCGATCGGTTTGGACGCCCGGCCCATCTGCAGTGCGATGCGGAACCCGCTCATCACGGCCATCGAGGAGCCGACCACCAGCAGCGAGGAGGCCGCGGCCACGGCTTCCTCCACAGCGGCCTTGCGCTCCGGCGGCACGCCTTCGCCGAAGTAGACGACGTCGGGTTTCAGCCGCAGCGAGCCGCAGACCAGACAGGGCACCATGCGGAAGCGGGCCACCCAGGTCTCGTCGAGTTCGACGTCACCGTCGGGGTTCACGTTCTCGGCCGCGGCCGAAGCCTGCTCGGCGTAGCCGGGGTTGGCCTCCTCGAGCCGCTGGTCGAGGCCGGAGCGGTCCTCGGTGCAGCCGCAGTCGAGGCAGATCACGCGGTCGAGGTCTCCGTGCAGGGCGACCAGCGGCTCCGAGCCGGCCGCACGGTGGAGGCCGTCCACGTTCTGTGTGACCAGGGTGCTCAGCACCCCGCGGCGCTGCCAGTCGGCGAGCAGGTGGTGCGCTGGGTTGGGTGCCGCGCCCCGCATACGGCGCCAGCCGACGAAGCTGCGCGCCCAGTATCGCTGACGCGCGCCGGCGTCGTGCTGGAACTCCTGGTAGGTCATCGGACGGTGCCGATGCAGGGATCCGCGGGGGCCGCGGTAGTCGGGGATTCCGGAGGCGGTGGAGACTCCCGCGCCGGTCACACACAACACGTCTCCGGCCCGTAGGAGATCGAGGATCCCCTCGCGGGCGGTCTCCGCGGACTGGGGCTCAGCGGTGTCCTCCACCACGCGCGCGATCGACCTCAGCGCGGCGCGGTGGGCGTCGGCGACGGAGGCGGTGAACAGTGGGGAGTCCGTGTACCGGGTCTGCGCCCGAGGGGTCTCCTGGGACCCCGATGAGGTCAAGGGGCTCAGCTTCCGTAGCGCTCGGCGACGTCGTCGTAGTCGTCGTGCCCGTCGTCGGAGGAAGACGGCTCGCCGACGGAATCGTCGCGCTTCTGAGCAAGCTCACGCTGCAGTGCGGTCAGGTCGGTGTCCGGGGTGAAGTACTTGATCTCCCGGGCCTGCTTCGTTGCTTTCGCCTTCTGACGGCCGCGCCCCATGAGCGAGACCCCCTCTGTCTTCTCTCCGGTCCTCACGGCGCCGGGCATGCGACGACCGCAGGAGCAACTGTTCCATCACGTGTTTCGTGCTCCCTAGGTTAACATGAGTGGCGAGATCACGTCGTCGATTGCGCCCACGGCGAAGACGCGCCGAGTCCCTCGTCGGACCGGCGCCCACCGGACCGCGCCCGAGCACCGTGCCCCAGCAAGACGTCCACCCCCGCCAGGAGCTGCCCACCGTGGAGGACCGCCCAGACGCCGAGAACCCCGGTTCCCACGCAGTCCCGCTCAGCCAGCGGTCCCGTCGCGAGGAGCGGAAGAAGCGTGAAGCGCGCCGTGAGGCCGCTCGGGGCCCCGTCGGCCGGGTGCTGCGCGCGATCCCGGTGGTGCCGATCGCCGTGGGGCTGGTCGTGCTGGTGGTCGTCGGCGTCGTGACCATGTGGTTCGTGCGCGACGACGAGGAGTTCGTCGGGGAGCGGGACGAGGATCCCGGCGCCGACGGTGTGATCCTGGCCGATGCGCCGCCCAGCCACTGGGAGACCGCCGACTGCCTCACCGACTTCGACCCGGTGGCCGAGGACGCCGGAGCGACTGTGGTGGAGTGCGACCAGGAGCACAATGCTCAGGTGCTACACACCGAGACCCTCGAGGACGGGCCCTACCCGGGCGACGACGAGGTGCTGCGCGAGACCCAGGCCGCCTGCGAGGCCGCCGATCTGGTGGACCAGGACGCGGTGGACGAGTCGGAGCACTCCCTGGAGGTGCGGATGTCCCATCCGACCCAGAGCTCGTGGGGTGACGGTGACCGACGGGTCACCTGCACCATCGAGCGCGCCGACGGCGGCGACTTCTCCGGCTCCTACGTCCTGGACCCTGAGGACGCCGAGGACGAGGGCGACGACCAGACCGAGGATGGCGACGCCGACGACGCTGAAGACGACGAGGACACCGACGAGCCTGCCGACGAACCCACCGATGAGGAGACCGAGGACCAGTGATGACCGACTTCCTGCCCGAACTCCGCTGGTCCTCCGCCTCCCTCGGCGACCTGGGCACCGTGGTGGCGATCCACTCCCCCGACGACGAGACGCTTCGTGCCTGCGGACTCGCCCGAGCCGAGGGCGGGGAGCCCGAAGTCGCAGCCATCGGGCGGATGCTCGAGCATTTGATGGACATCCTCTGGGACGTCGACCCCACGACCGCGGACCGAGAGATGAACCCGCTGCCCACCGACCGCGGCCCGGTGGCCGAGGCCGTCGCCGCCTACGCCTCAGGTGACAGCACCGCCTTCGACGACGTCGCGATCTCCCAGCCCGGTTCCGAGTACCGGCAGAAGGTATGGGCGGCGCTGCGGGAGGTGCCCGCCGGGGAGACCGTCTCCTACGCGGAGCTCGCCCAGATGGCCGGACGCCCGCAGGCCCACCGTGCCGCGGCGAGCGCCTGCGCGAACAACCTGGTGGCCTTCGCCGTGCCCTGCCACCGGGTCATCCGAGCCGACGGATCCCTCGGCGGCTACCTGTACTACGGCACCGAGACCAAGCGGCAGCTGCTGCGCGCCGAGGGCGTCGAGATCTGAGCCTCGTCAGCCGATCCGACGCCCCTCACTCCGCGCGGGACACCGTCAACCCATGGCTCGGGGCGGTGAGGTCGTCTCCCTCCGCACCGGGTTCGAGGCGGGGCTCCTCACGGTCGACGAGCACGGTGTCCCCGTCCTCCACGGTGCCGGCGAGGAGCTCCTTGGCCAGCTGGTCCCCGATCTCGCGCTGGACCAGACGGCGCAGCGGACGGGCGCCGAAGGCCGGGTCGTACCCGGTGAACGCCAGCCAGTCGCGGGCGGCGTCGGAGACCTCCAGGGTCAGACGCCGGGCGGCCAGGCGGCGCTGCAGCGAGTCGATCTGCAGGTCCACGATCGACCCGAGCTGCTCCATGGACAGCGGGTCGAACATCACGACGTCGTCGAGCCGGTTGAGGAACTCGGGCTTGAAGGAGGCGTGCACCGTATCCATCACGGCCTTGTGCTTGGCCTGCTGGTCCAGGGTCTGGTCCACCAGGAACTGGGAACCGAGGTTGGAGGTGAGGATGAGCACCACGTTGCGGAAGTCCACGGTCCGGCCCTGCCCGTCGGTCAGGCGGCCGTCGTCGAGGACCTGCAGCAGGATGTCGAACACCTCCGGGTGGGCCTTCTCCACCTCGTCGAGCAGCACCACCGAGTAGGGGCGGCGCCGCACAGCCTCGGTGAGCTGACCGCCCTCCTCGTGGCCCACGTAGCCGGGCGGGGCGCCCACCAGCCGGGCCACGGAGTGCTTCTCGGAGTACTCGGACATGTCGACGCGGACCATCGAGCGCTCGTCGTCGAAGAGGAACTCCGCCAGAGACTTCGCCAGCTCGGTCTTGCCGACACCGGTCGGACCCAGGAAGAGGAACGAACCGGTGGGCCGGTCCGGGTCGGCGACGCCGGTGCGCGCCCGGCGGACCGCGTCGGCCACTGCGGTGACAGCCTTGTCCTGACCGATCAGCCGTGAGCCGATGAGCGTCTCCATCTGGAGCAGCTTCTCGGTCTCTCCCTGCAGCATGCGTCCGGCGGGGATCCCGGTCCAGGCGGAGATGACCTCGGCGATGCCGTCGTCGTCGACCTCGTCGGAGACCATCTTGGGCTCTCCGGCCTCACGCTCGGCGTCCTCCTCCTCTTCGACCTCTGCGAGCTGCCGCTCGACCTGCGGGATCTCGCCGTAGAGCAGCCGGGCGGCCTCCCCGAGGTCACCCTCGCGCTGTGCCTTCTCGGCGGCCGAGCGCAGCTCGTCGATCTGCACGCGGAGGTCACCGGCACGGTTGAGCTCGCCCTTCTCGGCCTCCCACCGTGCGGTGAGCGCGGCCAGCGACTCCTTCTTGTCGGCGAGGTCGGCCCGCAGCGTCTCGAGCCGCTCCTGAGAGCCGGCGTCGGCTTCGCCGGAGAGCGCCATCTCCTGCATGGTCAGTCGGTCGACCTGACGGCGCAGCTCGTCGATCTCCACCGGCGCGGAGTCGATCTCCATGCGCAGCCGGGAGGCGGCCTCGTCGATGAGGTCGATGGCCTTGTCGGGCAGCTGCCGGTCGGTGATGTAGCGGTCGGAGAGGGTGGCGGCGGCGACCAGTGCGCCGTCGGAGATGGCCACCTTGTGGTGGGCCTCGTAACGCTCCTTGATACCGCGCAGGATGGCCACGGTGTCCTCGACCGAGGGCTCGCCGACCCAGACCTGCTGGAAGCGGCGCTCCAGGGCCGCGTCGGTCTCGACGTTCTCGCGGTACTCGTCCAGGGTGGTGGCCCCGATCAGACGCAGCTCACCGCGGGCGAGCATGGGCTTGAGCATGTTGCCCGCATCCATGGAGCCCTCTGAGGCGCCCGCGCCGACGACGGTGTGGATCTCATCGATGAAGGTGATGATCTCACCCTCGGATCCCTTGATCTCGTCGAGCACGGACTTCAGCCGCTCCTCGAACTCGCCGCGGTACTTCGCCCCGGCGATCATGGCGCCGAGGTCGAGGGAGATCAGTGTCCGATTGCGCAGGGACTCGGGGACGTCGCCGGCGACGATGCGCTGGGCGAGGCCCTCGACGACGGCGGTCTTGCCGACGCCGGGCTCACCGATGAGCACCGGGTTGTTCTTGGTGCGGCGGGAGAGGACCTGGACGACGCGGCGCACCTCGGAGTCGCGGCCGATGATGGGGTCCAGCTTGCCCGAACGGGCCACCTCGGTGAGGTCGGTGCCGTACTTCTCCAGGGCCTGGAAGCTGTTCTCCGGGTCCGGGCTGGTGACCTTCTTGTCACCACGGATGCCGGGAAGTTCGGCCTTCAGGGCGTCGTGGGAGGCGCCGTTGTCGGCCAGGGCGCGGCCGACTGGGCCGTTGTCGGCGGAGAGGCCGAGCAGGACGTGTTCGGTGGAGATGTACTCGTCGCCGAACTCTTCGGCCTCGGCCTGTGCGGTGCGCAGCGCGGCGAGCGTCGGCTGCGCGAGCTGGGGCTGGGAGACGCTGGAGCCTGATGTCTTGGGAAGCTGCCGGATCAGTGCGGACGCGCGGGTGGAGACGGCCTCGGCGTCGGCGCCGGCGGCCTTGAGCAGGGCGACGGCGACGGAGTCGCGCTGGTCCATCAGCGCCTTGAGCAGGTGGGCGGGCTCGATCCTCGGGCTGCCCGTCGTGTTCGCGTGGGCGGAGGCCGCGGACATCGCCTCCTGCGACTTGGTGGTGAGCTGGACGTCCATGGGTGCGTGTCCTTTCCGTCTCGGGTGGGTGATGGCCCGAGTTCAAAACTTGAGTCATTCATGCTCAACTTTGGATCGCGCCCGTCTATTCCGGTGGTGACGGTCTCCATCCCCAGTGTCGCCTGTCGGATCTCATCGAACTTGTCATAGTCTCAAGAACTTGTCATAGGCGTGTCATTAGTCTCACAGACGTGTCATAGGTCACATACTGGAACTATGAGCGCCGCCACCGCGCACCTCAGAGCAGACCTCCGGTATGTGACCGCAGATGGGGAAGAGATCTCGACAACTCTGGGCGCGGTCGACGAAGGGCGACTCTCCACTGCTCTTCCAGTGCGGAAGTTCCATGCCCATGCTCGCCAGCGGCATTATTCCGGTCTCTTTTGGTCTGCAACGACAGGTGACCACGTTCCATACGAAAGTCGACTGGAAATGGATCGCTTGTGGTTCGCAGATTTCGACCCGACAGTGTCATGGATCTCCGCACAACCGATGCGACTCTCGGGAAACGATGGAGAGGCGTCACGCCGCCACGTGCCAGACTTCCTCCTCACCCATACGGACGGAACGCTGACCGTAGTGGACGTCAAACCACGAGAGTTCGCGCGGCACCCTAAAGCTGCCGCAGTCTTCGCGTGGACTCAAGCCCTGTGCTCGGCACGCGGGTGGGGTTACGAGGTGTGGCACGGCGGGGACCCCATCATTCTGGAAAACATCAAATTTTCCGCCTTCGCGCGCCGTAGGTACCCAAATGCACCACTGCGGCATGAATCACCACCATCTCCCGGGGACACGACGGTGGAGTCCCTCCATGATGCTCTCCAAGCAGTGTGGTCAGGTGAGCACCCAGTCGAACTTGATGTGCCATTTAACCGAAACAGTCTCGTGAGGTAATCGCTGTGAACTCTAACCAGGTCGAGCTTCGAGTCAGCTGCAACGTCTGGCTAGATGGAGGAGTCTGGACGGTCCTTGAACTGGGGGCGGGGAGCACGCTGCTGTCCTCTGGCGAGACCTTCAAGCGGGTTCAAACCTCCTATTTGGTGGCCTCATGCAAGGTTCTGGACGAACTGGATCAGCGTGAGAAGAACCCAGGTTCGCCCGCACCTGTGGATGTGCTGCTGAAGAATCTGCCCGAGAGCCAGCGCGCCAAAGTCGAAGAGCGCTCCCTGGCGGTGCGTCTCGCCCAGGCACCTCCAAAATCTCATAGTGGCACCGATGACGAGTGGATCCAGCAGTGTGCGCAGGAACAAGGCGTCTCGGGGCGAACGCTCCGCCGCTGGATACGGTCGTACATTGAAGGCGGGCCGGCAGCCCTCGCCGATAGCAGGACTGTCGGTCGAAGAAGTTCAGGGGTTGACGAACGCTGGGAAGCGGCTTGCCGAGCCGTGTTAAATTGCTACGTTCAGGCATCGACTCCCACTGCAGATGTCGTGCTGCAACAGACGAAGCAACGCCTGGAAGATGAGTACGGCGCCGGTGAAGTTCTCATCCCGTCCCGTGCAACGCAGTACCGGCGGCTCAAAGAGCTCTCGAAAGGCAGACACGCTTTCGGCAGCGCCAAGCAGCGAAGATCCGTGGCACAGCGCCCCGACGGACCATATGGCCGGCTCAGCGCTACTCGGCCTGGGGAGCACGTCATCCTGGATACCACGCCTCTGGATGTTTTCGCGATGGAACCGGTGACGTTGCGCTGGGTACCAGTTGAGCTGACGGTGGCTCAGGACCTTTTCACACGGTGCATCTTGGGACTGCGACTCTCTCCCGTGTCAACAAATTCAGCAGACGTGGCCAATGTCCTTTATCAGGCAGTTACTCCAATGCCGCGCAAGGACGATGATGGGGCCTGGCCTTTTCATGGAGTTCCACAAAACGTTCTGGTGGGCCCAGAAACTATCGAAGATACATCCGAGATGCCCACTGGAGGCTTGCCGGCGTGCCTGCCCGAGTCGATCATGGTCGATCGCGGCAAGATCTACCTCTCTGACCACGTCATCTCATCCTGTGCCCGCTTAGGAATTTCTGTTCAACCCTCCATCCCTTATAAGCCCACCGACAAACCAACAATTGAAAGGTTTTTCAGGACCCTGCGCCAAGGTTGCCTCCAGCATCTTCCTGGCTATAAAGGACCGGACGTCTACAACCGGGGCCAGAACGTGGAAAGCCAGGCGTTCTACTACCTCAGCGAGCTGGAGCAGATAATTCGAGAGTGGGTGGGCCAGATCTACCACCGAACCAAACACAGCGGTCTCTGCGTTCCAGAAGTCCCGGGGGCTTCGTTCTCACCTGCGGAGATGTTCGAAATCGGACTGGCCAAGTGTGGAGGGCTCAGGCTACCTGCCTCAGACGACCTAGCATTCTCTTTCCTGGAAGTGGAGTGGCGCACCATCCAGCACTACGGCGTGGAAATCAACGGGCGCCGCTATGACGGGCCAACGTTGAACATGCACCGAAACACCCAGTCGCCATACACGGGTCGCCACCGAGCGAAGTGGCCGATCTTTACAGACGCCCACGATGTCCGCCGCGTATGGTTCCAAGACCTTGAAACGGGGTCCTTCGAGCCCTTGGAGTGGGAGCACGCAGCCGGGCTGGAAGGGCCCTTCTCCAAGGAAGCAGCTGAGT
This sequence comes from Nesterenkonia marinintestina, assembly GCF_025420485.1. Taxonomy (GTDB): domain Bacteria; phylum Actinomycetota; class Actinomycetes; order Actinomycetales; family Micrococcaceae; genus Nesterenkonia; species Nesterenkonia marinintestina. The sequence continues at coordinate 8,954 of NZ_JAOEFD010000012.1, read as the reverse complement.
ACACCAAGAGAATTGCTCTTCGAGAAGACCGACACGTCGACCCCGGCCAGGCTATTCACGATCTTCTCCGCGACTGGAGCCAGGAAACAGTGATGTCTCGCCGGGAGAAGTCTTTGGCCCGACGCCTTAGCGCCAAGAGATCAGCAACGGCCCTCCCAATCGACGCAACTATCAACGACCACAATCCAGCATCGACCCCTGCGGTACTGGACTTCAACGCGGCAAAAGCGAAGAAGCAGCGCGAGGAGCCCTTTGCTGATCTCGATGTCTTTCGCGATTTCCACATCACCAACCCCGAGGGAGCGATAGAAGTGTTCGACGAATGACTAACCGGTTCGGTCATTGGCTTGCATCCAACAACATCCGCAACTTCAATTTGGCGACCAAGGGTGGCTGGCACGCTTTTGCTGAGTCGGCACCACGACAACCGCTACCCCCAGTATCCGCTTCAGAATTCAGAGCTTTCACCGAAGAAGAGCTCGAGGATTATAACGACTCCCGCGCCGTGTGGAACGCCAACCCTCCAGCGATGAAGACAGCACAACTCGTCCGGGGGTTCAGCATTCTCGACCAGGTCATGGCCTCCAGCTATCGAGACGGTGACCGTCTTCGAGGATCAGCGGTCATCGACGCTGCCCCAGCATTAGGTAAGACGACCATCGCCACTCGTTATGCCCGCGATTTTCATCGGAGGGCGCTCCGGCGCTCAGGCCTTAAGACTGAGGAAGGGCACCAACGGATACCCGTCGCCTTCGTCCCGCTCGACTCCGGCGTGACATTGAAGGGTCTCAATCAAAAGATTCTCAGCTTCTACGGGCACCCCGGAGCCCACCGAGCGACGACCTCGAGACTGGCCTCACTAGCCGTCGACTGTGTCAGGAGCTGCCAAACCAAGTTGATCATCATCGATGATCTTCACTTCGTTGACTTCAAGCACCGACGCGGTCAGGAGGTCAGTAATCACCTCAAAGGCCTGGCCAACGAAATGCCGGCGACCTTCATCTACGTCGGCGTCCAACTCAAAGCTAAGAAATTCTTTGACGAAGGGTTATACGGTGAGGATGCCTCTTTCGCTCAAACATCGCGAAGGGCAACCCGCGTGCCCGTAGACCCATTCACCGTCTCGACAGGACCGGGGATGAGAGCCTGGTGTGACCTCCTCGCTCGATTCGAGGACCATCTCCTTCTCCTCAACAAGGAGCGCGGCATGCTTGTAGAGCAAGCAAAGGAGATCTTCCGCAGAACTCAAGGAAACATTGGATCCTTGACGAATTTGTTGGACCGCGCATGCCAATTCGCGATTCGATCAGGCAGGGAGACTATTGATGCCGAAATTCTCAACGCCGTGACGGTCGACAATGCAGCCGAAACTAGCATCTTCAGCCCCTAACCCCACCCACTCGGTCGCCCCCAAGCTGAGGGGGATCCCGGGAGGACATGATCTGGACCGCTGGCCTATACACGTTGAGCTTCGTAAGGACGAAACGCTAGTCAGTTGGTGGGCCCGACTTGCTCACCGATATGAGGTCACGCCAGCCGGGGTGTTCCGTGAGCTGAACATGCACGTTCGTTCCTACTCGCCGACGGGAGTCAATCAGCGACTGGCACGTCCACGAAACGACCTTAGTGAACGCACCGGAGTAAGCGACTCAGAACGCGCCGAAGCATTTTCTCGCCAACAGCGAATTATGGGAGCGCCGGTGAGTGTTCTCCACCGATTCGACGTTTTCCGTCCCTTTCCACTTCTGAAAGGTTCAAGGTTTTGTCCTGAATGTATCCACGAACATCAGATATGGCGTCCGGAATGGCGGGACCCTCTAACTTTGGTCTGCCTTCAGCACAGTCGAGTCCTGAGGGACATTTGCCCAGGTTGTGAATCTCGACCGTTCAGCACCATCGCTTGGGCACGTCGAGATAGACATCCAGCCACTTGCACCGAATATGTTGGTGAGCCTAGCCAGCTTGATCGCAGTCGCCGAACCGGTTGCTTTACAAATCTGTCAGCAATCTCGGCTGAGCCTGCGACAACTACCCTCCTCCGAGCAACCGAAGCGCTCCAGACGTTCCACGAGAACGGCGGATCGAAGAAGTGGGCCGGACGAGAGATCACGAACGCCGAAGCCAGCCGGGCACTTACTCTTCTGACGTACGAAGCTCTCCATACCCCCAGGGGCAAGAGACTCCCCGTAACTGCACTGCAGGTCGGTAGAGCTCCGCAGAGTGCTTTCATCGTTCTGAACCAGCCTTCGCTGGAGGAAGCTGGGGCCATGGCCGATCACTTCGACCTCTTACGAGTCCATGGGCGTTTAGCGCCGATAGGGCCGGCGCACAATATTCGCTCACGCCCTCTGGAGCCTCTTCTGCACGCCATTCGTCTCCAGAGCCTCCAGAACCGGCTTCCGCCTACAACCCAGTTGGCGTTCCGCGCCGGCTCGTCCTTGCCGCGAGCACCTCATGAACTTCGTCACCGAAACACTCCCACCCCGAAGTACGCTCTCGACTGGAAGATAAGGCCCGCACCATTCTCTGCGGTACCACAACTGTGGTATCCCCTTGGCCTGCCGGGTTTCGACCTCACCGACGACGAAAGAGCACAATTCGCGATCAGCATCGCCGTTATCTGCGTGGGCCGGAGCATCTCCGTAGCCTCCGCGGCCGAGAGGCTGGGAGCACCTAAGCATGCTGCTGCAAGGATCACCGGCACCTGGAAGCGCCTCTGCAAACAAACAGGGTGGCCGACACTTCGCCAAGCAATCCTGAGGGCCTCTGACCGGCTTACCCATGATCCATCGACGATTGACTACGCGTCACGACGGCGTGCTCTGTCCAGCCCCGCTCAAGTAGACCTACTGGCACAGGGATTAAGCCTCAAGGCTTCCTTCTCCGATCCCGAAAGACTATGGACCTGGTGTCACTTCACGCAAGCGAGCCCTCGGTACACCCCCATGGCCTGGGGAGACCTCCGGGCGACAAACGTTCTTCCTGAAGAGCCCTCGACTTGGAAAAGACAGCTCATTCACCGCGCCCTAACTGAACAATGCGCCGAGCCTGAAACATGGACCCCACCCTGAAGAGAGACCGCAATGCCCTCCCGATCTCGGGACTCACGTCACCCCTCGACCGGCGAGCTTGAGACCCTGAACTGGACCGTTGAAGACGAACTCAATGCGGCGATGGCCCTCGCCCCGGGCGCATCAGACACCCCTGAATGGCGCAAATTCATCATTCATGCGGTATCAAAGAACCAGGATTCAGGCGACATTGCCGACTTCAAAGTCTTGGGTCAGGCACCAGCAAAGAGGTGCCAGTCATCGGCAATGGACACTGGGTAGGGAACTCGCCGACGCGCGTGTTCGTCCCAACCTGTAAAGCCAGGCCGGGCGGAGCGTCGCTCAATGCAGGCAAACTAGTGTCTGCCTCACTAACTCCCTTGCTGGAAAGCCCAAGAATGATCCTTTCAGACCGATCAGCAACATCTAGGTCTCAGATGAAGGCGTATATTCCGCCACCAATCGCGTACCTCGCCAAGGACCACAAGCTCTCAAGTCATGTGACTTTGCTGAAGCCCGCCTTCGTCGTAGACATAGGCGGTGACATCTAGGCTATGAACAAATAGCCCTCGCCTGCGGCCATGAAGGAGACCCCCTTGACTGACGAGACACCCAGCACAGGACCAACCACTATCCCCTCAAGTCTGGGTAACGAACAGCTGGCACAACAGATCACTGAAACAGAGGCTCACCTGCTCACGCTGCGAGCAGCGCGAGATGAGCGGATACTGGTTTCCTACGACGAGGGTCTATCGAAGTATCGGCTCGCTAAAGACTGGGGAGTCAATGAGAACACGATTACCCGTATCGTCTCCCGCCGCAGTACCGGCCAATGACGGTCATGGCCTGCGTTCCGCCTCACAGCCAGAACAGAGCTAGGCACCACCATCGAGGCGGAATCTTCGTCGGGCGACGGCACCATCTAGTGGTGAAGAACGTTGTAAGAGGGAATGGCTGATGGGCGGTGTCCAGACTCCTGGTGGCCGGGGTGACCACGTTGCCGGTTCTATGCTGGGAGCTGCTGTGGGTGATGCTTTGGGCTGGCCCCAGGCACGCCGAAGCCGAAACATTAGAGGCAACCGCAGGCGGCAGGAGAGTAGGGTACTGGGTTTCCAGTCCTGGACACGTCGCAGACGAGAGGGTTCTGCCCGCTACCAGGAGCCAGTCTCGGCCGGAGGATACAGCGACCACACCCAATTGCTGCTTGCCGTCGGCCGTGCCTGCCTCAGAGACGGCGACTGGTACCCATGGTTGACCGAGGTTGAGTTGCCGCAGTGGACCCTCTACCAGCGGGAAGGCGGGGGTGCTGTGCTGCGGGCTGCGCGCAGCTGGCAGGCTGGGAAACCTCCCTGGAGCCTCGCGAAGACCAAAAAGAAGAAAACACATGCCACCGGCTACTTCAGCGCCGGTGGAAACAGCGCAGCCACGAGGATCGTTCCCCACGTCCTGAAGACCCGTGGGGTGGCGGATATCCCGAACCTCGCCGGGCGAGTGGTGCGCGATAGCATCGCGACCCACGGTCACCCGCGGGCCATACTCGGAGCCCTCATCCACGCGATAGCTCTGTGCTACGCCCACCACGACCCGGCCACCCTGGAGCACGGAGAACTCATCGATGCCATCGCAGATGAGACCAGCTGGCGGCCTATCGATGTGCTCTTCGAAAACGTCGACGACACCTGGATATTCAATCACCAGCGCACAGCCGATCAGTACTCCCACGAATGGACGGACATCGCCACCAGCTGGCGAGAAACGGTCGAAGAAATCGACGCGAGCCTACAGACGATCAAAGCCCACCTCGATAACGGCAGCACGGAGAATGACCACAGCGTCCTGAACGTCTTGGGTGCCTTCGACAACACGATCAGCGGGGCAGGCACGGTCAGTGCTCTGGCCAGTCTCTACCTGGCAACCAAATACGCGAGCAGTCCCGCTAGCGGCCTGGTTCAGGCCGCTTACCTCACCGGCGCCGATACCGACGCCCTCGCCTCCATGGCAGGCAGCCTCTGGGGAACGGTGCACGGGACCTACTGGTTGGCTTCATTGGATGAATACGTCCAAGACAGCCAGTACATCTCGTGGTTGGGGGCGGAACTTCTCTCCACGGATGCGACCGTTCAACCTCGCAAAGACATGCCGGTGGACCGGAAAGCTCTGCAAGGTTGGTCCGAAGAGCTCTTCCAGAGCGCCAACACCGATGTGCTGCCCGATGGACGCACGATCAACCTCGAGCGCCACTCCCTCCTTTCGGCGTCGAGAAAGAAGCAGGTCAGCCGTATCGTGGCAACGACTGAAGACGGCCAGACTCTCACCATCGACCTGGAGGCGGACGCCGCCGCAGCTAGCCGAGGACAGCCCCTCTCGAGGGCGTCCGACACCCGTGAGGTCCAGACGGTGACACCCTCTAATCTGACCCTCGTGGAGATCAAAGTAGCCGACTTAAGCGCCACCAGATCCTTCTACGAGAAAGTTCTCCAACTTCCCGGTGAGTACAGCGAGAGCCACATCCGGCTGGCAGGAAACCTGATGATCACCCAAGCCAGTGCCACGAAGCCGCCGCCCACTGAGAACGGCCCAATCCTCCACGTCTACGGGGACCCAGATGCTGTGTTCGAACGTGCCCAGGAGAGTGATGACATCGCCACTCGCTTATCAGATGACCGCAGGCTCCTATGGGTCAAGAACGACGACGGGCACCGCGTTCGAATAGAAACGCCCCGCACCTAACCGTCTCAAACACATGGACCCGCCCCACCGACCGTGGCTGAAGTCGCTCCACTGTCTAAGAGAAGAACGGCGCCTTCGAACTCGACCCGGAGGGCCGCTTCAACGTGCCAGTGGGAGCTACGTACTCGATTGCGCTCGGTCCCCAGGACTCCAGATATGATGCATTCATTCGTGCAACGCCAGCGCCCGTTCTGGGTCAATATACGTAGATTGAATCCGCAAAATAGTGCTGTTTGGTTTCGTTTGTCTGCGCTCAGATGCAGTCCATCTAGGGGTAATCGTGCAATGAATTATCGTACAGTTTCACCGGAGATCTTCCTGCGACCTTGTAAAGGGCCAGGTCAGGCCGCATTGAACAGATTGCGCTGCGACCTGTATCTGGAGTCCTGGTCCCATGGGCAAAGACGTATTCATGGCAACCGTCCCCCAGCGAGATGACTTTCCTAGCTCAGCGGATGGCACGCAGAGCTCAGCGGTCCCCCCTCAGCGGAGCCTGGACGACGAAGCCCTAAGACCGCCAGCCAGGGAAATCCGTATCTAACGCTGATCTTCCTACAGGAAACTCGAAGCCGAACCGGGCCGTCGTCTCGCGAACAGCCTCCTCTACCCAGGGAGGCATATACGGAGCCAAAACCACGCGTCCAACGAGCCTCTCTATATCAGCTTTCATTGGAATGCCGGATGGAAGTTCGGCCAATCGCGCCTCCAGAGCGTGGTCACGAGGCCGAGCGATCTTCGTTCCCTGATACTTGAAGTAGTCCATGTCTGTTTTGAACTCTTTTTGTGCGTCGAGATAGATGATGCGGGCCTCGCGCTCATGAGCGAAACTCCGGCGTTTCGTGCACAGGGAAGCTGGCAAATTGAAATGGTTACCGCCGCCTTCAAAATGCGATCCGTAAACAACCTGAGCCTCCAGGAAAGGAATCCAAGGGTCCAGAGAGCTGTTGAGTGCATGCCAATCAGTCTGAATGGCGATTCCCGCGTTGTCCTGTTGGTACAAGGACCACATCGCGGCGGACTCCTCTTCTGCCATATGCCAGCAGCTGACGTACGTGGATCGACGTTGAAACGCTGCCAAGTTGAGCAGTGACTGTCGTGCAACGGCTCTAACATCGTCCCGGGCCGTCCCGAGGTTGCGGACTTCGGCTTCAAGCCCTCCCATATGAGGCGCGCCCTCCCACGCATCTTCCATCAGATCCAGGCGCCCAAAATACAGTGATCCCGTTTGAAGCAGGGATAAATATTTCGGGAGGGTCATGTAGCGCCAAACCTGGGCGTACGACTCGGGCGGCAGAACCCACAATGATGTGTCGGAGGATGCTGAGCTGCTCATTACAAGACCATAGCTCGCGGACTTCCGGTTGCACTGCTGCCGTGGTGAGGTCGTTTCACAGTAGCTCCAGAGTGCCTCCAGCCTTCCTGAGGGCGTGAGGTTCATGGTGTGGTCGCTATGAAAACCGAATCCGCCGCCTTGCTCCTTTGTGACACACAGGACGGTGTCGATGGTGTCCCTTGGGCCGTCGTCTTAGACAATGTCTCTATGGGGACTGAAGAGATCACGCTGGGGCACCTGCTGGAGACCTATTATCACGGTTCGGATGGCACACGGGATCAGGGCGATAAGTTTGAACGGCTGATGCGGTCGTATCTGACTGTGGATCCGGTGTGGGCTCGTGAGTTCTCTGATGTGTGGTTGTGGAACGAGTATCCCGGACGTGAGGGCCGGGTAGATACCGGTGTGGATCTGGTGGCCAGGGACCGGTTCACCGGGGAACTGACAGCGATTCAGACGAAGTTTGTAGACCCTGAGTCCACCGTTGATAAAGCAGGCATTGACTCGTTCATCTCTGCAGCTCACCCGAAAGAGTTCTCTCGCCGGATTCTGGCGCATACTGCTTTGAAGCTTGGGCCCACGGCTCAGCGGACTCTTGAGGACAACGATGTCCAGGTCATCGATTTACCGCAGATGGATCGGGCTGATATCGCCTGGTCGGAGTTCGCCATCGAGACCCCGGATCGGGTGGTGCGGCATAAGGGTCTGGGGAAGTCGCCGTTCCCGTATCAACGTGCAGCCATGGCCGAGGTCGCTGCCGGGTTCGAGGTCTCGGACCGGGGAAAGATGATTATGGCCTGCGGCACGGGCAAAACCTATACGTCGCTGCAGATCATGCAGGAACAGACACCACCCACTGGCAACGTGCTGTTCATGGTGCCCTCTATCGCGTTGTTGGACCAGACCTTGAGGGAGTGGAAGGCAGACGCTGATGAACCGTTCCGGGCCTTGGCGGTCTGCTCAGATGTGAAGGTCGGGAAGAACACGGCCGAGGATATTTCCACTACTGAGCTGATCGTGCCGGCAACCACGGATCCGGATAAGTTGGTCAACCGGCGCCGCCTGGCCCAAAGCTATGAGGGCCGGACGGTGGTGTTCTCGACGTATCAGTCAATTGATGTGCTCAACCAGGCCCAGCAGCTCGGGTTCGGCGAGTTTGATCTGATCATCTGCGATGAGGCCCACCGCACCACCGGTGCCACCGTGGCCGGTGAAGATGAGTCAGCGTTCACCAAGATCCACGACGATTCCTTCGTTGCCGGGGCGAAACGGTTGTATATGACTGCCACGCCCAGGGTCTTCGATGAGAGCACTAAGAAGAAGGCCGATGAGAATTCGGTGGTGGTCGCCTCTATGGATGATCAGCGGCTCTATGGCCCCGAGTTTCACCGGCTGGGCTTCGGAGAAGCTGTTGAAAAAGGTCTGCTGACCGATTACAAGGTGTTGGTGTTAGCAGTCGATGAAGCCGCGATCAATAAGCGCTGGCAAGGTCTGCTCACCGACGAGGAAAGCGCGCTGAGGATCCCAGATGTGGCCAAAGTGGTCGGCTGCTGGAACGGGCTATCCCACCGTGGCCTCAGCAACGGCAGTAAGACGGTGCGTCCGATGCAGCGGGCAGTGGCGTTTGCCTCGAACATTAAAGAATCCCGGTGGGCGGCCTCGATGTTCGAACGCATCACCGAACAGATCGCCGACACCAACGCTGGCGAGGAACCTTCACTGGTGTGCCGGGCAGAGCACGTCGATGGTGGGATGAACGTGGCCGAACGCACCCGCAAACTCAACTGGCTCGAAGCCGAACCAACCGCGGACGAGGCCCGGATCCTCACTAACGCACGTTG
>NZ_JAOEFD010000011.1 GCF_025420485.1 Nesterenkonia marinintestina | reverse complement strand
TGGGGGTTCCGGGGCGCCCAACGTCACCGAATCCCGGTTCTGGGCGACGCGGAACGCCCAACCGATGGGGTGGATGGGGTAGGTGGGGTGGGTGGGGGTGGAGACACGACGAGGGCGGGTCCTCCGTGTGGGAGGACCCGCCCTCGTGCTGAGGCGTCATGCGGCTCGGCGGCCGCCCGCGATCACCAGGAGGACTTGGTGATGCCGGGCAGCTCGCCGCGGTGCGCCATGTCGCGGAAGCGGATACGGCTGATGCCGAACTTCCGGAAGGTGCCGCGGGGACGACCGTCGATCGAGTCGCGGTCACGCACGCGGACCGGCGAGGCGTCGCGGGGCAGCTTCTGCAGGCCCACGCGGGCGGCCTCGCGCTCCTCGTCGGAGGCGTTCGGGTCGATCAGGGTCTTCTTCAGCTGCGCGCGCTTCTCGGCGTAGCGCTCGACGATGACCTTGCGCTGCTCGTTCTTCGCGATCTTGGACTTCTTGGCCATGATCAGCGCTCCTCTCGGAAGTCGACGTGCTTACGGACGACCGGGTCGTACTTCTTCAGCACGATGCGGTCAGGGTTGTTGCGGCGGTTCTTGCGGGTCACGTAGGTGAACCCGGTGCCGGCCGTCGACTTCAGCTTGATGATGGGACGTACGTCCTTGTCCTTGGCCATTAGAGCTTCTCACCCTTCTGAATCAGCTCGGCGACGACGACGTCGATGCCGCGCACGTCGATGGTCTTGATGCCCTTGGTGGACAGGGACAGCGTCACGTGGCGTCCCAGCGAGGGCACCCAGTAGCGCTTCTTCTGGATGTTCGGGTCGAACCGACGCTTGGTGCGGCGGTGCGAGTGGGAGATGTTGTGGCCGAACTGCGGCCCCACTCCGGTTACCTGGCATCGTGCTGCCATGATCACTCCTCCAACATAAGTACGTAGTACGGGCAGAACCCGCGAGCACACACGCCGCAGGGGCATGTGCAGTCGTTGAGCCGAGTCCCGCCACCAGTTGTGACACCGTTCGCTACTTACGAGGACGGACCAGGCTGGGTGAGATCCAACCGAAGTGCCTTCTCACGCGGATGAAAGACGGTGGTGCTGAACGTGCGGTGCGCTGGAATCCAGGCTTCACATCCACCGGGCTGCTTCTCTGCGCCGCACTCCGACGCCCGCCGTGTCGACACGCGCAGAAGCACAGCACAGCCCGGCTGCGACTGTCCATGGTAGCGGGAATCCGCGACCGGCTGCAACGCGGGGGCCCGGGAGACCTCCGTCACCCGGTCGCTCACCCCTGTCGCTCACCTGGTCGCCTCGCGCCACCCCTCGTGGAACAGGGCGCGGACCGGGTCCCGGTTCAGCCCCTCCTCGTCGACCGGATCGCTGAGGGTGACCACCACGTGGTCACCGTCCTGCTCGACCCTGTCCACCTGGAAGACGAAGCCTTCGGCCCCGCGCAGCAGATGCTCCCCGGTGAAGCCGTCGATGATCGAGGTGGGGTGCTCCTCCTCCTTGATCAGGGTGGAGCCCTGCGTGGTGAGCCGCATCGTGAGGTGGAACGTCGCCATGACCATCAACTCCTCTGTGACCCAGCTTACTCTGCTCGACGCTGTGGGGCGGCGGAGGGCGCAGATGGGGGATGATCGTCCCATGGCGGAGATGGAGCAGACCTCGCGCCCCGACCTGCGCGCGGGGATCGCTGTGACCCTGACCGTGCTGATGTGGGCCTCGTCCTTCGTCATCATGCGCGGCGCCGCCCCGTTCCTCTCCCCGGGACCGCTGACGCTGCTGCGCCTGGCTGCGGCCACCCTCGCCCTGGGCGTGCTGCTGGCCGTGCTGATCGCGACGGGCCGCATCCGGCTGCGACCGGTCGGGCGGCGGGCGCTGGTGCTCCTGGTCCTCTACGGGGTCAGCTGGTTCGCGGTCTACACGATCGTCCTGGCCTTCGCCACGCGCCACCTCGACGCCGGGACCTCCGCGATGCTGGTGAACCTGGCGCCGATCCTCGTCGCCGCGGCGGCCGGCCTGCTCTTCGGCGAAGGCTGGCCGCGCAGCCTGTTCGTCGGCATGGGGGTGGCACTGGGCGGAGTGGTCCTGATCAGCGTCGCCGGCGGTGTGGGGCAGGTGTCGATGCTCGGCGTCTGCCTGGCCCTGCTCGCCGCGGTCCTCTACGCCGGGGGCATGCTGCTGCAGCGGTGGGTCCTCGACGAGGTCGACCCGCTGACCACGGTCTTCGCCGGATGCGCCTCCGGGACCCTGGTCTGCCTGCCCTACCTCGGTCAGCTGGGCACCGAGCTCCCCGACGCACCGGTCTCCGCCGTGGCCGGCGCGGTGTTCATGGGTGTGGGCGCCACCGCGGCCGGCTTCAGCCTCTGGGCGTTCGCGCAGACGCGGATGCGGACCGGACGGCTCGCCGCGAGCTCGCTGGCCGTCCCGGCGGTCGCCCTGCTGCTCTCGGCCGTGTTCCTGGCGGAGGTGCCGCCGGTGCTCGCCGTGGTCGGCGGCGTGCTGTGCCTGATCGGAGTGGGGATCACCCGGTTCGCGCCGCGTCGGCCGACCGTTCCCCGACCCGGCCCGTCGACCGGGCGGCGAACAGCTCCGCCAGATGCAGGGTCTGCACATCGGCGAGGTCGTCGAGCTGGATCCGGCATGACATCCCGTCGGCGAGGATGACCGTCTCCGGCCGCCGGCCGCGCGCCTCCCGGACGGCCGGCAGCAGTGCGGTCTCCGCGACCGCCACGGACATCTCGTAGTGCCCCTTCTCCACGCCGAAGTTCCCGGCCAGGCCGCAGCAGCCCGGCACCGCCTGCACCGAGGCCCCAGCGCGCCTGAGCAGCGCCTCGTCCTCGGCCCATCCGACGATGGAGCGCTGGTGGCAGTGCGGCTGGGCGACGACGTCGACGCCGGTCAGGTCCGGCAGCCGGACCCGTCCCTCGGCCGCGAGCGCGGTGACGACCTCGGCGAAGGACCGCACTCCGGCGGCCACCTCGGCGGCCTCGGGCCGGTCGGAGAGCTCGAGCAGGTCGCTGCGCAGGGTCGCCAGGCAGGAGGGCTCCAGCGCCATCACCGGCGCGGTGGAGGTCACATAGGGGTGCAGGGTCTCCACGGTCTGCTCGGAGAGGCGGCGCGCCTGGTCCAGCTGGCCGGTGGTGATCCACGGCAGCCCGCAGCACCCCTTCTCCCCCACCAGGGCGACGGTCAGTCCCTGAGAGCGGAGGAACTCGATCGCGGCGAGTCCGGACTGCGGGAAGAAGTGGTCGGTGAAGGAGTCCGCCCAGATCCACACGTCGGGGACCTCGGGGGCGCTCTCGCCCCGTGAGTGCCCGGCGGACACTCCGGCACGCTTCGCCGCCCGCCTCAGGGTGCGCACGGCGAACTGCGGAACCGAGCGCCGCGGATCGATCCCCGCGGTCCACTTGGCCGCGGCGGCGGCCGGGGGGATGCGCATCAGGGCGTTGAGCAGCGGCGCGAGGGGCGCGGCCATCCGGGCCCACATCGGCAGCCGGCCCAGCAGGTAGTGCGACCGCGGGCGGATCCGACGACGACGTCGCCCCTCCCCCAACGGTGCACCGTCGGCGTCGACGCCGACGTCGTAGGTCTGGTAGAGCGCCTCGGCCTTATAGGCGGCCATATCGACACCGGCCGGGCAGTCGGAGGCGCAGCCCTTGCAGGACAGGCACAGGTCCAGGGCCTCGTGCACCGCCGGGTCCGAGAGACCCTTCACCAGGGTGCCGTCCATGGCCTCCTGCAGGACCCGGGCTCGGCCGCGGGTGGAGTCCTTCTCCTCGCGGCTGGCGAGGTAGGAGGGGCACATGACTCCGGTCGTCTTCGGTGCGACGCATCGTCCGACCCCGGAGCAGCGGTGGGCGGCGGCGGCGAAGTCGCCGTCGTCGTGGATCATCCGCAGCCCCGGCCACGGCAGCTCGCGGGTGGGCTGGGTGGGACGGATGTCGGCGGTGTGCGGGACCGGGTCGACGATGATCCCGGGGTTCAGCAGGTTCTGCGGGTCGCAGATCTCCTTGGCCGCGGAGAACAGGTCCAGCGACTTCGCGTCGTACATCATCGGCAGCAGCTCGGAGCGGACCCGGCCGTCGCCGTGCTCGCCGGAGAGCGACCCGCCGAATGCCGCCAGTTCGGAGGCGCAGGTGCGCATGAACTCGGCGAAGACCCCGGTGCTGCCCGGCTCGCCGTGGCGGAAGGGGAAGTCGATGCGGCAGTGGATGCAGCCGTCGCCGAAGTGTCCGTACGGGTAGCCCTGCAGGCCGAACTCCGCCATCAGCCGCTCGAAGATCCGCATCCACTCGCCCAGGTGCTCCGGGGGCACCGCGCTGTCCTCCCAGCCCGAGTGGGCGGGGGTCTCCAGGCTGATGCCCGCCAGCCCGGCGCCGTCCTCGCGGATCCGCCAGAGGGCCGCGGCCTCGGCCGCGTCGTCGACGTAGCGGGTGCCCACGGCCTCGGAGACCCGCTCGACGTCGGAGAGCACCCCGGCCGCGTCGGCTCCTGTGGCCTCGACGAACAGCCAGGAGGAGCCCTCCGGCAGGTCGGGGACCTTCTTGCCGGCCCCGCGGACCAGGGCGACCAGCCGGGAGTCCATGCCCTCGCAGGCGATGAGTCGTCCCGGTGCGGCCTGCAGCAGGGCGGGCACCGCATCGGCGGCCTCGGCCACCGAGGGGTAGCCCAGCACCAGCAGCATGCGCTGCGGGTCGTCGGCGACGAGGCGGACCTCGGCCTCGAGCAGCGTCCCGAGGGTCCCCTCCGTGCCGGCGAGGAACCGTTCGACGCGGCCTCGGTTCTCCGGGAGCAGGTGTTCGAGGGAGTAGCCGCTGATCTGGCGGCCGAAGCGGCCGAAGTGGGTGCGGATGTGCCCCAGCTCCCCGCCGGCCAGGTCCAGCAGCCGTCGCCCGGTGGTGCCGGGGCCGTGCTCGGAGCCCTGCTCGGATCCGTAGCCGGGCCCGAATCCGGCGACCTCCCCGTTGCCGAAGAGCACCTTGGTCGAGACCACGTTGTCCGAGCTGCGGCCGTACCCCAGGGCGCGGGAGCCGCAGGCGTTGTTGCCGATCATCCCGCCGATGGTGCAGCGGGAGTGGGTCGAGGGGTCGGGGCCGAAGCGGAGCCCGAACGGTGCGGCGGCCCGCTGCAGGTCGGCGTGGACCACACCGGGGTCGACGCGGGCGATGCCGCGCTCCGGGTCGATCTCGTGGATGGTGCGCAGATCGCGGGTGTCGACGACGATGCCCTCGCCCACGGCGTTGCCGGCGATGGAGGTCCCGGCTCCGCGCATCGTCACCGGCACCGCGAGGGTGCGGGACACCTCATGGACGGCCTGCAGCTCGTCGACGTGCTGGGGTCGGGCCACGACCTGCGGCACCACGCGGTAGAGGCTCGCATCGGAGGAGTACATGCCCCGGTCCAGGGCGGAGTCCGAGACGCGGGAGACCCCGGCGGCGGTCAGGGCCGCGGCGAGGTCGGCGGCGTCGGAAGCGGACGGAGCATCGGGGCGGACGGTCGCGGTCACGGCGTCGCTTCCTCTCTCACCGGCCGTGGGCGATGCCCGAGGGGGCCGGAGCGGTCGGGTCCGGTGGCCACCACCCTAGTGCACCGGAGGGTGGCTCACGCCTCGAGGCGGGAGAAGCGCAGGGTCTCGCCCCGGGCCCCGTCCATCCAGATGGACTGACAGGCCTCGGCCATCTCGTCGAGCCCCTCGACCACGGTGCCGAAGACGTTGCCGGGGATCCAGCCCTGGTCGCCGTTGATCAGCAGGTTGTTGCGCCCGTAGAACAGGGCCAGGTCGATCACCGGGCGCGGGGCCTCCGGTTCGGACCCGGTCGTCTGCGGGGAGTCCAGTACCGCCGAGGGGTCGTAGCCGTAGGCGGCGGTCCCCAGCATGTCGGTGTCGAACTCGAAGTAGCACAGGTCGCCGGGGATCGGGGTGACGGTGGTGTTCTCGGGGCCGGGCTCAGCGGGGGCGAACGCGGGGAGCAGCGTGTAGATCTCGTTGCGGGCGTACTTGCCGTGGAAGACCTGGTCCCCCTGGGGCAGCGCGTCCCAGACGGCGCGGCACGTCCGCGGCGCCTGCTCGTCCAGCAGACGGGCGGTGCAGCGGATGCCTCGAGAGGTCAGTTCGACGACGATGTGACGTGCCACGGGTCCTCCTCGGGACGGGCTTCGGGCGGGTCCTCCGGAGGGTTCTCCGGGCGATCCGGGTCCACTACCATGGGTCCGACCATCAGCAGTCTAGGAGATCGGTCCCCTGTCGGGCCGCTCCGACTCCCCTCCGTGCTGAGAGGAGGGCCGGCATGTCCGACGCCTTCCCCCTGATCGAGTCCCCCAGCAGATCCGACGGCAGATCCGACCGCAGGTCCGACGGACCCGGCGCGACCCCCACCGTCGGTGTGGTCGCCCCCTATGACATGGCCCTGGACGGTGAGCTGCGCCGGTTCTCCCGCGACGCGGACGGCCGCGAGCAGCTCGACATGCTGTTCACCCGCACCCGATTCGAGGAGCTCGCCGTCAGCGACGCCCAGGCGCTGGCCCTCGGCGACGCCGGCGTGCTGGCCGAGGCGGTGCGCTCCCTGATCGCCGTCGACGTCGAACAGTTCCTCTACGCCTGCACCTCCGGCAGCTTCGCCCACGGGCTGGCGGGCGAACGTCGACTCGCGGCCGAGCTCGCCGACATCGGCGGGGCACCGCTGCTGACGACCTCGGGCGCCCTGCTGGAGGCGGTCCGTGCGGCGGGCGGGCGGAGGATCGCCACGGCGACCCCGTACGATGCGGAGATCACCGCGCGGTTCGCGGCCTACTTCGCCGAGGCGGGCTTCGAACAGGTCAGCTCGGGACATCTGAACCTCGCCGGTCGGATCTGGACGGTCCCGTACGACCGCACCGCCGATCTGGTGCGCGAGGCGGACTCGCCCGCCGCCGACATGGTGGTCGTCTCCTGCACGAACCTGCCCACCTACGGGCTGCTGGACGCCCTGTCCGAGGAGCTGGGCAAGCCGGTGGTCTCGGCGAACCAGGCCTCGGTGTGGGCGGTGCTCCACCGCGCGGGCCTCCCCTACTGCGGTCCGGGGGCCGCACTGCGGGACCCCGCGGAGCCGTCGAGGCAGGGGGTCCCGGCATGAGCGCCGCCGCACCCCGGGTGGGGATCCTCTACCCCGGATACGCCGCCGAGGACGACTATCCCCGCTTCGAGGAGGCGGTGGCGCCTCGGGTGCGGCTGCACCTGGTGCACACCACCATCGGCGTCGACGAACACACCCCCGAGGCCCTGACCGAGACCGGGTCCCCGGCGCGGCTGGCCGAGGGGGCGGACCGGCTGCCCGTCGGGTCGGGGGTCGGGCCGGACGGCGCCGAAGACGCAGACGGCGCGGAGGACGCGGAGGGCGTGGAGGGCGTGGAGTCGGTGATGTGGGCGTGCACCTCCGGCAGCTTCGTCTTCGGCCCCCGCGGCGCCCACCGGCAGGTGGAGGCCCTGGCCGACCACACCGGGCTGCCGACCTCGTCGACGTCGTTGGCGTTCGTCCACGCCCTGGACCACCTGGGGGTCCGTCGGGTGGCGGTGGCCGCCTCCTATCCCGACCGCCTGGCGGCCCACTTCCGGGACTTCCTCGCCGGGTTCGACGTGGACGCGGTGGGCTTCCGGACCCAGGGCATCTTCACCGCCGCGGAGGTGGGCGAGCTCAGCACCGACGCCTTGGTGGAGATGGTGCGGGCGGCGGACCGCCCCGAGGCGGAGGCGATGCTGGTCCCGGACACCGCGATGCACACCCTGGGCCGCCTGGAGGTGCTCACCGAGGCGCTGGGCAAGCCGGTGCTCACCGCGAACCAGGTCACCGTCTGGGAGGGCATCCGGCTGGCCGTGGACTCGGTGGCCGGACGGCACGCACCCATGGTCCCCGAGCTCGGCGTGCTGGATCCCTCCCGCTGAGCCGAGGGCACAGGAGCGTCACGGCGACGTCCTGGGCCCGCGCCCGGACGGGCAGGCCGGTCACCGACCCGGCTGCGGGGGACGCACGAACTGCTCCCCGGAGGCGACCTCGTAGGCCCGGCAGGCCCGGAGCACGGTGGCGTCGTCGTGACGACGACCCACGATCTGCAGCCCGACGGGCAGGCCCGCCGAGGTCAGGCCGCAGGGCACCGAGGCCGCCGGCTGCTGAGTCATGTTGAACGGGTAGGTGTAGGGCGTCCAGCTGGTCCACAGGTCGGAGCGCCAGCCCTCGGGCGACTGCCGCTCGGTGGTGAACGAGGTGATCGGCATCGTGGGGGTGAGCAGCAGGTCGTAGGTCTGGTGGA
This sequence comes from Nesterenkonia marinintestina, assembly GCF_025420485.1. Classification (GTDB taxonomy): domain Bacteria; phylum Actinomycetota; class Actinomycetes; order Actinomycetales; family Micrococcaceae; genus Nesterenkonia; species Nesterenkonia marinintestina. The sequence continues at coordinate 88,208 of NZ_JAOEFD010000011.1, read as the reverse complement.
ACTCGCCCATCGCCGCGCCCATCGCCTGGCGCAGCGCCGTGGCGGCCAGCTCCTGCATCACGGTGTCGCCGCGGTGCTCCTCGACCCCGTTGCGCAGGGCCGGGTCCACGATGTCCAGGGCCTCCTGGCCGTAGGGCTCCAGGACCTTCGCCGCGGCGGTGAACCACAGGACGTGGAAGTCCTCGATCGGGTCGGTGAACGGCGGGTCCACCTCCTCGACCTCGGCACCGGCCTCGGCCAGGGCGTGGACGGCCTGCTCCACGAGGCGCTCCACCTCAGGGTCGTTGGTGCCGTAGCCCATGTCGCGGGAGAAGGCCATGCGCAGTCCGGCCACACCGTCGCCGAGCCCGTCGACGAAGGAGGTCCGCGGGGTGGGCAGCGCACACCAGTCGCGCGGGTCGTAGCCGGTGATCACGTCCATCAGGATCGCCGCATCGGTGACCGTGCGGGTCATGGGACCGGCGTGGGCGAGGGTGCCGTAGGGCGGCGTCGGATACATGGGCACCAGCCCGGCGGTGGGCTTCAGCGCGAACGTCCCGGTGAAGGAGGCCGGGATGCGCACCGAACCGCCGGCGTCGGTCCCCACCGTCCAGGGGCCCATCCCCGCACCGACGGCGGCGGCCGCCCCGCCGGAGGACCCTCCGGCGTGGGTGCTCGTGTCGTAGGGGCTCGCGGTGGCGCCGTAGCGCGGCGAGTCGGTGGTGCCCTTCCAGGCGAACTCCGGGGTGGTGGTCTTGCCGAACAGGACCGCGCCGGCCTCCCGCAGGCGGGCCACGGCCGGGGCGTCGACCTCCCACGGGCCGTCCTCGGGGATGAGCCGGGACCCGCGCAGGGTGGGCCAGCCCTTGGTGAGGAACACGTCCTTCATCGACGTCGGCACACCGTCGGCGGGGCCCAGGGGAGCCCCGTCCTGGTACCGCTGGGCCGATTCGCGGGCGGAGGCCAGGGCGGACTCCTCATCGACCAGCACGAAGGCGTTGAGCGCCTCGTCGCGCTCGGAGACGCGCTGCAGGGCGGCTTCGGTCGCCTCCACGGGGCTGAAGTCTCCGGCCCGGTATCCGGCGGAGAGCTCGGCGGCAGTCAGATCGGCGAGGGTGGTGGGACGGGTGGACATGGTGGTGCCTCCTCACATGCGCGCCTTCAGTGTCGGGGGACGTAGCCCTTCCGCTTGTCGACGACGTTTCTCAGGTCATCTCCCGCCGTCCAGCGGCGGGCGTTGTCGAGGAACTGCTCGGCCAGCGCGTCGCGCCATCCGACGACGTCGCCGGACATGTGGGCCGAGATCAGCACATCCTCTCGTCCCCAGAGCGGGGAGTCCTGCGGCAGGGGCTCCTCCTCGAACACGTCGAGGCTGGCGAACCCGAGGGGGCCGTCGTCGAGGGCGGCGACCAGCGCCGCCTCGTCCACCGACTCCCCCCGTCCGATGTTGATCAGGTGGGAGTCCGGCCTCATCGCCGCCAGCACCTCGGCGTCGATGAGTCCTTCGGTCTGCGCGGTGAGCGGCGCGGCGTTGACCACGACGTCGGCGCGGTCCACGTGCTGGGCGAGGTCGTCGCTGGCGATGACCTCGCCGAAGTCGGCGTCCTGCTCCCGCGCCGTGCGACCGGCGCCGAAGACCTCCATGCCGACCGCGCGCAGCAGCCGGGCGATCTCCCGCCCGATGGCTCCGGTGCCGATGACCAGGGCCGTCAGGCCCTGGACGCGCTGGGTCTCGCGGTGCTCCCAGTGACGCTGGTGCTGGAACCGCAGGCTGCGCGGGAAGTCCTTGGCGCGGGAGAAGACCGCCCCGAGCACGAACTCGGCGATGGGTCGGTCGAAGGTGCCCTGGGCGTTGGTGACGACGACGTCGGAGTCGACGAGCTCGTCGAACAGCAGCGAGTCCACTCCGGCGGCGGCCACGTGGATCCACTCGAGCTCATCGGCCGAGCCCCAGGCGTCGGAGACCGCGCGGGAGAAGAAGTCCCACAGCAGCAGCCCCCGGGCACCGCGCAGGTCCTCGGCGAGCGAGTCCGCGGTGGTGCATCGGATCTCGGCGACGTCGTCGAGTGAGGAGAGTCCCGCCGGCCGCGAGCCGTCGTCGGGGCAGAGCACCGTGATGACGGGCTTCTGCACTGTCATGCTCACCTCCGCGGGGGTCTACGGCGTGCGGGTCGCATCATGTTATGCGGGTCACAGAATGGGTGTCAAAGGGGCTGGCCGGAGGGCCTCCTCAGGCCTCCGTGCCGCCGGATTCGCGGGCGCCGAGCTCCGAGTCGAGGTTGAGCAGTCCGGTGCCGTCGTCGCCGATCAGCTTCACCTTGTCGATGATCTCGTCGACCATCGCCTCCTCTTCGAGCTGCTCGTCGATGAACCAGCTCAGCAGCGGCCGGGAGTCGATGTCCCCCTCCTGCTCGGAGAGCCGGTACAGGTTGCGGATGGCCTCGGAGACCTTCTGCTCGTGGGCCAGCGAGGCCTCGAAGGCCTCCAGGACGTTCGAGGCCCGCACGCTCATCTCCGGGATCGAGCGGATGCGCGGGTGGGCCCCGCGGTCGGCCATGTGGTCGATGAACTTGTTCGCGTGCACGACCTCCTCGTCGGCCTGGGCGCGGAACCACGAGGCCAGGCCGGGCATGCCCAGCACGTCCATCTCGATGCCGAGCTGCCGGTAGGTCAGCGCCGCCTCCAGCTCGAGGGTGACCTGCTCGTTGAACGCCTCTTCGAGCTTCCCGTTCAGCTGTGCCATGACTCGGATCGTCTCCTTCTCCTGCGGCCGCCCGCAGGTGGTCCTGTGCAGATGGTGCGCCTCATCCCTCCGGTGCCACACTAGCGAGCCGACGGCGCGCTGACCACGCAGGACAGGCTGGCCTCAGCAGACCTCGGAGCCCTGTCCCGCGGGGTGCGGGGACCACTAGGCTGTCCCCATGGAGCACCGTCACCTCGGCCGAAGCGGCCTGAAGATCTCGGAGATCACCTACGGCAACTGGCTGACCCACGGGTCCCAGGTGGAGAACGACGTGGCGCGCAGCTGTGTGCGCGCCGCCCTGGACGCCGGGATCACGACCTTCGACACCGCCGACACCTACGCCAACACCGTGGCCGAATCCGTGCTCGGCGAGGCGCTGGCCGATCAGCGGCGCGAGTCGCTGGAGATCTTCACCAAGGTGTACTTCCCCACCGGTCCGAAGGGCCCCAACGACACCGGGCTCTCGCGCAAGCACATCATGGAGTCCGTCGACGCCTCGCTGAAGCGGCTGGGCACCGACTACGTCGACCTCTACCAGGCCCACCGCTTCGACCACGCCACGCCGCTGGAGGAGACGATGCAGGCCTTCGCCGACATCGTCCGCTCCGGGCGGGCCCACTACATCGGGGTGAGCGAGTGGACCGCCGAGCAGATCAGCCGCGGCCACGCCCTCGCCCAGGAGATGGGTTTCCAGCTCATCTCCAACCAGCCGGAGTACAACGTGCTCTACCGGGTGATCGAAGGAGAGGTCGTGCCCACCTGTGAGGACCTGGGGCTCTCGCAGATCGTGTGGTCGCCCATGGCGCAGGGCGTGCTGACCGGGAAGTACCGCCCGGGCCAGCCGCTGCCCGAAGGATCTCGTGCGACGAACGACGAGGGCGCTCGGATGATCGAGCGCTACCTCGACGACGAGCTGCTCGAGGGCGTCCAGAAGCTCTCGACCATCGCCGAGGACAACGGAATGACCATGGCCCAGCTGGCGATCGCCTGGGTGCTGCAGAACGGCAACGTCGCCTCGGCGATCGTCGGGGCCTCCCGGCCCGAGCAGATCACCTCGAACGTCGCCGCCGCGGGAGTGGTGCTCGACGAGTCGACCATGGAGGGGATCGATGCGGTGATCGGCCACTTCGCCGAGACCGACCCGTCGCTGGACCGCACTCCGGAGCATCGCCTGACCTGAGCCTCGACGGGACACCGTCACGCCGGCGTCAGGCCCGCCTGACGCCGGCATCACTCCGACATCACCCCTGGTCAGCGCGGTGTGAGACATGCCACGATGCATCCTGCGCCTAATTGTGATCCAATTGTGACCTGTGAGTGATGCGCAGTTCGCGGCGCATCGCCATGATCTGAAGCAGGTCGAGAGGGACATCGGGGGCGCCCAGGACATGACGGACACCAGGCTCGGACGACGCCGCACGGGGACGCTGCTCGCCTCTGCGGTCGCGGCGGCGGGCATCAGCGTGTCCCTGGCCTCACCGGCGATCGCCGTGCCCGACCCCGACTCCCCGACCGTCAGCGTGACACCCACCGAGGGGAGCACCCCGGAGGAGCCTACGGAGTCGCCGACCCCCGAGCAGCTCTCCCCTCAGCAGGGGGATTCGACGGAGGAGCTGGATACCGAGTACTCCCCCTCGCAGGACGACTCCTCCTCCAGCCCCATGGAGACCCACCCCGAGTCGGGCGGCCCGGAAGGGACCGAGCACGAGGGCCAGCAGGGTTCAGGCGACGGACTGGGCGGCGAGACCACCAGCCCATCGCAGACCCCGACCGAACAGTCCCCCACGCCCACCCCACGGACCGAAGAGGGACCGCCCGCCCCGCAGGATCAGACGAGCCCTACTGCCCCGGAGGCCCCGGCCGACCGGCCGCCGGCAGAGGGCCAGCCGGAGGGCCAGCCCGAGGACCCGGACGCCGAGGGTGGCGTCAGCGGCTCCGACGTGGGCGAAGATCCCGGCGCTCTGACCTGCACCGCGCAGAGCAGCCCCATGCTGAGCCCCGGGGACCGTGCCACCATCACGCTGGTGTCCGACTCCTCCTCCGCGCAGGTGACCTTCTCCGACGGCTCCGCCTCCAAGACCACCATTCACCGCGTCCAGGCCTCGCTCGCCGAGGCCGGAAACGGAGCCCATACGCTGACCCTCGAGGTCCCGGACCACGTCGCGCAGACCGTCGACGACGGCGTGCAGGTGCTGGTCTCCGACGGCGAGCGGACCGCGACCTGCCACGCCAGCTTCACCCTGCTCAGCGGCGGCACCGACCCGCAGGCCGCCGACGTCGCCGCCGACCAGCGGTCGGAGGATGAGGACGACCAGGTCGACGCAGACGAGGACGGCACGGACGAGGCGGACGACGGGGAGTCCGAGCGCACTCCGCAGCCGACGGAGCGTGACGACGAGGCTGAGGACGACGCCGACGAGCCCGCCGAGGACGAGACCTCGGCCTCACCGGCGTCCTCCGCGGAGGAGAGCCCGTCGGAGTCGGTCGAGGCTGAGGGAGCCGTGCCTACTGAGGAGATCACGGAGACCGGGGCGTCGAACCTCGTCATCGGCTCCGCAGTGATGGTCGTGCTGCTGGGCGCCGGGGCCCTGGTGATGGCCCGCCGCCACCGCATGCAGTGAGCGGACCGGCCTCTGTGATCAGCCGGATCAGCGGCGCAGCGCCCGCCGCAGCGGTGCGTCGGCGCTGATCCCGCCGGCGCCGGTGAGCATCAGGACGAGGCCCAGCACGGCGAGCAGGACGCTGAACTCGAGCGGATTGCCGATGAGCAGCAGCATCTGGTCCCGGCTCTCCTGGATGCTGATCAGCGTTCCGACCCCCAGGACCATGAGCACCGCGTCGGCTCCGGCGAGCAGCGCGAGGACGGCTGCGGCCAGACGGGTGAGCAGGCCCAGGCAGAGCATCGCGCCGCCGACGATCTCCACATAGGGCAGCGCCGGCCCGATGTACTCGGCCAGCGGCACTCCGAGGGCGTCGACGTGGGCTTCGGAGCCCTCGGTGCCGATCCATGACGCCTTGCGCAGACCGGACATGAGCAGGAAGATGCCTGCGGCCAGGCGCAGCAGCAGGAGTCCCAGATCGGCACTGAAGGGCTGTCTCATGCCTACACTCTAAGCGGTCAGCGGACCCGATCCAGGATTGCGTGCGCCCACCGGTTCGGCGCCGGTCGGCGCGATGAGGGCAGCGCGGTCTCGCGGCGCCAGCGCAGGACGTGCTCGGGCACCTCGAGGTCCTCGGGGATCTCCCAGCCGACCTCGCGGATCAGCGCCATGACGTCGGCGACGGGCACCGGGCCGTCGGCGGCGCGCAGCCTGGTGGCCAGGTAGGCGCGGACGCAGATCTCGTCGTCGACGACGACCCGCTGCTCGAAGTACAGGGTCTTCTCGTCCACGCCCAGGAACAGGGTGTGGATCTCGAAGCGCTGCATCAGCGTGATCGAGCGCCGGAAGGCGATCTGCTCGGCCTGGACCACGGGGGTCCAGCCGCGGTCCCGGATGGGACGCAGCAGTCCGGCCCGCTCCATGAGGTCGAACCGGCCCAGGTCGAACAGCGAGAAGTACTGGCCGTTGTTGATGTGCATGGCGACGTCGATGTCGGTCGGCAGCGCGCGCATGGGCAGCACGCAGGGCTCCCAGGGGGAGGTCAGCGGCCGCCGGCGGGCCAGACCGAGCACCAGCAGAGTGCGGAGGAGCAGATGCATGCCGGTCAGTCTGTCACAGGATCCGGCGAGAACCTACTGATCAGTAGCCGCCGTGTCCCGGAGGTCCGGGTCGGCCGGCCGCAGGACGTAGCCGGCCCCGCGCACGGTGTGGATCATCTTGGGGCGCTCCGCCTCGATCTTCTTCCGCAGATAGGAGATGTAGAGCTCGACGATGTTGGCCTGACCGGCGAACTCGTACTGCCACACCTCGTGGAGGATCTCCGTCTTCGGCAGCACCGTGCGGGCATGGCGCATGAGCAGCCGCAGCAGTCGGAACTCGGTGTCGGAGAGGTCGATGTCGCGGCCGGACCGCCGCACCGTGCGGGCGGCGACGTCGAGCTCGAGGTCGCCGACGACGAACCGGTCCCCCGGGTCCTCGGGCAGCGCCTCGGAGAGCAGGTGCAGACGCACCAGGGAGTCCTCGACGTCGACGGTGCCCACGCTGTGGTCGTCGTCGGCCCGGCGCAGATCGAGGATCTCCGGCGGCTCGGCGTCGCCGTCGAACCAGAACAGGCAGGTGCAGCCGGCGGGGGCGCCGCGCAGCGTCCCCACCGCGCGGGGCAGCTCGGAGACCCGCCGTCGGGCGCGGACGTCGACCACCGCGAGCCGGGGCTCCTCGGTGCTCAGCAGGGACTCCAGATGCTCCGCGCCGGGACTGTCGAGCACCTTCACGTCCAGTCCGCGCAGCCGTCCGGCCAGCTCCGACTTCGCCGGCGACGGTCCTCCGCAGATCAGTACGGGCGAGGCGATGCGCATCGCGGGCGGATCGTCGCCGTCGGAGGACACGGCGGGGTCCGGGGCGGTCGGAGCCTCGGAGTGAGGCTCGGTCTGAGGATCGGGCTCAGTCCTCACGCAGGCCTCCCGGTCGGGCCCGGCTCGGCCGCCGGTGCAGGCGGTCCGACGCTCGGGGCGCGGTCCCCTACATCATGCCTCATGTCTCCGGCGGTGCAACCGGGTCGGACCCCGGGGCCCGGGGCTCAGGCGAAGTGGTGGATCAGCGCGCCGATCACGAAGCAGGACACTGCGGCGCCGGCCAGGCCGAACTCGACGAGGATGCCCAGGCCCACGGCCCGCAGCGCGCTGAGGCTGGCGTACAGGGCCGCCCGGTGGTCACGGTCGCGCCGCACGTACTCGGCGCCGAACAGCCCGGCGGCGAAGCCCAGGAAGAGGCCCAGCGGCGGCAGCACCACCATGCCGACCAGTCCGACGAGGATGGCGATGAGGATCGGCCCGCGGGGGATCTGCTCCCGACGCAGCACCCGGCCGGTGAGCACCGTGGCCGCGCTCCAGCCGACCACGGCGAGCACGATGCCCAGCAGCGCCGCGATCCAGGCGGGCCCGGATCCCAGCAGCACCGCCCACGCGGCGAGGGTGAGGATGATCAGCAGCGAGCCGGGCAGCACCGGGAGGATCACCCCGGCCGCTCCGACGATCAGCAGCACCAGCGCGACGCCGCTGACCAGACCCTCTGAGACGGACGATTCGAGCATGCCCACAGCCTGTCACACCCTCTGCGACATCAGCTGGGGCATCACCCGTCACAGCCCTGTCGCCGACCGTGTTGGCAACCCGGGCTCCCCCTGCATAGCCTGAGGGCAGATCGTCGCGCTGACGGCGATCCGCCACATTCTCAGCAGGAGGAGGAAGCCATGCAGATCGGTGTGCCGACCGAGGTCAAGAACAACGAGTACCGAGTCGCCCTCACCCCGGCGGGCGCCGCCGATCTCACCGGCAAGGGACACCAGGTGATGGTCCAGGCCGGGGCCGGCGAGGGCTCCGGCCACACCGATGAGGCCTACCGCGAGATGGGCGCCGAGATCGTCGCCGACGCCGATGGGGTGTGGGAGCGCGCCGAGCTGATCCTCAAGGTCAAGGAGCCGCAGTCCGACGAGTTCCCTCGGATGCGCCGGGGCCAGATCCTCTTCACCTACCTGCACCTGGCCGCCGAGCCGAAGGTCGCCGCCGAGCTGAAGGAGCGCGGCGTCACCGCGATCGCCTATGAGACCGTCACCGGCCCGAAGGGCCTTCCGCTGCTGGCGCCGATGAGCGAGGTCGCCGGACGTCTGGCGCCGCAGGTCGGCGCCTACCACCTGATGCACTCGCAGGGCGGTCCGGGCATCCTGATGGGCGGTGTGCCCGGCTCCCGGCCGGCGAAGGTCGTGGTCATCGGCGGCGGGAAGGCCGGCGAGCAGGCGGCGCTCATCGCCATGGGGATGGGCGCGGACGTGACGATCATCGACCTCAACCTGGACCGTCTGCGGGAGCTGTCCTCGCTCTCGGCGCGCAGCCTGACCACGCTGGCGTCGAACACCCAGACCATCGCCGAGCAGGTCGCCTCCGCCGACATGGTGATCGGTTCGGTGCTGGTGCCCGGGGCCAACGCGCCGAAGCTGGTCACTCGGGAGATGGCCTCCCGGATGCGTCCGGGTGCGGTGCTGGTGGACATCGCCATCGACCAGGGCGGCTGCTTCGAAGGATCGCGGCCCACCACCCACGCGGAGCCGACGTTCACCATCGGCGAGCAGATCTACTACTGCGTGGCGAACATGCCCGGCGCGGTGCCGGAGACCTCGACCTCGGCGCTGACCAACGCCACTCTGCGCTACATCTTCGCGCTGACGGACAAGGGCTGGAAGCAGGCCATGCGCGACGACCCGCACCTGGCCGCCGGACTCAACGTCCACGACGGTCGCCTGGTGCACGCCCCGGTGGCCGTGGCCCTGGGCGAGGAGGCCGCTCCCCTGGAGGAGGTCCTCGCCGACTGACCGCTCAGTCGGTCAGCGGTGCCGCCACTGCGGCGAGCGCTTCTCGGCGAAGGCGGACATGCCCTCCTTCTGGTCCTCGGTGGCGAACAGCGAGTGGAAGACCCGCCGCTCGTGGACCAGCCCGTGCTGCAGCGGGGTCTCGAAGGCCGCGGCGACGACCTCCTTGGCCATCTGGGCGGCCGGTTTGGACTTCGACGCGATCTCTGCGGCCACGGAGGCGGCGGCGTCCTCGAGCTCGTCGTCGGGCACGACCCGGGAGACCAGTCCGATGCGCTCGGCCTCGTCGGCGTCGATGTGCCGGCCGGTGAGGACCATGTCCATGGCCTTGGCCTTGCCGACCGAACGGGTCAGCCGCTGTGAGCCGCCCATGCCGGGGATGACGCCGAGGTTGATCTCGGGCTGGCCGAACTTCGCGCCCTGCCCGGCGATCAGCACGTCGGCCATCATGGCCAGCTCGCAGCCTCCGCCCAGGGCGTAGCCGGAGACTCCGGCGACGATCGGGGTGCGCAGCCGGGCGAAGTCCTCCCACCGGCGGAACCAGTCGCGCGAATACATCTCGGCCAGCCCCTGGGAGGACATCTCCTTGATGTCGGCTCCGGCGGCGAAGGCCTTGGCCGAGCCCGCCAGCAGGATCGCCCCGACGGCGTCGTCGGCGTCTGCGGCGACCGCGGCCTCCACCACCTCGTCCATGGTCTGCTCGTTCAGCGCGTTGAGCGCCTTCGGGCGGTTCAGCCGGATCACGGCGACCCGGTCGGCCACCGAGACCTCGATGGTGGACCAGTCGTGGTCTGCGGCCTGGGCGGCGGTCATCTGCTCTGCCATGGTGGGGTCACTCCTCGTCGAAGGTCAGGGTCTTGCCCGGTGCGGGGGTGAAGAGGCGTTCGACGAGGTCCTCGTCGACCTCCTGCAGCGTCGCCGGGGTCCATCGGGGGTCACGGTCCTTGTCGACCAGCTGCGCACGGATCCCCTCGCGGAAGTCGCGGGAGCGCATGAGGTTGACCCCGAGGGTGTAGTCGGTGCGGAGCACCTCCTCCAGGCTCTGCCCCTGTGCCGCGCGCAGCGAGCGAAGGGTGACCTTCAGCGAGGTCGGGGACTTGGTCCGCAGCGTGGCGGCGGCCTCCCCGGCCTCGGGGTGGGCCTCGGCCGTCGCATCGAGGCGGGAGAGGATCTCCTCGACGGTGTCGGCCGAGTAGGCCTCGGGGATCCACTGCGCGGCGGCGAGGGCGGACTCCCCGGCTTCGGTGCGCATCTCGGGCAGCACCTCGTCGACCGGTCGGCGGGTGAGTTCGTCGATGAGGGACTCGAGCTGGACGGACTCCATGTGCGCGTCGGCCAGGCCGAGGTGGAGCACGTCGGCCGCGCCCAGGTGGGCGCCGGTCATCCCGGCGTGCAGCCCGGTGCCCAGCGGTGCCCCGCTGAGCAGGTGGGCCCCGCCGACGTCGGGGGTGAAGCCGATGGTGGTCTCCGGCATGCCGGCCTTGGTGCGCTCGGTGACGATGCGGTGGGAGCCGTGGGCCGAGATCCCGATCCCGCCGCCGAGGACCACCCCGTCCATCAGGGCGACGTAGGGCTTGGGGTAGCGGGCGATCAGCTGATTCATCCGGTACTCGGTGCGCCAGAACTCCTCGGAGTCGTAGTCGGTTCGGTAGCCCGGCGTCCCGTCGGGGAACAGCTCGCCGCCGTCGTCGGAGTGTGAGGTGATCTCGCGGTAGATGCCGACCACGTCCCCTCCGGCGCAGAGGCCGCGGTCGCCGGCGCCGCGGACCAGCACCTGGGCGACGTCGTCGTCGTCGGCCCAGTCCTGCAGCTGGATGAGCACGGACTCGCACATCAGCTTGGTCAGCGCGTTGAGCGCCTTCGGGCGGTTCAGCGTGATGATCCCGAGGTGGCCGCGCACCTCGAACGCCACGTCGCCGGTGTAGGTCTCCCTGCCCATCTGGCCTCCTCGCCGTCCGTGGCACATGTGCTCCGGCGCACAGGTGCGGGTGTCCGCCTCAATCTACCGGCCTCGGAGATCGACCTTCAACGAGGCGGCCGGTCAGACGGCCGGTCAGGCGTTCCAGAGGCCGTAGGAGTCGGCCAGCGAGGCGATCTTGCGCGCACGGGCCAGGCGCGGCAGGTAGGAGCCGTCTCCGATGGAGGCGCCCTTCTCATGGGCGTCGATGAGTTCGCGGGCCCAGCTGAGCTCCTCCTCCGACGGCGAGAGCCCCTGGTTGACGCTGTCGACCTGGGCGCGGTCGAGCGAGAGCTTGCCCGTCATGCCCATCGCCTGGGTGACCCGGCAGGCCTCGGCGATGGTCTCCTCGTCCGCATCCGGGGCGGCGGGCCCGTCGATGGCGCCCGGCAGCCCTCCCACGCGGGAGGCGATGACCAGCTTGGAGCGGGCGTAGGCCAGCGCGGTCGGGTCGTCGGAGACGCCGACGTCCTTGCGGAAGTCGTTGGTGCCGAAGGCCAGGCGGAAGGTGCCGGGGGCGTTGGCCACCGAGGTGGCCTGCTCGACGCCGACGGCGGACTCGATGAGCGCGATCACCGGGGTGCCGGCGCGCAGGCGCATCGCGGTGTAGGTGACCTGCTCGGGGGCCTCGGTCTCGGCGAGCATCACTCCGCGCAGTCCGCGCACCCGTGACAGGGCGGCGACGTCGTCCTCCCAGTGCTCCGAGGTGGTCGCCGAGATCCGGACCCAGGCGGTCATGCCGTCGTCGAGGGCGGAGGCCACCGAGTCGCGGGCGGCGGCCTTCTGATCGTCCGGGACCGAGGCCTCGAGGTCGAAGATCACCGAGTCGGCCTCGCTGGCGAGGCCGGGGGCGAAGTCCTCCTCATGCGCGGCGTTGATGAGCAGCCAGGACCGAGAGAGCTTGGCAGGCAGTGCGGCGGCGCGATGGTTCCGGATCGGCATGGCACCCAGCCTATCGCCTGTCGCCGCGGGACCCGCCGAGACTCCCGGATCCGGGTGGGCGGAGGACCTTCCGGGCCGATGTGAACTCGTCGGTAGGAAACGATTGACAGAGGGCCGGACCGATCGGCATCATGGAGGGCGGACAGCGGTTCAAATTTTGGAGAGCTACCGGCGACGCCCCCTTGCCGGTACCGCTCCCTCCGTCCGACGACGGTCCGGGGATCCCGTTCCCTCCGGACCGGCGCCCCTGCGGGACGGGCACGAGCGTCGACATGAGCATCGCACCCCCCTTGATGCCGTCGACGAAGTCCCGCAGTGCGGGCGGAAGGCGCCCCCGTTCAACGCCTTCCGCCCGCACCACACTTCTCCCGTCGCGCACCGTGACCCAGCCCTGTCGTACTGTGGAGACATGTCTGCTCACCGCTCCCCCGCCGCACGCCTGGGCGCCGCCGCACTCGGGGCGACGCTGCTGCTGACCGCCTGCGGGAACGACGGAGGCGGGGGCGACGACGGCGACGGCGGGTCCGAGGGCGGCGAGCCGCTGCCCGAACCGGAGTACGACTCCGACGAGTCGGTCCGCCTCCCCATGGGCCTGGTCACCCCCGCCGGGCACGCGGAGAACACGCCGATCGACGACGACGGACACATGGAGATCGAGGACGACTCCGAGAACGTCCAGATGATCGAGAGCGCCCGGTCCGACGTCTTCGGCTGCGAGGACACCATCAGCGTCATCACCACCGTGCCCACGGTGACCGAGGATCCCACCTCAGGGGCCCTGGGCTACCTGATCGCCGATGAGGAGCCCACGCACGGGGAGCCCGAGTTCATCAATCTGCTCACCGAGTTCGAGGACCTCAGCCTGGAGTCGGCCGAGCTCGACGACGACGTGGTCACCGTGGAGCTGACCGGAGAGGCCCCACCCGTCGATGCCTGCGCGGGTGCCCGGATCCACGCGCAGATCGAGGCCACGGCTCGTGCCGCCTCCGGTGCGGCGGAGGCGGAGCTGCTCCTCGACGGCGAGCCGCTGTCCGAGGCGCTGGGCATCGAGGAGCCGGACCCGCTGGAGCTGACGCAGATCACCTCCCGGGACTAGGGGCTCCCGGGATCGGGCGGCGGCGTGCCGGCGCCTCAGTCGAGCAGCAGTCCCGGCTGCTCCAGCACGCGGGCGACGTCGGCGACGAAGCGGCCGGCGTGCTCGCCGTCGATGAGCCGGTGGTCGAAGGATCCGCCCACGGTCATCACATCGCGCGGGACGATCTGGTCGTCGACGACCCACGGCTTCCGGCGCACAGCCCCTACGGCGACGATCGCCGCCTGGCCGGGGGGAAGGATCGGGGTGCCGCCGTCGAGCCCGAGCGGTCCCAGGTTGGTGATGGAGACCGTCCCGCCCTGCATCTCGGCCGGCGAGGTCTTCCCGTCGCGGGCCCTCTTGGTCAGTGCGGTGATCGCGGCGGCCAGCCCCCGGGTGTCGTAGGCCTGGGCGTCCTCGATCACCGGGACCACCAGTCCGCGAGGCGTGGCGGCGGCGATGCCGAGGTTGACGTAGTTCTTCAGCGAGTAGGTCTCGTCGTGCCAGGTGGCGTTGACCTGCGGGTTGCGCCGGGCGGCCCAGATGATCGCCTTGGCGACGAACAGCAGCGGTGAGACGCTCAGGCCCTCGTATCGGGAGTCTTCGCGCAGGACCGCGCGCAGCTCCATGGTGCGGGTGATGTCGGTCTCGCGGAACACCGAGACGTGCGGGACCTCCTGGGCGGAGCGGGTCACGTTGATCGCGGTGTGCTTGCGCACCCCGCGCACCTCGACCTCCTCCTCGCGGGGGCCCTCCCGCAGCAGCCGCCCGGCGGTGAAGCCGTGCTCGTCGGGTCCGGCCGCACGGCGTCCCCCGGCACGGACGTCGCCGCCGCGGTCACGGGCGAACCGCTCCACGTCCTCACGGCTGATCCGTCCCGGGGCGGCCGCGGCGAGCTCGCCCAGGGCGACGCCGAGCCGACGGGCGAGCGCGCGCACCGGCGGCGTCGTCCGGGCCAGCACGTCGACCACACCGCGTCCCTGGGACTCGGCGTCCCGCCGGGCAGGACGCCGCTGCGCGTCGCCGGGGACGTCGACCAGGTCCAGCGTCGTCGGACGGGTGCGGGGTCGGCGCTTGGCGGCGTCGGCCTTCGGGCCGGAGCCCACCAGCGCCTTGTCTCCTCCGGAGTCCGACGACCCGGACTCCGGCGAACCCGAGCCCGACGACCCCGAGTCCGCCTGCTTCCGCTCGGCGGGCTTCTTCTCCTGGGAGTCGGACTTCTGATCCGACCCGGCCTCGGGCCCGTCCTCGGATCCGGCCTCGGCGATGCGGATCAGCGGGCTGCCGACCTCGAGGGTCTCCCCCTCCTCGGCGAGCAGCTCACGCACCTCGCCGGCGAAGGGGACGGGCAGCTCCACCAGGGACTTCGCGGTCTCGATCTCGACGACGACGTCGTTGACCTCGACGACGTCGCCGACGGTGACCTTCCATGAGATGACCTCGGCCTCGGTGAGCCCCTCACCGACGTCGGGGAGATTGAACGTGCCGACCATGCTCTGTGCCTCCTGTCGCTGGTCTGTGCTGAATGCGCGCGCCGGCGCTCAGCGGTCGTAGCTGAAGCTGCGCTCCACGGCTTCGAGCATGCGGTCGATGTCGGGCAGGTAGCGGTGCTCCTCCTGCGAGGGCGGGTAGGGCATGTGGAATCCGCCCACCCGCAGCACCGGGGCCAGCATCCGGTGGTAGGCCCGTTCGGAGACCCGTGCGGCGATCTCGCCGCCGAATCCGCCGAAGGTCGGCGCCTCGTGGGCCACCACGAGGCGTCCGGTCTTCGCGCCCGAGCGGGCGATGGTCTCGTCGTCCAACGGGCTCAGCGAGCGGATGTCGATGACCTCCACGCTGCGTCCGTCCTCGGCGGCGGCCGCCGCGGCCGCCAGGGCGGTGGGCACCAGGGGTCCGTAGGCGGCGATGGTGGCGTCGGTGCCCTCGCGCAGCACCTGGGCGGTGAAGGCGTCGGGGGCCGGGTTCTGGAAGTCGACCTCGCCCTTGAGCCAGTAGCGGCGCTTGGGCTCGAGCACGAACACCGGGTCCTGGCAGGCGATGGCCTGACGGGTCATCCAGTAGGCGTCGTGCGCGTTGGAGGGGGTGACCAGCCGCAGCCCGGCGGTGTGGGCGAACAGGGCCTCCGGCGATTCGGAGTGGTGCTCGATCGACCCGATGGATCCGCCGTAGGGAAGCCGCACGGTCACCGGCATGGTGACCTTTCCGTCGGTGCGGTTGTGGATCTTCGCCAGCTGGGTGGTGATCTGGTTGAAGGCGGGGAACACGAAGCCGTCGAACTGGATCTCGGCCACCGGACGGTAGCCGCGCATGGCCATGCCGATGCAGGTGCCGATCACCCCGGACTCGGCCAGGGGTGAGTCGATCACCCGGTCGGCGCCGAACTGGGCCTGCAGCCCGTCGGTGACGCGGAAGACGCCCCCGAGGGCGCCGATGTCCTCACCGATGAGCAGGGTGCGGTCGTCGTCGGCCATGGTGTCGCGCAGGGCGGCGGTGATGGCCTTGGCCAGGGGCATCTGCTTCGGCTCACGGTCTTCGGGACGCTCGACGGCGTCGGCCGCGGTGCTCGTCGTCATCGGCGCTCCCCCTCGGTCTCGCCGGTCTGCTCGGCGAATCCGGCCTCGAAGTCCTTCAGCCAGGCCTTCTCGGTCTCGATCTGGCGATGCGGCTCGGCGTAGACGGTGTCGAAGACGCGCTCGAGCTCCAGCCCCTCCATCGACATCGCCGCGCGGCGCAGGTCGGCGGCGAGGTCCTTGGCCTCGGCGTCGACCTCGGAGAACCAGCCGGAGTCGGCGTGGCCCTCGGCCTCGAGCCAGGTGGCGTAGCGGCTGATCGGGTCCTTCGCCTTCCAGGACTCGACCTCCTCGGAGGTGCGGTACTTGGTCGGGTCGTCCGCGGTGGTGTGCGCGCCCATCCGGTAGGTGACGGCTTCGATGATCTGCGGGTTCCCCTCGCGCACCTGCGGGGCGTGGTGTGCGGCGACGGCGAAGCTGGCGAGCACGTCGTTGCCGTCGACCCGCACCCCCTCGAACCCGTAGCCGTGGGCCCGCAGTGCGAGCGGGTGCTTCGACTGGGTGGCCACGGGCACGGAGATCGCCCAGTGGTTGTTCTGGATGAAGTAGAGCATCGGCAGCCCGTAGGAGCTGGCGAAGACCATCGACTCGTGCACGTCGCCCTGGCTGGAGGCCCCGTCGCCGAGGCAGGCGACGACGAGCTCGTCCTCGGCCCGGCCGGCCGCCTGGTCCCGCTGGAGACCCATCGCCCAGCCGGCGGCGTGCAGCGTCTGGGCGCCGAGGACCACCGAGTAGACGTTGAAGGAGTGCTCGAGGGGGTCCCATCCGGAGTGCCCGGCCGCCCGGAACTGGCGGAGCAGCTCCTCGGGGGTGATGCCGCGGTGCAGCGCCATGGCGTGCTCGCGGTAGGTCGGGAAGACCATGTCGTCCTCGCGCAGCGCGGTGATCACTCCGGTCTGTCCGGCCTCCTGGCCCAGACACGGGACCCAGAGTTCGAGCTGACCCTGCCGCTGCAGGGAGGTCGCCTCGTTGTCGAGCCGACGGGCGGTCGCCATCGACCGGTACATCTCTCGCAGGACGTCGTCGCCGAGGGCGCGGATGTACGGGGCGTACACCTCATCCTCGGCGAACGAACCGTCCGGCGCGAGCAGCTGGATTGGCTGCACGAGCGGGCTCCTCTCCGACAGGACCTTGTGGGTCTGCCGTCTCATCCTCTCAGCGGGATCAGCCGCGGAGGCTGTAGGACCGGCACAACTCGATGAGCCGATCGTTGGCCTCGGACACGCCGATGCTCACCCGTACGCCTTCGCCGTCGAAGGCCCGCACGGAGAGCGCGAGGACCCCGGCCTGGTGCGCGAAGTCGGCGGATCGGTCCCCCAACGGCAGCCAGACGAAGTTCCCCTCGGCGGCCGGGACGTCCCAACCGGCGTCGAGCAGCGCCTCACGGACTCTTTGTCGTTCGTAGACAAGATTCTCCACTGTGACCTGGATCTCGTCCAGTCGTGACAGGGAGGCGACGGCGGCCGCCTCGGCCGCGGCGGAGACGCTGAACGGAGGCGCGGCGGCCCGCATGGGGCCGATGATCTCCTGCTGGGAGATGACGTAGCCGACCCGCAGCGCGGCCAGGGCGTGGGCCTTGGAGAAGGTGCGCAGCACCGCCGCGTTGGGGTGGTTCCGGTACAGCTCGAGGGCGTCGACGGGGTCCTCGGAGCGGATGAACTCGATGTAGGCCTCGTCGATGACCACGACGACGTCGCGGGGCACCCGGGCCAGGAAGTCGCTGACCTCCCGGTGGGTCAGCGCCGGTCCGGTGGGGTTGTTCGGTGTGCAGAGCAGGATCACCCGGGTGCGGTCGGTGATCGCGGCGAGCATGGCCTCGAGGTCGTGCCGACCGTCGGCGTCGACCGGCACCTGCACGTCCTGCGCCCCGGCGGTGCGGACCACGATGGGGTAGGCCTCGAAGGAGCGCCACGGGTAGATGACCTCGTCGGGGACGCCGTCGTCCCCGGTGCCTGCGAAGCAGGTGATCAGCTGGGTCAGGGCACCCAGGCTTCCGGTGCCGGCGACGATGTCCTCGGCCGGGACCCCGAGGGTCTCGGAGAGCGCGGTCCGCAGGGTCTGCGCGGTGGGGTCCGGGTACCGGTTCAGCATGTCGATGTCCCGGTATGCGTCCTTGGCCGCCTGCACGGGCCCGAAGGGGTTCTCGTTGGAGGAGAGCTTGTACGGGGTGAGCCCGTCGGCGGCCTGCGGGGGCTTCCCCGCGGCGTACTTCG
This sequence comes from Nesterenkonia marinintestina, assembly GCF_025420485.1. Classification (GTDB taxonomy): domain Bacteria; phylum Actinomycetota; class Actinomycetes; order Actinomycetales; family Micrococcaceae; genus Nesterenkonia; species Nesterenkonia marinintestina. The sequence continues at coordinate 70,270 of NZ_JAOEFD010000011.1, read as the reverse complement.
GGAGGGCGGCGATGGCCGGGCGCGGGCTGACGGCGGCACCGACGGGGCGCGTCAGCCCGGGGACCTGATCGGTCATGTGGGGTGTCCTCTCAGTGTTCTCTCATCTCGACGGTGAGATGATGACTGTGATGAGAATCCTACTTGCGACCCTGCTCAACGCCCTCGCCCTCGGCGCCGCCGCGTGGCTGCTGCCGGGCATCGGCATCACCGGCACCGAGACCCCGGCCGGACTGATGATGGCCTACGTCTTCGTCGGGGCGGTGTTCGGACTGGTCAACGCGGTCATCAAGCCGATCCTGTCCTTCCTGGCGATGCCGATCACCTGTCTGACCCTGGGGCTGTTCGCCGTGGTCATCAATGCGGCGATGCTGATGCTCACCGCATGGCTGACCGATCTGACCGCCGGGGTGGTCGGGGTGCGGTTCTACGTGGACAGCTTCTTCTGGGACGCGCTGCTCGGCGCGATCATCGTCGCGCTGGTCTCCGCGGTGCTGGGCCGGTTCCTGCTCACCGCGGCGCCCTCCGGCCCGGCTCCTCGCTGAGCTCCCAGGGCGGGACCTCCGCGGGCAGGGGCGCATCGACCGGCGGATGGGGGACGCTGAGGCGCTGATCCCCCGGGACGACTCCCCAGAGCTCCTCACGGGCCTCTTCGGCCAGCTCACGGCCCCGCTCGATGCCCGACTCCACACGGTCTCCCAGGCCCTGCGCCTCGGCCTCCAGCGCCTCGACGGCCTCCGGGTCGAGGTCGTGGCGCCAGGCGCCGGTGAAGGTCTGGGTCTGCACGTCGCCGTCGTAGGCCTCGGCGAAGGCCTCCAGGGCGGCCCGCTGGTCGGGGTCGAGGGCGTCGTTGTCCGGGTGCTCCAATGAGCGCAGGGCGTCCACGTTGTGCCGGTAGGGATGGTTGTCCCCGAAGGCGGTGAGCCCCTCACGTTCCTGGGGCGGCCGGTCGAACTCGACGGTGAGCCGGTCCGAGCTCGTCCGTCCCCGCTCCGCGGTGAACCGCGGCACCGGGTCGTGCTTGTCCTGGAAGTGGGTCACCGGCACCCCGAACGGGGTCGTGCGCTGCGACTGCGGCGCGCCGAGGGTGATGACGCCTCCGAGGTCGAACCGCTCGTTGAACGTGTCGTCGGCGGCCAGGTCCGTGGCCTGCTTCCCGCCGAGGCTGTATCCGGAGAGGTAGACCGATTCTCCGTCGGCGACGCCGGCGGCCTCCAGCGCCTCGACCATCGCCTCGGAGTGCACCGAGGAGTCCTCGACCATCGCGTCGGCTCCGGCGACCAGGCCCCGGCCGTCGGCCAGGTCCTCGGCGGAGAAGTCTGCGGGATCCACGTCCAGTCCGGGCAGGTGGACCATGTGGCTGACGGTCCCGTCGTCGTGGGTGACCGTGCTGATGACGATGTCTCCGTCGGCCTCCCCGACGACGTCGAGGTAGTCGGCGGCGCCGCCCTCGGCCCGGTGGGATCCGGCGTCGGCGGGCTCGCCGACGTCCATGGTCACCGCGTCCTTCCAGAGCTGTCCCGGCCGGCGCAGGTCGGGGCCGTAGGCGGTGATCAGCGACCACCCCATCACCGCCTGTCCCGCGCGTCCCAGCCCGCCCATCCCCCGGGTGCCGGCCAGTGCGCCGAGCCGCACCAGGGAGGGCATCGCACCGTAGGCCTGGTCGAAGGCGCGCAGCCCGTCGATCGGGCCGCCCGCGGGGTTGATGTTGACCATGAAGGCCAACAGGCGCACGCCGCCGTCGAAGAGCCCGAGGATCGACTCCTCGACGCCGCGGTAGCGCTCGTAGACCTCCCGCATGATCAGCGCGAAGGCACGCGACGTGAGCTGGGAGGCCGCCATCCGAGCCTGCAGCGTGCCGAAGGTCGCCCCGGCCGAAACGATCCTCGGGTGCAGGGTGGGGGTGCCGGAGGTGACGTGCTCGAATCCGGCGGAGGCGAACATGCGCAGCTGCTCGGCCGAGAGGTCGGTCGCCGACGAGACCTCGTCCACGGTCCCGGCCAGGGAGTCGAGGGCGACGCTGAGCCACGAGCCGCCCTTCACCTGGGCGGGGAACTCCTCGAATCCGGCGGAGCCGGCCGTGGGCGGGGTCATGGGGGCACTCCTGGGAAGTCTCGGGGCGGGGGTCAGCTGAGCAGCGAGCGGACGGTGGAGACGCCGCCGTCGGCGACGAAGCGGACGAAGGACGAGGGATCCTCGAGGGCGTCCCGGGCCGAGCCGATCAGCGGCAGCTCCGCCAGATCCTCCGGGGAGGCGCCGTCGAGGGCCGCGCTGAGCGATCGGGCGCCCGCTGCCCACTCGCGCAGGTCCGTGGCCGCGGCGAGCAGGTCGTCCGCCACCGACTCCGCCAGGGTGCGGTCGGCGGCGGCCTCGACCATCAGGGTGTCGACGACGCCGCGGAAGCCTGTGGCCGCCGCGGACTCCCAGGTCACCTCACGGGCGGAGAGCAGACGGCCGACGATCGCCTCGGACTGGCCGGCGGCGCGGCGCACCGAGGCCGCGGTGCGCTCGGCGTTCTCGGCGCTGGACTCCAGCTGGGCGGCGACGAAGCTCACAGGTTCCGACCTCCAGGGGCGAGGGACCGACGATCAGGCGATGCGACGACCGTAGGCGGGCGCCGTCGTCCCGACGATGCGTCGGTCCGAGACTGTGGAGGACGGTGCGCGGATCCGACCGCCCACGCACGCCTGTGGAGGAGCGTCGGTCGGGCCCCGGGTCGGTCCGACCTCGTCGCGGGGGGGGCGCGTCACGGTCATGACAGAATCGTGCCCATGGCCGCATCCGAGACCGCTTCCGACGCCGCACAGCACTCCCCCGTCTCCTCCGAACAGCCGCGCGTCAGCCTGGCCGCGGCCGAGCCGCTCATCGCGCTCGGCGCCCTCGACGGCCGGTACCGCCGCGACGCCGCGCCCCTGGTCGACCACCTCTCCGAGGCGGCGCTGAACCGCAACCGCGTGCACGTGGAGGTGGAGTGGTTCGTGCACCTGTGCGAGGAGCAGGTGCTCGAGGGGCTCCCCCCGCTGAGCACGGAGCAGGTCTCCGAGCTGCGTCGCATCGTCACCGAGTTCGGGCCGGAGGAGGTCGCCGAGCTGGCGGAGATCGAGGCGGAGACCGTCCACGACGTCAAGGCGGTGGAGTACTTCATCGCCCGCCGCCTGGAGGGCATGGGGCTGGGTGAGCTGACCCCGCTGGTGCACTTCGCCTGCACCTCCGAGGACATCAACAACCTCAGCTACGCGGTGGGCATCCGCGACGCCGTCGAGCAGGTCTGGCTTCCCGCCGCCCGGACGGCCCTGGAGGGGCTCTCGACGCTGGCCGAGGGCGCGGCGGAGGTCCCGATGCTCTCGCGCACCCACGGTCAGCCGGCGACCCCGACGACGCTGGGCAAGGAGGTCGCGGTGTTCGTGCACCGGCTGACCCGCCAGCTGCGCCGGATCGAGGCTCAGGAGCACCTGGGGAAGATCAACGGGGCGACCGGCACCTATGCCGCCCACCTGGCGGCCGCGCCGCAGGCGGACTGGCCGGCGGTGGCCCGCCGCTTCGTCGAGAAGCTGGGCCTGACGTTCAATCCGCTGACCACCCAGATCGAGTCCCACGACTGGCAGGCCGAGCTCTACGCCGACGTCGCCCGGTTCAACCGGATCCTGCACGGGCTGTGCGTGGACGTCTGGAGCTACATCTCCATCGGCTTCTTCCGGCAGATCCCCGTGGCCGGCGCCACCGGGTCCTCGACGATGCCGCACAAGGTCAATCCGATCCGATTCGAGAACGCCGAGGCGAACCTCGAGGTCTCGAACGCCCTGCTCGACGTATTGGCCTCCACCCTGGTGGAGTCCCGCTGGCAGCGTGACCTCACCGACTCCTCCGGGCAGCGCAACATCGGCACCGCCCTGGGGCACTCGGTGCTGGCGCTGAACAACGTCACCAAGGGGCTGCGCCAGCTCGACGTGGCCGAGGACGTCATCGCCGCCGACCTCGACGCCAACTGGGAGGTCCTGGGCGAGGCGATCCAGACGGTGATGCGCGCCGAGGCCCTGGCCGGGACGCCCGGCATGGACAGCCCGTACGAGCGTCTGAAGGACCTCACCCGGGGCCGCCGGGTGGACCAGCAGAAGCTGCGCGAGTTCGTCGACGGCCTGGGCCTCTCCGAGGACGCCGCGGCGCGGCTGCGGGAGCTGACGCCCCAGCGGTACACGGGGCTGGCCGCCCGGCTGGCGTCCGCGCACGCGCGCGGGTCCGACCGGGGCTGACGGGCGGACTCAGCGCCGGCGCATCAGCTGCTTGAGGGGGACGTCGGGGTCGGCCAGGTCGTCCGCGTCGACGACGGTGCCGCGGGCGATGAGTCGGCGGGCCACCCGTACCGCCTGGGAGGCGTCGATCGCCGCGCAGCCGATGACCCGTGAGGTCTCGTCCACGCGGAAGGCGACGGCGGGAGCACCGTCGATCTCCCGGGTGATCGTCCGTCCGGGGGCGGCCATGGAGCCCACCGCCTCGAGGTGCACCCCGTGGCGGTCGGACCAGAACCAGGGGGACTCGATGGGTTCGGGGCCGGCCGAGGGTCCGGCCTCGGCGAGCAGCGCGGCACCTGCGGCGCCGCCGGAGAGCACCGCGTGCTCCCAGTGCTCGGCGCGGGGCTGCAGCTCACCGTCGTCGGTGCGCAGCCGGGCGACGTCGCCGACCGCGTAGATCCGCTGGTGGGAGGTGCGGAAGGTCTCGTCGACGACGATGCCGCCGTCGACCTCGAGTCCGGCGGCCACGGCGAGCGCGGTCCGGGGGACCATGCCGACGCCGATGAGGGCCGTGTCCGCGGCGACCTCCGAGCCGTCGTCGAGGTGGATCCGCAGCGCACGCCCCGTCGCCTCCTCCCCCGCTTCGACCTGTGCGACGGCGGCGGTGCGGACCTCCACCCCGTGGGCGGCGTGCATGTCGTGCAGCCGCCGGGCCAGCTCGGGTCCCACTGCGGCGACCAGCGGCGGGTCGACCGGGTCGATGAGCACCACCTCGGTGCCGGTTCCGGCGGCGGTGGAGGCGACCTCAGCGCCGATGAGTCCGCCGCCGACGACGGCCAGGCGCCGTCCGGGGCCGAGTCGGGCGCGGAGGGCGTCGGCGTCGTCGAGGCTGCGGAGCGTCAGCACCGTTCCGGCATCATGAGACTGTTCCACCCCTGGGATAGGCGGCAGGGCCGCCGCACCGCCGGTGGCGAATACGACGCGGTCGGCCCGCAGCGTCGGCCCGTCGGCCAGTCGCACCTCACCGGTGTCCGGTTCGACGGAACTGACATCTCCGGTCACGAGGTCCACCTCGTGTTCGGCGAACCATTCGGCAGGTTCGAAGCGGATCGCCTCGACGTCCGTGGTCCCGGCCAGGTACTCCTTGCTCAGCGGCGGCCGGTCGTAGGGAACCCCTTCGGATGCGATCAGGGTGACCGTCCCATCGAAGAAGCCGCGGCGCAGCCGCTGGACCACGGCGAAGCCGGCCGGTCCCCCGCCGACGACGATGACGCTCTCCACGCTCATGCCTGGGCCGGCACCCCGGGATGCAGGTAGATCTCACCGTCGCGGACCTCGACCCTGTGGGTGCGGGCGTCGCGGGTGGCGGGCAGGCACAGGGCACGTCCGTCCTTCAGGCAGAACGCGGCCGAGTGCTTGGGGCATTCGACGGTGTCCCCGTCGACGAGGCCGTCGGCCAGGGAGGCGGTCTCGTGGGTGCACTCGTCGTCGAGGGCGTAGAAGCCCCCGTCCTCGCCGTGGAACACGGAGATGGGCTCCGAGGCGCCGGTGACCTCCGGCTGCAGCAGCAGGGCCTCGCCCTCGTCGATGTCCTCGACGGCGGCGACGCGGATCGGTTCGCTCATCATCAGCTCCTGGTCGGCTTCGGGAACAGGCGTGCGGTCACGCCCTCCATCATGGCAGGCCGGCCGCTCAGGTGAGGAAGCGCAGGCGGGACTCGGGCGCGAATGCGACCCCGGAGCCCTCCACGCGCAGTCCCACGGGGGTGCCCGGCGGGATCGGCTCGGCGTCCAGCTCGCGCACGCGGACCAGTTCGGAGGTTCCGGAGACCTCCACGGTGATCGCGCAGTCGTGGCCGTAGTAGTCGAAGTCGATGACCGTGCCCGGGACCCCGTCGCCCGGGGCGACCAGGCGCAGCTGTTCGGGGCGCAGCAGCAGCCGCACCCGACCCTGGCTGCCCGGGCCGCGCAGCGGCACCTGACCGAGCACGCACTCGGCCACGCCGGCGGAGGCCTCGGCCTCCAGGACCACCGATTCGCCCAGGAACTTCGCGGTCTCCAGGTCCGCCGGGGTGGAGTAGATCTCCCGGGGTGCGGCGGCCTGCCGCAGCCGTCCGTCGCTGAGCACGGCGACCTGGTCGGCGAAGGACAGCGCCTCGTTCTGGTCGTGGGTGACCAGCAGCGCGGTGGTGCCGGTCTCGGCGAGGACCTCGCGCACCGCCCGGCGGGTGCGGTCCCGCAGGCCCGAGTCCAGGGCGGAGAACGGTTCGTCGAGCAGGATCAGCTCGGGGCCGCGGGCCAGCGCGCGGGCCAGGGCCACCCGCTGGCGCTGTCCGCCGGAGAGCTGGTCGGGGCGGCGTCGGCCGTGCTCGGAGGTGAGGCTGACCAGTTCGAGCATCTCGTCGGCGCGGCGCCGGACCTCTTCGCGGCCGAGCCGTCGGCGGTCCAGCCCGAAGGCGATGTTCTGGGTCACCGTCAGGTGCGGGAACAGCGCCCCGTCCTGGGCGACGAGGCCGATGCGCCGCCGGTGGGCGGGCACGGCGGTGATGTCGCGGTCGTCCAGGCGCACGGTGCCGCACTCGGGCTGCAGGAAGCCGGCGATCACGCGCATCAGTGTGGTCTTCCCGGACCCGGAGGGGCCGATCACCGCCAGGGTGGAGCCGCGCTCTGCGTGCAGGGCGACGTCGTCGAGGACGGTCTCGGCCCCGTAGCGGGCGGTGACCCCGGAGACGTCGAGGGTCCCGGCGCGGTTCGTCGTCGTCATCCTCACACCTCCTTCAGCAGTCGGGAGACCAGCAGCCATACGGGTACGGAGGCGACCAGCACCAGCAGCAGCGCGAAGGGCGCGGCGGCCGCGTAGGACTCGGAGCCGGTGTAGGTCCACAGCCGGGTGGCCAGGGTGTCGAATCCGGTGGGGCGCAGCATCAGGGTGGCGGGCAGCTCCTTGATCGCGGTGAGCATGACCATCATCGCACCGGCGCCGATTCCCGGGGCCATCAGCGGCAGGGTGACGCGCAGGTAGGCGATCAGCGGCGGCCGGCCCAGCGAGCGGGCGGCCTCCTCGAGCTCGGGCGGGGCGTGCAGGGCCGCGGCGAGCGCCGGGCCGAGGGCCAGGGGAAGCATCAGGGTGCAGTAGGCCAGGACCAGCATCCACATGGTCTGGTAGAACATCGGCAGCACGGCGATGCCGAGCATGACCACCGAGAGTCCGACGACGGGGCCGGGCAGCGAGTGGGCGAGGTAGGCCATCCGCTCCAGGCTGCGGCTGAGCAGCGAGGGGCGCCTCGCCAGGCACAGCGCCAGCGGCAGGGCGATCGCGGTGGTCGCCAGGGCACCGGCCCCGGCGGCCCAGAGGGAGTTGATCAGCGCACCGAGGACCTCCTCCATGGATCCGGGTCGGGAGACCCCCCGCCCGGACCACAGGCTCAGCGCGGCCACCGGCACCCCGAGTGCGACGACGATGGGGGCCCAGCCGGCCGCCAGGGCGGGGACGCGCCACCGTCCCAGCGGGGCGCGTGCGGGCCGGCCGCCGGATCCGGAGCCGACCTGGGAGTACCGGGTGGCGGTGCGTCGGATGCGTCCTTCGACGAAGAGCACGCCCATGGTCAGGGCCAGCAGCACGGTGGACAGGGCGACGGCGCCGATCCTGTCGAAGCCCATGGAGAAGCTGGTGTAGACCACGCGGGTGAAGGTGTCCACGCGCAGGATCGCCACCGCCCCGAAGTCGGCGATGACGTAGATGGCGCACAGCAGCCCGCCCGAGGCGATGGCGGGGGTGGCCTGGCGGACCGTGACGGTGAGGAAGGTGTGCACCGGGCCGCGGCCCAGCGAGCGGGCGGCCTCCTCCTGGTCGGAGCCCACGGCCAGCAGTGCGGCGACGGTCGGCAGGTACACGTAGGGGTAGGTGACCAGGGTGATGACTGCGACCGCGGGCCAGAACCCTTCGAAGGTGGTGCCGGGGCTGACCAGCTGGTTCATCGACTGCCACGAGTAGGCGGCCACGTAGCTGGGCACCGCGAGGGGCAGGGCGGCGGCCACGGCGAGCAGGCGCCGTCCGGGGATGCGGGTGCGGGTGACCAGCACCGCCAGTCCGACGCCGATGACCAGGCAGAGCCCAGTGACCACGGTGGTCAGCATCGCCGAGCTGACCGCCAGCCGTCCGCTGCGGGCGGAGAACACGGTGTCGATGAAGTCTGCGGTGGGGTACTCCGCGGCGCGGACCACGAGGTAGAACAGCGGCAGCAGGGCCACTGCGGTGGTGACCACGGCCAGGATGACCATCCAGGCCGGCAGCAGGCGGGCGGGACCTCGGCGGCGCGGGACGGGGCGGCGTCCGCGGCCGAAGAGTCCCGCGGGACCGTCGGGACCCCCGGTGCCGGGGATCCCGGTCCCGGGCGCGCCGACGCCCGGACCGTCCGGTGCTGCCCGGTCGGTCCGGGTGTGCGGCGAGTCCTGCAGCAGGGTCATGGGGGTGGGATCAGCCCGCCAATCCTGAGTCCGTGATCTTCTCGACCGTGGTCTCGAGGTCCTCGAGGCGGTTGAGATCGATGTCGGGGATGTCGAGGTCCTCCAGGGCGGGCATGCCCTCGGGGCCGTCCATGCCCTCGATCATCGGGTACTCGGCGGTCTCTTCGACGAAGTAGGACTGACCGTCCTCGCCGAGCAGGTACTCCATCAGCTGCTGGGAGGGCTCGTGGTCTGCGTCCATGACTCCGGCGCCGGCCACGTTCATCAGGGCGCCGACGTCGCCGTCGCCGAAGAGGTGGTTGGCGATGTCCATGTCCTCGGGGTCCTCGCCGGACTCCTCGGCCTGGGCGTAGAGGTAGTAGTGGTTGACCAGGCCCATCTCCAGGGAGCCGGAGGCGACGTCGGTGACGATCTCGCCGTTCTTCTCACGGATGGGGGCGTCGTTCTCGGCGAGGCCGGAGAGGAAGTCCTCGGCGGCCTCGTCGCCCTCGAGCTCCCGGTAGGCGGTGACGAAGGACTGGAAGGAGGCGTTGGTCGGGGCGACGGCGACCCGGCCCTGGTACTCCTCGTCATTGATGTCCTCGACGCGCTCGGGCAGCTCGTCCTCGTCGACGAGGTCCTCGTTGTAGATCAGGGTGCGCAGGCGCCCGGAGAGTCCGACCCACTGCTCGTCGGCGTCCCGGTAGATCTCGGGGACCTGGTCCAGCAGCTCGGAGTCGAGGGTGTCGAACATCCCCTCGGAGGCGACCTGGCCGAGTGCGCCGGCGTCCTGTGCGAGGAAGACGTCGGCGTCGGTGTTGTCACCCTCCTCGAGCAGCTGGGCGGCGAGCTCGGCGGTGTCGCCGTAGCGGACGTCGACCTCCACTCCGGTCTCCTCGGTGAAGTCGTCGATGAGCGGCTGGATCAGCTCCTCGTTCCGGCCCGAGTACAGCACCAGGCTGTCCTGGTCGGCGGCCTCCTCGCCGCCGTTCCCCCCGTCGTCTCCGCAGGCTGCGAGGGTGACGGTGAGTGCGCCGACGGCGGTCACGGCGGTGAGCCGAGCGGCGCGGGTGGAGGGGGTCTGCGTCATGCGTGCGTGTCCTTTCCAAGGGTGAGTGGTCCCCTCGGGTGCGTGGGGCGTCCGCTGAACTCGGTGCGTCGGACCACCTCATCGTATATGGATACGCAGATGTGCGCTAATTGTGACGGATTCCTAAGGTCACACTTGCCTCATCGATGATGTCAACTTCTCTTGACATACGATGTCAAACCGAGTTGACTTCTCCTATGGCCGACGTCAGCACCGCCGACTCCGACCGCCGCATCCGGGACCTGCGGAAGTCCCGGCGCCTTACCCAGGCGGAGCTGGCGAGACATGTCAGCGTCAGCCGGCAGACCATCGTCGCCGTGGAGCAGGGGGACTACTCCCCCTCCGTCCTCCTCGCCCTGCGGATCGCGCGAGAGCTGGACACCACCGTCGAGCACCTCTTCGGACATCAGCTGGACCGGACCGAGGCCTGAGAACGGAGAAGGAGAGTCATCATGACCACGAACAACGTCCTGGACCGCTGGGCTGAGCGCCTCGTCCACACAGAAGGAACCGAGGCCGCCGATGAGCGCGAACGCGCCGTCTGCACGGAGTCCGGGGCCTTCGCGGCCTCACTGACCCTGTACGCCTGCCTGCTCGGGGCGCTGGCGAGTGCGGTGGCCGGCCAGGTCCTCGTCCCGCTGGCCCTCCTCGTCGTCGCGATGCTGCCCTCCTACTCGATGCACTGGTACTGCCGACGCCGAGGCGTCGAACCCTTCGAGCTGCTGGCCCGCCGCGGACGGCACCGGCTGGGGTCGGCGATCTTCGCAGGAGGCACGATCGTCCTGACCTGTCTGGCGATGGGGTACACGGTCGCCCGCGGTCAGGGCCTGGTGCCGGTCCCGACGGGAGTGGTGTTCGTCACCGACGGACTGCAGGAGGCGGCCGGAACGGGCATGGCCCTCGGCGCCGCGGCGGGCGCGGTCCTGGGGGTGGTCGCTGTGGCGCTGACCGTCCGCGGATACCGCCGACGGGCGGAGGCCGGCGAGCCCGATCAGGATCCGGACGAGCCGGAGCGGTGATGGAACGTCAGGATCCGCTCCAGGCCCTCGGAGACCTTCTCGGGGCCCGGGGCCAGCGAGAGGCGCACCCATTCGTCGCCGTCGACCGGGTCGAAGTCGGTGCCGGGGACCACGGCCACGCCGGCCTCCTCCAGCAGGGCGCGGCAGTAGGTCGGTGAGTCGCCGAACCGCTCCAGGTGCTCACCGATGCGGGCGTAGACGTAGAACGCGCCGTCGGCGGGGGCGGCGTCCGACCAGCCCAGCCGCGGCAGGGCGTCGAGCACCATGGTCCGGGCGCGTGAGTACTCGGCCACCTGGGACCGGGCGAACTCCAGCGAACCCTCCGAGAACGCCTCCACCGCCGCCAGCTGGGAGCCGTGCGGGGCGCAGAGGGCGACGTTTCCGCCCAGTCGGGAGACCGGGTCGACGAGGTCCTCGGGGAGCACCGCCCAGCCGAGCCGCCACCCGGGCATCCCCCAGTACTTGGAGAAGGAGGAGACGACGACGGCGTCGTCGGTGTGCTGCAGGGCGCTGACCGAGTCCGCGCCGTCGGTGATGCCGTGGTAGATCTCGTCGCTGATGAGCCGGACGCCGTTCTCCGTGCACCACCGGGTCAGCTCGGCCATCTGCGCGTCGGGGACCATCGTCCCGGTGGGGTTGGCCGGGGAGGCGAGGATCAGCCCGTCCAGCGGTCCGGACTCGGCGACCGTGCGGTGCAGCTGCTCGGCGGTCGGCTGGAAGCGGACCTCGGGGCCGCAGGGCAGGTCCACGACCTCGATGCCGAGGCTGGCCAGGATGTTCCGGTAGGCGGGGTAGCCCGGACGGGCGAGGGCGACGCGGTCGCCGACGTCGAACGCGGCCAGGAACGTGAGCATGAACGCCCCTGAGGAGCCGGTGGTGACCGCGATCCGATCGGCGGCGAGGTCGATGTCGTACCAGCTGCGGGCGTGGGCGGCGATCGCCTCACGCAGCGGGCGGATGCCGAGCCCGGGGCTGTAGTTCAGCACGGTCTGCTCGGAGTGGATCCGCGCGGCGGCGGCATGCACCTCGGGCGGGGCGCCGGATCCGGGCTCACCGGCGGTCAGCGAGACGATGTCGTGGCCTTCGGCGCGCAGGGTCTCGATGCGCGCGAGCACGTCGACCACCTGGAATCCGGGGACCTCGGAGCGGTGGGAGGGGCCGAGGCGGCGTGCTGCGGCGGGCGGTGTGGTCGGACTCATGGCCCCCACCCTACGCGCGGCTCAGTCCTCGGCGGCGGCGAGCTGGCCGCAGGCCCCGTCGATCTCCTTGCCGCGGGTGTCGCGCAGCGTGGTGGGCACGCCCTTGGCCTCGAGCCGGCGCAGGAACTCGGCCATGACGGCCGGCTCCGAGGACGTCCAGATGGACCCGGGGGTCGGGTTCAGCGGGATGGGGTTCACGTGCACCCAGCCGCGGCCGCGTTCGTTGAGCTTGTCCGCCAGCAGATCGGCCCGCCAGGGGTGGTCGTTCATGTCCTTGATGAGCGCGTACTCGATGGACACCCGGCGCCCGGTCTTCTCGAAGTACTCATAGGCGGCGTCGATCGCCTCATCGGCCTTCCACCGGGAGTTCACCGGGATCAGCTCGTCGCGCAGCTCGTCGTCGGGGGCGTGCAGACTCAGCGCGAAGGTCAGCGGCAGGTCTTCGTCGGCGAGCTTGCGGATCGCCGGAACCAGCCCGACGGTGGAGACGGTGATGCCGCGGGCGCTCATGCCCAGGCCCTCGGGGGCGGGGTCCACCATGCGGCGGATCGCGTTCATGACCCGCTTGTAGTTGGCCAGGGGCTCGCCCATCCCCATGAACACGATGTTGGAGACCCGCTGCGGGCCCGACGGCGACGACGGCTCGTCGGCCTCCTCGCCCAGGCCGGTGTGGTCCTGCTCCTCGGCGACCTCCTCGGCCGAGGGGGCGTCGAGCTCACCGGCGGCGATGACCCGGTTCGCCCGCACGATCTGGTCCACGATCTCGGCGGTGGACATGTTCCGGGTGAGCCCGTTCTGGCCGGTGGCGCAGAAGGGGCAGTTCATGCCGCAGCCGCACTGGGAGGAGATGCACAGGGTGATGCGGCTGCGGTACCGCATGAGCACCGATTCGACGAGCGCGCCGTCGAAGAGCCGCCAGAGGAACTTGATGGTGGCGCCGTCGTCGGTGCGCAGGCGGCGCACCTCGGTGAGCAGCGGCGGCATGAGCTCGGCGACCATCTCCTCCCGCGTCTCCGCGGGCAGGTCGGTCATCTCTGAGGCGTCGGAGGTGTAGTGGGTGAAGTAGTGGACCGAGAGCTGCTTGGCGCGGAAGCCCGGGTGGCCCAGCTCCTTCACCCAGTCGGTGCGTTCGGCCAGGGTCAGGTCGGCCAGGTGCTTGGGCGGCTGGGAGACCCGGCGGGACTGGGCGAACTGCAGCTTCGGACGGCCCTCGGCGTCGACGGCCTGCTTCCAGCCCTCGGCCTTGGGCTGGACCTGCGGGCGGTTCTGAGCGCTGTTCTCGGCGCTGCTCTTGGCGCGGTCGCCGGCGCCGTCCTGGGTTCTCGACATCACCACCAGTCTCCCACGCCCCTCCCCGCACATCGAGTCCCCTGTTTCTGGCACAGTTCGGGCCGAAATTGCCCCGACACGCTGCAGGGATCGGGGACTCGATGGAGGGGTGGGGGCGGGGTGGGGTCAGGCGCTGGGGCGGCCGCGGCGCCAGTACCCCATGAACGAGACGCGTCTCCGGCTGATCCCCAGGTCCTTCACCAGGTGGCGGCGCAGCGCGGTGATCGCCCCGGCCTCTCCGGCCAGCCAGGCGTAGTGGTCGTCCTCGGAGGATGTCCCGTGGTCCTGGTCCCCGGGTTCGGAGACCTCCCACAGCAGCGGCTGGCCCTCGAACTCCGGGAGCTCGGGCAGCTCCTGCTCGGAGGTCTGCGGACCATCGGCGGTGCCGACACCGGCGCCCACGAGCGTGCGGACCCGTCGGCGTCCCCAGTCGCGCACGGCCGGATCCAGCTCCGCGCCCCAGGTCCCGCCCTCGCGGGGCAGCCACCGGATCTGCACCTGGGAGTCGGTGCGCACGTCGAGCACGTCGCCGGCGGTCGGGACCTCGAGGAACGCCTCCCCGGTGTACTCGGGTCCCAGCGACTCCAGCACCGAGGCCGCCGCCGGGACCGCCGTCTCATCGGCGACGATCAGCAGCCGCCGCGCCGCTCCGGGGTACCACTCCACGCCGCTGCCCGGCTCGGTCGCCGTCGAGTCGGCCACCGTGCAGCCCCGGGCGTCGATCACCGCGTCGTCCGCCAGGGCGGGGCCGATGACGATGAGCCGGTCGCCGACCGTCGCCCGGGCCGCCCAGGATGCGGCCGGGCCGTCGGCGCCGTCGTCGTCGCCATGGTCGTCGGTGTGGAGGACGAAGTCGACGTCGATCTGCCCGTGCTCACGCCGGATGTGTCGGACCGTGTAGGTGCGGATCGGGTTGCGCTCCTCGTCTGGCAGGGCCCGCCACGCGGCGTACCAGGTCATCATCGCCGGTGCCGGCTCGTCGAAGAGCCCGAGGTCGGTGAAGCTGCCGTCGGCCAGCGGGAAGATCAGCTTGATGCGCTGGTCCAGTCCGGTGGGCGCGAACCGCCGCAGGGACTCCCCGCCGAAGGTGAACCGCACGAAGTGCGGGCTGAGCCGGCGGATGCGGCTCACTCGGACGTCGAATGCCCTCACAGATGATCACGTCCTTCCTGCGTCTCACTCCTGTCCACGGTCGACGGCCTCCTGCAGACGGTCGGGGAGCTCGTCGAGCACCACCTCGATGGACAGCGGGCTGCCGGCCGAGAACGCCTGGACCAGCTCCTCGTCCGGGTCCAGCAGCACCGCGCGGTCCTCGGATACGACGTCGAGGGAGCTCAGCAGGTCGTCGTCCTCCAGGTCCTCCAGGGTGTAGCCGATGGGGAAGAGCACGGCGACGTCGGCGTCGAACACGTCCACCTGCTCCTGGGAGACGTCGGCATAGAAGTCGTCCTCCGGGGCGATCTCGGCGGCCGGGCCGTACATGGTGAAGCCCAGGTCCTGCATGATGTCCCAGCGCAGGTCGCCGGCGGCGGAGAGCCCGTAGGCCTCGCCGAACTTGGAGCCGGTGACCGCCTCGACGCCCTCGAAGTCCGGGTGCTCGGAGGCGACCTCCTCGATGCGCGACTCGGTGTCGGAGATCAGCTCCTCACCGGCCTCCTCCTCACCCAGGGCCTGAGCGATCAGCTCGGTCTGGTTCTGCCAGCCGGGGTTGAAGTTCGCCGCGCCCTCGGGGCCCGCCACGGTGGGGGCGATCTCGGAGAGCCGCTCGTAGGTGGCCTCGTCGTAGTCGGAGTTGACGTTGAGGATCAGGTCCGGGTCGAGTGCCTGGATCTCTTCGTAGTCGAGTTCGCCGTCGGCGCGCTCGATCACGGCGGGCTCGCCCTCGACCTCGTCCGCGGCCCAGGGGCCGACGCCGTGGGTCTCCTCCCCGAAGCCCAGCCAGTCCATCACCGCGACGGGTTCGTGGCCCAGCGCCAGAGCGACTTCGGCGTCCGACCAGCCCAGGGCGACGATGTCGAGCTCGCCGTCCTCCGGGGCGGGGATCTCCGTGGTGCCGAGGTTGTGCTCGACGGTGACGGCCTCGCCCCCGGAGCCGCCGTCGCCGCCGCTGTCATCGTCGCCTCCGCCTCCGCCGCAGGCGGTGAGTCCGAGGGCCAGGGCGGCCAGCGAGGCGGTGAGTGCGGTGCGGGTGGTGGGCATATGGGGTTCTCCTTGTCTGGGGGACATCTGGGGGTCGGGTGGAACCCGGTCGCGCCGGGGCAGTTCGGGATCGGCCTGGATCAGCCGGGGTCAGGTGCCGGGGTCCGGTGCTTTGGGGATGACCAGCGGTCGGCCGGTCTCGGGGTCGTCGATGATCCGCGCGGCCACCCCGTAGACCCGTTCGACGAGCTCGGCGGTGCCCACCTCTTCGGGGGTCCCCTGGGCGAGGATCTCCCCGTCGCGCATGGCGACGATGTGGGTGGCGTAGCGCAGCGCCTGGTTGAGGTCGTGGAGCACGGCGACGAGCGTGCGGCCGCTGCGTCGCAGTCGGGTGCACAGCTGCAGCACCTCGAGCTGGTGGGCGATGTCGAGGAACGTGGTGGGCTCGTCGAGCAGCAGCAGCGGGGTCTGCTGGGCCAGGGCCATGGCGATCCAGGCCCGCTGGCGCTGCCCGCCGGAGAGTTCGTCCACCGACCGGGAGGCCAGGTCGGTCATTCCGGTGTCAGCCAGGGCCCGGGCGACGGCGTCCTCGTCGTCGGTGCTCCACCGGCGCAGCAGGGACTGGTGCGGGTGGCGCCCGCGGGAGACGAGGTCGGCCACGGTGATGCCCTCGGGCGCCTGGGAGGACTGCGGCAGCAGGCCCACGGTCCGGGCGAGCTGCTTGGTGGGGATCGAGGCGACGGAGGCGCCGTCGAGCAGCACGGAACCGTCGGTGGGGCGGATGAGGCGGACCAGACTGCGCAGCAGGGTGGACTTGCCGCAGGCGTTGGGGCCGAGGATCACGGTGAAGGAGCCGTCGGGGATCTCGATGCTGAGGTCGGCGAGCACGGGGCGGCCCTCGTAGCCGGCGTGCAGGGATTCGGTGCGCAGGCGCGACGCGGTCGGAGTGCGTCGGGCGTCGTCCATCGTGCTCATGCTGCTCATGCCGTCCTCCGTCCCATGGTGGTCAGCAGCCACACCAGGTAGGCCCCGCCGAGGCACAGGGTGACCACGCCGACGGGCAGGTCGGCGGGCACCGCCTCCCAGCGTGCGAGCAGGTCGGCGCCGGTGAGCAGCGCCGCGCCCATGGCGGCGGCGGGCAGCAGGCCCACCGAGCCGGAGCGGGTCAGGCGCAGGGCCAGCTGAGGGGCGACCAGGGCGACGAACGCGATGGGGCCGGCCGCGGCGGTGACCACGGCGACCAGCAGGATCCCGGCGGCGAACATCACCAGGCGCACCCGTTCCAACCTGACGCCGAGCCCGTGGGCGGCGTCGTCGCCCATCTCCATCAGGGTCATCTCGCGGGCGTGGGCGAGCATGACAGGGCCGAGCACGGCCAGCGCCAGGGTCAGGGGGACGACGTGGGTCCAGGTGATGTCGTTGACGCTGCCCGCGCCCCAGGTGGCCACGGACATCGCGGCCTCGAGGTCCATGGTGGTGATCAGGTAGGTGTTCACCGAGCCGAGCAGGATGCTCACCCCGATGCCGACGACGATGATCCGCATCCCGGAGAGCCCTCCCCCGTTGAGTCCGCGCCGTCGGGCCAGCAGGTACACCGCCGCACCGGTGCCCAGTCCCCCGGCGACCGCTCCCAGCGGGGTGGCCAGGGCGCCGGCGGTTCCGGCGACGGCGACGACCAGCGCCCCGGTGTAGGCGCCGGTGGAGAAGCCGATGACGTCGGGGCTGCCCAGGGGGTTGCGGGTCATGGACTGGAACACGGCTCCGGCCATCGCCAGCGCGGCCCCGCCCAGGAGGGTGAACACCACGCGCGGCAGCCGCCAGTCGAGGATGACGCGGGCGGTGCCCTCGTCGGCGCGGCCGAGCAGCGCGTCGAGGGTGTCGGCGGTGGTCATCTGTGAGGTGCCGGAGTTCAGCCCCCACCAGGCCAGGGCCAGGGCGGTGATCGTGAGGACGAGGGTGACGATCGGGGTCCGGAGGTCGCGTCGCCGGGCGGTGAGGCGGGTGCGGGCGCCGTCGCCGGTGTTCCCCGTGTCTCCGCGGGTCTCAGCACGGGTCTCAGGGCGGGCCTCGGGGCGGGCCTCAGTCCGTGCGCGGCTGTGGAGCGTCGTCGTCACAGCTCACGCACCCCCTTCCGGCGGGTCAGCGCGATGAGCACCGGGGCTCCGAGGAACGCGGTGACGACCCCGGTGGGCAGTTCGGCGGCGACCACGAGGCGGGCGAGCTCGTCGGCGGCGAGCATGAGGATCGGCGCGGCCAGCAGGCTCATCGGCACCAGCCACCGGTGGTCGGGGCCGAGGATCATCCGCAGCGCGTGGGGGACGATGAGCCCGATGAACGACAGCGGTCCCGCCGCGGCGGTGGCCGCACCGCAGAGCAGGGTGATGGCGGCCAGCCCGAGGATGCGGGTCAGGGCGGGCCGGGAGCCGAGGGCGACGGCGGCGTCGTCGCCGAGGGCCAGGGCGTTCAGCGCCGGGGGCAGCAGCAGGGCCAGGGCGGTGCCGGCTGCGAGGAACGGGAGCACGGCGGTGATCTCGTCGAAGGTGCGGCCCTGCAGGGAGCCGGCCGACCAGAAGCGCACCTTGTCGAAGACCTCGGGCATGGCCAGGGTGATCGCGAAGCTGAGTCCGCTGAGCACCGCGCCGACGGCCACCCCGGTGAGCACGAGCTTGGCCGGCGAGCCGCCGAGTCGTCCGGAGGTGCCGACCCCGTAGACGACGACGGCGGTGACCAGCGCGCCGCCCAGGGCGAGCCACACGTGGCCGGTGCCGACGGTGATTCCCATGGTCGCCGAGCCGATGACCACTGCGGTGTAGGCCCCGGCGTTGACGCCGAGCAGGCCCGGGTCGGCCAGCGGGTTCCTGGTCAGCGCCTGCATGAGCGTGCCGGAGAGGCCCAGGGCCGCGCCGACGAGCACGGCCAGCACCGTGCGGGGCAGGCGCCGTTCGAGGATGATCAGTACGGCGGTGTCGCGGTCACCGGCGGGCAGCTCGCCGCGGATCCAGGCGCCGAGGATCTCCCACGTGCGGGCGGCGGTGATGTCCCCGGAGCCGACGAACAGGCTGGCCCAGGCCAGCACGACCAGGATGCCGAGGGCGAGGAGCACGACGCCGGCGCGGCGTCGGGGCGAGGCTGCGCGCTGGGGATCCGCGGGGTCGGCCGACGGTGCGGCGGCCTCCGGCGTCAGAGTGGTCACGGGCGTCCTCGGTGCTGCGGCGGGGTCGGCGGCTGCCGTCGTCGTCGCTGAGGTCGCGGCGGGGCGGTGCATCACATCCGACTTTCGGAACATGGTGAGTATAGCCTTACCAAACCTGTTCCGAGAACGAGATGTGACGGAAGACGAACGGACCCCCTGCTCCTCGGGCGAGGAGCAGGGGGTCCGCTGCGGGTGGGCCGGTCGGGCCGGTCAGGACTTCCTGACCGTGATGCTCCACTCGGCGGCGCCGCGCTTGGAGAAGTCGGTCACCGGGTAGCCGTTCTCCGCGGCCCACTGCGGGATGGAGTCGGTGCCCTGGGTGCAGTCGAAGTTGATGATGAGCTCGTCGCCGGATGCGATCTGCTCCATCGCCTGCCTCGCCTCCACCAGCGGGAAGGGGCAGACCTGTCCGTCGGTCTCGAGCACGTGCTGCGTCATGTCGTTCTCCTCTCCGTCGTGTGACGGTCTGATGGTGTCTGTGGTCTGTGCTTTCGGGGCGGTCTGTGCGATCTGTGCTTTCGGGGCGGTCAGGGCTGGGTCAGGAGACCGTGGTGAGCTTCGGCGTCGCCGTCGCACCCTTCCGTCCGCCGCCCATGATGAAGATCTTCGCGGCGACGCCGGTGCCCAGGACCATGAACAGCAGCGCGGTCCAGCCCTGGAAGCTGAAGGTGGCCGTGTTGACCATGGCGTTGCCGATGGTGCATCCGCCGGCCCAGGCCGCGCCCCAGCCCATGCCGAGGCCGCCGATGATCGAGCGGACGGTGGTCTGGGCGTCGGGGACGCGGATCTTGAACTCGCCGGAGGCCTTGGCGGCGATGAAGGAGCCGATGAGCAGGCCGAGGACGAGCATCATGCCCCAGTCGACGAGCTCCATGTCCCCGGTGCCGAGGAACACGCCGATCTGCGCGGACGGGCCGGTGATGCCCAGTCCGGCCTCGCGACCGGTGGCCCAGGACAGCGGCCAGGCGGCGATGGCGATGATGCCGATGATCGCGGCGGTGACGAACGGGTGCCAGGCCTTCTCGGTCAGTACGTGCGAGATCCCGCTCTTCAGTGCGGGCAGCTGCACCTTGTGCATCTGACGCTCCCGGTTCAGCTGGCGCAGCACGGCGACGCCGACTCCGGCGACCAGCAGGATGACCAGGATCCACGGGGTGACGCCGAGCGCCTCCTGCAGGTTGCCGTCCTGCATCTCGACGGAGCGGACAGCGTCGGTGGTGCCGGCCAGCGGACCGAAGCGGAACGCGGCGGCACCGGCGATGTAGCAGATGAGCGCGAACCAGGAGCCGACCAGCCCCTCCCCTGCGCGGTAGTAGGTGCCGGTGGCGCATCCGCCGGCGAGGATGATCGCGAAGCCGAAGATGAACCCGCCGAGGATGGTGCCCAGCCACGGGAAGGTGCCGCCCTCGAGGTTGATGACCCCGAGCGCGTCGAGGGCGAAGACGCCGATCGACTGGACGGCGACGATCACCATGAACGCGGTGAACCAGCGCGTGCTCCTGATCGTGAACAGGTCACGGAAGGCGCCGGTGACGCAGAAGCGGCCGCGCTGGAAGACGAATCCGAGCACTGCGCCGAGGAGGAGTCCGGTGATGATCATGTGCCCATCGGACACCTGGTCGAGGGTCATCACCAAGGAACTTGACGGTTTGCTACGGCGCGTTAACCCGCGTTGCGCCACCCGGCCCCATCGAGTCCCCGATCCCTGCAGCATCTGAGGTCAATTTCGGCCCGACACGCCGCTGAGATCGGGGTCTCGATGGGGCGGGGTAGCCGTTGTCCGTCCGCTCCCGAGGTCGGCGTTGAACTTTAGGGGTTAAAGTGTAAGTGAAGCCCGTGAAGGACACCTTTGGAGACTAGCCATGGCCGGGTGGGATGAGCATCACTGGAACCCCGTAGAAGGATCTGGGCTGCCGCGGAGCGCCCGGAGGTCAGGCCCCTATGCCTCCTACCGGCCGGACCCCCTGACGGGTTCGGCGCTCCGTCTGGGAACTGAGGTCGACGCAGCGGTGGCGCGAGCCGAACAGTCGGTTCGGGACCTCGACCGCAGGAGCTTCGCTGGGCTGATCCCGCTGGCCCGACTCCTTCTCAGGTCCGAGGCGATCGCCTCATCGAGGATCGAAGGCATCTCGCCCAGCCCCAAACAGGCGGCCTTGGCCGAACTCGGTCAGCACGAATCCGTCGCGGGGGTGAACCAGGCGGCTCGGCTGGTCGCACAGAACATGACCGTCGTGACTGAGGCATCGGCTGCGATCGCCTCTGCAGAGCAGGTCACGGTCGATCAGCTCGTCGATCTGCAGCGCTCACTGCTCACCGATGCTCCCCGGCTCCACGGTCTGCGTCGGACGCAGAACTGGGTCGGTGGGTCCGCCTACCATCCGCTCGACGCCGAGTTCGTTCCGCCTGCTCCCCAGGGAGTGCCCGCAGCGATGGAGGACCTCGTCCGATACATGAACGGGGCTGCCCACTCTCCGATCGTCCAAGCGGCCCTGGTCCACGCCCAGTTCGAGACGATCCATCCTTTCGCCGACGGCAACGGCCGAGTGGGCCGCGCGCTGATCCACACTGTGCTCACCCGCCGCGGACTGACCCAGGCCTCCATCCTGCCGGTGAGCCTGGTGCTTGCGACGTTCGACGACCACTACATCGGCGGCCTCACTGCGTTCCGGCATGACGACGCACCGGACTCCGAGTCGGCTCACCGTGCGCGCGAAACGTGGATCGCGGTGTTCGCCGGCGCCGTCGCCGACGCGGCGGCCCAGGCGTCCGACCTGGTCGACGACGTCGACGAGCTGCACCAGGACTGGCTCGCCAGGATCGAACGTCACCGAGATACGACCGGCCTCCGGCGTGCGCTCCGCAGAGACTCGGCAGTCCGTGCCATCGTCGACGGCTTGCCCGGCACTCCCGTCCTGACGCCCACGAGTGTCCGGCGCATACATGGCGTGTCGATGAACGCCGCGTCCAAGGCACTGGAGTCGCTGCACGGAGCGGACGTCCTCACGACCGTCTCCATCGGGCGCGGCCTCCGTGCCTACCTGTGCCCCGATGTGCTGGATCTGGTGACCCTGACCGAGCGCCGTCTGGCCAGCACGCGCTTCGACACTCGGGCGTCTTCGCCGAACCGCCCCGTCCCGCAGCGTCCCTGAGGACTGACAGCTTCACCGTCCCCGTCGAGTCCCCGATCCCTGCAGCATCTGAGGCCGATTTCGGCCCGACACGCCGCTGAGATCGGGGTCTCGATGGAGGGGGGAGGGGTCAGGAGCCGCGGAAGCGGCGCAGCCTCAGGCTGTTGAGGACCACCGAGAGCGAGGAGAGCACCATCGCGGCGCCGGCGAGCATCGGGTTGAGCAGCCCGAACGCGGCAAGCGGGATCGCCGCCACGTTGTACAGGAACGCCCAGAACAGGTTGGTGCGGATCACGTGCAGCGTGCTGCGGGAGAGCCGGATCGCGTCGGCGATGCTGCGCGGCTCCCCCCGGATGATGGTGATGTCGGCGGCGTCGACGGCGACGTCTGCCCCGGTGCCCATGGCGATCCCCAGGTCGGCCTGGGCCAGGGCGGCGGCGTCGTTGATCCCGTCGCCGACCATCGCCACCCGCCGGCCCTGGTCCTGCAGCCGCCGGACCTCGGTGACCTTGTCCTCGGGCAGCACCTCGGCGATGACCTCGTCGATGTCCAGGGCTCGGGCGACCTCCCCCGCGGCGCCGGCGTTGTCCCCGGTGATCATGCGGGTCTCGAGGCCGAGCCGGCGCAGCGAGCGAACCGCCCATCCGGAGCGGCGCTTGACGGTGTCGGCGACGATGACGACCCCGAGGAACGCTCCGTCGGCGGCGGCGAGCACCGGGGTGGCGCCCTGGGCCTGAGCGTGGGAGACCAGCATGCGGGCCTCGAGCGGGACCTCGACCCCCCGCTCCTCGAGCAGGTGCGGCCGGCCGATGAGCATCTCACGGCCCTCGACGACGCCCTCCACCCCGAGGCCGGAGAGCCCGCGGAAGTCCGTGACCTCCGGCAGGGTGCCGGGCGCCGAGCCCAGGGTCTGCCGCGCCGAGCTGGTCACGGCACGGGCGATCGGGTGCTCGGAGGAGGCCTCGAGCGCGCCGGCCAGCCGCAGCAGCTCGGACTCGTCGGCGCCGGCGGACGGGTGGACGGCGGTGACCTTCATGGCCCCGGTGGTCAGGGTCCCGGTCTTGTCGAGCAGCACGGTGTCGATCCCGCGCGAGGATTCCAGCACCTCGGGGCCGCGGATGAGGATGCCCAGCTGGGCCCCGCGTCCGGTGCCGACCAGCAGCGCGGTCGGGGTGGCGAGGCCGAGGGCGCAGGGGCAGGCGATGATGAGCACGGCGACGGCGGCGGTGAACGCGGTCTCCGCCGAGGCGCCGGTGAGCAGCCAGGCGATCAGGGTGACGATCGCGATGACCAGGACGACGGGGACGAAGACCGAGGAGATCCGGTCGGCGAGGCGCTGCACCTCGGCCTTGCCGGACTGGGCCTGCTCGACCAGCTGCGCCATCTGGGCGAGCTGGGTGTCGGAGCCGATCCGCTCGGCACGGACGACCAGCCGGCCGGAGGTGTTCAGCGTCGCCCCGGTGACACGGTCTCCGACGGCGACCTCCACGGGGACGGACTCGCCGGTGAGCATGGATTCGTCGACCGCGGAGGTTCCGGCGACGACCTCGCCGTCGGTGGCGATCTGCTCGCCCGGGCGGACGAGGAACTCGTCGCCGACGGTGAGCTCGCCGATCGGCACCGTGGTCTCTTCGGATCCCTCCCCGGTACCTGCGGAGCCGTCCCCGGAGCCGCCGCGCAGCACGGTGACCGACTTCGCGCCCATGGTGAGCAGGCGGCGCAGTGCGGCACCCGCCCGTCGCTTGGACCGGCGTTCGAAGTACCGGCCCAGCAGCAGGAACGCGGTCACTGCGGCGGCGACCTCGAAGTACACGTCCCCGGTGCCGTCGCCGCGTTCGGGGATCAGGGTGAAGGCGTGGCGCATCTGCGGGTCCCCGGCGTGGCCGAAGAGCAGGGCGTAGAGGGACCAGAACAGGGCGGCCAGGGTGCCCACGGAGATGAGGGTGTCCATGGTGGCCGCGCCGTGGCGGGCGTTGATCAGCGCCGCGCGGTGGAAGGGCAGCCCCGCCCAGAGCACCACCGGGGCCGTCAGCACCAGTGAGACCCAGGTCCAGTAGTCGAACTGGGTGGCCGGGACCATGGCCCAGAGCACCACGGGGGCGGAGAGCACCGAGGCGACGATGAGACGGGTGCGCAGCAGACCGAGCTCCCGGTCGGGCTCCTCGGCCTGCTCGTCTCCGTCGTCGGCGGTACCGGCACTGTCGCCGTCGCCGTCGGGACCGACGGACCGCCCCGGTTCTGTCGCGGTGTATCCGGTCTTCTCGACCGTGGAGACGAGTTCGTCGAGGAGCTGCCCGTGGTCACGGTCGGCCGCGGCGGTGACCTGCGCGGTCTCGGTCGCGTAGTTGACGGTCGCCTCGACGCCGTCGAGCCGGTTGAGCTTCTTCTCCACCCGCTGGGCGCAGGCCGCGCAGGTCATGCCTCCGATGTCGAGGCGGACCTGCTGTCCGGTGGTGGTCATGCCGCGCGCACCGCGGTGTAGCCGGCTTCGTCCACGGCGGCGACGACGGCGTCGTCGTCGAGCCGCTCGGCCGGCCCGCTCACGCGCAGGCTTCCTGCGGCGACGTCGACGTCGATGCCCTCGACCTCCGGCAGGGCGGAGACCTCCTCGGTGACGGCGGATTCGCAGTGCGCGCAGGACATACCGTCTACGCTGTACTCTCGCGTCTCGGTCATGGGATGCACCTCTTCTGACGTTCGATCCGGGCTGCCACTGGGCACAACCATACCCCTATAGGGTATATTTCCTCCAGGAGGAGGCCCCATGAGCGAGCAGCATCACACAGCATCCGAGGCCGACGACGACGGCCCCGCCGGCGCCTGCGAGGACGGCCGGCACGGGTACATGAGCGAGAAGTCGAAGTACCTCACCCGGCTGCGGCGGGTGGAGGGGCAGGTCCGCGGCATCCATCGGATGGTCGACGAGGACGTCTACTGCATCGACATCCTCACCCAGATCAGTGCGCTGCAGTCGGCGCTGGAGAACGTGGGGCTCGCCCTGCTCGACGACCACCTGCGGCACTGCGTGGCCCATGCGATGGAGTCCGGCGGCGAGGACGCCGAGGCGAAGCTCCAGGAGGCCTCGGCGGCGATCCGTCGGCTCGTGAAGTCCTGAGCGGCCCCCTACCCGCATCGAGTCCCCGATCCCTGCAGCGTGTCGGGCTCGAATCGGCCCAAAGTGCTGCAGAGATCGGGGACTCGATGGAGGGGTGGGGTGGGACTCGATGGAGGGGTTCGGCTGAGGCTCGGCGGGGGCGTTTCTGGGTCTCGATCGGGCGCATGCTAGAACTGGCCTGATGGTCACTCCCCTGCGCGGCACGCTCATGCTCATCTGCGGCACCGCCGCGATGGGCGCCTCCGCGCTGCTGGTCTCCGTGATCGACGCAGACCTCATCGCCATCGCCGCGCTGCGCTGCCTGCTCGCGGTGCCGATGATGCTGCCCATGGTGCTCTGGGAGCTCTCCCGCGTGGACCGCTCCAGCGCCCTCCCCCGCCGCACGGTGATCGGCGCGCTGATCGCCGGGCTCGCCCTCGGCACCGACTACGTGTTCTGGAACTTCTCCATCGCCGAGGTGGGCCCGGGCATCGCCACCGTGCTGCTGAACGTGCAGCTGATCGTGCTGCCGCTGATCGCCTGGGCCATGGAGGGCACCCGCCCGATGCCGGTGCTGGGGCTGATCATCCCGGTCATGTTCCTGGGTCTGGTGCTGGTCGCCGGGGCGCTGGACCTCGGCGAGCTGCGCATCGGAGGGGTCATCTTCGGCCTCATCGCCGGCACCGGCTACGCCTGCTATCTGGCGGTCATCCGCCGCACCGCACCGGCGACGACGAAGCCCGCCCCCTTCACGGTCCTCGCCCTGGTGGGGCTCTCCGCCGGCACGGCCGCGCTGATCGCGGGGCTCGTCTCCGGCGGGATGGGTCTGCCCGCCACACCCGCGGACTGGGGGTGGCTGCTGCTGCTCGCGTTCCTGGGTCAGGTGGTCGTCTACTGGTTCATCAACACCGGGATGCTCGGGGTCCAGGAGACGGTGGCCAGCGTGCTGCTCCTGCTGCCCGGGGTGTTCTCCCTGGCGCTGGCGGCGGTGCTGCTCGGCGACGTCCCGACTCCGGGTCAGCTGATCGGCTGCGCGATCATCATCCTGGGGGCCTGGTGGGCCTCAGCGGCCGCGCAGCGTCACCAGCGACGCCGGGCCGCCAGGCAGGTCACCTGAAGCCGTCGACCAGACCGGTTCACACCATGCGGCGGCCAGCACGCCACACCGAGTGTGTCAGCGGCATGCCGGGCCGGTAGGCCAGGTGGATCGCGGCCGGGGCGTCGAGCAGGTGCAGGTCCGCCCGCTTCCCGACCTCGATCGATCCGACCTCGTCCTGGGCGCGCATCGCCAGCGCTCCCCCGTAGGTGGCGGCCCGCAGCGCCTCGGCGAGGCTGAGGTGCATCTGCAGCACGGCGGTGCCGACGTTGAAGCTCATCGACGTGGTGCAGCTGGTGCCGGGGTTGCAGTTCGAGGCCAGGGCGATCTCCACCCCGGCGTCGAGCAGCCGGCGTCCCGGGGCGAGGGGCTGGCGGGTGGAGAGGTCGCAGGCGGGCAGGCAGGTGGCCACGGTCCCCGGCGTCCCGGAGGACACCCCGGCGTCCCAACCGCTCCAAGTGCCGGCGAGCGCGGCGACGTCGTCGTCGGCGAGGTGGTTGACGTGGTCGACGCTGGCCGCGCCGAGCTCGACGGCCAGTCGGACGCCGGGGCCTTCGCCGAGCTGGTTGCCGTGGACGCGCAGTCCCAGTCCGGCGGCGGCGCAGACCTGGAGCACCCGTCGGGACTGGGCCTCGTCGAAGGCGCCGGTCTCGCAGAACACGTCGGCGAACCGCACATACGGGCGCACCGCCTCGAGCATGGGGCCGCAGACGGTGTCGAGGTAGTCGTCGGCGTCGGCTCCGGCGGGCACCAGGTGGGCGCCGAGGAAGGTGACGGCGTCGACCTCGTCGGCGGCGAGTCGGGCGTGCCGGGCCTCCTCGTCGGTGTCGAGTCCGTAGCCGGTCTTGGTCTCGAGGTAGGTGGTGCCGCCTGCGACGGCTTCGGCCACCCGGTCGCGGATGAGTCGGGTCAGGGTCGCGTCGTCGGCCTGCCGGGTGGCGTCGGTGGTCACGCCGATCCCGCCGGCGGAGTAGGACTGTCCGGCCATGCGGGCTTCGAATTCGGCGCTGCGGTCGCCGGCGAAGACCAGGTGGGTGTGGGAGTCGACCCAGCCCGGGAGCATGGCCCGGCCGTTGGCGTCGACGACGGCGTCTGCGGCCGGGGCTGAGCCGGCGGGTCCGATCCAGCCGATCCGGTCGTCCTCGACGACGACGGCGGCGTCGTGCAGCACCCGCGCCTCGGCGTCGACGGTGGTGAGCTCTCCGATTCCGGTGATGAGCGTGGACGTCATGGTCGGGTCCTCCTCGGTGGCGGGGTGCGGGTCAGAGCACCAGGGCGGCGACGACTCCGCCGATGAACAGCGGGATGTTGTAGTGCAGGAAGGTGGGGACGCAGGTGTCCCAGATGTGGTCGTGCTGGCCGTCGACGTTGAGTCCGGAGGTGGGGCCGAGGGTGGAGTCGGAGGCCGGGGAGCCGGCGTCGCCGATGGCGCCGGCCGCGCCGATCAGGGCGGCGGTGGCCAGCGGGGAGAAGCCGAGGGTGGCGGCCAGGGGCACGAAGATCGCCGCGAGCACGGGGATGGTGCCGAAGGAGGTGCCGATGCCCATGGTGACGATCAGTCCGACGGTCATCATCATCAGCGCGCCGACGAGGTGGCTGTCGCCGATGATGCCGCCGGCGGCGGAGACGAGGTCCTCGACGGCGCCGGTCTCGCGGAGCACGGCGGCGTAGCCGGAGGCGATGAGCATGATGAACGCGATGGTGCCCATCATGGCCACACCGCCGGTGACGGCCTCGTCGCCGCGGCGCCACCGCTCGCCGCGGAGCAGGAAGATGGTGAGCACGCCGCCGAGACCGGCGATGACCAGGGAGCTGAAGACCAGCTGCAGCACCAGGGTGACGGCGAGCGCGATGAGCACGACGACGTGCTGCCAGGTCCATCCTCCGTGGGGCTCGGCGTCGCCTGACGTCTCGTCGTCGCCTGCCGGCTCGCTGGACTCGATGCTGAACCGGGTCTCCACCTCGGCGTACTCCCGACTGCGGCGGTAGCTCACCAGCACGGCGACGACCAGTCCGACGAGCATCCCGGCGGTCGGGATGGCCATGGCGGCGGGGATCGCGCCGAGGGAGAGATCCATGCCGTGGGAGCTCATCTCTTCGGCGACGATGCCCTGGAAGATGAGTCCGAACCCGAGCGGCACGATCAGGTAGGGGGCCTTGAGCCCGAAGGTGAGCGCGCAGGCGACGGCTCGTCGGTCGATGCGCATCCTGTCGAAGGCGGTGAGCAGCGGCGGGATGAGGATGGGGATGAATGCGATGTGCACGGGCACGAGGTTCTGCGAGAAGCAGGCGAGCCCGGCCAGGGCGAAGAGCACGGCGCCGCGTCGACCGCGGATCAGCGGCATCACGGTGCGCACGAGCTTGCCGGTGAGTCCGGAGCGGGCGACCATCACCGCGAGGACGCCCAGCAGCAGGTAGCTCAGGGCGGTCTCCCCCTGCCCGCCGAGTCCGTCGACCAGGGTGGTGAAGATGTCGGCGGGCCCGAGCCCGGCGAGCAGTCCGGCGACGACGGCGGCGATGAGCAGCGCGAGCAGCACGTGCACCCCGCTCAGCGCCAGGACGCACAGCACCAGCACGGAGAGCAGCACCGGGTTCAGCAGCGCGTCCATGGTGATCTCCCTCGTCGGCGGCGGGTGGTCAGGCCAGGTACAGGACCAGGTGGGCCAGCGGAACGGTGAGGACCAGGGTGAGCACCACCCTCTGTGCCCAGATGACCACCAGGTGCCAGACCTTCAGCGGAATCTCGGTCGCCATGATCGCCGGAACCACTGCCGAGAAGAAGATGATAGCGGAGACACAGACCACGGCGATCACCAGGCGGAGCAGCTCTGACTCGGCTCCCGCTACCAGAGTGGCGGGCAGGAACATCTCGGCGATGCCCACTGCGGCCGCCGTCGACGCCAGATCGGGTTCAGGCAGCCTGAGGAGCCACACGAAGGGGTAGAACAGGTAACCGACCCATTCGAACACCGGCGTGAACTTCTCGATGATGAGGGCGATCAGACCCACCGACATGATGGACGGGAGGATCTGCGACACCATGACGACTCCGTCACGGAGGTTGATCCACAGGTTCCGCGGAAGTGACGGGGCGTGGGCGAGCTGTTCCATGGCGTCGGACCATGCGGTGCGCAGCCGACCTCCGGTGATCGGAGTCTCCGGGTCCGGCTCAGCCTCCGGGTAGGTCTCGTTCGGGATGGTGCTCAGAGGTGGCAGCCGAGCCGTCAGCGCAGTCACGGCGAAGGTGACGAACAGAGCGAGGAAGAAGTACCAGAGCCACAGGTGCATCAGGTCCAGGGTCCGGGCGACGATGACCATGAAGGTGACCGAGACGGTGGAGAATCCGGTGGCGATGATCGCAGCTTCCCGACCTGTGTACGTTCCGCCGCGGTACAGCCGATCGGTGATCAGGAGGCCGAGGGCGTAGCTGCCGACGAACGACGCCACAGCGTCCACCGCGGATCGGCCCGGGGTTCGCCACACGGGTCGCATCAGGGGTCGGACGACTACTCCGATGAACTCCATGAGCCCGTATCCGATGAGCAGCGCCAGGAAGATCGCCCCGATGGGAACGATCAGCCCGACCGGGATGACCAGACTGTTGAACAGGAAGGGACCGAGCTGCTCGTCGAACAGGAAGCCCGGTCCGACGTCGAAGACCATCATGGTCGCGGCGGCGAGCCCGACGACGTTCAGCAGCGCGAACACCGTCTTGGTCTGGCTGACCCGCCATCGTCCGGTGGCGAAGGGATAGATCGCGCCACCGAGGATGATCGCAAGGATCAGGTAAGGGGCTGCGCCGCCGAGGAGTTCGCGGAACCCGCTGACGATGTGGTCGAGGGGGACCGTGGTGTCTCCCCCGATGGTCATCGGGACGAAGAACACCACGATCCCGATCGCCGAGTAGAGGAAGAACCGCCAGACGCCCTTGGGCCTGGCACTTCCGGCATGGGTGCCGTTGGGCGCCTCTGATGACCCGTGTGTCGATCGTGTACTCATGTTGACTCCTTCAGGAACCGGGACAGCGCCGGTCAGTCCTGCTCGTGCATCGGCACGCGCACTCCGCGCTCGTGGGCGATGTCGGCGGCGCGGTCGTATCCGGCGTCGACGTGGCGGAACACGCCCATGGCGGGGTCGTTGGTGAGCAGCGCCTCGAGCTTCGCGGCGGCGAGCTCGGTGCCGTCGGCCAGGCCCACCTGTCCGGCGTGGATGGAGCGGCCGATGCCGACCCCTCCCCCGTGGTGGACGGACACCCAGGTCGCCCCCGAGGAGGTGGCGGTCAGGGCGTTGAGCAGCGGCCAGTCGGCGACGGCGTCGGAGCCGTCGAGCATGGCCTCGGTCTCTCGGTAGGGGGAGGCCACGGATCCGGAGTCGAGGTGGTCGCGTCCGATGGCGATCGGCGCGGAGACCTTCCCTTCGGCGACGAGTTGGTTGAACAGGAGTCCGGCCCGGTGGCGTTCGCCGTACCCGAGCCAGCAGATCCGTGCCGGCAGCCCTTCGAACTCGACATACTCGCCGGCGGCGTCGATCCAGGTGTGCAGATGCTCGTTCTCGGGGAAGAGCTCCTTGATGGCCTGGTCGGTGACCCGGATGTCCTCCGGGTCGCCGGAGAGCGCGACCCACCGGAACGGTCCGAGCCCTTCGCAGAACAGGGGGCGGATGTAGGCGGGCACGAAGCCGGGGAACTCGAAGGCGCGGGCGTACCCGGCGGTGCGGGCCTCATCGCGGATGGAGTTGCCGTAGTCGAAGACCTCGGCTCCGGCGTCCTGGAACTCGACCATGGCCTGGACCTGGCGGGCCATGGACTCCTGGGCCTTCTTGGTGAAGCCCTCGGGGTCGGCCTTGGCCTCCCGGTCCCATTCGTCGACGGTGTATTCGCTCGGCAGGTAGGACAGCGGGTCGTGGGCGGAGGTCTGGTCGGTGACGACGTCGACCTCGATCTCTCCCTCCCGGTGTCGGCGCAGCACCTCGGCGAACACGTCGGCCGCGTTGCCCACGAGCCCGACGGAGAGCGCCCGACGCTCGGACTTCGCGGCGGTGACCTTGGCCAGCGCGGCGTCGAGGTCGGTCTCCACCTCGTCGAGGTACCGCTTGGAGCGTCGCCGCTTCAGCCGCTCCTCGGAGACGTCGACGACGAGCACCGCTCCTCCGTTGAGGGTAACGGCAAGCGGCTGGGCGCCTCCCATGCCTCCGCAGCCGCCGGTCAGGGTGAGCGTGCCGGCCAGGGTGCCGCCGAAGCGCCTGCGGCCGACGGCGGCGAAGGTCTCGTAGGTGCCCTGGAGGATGCCCTGGGTGGCGATGTAGATCCAGGAGCCTGCGGTCATCTGGCCGTACATCATCAGACCTTCGGCCTCGAGCTTCCGGAACTCGGGCCAGGTGGCCCAGTCGCCGACGAGGTTGGAGTTGGCGATGAGCACCCGCGGCGCCCAGCGGTTGGTGCGCACGACGCCGACGGGCTTGCCGGACTGGACGAGGAGGGTCTCGTCGTCGTCGAGGTCCTTCAGGGTCTCGACGATGGCGTCGTAGGCCTCCCAGCTGCGGGCGGCCCGTCCGGTGCCGCCGTAGACGACGAGGTCTTCGGGGCGCTCGGCGACCTCGGGGTCGAGGTTGTTCATGAGCATGCGCAGCGGGGCCTCGGTCTGCCAGCTCTTGGCGGTCAGCTCGGTGCCGCGCGGTGCGCGGATCTCACGCGACGGGTCGTGCTGGGTGAAGCTCTGCGTCATGACGGCGCCCTTCTCTTGACCTCTACGAGGCGATCGGTCTTCCATTCAATAAAATATGACTGCTACCTATTGAAACTGTGATCGACGTCATCCGCAACCCTGGGAGGTGATAGATTCGGATCACCGCTCGCCCCTTCGACAGGTCACAGGAGACCCCTATGTCGGCCCCACCTCACGACGTGACGTCGTGGACCGGTCGTCACGACGGCGACGGCGCCCCCCACGCCCGATGGCACGAGGTCGTGCAGGTGCTCGCGGAGCTCCCCGACACCGCCTACGACCCCCGGAGCGCGGCCGAGGCCACCGACCACGTCGCCCTGCTGGGCTTCCGCTCCGACGAGGGTGTGCGCCGCAACGGTGGCCGCCCGGGCGCGGCGGAGGGCCCGGAGGCGCTGCGCCGGGCCCTGGCGCCGATGGCGCTGCACGGCGCACCGGCGGCGGGTGAGATCGGCATCCTCGACCGCGGCGATGTGACCACGGCCGGCGAGGACCTCGAGTCCGGGCAGGATGAGGCCGCGGCGGCCGTCACCAGAGCTCTGGACGCCGAGGGTTGCCGGCTGACCGTGGTGCTCGGCGGCGGGCATGAGACCGCCTGGCCGTCCTACCGGGGGCTCGTGGACTCCGAGCTGATGTCCCCGCGCGCCGACGGCACCCGCCCGCGCTGGGGCGTGCTGAATCTGGACGCCCACTTCGATCTGCGCCGCGAGCCGCGCCCCACCTCGGGGACCCCGTTCCTGCAGATGGCCGAGGCCGAGTCCGCCCGCGGCGCCGAGCTCGAGTACCTGGTGCTGGGCATCGCTGAGCCCTCCAACACGGGGATCCTCTTCGACACAGCCCGCAGCCGCGGGGTCCGGTGGATGACCGACGTGGACTGTGAGCAGGCCGGGGCCGCCGGCGTGCGGCAGGTCGTCGAGGAGTTCGCCGCCGACCTGGACGTGCTCTATCTGACGGTGGACTTGGATGTGCTGCCCGCCGCCGTCGCACCCGGGGTCTCCGCCCCCGCCGCGCTCGGGGTCTCGGCGCCGATCGTGCTGGCCGCAGTCGCCGCGGCCGCGGGCACGGGGAAGCTGGCGCTGCTCGACGTGGTCGAGCTGAATCCGTCGCTGGACGTCGAGTCCCGCACGGCGAAGACTGCGGCCCGACTGATCGACGAGTCCGTCCGCGTGGCCCTCGGCGCCGGCGCCCCGGCAAGCGAGGTGGCGTGATGACGGAGTCCTCGACCCGGACGGTGGACCGCGCCCTGGCCCTGCTGGCCTCGGTGTGCGACCGCGGGAGCGCGACCTTGGCCGAAGCGGCGCGGGACTCGGAGCTGCCGGCGAGCACCGCGCTGCGGCTGATGCGCACCCTGGAGTCCTCGGACTTCCTGACCCGTGATCCGGACAACGGCTACCGGGCCGGGCCGCGGCTGATCCAGCTGGGTGCCCAGGCGTTCACCCGGCAGATGCTGGTCTCCCTGAGCGAGACGCCCATGCAGGATGTGGTGGACGCGACGGGTGAGTCGGTGTACCTCTCGGTCCCGGGGCCCCGGGACTCGGTGCTGTATGTCTCGATCCTGGAGGGGACCCATTCGGTCCGGCACACCAACTGGGTGGGGCGGACGATCCCCCAGTCGGAGTCCGCCGCCGGCGCGGTGATGCGCGGGGAGACTCCGGAGTCGGGCTATGTGGCGCTGGAGAACACGATCGAGGACGACGTCACGGCGATCAGCGCCCCCATCGCCGTGGGAGACCGGGTGGTCGCGGCGATGAGCACCCTGGTGCCCACCTACCGCATCGACGACCAGCGGCTGGCCCGCTGCGGCGAGGCGCTGGTGCAGGCCACCGCGCAGGTGGCCGCCGCCCTCGGGGAGGACGACGGCCGGGCCTAGACGCGGACCTCAGTGGTCGTGATCCTCATGGTTATGCTCCTCGTGATCGTGACCTTCGTGGTCCTCGTCCGCACCCTTCGGTACGCGGCCGTCGGCGATCGCGATCTCGTTGGGGACCACGTCGAGCTCGGCGGAGTTGATGATCTTCCGCTCGGTGAGGTCGACCAGGTGCACCTCCTGGGACTCCGGGTCGGTGATGTAGGCCAGGTCGCCGTCGACGGTGATCGCCGGGCGCGGCTCCTGCCACTCCTCCGGCTCGGTCCAGGGGTCCATGATCTCCAGCTCCCAGGCGTCCTCGCCGGACTCGTCGTAGGCGTGCAGCACTCCGTCCTCGGCGAGCACCAGTGCTTCGCCCTCCGGGCCGCGGGCCAGGGATCGGAAGTTGTAGGCCGCGCCGACGTCGACGCCGGTGAACTCCTGGGTCTCGGCGTCGAGGAGCGCGATCTCGGTCATCGGCTCCTCCCCGTCCGGGTCGAGGTTCCGGTCGCCGAGCAGCACAGTGGATCCTTCGGCCGGGAACAGGTTCCCGGTGCGCGCATAGCCGTCTGAGGTCTCGACGCTGTCCTCGGCCGCGACCTTGGTGAACTCGCCGTCGGAGTAGAGCAGGGCGCCGTCCTCGCAGCCGAGCGCGAGGGTGCCGTCGTCCATGGCGGTCTCCCCGTGGACTCCGGGGCAGTCCTCGGAGGCCGCGATCTCCTCGCCGTCGGCGTCGACGACGCGGGCGCCGCTGCGGTCGTCTCCGTCGCCGATGGTCTCGAGCCGAGAGCCGTCGGCCAGGGTGACGGCGACTCCGTGGTGGGCGTCGGGGACGGAGGCCTCCTCAGCGTCGATCTCTGTCTCGGCGTCGAGGCTGTCGAGGTCGTAGGTGCGGATCTCACCGGAGCCGTCGAAGAAGAGGGTGCCGGTGCCCTCGTGGGAGACCACATGCCCAGGGGTGTCCCCGTCGACGGTGATGTCGGTGAGCAGCGGGTCGGTGGTGTAGGAGTGGCTGTGGTCGCCGTGCGGCTCACCCCAGGTCCCGGCGTCGAGGAGTCGGAAGCCCTCCCCCTCGGTGAGGAAGAGGTGACGACCGTCGCCGGCGGGGTTAAGCCGCAGGAACCCGTCGGCGGGGAAGTCGGCGAGCTCCTCGAGCGTGGCGCCCTCCAGCACCTGGACGCCGCCGTCGTAGGTCACCGCGAGGCGGGGCGTGGGTCCGCCGGCCTCGGAGGTCTCCCGCTCGGACGGCTCCACGGAGTCATCCGAAGGCTCATCCGCCGACTGCTTACCAGTCTCCTCCGCAGAGTCCTCGGCAGTGTTACCCTCAGCCGCCTCGGCTCCCCCGTCGTCAGTGCTGCAGGCGCCGAGCAGCGCCATCAGGGCCAGGGCGGCGGTGGTCTGTGTGATGATCATCGTCGAGTTCTTCATGAGAATGATTATCAACACGCTCACTCTTTATTGCAAACCGTTCTCATCACTGTGTCGACGGTCAGTCTCCCGGACCGTCCCGACCTGCGCCTGTGTCCATTTGCGTCCGCCCCTGCCGCCGGACGCCGCGGCCTCCATACACTGAGAGCATGCCCGCCTCCTCGGACCCCGCCGCCCCCTCGGCACGCGGCGTCGGCAGCACCCACTGGAACCCCGCCCGATACCTGACGTTCGCAGGTGAGCGCCTCCAGCCGTTCATCGACCTGCTCCACCGCGCGGGCGTGCCGGAGACCCGGCGCATCGTGGACCTGGGCTGCGGACCGGGCACGGGGATGCCGGTGCTGCGCGCGCTGTGGCCGGAGGCCTCGATCGTGGGCGTGGACTCCAGCGCGGAGATGCTCGAGCGTGCCGCCCAGTCCACTGCGGACGACGCGTCGGTGAGCTATCTCCGCTCGGACATCCGGGACTTCCGGCTGGGTGAACCGGCGGATCTGGTAGTCTCGAATGCGGCGCTGCAGTGGCTGCCCGAGCACCGCGCGCTGCTGCCGCAGATCATGGATCAGGTCGCCCCGGGCGGGGCGCTGGCGGTGCAGGTGCCGGGGAACTTCGACGCCCCGAGCCACAGGCTGCTGGCGGAGTTCGCGACCTCGGCGCCGTACTCCGACCACATCGACCCGGACTCGCTGCTGCAGCCCACGTCGCAGCTGCAGGACTACATGCTCGACGTCGCCCGGGACGGGTGGACGGTGGACGCCTGGGAGACCCGCTACCACCACATCCTCACCGGCGAGGACCCGGTGTTCACCTGGATCTCCTCGACCGCGGCCCGTCCGGTGCTGGAGGCGCTTCCGGATCCGCTGCGTGAGCGGTTCGTCGCCGAGTACAAGGCCGCCCTGGCGGAGGCGTATCCGCCGAACCGGCTGGGCACGATCCTGCCGTTCCGTCGGCTGTTCTTCGTCGCCCGCCACCTGCCCGACGAGGCCTGAGCTCCCCACCCTCCCCTCCCCCCTCCCATCGAGTCCCAGATTCCTGCAGCGTGTCGGGCCGAAAACACCCGAAACTGTGCCTGAAACAGGGGACTCGATCATGAGGGGGCGGTCAGCTGCGGCGAGTATCATCGGGCTCTGTCCCCGATCCCTGAGCTGACCGGCCGTGTTCGGCCGTGACGGTGAGGAGCACCGAGCCCGCACATGCCGCAGACCACCGCCGAGAAGCCCGTCCGGCTCCGCACGAGTCCGGCCACCCCGCGCACACCGCTGGTGCTGCTCGGCAGCTTCGCCCTGCTGACCCTGGCCCTGGGCTGGGCGGTCGCCGCCCGCGCGCTCTTCGAGGATCCCCAGCAGCGAACCACCGAACTCACCGGCACGGTCTACAACCTGTTCATCCTCACCCCCGCGGTGGCGGCGGTCATCATCTACCTCTTCGAGCGCCGTCAGCCGGCGTCGGTCCTGTACGGCCACATCGGTCGACGCGACGACGGCGGCGCCGCGGGGCGTGCCCTGCGCCCGCAGACGATCACCGACGCCCTGGGCATCACCCCGCTGCGTCCGCTGGGCCGACTGTTCGGGTGGAGCGTGCTGGCGCTGCTGCTGTTCCTCGGGCTCTCGGCGGCGGCGATCCCGGTGGGTGCGGCGTTGGGCGTCTTCCCGCTGGATGCGTCCATGCCGATCTTCCTGCAGGATCTGGAGCGTCGGCTCGGGCATGACGCCGCGGAGTTCCTGACCACGGGGCTGGCGGTGGAGTTCCTGCTGATCATCGGCTGGGCGGTGGTCAACGTGTTCGTCCACGCGGGGCAGGAGATCGGCTGGCGCGGTTATCTGTTCCCGCGGCTGCACCTGCGCTGGGGTGCGGTGCCGGCGGTGCTGATCACCGGTGTGCTCAACGGGCTGTGGTTCGCCCCGCTGCTGGCGGTGGGCTTCTACTATCAGAACACTCCGGTGTTCGTGGCCGGGGCTCTGATGGTCGGCTACTGCGTGGTGATCGGCGGGCTGCTGGCCTGGCTGCGGATGCGGTCGGGGTCGATCTGGCCGGCGGCGTTCGCGCAGTCGATGATCACCTCGGCGGCGATCCTGCCGACCTGGTTTGCCGCGATGGGCGACACCCTCGACGTCCGTCAGGCCACCTTGCAGGGGTGGTCGGGCTGGCTGGTGCCGGCCGCGATTCTGCTGGTGCTGCTGCTCACCGCGCGCCGCAGCTTCGCCGGCCCGGAGACCACAGCCCCTGAGACCACCACCCCCGAGACCCCGGTCCCTCCGAGCCGATCTGAGGCATGATGACCGCTCCCCCGCAGCCCGTCCGCTCCTCAGCACGACCGTCGGCACACCCGCCGGCGCACCGATCAGCCCGCCCGTCCGCCCGTCTGATCGGCGTCGGCGCCCTGGGCCTGGGGGTCGCGCTGCTGCTCTCGGGGTGCGCGGAGGAGCGTCCGGATCCGGAGCCGACGGCGGAGCGTCTGGCCGAGGCGCTGAGCAGCGGGGACTTCGAGGAGCTCGACGCGACCGAAGGCGACCTGGAGTCCCTCTCCTCGGGAGTCGAGGACTTCGGTGAGGCGTTCGGCGAGGTGCGCCCGGAGGTCACGGTCTCGGAGGTGGAGGTCACCGAGCCGGAGGAGGATTCGGTCCGCCCGCCCACGGCCGCGGTGTCCCTCCACCACGCCTGGGCCTTGGACGAGGTCGGCGCGGAGGGCGAGACCTGGGAGTACGACACCGAGGCTCAGCTGACCTACTCGGAGGACGAGGAGTCCTGGCTGGTGGAGCCGGAGACGACCTCGATCCACGAGGACTTCACCGGGGATCAGACCCCGTCGGTCTCGGCGGTCGCCCCGGAGCGCGGCAAGATCCTGGACGGCAACGACCGGGCCCTGGTCTCGGACAGCACGGTGTACAGCATCGGGATCGACAAGACCCGCATCCTGTCCGATCTGCAGGTCGAGGACGAGTCGGTCGAGGGCGACGGCGACGGCGGCGCCACGGAGGACCAGCAGCGTCAGGCGGCCACTGCGTTGGCGGAGCTGGTGGACATCGACCCGGTGGTCTTCGCCGATCAGGTGGTCGGCCACGGTGATGATGCGTTCGTGGAGGCCACCGTGCATCGGGCGGATTCGGATGAGATCACCGCCGCGGAGGTGGAGGAGATCCCGGGCGCGGTGGCTCGTGAGCAGTCGATGTCGCTGCCCACGGATGAGGATCTGGCCCCCTCGCTGATCGGGACGGTGGGCCCGGTGACGGCGGAGGACCTGGAGGAGGACCCGGATCTGGATCCGGCGGGGCTGATCGGCCAGTCGGGGGTGCAGGCCTCCCAGGAGGAGGTGCTCGGCGGGGAGCCGGGGATGCGCATCACCATGGCCGGGGACACCGTGTATGAGTCGGAGGCGGTCGACGGTGAGGATGTGCGGACCAGTCTGGATCCGCAGATCCAGCAGCTGGCCCAGGACGTGGTGGACGGGATCGGCGAGGAGTCGTCGATCGTGGCGGTCCGGCCCTCTGACGGCGGCCTGGTCGCCGCGGCGGGTCAGGGCTATGTGGGGTCGGGGCTGCAGCACCTCTACGCACCGGGGTCGACGTTCAAGGTGGTCACGGCGCTGACGATGCTGCGTGACGGCGTGGAGCCGGGGTCCACGGTGCAGTGCCCGACCTCGACGGTGATCCATGGGCAGCAGTTCAACAATGTGCCGGGGTATCCGGGCAGCTCGGTGGGGTCGATCCCGTTCCGCACGGCGGTGGCGGACTCCTGCAACACCGTGTTCGCGGACAATGCGTCGGACGTGGACGCCGAGCAGCTGAACCGGGCGGCCCAGGATCTGGGGATCACGGCGAACGAGGACTTCGGCCTGCCGGTGCAGATGGGCTCGGTGCCCCCGGACTCGCAGGACAACCTGCTGGCCGCGGACATGCTCGGCCAGGGCGTGGTGCAGGCGTCTCCGCTGGGGATGGCCACGGTGATGGCCTCGGTGGCGGCCGGTGAGACGGTGCGCCCGCACCTGGTCGTCCCGGACGAGGAGGACGCCGAGGACGACGCCGACGAGAACGGCGACGACGCCGACTCCGGTCTCACCGCCGAGGAGGCCGAGGCCCTGACCGAGCTGCTGGAGGGAACGGTCGACGAGGGCACCCTGGACGGGATGGATTCGATCCCGGGCGAGCATGTGTTCGCGAAGACCGGCACCGCGGAGGTCGGCACCGGTGACGACATGTATTCCCACACATGGGTGGTCGCGTTCCAGGGTGATCTGGCGGTGGCGATCTTCGTCGAGGAGGGAGACTTCGGTTCGACGACGAACGGTCCGATCCTCCACGAGTTCCTCTCTGGTGTGCACGAGATCCGCCGGTAGTCCCTCAGCAGCTCCCCTCGTGTGACCTGTGCCCTACGATGTGCATAGCCGGGTCGGCGTCGGCGGCGCCGCGTCGACCTCGGCGTCCACTCGTAGGACTGAGGTCGAGGCACAGCAGCACAGAGGGAGAGCACTGTCATGGACGATGATCAGCCGCGTCGCAGCGGGTCGGGGACCGGTCGGAAGAGGGTGCGTCGGGCCGGCGCCGCGCTGGAGCGGATCAGCCCCTACCGGCGTCCGCGCAAGGACTATCCCCATGACATCCACCCGGCCCTGGTGCCGGGCATCAGCATCGATGAGCAGCGTCGTCGCTACGGCCTGGACTCGTTCGTCTTCATCCTCGGCGGCACGCTGACCATCGCGTTCATCGTCTGGGGCGCGGTGAGCCTGGGGTCGGTGGAGCAGATCACCTCGGCCGCGTTCGACTGGACGATGGAGAACGCCGGCTGGCTGTTCAACATCCTGGCGATCGTGGTGCTGACCTTCGTGCTGGTGATCGCGGTGTCCCCGTTCGGACGCATCCGCCTGGGCCGCGACGACGAGGACCCGGAGTATTCGACGTTCTCCTGGGTGGCGATGCTCTTCGCCGCCGGCATCGGCATCGGCGTCCTGTTCTTCGGTCCCTCGGAGCCGCTGACCTACTTCCACACTCCTCCGCCGAACACGGTGGATGCGGAGACGGTGGAGGCGATCCACACCTCGATGGCGCAGACCTACTACCACTGGGGCTTCCACGCCTGGGCGATGTACGCACTGGTGGGCGGCGCCGTGGCCTATGCGGCGTATCGGCGCGGCCGGGTGTTCCTGATGTCATCGATCTTCGAGACCCTGTTCGGCAAGCGGCATTCGGAGGGCCTGGCCGGCAAGCTGGTGGACATGTTCGCCATCGTGGCGACCCTGTTCGGCACCGCCGCCGCCCTGGGCATCGCGGCGCTGCAGATCGGCCAGGGCGTCACGGTGGTGACCGACATCGAGGTCACCCAGGTGATCACCGTCGGCATCATCACGGTGCTGACCTGCGGGTTCATCCTCTCGGCGGTCTCGGGCGTGGCCCGCGGAATCCGGTACCTGTCCAGCATCAACATCGTGCTGACGGTGGGCATCGTCGCCCTGGTGTTCTTCCTGGGTCCGACCCTTTTCCTGCTGAACCTGCTGCCCTCGGCGCTGATGGAGTACATGGGGTCGTTCTTCGACCTGATGGGCCGTTCGGCCTCCTGGGGTGAGGACACCCTGGAGTTCCAGTCCGCGTGGACGGTGTTCTACTGGGCCTGGTGGATCTCCTGGTCCCCGTTCGTGGGGCTGTTCATCGCCCGCATCTCCCGGGGTCGGACGCTGCGGCAGTTCCTGCTGGGGGTCACGCTGATCCCGTCGTCGCTGCTGTTCGTGGCCTACGGGATCATGGGCGGGACCTCGATCTTCATGTACCGGGACGGGCTGCCCGGATTCAGCGATGAGATGGCTCCCCCGGAGGTGCTGTTCACGATCATCGAGCAGCTGCCGTACGTGGAGTGGCTGCCGTTCGTGGTGATCGTGGTGCTGGCGATCTTCTTCATCACCTCGGCGGACTCGGCCTCGGTGGTGATGGGGATCCTCTCCAGCCGCGGGGATCAGAATCCGCGGAAGTTCACCGTGATCTTCTGGGGCCTGGTGATGGCCGGCGTGGCCACGATCATGCTGCTGATCGGTGGGGAGACCGCGCTGCAGGGTCTGCAGAATCTGGTGATCGTCACGGCGTTGCCGTTCGCGCTGATCATGCTGGTGCTGATGGTGGGCTTCGTGAAGGAGCTGGGCACGGATCCGCTGTCGCTGCGGCACCGCTATGCGCGTCAGGCGCTGTCGAATGCGGTGCTGGACGGGGTGGATCGGTACGGCGACGACTGGCAGCTGCAGGTGGTCCCCTCGAACCCGGGTGAGGGTGCGGGCAAGGAGATCGACTCCACGGCGGCCGAGTACACCGAGTGGTATCGCCGCACCGATGAGGACGGCAATCCGGTGGGCTATGACTTCGAGACCGGCACGTGGGCCGACGGCTGGGACCCGGAGACGGGTCGGACCTCGACGGTCAGCTCCGATGACGATGACGCCTCTGACCGAGAGTCGTCCGTCGGGGACGAGGGCCGCTGAGGATCGAGTGGAGCAACCTGACGCCTACCGAGGCACCCGGTGCGCGGAGTGCGTCGGCGAGTTCGGGCCAGGACTGATGCGATCAACCGTCGGCTGAATCACTCAGGAGAGGAGCGATGTTCCGCCATCGACGTCGAGCGTGGTTCTCCGCTGCTGACCCGGACGGATCGTCCTGGATGTACAGGTTTCTGATCAGGCCTGTCGCCAGAGGCCCCGAGTGTCCAGCACGACCTTCTCCCGGAGCAGGTCCTGGTCAACGTGGTTGAACGGGGCGTGGTCCACTAGCAGTAGGACGATGTCGGCGCGCTCAAGACCATCGGACAACGAGCTCAGTTCGACGTTCGTCCGAACCGCGAGGTCTGGCGGGAGCTCATCTATGTTCGGCTCCACGACGAGCAGCTTGCCGTCGGACAACCTCTGGGCCAGCTCTGCCACGATGTTCCGCGACGGTGACTCGCGGAGGTCATCGATGTTCGCCTTGAACGCGATTCCCAAGGCTGCGATGACCGGCTGCCGGAAGCGCTCCGCCTTACCCATGACCTGCTCCACGACATGCCGGGGCTTGGAATCGTTGACCTCTCGCGCTGTGGAGATCAGTCGGGAGTTCTGCTCGTCGGCCGACACGATGAACCACGGGTCCACGGCGATGCAGTGCCCACCCACGCCGGGGCCCGGTTTGAGGATGTTCACCCGCGGATGGTGGTTGGCCAGCTCGATGAGTTCCCAGACATCGATCCCCAAGTGATCCGAGATGAGTGACAGTTCGTTGGCGAAGGCGATATTGACGTCGCGGAAGGCGTTCTCCGTCAGCTTCGCCATCTCAGCCGTTTTCGCCTCAGTGAGCAGCAGTTCTCCCTGGCAGAATCGGGAGTATAGGTCTCGTGCCATCTCGGCCGCCGCCCGCGTCGTTCCGCCGATGATGCGATCGTTCTGTACAAGTTCGATCATGATCCGTCCGGGCAGCACGCGTTCAGGACAGTGAGCGAAGTACACCGAGTTGGGGTGTCCGTCCTCGCCCGTCAGATCGCCACGTTCGGCCAGGATGACCTCCGCCATCCGCTCGGTCGCTCCTGGCGGCGAAGTGGACTCAAGGATGACCAGCTCACCACCGGTGAGGTGTGGGGCGATGCTCCTCGCCGCCGACTCGATATAGGTCAGGTCCGCACGGTGTTCGTCCGTGAATGGAGTCGGCACCGCAACGACGTACGCTTCGGCCGGAGACACCTCGACCTGAGCCTTCAATCGCCCTTGGGCCACGACTCCGGCCACAGCTGTTTCGAGTCCTTCTTCGACGAAGGGAACCGTGCCGCGATTGACTGCGTCCACAGTCACAGCATTGACGTCGACACCCGTCACCGTGGCTCCGGACTGAGCAAGGACCGTCGCCGTCGGCAGTCCGATATAGCCGAGCCCGATCACACAGACGGACTTCGCCGCAGGTCGCTGAGGTGTCATGAGCACACCACTTCCGGATTCGATGGAAAGAAATCGTTCCAGGACTGGCCTCGGGGCTCCTGTTCGCCCTCGACCCTCGACGACACGGCCCAGATTCGAACGGCGTCAGGCTAGCACAGCGGTGGAGATCGTAAAGGTGACACCTGCTGCTCATGATGTCCCCGTCCAGGTGCTGCTCGTACCTCGACGGCGAGCCCATCACACTCCCACTGCTGGCCGACCGTAAATCTCTCTCCGCCCGACAGCCGGCGCTGCCGGCGATTCAGTCCATCGGTCTGACGGGCTGAGCACGATGCGAGCATGCTGGGACCACTCGGTTGCGAGCGTTCTCCACCACCTCCATCCTGGGACACCCCACTCCGAATCTCTGCTGGAAGTGTCCGCCACTGCATTCGTCATCTTCGACGAGACATCGCCCCTCCGAAATCTGCCCATGAGTTCGGATCTACCCGATTCGATGTGCCACCTCAGGATGTTGTACGTATCGATTTCGAACGCATCCGAAGTAAGACTGATACGCCGGAGAGCGAAGGACTTCGTCTTGAATCATTTCTGTCACTGGAGGATGATCACTCTCTCCGAACGATCTCCGGGGACTCATCGTCGTCATTCCTCACCACCGTAGAATCCGGTGAAAAGTCACCCTAAGTGTGGAAAGCTGAGGGTTGGGTCTGAGTTCGCAGTCGACGAAGCATCGCTCTGATGTTCGTCCGGGGGACGACAGATTCTCACTGTGACCGAGGGGACGGAGAACTGATGGTGTCGATGCTCAGCAGGTCTGGGTGGATGGCGATGACGGCCGGCGTCGCGCTCACGCTGACGGCCTGTGGGCCGGGGGACGAGGGCGCAGATGCCTCAGAGGAGAGTCCGGCCACTGAAGATCCGCAGACTGAGTCCACTGAGGACGAGGACTCGGAGGGCACCGGTTCTGCTGACGATTCGGACGCCGGAGACGAGGCGGAGGAGCCGGAGGACGAGGAGACCACGACCGACGACTCCGAGACTGGCGACTCGGACGACGAGTCTGACGATGAGGACGAAGAGTCGGAAGACGACGCTGATGAGTCCGACGAGGAGCCGTCCCCCGAGGATGAGGACGAAGATAACGACGGGGAGGACGAAGGCGCCGTGGACGGTGATCGTGTCGACCCTGACAGGTTCTACGTGACCGCCAATCCCGGGGTAGACGCCTGGGGATTCCGGACTCCTTCCGGGCGGCACGGATGCACGTTCACCGTCACCTCTATCACCGGACCGGAGCAGATGGTGGTCGGCTGCCACGCCGACTTCGACGCCGACGCCGAGTTCCCGATCTCAAACACGCCGTGGTTCATGATCCTCAGCGCCCAGGGCGCAGAGTTCTATCCGCTCAGCGACACCTCGTTCCCTCCAGGTGACGCCGTGTTGGAGTATGGCGAAGTCTTGGAGATCGACGGAGTGGCCTGCACCGTGAGCGAAGAAGGCGTCCGGTGTGAGTCCGGCGGAGAATACATGTCGTTCTCCGGCTCCGGATACGAATTCTCCACCGACAACACGAACTGGGAGAGCCTGGAGAACACGACGCTCTGACGTGTGCCGGCCCCGCCAGGACCGGGACTCCCCCTCCCAGGTAGGCTGTACCGACGCCTGACCACCGGAGGAAGACGAGTGACCCCCCAGGATCCCGCACCTCGCACGCCCGTGCGCGCCGCCGTCTCCGGCAGCTGCGTGTCCCGGGACACCTCGGCGATCGTCGGCAATCTCGCCGTGAGCCCCCGTGAGCTCAACGACGTCATCAATGTGCCCGAGGTTCGCGCCGACCCCGACCGTGTTTGGGGACTCGCGCCCTTCCACTACTCCCCCGACGTCTACGCGGAGATCCTGCTCCGCCTCGCCGAGGACTTCGACGCGCTGCCCAAGAGCGCCGTCAAGGACGTGATCGCCGCATCCGGCGAACCGGCGGAGGACAAGTCCTGATGGACGAGCAGAAGCGCCCCGTCATGCGCCGCCCGCTGTCCTTCGTACGGCGCAGCAACAACCTGCCCCCGCGCCGTCAGCGCGCCTGGGACGCCGCCCTGGGCCACGAGCTGCTCGACATCCCCCACGGCGAGCGCG
Source organism: Nesterenkonia marinintestina (assembly GCF_025420485.1). Lineage (GTDB taxonomy): Bacteria > Actinomycetota > Actinomycetes > Actinomycetales > Micrococcaceae > Nesterenkonia > Nesterenkonia marinintestina. Next base: position 25,315 of record NZ_JAOEFD010000011.1, on the reverse strand, counting down.
ACACCGCAGTCGCCGACGGGTTCCGCATCGACTGGGATGCCGAATTCGGACGCCGCGCCCACCGCGTCCTGGAGATCGGCACCGGCTCCGGAGAGGCCGTGGTCCACGCCGCCCACCAGAACCCGGACACCGACTTCATCGCCGTCGAGGTCTACCGGCCCGGCGTGGCTCAGCTGGCCTCCCGTCTGCGCCGCGAGGGCCTGACCAACGTGCGCATCGCCTGCGTGGACGCCGTCGAACTGATCGACAAGCTCATGCCCCGCGGCACCGTCGACGAGCTCTGGGTGTTCTTCCCAGATCCCTGGCACAAGACCAAACACCACAAGCGCCGCCTGGTGCAGGAACCCTTCATCGACCGGGTCGCCCGTCTCCTCCCCGAGGGTGGGCTGTGGCGCCTGGCCACCGACTGGTCCGGCTACGCCGCACAGATGCGCGACCTCATCTCCGCCGACGCGCGGTTCACCAACCTCCACGCCGGCGAGCGCTCCGGCGAGGAGTCCCCACTGACCGCGGTCCGCCACCAGGGCCTCGAGAAGCAGGACCCCCTCGACTGGGACGAGGCTCTCGACGAGGTCGGCGGCTGGGCCCCACGCTTCGACGGCCGCGTGCTGACCGACTTCGAGGCCAAGGCCCACGAGGCCGGGCGCCGCATCTTCGACCTCACCTTCCGCCGCGAGGGCTGAGTCTCCCCGGGCCTGCTCGGCTGTCAGGACCCCTTCCGCATGATCTGCGTCACGCTACACTTGCCGAACCAACGTGCACTGAACGATTCCGCACCATGTACACGCAGTGAGCGGAACACCGCCGAGGGGGCGCACCATGGCATCGCACCACTCTGAGGACGAACCGAAGAAGGACCGCGGCTCGGACACCGACGTCGCCCCCAAGGAGGGACGGCTGGTCCGCTCCCTGCAGTGGGTCGAGAAGATCGGCAACTACCTGCCGCACCCGTTCTGGCTGTTCGTCATCCTCGCCGGCGTCGTCATCGTGCTCTCGGCGATCCTCGAGGCCTTCGGCATCGGTGCGGTCAACCCCGCCGACGGTGAGCAGATCGACGTCCAGTCCCTGATGACCCCCGACGGGTTCCAACAGATGATCACCGACGCGGTGCAGAACTTCGTCGAGTTCCCGCCCCTCGGCCTGATCATCACCGTGATGCTCGGCGTCGCCGTGGCCGAGGGCTCCGGGCTCATCAGTGCGGCGATCCGCGTCGTCGTCGCCCGAGTCTCCAAGCGCTGGTTGACCTTCACCATCGCCCTGGCCGGTGTCACCGGCTCGGTCGCCTCCGACGCCATCTACGTCATCCTCATCCCGCTGGCCGCCGCCGCGTTCAAAGCCGTCGGCCGCTCCGCGGTGCTCGGAGCGATCGTCGCCTTCGGCTCAGCCTCGGCCGGATACAACGCCTCCCTGCTCATCACCGCCACGGACCCGCTGCTCGCCGGGATCTCCACCGCCGGTGCGCAGCTGATCGACGAAGAGTACGTCGTCTCCCCCATCGCCAACTACTTCTTCTCCATGGCCTCCGCGGTGGTGCTCGCCGGCATCGTCACCCTCGTGGCCGAGCTGCTGCTGGTGAAGATCAGCGACCGGTTCCGCGCCGCCGAGGACGCCGAAGGCGGCGCGGCCACCGCAGTGCTCACCGCCGGACGCGACATGGACCCGGACGCCACGACCGACGGCGCCGAGCTGCTGCAGTACTCCAAGGAGGAGGTCCGCGGGCTGCGGTGGAGCATCCTGGCGCTGCTGGGCTTCCTCGCCGTCTACTTCTCCCTGCTGCTGGTCCCCGGCTCCCCGATGGAGGGCGAGGGCGGCGACGCCCTGGAGTCCCCGCTGCTGACCGACATCGCCCTGCCCATCGCCCTGGCGTTCCTCGTCGTCGGTGTGGCCTACGGGGTGGTCACCGGCACGATCCGGAAGTTCCAGGACGTGCCGGAGATGATGGGACGCTCGATCATGGAGCTCGCCCCGATCATCGTGATCTTCTTCGCCGCCGCGCAGTTCATCGCCTACTTCAGCTGGTCGAACATCGGCTCAGTGCTGGCCATCAACGGCGCCGACGTCCTGGAGCAGGCCAACCTGCCCGTCGTGGTGCTCTTCGCCGGAGTGGTGCTTCTGGTGGCGGGGTTCAACTTCTTCATCACCTCGGGCTCGGCACAGTGGACGCTGATGGCGCCGGTCCTGGTGCCGATGCTGATGATCCTGGGCATCGACCCCGAGGTCACCCAGATGCTGTTCCGCATGGGCGACTCCCCCACCAACATCATCTCCCCGATGAGCCCCTACTTCGCCCTGGTGCTGGGCTACCTCCAGCGGTACTACCCGCGTGCCGGCATCGGCACCCTGCTCTCGATGACCCTGCCCATCTCCATCGCCATGCTGGTCGGCTGGTTCCTGTTCTTCATGCTGTGGTACGCCTTGGGCATCCCGCTCGGCCCGGGCGTGCCCGTGCGCTGAGCCGTCGAACCGGAACGATTCGAACCGGACCGAGCTCTGTGACCGCTCCGACCACCCCTCCCGACCGGAAGGTGACCACCGACCCATGACGACCACGCCCGCCACCGCCGTGGCCGAGTACATCGAAGCCCGCCGCGACGAGTTCATCGAGGACCTGCGCACCCTGGTCCACGCCGAGACCCCCAGCCAGGACAAGCCCCTGCTGGACGCCGGGCTCGAGGTGGTCCGCCGAGTGGTGGTGAACCTGCTGGGAGAACCCTCGGCGGAGACCCGGCACGACGGCGGCACCTACGGCGACGTGCTCGACCTGCGCTGGGAGGGCCGCGACGACGACGGCGCCGAGCTCACCGGTGACGCGGCCGGTGACCCCGTGCTCGTGGTCTGCCACTACGACACCGTCTGGCCCGCCGGGACCATCCAGACCTGGCCGCTGACCGTGGACGGAGACCGGCTCACCGGACCCGGTGTGCTGGACATGAAGTTCGGGATCGTGCAGACCGCCTGGGCGGTCAAGGCCCTGCGGGAGCTCGGCGTGGGACACCCGCCGGTGCGGATGCTGCTCACCGGCGATGAGGAGATCGGGTCGGTCGCAGGGCGCCCGCACATCGAGGCCGCTGCTCAGGAGTCCGCGCTGACCCTGGTCACCGAGCCCAGCGCGGCCGGGAACCCCAAGGACCGACGCAAGGGCATGGTGTTCGCCGACCTGCGCGTCACCGGACGGCAGGCCCACGCCGGGCTGGAGCCGGAGAAGGGGGCCAGCGCGGTGCACGCCCTGGCCGCACTGGTCGGCGACGTCGTCGACCTCGCCTCCCCCGAGCACGGGACCACCGTGACCGTGGGGACCTTCCACGGCGGGACCGGACGCAACGTGGTGGCCGGATCGGCCGAAGCCCTGGTGGACGTGCGGGTGACCGAACCCGCCGAACAGGACCGTGTGGTGGCCGGGCTGGAAGGCCTGCGGCTGCCAGCACCCCACGCCGACGACGAGCGGCTCTCCCTGGACGTCGACGTCGACGCCAACCGTCCGCCGATGAACCCGACCCCGGAGACTGAGGTCGTGCTGGACCGGGTGAAGGAGATCGGCCGTCAGCTGGGGCGGGAGCTGGAGCCCACCGCCGTGGGCGGCGCCTCCGACGCGAACTTCGTCTCGGCCCTCGGCCTGCCCGTGGTCGACGGCCTGGGCGCAGTGGGCGAGGGCCCGCACGCGGTGCACGAGCACATCCTGATCTCCGGGATCGCCCCACAGACCGCCCTGCTCGCCGGCATCCTCAACGACCGGACCCGGGACCGGTGACTCCGGCCGGGTCCCCAGGCGGCCGGCGGTTCCTCGGCAGCAGGATCGGCCTGCTGCTCGCCGCGGTCGCCGCCGCGCTGGGCGGTGCGGGGCTCGCGTTCAGCCTCGTGCTCGGCGACGTCTACACTTCGATCACCTTCGGAGTGATCCTCGCCCTGGGGGCGGTCCTGCTGTTCATGCAGCGCCACGCCGCCGACCCCGGACGCGGCTGACCCAAGCAAAATGACGTGACCCCTGCGAATAAGCAGGGGTCACGTCAGGTTTCGGGTGGTCACACGCCTCGGCGGGCTGAGGCTCGGTCCTCTCACCGGCGGCGCGACCTCTCATCCCAGACCACCAGCGCCTGGGTCTGGGTCCGGGTCAGCGAGCGGCTCGCCCCTCGGGGCCGGCGTCCGCGGTCCACCGGCTCGGCCTCCCCGTACGGACCGACCGCGAAGAAGCGCGGCTTCGTGGAATGCCGCTGCGCCTCACGCAGCTCGAACCGCAGCGCATCCACCGTGCCGGAGAGCTCCTCCACACGGTTCTCCAGCTCGATGATCCGCCGGATCCCCTCCAGCGAGACCCCCTCCTGGGACAGGCGCTGGATCTCCCGCAGCTGCTCCACGTCGTGCGGAGAGTACCGACGATGCCGTCCGCCCTGCCGCTTCGGGATCACCAGCCCGATCCTGTCGTACTGGCGCAGCGTCTGCGGGTGCATCTCCGCCAGCTGAGCGGCCACCGAGATCACGAACAGCGGCGCATGCCGCTGCCCCGGCTCCCGCAGCCGCGGGTCGTCCGGGTCCGGGATCCTGCGCCGCGGAGTCATCAGAGCCTCGCCCTCTGCTCCAGCCCGTCGCGCGGATCCTGACCGGCGGTCGCCGCCGCGTAGGCCTCCACCGCCTCACGGGCCTCATCGCTCAGTTCTGCGGGCACCTGGACGTCCAGCACGACCAGCATGTCCCCCGGCGTCCTGTTCTTCCGTCGAACTCCCTGCTCCTTCAGACGCAGGACCTTGCCCGTCGAGGACCCGGCCGGGACCTTGATCCGCTTCTGCTCCCCGTGCACCGTCGGCACAGAGACCGTCGCCCCGAGCACCGCCTCGTCGAAGCTCACCGGAAGGTGGACGCGGATGTCGTCGCCGTCGCGCTCGAAGAACCTGTGCGGGGTGACCTTCACCGTCACCATCAGGTCGCCGTCGCCGCCGGGGCTCGACTGCCCCTTGCCCTTGACCCGGACCTTCTGGCCGTCGCGGATCCCGGCGGGCACCTTCACGTCGATGACGTGGCCGTCGGGCTCACGCAGCCCCACCTGGGTGCCGCTGATCGACCCGGCGAAGGAGATCGTCGTCTCCGCGGACCGGTCCGCACCCTTGGCCGGGGCGCCGCCGCCGAAGCGACCGCCGAATCCGCCGCCCCCCATGTTCCCGAAGATGTCCTCGAAGCCGGCCGGGAAGCCGCCGGCGCCGCCCGCCGTGCCCGGAGGCGTGCCGCGCCGAGTGCGCGTGTAACCGCCGCCACCGGTGTTGAACAGCCCCCCGAAGAGGTCCTCGAACCCGGCGGCACCTCCGCCGCCGCCCGCCGGCGCGCCGGAGAACCTCGCGCCCGAACCCATGGCCCGGATCGCGTCGTACTGCTCCCGCTGCTCGGCGTCGGAGAGCACCGTGTAGGCCTCCCCCACGTCCTTGAACCGCTTCTCGGCCTTCTCATCGCCGGAGTTCGTGTCCGGGTGATACTTGCGGGCCAGCTTGCGGTAGGCCTTCTTGATCTCCGCCTGATCGGCGTCCTTCGAGACGCCGAGGATCGCGTAGAAGTCCTTGTTCAACCAATCCTGTGAGGCCACGGCGCCTCCCTTCCTTCTGCTGAAGAGTCTGACCTGCCGGTCGGGGTGATGGAAAGTGTCATAGAAGTCTGTGATGCGGGTCGGGCCGGCCGATCCTGCCCTCAGGAGGATCGACCGGCCCGACGCCGTGTCACCGGCTCAGCGGTGTCCGCGGGTCCCCGACCGGGGCCCGAGGCTCACTCGGCCGGACCGGTGGAGACCATGACCTGCGCGGCACGCAGGACGCGGTCGTTCTGGCGGTAGCCCGCCCGCAGGACGGCGGCGACGTGGTCGGCCTCCACCTCCGGGTGCGGCTGCTGGATGATCGCCTCGTGGACGTTCGGGTCGAAGACCGCTCCGACCTCGTCGATCACCTCGAGGCCGTGCTCGCCGAGCACCTTCTCCAGCTTGTTCGCGATCGCGGCGAACGGCCCGTCGGCCAGGTCACCGGCCTGCCGGGCGGCGTAGACGTCGTCGAGGACCGGCAGCAGGGCGGTCAGCACCTGGCCGACCGTCCGCTCACGCTCCACCGACCGGTCACGCTCCACGCGCCGCCGGTAGTTGACGTACTCCGCCTGGACGCGCTGCAGATCCGACTGCAGCTCGGCCTCCAGATCCGAGGTGGACCGCTCCTCGCCGGCCGCGGCACCAGCCGCAGCGTCGGCCTCGGAGCCGGGCTCGACGATCTCGGCCTCGAGCTCCGACTCCGCGCCGGAGACCTCGTCCATCGGACCGTCCTCCCCGGCGCCCGCGCCGGCACCGGGCTCGGTGCCGGCGGCGGACTCGGCGGAGAACGGGTCACCCAGCTCGGAGTCGTCCTCGTCCTCGACGGGGAGACCCTCGAAGATCTCCTCCGTCTGCGTCAGCGGGTCCTTGACGGGGTCGTGGGCCCCAGAACCCTCGTCGCCGGGACGGGACTCGGGATTCCGGTTCTCATCAGCCATCAGGGATTCCTCACTTCTTCTCGTCGTCGGAGTCCTCGTCGACGACCTCGGCGTCCACGATGTCCTCGTCGTCGCCGGAGGCCTCGCCGCCCTCAGCGCCCGGGGCACCCTCAGCACCCTCGGCCGACTGCGCGTACAGCGCCTCGCCCAGCTTGCCCTGGGAGGCCTGCAGCTTCTCGAACGCGGCGTTGACCTCGTCGTCGTTGTCCTGGCCGTCGAGAGCCTTCTTCAGCTCGTCGACGTCGGCCTGGACCTCGTTCTTGACGTCCTCGGGCAGCTTGTCCTCGTTGTCCTTGAGGAGCTTGTCCACCGAGTAGGCGGTGGACTCGGCCGCGTTGCGCTTCTCAGCGGCCTCGCGGCGCTTCTTGTCCTCCTCCGCGTGGGCCTCGGCGTCGGCGACCATCCGGTCGATGTCCTCCTGCTCCAGTGAGGTGCCGCCGGTGATGGTCATCGACTGCTCGGTGCCGGTGCCCTTGTCCTTCGCGGAGACGTGGACGATGCCGTTGGCGTCGATGTCGAAGGTGACCTCGATCTGCGGCATGCCGCGCGGAGCCGGCGCGATGCCGGTCAGCTCGAAGGTGCCCAGCGCCTTGTTGTCCCGGGTGAACTCACGCTCACCCTGGAAGACCTGCACCGCCACCGAGGGCTGGTTGTCCTCCGCGGTGGAGAACACCTCGGAGCGCTTGGTCGGGATCGCGGTGTTGCGCTCGATCAGCTTGGTCATCACACCGCCCTTGGTCTCGATGCCCAGGGACAGCGGGGTGACGTCGATCAGCAGCACGTCCTTGCGCTCACCGGCCAGCACACCGGCCTGCAGAGCGGCGCCGACGGCGACGACCTCGTCCGGGTTCACACCCTTGTTCGGGTCCTTGCCCGACATCTCCTTGACCAGGTCGGCCACGGCCGGCATACGGGTCGAACCGCCGACGAGGATGACGTGGTCGATCTCCTCGACCTTCACCCCGGCCTCACGGATGACGTCCTCGAACGGCTTCTTGGTCCGCTCGAGCAGGTCGGAGGTCAGGTCCTGGAACTTGGCGCGGGACAGCGTCTCGTTGACGTGGACCGGGCCGTTCTCAGTCATCGCGGCGTACTGCAGGTTGATGTCCGTCGACGTCGCCGAGGACAGCTCCTTCTTGGCCTGCTCGGCGGCGTCCTTCAGACGCGGCACGGCGATCTTGTCCTTGGAGAGGTCCACACCGTCCTTGGACTTCACCTGCTCGACCAGCCAGTCGATGATGCGCTGGTCCCAGTCGTCGCCGCCGAGGCGGTTGTCGCCGGCGGTGGAGCGGACCTGGATGGTGGAGAAGCCGTCCTCGTCCTTGCCGACCTCCAGCAGGGAGACGTCGAAGGTGCCGCCGCCGAGGTCGAAGACGAGGATGAGCTCGTCCTCCTTGCCGCGGTCCAGGCCGTAGGCCAGCGCGGCCGCAGTCGGCTCGTTCACGATGCGGGAGACCTTCAGACCGGCGATCTCACCGGCCTCCTTGGTGGACTGACGCTCGGCGTCGTTGAAGTAGGCGGGCACGGTGATGACGGCCTCGTCGACGTCTTCGCCCAGGTAGGCCTCGGCGTCGTGCTTGAGCTTCATCAGCGTGCGGGCGGAGATCTCCTGCGGGGTGTAGGTCTTCTCCCCGATCTCCTTCTTCCAGTCGGTGCCCATGTGGCGCTTCACTGAGGAGATGGTGCGGTCCGGGTTGTTGACCGCCTGGCGGCGTGCGATCTCGCCGACCAGCACGTCGCCGTCCTTGTTGAAGGCGACCACCGACGGGGTGGTGCGTGCGCCCTCGGCGTTGGCGATCACGTTCGGCTCGCCGCCCTCGAGGACGGAGACGACCGAGTTGGTGGTGCCGAGGTCGATTCCTACTGCTCGTGCCATGGTCTGTGTTCCCTTTCTACGGGTTCTGACGATTCGCGCATTGAGCGGACTGTGCTCAAGTCTTCACCTGTGACTCAGTGGTGTCAATCTGACTTGAGTGAGGTCGACTCAACTTTCACTTCTCGTACAACCGCGGGACGCGTGAGGTCATTCCCGCGGTGGGGCCGGATGGCCTGTGACCCTCGGCACGTCTTCCCTTTCCTCCATCGAGTCCCCGATTCCTGCGGCGTGTTGCGCCGAGAACCGCCCGAAGTGCTGCAGAGATCGGGGTCTCGATGAGGGGTGGGGCGGGTCAGGCCGAGGGTGGGGCCAGCAGCTCGTGGACGATGCTGCGGTAGTACCGGATCCCGGCGGGCAGGATGGCGTCGTCGAACTGATAGTCGTGGCTGTGCAGCGGCACTCCGCCACGCTCCCCGGGCATCCCGTTGCCGATCAGGGTGAAGTTCGCCGGCACGCGGTCTGCGAACAGACCGAAGTCCTCGCTGGCCATGATCGGCGACGTCGCAGCATCACACCCCTCCTCGCCCACGGTGCGCGCTGCGGCGCGGACCGCCGCGGCGGTGGCCTCCGAATGGTTGACCGTGGTGGCGAACTCACGGGTGTAGCTGACCTCCGCCGTCGCCCCGTGGGCCTGGGCGGTCCGTTCGGCGACCTCGCGGAGGCGCGTCTCCAGCAGCGTGCTGACGTCGGGGGCGAAGTTGCGGGCATCGCCGGTGATGCGGACAGTGCTGGGGACGGCGTTGCGTGCGCCGTCGGTGGTGATGTCCGTGCAGGAGATGACGGCCGAGTCGACGGGGTCGACGCTGCGGGCCACGATGCTCTGGAGTGCGACGATGATGTGCGCGGCGACCACCAGCGGGTCGATCAGATGGTGCGGAGCGGAGGCGTGGCCGCCCCGGCCGGTCACCGTGATGACGAAGTTTTCCTCGCCGGCCATGATCGGCCCAGGACGGGTCGCCAACACCCCGGCCGGCAGTCCCGGCATGTTGTGCAGGCCGAAGATCGCCTCCATCGGGAAGCGGTCGAAGAGCCCGGCCCCGATCATCGCCGCGGCACCCCGTCCGGGCTCCTCGGCCGGCTGGAAGACGAAGTGGACGGCGCCGTCGAAGTCATCGTCGACGAGCTGCTCGGCGGCTCCGAGGACCATCGCCATGTGTCCGTCGTGGCCACAGGCGTGCATACGCCCCTCGTGCCGGGAGGCGAAGCTGAGCCCGGTCCGCTCCCGGATCGGCAGGGCGTCCATGTCCGCACGGAGTCCGATGGCCCGCTCGCTGGTGCCGCGCCTCAGGGTGCCGACGATCCCGGTCCCTCCGACACCGACGGCGACGTCGAGCCCCAGCGAGCGCAGGACCTCGGCCACGAACTCAGCCGTGCGGTGCTCCTCGAAGGCGGTCTCCGCCAGCTGATGGAGCTGGTGACGCCAGGACTCCGCTGAACCCCCGGACGTCATCAGCTGCCCTTGGGGTTCGCGGCGGTGCTCTCGGTGCTCAGCAGCACGACCACGGAGTCCGGTCCGAGGCCGAGGTTCCGTCGCAGTTCGTCGTCGTCGCAGATCGTGCGCAGTGCGGCCAGCGTCGCGGCACCGCACGGGCCCGAGTCGACGCCGAAGTCTCGCAGCTCCGCGACGGCGGCGCGTGCCTGGTCATCTGTGACGGTCAGGGAGGCGTCCACCCCGTCCCGCAGCGTCGGCCAGGCGATTCCGGAGACCGTGCCGCAGTTCATCCCCATCATGATCGTCTCTCCAGTGGCGACTGACACTGGTGCGCCGGTGTGCAGCGCGGTGGTCACCGAGGGTGCGACCTCGGGTTCCACCACCGCAAGGGCCGGCGCGTGTGTCGTGGAGCGGTAGTGCTGGACGATCGCATGGGCCAGAGAGCCGACGCCGGCCGGCACGACGACGAGGTCCGGCTGGTCGACGCCGCTCGTGGCGAGCTCCTCGTAGATCTCCTGGGCCAGGGTGATGTACCCCTCGACGATCCACTGCGGCACGTCGACGTAGCCGTCCCACGAGGTGTCCTGGATCAGCAGGGCGTCCCCGCCGGAGAGCTCGGCGGCATGGTCGACCACCTCGTCGTAGGGCAGGTCCAGCTCCGTGAGCTCCGCGCCTTCGGCCACGATGGCCTCCCTCGCCTCCTCGGCGACGCCCGGCGGTACGCAGATGGCGGCGGGCAGTCCGAGCAGGTGCGCGACGTGCGCCACGGCGCGACCGTGGTTGCCGTCGGTGGCGGCGATCAGGGAGAGGCCGCTGTTCGTCCCCAGGCGTTCGCGCAGGGTGTCCAGGGGCAGTGCGTGCGGCTCGCCGAGGCGGGCGGAGAGCGCTCGGGCCACGGCATAGGAGGCGCCGAGGATCTTGAAGGCCGGCAGGCCGAGGCGGGAGGACTCGTCCTTGACCAGCACCGTTCCCACGCCGAGGGACTCGGCCAGGGCGGGCACGGGGATCAGCGGGGTCGGGGCGTAGTGGGGCAGCGACCGATGGAAATCGAGCGAGGTCTTTCGCATCGGCTCCGTGCGCCACGAGCGGGCATCCGGGTTGGTGTAGGGCGCGGTGATCGGAGCGGTCATGTGGGAATCATCCTCGACCGCGGGTGCCACGGCAAGCCTCCCCCACTCACCATCGACTCCCTGCCCTCCCCTCCATCGAGTCCCCGATTCCTGCGGCGTGTTGCGCCGAAAACCGCCCGAAGTGCTGCAGAGATCGGGGTTTCGATGAGGGGTGGGGCAGGCCTGTGGAGAACGCAGCGCAGTCCGGCCCGATCTCCGGTGGACTGTCCCCATGCCAGGAGCCCTGCCGACCCCGCCCACCGACAGGCGTCGCCGTGCACCGACCATCCCGCCCCAGCACCTGGGACGCCGGCACCACCTGCTCTCCGCGGGATTCGACGACGACGAGATCCGCCACGGTCTGCGCAGCAGCACGCTGACCCGACTGGGGCACGGCCTCTACACACCCGGCATCCCGGAGGATCCGATCCGTGAGACCCTGCGGTCCATCACCGGCGACGGCGTCCACGTCGCCTCCCACCACACGGCCGCCGCGCTCCACGGATTATCACTGCCGTGGGCCAGGCCGCTTCCGACATGGAAGCGTGACGGCGCCGCAGCATGGGCTTCAGGCGAACCCGGGATGCTCAGCACTCCCCTGCACGTGACGCGGATCGACGGGGCCAAGCCGATGATCCGCGGTGGGCTCGTCGTCGGGCATCAGGTGCGGATCCCGCCCAAGCACGTCGTCGAACGGAACGGTATTCTGCTGACCAGCCCCGCGTGGACGGTCTCCGACCTGGCCCACCGCCGCAGCGCGTTGGAGCTGCTGATGCTCGCCGATCAGCTTGTCCGTTCACCTCGCGTGGAGTTCGGCGAGCTCGGGTTCCACGGTGACGGACTTGCCCTGACCTCCCCGTCGGATCTCCGGGAGGTCGCGGGGATGCGCCGCGGGGTCCGGGGCGTCCGTGCCCTGCGCGAGGCGGCGGCGCTCACGCGCGTCGGGGCCGATTCGCCGCGGGAGACGGAGCTGCGCTACCGGATGCACCACGCTGGCCTGCCCGAGTTCGCCGTCAACGTGCCGATCTTCACCTCGAAGGGCCGATACCTGCACGACCCGGACCTGAGCAGTGAAGAGTTCCGGGTGGCGGTCGAGTACGACGGACGGAGCCACGCGGACCCGCTCCAGGCTGAACGGGACGTCGCCCGGAGCGAACGCGCCGCGGCCGGCGGCTGGTTGGAGGTGCGGCTCACCGATCGCCACGCCCGTCCGCGCTTCGAACCCGGGCTGGCGAAGATCACCGCCGCCCTCCGCTCCCGCGGCTTGGACGGATGATCTTCACCCCACACACATCGAGTCCCCGATCTCTGCAGCAGTTCGGGCCGTCTTCGGCCCGACACGCCGCAGGGATCGGGGACTCGATGGAGAGAGGGAGAGGGAGGAGAGGAAGACCTCAGTCCATGCCGATGCCGATGAGTTTCACCTCGAGGAACTCGTCGATGCCGTTCGGACCGCCCTCGCGACCCAGGCCCGACTCCTTCACCCCGCCGAACGGCGCGGCCGGGTTCGACACCACGCCCTGGTTCAGCCCGACCATGCCGGACTCCAGCGCCTCCGAGACCCGCAGCCCGCGGCGCAGGGACTCGGTGTAGACGTAGTTCACCAGCCCGTACTCGGTGGAGTTCACCCGCTCGATGACCTCCTCCTCGGTGTCGAACACGCTCACCGGGGCCACGGGGCCGAAGATCTCCTCGGTCCACATCTGGGCGCCCTCAGGGATGTCGGTCAGCACCGTCGGGGTGTAGAAGTACCCGTCGCCCTCAGGCTTGGAACCGCCGGTCAGCACCTTCGCACCGCCGGAGACGGCGTCGTCGACCAGCTCTGCGACCTTGTTCTGCTGCGTCTCATCGATCATCGGACCGACCTTCACCCCGTCGTCGACGCCGCGGCCCACGCTCAGATCGCCCATACGCCCGGCGAGCTTCTTCGAGAACTCGTCGACGACGTCACGGTGCACGAAGATCCGGTTCGCCGAGGTGCAGGCCTCGCCCGAGTTGCGCATCTTCGCCTGCATCGCACCCTCGACGGCCTTGTCGACGTCGGCGTCGTCGAAGACCACGAAGCCGGCGTTGCCGCCCAGCTCCATCGACGTGCGCAGGACCCGCTCAGCCGACTGCTCCAGCAGGCGCCGACCCACACCGGTCGACCCGGTGAAGGACAGCTTCCGTGCGATCCCGGAACGGATCAGCGGCTCCATCACCTTGCCCGAAGTGGAGGTGACCAGGATGTTCACCACACCGGCCGGCACCCCGGCCTCGTGCAGGATCTCCGCCAGCTTCAGCATCGTCAGCGGGGTCTGCGCCGCCGGCTTGAGCACCGAGGTGCAGCCGGCCGCGAGCGCCGGACCCAGTTTGCGGGTGCCCATCGCCAGCGGGAAGTTCCACGGGGTGATGAACAGGCATGGGCCCACCGCCTGACGGGTCACCAGGAAGCGCGCACCGCCGGTCGGAGACACCTGGTAGCCGCCGTCGATGCGGGTGGCCTCCTCCGCGAAGTGCCGGAAGAACTCGGCCGCGTAGGCCACCTCCCCCTTGGCCTCGGCCAACGGCTTGCCCATCTCCAGGGTCATCACCAGACCGAGGTCGTCGACCCGCTCATGCATCAGCCGGAAGGCCTTCATCAGGATGTCGGAGCGCTGACGCGGCGGCATCGCCGCGAAATCGGCCTGCGCGCGCTCAGCGGCGCGCATCGCCGTCCACCCGTCCTCAACGCTGGCGTCGGCCACCTGGCACAGCGCCCGGCCCGTCGAAGGGTCGATGACGTCGATGGTCGCACCGTTCTCACCGTCCACCCACTGCCCGTCGATGTAGAGCTGCTTGGGCGTCGCGGAGATCGCCTCCGACTCGTGCTGCGCAGTGATGCTCTGAGCCTCTGCCATATGGTCCTCCTGAATCGCCCGACGCGGACACCTCGCCGCCGTCTGATTAGCCGCTGCACAGGGCTCCGTCAGCCCGCATGACGCGGCACGGCTGACATCCCCTGCACTCTGTGAGTAGCCTAGGTCACAGCCCGGTCGGCAACAATCCGCGCGGCCCCCACACACCCAGTATGACGGTCCGAGGTGTGACAGGCTGAGAACCGTCCCCCTCATCACCGTGACAAGGAGTCAGCATGACCAACCTCTCCCCCATCCTGAAGCAGGCCACCGGCGTGGTCGCCGAGCGCGGCGAGGGCGTCTGGCTCTACGACGACCAGGGCGGTCGGATCCTGGACTTCACCGCCGGCATCGGCGTGACCTCCACCGGCCACTGCCACCCGAAGGTCGTCGCCGCCGCCCAGGAGCAGGTCGGCAAGCTCATCCACGGGCAGTACACCACCATCATGCACAAGCCGCTGCTGAACCTCACCGAGCGGCTCGGCGAGGTGCTGCCCTCCCAGCTGAACTCCGTGTTCTTCTCCAACTCCGGCTCCGAGGCCGCCGAGGCCGCGCTGCGTCTGGCCCGCCAGGCCACCGGACGTCCCAACATCGTCGTCTTCCAGGGCGGCTTCCACGGCCGAACCATCGGCGCCGCCTCGATGACCACCTCGGGCACCAAGGTCCGCGCCGGCTTCTCCCCGCTGATGGGCGGGGTCGTCGTGGCCCCGTACCCGAACACCCCGTACTACGGCTGGTCCGAGGAGGAGACCACCGACTTCGCGCTGCGCGAGCTCGACACCGTGCTGGCCACCCAGTCGGCGCCGAACGACACCGCCGCGTTCCTCGTCGAGCCGGTCCTCGGCGAGGGCGGGTACGTGCCCAACAACACCCGGTTCCTGCAGGGGCTGCGCGAGCGCGCCGACAAGCACGGCATCGTCCTGATCCTGGACGAGGTGCAGACCGGCTGGGGCCGCACCGGCGAGTTCTGGGGCAACGACCATTTCGGGGTCGAGGCCGACGTGATGATGACCGCCAAGGGGCTGGCCTCCGGGTTCCCGCTCTCCGGGATCGCGGCGAAGCAGGAGCTCATGGACCAGGCGTGGCCCGGTTCGCAGGGCGGCACCTACGGCGCGAACGCGGTGGCCTGCGCGGCCTCCCTGGCCACCCTCGAGGTCATCCAGGAGGAGGGCCTGGTCGCCAACTCGGCCGCCCGCGGCGCACAGCTGAAGGCCGGTCTCGAGGAGGCCGCCTCGCGGCACTCGCAGATCACCGACGTGCGCGGCCTGGGCCTGATGCTGGCCAACGAGTTCCGCGACGCCGACGGCGAGTACGACGGCGCCACCGCCGCGGCCGTGCAGCAGGAGGCGGCCCGACGCGGGCTGGTGCTGCTGACCTGCGGTCCGTGGGGCCAGTGCGTCCGGTTCATCCCCGCCCTGGTGGTGAACGAGTCCGAGGTCGATCAGGCCCTGAGCATCTGGAACGAGACCCTCGACGCCGTCCTCGGCGGCTGACCGGGTCCCGCCTGACCCACACACGCGTCGCTCCCCGTCGGACCATCCGGCGGGGAGCGACGTGTGTCAGGTGCGGCTGCGGCGCATCTCCTCGATGAGCGCCGAGGAGACGTCACGTCCCTGCCCGTAGGCGGGGAACTGGTTGATCGAGCAGTTTGCCGACGGGTTCAGCTCGATCACATGCGCGCCCTCCGGCGTGCTCAGATCGGGGACGAGCAGATCCACCCCGGCGGTCCCCAAGCCCGGTACTGCGTGGGCGGCGCGGACCGCGACGTCCAGGAGCTCGGGGGCGATCACCTCTGTCACGTCGACGCTGATCCCGCCCTGTGAGATGTTCGTCGTCCCGTTGAGGAACACGACCTCACCCTCCGACGGGACGGACTCCATGGTAAGCTCCCGACGGGCCAGATGCCGAGCGTCGACATACGGATCCCGTGCCCCCAAGTAGGCGTTCACCCGGCGGGTCACCGTGTACTCCTCGGCCAGGTCCTCCAAGGACCGCGAGCCGTCGCCGATGACATGGGCCGGGATCCGCACCGCCGCGGCCACGACCCGGTCCCCGACCACGAAGACACGCACGTCGACTCCGGCGACCTGCTCCTCGATGATGATCTCCCCGTCCTTGGACGCCGCCTGAGCACGCTTCCACGCCCCGGCGACCTCCTCGCCCGCGCCGATCCCCGTAGTGATCCCGCGACCGGCGTTGCCGTCGGACGGTTTCATCACGAACCGACGCTCAGCATCCGTCCGGAGCATCTCCTCGATGTGCCTCCGCGCGCGGACTGCGCCGTCGGCGCTGAAGGCCGTGCCGGAAGGCACCGGCATACCGGCGGTCTCGAGGATCTCCCGTGTGGCCCGCTTGGACCGGGCCAGCCTCGAGGCGCTGTAGCCGATCAGCGAGCTGACCAGACCGGTGGTCGCGCCCACACAGACCCCGTCGTCGAAGAACGTCATAGTGTTGGCGTACTCCGAGACCGAGAGACCCCGGCCCCGTGCCTCCACCTTCAGCGCCCCACGATGCCCCGGCCACTTGGTCAGCGGGTTGAACTCCAGGTACCGGTGGGCGATGTGCTCGGCGACGAAGCGCGCGTTCGCGTCAGCCTCTGCAGGCGTCACGGGCCCGGGCTCACCAGACCTTGTCGGTGAGCTGCGGGTACTTCGGGGACATCCCGTCACCCGAGGAGGTGCGGGTGGCCCGGCGCTTCAGCCACGGGTAGAAGTGGTCCCGACCCCAGGTGATGTTCTCCCTCGTGCGGTCGAACAGGGAGACCGCCGGCATGGCGTCGAGCTCCGGGTCGTCGATCTCGTCGGTCTCACCGAGCACCCGCAGCACCTCCTTGGCCATCAGCGTGTGCCCGGCGATGCCCAGGTGCAGGCGGTCCACATCCCAGAACGCCCAGTCCTGCAGCCGCTTCATGTTCCAGAAGTCGACGATCCCGCAGTCCAGGTCCTCGGCGACCTTGCGCACATGCTCGTTGTAGATCGCGGTGCGCCCGCGGGTCATGTTGAAGATCGGCGCCTTGGCGGAGTCGAACCCGGTGAACAGCAGGATCTGCGCATCGGTCTCCTCCCGCAGCTTCTTCACCGCCGCCCGATACCGGGCCATCAGCCGTTCCAGGTCCACGGTGGGCCGGATGATGTCGTTGCCGCCGGCGTAGAAGGTCAGCAGCGTCGGCTTCAGGTCGATGGCGGCGTGCAGCTGCTCATCGATGACCTGCTCGAGCTTCTTCCCGCGGATCGCGATGTTCGCATAACCCCACGACGGGTCGTTGCTCATCAGCTGCGCGGCGACGCGGTCGGCCCAGCCGCGGACGTCGTTGGGGCTCGACGGGTCGATGTCACCGACGCCTTCGGTGAAGGAATCACCCACGGCGACGAATCGTCGGGTGAACTTCCGTTCCAGCTCATCGGTCCTCGACATGCGGGCTCTCCTCCTGACCGGTGGGGTGTCCAGCCCTCAGACTATCCCGGGTACCTGTTCACCCGCACGGACCGGCCCCGGGGCCGAGGCGCCCTCGGCGAACGGCGAACCGCCCAGACGCTCCCGCCCGTGCTCACCGAGCCAAGACCCCAGCTCAGGGCCCTTCGGCACCACCTGGGTGGGGTTCACATCCTCGTGGACCTCGTAGTAATGACGCTTGATCTGCTCGAAGTCGACCGTGTCCCCGAAGCCCGGGGTCTGGAACAGGTCCCGGGCATAGCCCCACAGGTTCGGCATCTCCGTCAGCTTCTGACGGTTGCACTTGAAGTGCCCGTGGTAGACGGGGTCGAAGCGGACCAGAGTGGTGAACAGCCGGACGTCGACCTCAGTGACGTGATCACCCATCAGATACCGGGACTCACCCAGCCGCTCCTCCAGCTTGTCCAGCGCGGACCACAGGCGGTCGTAGGCGTCCTCATAGGCGGACTGGTCCCCGGCGAACCCGGAGCGGTAGACCCCGTTGTTGACCTCGGTGAAGATGAACCGGATCAGGGGCAGCATCTCCTCCACGGCGTCGTCGGGGATCAGGTCTGGAGCACCCTCCCGGTGGTGGGCCCGCCACTGGGTGGAGAGGTCGAAGGTCAGCTGCGGGTAGTTGTTGGTGACCACCCCGCCGGAGGGGACGTCCACCAGTGCGGGCACCGTGATCCCGCGCGGGTAGTCGGGGAACCGGGCGAAGTAGTTCTCCTGGAGCCGCTCGGTGCCCAGCACCGGATCCCGACCGCCCTCGGTGAGGTCGAAGGTCCAGGAGCGTGCGTCGTGCACCGGACCCGGGGTGGCCAAGGAGATGGCGTCCTCCAGCCCGAGCAGGCGGCGGATGATGATGGAGCGGTGCGCCCACGGGCAGGCGCGGGCGGCGACGAGGCGGTAGCGGCCCGGCTCCACGGGCCAGGCCTCCGCACCCTCGGTGAGGCCCTGCATGTGCGGGTCCCCGATCTTCGAGGACTCCTCGGTGGGTGCGGCGCGGACGGCGTCGACGTCGGCGACCACCCGATCCTCGATGTAGTTCGTGTCCCGGGTGAACTCTCCCCCGGTCACATAGGCGCCCTTGGTGGAGTGCTGTTCGCTGCTCATACCCCCAGCCTACGGCGGTCACGTGCCCGCGTGACCAGGTGGAAGTGAGATGACCCGCCGACAGTGCGGCTGGTGTCCTCACTTCCGGCGGGTCATAGGGTGGTGGCATGCGGACCACCGAGTGGGCACGGAGCATCCTGTGCGACAACCCCTCCCCCATGACCCTGGAGGGGACCCTGACCTACGTGCTGGGCACCGGCGACGACGACGTCGTGCTGGTCGACCCGGGCCCCGACGGGCACCCCCAGCACCTCGACGCCGTCGCCGAGGTGGTCGGCGAACGCCGCGTGACCCAGATCCTGGTCACCCACCGCCACCGGGACCACACCGGCGCCGCCGAGGCGTTCGCCGCCCGGTTCGGCGCACCGGTGCGCGGATTCGACGCCGAGCAGTGCCGGCCCGCGCCCGACACAGCACCCGACGCCGCGCCCGACAGCACCGACGACGTCACCGCCGCCGACCCCGCGCCGCTGATCGACGGCGAGACCCTGCAGACCGGCTCACGCACCGTGGAGGTCATCCACACCCCCGGCCACACCGCCGACTCCATCTGCCTGTGGATCGCCCCCGACCGCACCTCCGACGCCGACCCCGACGACGCCGGCGCCATGCTCACCGGAGACACCATCCTCGGCCGCGGCACCACCATGCTCGACTTCCCCGACGGCACGCTCACCGACTACCTGGAGAGCCTGCAGCGCCTGCGCGTCCACGGCGACGACGCCGCCGTGCTTCCCGCCCACGGACCCCGGCTCGACAGCCTCGGCGACGTCGTCGCCCAGTACCTGCAGCACCGCCACGACCGGCTCGACCAGGTCCGGGAGCTGCTGCGCACCCACGGCCCGGACACCGACCACGAACAGCTCGCCGCACTCATCTACGGCGAGAGCGTACCCGCCGGCTCCGTCGTCACCGCGAAGATCATCGGCGCCCAAGTCGACCACCTGCACCGCCTCGGCGAGCTGTGAGCCCCAGGGTGCGAGCCCCGCACCCGACTCAGAACGGCCGCTCCACGTAGGGGTGCTCGATCCACCGGATCTCATCGATCTGCACCCCTTCGGCCATCAGCCCGTCCACCAGCTCACCGGTGGCCGAGGCCAGCCGGTCGAAGGCGTGCGGGGTCCACTGACCCACCGGTCCCGCGGCGAGGAACCACACCGAGAGGACCTTCCGGCCGCGCCGGTCGTCCGCCCGGCGCCGCACCACCGCCAGCTGCCCGTCGGAGTCCCCGGCCAGCGGCCGACCCTCCACGTCGGCGCGGAAGGGCTCCATGAACCCCGTGAGCTCGTCGAGCACCTGCTCCGCGGCGCCGATGTCCGGGGCGTCGATCTGCCCCTCCAACACCGCCCACTGATTCTGAGCCAGCTCCGTCCGGCCCCATTCCACCCGTCTCTGCCACCGCATGCGTCCTCCTTCGCCGCCCGTTCCACCGCCCGCCCGCACCCGTCCGCGAGGCGGACACCCAGGATAGGCACAGCACCCTCAAAGCTTCCTGACCACCGGAAACGCTGAAGATTCGAAGCAATTCGAGGGGCGGAAACCTGTGCGTCGTGTGCCACATCACACGCCCTCCGATCTACCATGGAGGCATGGCTCTCCCCACTGCTCTGATCACCGGTTCCACTGCAGGTCTGGGCGCCGCGTTCGCCCGCCAGCTCGCAGCCCAGGGCTACGAGCTGGTCCTCGTCGCCCGCGACGCCGACAGGCTACGCACCCAGGCCCATACGCTCACCACGCAGTACGGGATCCGAGCGCGTCGGCTGGTCGCCGACCTGACCACCGACGACGGCGTCGCCGCAGTCCGCGACCGGCTCGCCGACCACACCCAGCCGGTGCACCTGCTGGTCAACAACGCCGGCCACGGGCTGGCCGGAGACTTCGCCGACACCGAGCTGGAGGACGAGCTCAAGCTCCTCCGCCTCCACGTGCAGACCACCCTGGAGCTGTGCCACACCGCCGCCCAGACCATGCGCCGGCAGCGCGGCGGGCGCATCATCAACGTCGCCTCGGTGGCCGGGTACACCTCCACCGGCACCTACTCGGCGGCCAAGGCCTACGTCATCAACTTCTCCGAAGCCCTGCACGAGCAGCTGGCCCGCCACGGCGTCGTCGTCACCGCACTGTGCCCCGGCCTGGTGCGCACCGAGTTCCACGGCCGGTCGGGCATCAGCGTCGACCGCGCCAAGGGGTGGATGTGGCTCAACGCCGACGACGTCGTCCGGGAGGGCCTGGCCGCGAACGCGCAGGGTGCCAAGGTGCACGTCCCCTCCCGCACCTACCAGGCGGTGACCGCCACCCTGAAGGTCATGCCCGACTCCGTGGTGCGCTGGGCGTACAACAAGCGGGACTCCGCGGCCGCCGTCGCCGCCGACGAGCAGGTCGACGTCGCCTCCCCGGCACCGGACGGCGCCTTCCAGACCCCTGCCGAACGGCGGCGCCTCGAGAAGGAGCGCAGGAAGGCGGAGAAGGCCGAGGCCAAGGCGACGAAGCAGGCCGAAGCCCAGGCTCAGAAGGAGGCCCGCGCCGAGGAGAAGGCCGCCGCGAAGGCCGCCCGGGAGCAGGAGAAGACCGAGAAGCAGGAGGCCGAGCAGGCGCAGAAGCAGGAGGCCGCAGCCTCAGCCGCGAAGGCGGATGCTCCGGCGCCGAAGCGGATCTCGCTCCCCGGACCGCCGCGCCGGGCCGCACACGCTGATCAGACGCAGGTCGGCGAGACGCAGCCCGGAACCGAGGGCGACTCGGCCCGGCAGCCGATCAGCGCGGGCCGCTGACGCCGTCGTCGTCCGTGCCGCGAGTGCGGTCGACGTCGCGGTCGTTGCCGTCTTCTGAGACCTCTGCGGTCTCGATCTCCCCAGTGCCGTGGTGCTCGTCGAGCCACTCACGGCGTTCCCGGTAGGCATCCTCCCCCGGGCCGCCGAACTCGCGATTGCGCTCCACCGCACTGATCGACCCGGTGAACAGGGAGGCCCCCGCCCCCGCACGGGTCAGCGGAGTGTCCTGGTCGTCCGAATACGCCGACGGCTCCGCGGCCGTGCCGTAGCGGCGGACGAACTCATGCTCATCGGTGTCCGGATGCGACGTCGACGGGAACTCCCGAGTGTCCGTGGACCGACCGAGAGAATCCTCGTAGTGCGGCCCCGAACCGTCGACCTCCGAGCGTCGCGCCCCGTCCTCCGGCACCGCACCGAACTGCCCGGTGCGCACCGAGAGCCGGCCGTCGCGGTCCTCCTCACCGGAGTCGATCACCATCCGCGTGGCCAGCAGCGCATGCGGATGCTCATGCCGCAGGAAGTTCACGATGTCCTCACGCACCAGACACTGCAGATCCCACAGATCCGCCGAATTCCGCGCCGAGACCGTGCAGCGGGCCTGCAGCACCCCGGACTCCGCCTTCGAGACCTGCACCGAATACTCCTTGCCGTCCCACAGCGTCGTCGACTTCAGCAGCCGCTTCAGCCGGGAACGGATCTCATCCATCGGCGCGCGGAAGTCCAGATCCACATCCACCGTGCCCATCATCTCCGTGCCCACACGCGTCCAGTTCTCGAACGGCACCGTGGTGAAGTGGCTGGACGGGTAGATCACCCGCCGCTCATCCCAGATCTTCACCACCACCGCCGACAGGGTGATGTCCTCCACCACCCCGTAGACGTCCTCCATCACGATCACATCGCCCACACGGATCGCATCGGTGAAGGCCAGCTGCACCCCGGCGAACACATTGGTCAGCGTCGACTGGACCGCCAGACCCGCCACCACCGAGATCACACCGGCCGAGGCCAGCAGCCCCGCCCCGAGCGCCTGCACCTGCGGGATCATCAGCAGCACCGCGGCCACCGCGATCGTCACGATGATCGCGTACATCACCCGACGGATCAGCGAGACCTGGGTCTGCACCCGGCGGCTGCGACGATCATCGACCCTCTCCTCATCGGCGAACCGCGAGAGGACCACCGCCTCCACGATCCCCACCACCCGCAGCGCCCACCAGGCCGCGCACACCACGATCGACACCAGCAGCGCGTACGAGAACACCAGATACCAGACATCCTGATGATCAGTGGTGACGATCCCCAGCGTCAGCCGCGAACCGATCAGCGTCACCGTGACGAACGCCGGGATGCGGGTCCGGTTCACCGCACGCTGCGCGCTGGGCATCTTCCGGAAGATCTGCTTGAGGATGATCGCCGAAGCCACCATCACCAGGAACGCGAACACCACCGAGATCCCCACCCCGATGAGCAGACCCATCGTCGGGCCGACCTCGGCGATCAGGGCCTGGACGCCGTCGGGGACGTTCTCCTCGACGATGTCGGTGACCTCCTCCGCCGGCTCGGAGGGATCATCCTGCGGGGCGGACGACGTCGACGTCTGCGCTGAGAACACGCGACCTCCTGTGGCACCTGCCCAGCCCGGGGCGGGCTGAGCGTCTGACTCTCCGGGCCCGGGCCGCGCGGGAACACGGCGGCGCCTCGGACGGAACCATCGTGACATGTCTTCCCATCGATCGCTGAACGTCTCCTCCACGAGGACCGATGAGTGAGAATGGGGGTGTGCGCCGCCGCGACCGTGCGCCGCCACCCGACCCAGGAGGATCATGCTCACCCTGAAGGACCTGCGCGGCACCGTCCCGGACGTCGCCTCGGTGCTGCCGCGACCGGAGCAGAACATCGCCACCACCACCGAGACCGTGGCGCCGATCCTCGAACACGTGCGCACCGGCGGAGCCGAGGCGCTGCTCGACCTCTCCGAGCAGTTCGACGGGGTGCGGCCGCCGTCGCTGCGCGTCCCGCAGAGCGCCCTCGATTCAGCCCTGACCGAGCTGGACCCGGCGATCCGGAGTGCGCTCGACGAGCTCATCATCCGCGCCCGCGAAGTCCACACCGCCCAGCTGCCCGATTCCTCCGAGGTCCGACTCGGGGCCGGGGCCGTGGTGGTCAACCGGTGGTCCGCCATCCGGAGGGTGGGGCTGTACGTGCCCGGCGGACAGGCGGTGTACCCCTCCTCGGTGGTGATGAACGTGGTGCCCGCCCAGGTGGCCGGGGTCGAATCGCTCGCCATCGCCTCGCCCCCGCAGCCCGACTTCGGCGGATACCCGCACCCGACCGTGCTGGCCGCCGCGAGGCTGCTCGGGGTGGAGGAGGTCTACGCCGTCGGCGGGGCCCAGGCCGTGGGCATGTTCGCCTTCGGCGCCCGGGACGCGGAGGGGCTGCGCGTGGTGGACCCGGTCGACCTGGTCACCGGGCCCGGGAACATCTTCGTGGCCACCGCCAAACGGGCGGTGCAGGGCGTCGTCGGGATAGACGCGGAGGCCGGACCCACGGAGATCATGGTGCTCGCCGACTCCACCGCCGACGCCTCGGTGGTCGCCGCCGACCTGATCTCCCAGGCCGAGCATGACGAGCTGGCCGCCGCCGTGCTGGTCACCGATTCGATGACCCTGGCCGAGGACGTGCTCGAACACGTGGCCGACCAGGCCGCGCAGACGCGCCACGCGGAGCGGGTGAAGGCCTCGCTGAGCGGGGCGCAGTCCGCGGTGCTGGTGGTGGATTCGCTGGAGCAGGCCGCGGAGATCGCCGAGGCCTACGGGGCCGAGCACCTGGAGATCATGACCGCCGAGGACCAGGTGTGGGCGGACCGGATCGGCAACGCCGGGGCCATCTTCCTGGGCACGTTCTCCCCGGTGTCGCTGGGCGACTACTGCGCGGGATCCAACCACGTGCTGCCCACCGGAGGCGCCTCGGCCTACAGCTCCGGGCTCAACGTGACCAGCTTCCTGCGGTCCCAGCAGGTGATCCGCTACGACCGGGCGGGTCTGGAGCAGGTGTCCGGGCATGTGGCGGCGCTGTCCGAGGCGGAGGGTCTGCCGGCGCACGGGGACGCGGTGAGGTGCCGGTTCGAGGGGGATTCGGCGGGGTGAGCCTGGTGTCAGGGCGTGACCGAGTCACTCATCTATGAGGGTGGTTCGGGCTTCCGTATATGGGAAGCCCGAACCGCCCTCATAGATGAGCATCGTCTGAGAGGTTTTCCACAAGGGTGTGGATCGCCTCAGCGGGGGTGGGCGGCCGCATGTCAGGGTCGATCCCGTGGAGAATCCGGGACCGTTCACCAGAAGTCAGCTGGCGCAGATGGGCGTCGAGCGCAGGCACGTGTCCGAGCTGCTGTCGCAGGGACGCCTGCACCGAGTCAGCCGGGGGTGGTTCGCCGAGAGCCGTTCGCCGGAGCCGGCGGTGCGCGCCGTGCAGCTGGGCGGACGTCTCGGCTGCCTGAGCGCCTGCGAGCTGCACGAACTGTGGGTGCCCCACCAGACCGACCTTCACGTGGCGCTGAACCCCGGTGCGCCGTCCCCGACCGTCCCGCCGCGGGCAGTGCAGTTCCACCGGCTGGTGACCGTCTGCAGGTCGGCGGTGCTGCCGGTGGCCGACGCGGTGGCGCAGGTGCTCCACCGCCACGATGAGGAGACCGGGCTCATCGTCCTCGAATCGGCGGTGAATCGAGGCGCACTCGATCAGGCAGAAGCGGAGCACCTGCTGGCCACGGTGCCCATGCGTGCCCGCCGCGCCGCACAGCACTTCTCACCGCTGGCGCAGTCGGGGTCCGAGACCCGTCTGCGGCTGTTCTTCCAGCGCCGCGGGGTGCCCGTGCAGCCCCAGGTGTTCATCCCGGGGGTCGGCCGGGTCGATCTGCTGGTCGGTCGGTCCTGGATCCTGGAGGCCGACAGCCGGGCGTTCCACACCTCTCCGAGCCAAATCGCCGTCGACCGGGGACGGGACTTCGAGAGCCGCGGGCTGGGGTTCATGACCGACCGGCTCGGCTACGAACAGCTCTGGCACTCCTGGGAGCGGACCCAGCGGTGGCTGCTCGCCGTGCTGCGCACCCGGCGGCACCTTCAGCCGCCGGTGCCGCTGCGCGCGGGACGGTGAGGCGGGGTGACCGTGAGCCGGCGGGCGCTCCCCTACGTGGGTGCGCCGGGCTTCGACATACGGCG
>NZ_JAOEFD010000010.1 GCF_025420485.1 Nesterenkonia marinintestina | reverse complement strand
TCCCATATGTCGAAGCTCGGCGCACCACCATAGCTGACGCGCCGGACCCCCTCGCTGAGGAGCCCTCGGGCCTGCGTCTCAGCTGCCCAGCACGGGTCCGAAGTCGGCGCGGTCGTCCAGCCGTCGGTCCTTCGCCTCGGGGACGACCATGAGCGGCCCCTCCGCATGGTGCAGGACGGCCTGCGACGTGGAGCCCAGCAGCATGCCGGCGAATCCGCCCCGTCCCCGGGTGCCCACCACGGTGAGCTGCGCGTGCCGCGTCTCCTCCACCATCACGTCGGCGGCCGTGCCGTCGGCGACGTCGATCTCGATGTCCAGTTCGGGATAGTGGCTGCGCAGCCACCGACGCCCGGCCTCCAGCTTCTCGGTGAGCTCGTCGACCGCGGCCTGGTCGTCCACGTGGGCGGGGATCCACACCAGGGTCGCTCCCAGCGGGGGCAGCGCGCAGACCAGACGCAGCCGGGTCCCGCGCTGGACGGCCTCCCGCGCGGCGGCCAGGGCGGCCAGCCGCCCGTAGTCGGAGCCGTCGACGCCGACCGCGACCGGGCGGGTGTCCCGTCCGGAGCAGGTGGCGGAGAACTTCGGCGGCGCCGGGCGGCGGTCGGAGTCGGAGGCCTGTGCGTGGTCGTCGACCGTGCCGTCGGGATTGATGACCGGGATGGCCCCGGTGGAGGTG
Organism: Nesterenkonia marinintestina; assembly: GCF_025420485.1. Classification (GTDB taxonomy): domain Bacteria; phylum Actinomycetota; class Actinomycetes; order Actinomycetales; family Micrococcaceae; genus Nesterenkonia; species Nesterenkonia marinintestina. The sequence goes on along the minus strand of NZ_JAOEFD010000010.1, from coordinate 100,585 downwards.
GTCACCGCGTTGGACTCCTGGGACGAGTACTTCAGCGGCACGACCACGGTCGGGCATTCGGCGTGGGCGGGGATGGCCGAGGACACCGAGCCCAGCAGCCGGCCCAGGAACCCGCCGCGTCCGCGTCCGCCGACCACGATCACATCGGCCTCGGAGGAGTAGTCCAGCAGGACACCGGCGGCGTCGCCGCCCTCCACGTGGTAGGTGACCTCGCCGGGGTAGTCGCGGAGGAACTCCTTGGCCTGGCCGACGACGTCCTCGCCGCCGGCCTGGAGCGCGGATTCGTCGACCATCGCGTAGCCGCCGTCCATCGAGGAGGCGGCGAAGGCCGGCAGGGAGTAGGCGGTGACCACGGTCAGGGGAAGTTCGCGTCGGTGGGCCTCGGCGGCCGCCCAGTGCGCGGCGCGCAGAGACTGTTCGGAGCCGTCCACTCCGACGACGACGCCGAAGCGACGGACCCTTCCGCCCCGCGGCGCTGCGGGGGACTGCGACGACTCGTTCATCCTGATCTCCTCACGTTCAGGCCACATTCTCAGTCTATCGACACAGGGGCCGCCGACCAGGGGTGTTCCCCGGGCGGCGGCCCCTGTGCGGGTGGTGCTGCGATGCGGTGTGCCCGTCGCCGCGCGGCGCGGGCCTCAGCCGATCAGAACAGGATCATCCCGGCGATCGCAGCGCTCATCAGGTTGGCCAGCGTGCCGGCCAGCACGGCGCGGAGACCCAGCTGGGCGATGTCCGAGCGGCGGGCGGGCGCGATGGAGCCGAGTCCGCCGAGCAGGATCGCCAGCGAGGAGAAGTTCGCGAAGCCGGTGAGGGCGAAGGTGACGACCGCCTGGGTCTTGGCCGAGAACCCGTCGGCCTGCGGACCGAAGTCGGCGAAGGCGACGAACTCGTTGAGCACCAGCTTCTGTCCCAGGAAGCTTCCGGCGGCGACGGCCTCCTCCCACGGCACGCCGACGGCCCACATCAGCGGGGCGAAGACGAAGCCGAGGATCTCCTGGAAGGTGATGTCGGGGTTGCCGAACAGGCCGCCGATCTGACCGAGGCCGAGGTTCAGCAGTGCGATGAGGGCGATGAAGGCCAGCAGCATGGCGCCGACGTTGGCGGCCAGCTTCAGCCCGTCCCCCGCACCGCGGGCGGCGGCGTCGATGACGTTGCGGGCTCGGTCCTCCTCCTCGACGTCCACGCGGGCGGCGACCGTTCGGGACCGGTCGGTCTCGGCGTCGGCTTCGGCGTCAGAGCCGGTCGCCGGGTCGGTGTCGTCGGCGGACTGCGACGGGGCGACGTAGCGGCCTCCGCCGAGGACGGAGTCGTCGCGGCCCGCGGTCGCGGTGTCGGTCCGGGTGCCCTCGGTCTCCTCCTCGGCGGACGAGCTGTGGCCGGCCTTGCGGGCGGCGACCAGCTCGCGCTCCTCCTTGCCGGCGTCGAATTCGTCGAACGAGCCGGCGGGCACGATGATCTTGGCCATCAGCAGGGCGGCGGGAGCGGCCATGAAGCAGGCGGCGATGAGGTACTCGAGGTCCGCCCCCATCTGGGAGTAGCCGACCAGCACCGACCCGGCGACGGTGGACAGACCGCCGACCATCACTGCGAAGAGCTCCGACTTGGTCATCCCCGCCACGTAGGGGCGGATGACGAGCGGCGCCTCGGTCTGACCGACGAAGATGTTGGCCGCGGCGTTCATCGACTCGGCGCGGGAGGTGCCCAGCAGCTTCTGCAGACCGCCGCCGATGATGCGCACGACCACCTGCATGATCTTGAGGTGGTACAGCACCGCGGTGAGCGAGGCGAAGAAGATGATGACCGGCAGCACGCTCAGTGCGAAGGGCACGGAGTCGCCCTCGACGAGGCCTCCGAAGAGGAACGCGGTGCCCTCGCCGGTGACGTCGATGATGCCCTGCACGATCTCGGTGAGGACCTGCAGCACCCGACGACCGGTGTCGGTGTACAGGACCAGGAACGCGAAGGTGACCTGCAGCAGCAGGGCGAAGGCCACGGGCCGGATCTTGATCTTTCGGCGATCAGCCGAGGCGAGCACGGCGATGCCGAGCACCACGGTCATGCCGAGGATCCCCCAGAGGATGTGGATCATCGGGACCTTTCCAATCTGTGTGAGCGACCCGACACAGAATGTGACGGATTCAGGGTTGCGGTCGAGTGTACTGGTCGGTCACAAGACGCAGGGGGATCTCACCGGTGTGGCCGGTGAGATCCCCCTGTTCGTCGTGTTCGGCCCGCTCACGTGGAGCGGTGCGGCATCAGTGGTACCGCTTGGCCACCGGGTGGATGGACGCGGAGGACCAGTTCAGCGAGTCGATGCCGAGACCGGTGGAGGGGTTCCGCGCGTGGGCGATCTGACCATTTCCGATGTAGATCGCCACGTGGTAGGCGCGGCCCGACGCATCGGTCCAGAACACCAGGTCACCGGTCTGGACGCTGCCGATCGGCACCGACTGGCCGCCCTGCAGCTGAGCGTTCGAGTTGCGCGGGATGGAGATCCCGGCCTGCGCGAACGCCTGCTGGGTGAGGCCCGAGCAGTCGAAGTTCGTCGGACCGCTGGAGCCCCATACGTAGCGCGCCGCCGGGTTGGTGGCCCGCTGGGTGGCCCAGTTCGCCGCGACCTGTCCGGCGCCGGAGCCCGGGGAGGCCGCTGTGCCGGAGTCACCTGCGGCGGTCGAGTCGCCCTGCTGCTGCGAGCCGCCGGACTGCTGGCCGCCCTGCTGCTGGGAACCGCCGGCCTGCTGGCCGCCGGAGGTGGAGCCGCCGCCGGCCCGCTGGACTTCGCGCAGCAGCGCACCGTGGTCGATGACGCCGCGGCTGTTGGTCAGCGAGTCCGTGCCGATGATCTCCTGGAAGGCCGCCGTGGCGGTGATGCCCTTCTGCTCGGCGTACTGACGCACCAGGTTCTGGGTGGCCTGGACGTACTGGTTCAGGTTGTGCACCGGGCTCTGGGACTGGCTGGAGCCGGAGTTCCCGGAGTTCGAGCCGCCCGAGTTGGAGCCGCCGGAGTTGGAGCCGCCGGAGTTGGAGCCGCCGGAGTTGGAGCCGCCGGAGTTCGAACCGCTGTTCGAGCTCTGGCTCGGCGACGGGGTGGAGCTCGGCGTCGGGCTCGGGCTCGGCTGGTTCTCCGCACGCAGGGTGCTCAGGCGGTTCAGCAGGGCCTGGTGGTTCAGGACGCCGTTGGCGTTGGTGAACCGGTCCTCGCCGATCAGGCGCTGGAAGGTGGCTTCGGTGGAGCGCCCCTCCAGCTCGGCGATCTGGCGGACCACCGACCGGGTGCCGGCCACGTACTGATCCAGCGAGTGGCTGGACTGAGTCGACCGCTGCTGGTTGTTCGAGCTCTGCGAGGGGCTCGAGCTCTGGGACGGGCTGGAGCTCGGAGTGGAGCTCTGGCTCGGCGAGGGGCTCGGGCTGCTCGACGGCGTCGGGCCGGAGCTCGGAGTGGAGCTCTCGCTCGGGCTGGAGCTCGGGCTGCTGGACGGCGACGGGCTCGGAGCCGGCTGCAGCTCGCTGATCGCGCTCAGCAGAGCCGAGTGGACCAGGATGCCGTTGGAGTCGGTGAAGTCCGCGTCGTCGATCAGGTCGTCGAAGAGGTCCTCGACGTCCTCGTCCTTCAGGTCGGCGAGGCGCTCGACGGCGTCCCGGGTGGCGGAGACGTAGTCGGAGAGCTCCTGGCTCGGCGAAGAGGTCTCGGCCGGGTCGGAGCTCGGTCCGGAGGCCTGGGCACGCTGCGGTTCGTCGTCCCCGTCCTCGTCGTCTTCGTCGTCATCGTCAGAGGTCGAAGCCGACGAGGGCGACGGAGACGCGTCCTCGGTGGCCTCCTCCGAGGCCTCCTCGTCCTCATCCTCGTCGTCCGAGCCGCCGAGCTCCTCGATCTTCGCTTGGAGCGCGTCGGGGTCGATGACGCCCTGAGAGTCGACGAGGGTCTCGTCGTCGATGATCTCGGCGAAGGCGTCCTCGACGTCCTGGTCGGTCAGCTCCGCGTAGCGCTCCACCAGGGCCTGAGTCTCCGGCACGTAGTCGGCCAGAGTCTGCGAGGTGAGCGGGTCGTTCGCGGGGACGGCCGCCGAGGACTCGGTCTCCTCGTCCTCGTCATCATCGTCCTCGTCGGTCTGGGCCTCGGACTCGTCGGACGATGAAGCTTCCCCTTCTCCATCGTCCGACGAGTCCTCGGCGGTCTGTGTGATGCCGAGCATCTCCTTGATGCGCTCGGCATGGGCGAGGACCTTCCGCGGGTCCAGCTCGCCGTCGGCGTCGACCAGTTCCGAGTCGGCCTTGAGCTGAGCCAGGATCTGCTCCCGGCTGTATCCGCTCTGGTCGATCCACTGGAGCAGCAGCTCTTCGAACCGCTCGGCGGCCTCCTCCAGCTCCGCGTCGAGCTCGTCCTGGAGGCCGTCACGCTCTTCGGCCGCGCGGGTGGCGTCGGCGCTGGCCTGCTGGGCCAGGGACTCGGCCTCCTCGGCCTCCTGCTGAGCGGCCTCGGCCTCGGCCTGGGCGTTGTCGCTGCTGCGCTGGTCGTCGGCGTCGTCGGCGAGCGAGTCCTCGTCGGAGAGGAGGACGTCGCCTGCCGAGGTCTCACCGTCCTGGTAGTCCTCGTTCGCCTGGCGTCCGGCCTCGGAGTCGTCAGCGGCGGCGTCGGCGGCCTCACGGGCCTCCTCCGCCTGGACTTGGGCCTCGAGGGCGTTCTCGTCGGCCATCTGAAGGGCGGCCTGCAGCTCTTCGCCGCGCTGGCCGGCCTGGTCCAGACGATCGGTCAGGTCGGCGATCATGTCGGCGGCCGTCTCGGACGACGACTTGGCGTCGGCGAGGTCCTTCGCGGACGGGATCTCCGGAAGCTCCGTCGTCACGAGATCAGAGGCGTCAGATGCCGACTTGGCGGTATTCGCCCTGTCAGAGAGCAGGTCGGGCAGCGTGGTGCCGACCAGGGCTGTCGTCACGACGGCGGCAGTCACTGCTGCCACGCCGAGATTCCGGCGATTGTTCACGGTTCTTCCTCACTCAGTCCACAACGGGTGCCACGCCATGGGGTGAGACCGTCCTTCAGCGGACGCCGGGAACCGGAGTCGTCGTCGGGATGCCTCCTTCAGGCACAGACGCCCTCTACGTCTGCTCAGGAGGAACCCTCGGCGCGACCGGATCCGTCGGCGACAGTCACGGCAACCGGTGGCGGCACTCTCGACGATGACCTCCGTTGGGCGGTCCTCATCGTCCTCCGGCGATCTGGGTGATCGTCCCGGCGGAGCGAGTGTGTGCCGGCTGCCGTCACAGATGGGAAACGCAGGACGGCCTTCTGGCGCTGGGCTCAGACTATTGCCGTTTCATAACGGCGGCAACAGGGTGTGTCGAAGCTGTAAGCGGCCTGAACGCCTGGATCCCTGTCATTCCGCGGGAGAAAGGTCTCAGATTGGTCACGTCGAACCTTCAAGTAGCTTGAAGGTTCGGGGTTGCGCGGGGAATTGCTGACCGTGTGGTAAGGGCCGATTCAGCCCCATCCGAGGCGGTGGAGCGTCTCGTCGTCGATGCCGAAGAAGTGGGCGATCTCGTGGATCACGGTGATCGTCACCTGATCGATGACCTCTTCGCGGGTCGAGCAGATGTCGAGGATCGACTCCTTATACAGGGTGATCTGATCCGGCATGGCCCAGGGCTCGCCGCCCCGTTCGGTGAGGGGAATGCCCTCGTAGAGGCCCAGCAGCACGGTGTCGGCCGGTTCGCCGGGACGCGGGACATAGCGGTCCTCGACGAAGATCACGACGTTGTCCACCCGTGAGGCGAGGGTCTCCGGTATCTGGGCCAGGGCGTCCTCGACGGCGGCGTCGAACTCGTCGTCGGTCATCTCGGGGCGCATGTCCCCACTCTAGGTGGGACGGCCGAAGGGGGCCGTCGCAGACGGATCGCGCACGGAGTGCTCCGGGCGTCGCGGGGTCCTCGGCGGCCGTCGGACGATCTCGGGAAGATCTCGATCCGGGGGTCCGGATGTTGCACAGACGTGATGTCACGATTCGATGTCGGTGGGGCGGGAGTTCGTCGTGGGGCGAGGAACCTTTCGCGGCTGTTCCGTTGCACGGGGTGGCGGTCGGGGCGGCGAGGGGTGAGATTTGCCGCGTGTCGGCGCGTGCGCCTAGACTTTCACAGGTCCACTACGGGATCGCGCCCCCATCGTCTAGCGGCCTAGGACACCGCCCTTTCACGGCGGCGGCACGGGTTCGAATCCCGTTGGGGGTACTCTCGGCACCGAATTAGGAGCCGAGGCTGGGGCTCTGATAGAGTCTCTCTCCGTGCCCAGGCACGAAAATCAAGGCCCTGTAGCGCAGTTGGTTAGCGCGCCGCCCTGTCACGGCGGAGGTCGCGGGTTCAAGTCCCGTCAGGGTCGCTGCTCTCTTCAGACCACCAGATCTGATCCGAGAGTGACGTCTGATCACCAGGCGAACGAGGCTCTGTAGCTCAGTTGGTAGAGCGTTCGACTGAAAATCGAAAGGTCACCGGATCGACGCCGGTCGGAGCCACCGAGAACTCCCCCGCAAGCGCGGGGGAGTTTCTTTGTGTCACTACGTCTAGACCCGTTTAGGTGTCGCTCATAGTGACGCCATTGGATTGCGGCGAGGGTCACTGGCAGGTCGGACCCATGCCGCCCTCGTCGCGGGCCTCCCACACATTCGCGGGACTCACGTGCTCCGAGTCGATGGAGTCCACAGTCTCGCGCTCGTAGGTGACCGTGGCGAGACCGATGATGGGCTGGCGTCCAGTGGCGTCCGCTTCGCCGCGGGTGATGAACTCCATCCGGATGAGGTCGTAGTCCTCGGTGATGTTGTCCCGTGCGAACTCCAGCGCCTCGATGGTGTCCTCCTGGGCGTAGGTGCACAGAGTGCTCGGGAAGAAGTCCGCGGGCTCATACTCCTGGTGGATGAAGATCCCGTGGTATTCCTCGCCCTGCTCGGGGGTGCGGTGGAACACCTCGCCACCCTCGAATGTCTCCAGGCCTGCAAGGGCCTCGACCTGGGCGTCGATGTCGGCCGGCAGCTCCTCAGCCTCGGCGGTCGCCTCGTCGTCGCCCTCATCGTCGTCACCGTTGGTGTCATCCTCGTAGCCCTCCGGTCGAACAGCAGTGACCGTGACCGTATCGCCTTCCTGCGCGTCTTCGCCGGGCTCCGGGTCCGTGGACTCGACCTCCCAGTTGGCGGGGTTCTGCACCTCGCTCTCTTCGGCCTCTAAGCTCACGTCGAAGCCCGCGTCCTCCAGCTCGTCGCGTGCTTCATGGCCGGGAAGCCCGACCACATCGGGCACCTCGACCGTAGTCTCGGCGTCCTCTTCGTCGCCCTCGTCGTCTTCGTTCGTAGCCTCGCCCTCAGTGGGGGACGCATCCTCGGCAGGTTCGTCGTCCGTCTCGTCCTCGGCCTGCTCCTGGGCCTGGTCGTCGTCTTCCTCAGCGGCTTCTTCGGGCTCGATCACCCCGAACGCGGTGAGGATCAGTCCCAGGATCATCAGCAGGACGAATCCGACACCGAGGCACCCGCAGCAGCCGATGCCGTACCGCTTCCCCTTCGGCTGGCCCGTGTACCAGGTCTTGGCTCGGTCGACGCGCCCCCTCGGCGCGGATTCCTCAGTCATGATGCTCTCCAGTTGTGCGAGTGATGCAGTTCCAGCCGGCCCCTCAGCACGGGGACCGTGACATGAGGTTCCTCGGCCGCCTCATGAGGGCATTTAGTCCACGCCAGGGTGCTATTCAGCATAGCCTCAGGGATGAGCCCCGGGCGGTCCGCAGCCGGACCTCTCGCTCCACAGCCGGACCTCTCGCTCCACAGCCGGTTGCTGGCAGATGTCGTGGCCGGCGTCCAGATGGGCCAGCTCGTGAGCGCGCTCGCACAGCAACTCCCGCTCTTTGAGCCGGTCATCGCGGTAGATCGTTGGGGCTGATGCAGGAAAGGGTGACAGGTTGACCTGACCTACAGCTTGGCTTCCAGTTCACGTCGCTAGTCGATGGTCTTGAAATTTCCTGAGCCCGTACTGGGGACCAAGGGTCGCCACGTGCGGACTGACGTTCCCGAGACGTACACTTCTGGCACTCTCGACAAGTGCCTTGGTGGTCCTGGAGTAACCAGATAGTCAGGCTGCGGATGGGGACCCTTGCGTCCAACGGATCGATTCTCTGTCCCTGGACGGAGCACCTGACGACTGTGATGTCGAACAGGGCAAGTTCACGCCGGGAACCGGGGGGAGGCTTCGGAGGCGCGAGTGGGTACGTCGAGAGCAAGGTCGGGCTAAGGTGCTCGCAACCCTGTTACCAACAGGAACCGGCCGTTTCGAGGCCATCTAGATACTCACGCTCGAAGGCTTGTTTAGAGGCACAGAAACCGTCAAAGCTCATGGTGTTGATTGCGTCGTCTACGGATGCGCCTGGAGCGAGTGGTGTCCAGACTCCGGGGGCGACTTCGACTGCCTGCTCATAACTGGCGGACTCGTAATAGGACTGGACTTGGTCGGGCAGATCCTCCACCGAAACAGTCTGTGGGTAGCCGTCAGGCAGCTCTGGTCCGTTGATGTAGGTGTCCATCCACTCGGTATAGCTCTCTGCGCGGTCGGAACACTCTTCTTCCAGCATGTAGGCAATACCCAATATGGCGCGATCCTGCGTGCTAGCAGACGACCTGGACGGGACTTCTCTATATGCCAAGTCTTCCCACATGCCGTCGTACTCATACTCTTCCGCCGCGTCCTCGCATAAGCGCTTTGCTCTGTCGGAATCGGAGTACTCCTCGATCACGGCTCTGGCTGCGCCTTCATTCATATCCTCTGGAGCGAGGGGATGTTCTTCAAGCCAGGAGACGTGCTCCTCATAGGTCTCTTCGTCTAAGCCGCCAGGGAACGTTGGAGTGGGAGAGGGTTCGCTTGCTTCTTCCTGCTCAGTCTGAGTGTCCGAGACCTCTGCTTCCGCCTCGGCGCCGCTCTCGCCAGAACATGCAGATAGGAGAATGGGCATGGACACTGCCAGGCCTAAGACAGCCGGACGGAATATGCAGAGTGAGGGCGCTGTGGCTTCCATAATAAGCAAGAGGTTACGCGGAGTTTGGTTCCTGGACAATCAGTGCCACGAAAGGCTGCCATGGCTCATTCCTATGCAGGTTCGGTGATTCCGTCCGAGAGCTTACTCAACCTTCACGCCACTCAGCGTCCCTACTTTGTTCAAGCACCGGTTCCGACGCCTACCTGAAGGTGCTGGACTGCTCCCAACTGGCTGACAAGGTCCCCTGATGCGCAGGTGAGGGCGCAAGACCAGAATCTACTGATCGCGCCTATCGCATCTGTCGCAGACAGTTTCGTTAGTGGTGTGCATCATGGGACAACGTCGGGCCATCTGCGCCCGTCCTCACCCCGCGCGAGGCTTGGTCCGCGTGGCACCGACCCCGGCGACGACGACGCACACGATCCCCAGATACCCGACCACGCCCAAGTCCTGGCCCAGCAGCACCAGCCCCGAGAGTGCGGCCACGGCGGGGGAGAGGGCCAGCAGCACGGCGAACATCGACGGCGGCACCGACCGCAGGGCGCGCATCTCCAAGGCGTACGGGATCGTCGACGACAGCAGCGCCACGCCCAGACCGGCCAGCAGGACCTCCGGCCGCAGGAACACCGCACCGGTCGTCGCCACGGCGAACGGCACCACCGCCAGGGCTCCGATCGACATGCCCAGGGTCATCCCGGCCAGACCGGCGAAGTGTCGGCCGGCGGCCCGAGTGAGGAGGATGTAGCAGGCCCACATCACTCCCGCCCCCAGGGCGAAGACCACCCCCAGGGGGTCGAGGCTCTCCGACGGGTTCCAGCTCAGCAGGACCACGCCCGCCCCGGCGACCACCGCCCACAGCAGGCTGAGCCACCGTCGTCCGGTGATCACGCTGAGCGTCAGCGGTCCCAGCAGCTCCAGCGTCACCGCGGTGCCCAGGGGAATCCGATCGATCGCCAGATAGAACAGGACGTTCATCGCCGCAAGGACCAGCCCGTATCCGGCCGCAGCGGCCCACGAGAGGCGGCTGACTCCGCGCAGTCCGGGCCGGACCACCAGCCACAGCACCAGGGCGGAGAGCCCCAGGCGCAGAGCGACCGTGCCCACCGGTCCGGCCATGGTGAAGACCATCGCGGCCACCGCGGAGCCGATCTGTGTGAAGGAGATCGCCAGGACGACCAGCGCCGGACCCTGGACACCGCCGCCCTCGGAGCGAGGAGCTGTCATGCTGTCATCTTCGGTCCGCACCTCGGGAAACGGAAATCAGACCAGGCCCCCTGGGACCCGTTCTGCTACGCCAGCGGCTCAGGTAGGTTGAGCCTGAGGCGCCGACATCGGACCGTGAGAGGGTCACCGATGCATCGACACCGGACAGCCGCCGTCGCGGCGACGCGCCTGGCCCCGCGATCGGCCCCATCCGAGGAGGACAGATGACACAGCAGCCCGGAGACCCCCACACCCCCGACGAGAACCCCGACGGCGTCCCCGGTGCCGGCCGGCCCGACGGTGAGCACCCGACGACGCCGCAGCCGAATCCCGGCCCGGGGGACTACGGGCAGCCGCCGTACGGTCAGCAGCCCACGGGCGGGACGCAGGACGCGCAGCCGGGCTACGGTCAGGGCGGCTACGGCGAGCAGCCCTCCGGTCAGCCGGACTACGGCCAGCCCGGCTATGGGCAGCCGGCGCCCGATCAGCCGGCACCCGATCAGGCGCAGGCCGGAGGTCCGTACGGCGGTCCGCCGCAGGGTTACGGCCAGCCGGAGTACGGCCAGCAGCCCCAGTACGGGGACGGTCAGTACGGTGACCCGCAGTACGGTCAGCAGGCCTACGGTCAGCCCGCGTACGGTCAGCCCGCGTACGGTCAGCAGGCCTACGGTGCGCCGCAGCCCGGGGCTCAGCAGCAGCAGACGAAGCGGCCCTCGGCGAACGCCGTGGAGGCCAAGGGCTTCTTCGCCGCACTGTTCGACTTCAGCTTCCGCAGCTTCATCACCGTCAAGTTCGCGAAGTTCATCTACGCCCTGCTGATCCTGTTCGTGCTGCTGGGCTGGCTGATGTTCATCATCAGCGGCTTCGCCACCGGTGAGCCGCTGATGGGTGTGCTGGGGCTGCTGTTCGGCTGGATCCCCGGCTTCCTCTACGTCGTCCTCTTCCGGATCAGCCTGGAGGTCATGATCTCGATGGTCCGCACCTCGCAGAACACCGCGGCCACGCAGGCCGAGGTCGAGCAGCTGCGTGCCGATCTGATGAACCGCTGACCCGGCCGGAGGTCAGCGCGGAGTCTCAGACGGGGCGAGGGTCAGCTGAGGTCCACGACGACGGGAGCGTGGTCCGAGGCGCCCTTGCCCTTGCGCTCCTCACGGTCGATGGCGGCATCGTCGACCCGCTCGGCGAGTGTGGGTGACGCCAGCACGAAGTCGATGCGCATCCCTTCCTTCTTCGGGAAGCGCAGCTGCTTGTAGTCCCAATAGGTGTAGACCCCCGGTCCGGGCTTCAGGGGGCGGACGACGTCGACGAATCCGGCGTCGAGGAACCCCTGGAAGGCCGCGCGCTCCGGCTCGGAGACGTGGGTCAGCCCCTCCTCGCGGAACAGGTCGATGTCCCAGACGTCGTCGTCCTGCGGGGCGATGTTCCAGTCCCCGACGAGGGCGATCTGCGCCTCAGGGTCCTCGGCGAGCCACGACTGGGCGTGTCCGCGGAGGGTCTCGAGCCACTCGAGCTTGTACCCCATGTGTTCGTCCTCCAGGGCACGGCCGTTGGGGACGTAGAGGCTCCAGACGCGCACCCCGTCGCAGGTGGCGGCGATCGCCCGAGCCTCCTGCACCGGGTCGACGCCGCCCTTGCCGAAGGCCGGCTGCTCGGGGAAGGTGCGCTCGACGTCGGCCAGCCCGACACGTGAGGCGATGGCGACGCCGTTCCACTGGTTGAATCCGAAGTGGGCGACCTCGTAGCCGCTGTTCTCGAAGACCTCCCAGGGGAAGTTCTCGTCCTTGCACTTGGTCTCCTGGACGGCCAGGACGTCGGCGTCCCAGCGCTCCAGCCAGGCCTCGACCCGGTCGGCTCGGGCACGCATCGAGTTCACGTTCCAGGTGGCGATTCGCATGCGCCCGAATCTATCAGCAGGTGCTGACGACTCACCTGCCGAGGGTCGACTCCCGGGCCCTGTGCCTCACCCGCGCCACCAGTCGTCGGCGACGGTCACCGGTGTGGTGCGCTTGTGCCGTGTGGCCAGCCAGCGGGCTTCGATGACCTCGGCCGCGGCGTCGGAGACCGGTCGACCCTCGAGGTAGTCGTCGACGTCGTCGTAGCTCAGCCCCAGTTCGTCCTCATCGGTGCGACCGGGGATCCCGTCGAGGAGGTCCGCGGTGGGCACCTTCTGTGCGACCGGCTCCGGGGCGCCCAAGTGGTCGAGGACCTGCCGGACCTGCCGCTTGTTGAGGGTGAACAGCGGCAGCACGTCCGCACCGCCGTCGCCGAACTTGGTGAAGAACCCGGTCACCGACTCCGCCGCGTGATCGGTGCCGATGACCACACCCCGGTGCTCACCGGCGATCGCATACTGGGCGATCATCCGCATCCGCGCCTTCACATTGCCCCGGTGATAGTCGCTCAGTTCCTCACCGAGAGTCTCCAGGTATGCGGCGTCGAACCCGCGCACCGGCTCAGCGATGTTGAACATGTGGGCATGGTCGGGCCGGATGAACTCCAGCGCCGCCGCGGCGTCGGCCTCGTCGTGCTGGACGTCATAGGGCAGCCGCACCGCACGGAAGCTGGCCGACCCACCCTGGGAGCGGATCTGTTCAGCGGCGAGCTGACACAGGCGTCCCGCCAGAGTGGAGTCCACTCCGCCGGAGATGCCCAGCACCATCGACTCGGCGCCCACCGCGGCCAGATAGTCGACGAGGAAGCCCACACGGCGGGAGACCTCCTCGGCCGGGTCGATCTCCGGGGCCACGCCCATCTCCTCGACGATCACATGCTGCAGCTCACCCATACCGGGGAGTCTAGTGGCCCCCTGTGACAGCGATGTGAACCGCGGCCCGCTGCGCTCAGGCCCCCACCTGTCGCCTCCGGAACCCCAGCACGCCGAGGACGATCCCCAGCACCCCTCCCGCGGTCAGCCACCAGAACGGCGCGGCGTCGAAGTCCTCAAGCGGCATCTCGGCCAGGTGGCCGAAGACCGACAGGGCCTCGATCGTCTCCGGGAGCTCGAGAGCCTGCCCGACGTAGGAGGCGAAGAACCCCAGGCCTACCAGAAGCCAGCCGAGGAGCCCCATGGTCCGGGGCAGCCAACCGAAGGCGAGGGTGACGACGCCGGCCACCGCCAGCACCGCCGGCATGTGCTGCACGAACGCGGCTGTGACCTTGAGCAGGCGGTCGGGCTCGCCCAGCTGGGCGGCGGCGATGCCCCCGGAGATCAGCCCCGTCACGGTCATCAGCACGAGCAGTCCCAGCAGCAGCACGGTCAGATGGGCGGCGAGCCATCGCGTCCTGCTCACCGGGGTCGCCAGCACGGTCTCCGCCCGGCCCCTCGGCTCCTCGGCCAGCACGTGCTGCATCCCCGCGACCACCGCGGCCCCGGCCACCAGCGCGGTCAGCAGTCCCGTCATCCCCAGGTAGCTCTCCACCATCTGCTCCGGCGGGAACATCTGGGCGAGCATCTCCGGCAGCTCCTCGGCGGACTCGCGCATCGACTCGACCATCGCGACCATGACCACCGCCAGCAGCAGGATCGCCGTGCCCCATCCGCGCAGGGTCCCCCGCAGGATCCTGTGCGCGAGACCCAGCGGGGTCCCCAGTCCGGGCGACGCCTGAGCAGGGCCCGGCCGTGGAGCCACGAGACCGGCCCCGACGTCGCGGGCCGCGCTCAGTCGGAACGCCAGCACCACGAGCACTGCGGCGAGGCCGAGCGAGAGAAGCAGAGGCCAGGCACGATCCTCCACGTAGGGTGCGGACTGCTGGGGCCACGCAAGAGGTGACAACCAGGACACCCATGACCCGCCACGCTCAGACATGTCACCGGCGCCCCGCACCAGGAACATGACGCCCAGCAGCGCCCCCACCGCGCCGGAGGCCGAGCGGGAGAACGCGAACACCTGAGCCGCGCAGGCCGCCGCACCGGCGAACACCAGCCCCGACACCGTCGCACCGGCCGCCACCAGTACGGTGCCCTCCGTCGGGAACCCGACCAGCGACCCGGCGCCGACGAGCAGGCCACCCACCGCCAGGTTCGCTCCGGTCAGCAGCACCAATGCGGCCGCCAGCGTCGCGTGTCGGCCCACCACGTTGGCACGGACCATCTCCGCCCGCCCGGTCTGCTCCTCCAACCGGGTATGCCGCGAGATCAGGAAGATGTTCATCAGGGCCACGACCAGCAGGATGTAGAGCAGGTACCCGCCGGCGAAGAACGACTCCTGGGTGATCCCCTCCTCACCGATGTAGCCGGGCCCGGTGAGCAGCCGCATCGTCGGATCGTCCATCATCACGGCCAGGCCGGTCAGGTCCTCCTCGGAGCCTGCGACGGTCTCGACGGCGGCCATGAAGTACAGCCCGAGGGCACTGCTGCCGAAGACCCAGGCGGGCAGGGCGATGCGGTCGCGGCGCAGCATGAACCGCAGCAGGGTGCCCAGGCCCGTCAGGGCGCCGGAGCTGCTCATCGCGCGCCCGCCTCATCCGGTGTCTGCTCGCCGGGCTCCTGCCCGTAGTGACGCAGCAGCAGCTGCTCAAGCGTCGGGGGATGCGCGACGACGGCGCTCACGTGCATATCGCCGAGGGCCCTCATCACGGCGGGGACCTGCTCGCCGTCGACCTCGAAGATGACCCTGCCGTGCTCGGTGCGCAGATTCCGCACCGCCTCATGATCCCGCAGAGCGACGACGTCGTCGGTGCTCAGCTCGAAGGTGGTGCGCGTGAAGTGACGCATCTGCTCCAGGGTTCCGGACTCGACCGTCCGGCCCTGTCGGATGATCGAGATCCGATCCGACAGCGCCTCGACCTGGGCCAGGATGTGGCTGGAGAGCAGGACCGTGTGCCCGCGCTCGCGCGCCTCATGGATGGTCTGCTGGAACACCGCCTCCATCAGCGGATCCAGCCCCGAGGTCGGCTCGTCGAGGATCAGCAGATCCACATGCGAGGCCAGCGCCGAGATCAGCGCCACCTTCTGCCGATTGCCCTTCGAATAGGTGCGCGCCCTCTTCCGCGGATCCAGGTCGAAGCGTTCGATCAGTTCGTCCCGACGGGCCCGGTCGAAGCGTCCGCGCAGACGGAGGAACAGGTCGATGGCCTCACCCCCGGTCAGGTTCGGCCACAGCTCGACGTCGCCGGGGACGTAGGCGAGCCGACGGTGCAGGGCGACGGCGTCGTGCCACGGGTCCGCGCCGAACAGCGAGACCCGGCCGCCGTCTGCGCGCAGCAGGCCCAGCAGCACACGGATGGTGGTGGACTTCCCGGCGCCGTTCGGACCCAGGAAACCGTGGACCTCGCCGGGGGCCACGGTCAGGTCCAGACCGTCCAGGGCGGTGAAGCGGCCGAAGCGCTTCGTCAGGGACTCCGCGGCGATGACGGGGGGTTCGGAGCTCATGGGAGCGACTCCTCTCCTGCAGTGTGCGGTCGGGCGGTCGACAGGTCGGGGTCGCGATGATGCTCGATCAGGGCGACGAGCTCCTCGTACGCCTCCGGTCGCAGCACCCCGTAGAGGAAGATCTCGGACACCGCGGCGACGTAGGGGCCCCACGCCTCGGGCGGGTCCTCGATGGGGGAGACTCCCATCAGGCGCTTCATCTGCTCATGCATGGACAGTGCGCCGAAGCTCATCAGCAGCAGCATCACCGCACGATGACGGGGGTGGAGGCTGGGTCGTACCAGGCCCTGGGCCTCCGCGTCGGCGGTGTAGACCAGGGAGTCCTCCACCAGCTGGTCGACGAGCTCGTCCATCTGGGCGCCGCCGTCGCGGATGGACTGGAGCAGATAGTGCAGCAGAGGGCGGCTCTGCTGGAACTGCACGAGGATCTCGAACATCGTCAGGGAGCTGCCGCGGGACACTGCGTCGGACTTCAGGGTGCGGAAGACGCCGGCGACCTCGGCGTCGCAGGCTGTGCGGAGCCCGTCCTTGGAGCCGAAGTGGTGGACGACCAGCGGAGCTGAGACTCCGGCCTCTGCGGCGACCGCCTTCAGCGTCGTCGTCGCGAAGCCGCGCTCGCCGAAGAGTCCGACCGCGGCGTCGAGGATCCGATCGCGGGCCCCCTTCTCCTTCGGGCCCGGACCTGCGCCGGCGCGATACCGATAGACCATGATCCCCTCCCGGCTGAACGCGCGTTCAGCACTTG
This sequence comes from Nesterenkonia marinintestina, assembly GCF_025420485.1. GTDB lineage: Bacteria > Actinomycetota > Actinomycetes > Actinomycetales > Micrococcaceae > Nesterenkonia > Nesterenkonia marinintestina. Next base: position 84,265 of record NZ_JAOEFD010000010.1, on the reverse strand, counting down.
GTGCGATCGTAGGCCCGAGGTGCGGCGGTGGCCATGTCCGCTGAACGCGACGACCCCCGCGTACAGCCGAGCCGGAGCCGGTTCCGGTGAGCCGCGCTCGCCTCCGCTGCGTCGGGGGAGTGAACCTCGCACCGACACGCCGTGCTGAGGCGCGATTCGTGCTCCATCGACGGGGGTGGCGGGCGGGTGGGTCGGATGGGTGTCCGCGGCGAGGTCAGCGTGGCCGCTGATCAGCCGGTCAATCGGTTGCCCGGTGACACCGGATCAGGTGCCGAGGGAGTCGCTGACCGCCCGGAACAGCATCGCGACGGCGACCGCCCCGGGGTCCTCGGTGTCCCGGGCGGCGGCATCGGGCACGTGGGCCGCGCGGCCGGCCTTGGCCTGCAGCTGCGCGGTGCGCCGGGCCCCCTCCTCCGCGGCCTCGGCGACCTGCTGCACGGTTCCGCCCTCGGCGAGCACACGTTGGGCCGGGATGAGGGCGTCGAGCATCGTCCGGTCGCCCTCGACGGCGCCGCCGTGGTGGCTCACCGCTTCGATCCCGGCCTCCAGAGCCTCGGCCCAGCCGGCACCGTCGTCCAGGGTGCGGGAGGACGCCGTCGCAAGGATCGCCAGCAGCACTCCCGAGGACCCGCCCATCCCCGTCTCCAGGGTGCGGGCGATCCTCGCCATGCCGGCGGCCGGATCGGCGAACCCCAGGTGTCCGTCCTCCAGCAGGGTCGACACAGACATGGCGCCGGCCCGGAAGGTGGTGCCGGCGTCGGCGTCTCCGGTCGCCCGATCCAGTGCGTCGAGATGCTCCTGGGCCTCACCCAGGACGCGGCAGGCCTGAGCGGTCGCAGCCTCCGGGCGGCCGTCCTCGGAGGCGCGCATCGGCGCCCCGGAACCGGCCTCAGAATCGGCCTCGGAGCTGGTCCAGGCACGTTCGGCATCACCGGACCGACGACGCGGCGGCATCGGCTCGACCGCCGCCGTCCAACCCGGCGCATCGGTCGCCGCGTCGAGCGCCTCGACCAGCCGGGCGTCGGCGGGAGCCAGAGTGACCGAGAACCCGTGCATGTCCAACGACGTCATCGCCCGGACCGGGCCGATGAACCGGACGATGCGCTGCGGGCCGATCTGCCGCATGACCTCATGGGCCAGCACCAGACCCTCCTGCGGCGAGCAGCCGCCCAGATCGTTGAGCAGCACCACCAGCCCGGACCCGGCGTCGACGTCGTCGGGCCTCAGCCCGTCCAGCACCGTGGCCACCGCATCAGCGGCCCCCGTGACCTCCACCGAGTCGGCCCCCGGCTCGTTGTGGATGCCCAGCCCCAGCTCCGACCCCCGGGACGGGTCGCCCTCATCGCCCGGCAGCCGGGCCGGTCGCAGCGCCAACCCCAATGTGGACAAGGACTCCGCCGTCCGCCGTGCGAGCTCCGCGACCTCGCTCAGCGAAGCACCTGAGGCGGCCAGATGCCCCGCCGCCTTGTGCACCAGCACGGTCCCCGCCAGGCCGCGGGGCTGGTCGATGTCCGGCAGGGCGACGTCGTCGGCGACCAGCACCGTCTCGACGTCCAGCCCCTCCTGCCGGGCCTGCTCGGCGGCGAGCCCGAAGTTCAGCCGGTCGCCGGTGTAGTTCTTAATGACCAGCAGACAGCCGGCCGGACCGGTGACGCTGCGGATGGCCTCCAGCACCGCACTGACAGGAGGGGAGGAGAACAGGGCGCCGGGCACCGCGGCGGTGAGCATGCCCGAGCCGATGAATCCCGCATGGGCGGGTTCATGGCCGGAACCGCCGCCCGAGATGACGGCCACCTGACCGTCCTCGCGGGAGTGCCCGGCCCGGACCAGCACGGACGTCCCCTCCGAGGTCGCCAGCTGCTCCAGCCGCGTGGTCTGCAGCAGGGCGGAGAGCATGTCGTCGACGAGGGTCTCACGGGAGTTAAAGAAGGCCATGGGTCCTCCTGTCGTGCCGGTGCGGACCGCACCCGCTGGATGTCACTCCAGGCCGAAGTCCGACTTGGAGTATGCGTAGAGGTAGGGCACCCCGGCGGTCTCCCGGATGTGCTCGGCGGCCCCGGTGTCCCGGTCCACCAGCACGGCGACGGCTTCGACCTCGCCGCCGGCCGCGCGGACCCCCTCGACCGCGGTCAGCGCGGAGCCGCCGGTCGTGGAGGTGTCCTCGAGGACGACCACGCGGCGGCCCTCCACCGACGGGCCCTCCACCTGGCGGCCCATGCCGTAGGACTTCTGAGCCTTGCGGACGACGAACGCGTCGACCGCCCGATCCTCGGCGCCGGCGGCGTGCATGATCGCAGTGGCCACCGGGTCCGCGCCCATCGTCAGGCCGCCGACGGCGGCGCAGCCGATCCCGGCCTCGTCGAGCATCCGCAGCATCACCCGGCCGACCAGGCGGGATGCCTCGTGGTGCAGCGTGATCCGGCGCAGATCGATGTAGTAGTCCGCCTCCCGGCCCGAGGACAGGGTCACCCGGCCCCTCACGACGGCGAGCTCATCGATGAGTTCGCGCAGGCGCTCGCGGTCGGCGTCGGCGTCAGAGTCGATGGTCATGCCCACATCCTAGCGAGCCGCCGACGCTCCGCTCATGGCCGGGCGGCCGGCCGGGAGTACGGCGTGCAGTCCGCGGGCGATCAGGAAGACGATGATCGGGCAGGTGAACACCATGACGTAGAGCAGGGGCGAGACCTCGTGGTCCCCGGCGCCGAAGATCAGGACCTGGGCGAAGGCGAAGCAGCTCTGCAGCGAGTGGGCGACCATCGTCGCGGTCATCGACCCGGTGATCAGGTACACCAGGCCGAAGGCGATGCCGGTGAGGACGAAGGCCGCCGCCTCGCCGGCGCTGAGCGAGGCGCCCAGGTGGGGCATCGCGAAGGCGAACGAGCTGGCGAGGATGGAGACGACCGCGGCGAGCACGGGGAGCCCGCGGCGGGCCAGCGCGTCATGGATCGGCCGCATGACCGCGCCGCGGTACAGCAGCTCCTCACACACCGGTGCCAGCACCACGGAGGCGAAGAGCATCAGCGCCGCGGGCAGCAGTGCGCCGCCCAGACCCAGCTCGTCGAAGTAGCGCGAGGCGCTGGTCCCGTCGGTGCCTCGGCCCAGGGTCAGCAGCCAGAAGCCGACGTGGGAGACGACGAAGACGACGATGAGCAGCAGGATCTCCCGCATCCCCAGAGACCGCTTCAGCCCCAGGTCCATCGTAGTGGGCCACTTCCGGGCCAGCAGGCCGATGACGCCGAGGGCGAGCACGGCGAACAGGATGAACTGGGCGGGGACCAGCAGCGCCATGACCGTCGTGTTGTCGCCCGCGCCCAGGAGGTTGCCCACCACCGGGAGCAGGGACGCGATGATGATCGCGAACATGGCCGGGACGGCGTACCAGGCCTTCCACGTGGTCAGGTGATCGGCGAGACGGTTCCTCATGTGCGTGGTGCTCCTTCGGCGTGCGCTGGGCGTACTGGGCTGATGATGCTTCTACGCTATGTCTCACGGGGTGCCCGGCACATCGTCCCTGGGTGTGACCTGTGCAGACTCTGCGTCATCCCGTGGGTGCATACGCTGGTGTCCATGAGTGATGAGGCAGGGTCTGCCGAGGACGGTGGACGTGAGGTCGGGGTCGGGCCGTGGGTCGGAGAGTGGCCGCACGGCGAGCACTGGGATCCGCAGCTGCTGCGCGAGGGCGACCGGCGCAACGTGATCGACCGGTACCGGTACTGGCGGCACGAGGCGATCGTCGCCGACCTGGACGCTCGGCGCCACGGGTTCCATGTGGCGATCGAGAACTGGCAGCACGACTTCAACATCGGCACGGTGGTGCGCACGGCCAATGCGTTCCTGGCCGCCGAGGTGCACATCGTCGGGCGCCGTCGGTGGAACCGCCGCGGGGCGATGGTCACCGACCGGTACCAGCATGTCCGGCATCATGCCTCCGTGGAGGAGTTCGTCGCCTGGGCCGATGAGAGGGGGATTCCCGTGCTCGGGGTGGACCTGTTCCCGGAGTCGAAGCCCATCGAGACCTACCGGATGCCGCGCGAGTGTGTGCTCGTCTTCGGTCAGGAGGGCCCCGGCCTCTCCGAGGCCATGCGCGGGGCGGCGCAGGACACGCTCTCGATCGCGCAGTTCGGCTCCACCCGCTCCATCAACGCCGGCACCGCGGCGGGCATCGCCATGCACACCTGGATCCGCCAGCACGCTGAACCATGATCCGTCCCACCCGCCGACGGTGAGATCACCAGGCGAACCGTCGGTGGGTTCGATCACTCCCGGCGGGTCAGACCCTGCGGCCGCCGACTCCTCGATCTGACGACGGCAGGGTGGAGGCGCTACGCTGGGTCACCTGGCGGTTCGGCGACGACGGTCGACGAACCTCCCGGGGCTATAGCTCAGTTGGTAGAGCGCGTCGTTCGCATCGACGAGGTCAGGAGTTCGATTCTCCTTAGCTCCACCGGATTTCGCAGCCTATGGACCCCGTCTCAGAAGAGGCGGGGTCCTGTGCGTCGGAGGTCTTCTCAGATTCAGAGAGAACTCCCAGTTTCTCTGAGGCTCATGCTCAACCTCGATCCCTAGAGTGGGGATCACCTCAAAGGTGCGAGTGATACAGACAGACCCCGTATCGACATCATCGGCGTTCCCCTCACGCCGTCGATACGGGGTCTGTCGCTGTTCGGGGGACGGTGCGGCCGCAGCTCATCTATCGCGGTGCGTCGGGCTTCCCATATGACGAAGCCCGACGCACATCGATAGAGGAAGGCCAGCAGTACGCGCCTCACCCGCCGCCGAGATCGGCCCACCGCCGCCCGTCCCGTCATAGTTCTTCAAAATTGGAATAATCTCTCGCGGGAGGGGGCTGAACAGGTCGTCACCGCCGCTCAGCGGCCCGCCGGAGAGAGGACGACCATGAGCCCGTACGCCCCCGTCACGCAGCACGATTCGGAGCGCACCCTCCACCCCGAGACCGGGATGGACGCCGTCACCCTGCGCGTCGGTGACCTCGACGCCATGAGCGCCTACTACTCGCAGGCCCTGGCCATGGAACCTCTGGAGGAGCGGACCCGAGGACGTGAGGTCCACCGCGTGCTGGGCCGCGGCACGACGCCGATGGTCCGGATGATCTCGACCCCCGGCCTGCCCGCGGTCGACCCCCGCCAGGCCGGACTGTTCCACACCGCCTTCCTCTTCGACGACGCCGCCGCGCTCGCGGCCACCGTCTACCGAGCCGCCCAGGACCCCCGCAGCCGGTTCGTGGGAGTGGCCGACCACCACGTCTCGGAGGCGTTCTACTTCACCGACCCGGAGGGCAACGGCATCGAGCTGTACAACGACCGCCCCCGCTCCCAGTGGCAGTACGGCCCCGGCGGCGAGCTGCTGATGACCACCTCCTACCTGGACGGACAGGAGTACCTGCGGCGTCACCTGGACCAGACCGTCGTCGACGCCGGCCCCGAGCGTGCCGGCCGGGTCGGCCACGTCCACCTGCAGGTCGGCGACATCTCCCGCGCCCGGCCGTTCTACGTCGACACCCTCGGCTTCGAGACCATGGTCGAGTCCTACCCCGGCGCCCTGTTCGCCGCCGCCGGGGGCTATCACCACCACGTGGCCATGAACACCTGGAACTCGGCCGGTGCCGACGCCCGCGCCGCCAGCCTCGGACTCGGCGACGTCGCAGTCACCGTGCCGGCACGCTCCGACCTCGACGCGCTGGCGGCCCGACTCCGGGCCGCCGGACTGGAGTTCGCCGACGACGGCCGGTCGATCATCGCCCACGACCCGTGGGGCACGCAGGTCACCGTCTCGGTGCCCGGGACCACCACCGAGGAGCTTCTCGCCGGCTGAGGTCCGCGCCCGGTCAGGCCGAGGCTCGGTCGCGCCCCGCGGGGCTGCCGGTGCGAGACCCGCGTCCGCCGCGCCGGGCGCGCAGCGCGTAGAGGATGCATGCCAGGTCCACCAGCTCCTGGGTCAGCGCCCCGACCACGGCGGGGATGTGGCCGAACGCGGCGATCAGCATCAGGCCCACGCTGAGCACCACGCCGATCCAGATCGCCGTGATCGCCACCCGGAAGGTGTGCCGCCCGATGTCCACGGCGTCGACCACCCGGCCGACGTCGTCGCGGAGGATCACCACGTCCGCAGACTCGGAGGCCGCCGTCGCACCCCGGGCTCCCATGGCGACGCCGACGTCGGCGGCGGCGAGCACCGGGGCGTCGTTGACCCCGTCGCCGACCATCATCACCGGATGCGGCATCTCTCGGAGCAGCCTGACCTTGTCCTCGGGGAGCAGGTGCGCGTGGACCTCCTCGATCCCGGCGCCGGAGGCCAGCGCCTGAGCCGTGGAGGCGTTGTCCCCGGTGAGCATCGCGACCCGCTCCACGCCGACGGACTGCAGTGCGGCCACAGTTTCCGGCGCCTCCCGACGCAGCTCGTCACGCAGCACGAGGCTGCCGACGAAGCGGCCGTCGACGGCCACGGCGACGGCCGTCTCACCGGCGGCCAGCTCGGGGAACTCGGCGCGGGGGTCCACCTCCTCGACGAAGCCGAGCTTGCCGACCCGGACGTCGTGGCCTTCGATCATCGCCCGGACCCCGTTGGTGGCGGTCTCGGCGGCTTCTCCGCCCGGGGCGGGCTCCAGACCGCGGACGGCGGCGGCCCGGATGATGCTGGAGGCCAGCACATGCGAGGAGAACTGCTCGGCCGAGGCGGACAGCCGCAGCAGCTCGTCCTCGTCGAAGCCGTCGACGGTGTGCACCGCCGTGAGTTCGGGCCGACCGTGGCTCAGGGTGCCCGTCTTGTCGAAGGCGGCGGAGCGGAGTCCGGCCAGCGCCTCGAGGACGGCCCCACCCTTGACGATCACGCCGGTCTGGGCCGACCGGCTCACCCCGCCCATGAAGGCCACGGGGGCGGCGATCAGCAGCGGGCAGGGGGTCGCCAGCACCAGGACCTCGGCGAACCGGGTCGGGTCCCCGGACAGCCACCAGGCGACTCCCGCGATCAGCAGGGACACGGCGGTGAATGGGAGTGCGAACCTGTCGGCCAGCCGCACCGTCGGGGCCTTCGAGGCCTCCGCCTCCTCGACCAGTGACAGGATCCGCTGGTACTGGGAGTCAGAGGCGACCGCCGTCGCACGCATCCGCACGGCCAGGTCGCCGTTGAGCGCGCCGGACATCAGGGCGTCGCCGCGTGCATGGGTCACCGGCAGGCTCTCGCCGGTCAGCGAAGACTCGTCCAGGCGCGCCATCGGGTCGAGCAGCTCGCCGTCGACGGGGACCACCTCCGAGGGCCGCACCAGCAGCTCGTCGCCCACCTGCACCGCTGCGACGTCGACGTCCTCGAGAGCCTCCCCGGCCACCCGGTGCGCTCGGCGCGGCGAACGGTCCAGCAGGGCGGTCAGTTCGCTGCGCGCGCGTCCGGCCGCGAAGTCCTCCAGCGCCTCACCGCCGGAGAGCATGAGCACGATGATCAGCGAGGCCACGTACTCGCCCACCGCCAGGGTGGCGATCATCGCCATCACCGCGAGGATGTCCAGACCCCAGTGGCCGCGCATCATGTCCCGGACCATGTCGATGCCGGTCAGGACGACGACCAGGGCGACGTAGGCGGTGGCCGTCCACTGCGCCGGCCCCTCGGACCCTGCCGCCAGCAGGCCCAGGACCACCGCCCCGACGGCGAGCGTCCACGCCACCATCGGGTAGTTCCTGGCCAGGGAGAGCGCCGCACTCATCGCCGAGCCCCCGCGTCGAAGGGGGACTCGCCGCGGTAGGCGGCCAGCGCCTCCCGCTGGTCGGCGGTCAGCCGCATGAGCCGACCGGTGGGCTCGTGCAGGAAGGCCAGCTGGGTCTCGGCGATCACCCGGCGGGAGCCGTCGTGGCCGTCGAGGACCTCGTAGGCCAGGGTCACTCCGGCGCCCTTCAGCGCCGAGACCCAGACGTGGACCGTGGCGGGGACGTCCCGATACTCGAGCACGGCCAGGTACCGGATCCGATGTTCGACCACCAGCGCCTGGGCCCCGTCGGGCAGGTCGCTGAACAGCGGCACCTGCGGCCGCCCGACCGGTGCCCCCGTATGGGCCGGGGACCCGAAGGTCCGGACGCGGGCCTCTTCGAGGATCCGCAGCACCTCCACGTTGTTGACGTGCCCGTATGCGTCCATGTCTCCCCAGCGCAGAGGCACCTCGGCGCGGAGTCGGGGCGTGCCTCCCGGGCTCTGGCGGGTGCTCATGGACTCAGCTTAGGCCGGACCGGTGACAGGCGGTCGTCCGACGGGGGATGATGACCCCATGAGCGACGTCGGCACCCGCCCCACCGATCAGGACCCCTACGAGTTCGTGGACACCCTGCCGGTGGTCCGGCGTCGGGCGCACGGCCGTCTGCTCATGGAGATCTGGCGCGAGGTCACCGGAGAGGAGCCGGTGATGTGGGGCCCGACCATGATCGGCTTCGGCAGCTACGACTACACGTATGACTCCGGCTGGTCGGGCACCTTCTTCCGCTCCGGATTCAGTCCGCGGAAGGCCGCACTCTCCCTCTACGGGCTCCCGCCGACCGAGGCCGCCCCGGAGCTGTGGGAGCGGCTGGGCAAGCACCGCCGCGGCGCCTCCTGCACCTACGTCAACAAGCCTGAGGACGTCGACCTCGAGGTGCTGCGAGAGCTCATCCGCATCGGCTGGGAGTCCGAGGACACCAGCTGCTGAGCCGAGCCGGATACGGTGGAGCCATGAGTCCAGAGACCGAGATCGTCGTCATCGTCGTCTACGTCCCGCACAGCGACGCCGACGCCGTGCGCGCCGCCCTGGCCGAGGCCGGGGCCGGCGCGATCGGCGACTACCGGGGCTGCTCCTGGTCCACCTCGGGCCACGGCCGATTCACCCCCGTCGAGGGTGCGAACCCCACGATCGGCGGCATCGGCGTGGAGGAGGTCGTGCCGGAGGACCGGATCGAGGTCGTCGCCCCGCGGGCCGAGGCCCGCGGCATCCTGCGAGCCATGGTCGACGCCCACCCCTATGAGGAGCCGGCCCACCACGTCATCCCCGTGCTCAGCGCCGCCGAACTGCCGTGACCGGAGCCGACCAGACGCCCGACCAGACGCCCGACCAGCCCCAGATCCCCCGCGACGACGACGGTCCCTCGCTGCTGGGCGTCGCCGGTCCCACGTACTTCCCGGTCGCGCTGATCGCCCGATTCCCGTACGCGATGATGGTCGTCGGCGTGCTCACCATCGTCGTCTCAGCCCGCGGCTCCATGTCCCTGGGCGGGCTCACCTCGGCGATGGTCGGACTCGGCACCGCCCTGTGCGGCCCGCTCATCGGTGCGGCCGCCGACCGCTTCGGCCAGCGGCCGGTGCTGCTCGTCGCCGGGGCGGCCTCCAGCCTGACCCTGTTGACCCTCACGCTCGTCGTCTACTCGGATCTGCCCGGCTGGGCGGTGCTGGTCTCCGGCGTCGCCGTCGGAGCCACCGCCCCGCAGGTGCCCCCGCTGTCCCGCAGCCGGCTGGTCGGGATCATCTCCACCCGCCTGCCGAAGCACCGGCACGTGCGCACGGTGAACTCGACGATGGCCTATGAGTCCGCCGCCGACGAGCTCACCTTCGTCTTCGGCCCCATGATCGTGGGTTTGCTGGCCACCACCATGCACCCGGCCGCCCCCATCATCGGGGCGGCGGTGATGACGGTCGTCTTCCTCACCTGGTTCGCCGTGCACCCCAGCTGGTCGGAGACGCCGAACTCCACCGGGGCCGGATCCGTGGTCGCCCCCGCGGCGGCGCTGTTCGCTCCGCGCCTGCTGGTGGTCTTCGCCGGGGTGCTCGGCGTGGGCATGGTCTTCGGGTCCGTGCTGACCTCGCTGACCTCCGTCCTCGGCGACGCCGGTCACGCCGAGCGGGCCGGCCTGCTCTACGGGGCGATGGGCGTCGGCTCGGCGATCTGCGCCCTGGGTGTGGCGCTGCTCCCCGAGCGGTTCGCCCTGCGGGACCGGTGGGTGGTCTTCGCAACGATCCTGCTCGTCGGCTCCGTGGGACTCTCCGTGGTCGAGACGCTGCCGGGCATCATCGCGATGCTGCTCCTGCAGGGGGTCGGAGTCGGACCCACCATGGTCACCGTGTTCAGCTTCGCAGCCCGCCGGACCCCTGACGGGCGTTCGGCGACCGTGATGACGATGGCCAGCACCTCCGTCGTCGTCGGGCAGTCCGCGGCGGCCGCCACGACCGGGCAGATCGCCGAAGCCTTCGGCAGCGCCGGAGCGATCGTGATCCCGATCGGCGCGGCCTGCGTGGTGACCGCGGCCGCGGTGCTGAACCGGGTCCTCACCGGCCCGGGGCGGGCGGGCCGACCCACGACCGCGCAGGCGGGCGCCGGTTAGGATTGTCGGTGGACAGCCAACCCAGTCTGAGTCGACGTCAAGGAGCCTGAGATGGCCATCGCAACACCGGACAAGTACACCGAGATGATCGACACCGCCAAGGAGAAGGGCTTCGCCTTCCCCGCGGTCAACGTGACCAGCTCACAGACCCTCAACGCCGCGATCCGGGGCTTCGCAGAGGCCGAGTCCGACGGCATCATCCAGGTCTCCACCGGCGGCGCCGAGTACTGGTCGGGTCCGACGGTGAAGGACATGGTCACCGGCTCCCTGGCGTTCGCGGCCTTCGCCCGCGAGGTCGCCAAGTCCTACGGGGTGAACATCGCCCTGCACACCGACCACTGCCCGAAGGACAAGCTCGACGGGTTCGTCATGCCGCTCATCGAGGCCTCCGAGGCCGAGGTCGCCGCCGGCCGGGACCCGATCTTCTCCTCCCACATGTGGGACGGCTCCGCCGAGACCCTGGAGGAGAACCTGCGCATCGCCGCCGAGCTGCTGCCGCGCACCGCCGCGGCCAAGCAGATCCTGGAGGTCGAGATCGGCGTGGTCGGCGGTGAGGAGGACGGCGTCGAGAACGCCATCAACGACAAGCTCTACACCACCTTCGGTGACGCCGCCGCCACCGCCGACGCCCTCGGCCTGGGGGAGAAGGGTCGGTACATCACCGCTCTGACCTTCGGCAACGTCCATGGGGTCTACAAGCCGGGGAACGTGAAGCTGCGCCCCGAGATCCTCCGGGACATCCAGGAGGAGGCCGGCACCAAGTACGGCAGGGAGCGCCCCTTCGACCTCGTCTTCCACGGCGGCTCCGGCTCCACCGAGCAGGAGATCGCCGACGCCGTGAGCTACGGGGTCATCAAGATGAACATCGACACCGACACCCAGTACGCCTTCACCCGCCCGGTGGCCGACCACATGTTCGCCAACTACGACGGTGTGCTGAAGGTCGACGGCGAAGTGGGGAACAAGAAGGTCTACGACCCCCGCGCCTGGGGCAAGGCCGCCGAGGCGAACATGGCCGCACGCGTGGTCGAGGCCTGCGAGCGCCTGGGCTCGGTCGGAAAGACCATCGGCTGAGGCGCCCCACCCAGCAGGACGGCGCCGCCGGGAGTGTGCACCGGCAGGTGCGGGCGAGGCGTGACGAGACGTGACGCAGTCGATACCCCTGTTCATCGGGAGTCCATAGGATCGTAGGCGGGAGGACACCTAGCCACGAGGGGCAGCGATGACCGGCATCTCGGAGACCACCGTCCCCGACGAGGGCATCGGCCCGAGCAGGGAGGGGCGGCTCGACGCGGCGCACAGCCTGTCCGACGAGGAGGTGCTCACGCGCCTCGAGGTCGACGCCGAGCAGGGACTGAGCGGCGCTGAGGTCGCCTCCCGTCGTGAGGCGTTCGGCCCCAACAGGCTTCCGGAGCCGGAGCGGGACTCCGCGGTCCTCCGGTTCGTCCGACACTTCCACGACGTCCTGATCTACGTGCTCCTCGGTGCGGCCGGCCTCACCGCGGTGCTGCAGCACTGGGCCGACACGATCGTCATCCTGCTGGTGGTGGTCATCAACGCGCTGGTCGGATTCCTCCAGGAGGGTCGGGCCGAGCGGGCCCTCGAGGGCATCAGGGAGATGCTCTCCCCAAGCGCCGACGTCCGTCGGGACGGGTCCTGGACCTCGGTCGACGCCGAGGAGCTGATTCCCGGAGACGTCGTCCGCCTCAGCTCCGGGGCCCGCGTCCCCGCCGATCTGCGTCTGCTGCAGACCGCTGACCTCGCCGTCGAGGAGTCTGCGCTCACCGGAGAGTCCGTGCCCGCCGAGAAGTCCGCCGCCCCCGTGGAGACGGGTGCGGTGATCGGCGACCGCACCTCGATGGTCTTCTCGGGCACCATGCTGACCTCCGGCACTGCGCTCGGAGTGGTCGTCGGCACCGGTGAGCACACTGAGATCGGCCGGATCAGCACGATGATGTCCGAGGTGGAGACCCTCGAGACTCCGCTCACCCGGCAGATCGCCGCCTTCGGCAAGGCGCTCTCGCTCGGGGTGCTGATCCTCACCGTGCTGCTCGTGCTCATCGGCTGGGCGGCCCACGGGACCCCCCTTCCTGAGCTGCTGCAGGCCGCCGCCGGCTTCGCCGTCGCAGCGATCCCCGAAGGCCTGCCCGCCCTGATCACCATCACCCTGGCCCTCGGCGTGCAGACCATGGCCCGGCGCAGCGCGGTCACCCGACGACTGCCGGCGGTCCAGACCCTCGGCAGCGTGACCACGATCTGCTCCGACAAGACCGGCACGCTCACCAAGAACGAGATGACCGCAGAGCGCGTGGTCGTCGGAGGTGAGGAGTTCGAGGTGTCGGGCACCGGCTACACCCCCGACGGGGAGGTCACCCGCGACGGCGAGCAGGTCGGCCTGGAGCACCTCGGCCTGCACCGACTGGTGCGGGCGATGGCCCTGGCCAACGACACCGATCTGGTGCGGGGCGAGACCGGCTGGGGCATCAGCGGCGAGCCCACCGAAGGGGCGCTGAAGTCCCTGGCCGGCAAGCTCGGATTCGAGGACTCCGCGGCACGCCGCCTCGCCGTGCTCCCCTTCAGCTCCGAGAACAAACTTATGGCCGTCACCGCTGAGTTCTCCGAGGGCGATCCGGTCGGGATCGACGGTGCGGGAGGCGGCTCAGCTCGGGTGTTGGTCAAGGGGGCTCCGGACCGGCTCCTCGACCGCTCCGGGGGAGAGTTCGGCGCCGGCGGATCGGTGGAGCGGCTGGACCGAGAGCGGTGGGAGCGGCTGATAGGGAGGCTCTCCGGCGAGGGCCTGCGCGTGCTGGCCGCCGCCGAGCGCCCGGCCCGGGAGGAGCACTCCGAGTCGTTGACCGTCGACGACTTGGGCGAGGAGCTGGTGTTCCTCGGCGTCGTCGGGATCGTGGACCCGCCGCGGGAGGAGGCGGTCGAGGCGGTGCGGGTCTGCCGCGAGGCCGGCATCCGGGTGAAGATGATCACCGGCGACCATGCGGGCACCGCGACCGCCATCGCCGCCCAGATGGGCATCGATGAGGGCGCCGGAGCCGTCGCCGGCCATGAGCTGGAGGAGGCCGATGACGAGCGGCTGCGCGAGCTCGCCCAGGACCACCACGTCTTCGCCCGGACCTCCCCGGAGCACAAGCTCCGCCTGGTGAGGGCGCTGCAGTCCGAGGGCCATGTGGTGGCGATGACCGGGGACGGGGTGAACGATGCCCCCGCGCTGCGCCGCGCCGACGTCGGCGTGGCGATGGGCGTCAAGGGCACCGAGGTGACGAAGGACTCCGCGGAGATCGTGCTCGCCGACGATGACTTCACCACCATAGAGATCGCTGTGGAGGAGGGTCGCCGCATCTACGACAATCTGCGCAAGGCCCTGGTCTTCCTCCTGCCGACCAACGGTGGGCAGGCTGCGGTGGTGCTGGCGGCGGTGATGATGGGATGGACGCTGCCGCTGACGCCGCTGCAGGTGCTGTGGGTCAACATGGTCACTGCGGTCACTCTGGCCTTCGCGTTCGCGTTCGAACCTGCAGAGGACGGCATCATGCGGCGTCCTCCTCGAGATCCCGACCGGGGGATCGTCGGCGCCCGACACATCATCCAGATCGCGTCGGTCTCGCTGATGATCGCGGCGGTGACCGTCGCAGTGTTCCGCTGGCGCATCGACGTCGGCGACGACCTCGAGACCGCGCGGACGCTGGCCACCACGGTGCTGGTGGTCTGCCAGGTGTTCTACCTGTTCAATGTGAAGTCATTGGAGGCTGTGAGCCTGCGGCCGTCGGTGCTGCTGCGCAACGGCGTGGCCTGGGTGATGGTCGCGGTGCTCACCGTGCTGCAGGTCGCGTTCATCTTTGCCCCGCCCCTGCATGCGGTCTTCGACACGACCACGCTGAGCCCGTCCTACCTGTCGATCACCGTGGGAGCCGGTGCGACGGTCTTCGTGTTCGCCGAGCTGCTCAAAGTCCTGCTCTACCGCCGCACCCCGTCGGCCGATCGCGCGGATCGGTCTCACGATGAGAGCGTCAGGCCGGCGGCTGGTTGATCTGGAAGGAGGCGCCCTCGGGGTCGGCCACGGTCGCCACGCGGCCGAAGGGTGAGTCCATCGGCCCGTCGAGCACGGTGCCGCCCCGGGCGAGGATGGCCGCGACGGTCGCGTCGGCGTCCTCCACGCTGACGTACCAGCGCCACTGGGAGTGGTCGAACCACTCCTTCGCATCGCACAGGCCGGCGACGGCCTCGTCGCCGGCGCCCGCGGTCACGTACGGGTAGCGGACCCCGTCCTCCGGTTCGCCCACCACGGTGCCGTCCTCGGCCATGTAGGCGGGCTCCCAGTCGAACACGTCCCGGTAGAAGTCCAGGGCGGCGTCGAAGTTCACCGACATCGATTCGAACCACACCGGCGTGCCGGCGGTCAGCGGCAGGTCGAAGCCGTCGAAGGTCCCGCGCTGCCACACCCCGACGACGGCGCCGGCCGGGTCGATGAGCACGGCCATCGAACCCATGTCGTGCACGGGCATCGCCGGCACCATGACCTGGCCTCCGGCCTCTTCTGCGCGGCGCACGGTCTCCTCGATGTCGGTGGTCTCGAGGTAGACGGTCCACACCGTGGGCGCCTCCAGGGGCTCGCCCTCCTGCGTCATGGCCCGCATAAGGCCGCCCACCTCGTGCCCGTCCCTGGTGATCCGGTGGTAGTGGCCGAACTGGGGTCCGGTGTCGGTGAACTCCCAGCCGAAGACCTCGGCGTAGAAGCGGGTGGTCGCCTCCAGGTCCTGGACGGTCAGGTCCACCCAGATCGGGGCGCCGTGGCGTGGTGTCTCCGGCATGGTGTCTCCTCGGTCGTGTCATCCCCGAACCCCGCCGCAGCTCATGCGGCATCGCCGGTCAGCCCGATTCTAGGACGGGTCCATCCCCCTGCCTAGGGTCCGCTCGCGGCCGGAGAGCGGAGGTCGGTAGCGTGGGAGCCGTGGCCGCCAGACTCATGATCTTCGACTTCGACGGTACGCTCTGCCTCGGCGACGACCCCGTGCTCGCCTACGCCGACCGGGTCGACGCGCTGCTGGCCGCCCGCGGCGTCGAGGGCCCCGACGTCGCCCGGACTGCGGCCGAGGCCATGCGCTCCGGAGACCTCGACGTGCCGCGACTGCGGACGGCCGGCGACGTGGCGCCTCCCCAGGACGGATACCAGCTGGTCCAGGCCCTCGGACTGACCGCAGGGCTCTCCGGAGACGAGTGCGGCGAGGCCTTCCGCGCCGGACGTCGTCGGCTGCTGTCCCGAGGCCTCGACGCCACGGACGTCCACGCTCCGGACGGCGCCGTCGGACTGCTCGACCGGCTCGCGCGCCGCGCCGCCGTGGTGCTGGCGACCAACGCCCCCGCCGAGGGGTTCGCCCCCTGGCTCGAGGCGCTCGGCCTCACCGGGGCCTTCCACGGGATCGTCAACGACGCGGGCAAGCCGCGCGGGATGTCCGCAGCACTGGATCGCGCCCGCGCACTGACCGGGGTCCCCGAGGATGCTCCGGTGCTCTCGATCGGCGACATCTGGGCCAACGACTGCGCCCCGGTCGCCGCGCGGGGCGGCACCACGGTGCTGATCGATCACCGCGGCACCGGCGTCGGCGAGCCCACGCATCGGGTGCGGAGCCTGGAGGAGGCGGCCCCGCACCTCAGCGCCTGGGCGGCGGCCCGGTGAGACCCGTCTCCGAGTGAACTCTCCGTGACCGATCGGAGAATCGGTCCTGTACCTGTTGTTGCACGATGCACCTGCAGCTAGCGTGGCGAGGACACATACCTGAGGGCATTCACCTGACGACGACGCACCGCTGAAGAGGGGACCATCATGCACCACCCGAAGAAGTCGCTGTTCGCACTGGCCGGAGTTCTGACGCTCGGACTGACCGCCTGCGTGACCGACGACGCCGACGGCGACGGGGACGAGGGAGACGGCGACGAGGGCTCCGAGGAGGCGCTGGTCCTGGGGCTGGTGCCCTCGCAGGACGCCGACGCCCTGGTCGAGGACGCCGACGTGCTCGCCGAGCGTCTCAGCGAAGAGATGGACCGCGAGATCGAGCCGTACATCACCGACAACTACTCGGGGCTGATCACCGCCATGCAGACCGGGCAGGCCGACATCGGCATGTTCGGTCCCGTGGCCCTGGTGCAGGCCGTCGACCAGGCCGACGCCGAGCCGATCCTGCAGTCGGTCCGCTTCGGATCCGACACCTATGTCACCCAGTGGTTCACCAACGACCCCGACACCTACTGCACGGACGAGCCGGTCGAGGAGGAGGACGACGACGGGAACACGTTCCTCTTCTGCAACGGCACCGACGAGGCCGAGGACGGTCCCGTCGGCGAGGACGCCCTGGAGCAGATCGAGTCCGGGGCCACGATCTCCTTCGTCGACGAGGGCTCGGCCTCCGGGTACTACTACCCCGCCACCCAGCTCGAGCAGGTCGCCGACCTCGACCCGATGACCGACCTCGACGCCCAGTTCGCCGGCGGCCACCCCAACTCCGTGCTCAACGTCTACAACGGAGAGATCTCCCTCGGCGTGAGCTTCGACGACGCCCGCACCGACGTGGTGGAGGAGGAGCCGGACGTCGGCGAGGAGGTCGTGGTCTTCGCCTACTCCGAGAACATCCCCAACGACGGCATCGTCGTCTCCTCGGACCTCTCCGAGGAGGAGCAGGAGCAGGTCACCGACGGCTTCCTCGCCCTCACCGAGTCCGACGAGGGGCTCGACGCGCTGGACGAGGTCTACAACATCGAGGACCTCGTCGAGGCGGACACCGACGCCCTCGACGCCGCCCGCGAGGTCGCCGCGAACTTCGGCGACGACGAGGAGTGACCGACTCCCGTCCCGCGATGATCAGCTTCGAATCCGTCGACGTCGTCTACCCGGGAGGCGTCCGGGGGCTCGCCGATGTCGACCTGCGTATCGACGACGGTGAGTTCATCGTCATCGTGGGGCTCTCCGGTGCCGGGAAGTCCACCCTCCTCCGCGCCGTCAACGGTCTCGTGCCGTATACGTCGGGGACCCTCACCGTGGGCGACGAGGTGGTGGACCCGCACTCGCGGCGTCGGCTGCGCCGACTGCGGTCCCGGGTGGGCATGATCTTCCAGTCCTTCAACCTGGTCTCTCGGATCAGCGTGCTGCACAACGTACTGGTCGGGCGGTCGTCGCAGACGCCCACCTGGCGCTCCCTGCTCGGATGGTACCGGCCGGAGGACCGCGAGATCGCGTTCCAGTCCTTGGAACGGGTGGGCATCGTGGAGAAGGCGTACGTGCGGGCCTCCACCCTCTCGGGCGGCCAGCAGCAGCGGGTGGCCATCGCGCGTGCTCTGGCCCAGGACCCGGAGGTCCTGCTCGCCGATGAGCCGGTGGCCTCGCTGGACCCGCCCACCGCGCACCAGGTCCTGCAGGATCTGCGTCGGATCAACCGCGAGCTGGGCATCACCACCATCGTGAACCTCCACCACCTCGACATGGCCCGACGCTACGCGGATCGGGTGATCGGGATGCGCGGCGGACGCATCGTCTTCGACGCGCCGGTGGAGGAGGCCGACGACGCCGCCGTGGAGGAGATCTATCAGCGTTCCCTGACCGCCGACGACGTCGCCGGGTCGGTGGACCTCGACCGCGACGGGTCGGACGGCGGCGCCCCCGGAGCGCAGGACCGATGAGCACCCGGGTCGAGGAGCGCAGGACCACCCGGGGAGAGCCGGGGTCGCAGCGTCCGGTCCGTCCTCGACCGAGCGTCGGGTCGTACCTGGCGCTGCTCGCCGTCGCCGGCGTCCTGCTGGTCCTCTTCGTCCGGACCACGACGTCGACGCTGAGCCTGTCGTTCGGCCTGTTCTCCGTGCCGCTCACCGTCAGCATCGCCGGTGTCCTGGTGGTGGCGGTGCTCGCGCTGGGGTGGCGGCTGCGGACCGGCCCTCTGCTCGTGCTCGGCGTCATGGCGGTGATCGCCACGTGTTGGTGGGCCGGCTCGGGGATCGGGTTCACACTGAGTCCCCTGTGGGAGGACCTCCACCGGGCGCGCCCCGTCGTGGACGGCTTCCTGAATCCCAACTGGGGCTTCATCGTCCGCGTCTGGGACCAGTGGGTGGTGACCATCGCCATGGCCGTGGTGGCCACTACGGTCGGCTGCCTCATCGGCCTCCTGCTGGCCCTGGGCGCCTCCCCGGTCTCCAGCCCGACGACGTGGACCAGCCAGCTGATCAAGGCCGCCAACTCGGTGGTCCGCTCCATCCCCGACATCGGGTACGGTCTGCTCTTCGTCGCCATGCTCGGCGGTACCGCGGGCGGCGCCGGACCGATGGCCGGTGTCCTGGCCCTGGTGATGTTCAACATCGGAATCGTCGCGAAGCTGACCGGTGAGACCATCGATTCCGTGGACCTGGGACCCGTGGAGGCGGCCGCCGCGTCGGGCGCCTCGCTGGCTCAGCGGAATCGGGCTGCGGTGGTCCCTCAGATCCTGCCCGGATTCTTCTCCTACACGCTCTACACCTTCGAACTGAACATCCGCGCCTCGGTGGTGCTGGGGATCGTCGGCGCCGGGGGTGTGGGGCAGGTGATCACCGTGCAGCTCTCCCACTTCAGCTACTCCAACATCTCGGCGATCATGATCGCCCTGGTGGCCGTGGTGCTCGCAGTGGACTACCTCTCGCTGACGATCCGCAGGAGGCTGACATGACCTCCGCACCGCAGAGCACGGCCCGCCGCTTCCCGGAGGACGCCCTCGACCGGCGTCCGGTGCGTCCGGCCCGGACGGGATACACGGTGGGGATGATCGGATTCGGCATCCTGTTCATCGCCGCCGTCGCCGCGACGGGTGCCGACTTCTCCCGACTGGTGGACTTCCCGCGGAACTTCGTCGACTACACCTCCCTGATGACGCAGGGGGTGCTCCAGGTGCCCGACGCGCAGGTGCGCGGCTACTGGGCCGCCTCGCTGGACGCCATGCTCGAGTCGGTCAAGATCGCCTGGATCGGCACCGTCGTCGGCGCTCTGTTCTCGCTGCCGATGGGCTTCCTGGCCGCGCGGACGATGACTCCGCTGCCGATCTACGCCGCAGTGCGGTTCGTGCTCTCCTTCATCCGGGCGGTGCCGGAGATCATCTTCGCCATCGCGATCATGCTGCCGATCTTCGGGCTGGGACCGATGGCCGGGGCCCTCGCCCTGGGGATCAGCTCCGTCGGCACGCTGTCGAAGCTGATCTCCGAGGCCGTCGAGTCTGTGGATCCGGGGCCGTTGGAATCCGCCCGGGCCTCCGGAGCCACCCGGGTGCAGGTCGTCCGTTGGGCCGTGCTGCCGCAGGTGCTGCCCGAGATCATCGCCATCTGGCTGTACCGGTTCGAGGTCAACATCAGAGCCTCGGCGATCCTCGGGGTGCTCGGCGCCGGGGGAGTCGGTTCGCTGCTGAGCACCCTGTTCGACGCGCGGCAGTGGGAACGGATCGGCATCACCCTGGTGGTGATCATCGTGGTGACGATCGTCGTAGACCAGATCTCCGGGTGGATCCGCCACCGCATCATCCACGGGGTGCCGAAGGGCGGATCCGCCGACGACCCCGGTGACGACCCCGGTGACGACCCGGGTGACGAGGCCGGCGCCGACCCCGCCGCCGAACCCGGTCCGGAGGCGGATCAGCCCACCGAGCCCACGCGCTGACCGACCTGCTCGTCGAACCGGCGGGCGCCGGGCCGGGCGGTGGTCTCCGGGGCGGCGAGCGCCCCGTCGCGCATCGTGGCCACGGCATCGGTGAGCGGGACGAAGTCGGTGTCGTGGGTGACCATCACCGTGGCGGTGCCGCGTTCGCGGGTGATCCGACACAGCAGGCGCACCACGTCCTCGGAGCGCTCATGGTCCAGCGCCGCGGTCGGCTCGTCGACCAGCAGCACCGTGGGCTCGGACATCAGCGCCCGGGCGATGTTGACACGCTGCCGCTGACCTCCGGAGAGCTCATGGGGACGTCGGCCCGTCGAAGAGCTCAGCCCCACCTGGTCCAGGATCTCGGCGGCGCGTTCGCGGGCCCGACTGCGGGACCTTCCGCGCAGGTCGTCGACGACGACCAGCTGCTCCAGCGCGGTCAGCGACGGCAGCAGGTTGGGCTGCTGGAAGATCAGGCCCACGGAGTCCCGGCGAAGCGCGGCCCGGCCCTTCTCGGAGAGCTCGGTCACCTCCGTGCCGTCGACGCGCACGCTGCCGCGGCTCGGAGCCAGCAGGGTGGCGGCCACGGCGAGCAGGCTGGACTTCCCCGAGCCCGAGGGGCCCACCAGCGAGGTGATGGTCCCGGCCTCCGCGACGAAGTCGACCTCGTCCAGGGCGCGCAGCACGCCGTCGCGGCCGTCGGGGTACTCGAGGACGACGTCGGTCATCTGCAGTGCGGGTGTCGTGTGCATCAGTTGCCTCCCAGGGCGATCATCGGGTCCACAGTGGTCACGCGGCGCACCGCCAGGATCGAGCCGGCCGCTCCGATGACGACGACGCCGGCCATCGGCAGCAGCGTGGTGGTCGCATCGGTGAGGAACGGGGCGGCCTGGGCCGCGAACATCCCCCCGGCGGCGCCCAGCGCTCCCCCCAGGGCGGCCCCGGCGACCAGGATGATCAGGGCCTGGCCGACGGCGTCGCGCAGCACGTACGTCGAGGAGGCCCCGAGCGCACGCAGCACGGCGATGTCCCGGGTGCGCTGGACGGTCCACACCGAGAGGAAGGCCACGATCACCAGGGCTGAGATCCCGTACAGGAAGCCCTGGATCATGGTCAGCGATCCGTTCTCCGAGGTGTACGACGGCAGCGCGTGGAAGCTGTCGGTCCGGGACAGTGCGGAGGTCCCGGCGGCGGCGTCGACGTCGTCGCGGACCTGCTCGGGCGTGGTCTCCGCGCCGGTGAGCCCGGTCCACAGTCCGGGGGCGAGGTCGCTGACCAGGTTCTCGGAGGACACGTCCTCGGCGAACGAGGAGACCACCACGGTGCCGACCACCTCGTCGTCCCCTCCGCCGGAGCCTCCGACGTGCGAGGCCGTCCGCCAGTCATCCAGGGTCGTCCACACCACGGGCACGTGGCTGTAGGACTGTTCGTCCACGACGTCGACGACCTCCAGCTCCTCACCGCCGACCTCGATCCGGTCCCCGGCGCCGACCTCGAGCTCCTCGGTGACGCCCTCGGTGAGCACGGCCTCGCCGACCTCGGGCTGGGCGCCCTCCGGCGCGGGGGAGCCGTCGGCCCCGAACAGCGCCACCGAGGTGACTCCCTCCCGGTCCCCGGTCAGGCTCATCCGCGTCTGGGAGATCCCCAGCGCCGCGGCCGAGTCGACGTGGTCGGCGTCCTGCCAGGCCCGGAGCTGCGCGGCGGTGACCGTGGAGTCGGTGAAGTCCTCCTCCGGCTCGTCCTGCCCGGCGGGGGAGCCGAAGGCGACGGTGTCGGCGTCGAGGTCGTCGATCGCGCCGGTGGTCTGCTGGGCCAGTCCGGAGGTGAGGCCGGAGAGCATCACCAGCAGGAACGTGATCAGGGTGACCACGCCGCCCATCAGGGCGAAGCGGCCGGTGGCGAATCGTATGTCGCGCAGCGCGAGGAACATCGGGTCTCCAGGGAGTGGGGCGTCTCGTGGGTCGGTCTGGGTCCAGCCTTCCGGAGCACGCCGCCCGGGGAATCGTGCGCGGGGTCGGTCCCGCGGAGACCTTCGGTGCAGCCGCGTATCAACCGATCGGTGGATCGCCGGCCGCCCCGGCACCGATAGTCTGGCCGGATGGAGACCGGTCCCCGCATGCCGCTGACCGGTGCCCGGGTGCTGTCGGGTCTGCGGATGAGCCTCCACCTGGCCGTCGCCCTGCTGCTGGCCGTCGGGACGGCCCGGATGTACGTCGACGAGGGCTCCCTGTGGCCGGGTCTGGCGCCGGTGGGGCTCTTCGTCCTGCTCTACGCGGCCGGCACCGTCACCGAGGGGCGGATGCGTCGCACCGACACGCCGGTCCCTGCGGCGGCTCGGCTGGGGTGGCTGTTCGCCGTCACCGCGGTCTGGGGCCTGCTCGTGCTGCACCACCCGGACTTCGCCTGGCTCGCCTTCCCCCTGTTCTTCCTCCACATCCACCTGCTTCCGCTGATCTGGGGCCTCACCGCCGTCGTCGCGATCACGGCGGTGGTGGTCTTCGCACTGGGACACGGGGCTGACGGGCTGCAGGTCGCCACCGTCCTGGGCCCCAGCATCGGTGCGGTCTGCGCGGTGGTCATGGCCCTGGCCTACCGGACTCTTCGGTCGGAGAACCGCGCCCAGCAGGAGGCCCTGGACGAGCTGCGCCGCACCCGTGAGGATCTGGCGCGCACCCAGCGTGAGGCCGGGGCTCTGGCCGAGCGGGAGCGCATGGCCCGCGACATCCACGACACCCTCGCCCAGGGGTTCTCCTCGATCGTGCTGATGACCCGTGCCGCCGAATCCGACCTCGTCTCCGGAGACTCGGAGGCCGCCTCGGAGCGTCTGGACACGGTCCGCCGCACGGCTGGTGAGAACCTCGACCAGGCCCGTCGGCTGGTCCGGGCGCTGCAGTCCGAGGCGGCGGAGGACGAGCCCCTGCTGCACGGGCTGCGTGAGCTGTGCACCCGCACCGAACGGCGGGCCGCCGCCGAGGGGGCGCGGCTCTCGGTGCGCCTCGACGTGCAGGGATCTCCGCGGGTCCTGGGGGCCTCGGCCTCGCTGGCTCTGCTGCGCGCGGCGCAGTCCTCGCTGGCGAACGTCACCCAGCACGCCCGGGCCGGCACGGCGGTGATCACACTGAGCTTCCTGGACGACGAGGTCACCCTGGACGTCTTCGACGACGGCGTCGGCTTCGACCCGCACTCAGCACGCGTTGCGGACTCGGCGCCCGTCCCGGCGGCCGAGGACGGTTCCGGGTTCGGGCTGCAGGCCCTGGCGCAGCGTGCCGAGGCTCTGGGCGGGACCGCTGAGGTCGAGTCCGCACCCGGAGAGGGGACGGTGGTCGCGCTGCGGCTGCCGACCCCGGTCGACGAAGGAGCACCCCATGTCTGAGTCCAGCTCCCCTGACACGGAGCCGATCCGGGCGCTGCTGGTCGACGACCACCCCGTGGTGCGTGCAGGCCTGCGGGCCATGCTCGAGGGCAGCGACCTCGTCGTCGTGGCCGAGGCGGAGACCGGGGAGGAGGCGGTCCGGCTGGCCGTCGAGCGGCAGGCCGGAGTCTCCGGGCCGGATCTGGTGCTGATGGACCTGCAGCTGGGGTCCGGCATCGACGGCGCCGAGGCGACCCGCAGGATCCGTCGGGCGGCGCCGGAGCTGCCGGTGCTGATCCTCACCACCTATGACACCGATGCGGACATCCTCGCCGCCGTGGAGGCCGGAGCGGCCGGGTACATGCTCAAGGACGCCCCGCCCGAGCAGATCCATCGCGCGGTGCGCGACGCCGCGGCCGGTCGGACGGCCCTGGCCCCGGAGGTGGCGGCTCGGCTGGTGGGGCGGATCCGGGAGCCGTCGCCGTCGCTGAGCGCTCGGGAGGTGCAGCTGGTCGAGCTGCTGGCCACCGGCCTGTCCAACCGGGCGATCGCCAAGGAGCTGTTCATCTCCGAGGCGACGGTGAAGACCCACCTGATCCACGTGTATCAGAAGCTCGGGGTCGACAATCGGGTCTCAGCGGTCAGCGAGGCGCGGGCCCGGCGCATCATCCGCTCCTGAACGGCTGCGCCCGAGGCCGGTCACCGGTTCGGGGCGTCCCGCCGATGCTGGATAGGGTGGAGGCATGAGCATCGTCGGACGCAATCTGATGGAGCCGGAGCCCACCCTGCTGCCGGCGGAGCCCGAGGTCGACCAGGCGCTGGAGGCCGGATCGGAGGCCGTCGACGTCGTCGCCGACCACCCCACCTCCTCCCTGCTGTGGGCGCTGCTGGCCGAGGACGCCCTCTCGGAGGGCCACACCGTCGAGGGCTACGCCTACGCCCGGGTCGGCTACCACCGCGGGCTCGACGCCCTGCGCGGTTCGGGGTGGCGCGGTGCGGGTCCGGTCCCGTGGTCCCACGCCCCCAATCGTGGCTTCCTGCGAGCGCTGGCGGCGTTGGGCCAGGCGGCCGCGGCCATCGGGGAGTCCGAGGAGGTCGTCCGCATCACCCAGCTGCTCCGGGACTGCGACCCTGCGGCCGAGCAGGAGATCTCCCAGCTGCGCCGATGACGGCCGCCGACCACGGTTGAGCCGAGCTGACCTGGGGATCCTCGGGGTCCCTTGACGCGGGTGGACCTCGCGCTAAGGTGTGGTACGGATCACGAGTTACTGACCGGTATACCGGCGAGGAACTTGTGGCACCCCGTCACCCGACCTGCGGAGGCCCTGTGCTGAACCGTTCGACACGCCCGCTCACCCGTCCCGCCCGTCCTCTTCCCCGTGCGATCACCCGCTCGGCGCTCGTGCTCGGCATGGGAGGACTGATCCTCTCCGGCGCCGCACCGTCCGCCGCCGCGCCGATCCTGCCTCCGGCCTCGGAGCAGATGCCGGAGCCGGAGGAGGCGCTGGCGGACCGTCAGGCCGACGAGGCCGCCGACGAGACCCTGGTCGAGGATGACGTCCCCGAGGGCGTGGAGCTGGAGGACGCCCAGCGGCTGATCGACGAGTCCGACGAGGTCACCGCAGACGACGTCCGCTACGCAGGCGCCGTCGACGACCTCCCCGAGGAACCGGACCGAAGCTTCTACGACACCCCCGACCAGCTGCCCGACGAGGACGGGGAGCTGATCCGCCAGCGTGAGGGCACCTTCTACCTGGACCCGCTGAACCTCGTCGAACCCGAAGGTGATGTCACCACCTTCATGTACCGGACCACTGACAGCAACGAGGCCGCCCGGGCCGCCACGGCCACCCTGCTCGAGCCGGAGGACGGTTCGGGGCGGGTCATCGTGCATGCTCCCGGCACTCAGGGCATGGGCGACCAGTGCGCTCCCAGCCGGCAGCTGGCCGCGGGCACCGAGTATGAGGGGATCGGCATCGCCAACGCGCTGAACTCCGGCTACACCGTGGTGCTGGTCGACTACATCGGGCTCGGCACCGAGGGCGAGCACACCTATCTGAACCGCGTGGACCAGGGCAGGGCCGTGCTCGACGCCGCCCGTGCGGCCGCACAGGTGTACGGCGGCGGCGTGGAGGAGGACTCCCCGCTGCACCTCCGCGGCTACTCCCAGGGCGGAGGGGCCGCGGCCTCGGCCCTCGAGCTCGCCGGCGAGCACGCCCCGGAGCTCCCCCTGGTCTCCGGAAGCGCGGGCGCGCCGCCGGCCGACCTGTTCCGCGTGGCGGAGAACATCGACGGTTCCCTGTACTCGGCGTTCCTGCTCTTCGCCATGGGGTCCATGGTGGAGTCGGAGGGCGTCGACCCGACCGAGTTCCTCAACGCCGACGGCCTGCAGGCGATGGAGGAGGCCTCGGGGCAGTGTGCGATCCAGGCGGTCTTTGCCCACGCGCTCACCGACTCCCGCACCCTGACCCTCGACGGGCGCTCGTTCAGCGAGATGATCCACGAGGAGCCCTTCGCCTCCTACCTGCAGGAGCAGAGCCTCGGACAGCAGGGCCGTGCCCCCGAGGTGCCGACCCTGATCAACCACGCGCCGCTCGACGACGTCATCCCCTACGCCGTCGGCCGGGACATGGGGTCGGCCTGGTGCGGCAGCGGCGGGCAGGTCACCTTCGAGGCCACGGGGGTGCCCACCCATCTGGGCGCCTATCTGGGGTCGATGCCGCGGACCGGGATCTTCACCGCCCGGATGTTCGACGGTCGCAGTCCGGTGGACAGCTGCTGGAGGCTGTGAGGCGATAGGATCGTGCGGCTATGGCCAAGCTGTACTTCCGCTACGGAGCGATGAACTCCGGAAAGTCCACCAGCCTGCTGCAGGCCGCGTTCAACTATGAGGAGCGGGACCAGCGGGTGCTGCTGGCCAAACCGGTGACCGACACCAAGGGCGACGACGAGATCGTCTCCCGGCTGGGCGTCACCCGGAGCGTCGACCTCATGATCGGTCCCGACGACGATCTGCGCGACCTCTTCGCCCGGTACGCCGCGGGCGAGGAGCCCGGCACCCTGCTGGAGGCCCTCGACCACGACGCCGTCGGCCCTCCGACGCCCGGGGGCTGGCGGGCCGGGATCCGGCCGGTGGCATGCCTGCTGATCGATGAGGCCCAGTTCCTCGCCCCGGACCAGGTCGACGACCTGCTGCGCATCGCCGTGTTGGACGAGGTGCCGGTGCTGGCCTATGGGATCCGTACGGACTTCCGCACGCGGGCCTTCCCGGGATCGGCCCGACTGATGGACCTGGCGCACTCCTTGGAGGAGCTGAAGACGATCTGCCGGTGCGGGCGCAAGGCGCTGTTCAACACCCGGCGGGACGGGGACCGCATCGTCTTCGACGGGGACCAGGTCGCCATCGACGGCGGCGAGGTCGGAGGTGAGGTCTGGTACGAGTCGCTGTGTGCGGCCTGCTATCTGGAGGCCTCCGGAGGACGCCTGGGCTGAGGGTCGTCGTCCCAGCTCAGGACGGGATGTGAGCTCCGGAGCGGCGCATCGACACCGGGTGTCGTCCGTGGCAGTCTCCGGGTATGGATATGACACAGTTCTGGGACGGCTGGGACCCCATCGTCCACACGGTGCTGACCGTCTCGGTCGGCTATCTGGCCCTGCTGATGCTGCTGCGGATCACCGGGCCGCGCACCACCGCGGCGATGACGCCGCTGGACCTCATCATGGCGGTGACGATCGGTTCGGCCTTCGGTCGGACGATCACCGCCCCCGACGTCCCGATCACCCAGATGCTGCTCACCCTGGTCATGCTGGTGCTGCTGCACTGGGTGCTGGCCTGGGTGCGGCGGCGCTCGCCGAAGCTCCGGCGCCTGGTGGACTCGCAGCCGGTGCTCGTCTACTACCACGGCGAGTTCCAGCACCGGACGATGCGCAAGCACCAGCTGGTCGAGGACGACGTCCACACCGCGGCCCGCCAGGCAGGACTCGGCTGCATGGACGAGGTGGAGGCGGTCATCCTGCAGCAGGACGGCGCCCTCGGTCTGATCACCTCCGGGAAGTTCGGCTCCGGAGAGACCGTGCTGCCCTACACCGGCGAGCCGGACGGACCGACCGACGGGACAGCACCCCGCCGGTGAGCCCTTGGTAGACTGCCACGGGTGTCGGCGCGGCCCGGAACGGTACGGGAGGAGCCGGCACGGGACCGCCCCGAACCGGCGCTCGGACGACTCTGCGCCGCATGAGAAGGAGTGTCATGCCAGCGATCGTGATCGTCGGCGCCCAGTGGGGCGATGAGGGCAAGGGCAAGGCCACCGACCTGCTCGGCGAGCGGGTCGACTACGTGGTCAAGCCCAACGGCGGCAACAACGCCGGGCACACCGTCGTCGTCGGCGGGGAGAAGTTCGAGCTCAAGCTGCTTCCCGCAGGCATCCTCTCGCCGAATGCGACCCCGGTCATCGGCAACGGCGTCGTGGTCAACCTGGAGGCCCTGTTCGAGGAGATCGACGGCCTCGAGGTCCGCGGCCACGACTGCTCCCACCTGCGCATCTCCGCCAACGCGCACCTGGTGGCTCCGTACCACCAGACCATGGACAAGGTCACCGAACGGTTCCTCGGCAAGCGGGCCATCGGCACCACCGGGCGCGGCATCGGACCCACCTATATGGACAAGGTCGCCCGGCTGGGGATCCGTGTGCAGGACATCTTCGACGAGTCGATCCTGCGCCAGAAGATCGAAGGTGCGCTGCGGCAGAAGAACGAGCTGCTGGTGAAGCTCTACAACCGGCGCTCCATCACCGTCGACGAGATCGCCGAGTACTTCCTCTCCTACGCCGATCGGCTGCGGCCGATGGTCGTGGACTCCACGATCCTGCTCAACGACGCCCTCGACGACGGTCGGGTGGTGCTCATGGAGGGCGGGCAGGCCACCTACCTCGACGTCGACCACGGCACCTATCCGTTCGTCACCAGCTCCAACCCGACCGCGGGCGGCGCCTCCGTCGGGTCGGGGATCGGCCCCACCCGCATCTCCCGGTCCATCGGTGTGGTCAAGGCCTACACCACCCGGGTGGGGGCCGGCCCGTTCCCCACCGAGCTGTTCGACGAGTGGGGCGAGTTCCTGCAGCGCACCGGCGGCGAGTTCGGCGTCAACACCGGCCGGCCCCGCCGCTGCGGCTGGTTCGACGCGGTGATGGCGCGCTACGCCTCCCGCATCAACGGCTTCACCGACTACTTCCTGACCAAGCTCGACGTCCTCACCGGGATCGAGCGGATACCGGTGTGCGTGGCCTATGAGATCGATGGGGTCCGGTTCGACGAGATGCCGATGACCCAGACCCAGTTCCACCACGCGGTGCCGGTCTTCGAGCACTTCGACGGCTGGACCGAGGACATCTCCTCCGCCCGCACGCTGGACGACCTGCCCACCAACGCGCGAGACTATGTGCTCGCCCTGGAGAAGCTCGCAGGCACCCGCATCTCCGGTGTGGGGGTGGGTCCGGGGCGGGACCAGGTGATCTCGGTACACGACCTCATAGACGGCTGATACCGGCTGCGGGGGAGAGGGGGCGGTCAGCTGTGGAGCTGCGCGAATATCTGATGATCCTGCGCCGGGGGTGGCTCACCGTCCTGGTGGTCACCCTCCTGGGCGCGGCCCTGGGAGGCGCGGCGGCACTGCTGCAGACTCCCCGGTACGAGGCCGAGTCGCTGGTGTACGTCTCGGTGGAGGGGGCGGCCGACGTCAACGAGCTCGGCCAGGGCAACATCTACAGCCAGGAGATGGTGCGCAGCTTCGTGGAGCTGACCACGAGCTCTGCGGTGCTCGGACCGGTGATCGAGGACCTGGCACTGGACACCACGGTGGAGGACCTGGCGGAGGACGTCTCGGTCGCCAGCCAGAACGAGACCGTCATCCTGGAGATCGTCGCCTCGGACGAGGACCCTGACCAGGCCGCGGCCATCGCGGATTCGATCGCCGAGAATCTGGACGCCAGCGTCCAGGAGGTCACCCCCGAGGGCGGCAATGCGATCACCCTGACCACCATCCAGCCGGCGGAGCCGCCGGAGGACCCGGCCGTTCCGCGCCCGCTGGTCTACGTGGCTCTGGGGCTCGTCGTCGGCGCGGCACTGGGCATGGCCGTGCTGGCGCTGCGCGAGGTCCTGCGCACCCGGATCCGCACCGAGGACGACGTCCGGACGATCACCGAGGCCCCGATCCTGGGCACCGTCCGTGAGGACCGGAGGGTGACCTCCGGGGAGCTGGTGGCCCAGACGGACCCGGCCGGCGGATTCGCCGAGTCCTTCCGCACCCTGCGCACCAACCTGCACTTCCTCGACATCGGACGGAGCTCCCACAGCTTCGTCGTCACCTCCTCGGTCCAGAGCGAGGGCAAGACGACGACGGCGGTGAACCTGGCGATCAGTCTTCGGCGGGCCGGGCACCGTGTGCTGCTGGTCGACGCTGACCTGCGACGCCCGGCGGTGGCGGACCACCTCGGCCTGGAGGGCGCGGTCGGGCTCACCGATGCCCTGACCGAGTTGGCGCAGCTCGAGGACGTCGTCCAGTCCTGGGGCCCCGACGAGCTGGCGGTCCTGCCCGCGGGAACCGTCCCGCCGAACCCGAGCGAACTGCTGGGCAGTGCGGCCATGCAGCAGCTGATCTCTCGGCTGGAGTCCGCGTACGACGTCGTCCTGTTCGACACGCCGCCGCTGCTGCCGGTCAGCGACGCCGCGGTGCTGAGCCGGATGACCTCCGGGGCGGTGCTCGTGGTCGGCGTCGGCACCGCCCGCGCGCCGGAGGTCCGCGGGGCCTCCGACGCCCTCGACCTGGTCGAGGCCCGCCTGCTGGGCATCGTGATGACTCGGGTGCCGACCAAGGGCCCGGACGCACAGGGGTACGACCGATACGGCGGGTACGGCTACTCGAGCGTCGAGACCGGCGGGTCGAAGGGCTGAGCGCTGATGCGGACACCCGCTGAGCCGTTCCGGACGGTGGCCGTCTGCACCGGCAATGTATGCCGCTCCGCGCAGTGCGCCCAGATCCTCTCGGCCCGGCTGCGGGACCACGCCCCCGCGGCGGCGGGTCTCGTGGAGGTCACCAGCGCGGGACTGCATCCGCGGCCGGGCGCCCCCATGCCCTCCGAGGCGGCGGAACTCTCCGTGCGTTACGGCGGAGAGCCGTCCGGGCACCGGGCGCGACCGGTGGATCCCGAGGAGATCCTCGCCGCAGACCTCGTGCTGTGCATGACCCGTCGACACCGGCAGGCGCTCGTCAGGACGGCGCCCCGGGCCTCCCGCCGGACCTTCCTGCTCTCCGAGTTCGCGCACCTGGTGCATGACCTCGCGGTCAGCCCTCCGGACTCGCCCGCGCTCGGGGAGCACGCGTCGACCCCCGACCGTCTGCGTGCTCTGGTCCGTGCCGCGGCGCAGCGGCGCGGGCTGACCACCGTGCCGGCGACCCTGCCGGAGGAGGTGGTCGATCCCTTCGGGGGTGCCGCGGGGGACTACCGGACCTCGGCGGAGCAGATCGTCGCCTGCCTCGACCTGCTGCAGGACTCGCTCGGTGACATCGTCGCCTCCGCCGACGGCGGGCCACGATCATGAGGACCGTGCGTCCCGCGTGGGCCCAGGAGCGTCGCGGCGGAGCTCTGCGTCGCCGCGACGCCGCCGCCGTGGGCGGAGCGCCGGGCTGTGAGTCGCCCCCGTCGCGGTGGAAGAGCCTGCGCGGAGCGTACTTCGCGGTCTACACGGCCTTCACCTTCGGTCTGACCGCGGCCGTGCTCATCCCTGTGAGCCCGGACGGCGAGGTCGGCGACAACACGCTCTTCTCCCTGGTGTGGATCGTGATGCACATGCTCTCGGTGCCCCTGCTGCTGACCGCCCGGCGGCTCGACGCCGTGGGCCTCAGCCTGGCGCTCGTCGTGGGCGGGTACCTGGTGGCCAGCACCCTGTGGTCGGTCTCCCCGGCGGATTCCCTCGTCTACGGAGCCATGGCCGCGGGGAACATCATCGTCGCCTATGTGCTGGCCACCGAATTCACGATGCCGCAGATCCTGCGCATGGTGCTCGCGGTGCTGCTGATCCTCGCCGTCGGAGGGATGCTGGCCCACCTGGTCGGCTACGACCAGGTGCTCGACCACGACACCCACGAACGCGAGAACTTCCTCGGCGGCCGGCGGATCCGCGGGCTGTTCACCCACAACATCATGGCCGGGTTCTACTGCGCCATCGGAGTGGTGCTGTCGCTCGCCCTGCTGCGGGGCCTCCGACGGGTGGCCGCGCTCGCGGTCTTCGCCGTCTTCGTCCTGCTCGCCGGTTCGGCCACCGGCCTGTTCCTGATGGTGGCGGCGGTGGTGCTCGTGCCGCTGGCCCGTGCGGTGGTGCCGCGGATCCCGCTGGGCCCACTGCTGACCGTGCTGGTGCCGCTGATGGTGGCCGTCGGTGCGCTGCTGTGGCAGCTGTGGACGCCGCTGATGGAGCTGCTCGGTCGGGATCCGACGATGACCGGCCGCACCACCATGTGGGAGTTCGGCTACTCGGCCATCGCCGAGCGGCCCCTGGTGGGCTGGGGGTTCAACGCCTACTTCCACACCTCCTACGGGGAAGAGCCGAGCCGCTACGTGCCGCAGTTCGTGGACTACGAGATCGCCCACTTCCACAACTCCTACATCCAGACGGCGGTGGATCTGGGGATCATCGGACTCATGATGCTCCTCGCCGTGCTGATCGCCGCCACGGCGAGGTCCTACGGCTTCGCCCGCACGCACGACGTCGACGCCGGGGTCGCCCTGGTGATGGTGCTGGCGATCTTCCTGATCGCCTCACCGACAGAATTCCTGTTCTTCAACTACAACCAGTTCGGCATGTTCATGCTGTTCGTCGCCTTCTTCGGGATGCTCCGACTGCGCCGGGCGACGTCTGCGGGGACGGAGCCGGTGCGCCGCTGACCAGCCTTGTTAGTGTGAGGGCGAGACGAGCTGCGGGGAAGGGAGACCCTCATGAGCATGACCACCGAGCACCTGGAGGCGGTCTACGACCAGGTCATCGCGCGCAATCCGGGCGAGGACGAGTTCCACCAGGCGGTCCGGGAGGTCTTCGACTCCCTCGGACCGGTGCTGGCGGACCACCCGGAATACGTCGAGGCTTCGGTCCTGGAGCGCATCTGCGAGCCCGAGCGGCAGATCACCTTCCGGATCCCGTGGGTCGACGACGAGGGCGGAGTCCAGATCAACCGGGGCTTCCGCGTGCAGTTCAACTCCGCGCTGGGTCCGTACAAGGGCGGACTGCGGTTCCACCCCTCGGTGCTGGCCGGCACCGTGAAGTTCCTCGGCTTCGAGCAGACCTTCAAGAACGCGCTGACCGGTCTGCCCATCGGCGGCGGCAAGGGTGGAGCCGACTTCGACCCCAAGGGCCGCAGCGACGGCGAGATCATGCGATTCTGCCAGTCGTTCATGACTGAGGCCTACCGGCACATCGGCTACGACCTCGACGTGCCGGCCGGGGACATCGGGGTCGGACCGCGCGAGGTCGGCTACCTGTTCGGCCAGTACAAGCGGATCGTCGGCCGGTGGGAGTCCGGAGTCATCACCGGCAAGGGCATCACGTGGGGCGGATCCCTGGTGCGCAAGGAGGCCACCGGCTACGGAACCGTGTACTTCACCGACCACATGCTGCGGGCGACCGGCCGCAGCTTCGACGGCGCCAAGGTGCTGGTCTCCGGCTCCGGAAACGTGGCCATCTACGCGATCCAGAAGATCCAGGAGCTCGGCGGTGTGGTGCTCGGCGCCTCGGACTCCTCGGGTTCGATCTACGACCCGGACGGCATCGATCTGGACCTGCTGCGTCGGATCAAGGAGGCCGAACGCGGTCGCATCGGGGAGTACGCCGAGCGCCGCGACGGATCCCGGTTCCTCGAGGACCGCAACGTCTGGGCGGTCGCCGAGGAGAGCGACGTCGACATCGCCCTGCCGTGCGCGACCCAGAACGAGCTGGACGCCGAGGACGCGAAGAAGCTGATCAAGGCAGGTCTCGTCGCCGTCGCCGAAGGGGCCAACATGCCGACGACCCCGGAGGGCTACCGGGCCCTGCGTGAGGCCGAGGTGCTCTTCGGTCCGGGCAAGGCCGCCAACGCCGGGGGAGTGGCGACCTCCGCCCTGGAGATGCAGCAGAACGCCTCGCGGGACACCTGGTCCTTCGACTACACCGACACCCGCCTGGGCGAGATCATGGAGAACATCCACTCGGCCTGTGCGGAGACCGCCGCCGAGTACGGCCGCGAAGGTGACTACGTGGCCGGGGCGAACATCACCGGATTCCTGCGCGTGGCCGATGCGGTCATCGCTCAGGGCGTGATCTGAGCCGACTCCGTCGCCGCCGCGGAGTGCTCGGTGAACGCGCCCCGGTACCGGGCGGCCGGGTGGGAGTCCGGCAGCCGGTCTGAGCCGGTGAGCGCACCGCGCAGCGTCTGCGGAGCCGCATCGGACCCCGGACTGGGGCGGGCCAGCCCGCGCTCACGCAGCACCGGCATCACGTGGTCGATGAACTCCGCGTAGCTGCCCGGGATCTCCGAGTTGATGATGTTGATCCCGTCGATGCCCGCCTCGCGCCAGGCGGCCAGCTCATCGGCGATCTGCTCGGGCGTGCCCACCACGCGGGTCGACTCGGCGCGGAACGTGGCCAGGTCACGCAGGGTGACCTGCCCGTTCGGCGCCA
Source organism: Nesterenkonia marinintestina (assembly GCF_025420485.1). GTDB lineage: Bacteria > Actinomycetota > Actinomycetes > Actinomycetales > Micrococcaceae > Nesterenkonia > Nesterenkonia marinintestina. The sequence continues at coordinate 50,211 of NZ_JAOEFD010000010.1, read as the reverse complement.
TCCTCCGGATGTCGCCGAGGTGCCCCTGAGCGCCCTCGGTCTCGAGGTCGTCCAGCGGCGTGTCGATGGGCAGCCCGCCGACATCCACCCCCAGGCTCCCGGCAGTATGCGCGATGAGCGCATGGACGTCCAGGGACTCGTCGAGGTCGGCGGCCCTCTCCCGGGCCTCCGCCTCGGTGGAGCCGATGACGAAGGACAGTCCTTGGATGAACGCCACGTCCTCGGCCCGGCGCCCGCAGGCGACTGCCCGACGTCGCACGTCGGCGGCGTGGTCGGCGGCCAGGTCGCGGCGCGGAGCCATGGAGAAGGTCGCCTCGGCGTGGCGGGCGGCCACCTCCCGCCCCCGGTCCGAGGACCCGGCCTGGAACAGGTAGGGGGTCCGCTGCGGCGACGGCGACGACAGGTGCGGCCCCTCGATCTCGTAGCGGGAGGACCGGTGGTGGATCTTCGCGACCTTGGTCGGGTCGGCGTGCAGCCCCAGCCCGCGCTCATGCTCCAGCGTCTTGTCGGCCAGCAGGGCGCCGTCCTCCCAGGAGCCCTCCCAGAGCTGATACGCGACGTCGAGGTACTCCTCCGCCCAGTCGTAGCGATCTCCGTGGGCGGCCAGGCCCGCACCTCCGAAGTTGCGGTGGGCGTTCTCGGTGGCGGAGGTGACCACGTTCCACCCCACCCGTCCGCCGGAGAGGTGGTCCAGGGTGGAGAGCTGACGGGCGAAGGTGAACGGGTGGGCCTGGATCACCGACGACGTCATCGCCAGACCGATCCGGTCGGTGACCGCCGCCAGTGCAGAGATCAGCACCAGCGGGTCGTTGGCCGGAACCTGCAGGCCCCGGCGGAGGTGGGAGGCCCATCCGCCCTCATGGTCTCCGTAGACGCCCACGACGTCGGCGAAGAAGGCCAGGTCGAAGCCCGCCTCCTCGAGCCGACGGACCAGGTCGGTCCAGTGCCGCAGCTCGTTGAACCGATGCTGCTCGGCGGACTCCCGGCGCCACGCCCCGCCGATGATGTGGCTGGTGGTGTTCATCAGGAACGCGGACAGGATCAGGGGCTTCTCGGTGCGTGCAGTCATTGGCCCTCTCTCATCGGCACTCTGGTCTCAGGCGGACAGGTCCAGGGCGGCGAGCTCCTTGAAGGAGCTCTGATGGAAGACCATGCCCGCCGCGCCGGGGACGGAGCCCACGTCGGTGATCTCCAGGATGACGATGTCGTGGTCCCCGGCGCGGACCTCGTCGTAGATGCGGGTGGCCAGCCACATGGGGCTGGAGGGCAGGGTCAGGGCGCCCTCGTCGTCGACCGCGTAGTCGACCCCGGCGAACCGGGACTCCCGGTCCTTCGACGCCAACTGGCGGCACAGCCCGAACTGGTCCCTCCCCAGCACGCTGACACCCAGGGCCCGGGCCGGACGCAGCCGCGGCCACGTCTGGGAGGTGTGCTGGACGGCGAAGCTCACCAGCGGCGGCTCCAGGGACACCCCGACGGTGAAGGTCGAGGCGACCAGGGCCTGGGGTGCCCCGTCGATCTCCGCGCCGACGGCGACCACGCCCTGCGGGAAGTGCGAGAACGCCTCACGCAGGGCCAGCGGATCGAACGTCCGAGTGGTGTGTGTGGTGGTCATGGGTCCTCCTCAGATGTCGAGCTTCTGCCGGGCAGAGCTGATCACTCCGGTGTTGAAGCCGGCCAGGTGCAGCCCGCCGTGGAAGCGCGCGTGCTCGATCTTCAGGCAGCGGTTCTGCACCGCCTCGAGTCCGGCGTCCTTGGCCTGCTGGGCGGCCTCGGTGTTCTCGATGCCCAGCTGCATCCACACGGTCCGGGCTCCGACGGCGACGGCGTCGTCGACGATCCCCGGCACGTCCTGGGGCTTCCTGAACACGTCGACGATGTCGGGGGACTCGGGCAGATCGTGCAGCGAGGCGTAGACGGGGCGGCCGAGGATCTCGTCGACCGTCGGGTTGATGAAGTGGACCCGGAACGTCGAGGAGCTCAGCAGGTAGGTCGCCACGAAGTGGCTGGAACGCGAGGGCTTGTTCGAGGCGCCCACGATCGCCACGGACTCGGCGTTCGAGATCAGCTGCAGGCGGCGCACCGCCGACGGCGGCTCCCACAGCCCGTGCGGGTGGTCGGCACTCGCGGTCTCAGCTGGCGTGCTCATCGGTGGTCTCCTTCGTCACTCGGTGCGCCGGCGGGGACTTCGCTCAGGGCGACGTCCAGGGCCTGGTCGATGTCCCACAGGATGTCCTCGACGTCCTCGAGGCCCACGGAGATGCGGATGAGGTCCTCGGGGATGCCCGCGGCCTCGAGCTGGGCCGTGCTGAGCTGCTGGTGGGTGGTCGACCCGGGGTGCAGCACCAGGGTACGGACGTCTCCGACGTTGGCCAGATGGGAGGCCAGCTGCAGCGCTTCGATGAACCGTGCGCCGGTCTCGCGGCCGCCGGCCAGCCGGAAGCTGAACACCGAGCCCACCCCGAGCGGCAGCAGGCGCTGGGCCAGCTCGTGGTCGCGGTGTGAGGGCAGGCCCGCGTACTCGACGGAGAGCACCCGGTCGTCGGCCTCCAGGGCTTCGGCGATGCGTCGAGCGTTGGTGACGTGCTCGTCGATCCGCTGCGGCAGGGTCTCCACGCCCTGGATGAGCTGGAAGGCCGCCTGGGGGGAGAGCGAGGGGCCGAAGTCGCGCAGCTGCTCGGCGCGGATCTTCGTCAGGAACCCGAACTCGCCGAAGTTTCCCCACCAGCTGAGCCCGCCGTAGGAGTCCACCGGTTCGGTCATCTGCGGGAAGTTCCCGTTGTCCCAGGGGAACTCGCCGGATTCGACGATGACCCCGCCCAGGGTGGTGCCGTGGCCGCCGAGGAACTTCGTGGCCGAGTGGACGACGACGTCGGCGCCGTGCTCGATCGGTCGGTTCAGGTACGGGGTGGTCAGGGTCGAGTCGACGACCAGCGGGATCCCGCGGGCGTGGGCCGCTTCGGCCAGGCCGGGCAGGTCCGCGACGTCGTTGCTGGGGTTCGCGACCGTCTCGGTGTAGACGACCTTGGTGCGCTCGGTGATCGCCGCGGCGAAGTCGGCCGGGTCGGTGGAGTCGACGAAGGTGGTCTCGATGCCGAACCGGCGCAGCGAGACGTCGAGCTGGGTGATGGTGCCGCCGTAGAGCTTGGAGGAGGCGACGATGTGGTCTCCGGAGCCGCACAGCGCGGCGAAGACCAGGAACTCCGCGGACATGCCCGAGGCGGTGGCCACCGCCCCGATGCCGCCCTCCAGGGAGGCCACGCGCTCCTCGAACGCCGCGACGGTCGGGTTCCCGATGCGGGAGTAGATGTTGCCGTACTTCTGCAGTGCGAAGAGGTTCGCGGCGTCGTCGGTGTCCTTGAACACGAACGAGGTGGACTGGTGGATCGGCACCGCGCGGGTGCCGTAGACGGCGTCCGGCACGGCGCCGGCGTGCAGCGCGCGGGTGCGGAACCCGAACTGTCGGTCGTTCATCGTCTCTCCTGTGCGGTGGGGGTCGTCTCAGAGGTCGTCTCGGAGGTGGTCTCAGAGGTGGTCCCGGAGGTCGGCGCGGTGCCGCGTGCGCGGCAGATGTCCGCGATCACCGGGACGCAGGGTTCGTTCTGCAGGCTGGTGGTGTCGCCGAGGGCTTCGCCGTCGTGCAGCTGGGTCAGCAGCCGGCGCATGATCTTCCCGGAGCGGGTCTTGGGCACCTCGGGGACCGGGATCACGGTCCGCGGCCGGGCGATGGGACCGATGATCTCTCGGACGTGGGCGCGCAGCCCCTCGGTCAGCTCGTGTGCGGAGGCGGCGTCGGCGTCGATGCGCTCCGCGGCGGCGGACGAGAGCACCACGAAGGCGACGGCGGCGTGGCCGCTGACCCGGTCCTCGACGGGGCATACGCCGGCCTCGACGACGTCGGGGTGGGAGACCAGGGCGGATTCGATCTCGATGGTGGAGAGGCGATGACCGGAGACGTTGATGACGTCGTCGATGCGTCCCAGGATCTGCACGTCGCCGTCCTCGTCCACCTGGGCGCCGTCTCCGGCGAGGAACCACCCGCGGTCGGCGTACTTCTGCCAGTACGAGGTGTAGAAGCGGTGCGGGTCGCCCCAGACCGTGCGGGCGGCCGAAGGGAGCGGTGAGGTGACCACGATGCTGCCCTGCACATGCGGCGGGACGCGGTCTCCGGCGTCGTCGACCACGGCGACGGCGGCCCCCGGCATCGCCCGCCCGGCCCATCCGGGCTTCAGCCTGCGCCCGCCTGAGGGGTCGGAGTCCTCCGGGCGGGGGGAGAGCACCGCGGATCCGGTCTCGGACTGCCACCAGGTGTCGACCATGGGCAGGGCGGGTGCGCCGTCGGCGTCGACGGTGTCGCGGCCGAGCTGGGCACGCAGCCAGCGCCAGGCTTCGGGGTTGACCGCCTCGCCGACGGTGCCGGCCAGGCGGAGCGAAGAGAGGTCGTAGTCGGCGGGGATGCCCTCGGGGAACCATCCCATCAGGGAGCGCACCACAGTCGGAGCGGTGTAGTAGGTGCTGACGCCGTGGCGGGCGATGATCTCGAAGTGGCGTCCCGGATGCGGGGTGTCCGGTGTGCCCTCATAGATGACCTGGGTGGCACCGGCGGCCAGCGGCCCGTAGATCTCATAGGTGTGTGCGGTGACCCAGGCCAGATCGGCGGTGCACCAGTGGACCTCACCCTCGCGGCGGAGCGGATCCGGGTGTGCGAAGAGCCGCAGGTGGGTGAACAGCGCGCCGGTGAGGTATCCGCCGGTGGTGTGGAGCAGTCCCTTCGGTCTGCCTGTGGTCCCGGAGGTGTACATGATGAACAGTCCGTGCTCGGAGTCGAAGGCCTCGGGGGTGTGGAGGGGGGAGGCGGGCTCCACGGTCTCGTGCCACCAGAGGTCGCGCCCCTCGGTCCAGTCGACCTCGGAACCGGTGCGGCGGATGACGAGGACGTGCTCGAGGTTCCCGCCGTGCTCCGGTCCGGCTGCGGCGACGGCGGCGTCGGCGTTGGCCTTCACCGGGACCGCGCGGCCCCGGCGGAACTGTCCGTCGGTGGTGACCAGCAGCTTGGCGTCGGTGTCCTCGACGCGGAACCTCAGCGCCTCGGCGGAGAACCCGCCGAAGACCAGGGAGTGGACAGCGCCGATCCGGGCGCATGCCAGCGTGATGACCACGGTCTCGACCAGGACGGGGAGGTAGATCACCACCCGGTCACCGGGTCCGACGCCGAGGTCGGTCAGTGCGTTGGCGGCGCGGCAGACCTCGTCCCGGAGGGCGGCGTAGGTGACGTCCCGCCGGTCTCCGGGCTCACCCTCGAAGTGCAGCGCCACGGCGTCTCCCCGACCGGCGGCCACATGCCGGTCCACGCAGCTGACCGCGGCGTTGAGCCGGCCGCCGACGAACCACTCGTTCTCCGGGCCGGTCTCGGCCGCGGGGTCCGGCGGGGTCCACCGGTGGACGGCGTCCCAGGGGGTGTCCCAGTCGAGCAGCGCGGCGGCTCGGGCCCAGTGGTCGAGGCGCTCCTCTTCGGTGCGCGGGTCCGGCCAGGCGTGCACGTCGGCCATCAGAGGGTGCGTGGCTGCGGGGGCTGCGGTCAGCGACACAGGTTCAGATCACTCCCATCGGTCCCGGCGGTAGCACCCACCTGCGGGAGATCTCCCGTGGGTTGCTGCGGCGTCGTCGAGCCAGGTCTCTCAGCCGCTCTGGATGGTTCGTCCGCTCATCGTACGTCTGCGCTCCGGCCGGACACAATGCAGGTGTCGCCGTGTGACCCGGTGCGGTCGTCGCCGAGGCCCCGGAACCTCACGCCCGGCGACTCCGGATGGTTCGTCCGGGGACTCTCGGCTCGGACCGCAGCGACGGGCGATCCTCGTCACCGTGCGACTCTGCGGTCGAACATCTGTTTCTCCAGGTGACGACATATCGATGATCACCTTGACGAACCGATCGTCCCCGTGCATAAGCTGACAGAGCTTCGCAACCATCCAGAGCGACTGAGAGACCCGGCTCGACGACGTCGCAGCAACCTGCCGAGCGTGATCCGGCGGACCATCATCGTCCGCCTCCGACACGGCACAGGTGCTACCGCCGGGACCGATGGAGGACGCCATGATCTCACTGCGCCGTGTCAGTACCACGTTCCCCGGATCGCGGGGAAGACCACCCGTCACAGCGGTCGACGACGTCAGTCTCGACGTCGCTCGGGGCCGGATCCAGGGCATCATCGGATTCTCCGGTGCTGGGAAGTCGACCCTGCTGCGGAACATCAATCTCCTGGAGCGACCCAGCGCCGGAACGGTCGAGGTCGGAGATGTCCGACTCACCGACCTCGAGGCGGAGGAGCTGCGTCGCGCCCGACACCAGATCGGCATGATCTTCCAGGGATTCCATCTTGTGAACAATCTGACGGTGGCGCAGAACGTGGAGCTCGCGCTGAAGTTCGCCGGGGTGCGGGACCGTCGGGTCCGACGACGCCGGGCCTCGGAAGTCCTGGAGGTCGTGGACCTTGCCGCGAAGTCCACCGAGTACCCTGCGCGGCTCTCCGGCGGCCAGAAGCAGCGGGTGGCCATAGCTCGTGCACTGGCCCCCGACCCTCAAGTGCTGCTCTGCGACGAACCTACGTCGGCGCTGGACCCCTTCACCACGGCGTCGGTGCTGCAGTACCTGGCCGACGCGAACCGGGAGTTCGGCATCACCGTGGTGCTGGTGACCCATGAGATGGAGGTCATCAAGGCGCTCTCCGACGACGTCGCGGTCATGGAGGACGGTCGGGTGGTGGAGCGGTTCGCCGCGTCAGACCTGACCTCGGGGAGCTTCGAGCCGACCACCAGCATCGGCCGGTATCTGGTCGGCGACGGGATCCGCGTCGAGCGGGGGGCCGCGTCCGACGTCGACGTCGAGACGCTGCTGCGGCGGACCGACGAGCCCTCCGCCGACGGGACGCTTGCGGAGGTGAGGGGCTGATGGAACGCATCCTCGAACTGCGCGGCGAGCTGCTGGTCGCCATGCTGCAGACCCTGGCGATGGTCGGTGTGGCCATCCCCCTGGCTGTGCTCATCGGAACTCCGATCGGGATCTGGCTGTTCAACCACGCACCCGGCGGCATCGCCCCGCTGCCGAAGCGTCACGCAGTGGTCAGCGCGCTGGTGAATACGGTGAGGTCCTTCCCCTTCCTGATCCTGCTCATCGCGATCATCCCGTTCACGCGGCTGCTGGTCGGCACCACCGTCGGTACTGCGGCGGCGATCGTGCCGCTGACGGTGAACGCGATCCCGTACTTCGCCCGGCTGGTCGAACAGAACCTCACCCAGCTGGGGACCGGGGCGGTCGAGGCCTCCCGAGCCATGGGTGCGACCCGCGGGCAGATCATCCGCAACGTGCTGCTCGTCGATGCGAAGCCGGCCATCATCGGGTCGATCACGATCACCACCGTCAGCTTCATCTCCTACTCGGCGATGGTGGGGCTGGTCGGCGGAGGCGGCATCGGGGACTTCGCCATCCGCTACGGGTACTACCGATACGAGACCCCGGTGATGTTGGTGGCCATCGTCCTGATGCTCCTGCTCGTCACCCTCGTGCAGTGGGGCGGGACCAGGGTCTCCCGGCTCACCGATAAGCGCATCTGAACCCGCCGCGTCACACCTTTCGCCGCACCCCTCCTGAGAGAGAGCTGTCCTATGTCTGTTTCTGTGCCCCTCCCCGCGCGGGTCCCGCACCGCACCTTCTCCGTCGCCGGACCGATCCTGCTCGTCACCGCCGGGCTCACCGGCTGCGGCCTCACCGGCGCCGGCGATGACGATCGGACGATCAGCATGATCGTCACCGAGTCTGCACCGTTCCAGGAGCCGACCGAGCTGGTGAAGGAGCAGCTTGAGGAGGACGGGTGGACCTTGGAGACCACGTACGTCACCGACATCATCCAGCCCAACCAGGCCGTCGCCCAGGGGGAGTACGACGCGAACTTCTTCCAGAACATCAGCTATCTGGATCAGTTCAACGACGACCACGGACTCGACATCGAACCCACCTTCGCGGTGTATGAGGCACCGGGAGGCATCTACTCAGAGAACTTCGACACCCTTGACGAGCTCCCCGACGGCGCTCAGATCGCCATACCTGTGGATACCGCGAACAACGGGCGCGGCCTCAAGCTGCTCGCCGACGCCGGCCTGCTGGAGATCGACGACTCTGTCGAGGTTTCGGAGCTCTCACAGGCGGACATCACTGACAACCCCCGGAACTTGGAGTTCGTCGAGGTCGACCAGCAGTCAGTCGCCCAGAGCATCTCCGATGTCGACGCGGCCTTCGCCTTCGTGCGCCTCGCCGCAGAGATAGGCCTCGACGCCGAGCAGGCATTGGCCCTGGAGGGGGGCGATGTGGCCCTGCCGTTCACGTGCGTGGTCGCAGCGAATCCGAATTTCGCGGACACGGAGAAGGCTGAGGCGCTGCAGGACGCATACCAGTCGGATGAGGTGCAGGAATGGTTCGACCAGTATCAGGGCGGAGTGCTTGACACCGCTTTCGACGTCGACGTCGAACAGACCCGAAGAGAGAGTGAGAGCTGATGACACAGACGCAGGAGACCGTGCAGGCGGAGCTTCCCGAGGAGCTGCTCAAGGACGTCGCCGCGGGAGCGGTACGGCGCGAACTCGAGCGGGAGCTGCCCTTCGACGAGGTCAGAGCGCTCGACGATCACCGCTTCGGGGCACTCCGCGTCCCGGCTGATCACGGCGGGCCGGGAGTGACGCTGGAGGAGCTGATCACCGAGGTGATCCGACTGGCAGAGGCAGACTCCAACGTCGCCCACCTGTACCGGGGCCACTTCGGATTCGTGGAGTCGCTCCGTTTCCAACCCCGGGAGGTCCGCGACGAGTGGTACCGGCGTGTGCTCACCGGGACGACGGTGGGCAACGCCTCGACGGAGAAGGGAGGCAACGCCCTGGGAGATCTCAGCACCGTACTGTCACAGAAGCCTGACGGATCCTGGCGCCTCGACGGTGAGAAGTTCTACTCCACCGGCACGATCTTCTCCGACTGCACTCGGGTATCGGCCGCCCGTGACGACGGTCCCGGACGCCGGTTCGCCCTGGTCGCCGTCGACGCGCCGGGCGTCACCGTCGAGGACGACTGGGACGGATTCGGTCAGCGTCTGACCGGCACCGGGACCACCAGATTCGCCGACGTCGGGGTCGAACCGTTCGGCGTCCTGGACCGTGTGCCCGGTTCCCACGAGGCGATCCATGAGGCTGCCTTCTTCCAGCTCTACCTGCTGGCCGTGCAGGTCGGCGCGGCACGGGCCGCGCTCCGAGACGCCGTCGAGCTCATCCGCACCCGGAGGCGGACCTTCAACACCTCGGGTTCGGGTCGGCTGTTCCGTGAGGATCCCCTGATCCAGCAGATCGTGGGTCGGATGTCCGCCCGACTGTTCGCCGCAGAGTCCACCGTGTCGGAGGTCGCCCGAGTCCATGACCGCTCACTCGCCGCCGGTCATGCCGCGGGGACCCACACTCCCGGGTTCGCCGGTGAGGTGCCGACGGCCGTCTATGACAGCGAGATCGCGGTCGAGCGCGCGCACGTGGTGGTGCCGCAGCTGTGCCTCGACGTCGTCGGTGAGCTGTTCCAGACGGTCGGGGCGTCAGCAGTGTCCAGGTCCAAGGCTCTGGATCGTCACTGGCGCAACATCCAGACCGTGGCCACGCACAATCCGATCGTGTTCCGTGCCCGGTCGTTGGGGGAGTACGAGATCGACGGCACGACGCCCGAAGGCCTCAACGCCATCGGCGATGCCCCGACGGCGGCGTCGGTCAGCGGCTCGCGCGCCTGAGGAGCTTCTCCGCCAGCGCGCCGGCGGCGTCACGTCCCCGACCGATGTCCGGACGGTGGAAGGTGCGGATGTCCGGGGTCACGTCCAGGCCGGTCACCACCGCGTCGTCCGCGGATCCCAGGTCAGGGGTCAGGACATGGACCGAGGCGGCACCCAGGCCGGGGAGGGCGCCGACGGCGTCGGCGGCGAGCTCCCGCACGGCGGTCGTGAGCTGATCGGTGACGTCCACTGTGAGCCGCTCCTCCCCGTCGGCGGTGAAGATCAGACCCTGGTCGCTGTGCTCGAACGGCGGGGTGCGCAGCAGGCCGGCGACGACGTCGTCCCCGACGACGAGGATCTCCAGCTCGAGCGCGGAGCCTCCGGCCACGGAGCTCTCGGCGTCTCCGTCGTCGGAGCCGTCCTCGGTGTCCTCCTCGTCATCGTCCTCCGAGTCCCGATCCTGTGCCTTCTGCGGGGGGTCCTCCGGGTCCGGCACGGCGACGTCCGCGTGCCGGAGGAAGCGAGGCAGCAGCTTCGGGTCCCCGGCGATCCGGCGGGACTGTTGAGAGACCAGTGTGGTCAGGGAGCCCTGCATGCCTCCGATGACGAAGCCGGCGAAGCGGAACAGCAGGTGCCCGGGCATCACCTCTTCGGTCTCCACATGACGCCGGCGCAGCGCCTCCCGCAGGAGATCCTCTGCGCCGGCCTCGGCGTCGTCGGGCGACCGGTCACCGGCCGGCTCCGGCGTCTCGGCGAGCACCGCCGAGAGTGCGCGGACGAGCGGACCTGCGGACTGCGGGACAGCGGCGGCCGACTCAGGAGGGTGCTCAGAGGTGGGCATGCCCACCACGATATCCCGCAGCCTGCGCAACAGGTGTAGGCTGACCCCGCAACCATCCAGAGCGGCTGAGAGACCTGGCTCGACGACGCCGCAGCAACCCACGGGAGATCTCCCGCAGGTGGGTGCTACCGCCAGGACCGATGGAGGTCCTCCCGGAACGGCGTCGTGCGACGCGCCCGTTCCTGCGGTGCCCTTTATCGGCTGAGCATCTGCAGGAGGAGATATGACCGAGACGCAGCCCCAGCCGCAGTCCCAGCCCGCCCGCACCGAGTCGGGTCGAGAGATCCTGTTCAACGCCTTCGACATGAACTGCGTGGTCCACCAGTCCCCGGGACTGTGGCGCCATCCCGAGGACCGCGCCCGCGACTACAACACGCTCGGATACTGGACCTCTCTGGCCCGGACCCTCGAGCGCGGTCTCTTCGACGGACTGTTCATCGCCGACGTGCTCGGACCCTACGACGTGTTCGACGCCTCGCCCGACGCGGCGCTGCGGTCCGGGGCCCAGATCCCGGTGAACGACCCGTTCCTGCTCGTCTCAGCGATGGCCGCGGTGACCGAGCACCTCGGATTCGGCCTGACCGCCGGCACCGCCTACGAGCACCCGTACCCCTTCGCCCGTCGGCTGGGCACCCTGGACCACCTCACCGGCGGCCGCGTCGGCTGGAACGTGGTCACCGGGTACCTGCCCGCGGCCGCGCAGAACATGGGCCAGGACGAACAGATGGAGCACGACCGCCGCTACGACCACGCCGACGAGTACATGGATGTGGTCTACAAGCTGCTCGAGTCCTCCTGGGAGGACGACGCCGTCGTCGCCGACCGGGAGCGCGGGGTGTTCACCGACCCGTCGAAGGTCCACCGCATCGAGCACGAGGGCGAGTTCTTCCGGACGCCGGGGATCTCCGTGGTGGAGCCCAGCCCGCAGCGCATGCCCGTGGTCTACCAGGCGGGAGCCTCCACCCGTGGACGCGCCTTCGCGGGGCGGCACGCCGAAGCGGTGTTCATCAATCCGCCCACCAAGGTGCTGGCGAAGGCTTCGGTGCAGAAGATCCGTCAGGCCGCCGTCGACGCCGGCAGGGACGCCTACGACGTCCGCATCTTCGCGATGCAGACCGTGGTCACCGGGGCCGACGAGGCGGCCGCGCAGGCCAAGTACGACGACCTCGCCCAGTACGTGGACCCCGAGGGCGGTCTGGTGCTGATGTCCGGGTGGATGGGGATCGACCTCTCCGAGTTCGACCTCGACCAGCCGATCGGCGACGTCGAGTCCAACGCCATCCGCTCCACCGTGGAGACCTTCCAGAAGGCCTCGGGTCGGGAGGATGAGGCGTGGACGGTGCGTCAGCTGGCCGAATGGGTCGGCGTGGGCGGATTCGGTCCGGTGATCGTCGGCGACGGCGCCTCAGCCGCACGCCAGCTGGTCGAATGGCAGGACGAGACCGACGTCGACGGGTTCAACCTGGCGTACCACATCACTCCGGGCACGTTCGAGGACATCGTCGAGCACGTGGTCCCCGAGCTGCAGCGGCTGGGGCGGTACAAGACGGAGTACACGCCCGGCACCCTGCGGCAGAAGCTCTTCGGTCGCGGCGACCACCTGCCCGAGGACCACTACGGCGCGCAGTTCCAGCTGCGCCGCCGGTGAGGCGAGGAGCGCGACGGTCCGGGTGACGACGGCCGCGCGCCGGGGCCTCAGTTCCCCGTCGCCGGCCGTCCGCCCTCGTCGGCCCAGTCGCTGCTGGAGTCGGCGTCGCCCAGTCCCGGGTCGGAGACCGAGTCGGCCTTGACCGCGGGGGCGAGCCGCTCGCCGGGGTCACCCTTCTCCGCGCCGCCCACGGACGCCGCGGCCTCATCGGAGTCGTCTCCGCGCCCGACCTTCTCGGCGATCCGCTCCTTGGCGTCGTCGGCCGCCTCGGAGGCCTTCCTCTCCGCGGACTCCGCAGCAGAGGAGACGGCGCCCTTCGCCTGATCGGCCACGTCGTGCGCCACACGGTTGGCCTGGTCGCCGACCTTGTGGACGGCGTCCTGGACCTTCGGGTCGTTCCAGGTCTCTCGGGCGGTGCTCTTGATCCGGTCGAGGCCCTTCTGGCCCTGCTTCGCACCGACCACGTAGCCCACGGCGGCGCCTGCGGTGAAGGTGAGCATTCTGAGCAGCTTCATGGTGATTCGGCTCCTCCGTCGAGTGGTGCGCGGTCTCTCCGCGCCCCCGTTGTGCTCGGTCGCCCAGGTCAGGGCGTTCCTGTCATGAATGTAGTCGTCCGACGACGCGATGTCACCAGGTTCGGCTCTGGCATCTCCCTCGGGGCGGCGGTCTAGGATTGTAGGGACTGAGGTCACATCGAGGAGGTCGTATGAGTCATCACCAGCAGTACGTCGGAACCCGGGATCCGCGGATCAGCGACGCCGCCGTCGAACGCGGACGCCGCGCCTATGAGCTGGACAGGTCGCACGTCTTCCACTCGTGGAGCGCCCAGCGGAAGTTCGACCCGATGACGGTCCTCGACGCCGACGGCTCCTGGATCTGGGACGGTGAGGGCCGTCCCCTCCTCGACCTCAGCGGGCAGCTCGTCTTCACCAACATCGGCCACAAGCACCCGCGCGTGGTCCAGGCCATCCAGGAGCAGGCCGCGACGCTTCCGACCATCGCCCCGCAGCACGTCAACGACGCCCGCTCCGAGGCCGCGCGTCTGATCACCGAGCGCCTGCCGGAGTCGATTCAGCACGTGTTCTTCACCAATGCGGGGGCGGAGTCCAACGACCACGCCGTGCGCATGGCCCGGCTGCACACCGGTCGTCACAAGATCCTCTCCAGCTACCTCTCCTACCACGGCGCCACCCGGCTGACCTCCAACCTGACCGGTTCCCTGCGCCGGGTGGGCTCGGACCAGGCGATCGACGGCGTCGTCCACTTCCATCCCGCCTACACGTACCGGTCGGCGTTCGGGTCCGAGAACGACGAGCAGGAGTCGGAGCGCGCCCTCGCCCACCTGCGCGACACCATCGAGCTCGAGGGTCCCTCCACGGTGGCCGCGGTGATCCTCGAGGCCGTCCCCGGCACGGCGGGCATCTTCATGCCCCCGCCCGGCTATATGGCCGGGGTCGCGGAGCTGTGCCGCGAGCACGGGATCGTGCTGATCATGGACGAGGTCATGGTCGGATTCGGACGTGTGGGGGAGTGGTTCGGACACCAGCTGGCCGGCATCTCCCCGGACATCGTGACCTTCGCCAAGGGGGTGAACTCCGGATACGTCCCGCTGGGCGGGGTGGCCATGAGCGGGGAGATCTACGAGAGCTTCGCCGAGACCCCGTACCCGGGCGGACTCACCTACTCGGGCCACCCGCTCGCCTGTGCCGCGGCCGTGGCCACGATCAACGCCATGGAGGAGGAGTCCATGGTGGAGAACGCGCGCCGCATCGGCGAGGAGATCCTCGGTCCGCGGCTGCGGGAGATCGCGGAGAAGCACCCGAGCGTCGGGGAGGTCCGCGGCGCCGGTGCGTTCTGGGCGGTGGAGCTGGTCAAGGACCAGGAGACCCGCGAACGCCTCGCTCCCATGGGTCAGGCGGCTCCGGTCATGGGACGGATGATGGCCGAGGCCAAGTCTCGCGGGCTGCTGATGTTCACCGCGGAGAACCGGTTCCACCTGTGCCCGCCGCTGAACATCTCCGACGACGACCTCCGCTTCGGCCTCGACGTCCTCGACGAGGTCCTGCGGCTGGCCGACGAGGAGGTTGCGGGAGGCTGAGGCTCAGCTCACCCGAACATCCTCCTGAAGACTGAGGCCGGGCCCCGCTCCTCCCCATAGAATGACGGAGCGGGGCCCGGTCCGTCCGCGGGATCCGGGCTCCGCCGTCCCTGAGCCCACCGGAGGAAGCCGCCCCGTGACCGTCGAGTCGACCGAGATCCGTCCCCCGGCGGGGCGGCGGTCACCCATCGACAGGGCTGCCGTGGAGGCCGGCGGACTGACCTCGGTCCAGGTGGCGGAGCGGCAGCGGCTGCACCTGGTCAACGTCCAGCGGCAGACCACCTCCCGCTCGCTCGGCGAGATCCTCCGCACCCACCTGATGACCCTGTTCAACCTGATCATCGGGATCTGTGCCCTGGTCATCGTCCTGCTGGGCCGCTGGCTCGACCTCCTGTTCGCCGTCGCCGCGGTGGCCAACGTCATCATCGGTCTCGTCCAGGAGTACGGCGCCAAGCGGAAGCTCGACGCCATCGCCCTCCTCCACCAGGACACCATCCGTGTGCTGCGCGACGGCGTCGTGGTCGAGATCCACCGGGAGCAGATCGTCCTCGACGACGTCGTCGAGCTCCGCCGCGGGGACCAGGTCCCGGCCGACGGGATCATGCTCTCCTCCCGCGGTCTGGACATGGACGAGTCGATGCTCACCGGCGAGTCCCACCCGGTGCCCAAGCGCCGCGACGACTTCGTGCTCTCGGGCACCGCCGCATTGGCGGGCACGGGTCGGTTCCTGGTCACGGCGGTGGGTGAGGAGGCCCGTGCGGCGAAGATCGCCCAGGAGGCTCGGCGGTTCCGCAAGATCAACTCGGAGCTGCGCAGGGCGCTGGAGCGCGTCGCGTTCTGGGTCTCGATGGTGCTGATCCCCATCGCGGCGGTGGTCGCCAACGGGCAGATGCAGGCCCACGGCGGGTGGGCTGCGGCCTGGGAGTCCGGTCTGTGGCGCGACGCCCTGGTCACGGCGGTCTCCTCGATCACGGCGATGGTGCCCCAGGGGCTGGCGCTGATGACCACGATCGCCTTCGCCGTCGCCGCGCTGAAGCTCGCCCGGCACAAGGTGCTCATCCAGGAGCAGCCGGCGGTGGAGATCCTCGCCCGCGTGGACGTGGTGTGCCTGGACAAGACCGGCACCCTGACCGACGGCACCGTCGCCTTCGACGACGCCGAACCGTTGGATCGGTTCGGACGCTCGGCCCGGCGCCCCCGTGATCCCAGCTCCACGGCCGTGGGAGGGACGGCGCCGTGGGAGCAGGTGCTCGCCTGGTTCGGCGCCGACGAGCACGCCAACCCCACCGCCGCCGCCCTGACGCAGCGCTACTCGGCGCTGCCGCGCCACTGGGCCGCCCACCAGGTGCAGTTCTCCTCGGCCCGCCGCTGGTCCGCGGTGACCTTCGCCGACGACGCCGGCGAGCTGGCCGGGCACTGGGTGCTCGGTGCCGCGGATATGCTGCTGCCCTCGATGGACGCCCGCACCGTCGACGTCGACGGGGTCCGGCGACGCACCGAGCAGCGGGCCGCCGCCGGGCTGCGCACCATGGTCCTGACCCACGCCCCGCTGGAGGGCCCGCTCGCGGCCTCCTCGGGCGGGCTGACCGGCCCGCTGGGGCGCGGGGACCGCCTGCCGGCCCAGCTGTCACCGGTGGCCGTGCTGACCTTCAAGGAGCGGGTCCGTCCCGACGCCGCCGCGACGCTGCAGTACTTCCGGGACCAGCGGGTGTCCCTGAAGGTCATCTCCGGGGACAGCCCGCGCACGGTGGCGGCGGTGGCCCGCGAGGTCGGGATGCAGGTCGAGGGCGACGGCGTCGACGCCACCACGCTGACCACCGAGGAGGGGCTGCGTGAGGCTGTGGAGACCCATTCGGTGTTCGGCCGGGTCACCCCGGACCAGAAGCGGGACATGGTGGTCGCGCTGCAGGAGCAGGACCATGTGGTCGCGATGACCGGCGACGGCATCAACGACGCCCTGGCCCTGAAGCGCGCCGACCTGGGGATCGCCATGGGGAACGGGGCTCCGGCGACGAAGGCCGTCTCCCGCATGGTGCTCCTGGACGGGCGGTTCGACCGTCTGCCCTCGGTGCTCGCCGAAGGCCGGAAGGTGATCGCGAACGTCGAGCGCGTCGCCCGGCTGTTCCTGACCAAGACCGCCTATGCGATCATCCTGGGCGTCTTCTTCGGTCTGATGTTCTGGCAGTTCCCTTTCCTGCCCCGGCAGTTCTCCACCGTGGACTTCCTGATGCTCGGGTGTCCCGCGTTCTTCCTCGCCCTGATGCCCAACGCACGCCGCTACCGCCCCGGGTTCCTCCGCCGATCGCTGATCTTCGCAGCGCCCTCGGCCGCGGCGATCTGCCTGGCGGTGATCGCTGTGAGCTGGGCCGGACGCCACTTCGACGCACCCGCGTCCGAGATCCAGACCGCGACGACGCTGACCCTGCCCGCCGTCGGGCTCTGGGTCCTCAGCGCGGCCCTGCGCCCGATGACGTGGCCGCGGGCGGGCCTGATCGCCGGCATGTACCTGCTGCTGGCACTGGTGCTGCTGGTGCCGATCTCCCAGCAGTACCACCTGTTCGTCCTGCCCGGCGCGGAGCTGCTGGCCGCCTCGGTGATCGCGGTGCTGATCGGCTGCGCGCTGGTCGAGCTGGGATGCCGGTGGCAGTCGCGGCGGGTGGAGCTGGAGCCCCTCGACGAGGCTCCGCCGGCCCGGGGCTGAACCGACGGGTGATCCTCAGTCGTCGGCGGTCTCCCCGTCCGCACCCGTCACGGCGATGCGCAGTTCGTCGCCGACCGGCTCCACCTCCACGTCGAGGGAGAAGTCCGATTCGAAGCGCTCGTTCAGCAACGACCCGTCGAAGTGGTCGAGCGCCTCGAAGTCGAGCTCTGCGGTGAGCGACTGCGTCCCCTCGACCTCCCAGCCGTCGTCGCCGAGGGCGACGGTGAGGTCGGAGATGTCCGGCATCGTCCAGTCGATGG
Source organism: Nesterenkonia marinintestina (assembly GCF_025420485.1). Lineage (GTDB taxonomy): Bacteria > Actinomycetota > Actinomycetes > Actinomycetales > Micrococcaceae > Nesterenkonia > Nesterenkonia marinintestina. Next base: position 32,876 of record NZ_JAOEFD010000010.1, on the reverse strand, counting down.
TGTCGGGGTCGACCTGGTGCGGGGTCGCCGCGCCCATCGGGCAGCCGGAGGGCATGAGCACCTGCTGGTCGGCGCACTCCTGCAGGTATGACTCCACCTGCTCGCGCACCTTCTCCTGCGCCTCCTCGGAGGGCTCCACGTCGAGCTGCACGGTGTCCTCGGAGTCGTCGAGCACCAGGTGGTCCGCGGACCCGTCGACCCACGGCCCGTCGGCCTCGATCACCGCGGCGGTGGGGAGGAACGCGGCCAGCCGCACCGACCCGTCCTCCAGGTCCACCGGCTCGCCGTTGACCGTGATCCGCTCGACCCCCGCCGCACCGGACTGGGGGACGTCCACCTCGAACTCGCCGACGACCTCCTCGGTGATCTCCCACCGGTCGAAGAGCATCCACATGGTCTCCCCGCTGTGGACCGGGACCTCGACCGCGTGCTGCTCGTCGTCATAGGTGAAGGTCAGCGTCGGCTCGCCGTCGTCGTCGAGGCTCAGCTGGTCGAGGCGTTCGGTGGACTTCTCCAGCGCATCGCCTCCCAGCAGGCCGGCGTCGGTGGGCGGGTCGGTCTCGTCGAACTGCGAGGCCAGGTCCTCGTGGGCGGAGTCGGAGAGCAGTCCCAGCGCCTCGCCGCCCCTGCCGGAGGTCAGCGCATCCACGTACCCCTCGGCGGCGGCCTCGGCGCTGTACACCTCGGTGCGGACCCACCACACGGCCAGGACCGCGAGCACCACGGCGAGGATGAGGGCGGCTCCCCAGGCCGCGGCGACTCCGCCCAGGCGGGACCCGGAGGGGCGGGCTCCCGTCGGGTGGTCGTCGTCGTGAGGAGGGGTCATCCCGTCAGCAGATCACATCAGCAGGGCGGAGACCACCAGCATCGCCGGAATTGCGAGAACGGTGGTGATCAGGACGGTGTCGCGGGCGATGATCTCGCCGGATTCGTAGCGGATCGCGGCCACCAGGACGTTCTGCGCCGTCGGGAGGGCGGCCATCACCACGGCGGCCAGCAGCTGGTGTCCGTCCATGTCGAACAGCAGCACGGCGAGCGCATAGGCGATCAGCGGGTGTATGACCAGCTTCAGGAACGAGGCGAGCAGGACGTCGCGGCGTCGTCCCGAGGTCTTGGACAGGGGACGGGAGCCGACCAGGGACAGGCCGAAGGAGATCAGCATGAGCGGGATGGACGCACCGGCGACGATCTCCACCGACTCGTGGATCGGCTGGGGCAGGCTCCATCCCCGCCAGGAGAACAGCAGTCCGAGCATCGCCGCGACGATCATCGGGTTCAGCGCGGTGCGCGCGATCTGTCCGATCATGACCCGCGGTGCCGGGCGCACCCGTCGTCGGGCGCCGGTTCCGACGGCGAGGAAGTCCATGGCCGCGACGTACACCGGGGTGTAGAGGGCCAGCTGGAAGACCAGGATGGGGGCGGCGAAGGCGACGTCGCCCAGGACGTAGGCGGCGATCGGGAAGCCGAGGTTCGCCGAGTTGACCAGGGACGCGGAGAGTCCGCCGATCACCCTCTCACCGCCGTCGCGGCGGCGCAGCACGGGGCGGCACAGGGCGAGGAACACCAACCCGGTGGCGAAGGCCCCGAGTGCGGCGATCGCGAACTGGGGGCCCAGCACCTGGGTCAGCGAGGCGTCGGAGACGGCGATGAACAGCAGACAGGGCGAGGCCACGAAGAAGGCCACCCGGCTCAGCACCACACGCGACTCTCGGCCGAGGACGTCGAGCCGGCCCAGGACGTAGCCGACGCCGATGATCAGCCAGATCACCGTGAAGCCGGACAGCACCGCCTCCATGGACGCTCCTGTCTCTCGCGCGGGCTCGGTGGACCCGCACCACCTTACGACGCCGTCGTCGTCCCCGCCCAGCGGCGCCCAGTGGATGGACATGCCGCGGTGATACGTTGTCTCCGTGCTGCTATCTGATCGCGACATCCGCGCCGAGCTCGACTCCGGTCGCATCCGCCTGGACCCGCTGGAGACCTCGATGATCCAGCCCTCCAGCGTCGACGTGCGCCTGGAGCGCATGTTCCGCCTGTTCGACAACCACAAGTACGCGCACATCGACCCGTCCGTCGAGCAGTCCGACCTGACCCGACTGGTCGAGGTCGACGCGGAGGAGCCCTTCGTGCTGCACCCCGGGGAGTTCGTCCTGGGCGCCACCTACGAGCAGGTCACGCTGCCCGACGACGTCGCCGCCCGCCTGGAGGGCAAGTCCTCGCTGGGGCGGCTGGGTCTGCTGACCCACTCCACGGCCGGCTTCATCGACCCGGGCTTCTCCGGTCAGGTGACCCTGGAGCTGTCGAACATGGCGACCCTGCCGATCAAGCTGTGGCCGGGCTCGAAGATCGGTCAGCTGTGCTTCTTCCGGCTCACCTCGCCGGCCGAACACGGCTACGGCTCGCGGAGCCACCAGTCGCGGTACCAGGGTCAGCGCGGGCCGACGGCCTCACGCAGCCATGAGAACTTCCACCGGACGATCATCGGCTGAGCGTCCGTCGTCCGGAGTTCAGGACTTCCGGGACCAGTCCCGCATCTTCGCCGGCTCGGTGGGGTTGCGGACCAGCACCAGCAGCCCCAGGCCCAGCAGCAGGGTCACGATGATCGCGCCGACGATGGCCATGTTGTCGCCGATGAACAGCAGCATCAGGCTGATCAGCGCAGGGGTGAGGAACGAGACGCTGCGGCCCGCCGTGGCGTAGAGCCCGAAGAGCTCTCCGGCTTTCTCCGGCGGGGCCAGCCGTCCCAGGAAGCCGCGTGAGGAGGCCTGGGCGGGGCCGACGAACAGGCAGAGGAACAGTCCCAGCACCCAGAACGCCGTGGTCGGGGTGATCGTCAGCAGCGGGTCTTCGGCGGCGCCGATGGTCCGCTCCTCGGTGAGCAGCAGCAGTGCCGCCGCGGAGCTGAGCAGGCCGATCAGACAGCCGGCGATGACCATCCGGGGGCCCACTCGGTCGTCCAGCCAGCCGCCGGCGAAGGCGCCGACGGCGGCGACCACGTTGCCGGCGATGCCGAAGATGATCACATCGGCCGGATCGATGCCGTAGAGGGTGGTGCCCAGGATGGCCCCGTAGGTGAACACGGCGGAGAGTCCGTCCCGGTACACCGCGGAGGCCAGCAGGAACCAGAAGGTGTTCCGGTCCTCCTTCCACAGTCCGATGATGGTCCCCAGCAGTCGGCGGTAGGACTCGACCACGGAGATGCGTTCGTCGGGCACGGCGTCCTGATCGGCGGTCTGCTGCCTGGTGAGCAGCAGGGGAAGCGCCCACACCAGGAACCAGGCGGCGGAGACCAGCGCGACCACCCGGATGTTCATCGCGTCGTCCTCTCCGATCCCGAAGACGTGCGGGGGGTCGCCGGCGATGAGCCCGAGGTAGACGATCATCAGCAGCACGATCCCGCCCAGGTAGCCCGCGCCCCAGCCGATGCCCGAGACGCGTCCCATCCGCGAGTGGTCGGTGATGTCGACGAGCATCGCGTTGTAGTTCAGGTTCGCGAACTCGTCGAACAGCGTCATCGACGCCATCAGGGTCACGCCCAGCAGGAGGAAGCCCTCCTCGGGGCGGACGAAGAAGCAGGCCGCGACCAGCGCCACGACGATCCCGGTGTTGATGATCAGCCACAGGCGGCGCTTGCCGGCCCGGTCGGCGCGCTGTCCGATGACGGGGGCGGTGACGGCGACGAGCAGCCCGGCGATCGCGTTGGCGGTGGTCAGGTACTGCGTGCCGCGCTCATCGGGCCCGAAGGCGTCCGAGGCGATGTAGGTGCCGAAGACGAAGGTCACCATGACTGCGGAGACGGTGGCGTTGCCCCAGCTCCACAGCGACCAGTAGGTGATCAGCTTCTTGTCCAGGGGGGCGTCCGGCGACGTCGTGCCCGCGGGGCCGCGCTGATCCGGAGGAGAGGCCATGGGGGAATGCTATCGGCCGGATGGTCTGTGTCCGAGGACCGGGGTGGCGGTTCTCACGCCCTATTCCGTCCAGAAAGCTGATTCAACTATTCTGCGGTTCTGAATGCAATTTAAGTAATGTTTCTCCGGCGAAGAATCAATGTGACTCATGTCGGGTCGCATGTTAAGATGGCTCAGGTCGTCCTGCCGGCGGGCATCCCGGTGCCCGGAGGCGCAGCGTGCGACTTCCGCGACCTCGCCAGTGCCCCCGTACGACCGTGCCCGACGAAGGAAGGACACCGTCCCATGCTGACCGTGCTCGCTGCCCTCTTCGCAGTGAGCATCGTGGTCCCGTGGATCTACCACCGGCTGGGTCGTCCCACCTTCTTCGTCCTGGCCGGGGTCAACCTCGCCGCGATGATCTATGTGGCGGTCACCTACCTCCCCTCGGTGCTCTCCGCCGACCAGGGGGCCGGCGTCGGGGACCCCCGCGGCCCGCCGTCCGCGGTCTACGAATGGCTCCCCGAGTTCGGCGTCTCCTTCGCGTTCCGGCTCGATGCGCTGTCGATGGTGATGAGCATGCTCATCCTCGGCGTCGGAGCTCTGGTCATGCTCTACTGCGCCCGCTACTTCGCCGCCTCCGAGCGCGCCGCCGGGCCCTTCGCCGCACAGCTCTTCGCCTTCGGCGCAGCCATGTTCGGCATCGTGATCTCCGACGACATCATCATGATGTTCATCTTCTGGGAGATCACCACGGTCCTGTCGTTCCTGCTGATCGGCTACTCCGCGCACCGCATCTTCGCCCGCCGGTCGGCCACCCAGGCCCTCATCGTCACCAAGCTCGGCGGGCTGACCATGCTGGTCGGACTGCTCTGGGTCGGTGAGCTCGCCGGCTCCAACCGCCTTTCGGACATCATGGCCGCCGGCCCCGAGCTCAGCGGCACCCAGGTCGACCTGGCCGTCATCCTGGTGCTGGTCGGCGCGCTGTCGAAGTCCGCGCTGGTCCCGTTCCACTTCTGGCTCCCGGCCGCCATGGCCGCCCCCACGCCGGTCTCGGCCTATCTGCACGCCGCGGCCATGGTGAAGGCCGGCGTCTACCTCGTCGCACGCTTCGCCCCCGGCTTCCACGAGACCTCCTTCTGGCTCCCCATCGTCCTGGGCTTCGGTCTGGCCACGATGCTCGTCGGGGCCTATCGGGCGCTGCGCCAGACCGACATCAAGCTCGTCCTGGCCTACGGCACGGTCTCCCAGCTCGGCTTCCTGGTCATGATCAACGGATTGGGGACCGAGAATGCGGCCCTGGCCGGGATCGCCATGCTCCTGGCCCACGGGCTCTTCAAGGCCGCGCTGTTCATGGTCGTCGGGATCATCGACCACGAGTCGGGCGTCCGCGACCTCCGGGTCCTCTCCGGGCTCGGACGCACCCAACGGCCTCTGCTGTGGATCTCGGTGATCTCGGCGGCCTCGATGGCCGGTCTGCCGCCGCTGTTCGGGTTCGTCGCCAAGGAGGTCGTCTTCGAGTCCTTCTTCGAGGCGGCCGAGACCGACGGCGGCTGGTTCTGGGTGGTCATGGTCGGCGTCGTCGTCGCCTCGGTGCTGACCTTCGCCTACAGCGCCCGGTTCCTGTGGGGGACCTTCGCCACCAAGCGCGACGACGAGGGCGCCGTGCTGGAGGACACCCGGTTCCACGGGCCGGTGGACCTGGTCTTCCTCGCCGCGCCGGCGGTGCTCACCCTGGCCACCGTGGTCTTCGCCTTCTGGCCCGCCCCGATCGAGGCGATGATCAGCCCCTACACCGACCTGTTCGGGCCGATCGAGCCCGGTGCCTCGATAACCTACCTGGCCCTGTGGCACGGCTTCACCATCGTGCTCGGGCTCTCGGCGCTGACCTGGGTGCTCGGTGCGCTGATGTTCGTGGGCCGCCGCGGGATCGCAGCCGCTCAGGAGCGGGTGCCCGCCCTGGTGGACGCCGAGCGGTCCTACCGCGCCTCGATCCGCGGCATCGACGCCTTCTCCCAGGCGCTGACCTCGCGGACCCAGTCGGGTTCGCTGGGCCACTACCTGTTCATCATCCTCGCGGTCGCCACCGTGCTTCCGCTGGTCGCCGTCATCTACGTCAAGGGCGGGATTCCGACCCCGGACGCGTGGATCATCGCGGAGGAGCCCCTGCAGGTGGTGCTCGGCGTCATCGTCGTCGCCGGCGGCATCGGCGCGGTGCTCGCCCCCAAGCGCTTCATGGCCGTGCTGATGGTCGGCCTCTGCGGCTACGGCATCGCCGGGCTGCTGGGGCTTCAGGGCGCCCCGGACCTCGCGCTGACGCTGCTGCTGGTCGAGTCCATCATCCTGGTGGTCTTCGTGCTGGCCCTGCGCACCCTGCCGGCGGGGATCTGGACCCGCAGCCGCACCAGTTCCAAGCTCTCCCGCGCGGTGCTGGCCGTGGGCTTCGCGCTGGCCATGATGGGCCTGGCGGCCCTGTCGGTCTCGGCCCGCTCGGAGCGGCCGGTCTCGGAGGAGTACCCGTGGATGTCGCTGGACATCGGGCACGGGGCGAACATCGTCAACGTCACCCTGGTCGACATCCGAGTGTGGGACACCTTCGGCGAGGTCACCGTCATCGCCGCCGCGGCCACCGGTGTGGCCTCCCTGATCTTCGTCAAGCGCCGCGACGTGCGGCGGCTGACCGTCAAGGACATCCCCACCGGCTCGGTGGGGCGTGTCCTGACCGACGAGAACTTCTCGCCCAGCCAGGTTCGGGAGATCCGGGCCGCCCGCAGCTTCGCCACCGTGGCCCGCGAGGCATGGCTGGTGGCCGGACGCACGCTGGCGCCGGAGCACCGGTCGATCATCTTCGAGGTCGTCACCCGTCTGCTGTTCCACGCCATCGTGCTGCTCTCGGTGTACCTGCTGCTGGCCGGGCACAACACCCCCGGCGGAGGGTTCGCCGGCGGGCTGATGGCCGGACTGGCGTTCGTGCTGCGCTACCTGGCCGGCGGCCGCTATGAGCTCGAGGCCGCGATGCGGTTCTCCGCCGGCGGACTGATGGGCGCGGGCATCGTCGTCGCCTGCGTCGTCGGCATCGTCCCGCTGTTCGTCGGCGGTGAGGTCTTCCAGTCCTACTACGTGGACCTGGACCTGCCGCTGTTCGGTGAGCACGCCCTGGTGTCCTCGGTCCTGTTCGACGTCGGCGTCTACCTGGTGGTGGTCGGCCTGATCGTCGACGTGCTGCGCAGCCTCGGTTCGGAGATCGACCTCCGCTCCGAGGAGGAGAACCGCGACACCTCCGACTACGGCCACGGGGTCCACGCGGAGACGAGTGCGGGGGTGGCGCGATGACCGTCAACCTGACCCTGGTCCTGGTGATGGGCGTGATGCTCGCCACCGGCGTCTACATGGTGCTCGAGCGTTCCCTGACCCGCGTGGTCCTGGGCGTCATCCTCATCTCCAACGGGGCGAATCTGATGATCCTCATGTCCGGCGGGCGTGCCGGTGAGGCTCCGCTGGTGCGCGACTATCTGAGCTCCGAGGACTACTTCGACCCGCTGCCGCAGGCCCTGCTGCTCACCGCGATCGTCATCGCCTTCGCCCTGGTGGCCTTCATGCTGGCGCTGGTGTACCGGTCCTGGGTGATCGGGCGGCAGGACGAGGTCGTCGACGACCCCGAGGACCGCCGTGTGGCCGCGCAGCCGGTCTACGACCCGGAGGAGGACTCCGAGATCCCGACCGAGACCACCGAGTTCGACGGCGGAGGCGGCGCCCCCACCGAGGAGGCCGCCGAACCGGCACCGGACTCGCGGCGTGCACGCCGCGAACGTCGAGAGGGGAGGGACTGACCATGCAGGACGAGCTGACCACGCTCATCCCCCTGGCGGTGCTGATCCCCCTGTTCGGTTCGGCGTTCGCCTTCGCGTTCTACCGCCAGCAGACCGTCCAGCGGATGGTCACCGTGATCTCGCTGCTGGTGACCCTGGTCCTCGAGATCGCCCTGATCGCCGCAGTGTGGCACGGGGAGACCCTGGCGGTGCATGTGGCCGGGTGGCCGGCGCCCTGGGGCATCTCCATGGTGGTCGACCAGTTCTCGGCGCTCATGCTGGTGGTCTCCTCCCTGATCACCCTGGCCGTGCTGCTCTACGCCATCGGTCAGGGCGCCGCCGAGGAGGGGCAGGACACGGGGCCGGTCTCGATCTTCTACCCCACCTACCTGATCCTGGTGGCCGGGGTGTCCAACGCGTTCCTCGCCGGCGACCTGTTCAACCTCTACGTCGGCTTCGAGATCTTCCTGACCGCCTCCTACGTGCTGCTGACCATGGGAGGCGGGGAGCAGCGGATCCGCGCCGGGGTCACCTACGTGGTGGTCTCGATCATCTCCTCCATGCTGTTCCTGATCACCATCGGGGCCGTCTACGCGGCCACCGGGACGGTGAACCTGGCCGACCTGGCGATCAAGCTGGGTGAGCTCGACGACCACATCCAGCTGCTGCTGCACGTGATGCTGCTGGTCGCCTTCGGGATCAAGGCCGCCGTCTTCCCGCTGGCGTTCTGGCTGCCGGACTCCTATCCGACGGCGCCCGCCCCGGTCACCGCGGTGTTCGCGGGTCTGCTGACGAAGGTCGGCATCTACTCGATCATCCGCACCGAGACCCTGCTGTTCCCGGGCACGCAGCTCAACACCGCGCTGATGGTGGTGGCGCTGCTGACGATGATCGTCGGGATCCTGGGTGCGCTGGTGCAGAGCGACATCAAACGTATGCTCTCGTTCACCCTGATCAGCCATATCGGCTATCTGGTGTTCGGCCTGGCGCTCTCCTCGGTGGTCGGGATGACCGCGACGATCTACTACGTCGCCCACCACATCACCATCCAGACCACGATGTTCCTGGTCACCGGTCTGATCGAACGCCGCGCCGGGACGTCCAACGTGGACCGGCTCGGCAGTCTGGCGAAGCTGTCCCCGCTGCTGGCGATCCTGTTCTTCGTCCCGGCGATGAATCTGGCCGGCATCCCGCCGTTCTCCGGATTCGTCGGCAAGATCGGCATGATCCAGGGAGGCATCGCGGAGAACACGTGGGCGGCCTGGATGCTGGTCGCCGGGACCATGATCACCTCGGTGCTGACCCTGCTGGCCGTGGCCCGCATCTGGAGCCGCTCCTTCTGGCGCAAGGCTGAGGACGCCGAGGACCCGGACCCGCTGCTGCTGCCGAAGTCGCTGGAGCACGGCCGTGCGGCGAACCGTCGTCTGATGCCGATGAACCTGGTCGGACCGACCACGTTCCTGGTGAGTCTCACGGTGGCGTTCACCGTGGCCGCCGGCCCGCTGATGTCGTTCTCGCAGCAGGCGGCTCGGGACATGTACGAGCGCACCCCGTACCTGGAGGCGGTCCTCGGCGAGGAGCGCGTCGACGGTGTGCGCGAGGAGCTGGTGGAGATCGCCTCCGAGATCCCCGACCTGGACACCGAGGACGACGGCGTCGACGACTTCGCCCCCGTGACCACGACCACCGAGTCCGAGGACGGGGAAGACACCTACGGCACCGACGACGAGGGGAGTGAGTGATGAGGCGTCCGAAGACCCCGCTGAAGGCCGAGCTGCCGCTGATCCTCTTCCTCTCCGTGCTGTGGATGGCGGTCTGGCAGTCCTTCGACCTGGGCACCTTCATCCTCGGACTGGTCTACGCCGCGGTCATCGTGCGGGTGTTCTACCTGCCGCCGCTGCGCGGCTCGGGCCGGCTCAACCTGCTCTGGGGCCTGGTCTTCACCGGCCGGTTCCTGTGGAAGATGACCATGGCCTCCTTCCAGGTGGCGTTCCTGGTGTTCTTCCAGGGACCCAAGGTGGGCGGATCGATCACCTCGGTGCAGCTGCGCAGCCACGACGACTTCATCGTCACCCTGGTCGGCCACGCGCTGGCCCTGGTGCCCGGGTCGCTGGTCCTGGACGTGGACCGCACCACCGCGACCCTGTACCTGCACTGCCTCGACGTGCGGAACGACGACGACGCCGAGCGCATCCGCCGAGACGCGATGCGCACCGAGGCGCTGCTGATCCGCACCCTGGGCAACCGGTCGGACGTGGCGGTGGTGAAGGCCGAGCGGCGCCTCGGCCGGCTCAGCGGACTCTCCCGCGACGAGCGGGGCCGCCCGGTGGAGACCCGCAGCCGGGCCGAGGACGACGACGGCGGCCGGATCGTGGGAGGTGAGGCGTGATGCTCGAGTACGCCTACTGGATCACCCAGTCGCTGCTGGCGATCTCGGTCCTGTGCGCCACCTACCGGGTCTTCCGCGGACCGTCGGTGCTGGACCGGGTCATCTCCGTGGACGTGATCCTCATCGTGGTCGCCTCGATGTTCCTCACCGACATGGTCATCAACGACTCCCAGGAGTACATCGTCTTCGTCGTGGCCACCGCGGTGATCGGGTTCCTGGGCGCCGTCGCCATCGCCCGCTTCGTGGCGGTGCGTCGCCCGGAGAGCTGGCGGATCGGCTCGGACCCGCAGGCGGACCCGGGGCTCGGCGGCGCCTCCACGGCGCACGAGCCGGAGGCCCCGAACAGCGAGGACGAGACGGCGGTGCGGCGACTGCTGCAGGACGACTCCTATGCGGCCCCGGAGCTTCAGGACCCGGAGGAGACGGCCGATCCGCCGGAGTCCCAGCGCAACACCTCCTGGTTCCAGGCGCTGGCGCGGTCACGGGCCGCGCAGCAGGGCAGAGGTGCTGATGAGGATGCGTCCCAGGATCGGGAGGAGGACCGCTGATGGATGCTGCGGAGCTGATCGGTGAGATCGTCGTCTCGGTGCTGCTGCTGGTCGGCGGGCTGATGTCTCTGGCCGCCGGTGTGGGCCTGGTGCGCTTCCCGGACCTGCATTCGCGCATGCACGCGGCCACGAAGCCTCAGGTGCTGGGGCTGCTGGCCCTGGTGCTGGCCTGCGCGGTGACCTGGGGCAGCTGGCCGTGGGTGGGCGTGATCCTCTTCGCCTGGGCCCTTCAGCTGCTGACCGCGCCGGTCTCGGCGCACATGGTGGGCCGTGCCGGATACCGGACGAAGCACTTCCGGCCCGAGCGGCTGACAGAGGATGAGCTGGCCGCCGCCGTCGACCGGATCAACCGGTCGGACAGTTCGCGGAAGGCCGCCGACGATCGTCGCGCCATCGACGGCCCCCGCGCCTGAGGGCTGAGCCTCAGACCTCGGACTGCTTGCCGTAGGCCTGCTTGATCTTCTCGCGCCCGACCTTCGCGCCGCGCTGCGAGAGCACCTGCACGGTGGCCGAGATCGCCGCCGAAGTCACTGCGAAGACCAGGGCCTTCTTGAGGGTGAACTCCTCGTCGTCGCTGTTCTTCGGAGCATCCTCACCGGTGACCTGACGCCACGTGAATTCGAAGAGCTTCGTCGCGACGAGCCCTCCGGCGATCGAGATTCCGGTGCTCAGCGCCTTGTCCAGCAGCTTGTCCATGGGGCTCCTTCGGAAGTCGGTGCGTCCACTGTCGTGTCCGTCACCAGCGTAGCCCAGCGAGCCGGGAGCCCCCACCTCACCTGGCCCTTTCCGGCCCGGCCCCGGCCCACCGCTCACGCTCCCGCCCCACTCACCCTCCCACCCGGCCCCGCCCCCTCCCACCCGGCCCCGCCCCGTCCCGCCCCGGCTCACCACCTCTCGCGTCTACCCCGAATGCACACGTCCCCCGTACCTCTACGGGGGACGTGTGCATTCGGGGTAGACGCCTGGGTTGGGGGGCACGGATGAGGCGGGGTCCCCGCGGGCTCGTCCCAGGAAGCGGGCTTCACGATGCGGCGCGGCGGTGGGAGGATCGCTCCTATGACATGCGGATCGTGGAGGGCCCGATGGGTGAGGTGAGCGCGCTCCCCGAGATCGAGGGAGCACAGTCGGTCCGGCTCGAGTTCGACGACGTCGAGCTCGGCGGATACGCGTGGTGGGACGACGGCGTCGCTCCGGCGTTCCTGGTGCTGCACGGGTGGGGTGAGGACGCCTCGACCATGGCGCCGGTCGCCGCTCAGATCCGTGCGCGCTCCTGGCATGCGGTGACCGTCTCGATGCGCGGGTGGCGCGGCTCGACGGGGGTCGACGACTACGGGCTCAGCGCCTCGAAGGACCTCGGACGGGTCCTGGCCTGGATCAGACGCGAACCGCGGGTCTCCTCCGTCGTGCTGCTGGGCTTCTCGATGGGCGGGCTCATGGCGAGTCTGACCGCCGCAGACCAGCGGCGGGACGAGCTCGCCGGGCTGCTGGTGGTCAGCGCCCCCAGCCACCTCCCCTCGTTCTACCGTGACACCGCCTTCGGAGGTGTGCGACGGTACTTCGACGCCACGCTGCAGCCCCGTCAGTGGCGGGACTCGTCCCCGCTGACCCATGCCGAGCGCCTGGTGCACCCGATGCTGGTCGTGACGGGGACGGACGATTCGATGGCTCCGCCCGACCAGGGGAGGCGGCTCGCAGAGGCGGTCCCGCAGGCGGAGCACCTCGAGATCGAGGGGATGGGCCATCACCCCTCGGCCCAGCAGTGGGAGCGCATCCTCAGCGCGGCCTCGGGGGCGTTCGGCCTCTGACCCGCGGGCCGAGGGCCCGCTCATGCGCTACGGTGGTGCACGTCATCCCGAGACACGACAGGGGAGCGCGGACGCGCTGAGAGTGGGCCCAGACGGCCCTGACCCTCGAACCTGATCAGGTTAGGACCTGCGCAGGAAGTCGAGCAGTCTCCACGGACGACGAGGTGCGACGCAGGCACACTGCTCGCGCGCACTCGTCGACTTCGTGCTCCTGCGTGCTCGCCGCACGTCGACAGGAGCACCATGAGCACCGACGCACACCGGACGACATCGCCTCACGCGTCCCTCCAGACGTCTCCCCAGACGTCCCCCCGACGGCTGCGGTGGTCGGTCTCCGACATCGTCGTCGCCTCCACCCTCGCCGTGGCCTGCGGGGTCATCTTCTGGGGCTGGAACCTCAGCTACCACCTGGTCTCGAACCTCTTCGTCGCCTACCCGCCGGCCACCACCCTGGTGCACGGCATGTGGCTCTTCCCCGCCGTGCTCGGCGCACTGATCATCCGCCGCCCCGGCGCGGCCCTGTACTGCGAGATGGTCGCCGCCGTCGTCTCCGCCCTGCTGGGCTCCCAGTTCGGGCTCACCGTGCTGTCCTCCGGGTTCGTCCAGGGCCTCGGCGCCGAGCTGATCTTCCTGCTGTTCCTCTACCGGCGCCACACCGTCGACGTCGCCATGCTCGCCGGTGCGCTGTCCGGGTTCTTCGGCGGGGCGGTCTACCACTGGGTCATCCCCATGTACGCCTTCGCGCCGTTCGAGACCTTCGTGCACATCGGCTGCTTCACCCTCTCCGGAGCGATCATCGCCGGCCTGCTGACCTGGTGGGCGGTCCGCGGGCTGGCCAGGACCTCGGTGCTGGGCCCCCTGGCCTCCCGGCACGCCCACCGCGAGCCGGCCACCCTGCTCGGAGCGCGGCGACGATGAGCGCGGGCCTGGACGACACCGTGGGCACGACGACCCGGGGCGCCGAACTCCGCGCGACCGGGTGGACCTACCGGCACGCGGAACGGGACGCCCCCGCAGTGGCCGGGCTCGATCTGCGCATCGCCGCCGGGGAGCGGGTGCTGATCGCCGGGGCCTCCGGAGCCGGGAAGTCCACGTTCCTGCATGCCGCCGCCGGGGTGCTCCACGCCGACGAGGCGGTGTCCTCCGGGTCGCTGCTCGTCGACGGTATGAGTCCCGAGGACGCCCGTGGGCGGGTGGGGCTGGTCCAGCAGGACCCGGAGGCCCAGGTGGTGCTGTCCCGGATCGGCGACGACGTCGCCTTCGCCGCCGAGAACCTCGCCGTGCCGCGGGAGGAGATCTGGGCACGGGTGCGGGAGGCCATGGCGCTGGTCGGGCTGGACACCGGGCTCGACCACCCGACCGCGCAGCTCTCCGGGGGACAGAAGCAGCGCCTCGCGCTCGCCGGGATCCTGGCGATGCGCCCCGGGATGCTGCTGCTCGACGAGGTCACCGCCCACCTCGACCCGGACGGGGTGGCGCAGATCCGTGACGCCGTCGTCGACGTCGCCGCCTCCACCGGCGCCACACTGGTGGTCGTGGAGCACCGGCTCGAGCCGTGGATCGACCACGTGGACACGCTGGTCGTCCTCGACTCCGGGGGAGGTGTGCGTCGCCGCGTCCCCGCCTCCGCGCTGCGGGAGGACGCCGACCTGCGGGCCGAGCTCGTCGAGCTGGGGCTCTGGGTCCCCGGGCACGACCCGGCCGCCGCACTGCCGACCTGGCGGCGGACGGTGACCGGCGGTCCGCTGCTCACCGGTGAGGGGCTTGCGGTCTCACGGACCCCGCCGCGGCGCAGCTGGCGCCGCACCCCGCCGCCGACCCCGGTGCTCGAGGACGTCGACGTCGCACTGCACCGCGGGCAGGCCCTCGGGATCGTCGGGCGCAACGGGGCCGGGAAGTCGACCCTGCTGCTCAGCCTGGTCGGCCTGATCCCCGTGCACGGCGGCACCCTGCGCGCCTCGGAGGCGATGAAGCGGGAGCACGGGGCGGAGCTGGCCGACTCTCCGCACCGGTGGGGGTCGACGGAGCTGATCACCCGGATCGGCACCGTGTTCCAGGAGCCCGAGCACCAGTTCGTCCGCGGCACCGTGCGGGAGGAGCTGGCGCTGGGACTCCGCCGGGCCGAGGCGTCAGAGGCCGATGCGCACGACGCCGACGCATCAGGCACCGACGGGCCGGACGCCGATCAGCGGGTCGAGGAGATGCTGCGTCGGCTGCGTCTGGACCATCTCGCCGAGCAGAACCCGTTCACCCTCTCCGGCGGGGAGAAGCGGCGGCTCTCCGTCGGGACCGCGCTGATCTGCGCGCCGGAGATCCTGATGCTCGACGAGCCCACCTTCGGGCAGGACGCACACACCTTCGCCGAGCTGGCGATCCTGCTGCGCGAACACCTGGATCGGGGCGGCACGGTGGTGGCGGTGACCCATGAGGACGCCTTCCTCCGTGCGCTCGACGGCGAGGAGTTCGACGTGGGCCCGCGCGACGGGGCGCGTCCCGGGAACGACGACGCTCCCCGCTCCGCCCCCATGCTCTCCGGGGTGCGGTCGGCGGCCTGGCTGGGCCGGCGGAACCCGGTGGGGAAGCTGGCCGCGGTGCTGCTGGTCACCGCGGCCCTGGTCTCGACGATGGACTGGGTGAGTTCGGCCGTCGTCGTCGCGGCCTCGTTCGCGCTGCTGCCGGTGGCCGGGATCCGGGTCGGGCAGTTCCTGCTGCGGGTGTGGCCCTTCGCCGTGGGCGGGGTGCTCATGGTGTGGTCGACCGCGCTGGCCGGCGAGGACTCCGGGGCGGTGCTGCTGGACCTGGGGTACGCACAGGTCAGCGAGGGGTCCCTGGAGCTGGGCGTCGCGCTGGGGGTGCGTGCGTTCGCGATCGTGCTGCCGGCAGTGCTGGTGTTCTCCACGACCGACCCCACCGATCTGGCCGATTCGTTGGCCCAGGATCTGCGGCTGCCCGCCCGGTTCGTACTCGGTGCGCTCGCGGGGATGCGGCTGCTGGGCCTGCTCGCCCAGCGCTGGACGACCATCGGCCACGCCCGGCGCGCCCGGGGGATCACCGCCGACCGTGGGATCGCCGCGCGGCTGCGGGCGTTCGGGTCCCAGTCCTTCGGGCTGCTGGTCTCGGCGATCCGCACCGCGACCCGGCTGGCGGTGACCATGGAGTCCCGCGGATTCGGTGCGGGGCCGCGCAGCTGGGCCCGCCCGTCGGTGTGGACGGGCGCCGATGTGCTCGTGGTGCTCGGCGGCGTCGTCGTCGCGGCCGCCGCTCTGGCCGCCGCGGTCCTCGCCGGCACCTACACCTCCGCCTGGTGACCCCGTCCTCGAACCCCACCACCCGCCCCGTGCGTCTACCCCAGATGCACATGTCCTCCGCGAATCCACGGGGGACATGTGCATTCGGGGTAGACGCACGCAGTGAGGGGAGGGGCAGAGGCGCAGAGGTACTGACCGGCGGCGGTGCGGCGTAGGCTGAGGGGCATGCGAATCGCGGCAGCACAGATCGTCACCGGTGAGGACACCCGGACCAACCTCGAGCTCGTGCGCGAGTGGACTCGGCACGCCGCCGACGCCGGCGCGCAGGTCGTGGTGTTCCCCGAGGCCACCCAGCGGCAGTTCGGACACAACCTGACCTCGATCGCCGAACCCGTCGACGGGCCCTGGGCCGACCAGGTGCGGCAGATCGCCTACGACGCCGGCGTCGTCGTGGTGCTGGGCATGTTCACCCCCGCCTCCCCGAACGACGACGGCCGGGAGCGGGTCACCAACACGCTGCTGGCCGTGGGCACCGACTCGGCGGGGAACCGGATCGACGCCTCCTACGACAAGATCCACCTCTACGACGCCTTCGGGTTCCTGGAGTCCGACACCGTCGCCCCGGGCGAGGGACTGGTGCGGGTCGACGTCGACGGTGTCCGCATCGGCCTGGCCACCTGCTACGACGTGCGCTTCCCCGCGCTGTTCACCGCCCACGCCCGCGCCGGGACCCATGTGACCGTGCTGCCCGCCTCCTGGGGCGCGGGTCCCGGGAAGGTCGACCAGTGGCGGCTGCTGACCCGCGCCCGCGCGCTGGACTCGACGCAGTACATCGTCGCCTGCGGGCAGGGGAACCCGGCCGCCGCCTACGCGCCCGCCGTGGACGGAGCCCCCACCGGGGTCGGCCACTCGGCGATCGTCTCTCCCATGGGCAGGGTGCTCGCCGAGGCCGGAGAGGAGCCCGAGCTGCTCGTCGTCGACCTCGACCTCGATGCGGTGGAGACCGCCCGGCGCAACGTCCCGGTCCTGGAGAACGCGCGACAGCTGTGAACGCCCCCGCGCCGATGAAGATCGGTATGTACCTCTTCGAGAAGGTCATGACCCAGCACAGCACTCCGGTGGTGGTGACCGTCGCTCCGGGGCGCGTGGTGCTCGTGACCGCCGACCGTGTGCTGGCGGACATGCCGGCCCACCAGCTGAGCACCAAGGTCTCGAAGGTGCTCAGGCTCAACGAGCTCCACGGCCCCTGGGGGAAGTGGATGCTCGGCGGCCTCGGTGCCGCGAAGAGCCCGGAGTTCACCGAGGCGCAGGCCCGGGAGATCGTGGACGCGCAGGAGGCGGCGGCGCGCGACCCGCACGCCTCCCAGCTGGAGCTCGCCCACACGGTGTGGGTGGGACGGCCCACCGTCGCCGACGGCTCCCGATCCGGAGGACTGAACTCCGTGGGCGCCGGGGAATCGCGGATGCAGCCGCGCATCGCACCGATCCTCGACGCCGCGCTCCTCGCCGCGGGCGTCCGTCGGACGTGACGCATCTCTCCTCCTGTGGTGTGATGGTGGCAGTGACACGGGGTGCTGCGGGCCGATGACCGGCCGCGGCTGAGATGACACCCGTCGAACCTGATCCAGTTAGCACTGGCGAAGGGAATGTCCGGTCTCTGCGCACAGTCGCACCGTCGTTCGCCTTCGCCTCGAGATGAGAGGCAGGCCATGACCACTCCCACCGCATCAGCTGAGCAGACCGCGCTCGCCGACCAGATCGTCCTGGTCACCGGAGGCGCACGGGGCCTGGGAGCCGCGATCTCCCGGGCGTTCCTGGACGCCGGAGCGCGGGTGGTGATCAACTACCGCTCCTCGGAGGAGGCCGCGCAGGCGCTGGTCGAGGAGTTCCCGGAGCGGGCGTTCGCCGTCGCCGCCGACGTGCGTGATGCCGAGCAGGTCCGTGGGCTGGTCGACGCCGCCCGCGAACACTTCGGCGCCGCCCCCACCACCGTGGTCAACAACGCGCTGGTCGACTTCGTGTTCAACGGCGACGCGCGTCCGAAGGCCGACGAGCTGAGCTCCGCGGACCTCACCGCCCAGTTCGCCGGGTCGGTCGAGGCGCCGGTGCAGGTCATCCAGGCCGCGCTGCCCGGGATGCGGGAGGCCGGATTCGGCCGGGTCATCAACATCGGGACGAATCTGTTCCAGCACCCCGTCGTCCCGTACCACGACTACACCGCCACCAAGGCGGCCCTGCTCTCGCTGACCCGCACCTTCGCCGACGACCTCGGCCCCGAGGGCATCACGGTGAACATGGTCTCCGGCGGTCTGCTGCGCACCACCGACGCCTCCGCCGCGACCCCGGAGGAGGTCTTCGACGGCATCGCCGGGGCCACCCCGCTGCGCACGGTCACCACGCCCGAGCAGCTGGCCGACGCGGTGCTGTTCTTCGCCCACCCGTGGTCGCGCGGGGTGACCGGTCAGAACCTCATCGTCGACGGCGGCCTGGTGAAGGGATGAAGCCGGTCCGGCTGAACCTCTTCGCCTTCGGCGTCGGCCACCATAAGGCGGCCTGGCGTGCGGCGGACTCCCGGGTCGAGGACCTCGGCGACGTCGCCTACTGGGAGGAGCTGGCGCAGATCGCCGAGCGGGGCACGCTGGACGCGATGTTCCTCGCCGACGGGCAGTCGGTCACCGCCTCGGCCATGCAGGACGGTCCGCTGTGGTTCCTGGAACCGATCACCACATTGAGTGCGGCGGCCCGGGCCACGGAGCGGATCGGGCTGGTCACCACCGTCTCGGCCAGCTTCTGGACTCCGTACCACGCCGCCCGGATGCTCGGGTCGCTGGACCACATCTCCGGCGGCCGGGTCGGGTTCAACGTGGTGACCTCGATGTTCGACGCCGAGGCGCAGAACCACGGGATGGAGGCGCTGCCGGCCCACGCCGAGCGGTACGCGCGGGCGGCCGAGTTCATCGATGCGGTGCGGGCGCTGTGGGGCAGCTGGCCGGCGTCGTCGATCCTGGCCGACCGCGACGGCTCCTACGCGGACCCCGAGACGGTCCGCGGGATCGACCACGAGGGCGAGCACTTCCGGGTGGCCGGTCCGCTGAACGTGCCGAGCCCGCCGCAGGGTGAGCCGGCGCTGTTCCAGGCCGGCGCCTCGGAGCAGGGCCGCGATCTGGCCGCCCGGTACGCGGAGGGCATCTATGCGGTGGCCTACGACCTCGCCGCGGCGCAGGAGTACCGCTCGGACGTGCGGTCCCGTGTCGCGGAGGCGGGGCGGGACCCGGATGCGGTGGCGATCATGCCCGGGCTGGTGACCTACGTCGGCTCCACGATGGAGGAGGCGCGGTCCAAGCAGGCGGCGCTGGACGAGCTGCTGCCGGCGGAGGCCTCGCTGCGCCAGCTCAGCGTGTTCGTCGGGCAGGACACCTCGGGGTGGGAGCTCGACGCCCCGGTGCCCGAGCTTCCTCCCCTGGGGGAGTTCACCGGCCCGCAGGGGCGCTACTCCACGATCCTGCGGATCATCGAGACCGAGCGCCCCACGGTGCGGCAGCTGCTGGGTCGGCTCGCCGCCGGGGGAGGTCACTGCACCATGGTGGGCACCCCGGAATCGATCGCCGATGAGATCGAGCGATGGCTGGATGAGGGCGGAGCCGACGGCTTCAACCTCATGCCGCCGTCGCTGCCCGCCGGCATCGAGGACTTCGTGGAGCATGTGGTCCCGGAGCTGCGGCGGCGCGGCCGGCTGCGCACCGAGTACGAGGGGGCGACGCTGCGGGACCACCTCGGCCTGGCGGATCCCCGGCGGGCCTCTTAGGGGTTCGGCGCGGGGGTTCGGCGAGGGGGTCCGTGACTCGTGCCGTCAGCTCGGCAGCGACCGGAGGAAGGACTCGACGGCGCGGTCGAAGCTCTCGTCGACCGCCTGGGGCAGGGCGAAGCCGCCCTCGAGCTCCAGGGAGACGAACCCGTGCAGGAGTGCACGCAGACCGCGGACGGCGTGGACCTCGTCGTCGTCGCCGAGCGTGTGGCCGCGCAGCGCGGTGGTGAGCGTGTGCAGCAGGCGGGCGGAGACCTCGAGGTCGGACGCCGACGCGTGGTCCGCCGCCTTGAGCGTGTACGGGTAGGCCCGCGGGTTCCGCAGCGCCCATGACCGGTATGCCGAGGCCAGCCGACGGACGGCCTCGTCCCCGGAGCGCCCGGCGACGGCGTCGGCGAGGACGTCGAGCAGCTCGTGCTTGACCGCGACGCCCACCTCGGCGTGCAGGTCGTCCAGCCCGGCCACGTGCTTGTACAGCGAGGGGGTCCGCACCCCGAGTGCGGCGCTGAGCGCGGCGAGCGTCAGCGGGTCGGGGGTCTCGTCGATCAGCCGCCGGGCTGCGGAGATCACGGTGTCGCGGGTGAGGCCGGCCCTAGGCATCGGCGAGGCCTCCGAGGAAGCCGACGACGGCGACGAGGGTGTCCTCCGGCTGCTGGGCGTGCGGATAGTGACCGGCGTCGGGGACCATGACGCAGCTCCCGCCCAGGGCGTCTGCGGCCCACTGGGCCTCGGCCTCCGGGTCGGGGAAGTCCGGGTCCAGTGCGCCCATGATCACGGTGGAGGGCGCGGTCACCCGGGGGACTAGGGCTTCGGCCTCCCGGTGGCTGGTGCGGGTGGTCCGGGAGAAGGCGACGGCGTGGTCCGGCCGGCGCAGGGACTCCCGGACTGCCGTCCGATGCTCCTCGAAGTCTTCGGGCCGGCGTCCCGCGTAGAGCGTCGGCAGGTATCGGTGCCAGACCGCGCCGATCCAGCGTGGATGCATCAGGATCCGCATCGCGGTGCTCATCAGCGGGGAGGTGCTGGGGTCGCGGAGGAACGGGCCGAGCAGCACCAGTCCGCGGACCAGCTCCGGTCGGCGGGCGGCGACGATCACCGCCGCCGCCGCGGACATGGAGGAGCCGACGACGACGGCGGGGGCGCCGATCTCCTCGAGCAGCGCGATGAGGTCCTCGGCGGTGGCCTCGTCCCTGTATTCGGCGAAGCTCGCATCGCTGTCTCCGTGCCCGCGGAGGTCTGCGGTGATGGTCTCGTATCCGGCGTCGACGAGCCCGGGGATCAGGTGGCGGAAGGTCCGGCGCAGATCTCCCATGCCGGGGGACAGGAGCACGGGATCTCCGGAGCCGGTGCGGGAGTAGGCGATGTCGCCGTCGGGCCGGGGGAGCCACAGCGTGGGGGTGAACAGGTCGTCGCTGATCATGAAGCTATGGTACGAAGCTCCTAGACTAAGTGCAATAGCCTTCGGAGTCCGTGCTGCGGGCGCGCTGGTCCGGAGCACTGCTGGCCCCATAGTCCGGATGCGCCTCCAGGTGTCCAGCCTGTTCTGCAGGATCCGATCCAGATCTGTCGGGGATTCGGCAGAACACGCTGGATGACCGGACGGTGAGGAGCCCCGGGGGGCTCACTCCCCGGGGTGGCTGACCGGCAGGTCCTCCGCGAGGAACCCGCGCAGGGCTTCGGTGATCTCGTCGTCGACGGCCATCTCGGTCTCGTCGACCCGCCACACCGGCACGACTCCGCGCACCGAGGCGGCGAGGAACACGTGGTCGGCGTCGAACAGCTGCTGCGGGGTCAGCGGGCCGTAGCCCAGGTCCCAGCCGGCGCGCGCGGCCCCGGCGAACACCGCGCCCTGCGTGGTGCCCGGCAGCACGCCGGCCTCCAGCACCGGCGTCACCACCTGCGGGGTCTCGCCCTCGCCGCGGCGGTTGACCAGCAGCACCGTGGAGTTCGGCCCCTCCAGCAGCTGCCCGTCGGTGGTGTGGAAGATGACGTCGTCGTGCCCGTGGGCCTCGGCCCACCTCTTGGAGGCCATGTTGATCGCGTAGCTCAGTGTCTTCGCGCCCAGCAGCAGCCAGGGGGCGCGCTCGGCGACGTCGGCGTCGAACCCGCGGTCCAGCAGGGTGACGCTGAACTGCTTGGCCTGATCGGCCTTCGCCCAGTCCGGTGCCGGGGTGAGCAGCGCCCAGTAGGTGCCGGCGTACTCCGGGTCGTCCGACGCCGGCTCGCCGTCCACGCCGCGGGTGGCGGTCAGCCGCACCATCAGCTCCTCCGGCACGCCGCCGCGGGCGCGGTACTCCTCGAGGCCGAGCTCGACGGCGGCCCGCCACGCCGACTCCGGCGGGATCCCCAGTTCGAGCATGCGGGCCGAGCGCCGCAGCCGCTCCAGGTGGGCGTCGTACTTGCGGACGTGACCGTCCAGCACGTGCATCGTCTCGAAGATCCCGTCGCCGCGGACCACGCCCAGGTCCGTCACGCGCAGTTGGGGCTGATGCGGGTCGAAGATCATGCCGTCGGGGTGCTCGGCGTCGAGCCGGACGCCGACTGCGGCCACGTTGTCCTCACGGAAGTGCTCTGCCATGGCCCCAGCATAGTCCGCACCGCAGTGGTGTCGGCCACATCGGTGTCCGCCGCAGATCGCGTGTCAGGGGGCCGACGTAGAATCGTGGCACGAGATCGGGAGGTGAGCGCGTGCTCTGGCCGCTGAGCGGATTCAGCATCGACGGCCTGCCCGAGTGGGTCATCTGGATCGTGCTGGTCCTGGAGATCGGGGTGCGCGTCGCGGTCCTGGGCATCATCCCCGGCAACCGACGTCCCGC
The DNA here is from genome assembly GCF_025420485.1 of Nesterenkonia marinintestina. GTDB lineage: Bacteria > Actinomycetota > Actinomycetes > Actinomycetales > Micrococcaceae > Nesterenkonia > Nesterenkonia marinintestina. Next base: position 10,572 of record NZ_JAOEFD010000010.1, on the reverse strand, counting down.
CACCGCGATGGCCTGGCTGCTGGCGATCTTCTTCATCCCGGCGATCGCGCTGCCCCTGTTCCTGCTGATCGGCACGAACAAGCTCTCCCGACGCCGGCAGGAGCGCCAGCGGGTGATCAATCAGGCCCTGCTGCAGGCCACCAGCCACATGGATCTGAGCGATCAGCTGGTCGCCTGCGGGCCGCAGCTGCGCGGGACGGTCGTGCTCAACCGGCGTCTCGGGGCGTTCCCCATCCACGGGGGCAACCATCTGCGGCTGCTGCCGGAGTACGGGCAGGCCTTCGACTGGATGGTCGAGGCCATCGACTCGGCCGAGGACTACGTCCACGTGCTCTTCTACATCATGGGCGACGATCCGCAGTACGCGGGTCCGGTCTTCGATGCCATGGAGCGGGCCGCCGCGCGCGGGGTCACGGTCCGTCTGCTCTACGACCACATGGGCACCATGCGGGTGAAGGGGTACCGACGCCTGAAGCGGCGGCTGCGGGACTCCGACGTCGAGTGCCATGCGGTCCTGCCGGTGAGGCCGCTGAAGCGGCGGTTCTCCCGACTGGACCTGCGGAACCACCGCAAGATCGTCGTCGTCGACGGCGATCGTGCCCTGACCGGCAGCGCGAACCTGATCGAGCCGCACTACCACCGCCCCTCGGCTCGGAGGCTGGGGCGGCGATGGGTGGAGCTCAACGTGGTCGCCTCCGGCCCGGTGGTCACCGGGCTGGACATCGTCTTCGCCTCGGACTGGTACTCGGAGACCGGGCAGGACATCTCCGGGTTGCTCTCCGTCGACATGCAGAAGGACGAGGAGGCCCGGGGCGGCTCCCTGGTGCAGGTGGTCCCGTCGGGCCCGGGGTTTCCGGACGAGAACAATCTGCGTCTGTTCAACGATCTGCTCTACAACGCGGTGGAGAGGGTGGTGATCTGCACCCCGTATCTGGTGCCGGACGACTCGCTGCTCTACGCGGTCACCGGGGCGGCCCACCGTGGGGTGGATGTCACGCTGCTGGTCTCCGAGCGCGCCGACCAGGGGGTGGTCCACCACGCCCAGCAGTCCTACTACGAGGGGCTGCTCGACGCCGGGGTGCGGATCCTGCGGTACCCGTACCCGGACGTGATGCACGCGAAGTTCATGCTCATCGACGACGACGCCATGGTCATCGGTTCATCGAACATGGACATGCGGTCGTTCAGCCTGAACCTGGAGGTCACGCTGATGATCGTCGACGAGGCCATGGTCGCGGCGACCGAGAGGGTGTTCGACCGCTACCGGGAGGACGCGAAGGAGCTGAGCCTGGAGGAGTGGCGGCGTCGGCCCCTGGGAGTCCGCTACCTGGACAACGTCTGCCGCCTCACCGCCGGACTGCAGTAGTCCCACCGGTCCGACCCGTTCCATCCTGCACCTCCCCGCCCTGCACCGACCCGGCCTGCACCGACCCGCCCTGCACCTCTCCGTCCCCATCGAGGGAGAGAATCTCGTGCCGGATGTCGGAGTGTCGCCGCAAGGTTCGCTCCCTCGACGAGGGGTGGCGGCAGGCGGCTCATCGAGGGAGAGAATCTCGTGCCGGATGTCGGCGTGTCGTCGCGAGGTTCGCTCCCTCGATGAAGGGTCGCGGGGAGCCGGGCCTCGGGGCGTGCGGGGCGCTCAGCGTTGGTGCTTCGAGTGGCGGCGGAGGTGGCCGGCGCCGTCGGCGACCATCCAGCCGCCGACGCCGAGCTGCACCACCGAGACCCAGGCCCAGCCGATGTCGAACCACAGGAAGTAGATGCCGGTGGCCGCGATCAGCACCCCCGCCAGAAGGGTCAGCCAGGAGGCGCGACGGGGCTGGACGGTGATCTCTTCGGCCATGCCTCCAGCCTACGACGACGACGCCGTCGTCGCTCCGCCGAGGTCGCCGGCAGGACGCCGTACGATGGCGGCGTGACCTGCACCCGCCCCACCTCCTCCCGCGGCCGCCCGCGCAGCACCGCCTCCCATCAGGCGGTGCTCGACGCCGTCGCGCACCTGCTCGACGTCGAGCACCTCGGCTTCGAGCAGCTGACCATCGAGGGCATCGCCGCCCAGGCCGGCGTGGGGAAGCAGACGATCTACCGGTGGTGGCCCCATAAGGCCGCCGTCGTGCTCGAAGCGATCCAGGCCGGGCGCCTGTCCCTGGACATCGGCGAGGTCCCGCACACCGGAGATCTGACCGCCGATCTGCAGGCCTGGATGCGCGAGGCCCGGGAGCGGGTCTTCACCGAGGGCAACATCGCCCTGGTCCGCAGCCTCGTCGTCGCACTCATCGCCTCCGGTGGCGGCGTGGAGGAGTACCTGCCCGGCGGCAGCATCCAGCAGGGGTCGCAGCTGGCCGAACGGCTGCGGGCGGAGCGTGAGGCGGGTCGGCTGCGTGCCGACGCCGACGTCGACGCCGCGACGTTCGCGCTCCTCGATCCGGTGGTGATGAAGCTCATCGGCGCCGAGGTTCCGGAGCCGCGGTGGCTCGAGGCGCTGGTCGACGTCGTCGTCGCCGGCATCCGCGCCTGAGCCGCAGCACCGCCCCGCCCCGGTGAGATCGCCCACATCTCCCCCGCGGAGACCCGTCAGGGATTTGCGAGACGCACCGTTCCGTATAACCTGGTGCAGGCGCTGCGGCCCCTCGTCCCATCGCCCCCTCAGACGTCCTCTCCGATCGGAGACCCTCCATGGCGAAACTCCTCTATCGCCTCGGCCTGCTCAGCGCACGCCGAGCCAAGACCGTCGTCGGCGCCTGGTTCGCGATCCTCGCGATCGCGATCACCTCGTTCCTGAGCTTCGGCGGCCAGCTGACCAACCAGATCTCCATGCCGGACCTGGAGACCACCGAGGTCGCCGACCGGATGGCCGAGGAGATCGAGGACGGCGCCGGCGGCAGCGCCCAGGCGGTGATCCGCACCGACGACGGCGAGCCCTTCACCGATGAGCAGAAGGAGCAGCTGACCGACGTCTTCGACGAGGTCGAGCAGAACGACTCCGTCAGCTCGGTGACCGATCCCTTCGAAGCCGCCGACGAGGCCGACTCCGGCCGTGCGGAGGTCGAGGACGGCCAGGAGGAGCTCGAAGACGGGCGCGCCCAGCTCGAGGACGGGCAGGACGAGATCGACTCCGGGCAGGACGAGCTGGACTCCGGCCAGGAGCAGCTCGACGCCGCGATCTCCGAGGCCCAGGACGCCGGGATGTACGAGGCCGCGCAGGACGAGTTCGAGCAGCAGCAGGATGAGATCGACGCCGGCCGGGAGGAGCTCGACCAGGCCCAGTCCGACCTCGACGAGAACCGCGAGGAGCTGGAGTCCGGTGAGGCCGAGCTGGAGCGCGGCGAGCAGATGCTCGAGCTCTCCGACGGCATGGGCACCGTCTCCGAGGACGGCGACGTCGCCGTGCTGACGGTCAACTTCCCCGAGTCGGTCCAGGGCGTCGACATGGACGACCTCTCCGCCATCTCCGAGACGCTGGTGGAGAACGACGTCGACGGCGTCGAGATCCTCCCCTCCCAGGACCTGGCCTTCGAGACCCCGGAGCTGTTCTCCAAGGCCGAGGCCATCGGTCTGCTGGTGGCGGCGATCGTGCTGATCGTCATGCTCGGCACCCTCATCGGCGCTGGTCTGCCGCTGCTCAACGCGCTGATCGGGGTCGGTGTCGGCGTCGCCGGCGCGCTGTCACTCTCCGGGCTCGTCGAGATGATGTCGGTGACCCCGATCCTGGGGCTGATGCTCGGCCTCGCGGTCGGGATCGACTATGCCTTGTTCATCCTCCACCGGCACCGACGGCAGCTGAAGGAGGGGATGGACGTCGTCGACTCCATCGCCCTGGCCAACGGCACCGCCGGTAATGCGGTCGTCTTCGCCGGGGTGACGGTGATCATCGCGCTGCTTGCGCTCAACGTGACCGGGGTCGGGTTCCTCGCGCTGATGGGGTCGGTGGCCGCGTTCTGCGTGTTCATCGCCGCGCTGATGGCGGTGACCATGACCCCGGCGACGATGTCGCTGGTGGGGATGCGGATCCTCTCCAAGAAGGAGCGGGCGCGGGTCGGCCACGTCTCCGTCGACGCCGTCACCGAGGGGATGCGGACCCCGCGTCAGGTGCTGATCGCCCTGGCCGCCGTCGCCGCCCTGGTGGCTCTGGCGATCCCGGCGTTCTCCCTGCGGCTGGGCCTGCCCGACGCCTCGGCCGAGGCTGAGGACTCCGCGCCGTACCAGGCGTATCAGGAGATCGACGAGTCCTTCGGCGCGGGCATGAACTCGCCGCTGCTGGTCCTGGCGGACATGCCGGGCCCGATGGACGACGACGAGGCGACCGACGAGCAGATCGCGGTGGCTCAGGAGCTGGGCACCGTCGACGACGTCGAGGCCGCCGTGCCCACCGGGACGAACGACGACGGGTCCGTGGCCTCCTTCGCGGTCATCCCGACCGACGGGCCGGCCTCCGAGTCCACCGAGGACCTGGTCCATGAGCTTCGCGACGGCGACGTCCTCGCCGGTACGGACGTCTCCGACGTGGACCTCTCGGTGGCGGGCGCCGCGGCGGCGAACATCGACATCTCGGACGTGATCGCCGACGCGCTGCCCCTGTACCTGGGCCTGGTGGTGGGTCTCTCCCTGCTGCTGATGGTGATGGTGTTCCGCTCGCTGCTGCTGCCGCTGGTCGCGACCCTGGGCTTCATCGGCTCCTTCGCCGCGGCGATGGGCGCGGTGGTGGCCGTCTACCAGTGGGGGTGGCTCTCCGAGCTGTTCGGGGTGACCGGGACGGGGCCGATCCTCACGTTCCTGCCGATCATCGCCATGGGGATCCTCTTCGGCCTGGGCATGGACTATCAGCTGTTCACCGCGACCGGGATGCGCGAGGCCTACGCCCATGGGGCGAAGCCGCGGGTGGCGGTGCGCAGGGGGCTGCTGGCCGGTCGTGCGGTGGTGACGGCGGCGGCGCTGATCATGGCCTCGGTGTTCGCCGGGTTCATCTTCACCGACGACGTCATGGTGACCTCCATCGGCTTCGCCCTGGCACTGGGGGTGCTGCTGGATGCGTTCGTGGTCCGGCTGCTGCTGGTCCCGGCGGTGCTGCATCTGCTGGGTCCGGCCGCGTGGTGGCTGCCCCAGTGGATGGACCGGCTGATCCCCGACGTCGACGTCGAGGGTGCCGCCCTGGAGGCGGAGATCACCAAGCGCTCCGAGGGCGCGGGGATCTGACCCGACCTCCTCCCTCCGCCCATCGAGTCCCCGATCCCTGCAGCAGTTCAGGCCGTCTCCGGCCCGACACGCCGCAGGGATCGGGGACTCGATGTGTGGGAGGGGACCGGCTGCCGTTGACACCCGTCATGTTCCATGGTTCATTAGTATAGTAATGAACCAACGGGGTAAGGAAGTGCAGTAGGCTGATCGGGTCCTGAAGCGGATCGAGGAGGGCCGGTGGAAGAGGGTCGAGCGCTGTTCGTGCAGATCGCCGAGCAGATCGAAGCCTCGGTGCTGGACGGCACTGTGGCCGAGGGTGAGCGCGCCCCGTCCACCAACGAGCTTGCCGCCTTCCACCGCATCAACCCGGCCACTGCGGCGAAGGGGATCAACCTCCTCGTCGACCGCGGAATCCTCGTCAAGCGTCGCGGGCTCGGCATGTTCGTCGCCGACGGCGCCCGTGAGGTCCTCCTGGAGGGCCGACGACGAGAGTTCGCCGACCGCTACCTCACCCCGCTGCTCACCGAAGCCCGCGCCGTCGGGCTCACGGTCGAGACAGTCGTCGAGATGATCCGCGCCCAGTCGGGCCGCTGAGCAGGCTGACCGAGAGGTCGCCGGCCGGGCGCGGAGGGAGGAAGGATGCCATGGAAGCCGCCGTCGAGGTGCGGGACCTGACCCGCCGATACGGTGACACGCTCGCCCTGGATCGGGTGTCGCTGAGTCTGGAGCGGGACGTCATCCACGGTCTGCTGGGCCGCAACGGAGCGGGCAAGACGACGCTCATGTCGCTGATGACCGCCCAGGACTGGCCGAGCACCGGGGACGTCGAGGTCCTGGGGCAGCGGCCGCACGAGAACGAGAAGGTCTTACCGAGGATCTGCTTCGTGCGTGAGGACCAGCGATACATCGACGACGCCCGCGCCGCCCACGCCTTCCGTGCCGCCGCACGGGCCTTCCCGCGCTGGGACCAGGCCGTGGCGGATCGCCTCATGGCCGACTTCCGGGTCCCCGAGAGGACGCGGATCAAGAAGATGTCCAAGGGGCAGCGCTCGGCCGTGGGGGTCATCATCGGCATCGCCTCCCGGGCGGAGGTGACCTTCTTCGACGAGCCGTACATGGGCCTGGATGCGGTGGCGCGGCAGCTGTTCTACGACCGACTCCTGGAGGACTACGCCGAGCACCCGCGCACGATCGTGCTCTCCTCGCACCTGATCGACGAGATCGCGCACCTGGTGGAGAACGTCGTCGTCATCGACGGTGGCCGGATCCTGGTGGACGAGCCGGCGGAGGCGCTCCGCGGCCGGGCCGTCACGCTCGTCGGTCGGGCCGAGGCGGTGGAGGAGATCGTGGGATCCCGGGAGGTGCTGCACCGCGAGGCGCTGGGTCGGATGGTCCGGACCACGGTGCTCGGGGCCCTCGACGACGCCGAGCGTCACCGGGTCGATGAGCTCGACGTCGACCTCGTCCCGGTCTCGCTGCAGCAGCTGGTGGTCCGTCTCACCTCACGTGAGGCGGGCGGGGGAGACGCACAGGAACTGGAGGAGAAGTCATGAGCACGATGGAATCAGCACCTGACATCAGGGCCCGTCCCGAGTCGACCGTGATCCGGTCTCGGATCCCGGCGGCGTTCCGCCTGCAGTTCGCCGTTCCGGGCCAGCTGATCTGGGTCCCGCTGATCGTGTTCCTCGCCTCCTGGGCCATCGGCACGGGGATCGGCCTGTGGATCCAGCAGGTCGCCGGTGCGCAGAACGGCGAGGCGGCCACGATGACCGGGGCGAGCCAGGCCACCGTCTGGACGCTCGGGTTCCTCGCCGCCTACGTCGCCTCGCACACGTTCCCCTTCGCGCTGGCGCTGAGCTACAGCCGACGGGTCTTCATGATCGGGGTGTCGCTGGCGTTCGCGGTGGTGGCGGCCGCCTTCGGCGTGGGTGCCGGGCTGGCGGCTCAGCTCGAGGAGCTCACCGACGGGTTCGGTGCGGAGGCGTACACGTTCGCGGTGCCGTTCCTCGTCGACGACGGCACGATCGCCTTCGGCCTCTTCGCCGCCGCCCTCACGTTCGCGGTGATGCAGTTCGGCTTCTTCTGGGCGAGCCTGTATCGACGGGTCACTCTGATCCTGCTGTGGACGCTGATCATCGTGATCGTCGCCGTGCTGGCGGTGGCGGCGATGCTGGTCACCACCTATGACGGGTGGCCGACCGTGTTCCGCTGGGTCGTGGAGCAGCACGTCGCCGGTCTGGCCGGATGGCTGGGCCTGGTGGGTCTGCTCGGCGTGGCCGTGAACTACGCGCTCATCCGACGCTCCACGGCCTGAGCCGCGGCGCGCTCAGGAGCCGCCGCGGGAGTCGATCCCCTCGTCGTCGCCGTCGAGCGGTTCGTCGAGCAGCTCGTGGACGCCGTCGATGATCCGGTTCGGGCGGAACGGGAAGTCGGCCACGTCGGCGCGGGAGGACACCCCCGACATCACCAGCACCGTGTACATCCCGGCCTCCATGCCGGCGACGATGTCGGTGTCCATCCGGTCGCCGATCATGGCGGTGTGCATCGAGTGGGCGCCCAGCCGGTTCAGCGCCGACCGGAACATCATGGGGTTCGGCTTGCCCACCACGTAGGGCTCACGCCCGGTGGCCTTGGTGATCAGGGAGGTGATGGCCCCGGTGGCCGGGAGCACTCCCTCGGGGGAGGGGCCGGTGGCGTCGGGGTTGGTGGAGATGAAGCGGGCGCCGTCGCGGATCAGGCGCACCGCGCGGGTGATCGCCTCGAAGCTGTAGTTCCTGGTCTCCCCGACGACCACGTAGTCCGGGTCCACCTCGGACATGATGAAGCCGGCCTCGTGCAGGGCGGTGGTCAGTCCGGCCTCGCCCACGACGAAGCACGTGCCGCGGGAGTTCGACTCCGGGTCCGCCTGATTGGCGAGGAACTTCGCCGTGGCGAGTGCGGATGTCCAGATCCGCTCCTCGGGGACGACGAGTCCGGAGTTCCGCAGCCGGGCGGCGAGGTCCCGGGCGGTGTAGATCGAGTTGTTCGTCAGCACCAGGTAGGGGAGGTCCTGGCGGCGCCACTGTTCGAGCAGCTCGGCGGCGCCGGGCAGCGGCTCCTGCTCGCGGACGAGCACGCCGTCCATATCGGTCAGCCAGCATTCGATCGACTCAGCGCTCATGAGTTCATCCTAGTGGCGGGGATCGGCCTGAGACACGGGTGTGCTCGCGGGGTTCTGGGCAAGGAGAGAGCCCCCGGGAACCTGGCCTGCGTGAGGGGAACGCATCAGATCGGCCAGCCCGGGGGCTCTCGTATCACTCGCACCTTGATGAGGCACCACCCACTCTAAGAAGCCAGGTTTGGGGCATGCTCGGCAGAGGCTTACGGTTCCCTGTGAGTTTCTCCGCGCCGCCGCGGGGCGCCTCCGAGCGGGTCCCGACGCACCTCCTACGGCGCGCGTCCGAGGTCGCGGCGCAGCTCGTCCAGCTGTCGCCGCTCCTTCTTCGTCGGTCGGCCCGAACCGCGCGGGCGCACCGGCAGACCCAGATCGCGGGGGCGCTCCCGCGGCGGGGAGTGGTCCCGGTAGGCGGTGCGCGCCACCGGCGCACCGACCCGCTTGGAGTAGGTGAGCACCACCTCGAGCACGATCTGGTGTCCCGGTCGTCGGATGCGCACCACGGTGCCGGGGCGGATCTTCGCGGAGGCCTTCACCGGGTCGCCGTCGATGGTGATGTGTCCGGCACGGCACGCCTCGGTGGCTGTGGCGCGGGTCTTGAACTGCCGGACGGACCACAGCCAGGCGTCCACGCGGACGGGAGCGGTCGGCCCGTCCGGAGTCTGAGCCTGCGTGGTGGTCATCGCACCAGTGTAGGAGTGGCCCGGACAGCAACAGACCCCGTGACGACGACGTGAGGGGGACGTCTGCATGTCGACACGGGGTCTGCTTGTATCACTCGCACCTTGAAGAGGCACCTTCCACTCTAGGAGCCGATCGTCAAGGTTCAATGGGTAGAGCCTGAGAGTTCGCTGAAATTTGGGGAGCGAGCAGGTGAACTGTCGAATCCCCAGGTCAGCGTCGCGCGTCGACCCATGAGTTCACCTCAGATTCACCTTCGGCACGTCCGCAGGGCCTGAACGTAGGTGCCACTCGGCTGACCGCAGATTCTGCGCACGAGCAGTCCAACTGCTCATCCCGATGGCCTGCCCTCCCCATCATCGACAGTTCCTCGCGAACCTCCGATTCCCCGCCGACAGCCTTCAACCGGGGGTTGAGGCTTTCGGAGATTTTCCTTGCCGACCGTTACAACCTCGTGATTACAGTTGTGTCGGCCTGGCGATTCCACCGCATGCGCTTCCCATCGCCGCACGCGGAGACTGCACCGCGCCGGGCTGACAACCTGACCGACCGGAGAGAGCGGTCGGCGCCCGCGCAGTCGGTCCTCGGACCGCGTCGCCCACGACGCGACGCCGCACTGCCGATCGGCGTCGGAGGCTCCTCACCGGTCTTGAGGGGACGATCTCGTCGTCCAGTGAGGAACACGCAGTGTCTAAGAAGCTTCCCCCTGCGGTTGCCGGCACCATCGCCGTCGGCCTGACCCTGCCGCTGACCCCCGCCGCCTGGGGAGCCGACGCTCCTCAGACCGAGCGGCCGACCACCGACGCCCCCGACGTCGAGCGCACCGCTCAGACCACCGACGTCCTCGACGGAGTCGAGCTGACCGTGGCGTCCTCGGGTGTGAGCGTCACCTCCCTGGCCTCCGCGAAGGACTCAGACGGGGCGCCCGCCACCGCAGCGGCCGCCGGTTCTGAGACGACGGCCGCCTCCGCCGAGCAGCGTGCGCCGCACCAGGCCGTCGAGTGGCTCAATGCGCGCAGCGGGCCGGGCGTCGACCACGGCGTCGACGACGGCGCCGACCTCGTCCTGACCCCCGGCGAGGACTTCACCCTGTCCGCATCCGACGGTGCCTGGGTCGCGTTCGACGACGACGGCGACACCCGTTGGGTGAACGGGGCCTACCTGCAGCCCTCCGACGCCGACGCCCGTTCCGCCAGTGTGAGCGGTGACGTCTGGCTGAACCACCGTGCGGGTCAGGGCGTGGAGAACGAGGTTGTCCAGGTGCTGCGGCCCGGGCAGTCGGTCCAGGTGCATGTCGTCGGAGTGGACGGCTGGTACCTGGTGTCGGCGGGCGAGTACACCGGGTGGGTCAACGGTTCGTACCTGACGTTCCCCGCGAGCGGTGAGGCGGCGCCGAAGGTCCAGAAGGATGTGGAGACTGCTGCGCCGGCGGAGTCTGAGCCGGAGGAGTCTGCGGCGGAGGCGCCGGAGAAGGTGGAGCGGACTCCCGAGCCCAAGCCGGAGCCGACCCAGGAGGCTGAGCCGGAGCCTGAGCCTACCGAGGAGCCGGAGCCGGAGCCTGA
>NZ_JAOEFD010000001.1 GCF_025420485.1 Nesterenkonia marinintestina | reverse complement strand
TTAGATTCTCAATGACCTATCTTGGTGCTGTGCTGGAGCAGCTGGTGATTCGTGATGCAGGGCTCGACGACGCCGAACGCCTCGGCGCGGCCCACATGGTCGCCGCCGAGGAAGCCTACGGGCACTACTTTCCGGCCGAATTCATGAAGCGCAACACCGTGGAGCGGCGAACCCACATGTGGGCCGAAACGCTCAGCGCCGCCGAGCCGAAGCCCCGGGTGGTCGTGGCCGAGCATGGAGAACAGATCATCGGGTTCGGGGCCTTCGGCCCGGCCCGCGACGCCGATGCCCCAGTTGCCAACGAGCTCTGGCGGCTCTACGTGCTCTCCCCGGTCTACGGAACCGGCCTGGCCAATCGGATGCTCGACACGCTAGACCCAGCCCGGTCGCCGTCGTACCTGTGGGTCATGGAGGCCAACCACCGTGCCATCGGGTTCTACCGCAGGCACGGATACCGGGCCGACGGCGCAGTCGAGCACCTCAAGCTCATCGACAACCTGCCCAAGGTCCGCATGGTCCGGGACTAGGGCGAACCGAGCACCATCAGCGGATCGGAGGTCGGCTGCTCGGAGCCGCCGGTCGGTTCGGCGGTCACCGCCAGGGCTGCATCGTCCGGGAACTGGTCAACACTTGCCGTCAGCTCACCCTCATCCCAGTCCAGCACCCCGGCGGAGGTCGCCTCCTCACCCTCTAGCACCCACAACTGGTAGTCCTGATCATCCAGCTGCTCCATATCCCGGGCAGCAAACAGCGCAGAATCATCACCCAAGACAGCGATGCCGCGGGAACCATCTGCTAAGTCATCACTGACCATTTCAGCCGACGGATCCAACAGCGCCTCGGTGATCTCCTCAACCTGCTGCTGGGCGAATCCGGCTTGCAGCTCAGCCTGGTCGGCACGATCTGCCTGATCAACGGCGACTGCTGTGGGAATCGCGACGGCGACGACCACCGCGGCCGCCGCAGCCAAGCCCTGCCACCGCCGACGACGACGCATCCTGGCGAGCTCATCGCGGTCTTCGCGCACAGCAGCAGTGTCAGTGGTGTCTTCAGCGGCGGCCGACTGCTGGATCTCAGCCAGAACGGCGTCGCGGATATGGTCTGGTGGCTGCTGGGCATCGGCCTCGGCGAACCTGCCGATGGTTTCTCGCAGCTGCCGGGCCTCGGCGGCGAGCTCCTCATCGCTGGCGATGGCCCGTTCAACGTGCGCCCGCTCCAGGTCATCGACGGCGTCGAGCGCCCAAGCGCCCAGCAGGTCACGGGGTGAATCTTCGTTCCCGTTCATGCCAGCACCTCCAGACACTCTCGCAGTCGTTTCAGGCCATCCCGGATTCGGGACTTGATGGTGGGAAGTCCAGTATCGGCCCGCTCAGCGACCTCCCGGTAGGTGAAGCCGTCGTAGTAGGCGCTGTACACCGCCGAGCGTTGCAGATCAGTGAGGGTTTCCAGGCACCCCTGCAGCTGCTGCTGCTCCAGGTTTCGTTCGACTTCATCGGCCACCGATTCCTGGGGCGGCTGGTAGTCGCGGACACCGATGCGTTCATCCCGTTCACGCTGGGACTGCACCGCCCGGACCCGGTCAACCGCCCTGCGGTGGGCCATGGTGGCGATCCAGGCTGGAACCGATCCGCCCATGGGGCTGAAGGTCGCCGCGCTGCGCCACACCTCCACCAGCACCTCCTGAGTCACCTCAGCAGCGAGGTCCGGGTTCCGCAGCACCTTGGCGGCCGTGCCGTAGACCAGCGGGGAGATTTCTTCGTAGAGTGCTTCGAAGGCTGCCGAATCGCCGGCCCCGACTCGTTCCATCAGCTGCGCCAAGTGGGCCAAGCGGGCACCGCGCTCCTCGGTCACACTGGACCCTCGCGGTTCGCTCACCGTGCGATCCTACCGTCACCACAGGCCTGCGCGCAGTGAGCGGGGCCGGTGGGAACCCCATATTCTGCGGTTCTCCACCGACCCCTTACCCGGCTGCTGATTCGCCTATCAGTCGTTCTGAACCAGAGCCTCGTTCATCGAATCGATGGCACCGCCCAGGGTCTGGACGTGCATTCCCAGGCCATCGGCGATCTCATCTGCTTCCAGCTCACCATCGGAGACCTCCTCGAAGAACTCTCCGGCCTCACCGCGGTACTCATCGAGCTCCATGAGCGCGGTCTCGGCTGCGGCGTCGTCCTCTTCGGCGACAGCCTCCGCATAGTCAACGAAGTAGCCGATGTGGTCACGCCACAGCTCCAGGAACGGCTCGCGGTTCTCCTCGCCGGCGAGCTCACCGACGGAATCAGCGAGCTCCACCGCGTTGTCATCGACAACTTCGGCTGCTGCAGCGAAGGCATCGGAGTCGGTGCCCTCCTCATCGGTGTAGGCCACAAAGACGGCGATGCCGGCCAGGTAGACGTGCTCGTTGAGGTTGGCCGTCAGCCCGGCGCGCAGTTCGGAGGCTTCATCATTGGGATCACCTTCCAGGCCGGCTGTGCTGCCCAGACCTTCGGACATCACCGCAGATCCCTCCACCACGTGATCAGCGGCCATCTTCAGGTTGGTGAACGCCTCGGGGTCACCGGCGGCAAGGGAGTCCACTGCCGCAGCCAGGGTGTCCACGTGTCCGTTGAAGGAATCGGTCACCGTGTCAGAATCGAGCTCGCCGTCGGTGATGCGCTCGAAGAAGTCACCCACACCGTCGGTGTACTCGCGCAGGTCCTCGACCGCCTGGTTCATGCCTTCTTCGTCACCGGCTTCAGCGGCGACGGCGTAGTCAACGAAGTAGTCGATGTGCTCCCGCCAGTTGCGCAGGAACGATTCGCGGGCGTCGTCGCCGGCGAGCTCACCGACGGCATCTGCCATCGCCACAGAGTTGGCATCCACTGTTTCGGTGGCCAGGTCGAACTCATCGGAGTCCGCGCCGGCGTGGTAGGCGGTGGCCACTGCGATGCCTGCCAGGTAGACGTGCTCCTGGAACATGGCAGTCAGGTCACCGCGCAGCTCTGCAGATTCAGACTGCGGCTCCCCGGAGATGTCCAGGGCATCGGTGAACCCGACGGAGAGGTCCTCTGCTGAGCCCGGCATGTGCTGGGCGGCGGTACGAGCGTCAGCGAAGGGGTCACCGGTGCTCTCCGGCATCACCGCGCTGAGCTCACCCTCGGCGTCGGAATCCTCCATGTCCTCTTCTGCGCCCTCAGTCTCCTCGTCGTCGCCGTTGTCCATGTCATCCATGTCGTCTATGTCATCGGCGTCGTCGGAGCGCTCCATGTTCTCAGAGTCCTCCATGTCCTCATCAGCGCCGGCATCCTCCTGCTCGGCATCACCGTTGGTGTCGGCCTCCTCCTGGTTGGCCTCGGGCTCCATGGGCTCTTCGGTCTCGGTCCCGGTGTCCCCGCATGCGGCGAGCGCAAGCATCAGGGTCAATCCGGTTGCGGCTCCGGTAGTCACTCGTGAGCGGTTCATCGTCTTCTCCTTTGTTGCTCGTTTTTGCGGTCACTGAATGTTCGGAGCAGACTGCGGCCCGGATGGGTGGCAATCTGAAAAAGTTTCCGCAGAGGTGCTGAACCGGGCCCGGCTAGGCTGGATGTATGACTAGTTCCTTGGTGGTGCGCCACCCCCGCGAAGGTGAGGCCGCGCAGCTGGCGCAGGTGCACATCACCGCGTGGAAGCAGGCCTATCACCGGCTGCTGCCGGACCGGTTCTGGAACGATGATGCCCTGGCCGGCCGGATCCGGATGTGGTCGAATGTGCTGGCTGACCAGGGGCTGCGATCCAATGCTCGAGTCGCAGAGATCGACGACGAGATCGCCGGAATCGCGATGACGGGGAAGGCCGATGAGGCCGACGCCGAGCTCGAGCTCTACCTGATCTACCTGCTGGCCGAGCACTACGGGTCCGGGGCCGCCGGTGCGCTGCTGAACGAGCTGGTGGGGGAGAGGTCGGCGTCGTTGTGGGTGTTTAGCCTCGATCCACCGATGAGCTCTTTGTCGAGTTATTGAGTGGGTGAATTTTGGTTGCGGGGGACGTGGGCAGCCGGTAGTGTCCCGGCCACGCTCCGGTCTGTTCCACTTCTGGTTTCCGAGGATTTCCTGGGTCCTGGGTCTGGTGCCCTGCAGGGCTGGGTGATCAAGTACTCTTGGCCGCTGGTGGTGGGCCCAGAGCTTTGGCCCAGAGTTCCTCGAAGGCCTGAACCCATTTCCAGTCGGTGGGCAGATGCAGGATGAGTTTCCTGGCCCTGTGAGCAATCCGTGCGGGGATGCCGATGATCCGGGCGCGTAGGGTCAGGGCCCTTGCTCGGGCCATGGCGCCGCCGATGACAGCAGCAGTAGTACGCATCAGGTTATGGGCCATGGTGGTGATCGCCAGCCAGGCGGCGTTGGCCTGGAATATCCCGGAGGGCATATGCGCCAGCGGGCCTGCTTTGAGTTCTGCGTTGACCTGCTCGATCACTGCATGGGCCCTGTGCATCCGGTCTGCAGCGGCGGTGTCCAGCGCTGAAGCATCGATGGTGGTGAAGAACCCGTGGTGCCGGTAGACATCGAAGATCGTGTTTTGGCCGGCGGCCAGTTTCTTGGCGTTCTTCTCAAGCACCCGGCGCACGATGAGCCGGCCAGTGACCTGCAGGGACTTCTTCTTTGAGGTGAACGCGGTGAAGGGCACTTCAGCGACCTCAGCCTCAGAAATCCAGGTTTTGGTGGTCTCGTCATAGATGGAGTTCTTGTACTGGATCTTGGTCCACGCGTCCTCCTGGATGCCTGCGATGACGGTCTTGACCCTCTTGTTCATCCGCACCGTCACCGAGAGTTTGGCCCCGCCATCGGCGGCGGCTTTGGCGACCTTGGCGTTGTAGTAGGCCGAATCGGCCCGGACCACCACAGGCCCGCAGGTGCCCGGGATTTTGGCTGTGGCGGCCAGGGCGTCACCGACCATCCGGGAAGCACCGCGGGCTGAATAGGCCGAGCCTTCGCGCAACCTTTGGGCCACCACCACAGGAGAGGCCTCAGCGGTGGAAGCGGTGGCCAGCAGGGCATTAAGTCCCCGGGAACCCTGATAGCCGAACCCGGCTCCTTGCTTCTTGGCAGAGTGGACTTCGATGACGGTGTCATCGATATCCACAAACGTCATGGCCGCGGCCCCGGTGGCTGAAGGCGCTACCGGCAGCAGCGGCGCATACGAGCCCAACGAGGCCAGGAATCGGGTGCCGACCGCGTCGAGCTGGCGGACATGGCCGAAGGTGTAGGCCCGTAGATGAGACCCCAACGTGGAGGGCGCATACACCGAGTCGAACAGACTCTTCATCCCGCCGTGGCGCAGCACGTCCATGTCATCGATGCTGTCGGCACCGGCGACCATCCCGGCCACGATCGAGCTGACCTTCGCACCAGCGTTGGCGCCTTTATCGGCCCCAGTGCGGTGCACCGTGACCCTGTCTTGAGCCAACTCAGCCAGCCCAGCATTCTGGGCCAGAGCCATCATCGGCGCCAGCCCAGCAGCCGACACGAGGTTGGGCTCATCGAAGGTATAGGAGACCCCAGCTGGGGCATGGTTGAATAGCACCTGAGAGGTGTGCCCTTCTGGTTGGGAACTTGTGACGTTAGACATCACCATTTTCCCAGGTCAGGAGGGCATTTCCTTGTTAACGCGCCGCTTCAGACACACCCCTCATCGGTGGATCGAGGATTAGGAGGCCTCCGGACACCCGCGTCGCTGGCCACCTGTCCACTCCCACTGGGCCGGGCCACCGATCGTCGGTCATCGGGTGGACGGGTGACTGGCCTGCTCGTGTCCACTGCGAGTCCGGCGGGCGACGTCTGGTGTCCGCCGGACACCCACCCCCAGGTCCCAACCTGTCCACCAGGCCCAATCAGACACCGCACCGCGCCCATGCCTCGCCCAAGCGCTCCCACAACGCAGCGTCCGAACACCCCTCCAGCGCCCCCAGCCGCAGAGACCAGCCGCAGAGAGCAAATGCCGCACTGCACACCCCCGGCTGCCCATACGCCCCGTATTCCCTCCGCCACGGCAACAGGCCGCCACTGCCGCCAGGAAGCCCCTCAGTCCTCCCAGAAGTCGCCCTCGAATCGCTCCGCTCACTCTCACACGCCTCCCCCGCAATTAACCATCACACCTCTGGCACCAAGGTGCACTGCGCTGACATACGTAATGCCTCGCTGCGGCGAAGCAGTGACCATGAGCGCTTACTCTCGTGCGTGCCTCGAATGCGGCGACCCGCTGCCGACCGGGGCGAGTTCCCGTCGCCGCTACTGCGGCCGGCGGTGTCAGAACCGGGCCGGACAACGGCGTTATCGTCAGGCCCGCGCCGCGGCCTCGCGTGAGGCGTCGACGGCGGAGCCCACGCTCAGCGAGATGAGGCAGCTGCTCCACACTGAGCGTCACCGAGCAAACCGAGCCTCCGAGGCGTTGGCTGCGGCGCAGACCAAACAGCTGCACGCCGAGGAGACGGCCGACTCCTTGCGGACACGGTTGAACCTCCATGAGCGGCGCAGCCGGCGGGCGATCGCGGAGATGTCCAATAAGCTGGCCACCCTCCGTGGCCAACTGGCCACCTCGGGCGACCAGACACACCTGGACACCCGCGTAGCCAATCCAGTGGCCAACCCAGTGCCCAACCCGGTGGACGCCGCGGCTGCATCGGACACTGCACCATCGGACACTGTCGTCTCGAGTCGGGCTGATGAATCGGTCACCGGCCCGGACGGGACCATTGCCCCTGGCCACCGGACTGCGGTGTTGGACGCCGCGGTGGACACCGCGGTGCGTGAGCAGGTGGCCACCCTGCACCAGCGATTGGCCACGGTGACCTCTCGTTATGACCAGGTCGTCGGACAGTACCGGGCCCTGTTCGAGCGGTATGAGTCCTTGGCCGGCCAATACAACCGGGCGGCGGCCGCGCTGGGCGAGGTCACCGATGCCCGGGCGCAGGTGGCCACCATCGTTGAGCAGTGGGATCAGCTGTGTGCCCGTCTGGCCACCACCCGGGGCAGGCGGCTGGCCACACCGGACAAGATCATCCTGGACACGTGGCGGGCCTACCGGGACGCCGCGGCTGGACAGGATGACCAGCCACCTGGGACTGAACCGGATGGCCATGGCCACGGCCGCGGGACGTCGGAGGCGACGGTGTCCGGGGTCGGAGTGACTGGACAGGAGGCTGGCCGATGACGGTGTCCATCTCGAAGATGTCCATCGACTACTACTTGAACTCCGCCGCCGTCGGGGATGGGGCCGACCCGGTCCCGGACATGACCAGCTACTACACCGGGGCCAAGGCCCCACCGGGACGGTGGGCCGGCTCGGGTCTGGTCGGGTTGAACCTCACCGCGGGGGAGACGGTGTCCGAGCACCACGCCCGCGCCCTGTTCCAGGATCAGGTCGATCCTGTCACCGGTCAGAAGCTGGGGCGGCCGATCATGGGTCGACAGCAGACACCGGCCGGTGCCCGGACACCTGCTGGACAGCAGGTGAAGTCCGCCCGCGAGGGTGTGGCCGGGTTCGACCTGACCTTCTCGGTGCCCAAGTCGGTCTCAGCTCTGTGGGCCCTGGCCGGACCCGAACTGCAGGGCAGGATCCAAGACGCTCACCACCAGGCGCTGGCCGAGACCCTGTCCTGGGCTGAGCAGAACGTCATCCAATCGCGGGCCGGTCACGGTGGTGTCGCGCATGTCCCGGTCCACGGGGTCGTGGCCAGCCTGTTCGACCACTGGGACTCCCGGGCCGGGGACCCCCAGCTGCACACTCACGCGGTGATCTCCAACCGTGTCCAGCGGGTCGCTGACGACCAATGGGTGACCATCGACTCCTACACCCTGCACCGACATGTGGTGGCCATCAGCGAACGGTACAACTCACTGCTCTTCGACAGACTCCATGACCACGTCGGCGCAGTGGCTGAGTCCCGCGACGCCGCTCACGACCCGGGGCTGGAATCCGCGCTGGCCGAGGCCGCGGCCTCGGAGCTGGACACCAATCACGCCGCGGGCTCCCGCCACCGGGTGGAGGTCTCCGGGGTGCCTGATTCCCTGATCCACGAGTTCTCCACTCGCAGCCTGCTCATCGAAGAACGAGCCGACGAGCTCATCGCCGCCTGGGGTGATCGCCACCCCGATAAGGTCATCCCCCAGGCCACCGTGCTCCAGCTGCGCCAACAGGCCACCTTGGAGACCCGGACCCCCAAGACCGAAGACGGGGACCTCACCCTGTCCGAGAGGATGACTTCCTGGCGTCGTCGGGCACTGGGTGCTGGGCACACCCCGGAGCAGGTCGTCCGCACCGCGGTGGGCCACCAGGCCCCGACCATCACCGCCGAGATGCTCACCGCGGGTGTCACCAGGCAGCTGGGGTCCTTCGTCCTGCAGGAAGCCTCCCAGCGCCGATCGACCTTCACTCGGGCGAACATCATCGCCTCGGCCGAGCGGGTCATGCGCCTGGTCCGCTGCGCCGACGTCGACCAGAGGCTGAACCTGGTCGACACCGTGGTCCAGGAAGCTCTGGACCAAGCTGTCGCCCTGACCCCGCACCGTCTCACTCTCACTACCCCGTCCCCGGGGGATGCGACCACCACCCTGCGTGGTGAGTCGGTGTTCGATCACCACCGTCACGCCGGGGTCTACACCACCGACCAGGTCCTCGATGAGGAGGCGTACCTGCTCGACCGGACCACCAGCGGCGATGCCCCTACCCTCGAGGACCCCACGGATCTGGATGAGCAGTTGAGTCGGTGGCGATCGGACAAGGGGCTGGCCCTGTCTTCCGACCAGCACGCGGCCGCCCACCACGCCCTGTCCCAGACCACAGGGATCAGCGCGATCATCGGCCCCGCAGGGACGGGGAAGACCACCACCATGGCCGCGATCACCGCGACCTGGCAGGCGACCCACGGCGATCGCAGCGTGTTGGGGCTGGCACCCTCCGCGGTGGCCGCCGGCGGATTGGCAGAGACCATCGGCACCGAAGCCGAGAACGTCTCGAAATGGCTCTACGAGTCCGTCGGGGAGGGAGCGGCCCGCCGGGCTGAGAAGGTCGCAGCCGACGAGGCGCGCCTCGCCGCGCTCATCTCTGCACCCCACGACTCGGAGACTCACCACCGCAGGATCGAGACCCTGCAGGCCCGGCTCGCTGGGCACTACGCCACCCAGGCTCATTACCAGCTGCGCCGCGATCAGCTGCTCATCCTCGATGAATCCTCCATGATCTCCACCGCCCAGCTCGCCGAGCTGGCCCACCAGGCCGAGACCGCCGGAGCCAAGGTCCTCATGGTCGGAGACCCCGCACAGCTAGAGGCCGTCGACGCCGGCGGGTTTCTCGGCCACGTCGAGCGGAACCTCGATCACGCGAAGCTCACAAGCGTCTTCCGATTCCACCAGCAGTGGGAACGTCAGGCGTCGCTGCAGCTGCGCCGCGGTGACAAAGACGCCCTGGAGACCTATGAGCGGCAGGGACGCCTCCACGGGGATAAGGACACCGACCCCGCCGATGCGGCCTACGCGGCGTGGGAGGCCGACACCGCGGCCGGTCTGTCCTCGATCCTCATCGCCTCAGACAACACCACCGTAGCCGAGCTGAACCAGCGGGCACAGGTCGCACGAGCCGTTTCCGGGGAGGTGGACATCGAGACCACCGTCCCCCTGCGGCAGGACACCACTGCAGGGGTCGGGGACTCCATCCTGGCGCGGAAGAACAACCGGGCTCTGCGCGATTCCGCCGGGGCCTTCGTGGGCAACGGGACGCTGATGACCGTCGAACAGATCCACCCCGACGGCTCTGCCCGGGCACGCCTGGCCGAGTCCGGTGCCACCGTCGATCTCGACGGCGACTACCTGGCCACCAGCGTGGAGCTGGGCTACGCAACCACCGCTCACCGCTCCCAGGGAGTCACCGTCGACACCGGGCATGCGGTGGTGCGCGACGATCTGAGCCGGGAACTGTTCTACGTGTCGATGACCCGAGGTCGGCAGGGAAACCACGCCTACGTGGCACTGGCCGATGAGCAGGACCACGGCCCCGACCAATGGGACCTGCTCACCGAGACCTCGACCGCGGACACCGCCCGCGAAGCCCTGGGCCCTGTGGTCTCTCGCTCCACCGCCGAGCGCACCGCCCACGAAGCCCGCAACGCCGAGCACGGGTGGGCCAACGATCTCGGCCGGCTCTGCCACGAAGCCGCGTACCTGCACTGGGCCGCACGCACTCATCGCACCCGCCAATGGGTCCAAAACACCTACCCCGAGGCCACGGCCAGCGACATATACACCGACGAGCAGTGGAACGCCCTGGCCGGCGCAGATCCGGCCGCCACCCACACGGGGCAGACCCACCCCGATGACTCCGCCGCCGATATCCTCGCCCGCTGCCAATCCCGGGCACACCACACCACCGGGCCCGGGGGGATGCTGCCCGCAGGGGCCGCGGCCACCGACGGACAGGCGCAGCTCCTGGAGTCCATCCACACCGACATCGACGCCCAACTGGCCACCCGAATCCACGCCCTGCGCCAAGACCCACCGGACTGGTTCACCGACCTCGAAACCGCCTACCCCGACCCCGCCTCACGACGCGACGTCGTCGACGCCGTGGTCACCTGGCGGGCAGTCTCCGAACAGGGTGACGCGGACACCGCCCTGGGCGACGAGCCCTCCGAGAGGGACTATCTGCGGCCCTTCTGGCAACGGCTGCAGACCACCCTGCACACCGCCGGGGCAGACCACCACACAGAAACGGCCTCAGAGACCGGCCCTGACACCGCGGCCGCGGCCGCCGGGCCGATCCCCGATCCCGACGACGTCGCCCTCGATCAGGGCCCGATGACAGATCACCTGCGCCGACACGTCGAGCACACCGACACCCTCGCCGCCGCACACGCCGCCCTGAACCGGGTCGATCCGGAACGCCCCAGCACCTCATCAGCCTCCGCCGCAGCGCGGACACCTGCTCCGGAGATCCCCGACCCGCTGGACCCGCTCGACCCGTTCTCCCAGCCGGAGCCGGCCTCACCGACACCCCAGGACTCCGGCCCGGACCTGCACTAGCTGCACCACCACCTGGACAGAGACAGCTTCGGTCGACTCACCACTCCCAGGGGTTCGTCACCCCAGGTCCGGTCCGCCGGCGCGGGGGGCTCCCATGGTCGGTTGCATCTGCTGGTACTGCTCCACCACGTCCGGAGCCGGGTCTGTGAGTCGAGGCTCATCGACCGCGTCCGCGGTCTCACCCTGCGGAGCGGCGGCGGCCTTGAGCGCAGGGGAGGGTCGATACAGCTCTGCCACGTCGAGAGGCTGTTCCGGGTTGACGGTGAGCACAGTGGCCTCTTGTGAGGTGAGGTGTTCGCGTTGACCCTCTCCGACGGCGACCTCGATCCGTGTCGTGGTCTCGTTGATCTGCTCGACCTCGGTGAGCTTGCCCAACACGGGGCCGCTGGTGGGGGAGAGGGCCACCACGTAGGTGCCGCAATCGGCGTCGTTCAGCTCACGGAGCGGTCTCTGCTCGTGGTCTGCCCACACCAGGGCCGCCCGCTCGAGGGGGTTCAATGCACCTTCCAGTCGCTCATGAACCTCCACGGCCGATCCGTTGCGCTTGGTGCCCGTGTCCCCGTGGGAGCCGTCGAGTCCCCGGTATCGGATGCTCGACTGGGCAGAATCGCTCGCACCGTTGCTCATGACCCGGGTGACCTGGACGCGTTGGCCACGGGGGCCCTTGGTGTGGACCTGGTGGGCCTCGACCACATCCCCGGGGCGCAGGTCGCCCACCTGCGTGGCGATCGCCTCAGTGGTGCCGTAGAGCTTCTGCCGCTGCGCTGCACTGAGCATCTTCGCCTCAGAGGACTTGTACTCAGCGGCCTTGGCCATCCACGGTCTGCCCTGGCGTTGCTCCCCGGTCGCGGGGTCGATGGCCACACGGGCCTGACGCGGACCGGTCAGGGCCACCACGTCGCCGGCCTGGCCGAACTCGGGGACCTCGTCCTCCAGGACCTCCCCGGGCAGGAAGTCATCGACCGTGCGCAGCTTCTCCACCTCGGCTGCCCGCGCGGCGGCGGCGCGCTCTCGTTCCCCGATCTGCTCGCCCACATCGTGGACGATGATCGGCCCGGGAAGATAGTCCTCCCGCACGGTCAGGGGTTCACCCTCGGCATCGACGGCCAGCCCCTCCCAGCCTCCCCGGGTGCTGGCGGTGTCGCTGATGTACCCGGTGACCGGGGCCGAGTCGTCGACCCCGCGGAGAGTCAGCCTCGTCCCGGCCGGCCAACGGTTGACCCGGAACGGGTGCCGTTCGATGACTTCCTCGGAGGGGTCGAACGCTTCCATCGCACGCTCCCAGTCGGTGAGCTGCTCGTATTCGCGGGACACCAGCTCGGTGTCATCCCACCCAAACACCGGGCGGAATCCGTTGTCCACGTCGGAGAGTTCCTCGTCGCTGGGCCGGGACTCGTGCTCGTCTGGGTCGTAGAGATACCTCCTGACCCCGGTAGGTTCTTCGTCGTCGGCCACGACTGCGACCTTCGAGAACTCGGGCCCGTCCTTCACCAGGTCGCCCTCACGGAGTCCGCCGACCTCACGGATGCGCAACTTGCCCTCCACATCGTGGATCCGTCGCAGCGCATCTCCGGTGACTGGGCTGGTATCGGCGGTGTTTCCCTCTTCGAGGTCGATCCCGTTGATCTCCGCGTCCAGGCGGATGAACTCGGCTTCAGCGGAGGCGAGCTCGGCCCCGCGCTCGAACTGAGTGTCACCTGCCCCTGAGAAGGCGCCCACCCGGTCACGGGCGTCACCCAGCTCGGTCTCCATCCGGTGGGCGCGTTCTTCGAGCCCGGCCACCAGATTCTCCGCCCGGCTGATGATCCCCCGGGCCGTGACCTTCCCGGCGTGGACCTCGGAGACCCCCACCTGGGTGTAGACCCCGGTGACCCCGGTACCGATTTGGACCTTCGAGGCCTGCCGGCGCACGACCAGGTCCACTCCTCCCAGTCGCCCCGCCGGCTGAGGGTCGGTGCCGTCGAGGAAGTCCCCGGCGTCCCGGCGGAACGCTTCGGCCTTGATCAGTCCCACCAGGTGCTCGCCGGCATCGGCCCGCTCGGTGAGCCGGGTGCCTTGCGCGGTGGTCATGGAGAATCCCTCACCCTCGGTCGGTCTGACCTGGGCGGCCAGGGCTTGCAGCTGGGGCAGGGTCGTGGCCTGGTAGTCGATCTGGTGCTCCAGCATCGCCTGCTCGCGGCGCATCTGCGCCCGGTTCTGCTGGTGCGCCTCTTCCAGGGTCTTCAGCTCACGGATCTTCAGCTGCAGGTCTTCGCGCTGCTGGATCCGCGGGTCCCCGGTGAGGACGGCGGCCGCCTCCGAGGCGGAGAACTCCAGACCGGGGATCGGGTCGGCCATCTCCCGGTCGGTGACCATCCCCGACTTCCACTGGGAGATGAACTTCGCCTTATGCGCCACGATGTCCCAGGAGCGGACGTCGAAAGTCTTCTCGGTCCCGTAGGCCAACAGCTCGACCTCGCTGTTCTGGTTGCCCTGACGCAGGATCCTGCCCTCCCGCTGTTCCAGGTCCGCCGGACGCCAGGGCACATCGAGGTGATGCAGGGCCACCGCCCGGGTCTGGATGTTCGCCCCGGTGCCCATCTTCTGGGTGGAACCGATCAGCACCGAGACTTGGCCTTCACGGCAGGCCCGGAACAGATCGCCGCGGGCCGCGTCCGTCTCGGCGTCATGGATGAAAGCGACCTTCTCGGTCGGAATTCCCCGGCCGGCCAGCTCGTCTTTCAACGCCTGGTAGACATCGAGGTCGGTGGAGCCGGGGGTGCCTTGGTCGCAGAACACGATCTGCAGCCCACCGGGGACGCTGCTGGGCTCCCCGGTGCTGCTGCGGTACTGCGACTGCGCGGTGGCGGTGTAGATCCGCTCGATCTGATCGGCCACGTCGAAGAGTTTGCCCCCGTCGACGTCGGCGTCGAGGCCCACCATGCGTGGGTCCAGAGCCACTTTCCGGGCATCGGAGGAGAGTTTGAGCATGTTGTCCACCCGCGGGTCAATCCCTCTGCGGATCGCTTCGACCCGATCGAGCATGTCATCGGTGTACCGGGCGACCTGCTCGGTGGGCTCGCGCACCAGCAGACGTCGTTCGCCCCCGGCGACGACGGGAATGGGCACCTCCAGGTCTCCGGGGGTGACCCGGTCGGTGAACACCCGGTTCATCTCCGCCAACTCGGGGGTGTTGATGTATCGGCCTACCTTGGTCCGGGGCTCGTATCCTTGCCCGGTCACTGAGAGCTGCATCTTGGTCTCCAGCTCGGTGAACTGGGTCGCCCACGCATCCACGGTGCTCAGCCCGGTGTCCTCTAGCAGATCTGGCCGCAGGTATCGCTGCATCACCCACAGCTCAGACATCGAGTTCGCCACCGGGGTGCCGGTCGCGAACACCGCCACGGAGGGCACGTAGTCCTCGGTGTCGATCCCTGCCTGTTCAGCGTCGCTGAGCTTGAACTCCCGCAGGGTGCGCAGCTTCTGGTCCAGGTCCCGGGCCCTCTTGGACCCCGAGTGCGACAGCTCGGCCAGTTCGGCCTGCCGAGCCAGGTTCTTATAGTGATGGGCCTCATCGACCAGCAGGAAGTCGATCCCGGTCTGCTCGAAGCTCAGCCCATCGAAGGTCCGCCCCTCGTCCTCACGGAACTGCTTGCGCAACCGTTGGGCAGCCTGCTGGGCCTGCTTGACATGCGCGGAACCCCCACCTTTATCTTCTGCGACACCGCGGGCGTAGTCCTCCGCCTCGCGGATCTCTTGTTCCAGCCACTGCTGACGCCGCGCCGGGTCGATGGGGATCGCCTCGAAGGTGGTCTGCCCGACCACCACACAGTCCCAATCCCCGCCGGCGGCCTGCGCGATCCACGTGGCTTTCTGCGGTTTGGTCAACCCCGTAGGGATGGCCATCACATTCGCGGTCGGGTACCACTGGCGGAACTCGGTGGCGATCTGATCTACCAGGTGATTCGGTACGACCAGGGCCGGCTTATTCGCCTGGCCCGTGCGGCGCATCTCCATCGCCGTCATCACCATCGTCCCGGTCTTCCCCGCCCCGACCACGTGGTCCAGCAGGGTCGAAGGCTCAGAGATCGCCCGGGCCACCGCCGAGCGCTGATAGGAGTACGGCTCCCGATCCGCGGCCAGCCCGGGCAACGTCAACGAATGACCCGCCGCGGTGTAGTCAGCAGGGACCACGGAGTTGAACAGCTCGTTGTACCGGTCCTGCAGCTCGGCCTTGCGCCCCGGGTCGGACACCACCCACTGGGCGAACCGGGTACGGATCTTCTCCACCCGCTCTCGTCCGGCCTGGGTGGCGGCCTCATCGACCACACGCTTGCGGTCCTCGTTCTCCCTCGTGAACCGCACCGGTGAGTTGTTCATCGCCAGCTCCAAGATCTGGTGCGGAGTCCGCCGATACTTGGGCAGCCCGTAGTCGAACCGCACATGGTCCGGGTAGCCGCCCGCCGGGGACCGGACATGCCACTTGTCCTGCCCCGCGATCGACTCTCCCGAAGCCGACCGGTTCCGGTAGACCTCCAAGTCCTGGACCTCGAACAACTCCCGGGCGAACTGGACGTGCAACCGCTCGGGCACCCACCGGGCCCCGGGGGCCACCCGCACATCGGCTAAGTCGATCTCCGCCGGCACGACCTCCTCCAACGCCGCCACGTTGTCCCCGTAGGTTTCGCGGTCCTCCGCGGCCGCGGCACGAGCGGCCTCCAGCTTCCGGCGCACGTTGCCCGCCAGATACTGCGGGGCCGAAGTCATCACCCCGGTGGCCGGGTCGGTGAACGCGTGTCCTCGCAGCTGCTCGAGGGCGGTGGCCTCATCGACGTCGAGCAGCTGCGACACCCGGGCAGGGTCCACCCGCCGGGACTCTTCCATCGACACCGCCACCGCGTCCTGGACCGTGGCCGCCGTCGCGGTCCGCGCCGACCGCCCCACGATGTCGCGCTGCTGGATCGCCGCCGGCACCGCCGTCCCGGTATCAGGGTCGTAGTGCTCGATCGAGAGGAGCAACCCCAAGTCCGGGTCACCCTGGAGGAATTTGAGGTGCCGCTGTTCGGTTCCGACGTAGATCTCTGCGGCAGCTTCCTCGGCGACCTGTTCCCGCACCTCGGTGGGGGGCTCCAGGGTGTCATCGACGTTGTTGTCCTGCCGCCACTGGGCGATCGCTTCGCGGACCTGCTCGGCCTGCTGAGATTGGGAGGGCTGTCGGTACTTATCCACCCGCCGGTTGACCCCGTAGAGCCGTTCTTCCCGCTTCTGCTCGGTGTAGTGAGTCTGGTAGTACCGCTGGTAAGCGGTGGTGAGCCTCTGACGCAGCGCGACCGCGTCCTCCGATCTGCCCTCGGCCTGGGCGGCGACAGTCGCCCGGGCCAGGTCGCGCAGCTCCAGCAGGGCCGACGCCTCGGCCATTCTCACCCCTTGGGGTTTAACTGGCTGCCAGGTGTAGTCCGGCCCGTAGCGTTCCAGGCGCTTCTTTCCTGACTCGGTGACCATGCGCACATGCCCGACCCGGGCCTCCGCGGTTTGGGCGGTGTGCAGCCCGGGGGAGTGGTCCGCCGCAGTCCCCGCCGGGGCCTTGGGCTCATACGCCAGCTCCGTCTCGGAGATGATGCTGCTCAGCCTCTCCTGCAGCTGTGCGGTGATGTCATCGACGCTGAGCCCCTCCCGGACCACCGTGGCCTGGAGGTTGCCATACGGGTCGGTGCGTCCGACCACCGACCCGATGACATGGTCCGGGTGGTCCTCGAAGTAGCCGGGCCAGTCCACCTCGACCGACTCGCCATCGACCCCGACAGTCGTAGTGCCGGCCTCGACCCACCGGCGCACCCGCTCCAGATCCATGGGCCGATCCGGGTCCCGTCGACGGAAGACCAGCACGTCGGTGGACACGTCGGTGCCCGCGGTGGCCGAGTGCGTGCCTTGGGGCAACCGGACCGCGCCTACCAGATCGCCGTAGCGTGACATCTCATCACGGGCCTTCGACCCCCGGGACCCCAGCGTGTAGGCCGAGGAGATCACCGCGACGTACCCGCCCGGGGCGGTGTGGCGCAGGGACTTGATGATGAAGTGGTTATGGATCGAGTGCCCATTGGGGTTGTGCCGGCGGTCATGCACCGAGAACGACCCGAAGGGGACGTTACCGACCACCGCCTCGAACGAATCCTCGGGGAAACGGGTGTCCTCGAACCCTTGGGCGTGGATCTGGGCCTGCGGGTACAGTGCGGCCGAGATGCGGGCCGTGGTCTCGTCCAGCTCGACGCCGACCATCTGCGCGCCCTCGGGGGCCGAGCCGATGAACGTGCCCGCACCGGAGCCGGGCTCCAGCACACGCCCCTGGCTGAACCCGGCCTCACCGAGGGCATCCCACACCGCGGAGGTGATGCCCGGGGCCGTGTAGTGGGCATTCAGGGTGGTCCGTTTCGCGGACTCCCACTCGGAATCCGACAGAACCTCCCGCAGCCGGATCCGCTGCTCGGTTAGCCGGGCGTCGGCCTCATCGAAGATGTGGGGCACTGCGCCCCACGAAGTCCACCCCGCCAGGCGCTGCTGCTCGTCGGCAGTGGCATATCGTCCTTGCTCTTCGAGGGTGCGCAGCACCTCCAGGGCATCGAGGTTTAGCTCGACCCGGTGTTCCGGCCCACCAGGCGCTGGGGCGGGGTAGGCGACGCGGTCATAGGTGACCGCGGTGCCACTTAGCCGCTGGCTGCCGTCGCCCTCTGCTCCGCGATCAGCCGATCCCGCTGCATCGTCAGCCTCAGCAGGTCCGGCATCCTCGGGTCCTCCCCGGACAGCGGAGTCAGCCCCTGGCCGATCATCCAGTCCTGGACCTCGTACATCATCGAAAAGCCCCGCTGCAGGGCCTCCTCCTGGACCGGCCGCGGCTGGGCCCGGATCCAGTCGATCGACACCTGCCGCTCGTCCATCTCCGGGGCCTCCAGGTTCAGGAACGTCACCACCCGGGACTTGGCCAGCTTCGGGAACAGCCCGGTCGCCGGCCTCTGGGCCAGGGACAGCAGCCCCAGGGTCCACTCCACGATCGTCTCCACCGGCCGCTCCGCCGGATTCGGAGAGTCCTCCGCCCCCGGTGTCCGACCGAACAGTTCGTCGTACTGCTCGTCCATCGGTAGCTCGTACTCCCACACCAGCATCCCGCCCGGCACCTGCTCCGGGTACTGCCAGCTGTTCGGGTCGTTCTCCCACTCCACGATCGCCAGCAGATTCTCCACCGTCAGGCTCTGATCCGACAGCACCGCCTCTGTCCGCGGCTTGAACGTCGTCAGCGGAACGTCCAGGTCTCGCGAACTGCCTCCCACGGTCAGACCCGTCCGCGAATTGATCAGCCGGAACAGGCCCTGTCTGCTCTCTTCCACTGTTGTTCGGCTCATGACTCTCTCCCTCATCTCGGAGAACCTCGGGGCTGACGACGATTCCATCATCTCCCAGGGTGAACAGGCTCATCTGCTCGCTGGAATCATTCGACTGTGCTCTGGCCACGAACTTCTCCTTTACATAACTCCACACCCCCCGGCGATCCGTCAAGTGGTGATCGGACCGGCGGGGGATGGGCAGGGCATCGGTCTGCGGTGCAGGGTCAATCCATCTCTGGGCCTTGCCCCCCGGCCTGCGGGCCGTGCCCATAAATCGACTGGTCCAGTGACTGCTGGGCCGCGATCTGCTCCACATCACTCGATGAGGTCCCGGCCGCCTGTGGTGACGTTGAGGCGGCGTGTGCCGCGTAGGCGGTCCGTGCCCGAACCAGGCTCTCCTCCGCGGCTTCGACCCGGTTGGCATGCAGAGCCCGCAGGTCCTCGGGGGAGCCGAAGGCCTCCGCGATCGCGATCCATCGTGCGGGCCCGTCGGAGCTGTCGAACAGGTCGGCCTCGATGAGCTCGACTCCATCGTCCTCACCGACGAGTCTGCCGGCCCCGCCGGTGATCTCCATCCGATCACTCCACCGCGCGTCGGCATTTACCGGGGACTCCACGATGATCGCTCCCTGAATCTCGTGGCGTCGGCGGTAGTCCTGCAGCTGCAGGGCCAACCCCTGAACCGGGTTGTGGCTGATCTGCTCGTCGCCGTCGACGACCTTAGGTAGCTGGGACCGGTCCCCATTGGCTCCTGCCAGCTCGGGGTGTCTCACCTCAGCAGGGGTTGCCCACGCGATCTCTGTCGGCTGCGGACCGAACCTGGACGACGATTTGTTCCAGCTGCGCTGGGCGACGTAGTCCATGGCCTCAGTGGCGTGGGCGAATTCCCGGGGCTCTTCTCCGGGGAAGGTGATCCTCAGTTGGTGGGCCATCCGGTCCGGGTCCATCGTGGTCTCCCTTTCTCGTGGCGGTGCGAAAGCGGCGGCGTCGACCATCGGTGCCGCCCCGTCCCGCCAGGCCAGCATCGCCCGGTCATCCAGGGCGGTGGCGTCGCCCTGCCGGATCCGGTCCTTCCACCGCAGTTCGTTGATCATGTGTTCATTGCGCTGCTGATCGGTCATCACTTCCATCACCGCGTCTCTGATCGGAGCGGCCCGGTCATAGCCATCCACACTGTCCCCGGCGATCTCGATCGGGGTGGCCGCATAGTCGAACTCGGTCTTCAGCCGCCTCCATGTACCGCACGCGGCGATCGTCTCTTGGGGCGGAGCCTCCGGGTCCCATGCCTGCACGATCGCTTCGAGAGAACTTCTCTGGGCCAGGTCCACTGACTCGTGGTCTTGGAGCTTCAGCAGCTGCTCGGTGTCCAGGGTCTCCTGCAGCTGCGTGACGTGGCCCTGCCAATGCACCGCTTCTCGCCCATGGGCCACGGCCCGTCGCAGTGTGCGTGCGTAGTGATCCATGGCCGTGGATTCGATCGCTTCCCGGGTCTCAAAGAGCAACCCCGACGCGCGCTCGGCATCGACAGCTTGGTCTGCGACCACCTGGCGGACCTTTCCCTCATCTAAGGGTCGACCCGGACCGTGTTCAGTCAGGTCGTACACCAGCGCATCCCGGCGTGTCTGCATCCTGATCTGAAGCGTTCTGAGCCCGAGCTGCTCGGCATCAGGAGGCCTGTTCTCACCGTGGAACATCTGTCCTCATCTTCCTGTCCGGGCTCACGTCAACTCCGGACCGGAGGTGCCCCGGCCCGGTGTGTTCGGCTGCATCCGATCCAGCTCCAACTGTTCCTCGACACCGGAGACCCGTGTCTCATGCGCCTGGAAGTGAGTGTCGAAACCGGCCTGTGTCACCTCCGCGTCCTCAGAAACCGGGCGCATTGCCCGGGCCCGATCGAGAAACGTGTCTTCGATCGCTTGGTGCCCGTCGGGAGACGACCGGTAGACCACCCCGCTGACCTGCAGCTCACGGTCAGCCTCGATGTCGTGCTCCGGTGACCAGCTGCGCCAGGGCGCATCAGGTTTCACAGTCCCGGAGACCATGTGCACCCCGTGGATCTCGCGGTCTTGGTTCATGGTGAGGAAGTCCAACCGTGCGGTCTCTCTGCTCTCGGGGTGGTCAGCGACCACCGACCAAGAGGCCTGCTCCGCCAGTTGCTTCTGGCTGCTCTCCTCATCGGGGATGAGCACCGGCTCGGGCTCTAGGTACACATCAAGGTCCGGGCGGGCGGCCTCGACTCGTCGATACGCCGCCATCACATCGGCGGGGATGCGTCGGTCGCCGCCGTCCAGCTGATCCTTCAGATCGATGACATCTCCACCTTGGTAGTCCCACGCGTGGATTGATTCCCGCAGCACCGTCGACGGGCCTCCCGTCGACCACTGCTTGGCCTCCAGGTCCGCGACCTGGTCACACTGCTCGATCAACGTCTCGGCATCACGCGTGCTGTGCTCATCGGCCTCGACAGACAGCGCCGCGGCAGGGTCCCGCCACCACCGACGCTTGATGGTCACCGGCCCCTGACCGTCCCGGGACTCGGCATCGAACCCGGTGATGTCCGCGACCCGCTCGGCCGCGGTCTTCATCTGTGAGAGTCCCTCGTCTGCGGCTTGCACTCTGTGGGGTTCGATGCCGCCGGAGAGATACCGGCGCTTGAGCTCCTCGACCCGCTCGATCATTTCTTCGATCCTGGGACCCATCTGACGGATTTCACTGACGGCCATGATCTCCCGGTCCGTCACGTCGTACTCGGGGTCCTGGTAGGCCTCGTCGTCGAACATCGCTGTCCTCTCGTGTTGTCCCTATCCCGCGGAGGCTCCCTGCGCCGCTGAACTGGCGCGGGAGGGTACTCAGAAGCCGGGCCCGGACGCCGATCCCTGCTCGGGGCCTCGGAGCCGGTTGGCCGTGTCATTGGCCAGCTGCTGCCACTGGGCCGGATCGCCCGCGGTCTGGGAGCGCGGTGCCGGCGGATACTCTCCGGCGCTCGGTTCCGCCGACGACGCTCGGGACGGTGCTGGAGATTGGTCGTGGGCCGGGACATCCGAGGCTGAGGGTCCGGCCTGCTGATGACTCGCCTCAGGGCCGTGGTGCACATCCGCGCCCACGGTCTGCGCTGTCGCGGCCACCGCCGGCCGAGCATCGAATCGCAGGGAGCCGGCGACGTCGGTGGCCCACAGGGTGTTCCCCAGCCGCGGGGACCCATCTTTGGGATTGATGTATGCCTCGACCTGGTGACCACCGGTGGCCGTGGCCCGCTGGCCCTTGCGCAACGACTCCACACAGTGGGCGGCCAGCTGCTCGTTGCGGACCTTCACGTCGTGATACGTGGTCGGTCCGTCCTTCCACTCCTGTGTGTCCCGGTCCTGGTATCGCGAGTTCTCCGCCAACGTGAACTCCACGACCTTCCCATGACGTGACCACTGAGGATCGGCCACCAGATTGCCGGTGATGGTGTTCTGCCCCAGGTTTTGCTTCATGACTGCTCACCTCTGCTGTCTCTGCCACGACCCCGTCTCCGGAGCCGGCGAAGCCGGTGCACGATCCGGTGCCGTACACCTGCCAGGTGTTCGCCACCCCCGCTACCCCGACCCGGTGACATACATTTGGGCCCCAATATTCGAAACACCGTCAAAGCAGGGTGCTCGTGTGCCCGCCGCGCACAGCCGCAGGGCCGACTTCGGCAGCTCGACACACCACCGCCCGCGCTCCTGGCCACTCAAGCTCTGGCCACGAAAGGGGGTGGGACCGGAGATAAGGGTGCAGGTGCGCGCTCCTACCAGCGCCGATCTGCCCCCGGCTGAAATCCGGCCCCACCCGGTCCATGACCACCGTGATCTGCCTGGTGGGGGTCTTAGTCGGTGGTGACATGTCGCCACGGCCCCTCGGGGCTCTCGGCCTCTTCCCACACGACGTGGTCGACGTCCTCGGTCCCCGAGATGGTCAAGATCAGCTCTGAGTCAGCGACCCCGGTCGTCTTCTCCATCCTCAGCTCTGTGCTGGGCTGGTGCGCTCCGACCCGGGGACGCAGAGCCTTGATACCGGTCGCCCCGATCTCTTCGCGAGCGGCGCTGAATGCTGTCGCCTTGACGAAGCGCAGCTCATCCTCCCCGGCCGGGCGGGTGAAGTGCTGGCTCTCCCGGTAGGTATAGACCGTGGCCCGCCACAGGTCTTCGTTGTAGACCCGCACCTGTCGCTCTTCTTCGACGTGTGTGCCGTCAGCGCAGCCGGCCAGCTCTGCGACCAGCTCCCGCAGGCGCACTTTCATCTGTTCCAGGTGGGGCAGCCACATCATCATCGGCTGCACGGTCGGTTCCCCTTCGGCCCACGCCTTGTGCTCCATATTCATCGCCGCGTACAGCTCCGCGACGATCGCCGGATGCCGGAACCAGCAGGCCGGGACGATCGCAGAGTTCAGACTGTGCTCACACACCAGCCAGTCAACCCACCGCCGCAGCCCGACCAGGGCGTGCTGAGTCTCGGTGCTCTCCAGCTCTCGCCACCGCCGCCCCAGCCACTCGGGGTCGGCCTCAGCCTCCATCTCGGCCTCTAAGTCCTCGTGCCGATATCGGCGCAGCGTGGTCAACGACGCATCCGGTCGGGGACTCTGCACCGACTCGCCCTCCCCGTCTCGGCCGGACACATCGGCCAAGTCCGGAAGATCGGCCAACCCGGGCAGATCAGCCCCCCACTGGCCTCCATCCTCACCCTCCTCGCCACTGTTCTCCTCTGCCTCGGGCGACCCGGCCTCCGGACTACTGGTCAGACTCGGCAGGCTCATCCCCGCCTGCTCACCGCTAGCGCCGTCTAGGTCGGTGTCTCGCATTTCTCCGGTGTCGGGGTCGATCTGCTGGGAGGAATCGGCCCCCCAGGGGGTGAACTCGATCGGCTCTTTCATCGCCTCCGCCCTCCATTCGGTAGTGGCTGGTCTCTGCCCGTATCGCCTCTGCGGCCCGTGTGGCCAGGGTGGCCCGGGCGGTCTATTGTTCTGCCGCAGACTTGCTGGCACGTCGGTAGGGCCGCGGTGTCGAAGTCACGATCCGGGCCACCCTCTCGGTCATGTGCAACAGGGAGGTAGCCGCCCGGCCCGGCTCAGGGTTCGCTGCCATGTACTCGTGGACCCCGTGATGGCAGGCCGCGCACAGCCACGTGCCAGCCCCCTGAGACATTCGGCACTGATCGACTGCGTCGACGTCGTGGTCGGTGCAGTGGAACTGCACCTCAGTCATCCGCTGACACGACTGACAGAACAGGGCGGCCAATGGCCGGCGAAGCTGGTCCGTCGGTTCAGCAGGCACAGTCGGGCCCGCGGCCTCCGTCGCGCTCTCCCGGGTGGTTGCCTCGGTGGTTTCCGTTCGTGTTGCATGGTCATCACTCATCGGCCGCTCCGCCTCTCTGCTCATCATTTCTGGCGTTGTCTTCGTCGTCTCTGGGGGTCACGGGGTGGTGAGTGAAGTACTCGCGGCGCATCTGGGCGGCGATCACGATCGAGGCCCGGTGTCTGGACCACCCGTAGAAGTCGCCCCGCCGGTCGAGTCGGTCGTGGAGCCTGCCGTGGTGGTCTCGGCACATGGGCATCAGCTCCTCGTCTGCTTCCTCGGCCCACCATTTCTGGGTGTCTTCGTCCCAGCCCACACCCTCGTAGCTGGTGTGGTGCAGATCCAGCGACCCCAGGTCAGTCAGAGTGCGGTCACAGACCTGGCAGGCCGGCTCGAAGCCTTCGGCTCGCCGGTCACGGAACCACCGGACCCGGCGGAAGCCCCACTGCTGGGACCGCAGATATCCCTGATACGCCGGTGACCCGGTCCGGGTCAGTGAGGCACGTGACATGGCTGCTCACCCTCCGATTCATCCGTACTCGATCGGAGCCGGCTCGCCGGCCCGGTCACTAGCCCGGTTCTCAGCCCGCTCGGAGGTCGGCTCGGCGGTCGGGTCGCTGACCGTGGACTCTGCCGCGGGGTCTGAGGGGCCGGCCGCGGCGAGCTGATCCACGGTAGCTTGGGCGGAGCGGGCGTAGCCTGCGGACTCCCGGGCTGCCCGGTCTGCGACCTGCTGGACCGCCGAGTCGAAGGCGCCGTCGAAGTCGGCCTCTTTGGTAAACGCCTCGGCTCTGACCCCGATCTCGGTGGCGTAGTTCTTCTTCGACTCCGAGATCTCATCGGCGTCCTTGCGGGATTTGTAGTCGCGCAGCTCGATGACGATGGGCCGCTGTTTCCGGAAGAACAGCAGCCCCCAGCCGAACGGGAATCGGCGAATCTCCGCTTTCGAGAGCACCGGCTTGTCGATGGTCTGCTCGGAGACTGAGGACCCCTCCGACTGCCGTGATGTCGAGGTGCGGGTCACTTCTCGAGTGTCCATGAGGTCTTCCATGGTGCGCAGGTGCTCGATGTCGGAGGCACCGCCGAGCTGCAGCTTCACCGTGGCCGCTTCCCACAGCACCCGGGCGGCCTCGTGGGACCAGCGGGACTGGATCTGCCCGATCGACTGGAACACCGCCGTCGGGGCGATCCCGACCCCGCCACCGTCGGACATCAGCTGCTCCAGCGCCGGCCACGCCGAGGCGATGTTGGCGATCTCATCCAGGATCAGGGCCAGGGGCGGGTCGAGCCTGTTCCCCTCCGATTGGACCGCGATCTCTCGGGCCCGTTGGGTGATCGCGTCCATCATCGCGATCAGAAACGGCCCGGCCGAGGACCCGCCGGTGCGGGTGCCGATGATGTAGAGGGTCCCGGACTCTTTGATGAACCGGTCGATGTCGAAGGTCTCTTCCACACTGGTGGGTTTCATCGATGCCCGCACGTTGGGCACGGCCAGTCCCTTGACCGAGTTCGCGGCACCGAACCATTTATTGGCCCGCATCTTCGGGTCCTCGCGGATGATCCCGGCCAACGCCTCAGCCCAGCCGGGGGCAGATTCCGGGTGTTCCTCCAGGACTTTCACCGCTGTCTTCGCCGCCGCCGGGGAGGACCCCCACAGCATCAACTCATCGACACTGTGACCCCCCAGGGCCGCGGCGTGGAGCAGGCACTCCATCACCGTGACCGCCGGGCCCGCCCATTCGGCGTTGGACGAGTTCTCATCCAACCCGGCCGCTCCGACCAGCGAAGAGGCACGCGCGTTGGCGTTCGAGGGGTTCTCACATCCAGTGATCGGAGACCATTTCAGGGTCGAGGCCACCCCGGTGAGCCCCTGAGGGTCGAATAGGGCCACCGGGCGTCCACCGGCGGCGCGCAGGTCACGAGTCATCGCGTAGTTATCCGCCCGCGAGGAGGTGGTAATCACCGCACCGGGGGCATCGATGATCTTCCCCACAATCACATTGCGGCCTTTCCCCGACCGGGGCGGCCCCAGCAGCAGCGAGGATTCCTCCATCGACTCGAAACACTGGACCCCCTTGGACCGGCCCAACGGGAACGACGCGTCTTCGGGCTTGACCTTCCGCTTGCCCTTCTCCGCGACCAGCTGCGGGCGCAGCGTCCGCACGTTGCGTTTGGCCGTGGCCGCACCCACCCACGCCTTGATCTCCGGGCGCTTGGCGATACCATCCCGGGCGGAGACGTCGTTGAGCAGGTACCGATCCGACTGGGTGTACTTGCGCCAAGAGATCAACCCACCGACCACCAGAGCACCGGCGGCTACGACCAGCAGCACCGCCCCGACACCCAACGCGGCCACCGGTGCCGCACACCCGCCGGGGGCTCCGAACCCCGACATCGAGCCCTGCGAGAGCCCGGTGACAGGCGAGAACGGGTGATCAGGCAGAGCCCACCCGGAGCACCAGATCCGGTTCAACAGCATCCCGAACCCGATGAACACCACGTAGAGCCCCACCAGGGCCAACCCTGCGAGGGCCAGCTTCTCAGTCCCTGAATCCGACTTCATGCCGCACCTTCCATTCCCGACTGCGACCCCGGCTGTGACTCGGTGGCCACGTAGTCCCGCAACAAGGTCTCCTCGTCGAGGCGTTCGCCCGCAGCTCCCCGGTCCTCGATGCGGGAGTCGGTGTTCAGCAGCGGGATCTCCGCGGCCGAGAGCTCGTTGTAGACCTCGTAGGTCCCCGACCCGATCCGCCAGAGCCCCTGCCCGGCCTCCAGGCTGGTCAGCAGGTCCCGTTCACGCTCCGAGAGCGCCATATCATCGGCGGTGACTTTCAGGGTGGACTGGTCCTGCTTATAGATGACTTTCACGTCAGAGTCGGCCAGCAACGACCTGGCCATGGCCACCATCCGAGACCCCTGCTGTCCGGACATGTCCAGGTCCGAGACCTTGTGCATGATGACCAGGTTGAAGATCCCGTAGGCCCGGGCGAGCTTGAACCGCTCCACCAGCCGCGACATCTCCGCCTCATGGGACATGTCCGACCAGCCCTCTTCGTAGACGACCAGCCGCTTGCCCCCATCGGCGTGGGTGATCATCGCCTCCATCCACGCGTGGGTGCAGGTCTTGATGATCCGCAGCGCCAGGGGGCTGGACTCCTGGGCCGCTGAGGTGTCGATCGACACCGCCGGGGCGTCCCCGGCGAAGTCCACCGTGGTCTCCCGATCGAACATCCCGACCAGGTCACCCTCGGTCATCCGGGCCATGGTCATGGTCAGAGTGTTCGCCGCCTCGTTGCGCAGCGGGTCGGACTCCTGGTCGTGCAGATCGGACAGCGCGTCCTGGACATCGGGGATCAGCGGTGGCCGGTCACCCTCGTCTTTCGCTCGCTGGACAGCGGTGTCCAACGCTTTGGCCAGGACAAAATGCTGGGCAGATGTGGGGTCCTGTCCATCGATGACTTTGACCAGGTTGGCCAGTATGTCCAACCGGCGGGACCGGACAACCATGTCCCACTTATAATCAGTCATCGGAGCCCCATTGCGTGTCCGAGAAGGACGAACCCCGGGATCCAGGGGATTCATGGCGTTCTCCACCCCGGGACCGATGAGGATGACCGCGCCACCGAGACCCTGGACGATCGGTGTCCATTCGCCCTTGATGTCCGAGGCCACGGCCAGTTTCCGGCCACGCAGCACCAGACGGATGGCCAACGACTTGGCCAACGAGGACTTGCCCATCCCGACCTGTCCAAAGAGCATCATCGACATCGCACTGATGACGCCCTTCTGATACAGCACCCACGGGTCGAACACCAGCGGCCCGCCGCCGTTCATGTCCCGACCGATCAGCACCCCTTCCCATCCCAGCGACGGGCCGGAGACGAACGGGAACGACGTGGCCGCAGTGTGGGTGGTGGTCGAGGTGCCCCGAAGGTGCAGGCAGCTCATCCCGTGCCCCGACCGCGCCCGGACCTCACCACCGGACCCCCACTTCCGGGCGGGCAGCTTCTCAGAGGCCGCTTCGACATCCTTGGTCTTCTGCTCGAGCGCATCGAAGAGGGCCTTGCGCTGCTTCGCCGCCACCCGCCGTGACCTCCGGTCCCGGGAATGGACCTCGAAGCTGCGCTGCTCTCGGCGAGGCCCCTTGGTCAGTGACTTGTGCAGCAACCGCTGCAGGTCCTTGACTACCCAGTGCGAACTGTCCATCAGTCGATCACCACCTGAGCGAACGGCAGCGCCGCCGCCACGAATCCGTTGTCTTGTTCGAACCACAGCAGCCGCAGCTCACAGTTGGCCTCGGCCGCCTTGGACAGCAGGTCACTGGAGTTGGCCTCCAACTCCTGGACGTCTTTGCCCGAAACCGTGATCAAGGCCCCCTGCTTCAACGCCGCATTGCCTCGCACCAGCTCCGTCTCGTTCTGGTTGATGTCCTCGATCTGGCGGCGGTGCTCCAGCGAATCCGGGCGTTTGAGTTTCTGCCGGGTCGACTCCGAAGCCTCCCAGTCGGCTTTCTCCCCCTGGGTACCCCGCAGCGCGGCCCGCTTCTCCCGGGGCTTACACACCACGGTGACGGTGTGCCGGAACTCCCCGGCGAAGATCATCGACTCCAAGAACCCCAACTGCGCCTGCTCCTGGGGCCACTCCGAGACCGCGTAGGTCCGGTGCAGCACCCCATCGGACTCCACATAGGAGGGACCGGCATCCAACGCCATCGGCCCAGCCTCCTCCGGACGGACACCGGTGCGATCCCCGGTGCGCTCACTGATCATCAGAGTGGCTTCCGGGTCGAACGCAGACCGAGACAACGCCGCCAGGGTGCGCAGAGTGTGCCACCCCGAAACGGTGACACCCGCCGAGGGCATCACCGAGTCCAGGTTCACCATCGTGCCCAGGCACACTTCCATGAACCCGCGCAGCCCCCCGTAGGAGGACTCGATCCGGTCTTGGAGCTCGGTGGCGGAGAACACCACCGTCATCCACAGCTCATGGATCGGCATCCCCTGGGCCTGACTCATCAGGTTTCGGAATGAGGCGTCCAAGAACGCGTTGATCTGCGGCCCCGAGTAGGGCACCATCTCCCCGGTGGCCTCGTCTTCGACCAGCGGGGCCTCCATCCGGTGTTCGTCGAAGTAGTTCTCGACCTTCGCCCCCGACACCAGGGTCGTCTGATCCGAGAGCTGCCACCGCACCACCCCGGGCATCTCCGCGATCGCTCGTTGCGCGGCCCGGAACCCCTTGGTGCGGGCCTCCATGTTCTCGAAGGACTCCAAGTCAAATGCTTTGGAGGTCTGCAGCTGGGCGCAGACGATGCCCTCCTTGCGGATCGGGTCGAAGATGAACGCGATCCCTTCGGGAAGCTCATACCCGATCAGCTCGTTTGCTTCTCCAGGCAGTCCGAACCGGTGCCCAGGGCCCGGCTTGATCCGGCCGTACTTATCCCGCCACGGGTTGATCTCATCCTCGACGTCGACGTCGAGGTCTTCCTCTCCCACTGTGGCCTCAGGGGCCCCTCCGGGCTCAGCGGTGAGCGTTTGCTCGGACTCGTCCTCCAACAGCATCTCCACGGTGGGCAGTTTCCGCCGGTACTGTAGTTGGCCTTTCCTGCCCCGGATGCGGAACCGGATCAGCTGGGCCGTCCATACCAACAATGGGCGGCTGAAGATCTTGATCGATCCGTAGGCCCACCCGAGTACGAGCAGACCGATCCCGAGGATTGGACTCAGCGGGAAGGGCACCACCAGGAACACGACCACCACGGCCCCCAGCACCCCTAGGTTGAAGAACACCTGACACCACCACAGACCCATCAGAGCACCGGGGGTCTTCTCCCTGGGATACCGGGTGGCGTCGAACTCCGAGGCCATCACACTCTGACTCATACCTGGTTACCCTTTCCATCCGCTCTTCCCGGGCCTCTCCGCCGACCCTGGCCCCGACCCTGCCGCTGACTCTTCGCCCGCGCTTTAGCCTTGCGGTCCGCGGCCTGAGACTCTCCACCAGAGTCCGTGCCGGGCTGCGATCCCGAGGCCGGACGGGCACCTGAGCCGCCCGATCGGGTGGGCCGCTGCGACTGTGCCTGTGACTTCCCAGCCGGCGATCTCCCTGCCTGGGCTGCTCCACGGGACCCACCGCCGCGACTGGCCGGTGGGCTGGTCGGTTTCGGCCCCTGCCCCGCGCCGCGCCCAGACGCCTGACCGGCACTCTGGCCCGTCGACTGCCCAGAGGCGTGCCCTGAGGCGTGCCCTGAGGGCACCGAGGACCCAGGCCGCGAGCCGTGACTGGATCGGCCGGACCCGCTGCCACCAGATCCACCACGGGGCTGTGACGCTCCTGCGCCGCCGCCGGAATTCCCCGCGCCGCCGGTTCCGGTCCGCGTCACCGCCGGGCGGGTTCCCTGACCGGCAGTGGTGGCCTTTTCGGGACCGCCGACGCCGTGCTGACGCAGCCCTCCACCGGTGTTGCCCATCGACCGCACGGGCTGCGGGCCGACCGGACCCCCCTCAGCGGACCCGCCACCGGACCCGGAACCCCCGCGGCCAGGCCTGCCGCCGAGACCCGCAGCGCGGCCGGCCCCTCGCAGGGCCTTGCCCCCTGCTCGACCGGCCCGTCCGGCAAGGGCCTTGCCCTGCCGGGTCACCGACCGCTGTCCGCCGGCGGCCGAGGCCATCGCCGTGCGCTCCACGGCGTCGCTGGCACCACCCGTCATGAACGAGATGAGTCCGAGCATGAACAGGGGGGCCGCGGCGGCGAAGATCAGCAGAACGAACCCCACCACCATCTGGAACCACTCAGAAGCGGCGGTGGTCATCACTGCGGCCATGCGCACGATCACCGCCGCCGCCGGTTTGGCGATGAGTAGTGCGGCCAGCACTGAGCCCCACCGGGCCAGGATGGACTTCGATCCCTCCCAGGTCAGGGCGAAGATCGGGACCGGAGTGAAGACTGCCAGCACCAGAATGATGACCAGGCGCAGCACCATCATCAGCATCAGCAGGAACCCGCAGATCAGCATCCCCAGAGCCACCAGCCAAGGGAACAGCGCCCGGCCCGGATCATCGGTGATCGTGGCCATCTCCCACTGGACGTAGTTCTCGTCCAACACCACCCCGGCCTCACCATCGCGGGTGTTTTCCCCGGTCTCGTCCCAAGAGAGACCGAACAGGTGCAACACGGCGATGACCCCATCGTTGGTATCAGAGCCGGCGTTGAGGATCCCTGTGGTGAGCAGGTCCATCGCGTGGATGAGTGTGAAGATCAGCCCGGCCACCACGTAGACCAGCAGCGGAGAGAACACGCCCATCCCGAACGCCCGGATCATCCCGGCCGTCGATCCGCGGATCGCAGAGAGCACGACCTGCAGCACCACGAAGATCATCAGCACTGGGATCATGGCCATGACCACGACGTTGATCATCCCTGGGTGGGTCACCGTGCCCACGACCTCACCATCGGAGACCGTCGTGATCTCTCCACCGACCACCGCGATCCACCACGACCCCTCGCCGCCGGTCAGCGACCCCGCGCTGAACGCGTCCTCGATGAAGCTCCAGGCGGCGAAAGCGAATGCCTCGATGCTGGAGTTCACCAGCTCAGCGAGCTTCTCCAACCAGTCATCAAACGGCATTCCTCACCCTCCTCAGCAGCCTCTCGTGTAGCTCGTGTCCTTGCGTGGTCTTCCTGCGACACGCCCGCAACCCGCCACCGGTCGCCGCGCACGTTGCGCGGCGTGTCCTCGGTATGGGTCAGCTCAGCCGATCCACACCCTCGGGCTGCTCAGCGGGCTGGTCCTCGATCTGCACGGAAGCCTCGCCCACGCTCTCGGAGTCGAAGGTCATCCACTCGGGGCCGATCTCGGTCATGTAGATGATCGCGGTGGCAGCGATACCGATGATGAACGCGGCCACGAAGGAGATCGCCACAATCGACAGGCCGGCCTCCTGCGCCCCTCCGGTCTTCGAGAACTTCCCGAAGACCCACCAGACGACGCCCAGGCCGATCGCGATGACCAGCAGGACGATGGCCGTGGCGATCAGCCATCCACCAACGCCGGTGAATGCTTCCATCCACGGGGCGTCGAAGTCCGCTGAGGGCAGGTCAGATTCCTGAATACCGTCCGCGACCACGGTCGCCGGTGTCGTGATGTGCGAGAACATGCTCTTTCTCCTTCGCTCTGTGTTCCACCGGCTCCCGGTGGCACCTCTTCCTCTCCCCGTCCCACAGGTTGGGTCTGCAACCCCGCAGAGCGGGAACTCTTACGGCGCAGTCACCTGCCGTGCCGCCTCAGTCCTCATCCGAGTCCTCGTCGGACTCATCATCGGATTCCTCCTCTGTCTCGTCGTCGACGAGTTCTCCGTTGGCGGTGTACTCGTAGGTGAAGCTCGTGCCCATGGTGAATCGGCCGGTCGCTTCGTAGATGTCGACCTCGATAGTGGTCTCCTCCACCGCGGTGGTGTTCTCTGGCGAGCAGTCCCGTTCGTCACCGCTCTCGGAGTCCGGGATCCAGGTGATCTCCTTGATATCGGTGTACTCGTAGGGGATGTTGTCGGTGGTCTCGCGCACCGCCGGCTCAATGCCGAGGCTGTCGAGGATCTGCCAGCCCTCGGTATTGGCCTCACTGGTGGGCTGTGCGCTCATCGTCCGGGTGTCGGCCTCCCAGGTGACCGCTGCATCGCAGGCCACCGTGGGAGAATCCCGTTCGATGGTGACCTCCCCTGGTCGAGCGCTCTCCGGCATCAGCGCCGCCAGGCCATCGGTCTGGTTTCCCCCGGATGAGGACCAAGCGATTCCGCCGGCGATGGTGCCCAGTACGGCCGCACCGATGAACGAGAGCACCGCTCCCCGCAGCCCTTTGGTCTGCTCGTCAGAGGTTCGGGAGAGCTTCCCGTAGACCCACCGGCAGACAGAGATCGCCGCCCAGATGGTGAGAAACACTGCCCCCAGCGCCAAGGCCCATCCAGCGATGAGCCCCAGTCCTGACGCATTGCCGAAGATCGAGTTGTTGATGTCGTCCAGCATCGCCGTCTCCTTCCCGGTCATCGCCGCCTCGTCCCCAATGCCCTCGCATCCTTGGTGGCTTTCGCCCTCCCGTGGGGTTCTGTATGTCAGTGCTCACCCCACAGGCGCGGGCACGACGAAGCCCGGGCCCTGACCACCAGTCCAGCTGGACTCGCAGGCACCCGGGCTCCACCGAGGCGGAATCGACCCGCCCCCCTTGTCAGTTCAGGCGCTGTTGTGGGCTCAGGAGATGATGCTCCCCAGCATCACCATCCACACCACTACTGCGACCACTGCGACCACAGCCAGCACGACCCGTCCCGCCGGGGTCTTCGCCCACGGCCAGAACTGCTCACGCTGCCACCCCGACAGGCCCGTGGTCGGTCTGTCCGCGAACTGGGCCTCCACCGATTCATCCGTCGGGGCCGAGTCCTCCACCCACTGGTCTCGGAATCGGGCCACCCGCCCACCGGCCCGGCGCAGCACCCCCTTCCGGCGGTAGACCCATTCGCCGTCTCGATCCTGTCCCGGCACCTCGCCTGGACTGTCGTTCTCGTGCTCACGCATCAGTGTTCCTCCGTCCCTGCCCTCGGCCGCACCCGAGCCAATCGCGTCCCCGGATCACGCGGTGCCACCGCGCCGACGGGCCAGTTGCACCATCCCGTAGATGGTGGCTCCGATGAGCACCATCCCGATCAGTCGGGAGAGTTGGCCGAAGCCGGCGATGATCGAGGCCTGCTCGGCCTGCCCGCCCCACCGCACCGCCATATACCCCAGGTCGGGCACCAGGAACCAGGCAATAGCTCCGAGTACTCCTAACCACACGGTCACCGTCGCCAACTTGTTCGTATCCATCGAACGCATGAGGGTCCTTCCCGTTAGTCCTTACCACCGGTCAGCTCGTCATACCGGGTGATCACGGTCGCTGCGACCCGCAGCAGCTGAAGCACCTTGGGTCGCCGCTGCCGTGCGGTATTGATCTCCCACCCGGTGGCCTCGGCCAGATACTCCACCGTCATATCCTCGGCTCGTCCGGGCCATGCGGCCAACGCGTCGGCCACCTGTCGGGTCCACCGGCCCGAAGTGTCCTCACCGGGCAGACAGTCACGCAGCACCGCGAACGACGCCGGTTTGCCCGCCCGGGCGGCCCGCATAGCCCGATCAACCACCTG
Organism: Nesterenkonia marinintestina; assembly: GCF_025420485.1. Lineage (GTDB taxonomy): Bacteria > Actinomycetota > Actinomycetes > Actinomycetales > Micrococcaceae > Nesterenkonia > Nesterenkonia marinintestina. The sequence continues at coordinate 477,778 of NZ_JAOEFD010000001.1, read as the reverse complement.
GACGTGCAGCTCGAGCTGGCGTTTGTACTCCCGTAGCTGGTTATCCGAGGTGGGCATGTGCCTGGCGGCCTCCGCCACGCAGCCGTCCCACCGGTAGTGGGTCAGATACGCGTGCAGGTAGGCGCTCTTCTCCATAACCTGCTCGCACACCGCCATCACCGGATCCAGCCACTCCTTGATCGCCAGCTGCTCAGCGAGCACCACCGCACGATCAACCTCGACCCGCTGGTGAGGGCTCTCCGCGGTCGCGGCTTCCAGCTTCTCTGCCGGGGACCGGCCCTCCGCGCCGTCGTCGCTGAGCAGCGCCTCTCGGCCCAGGGACCGCACCATGTCCACCGCCTTATTCGCCGCTACAGCGTTTACCCACCGCTGCAGGGTCCCCCGCTCCGGGTCGAACCGGTCACGGGCCTCCCACACCGCGATCGCCACCTCCTGGGCCACGTCCTCACGCCACGCCCGCAATCGTGGCTGCGCCAACCGGGGAGCGATCACCTGGACGGTGGCCGTGGCCACCGCCTGCTGGAGCTCCTCAGGAGTGAACACCGCCCCACCATCCGGCAGATTCCCCCCACCGCTATGGTCTGGTCCCTGCTGGTTCTGCTGCTGTTGTGAAGCCATCTGCTTATCTCCCTCGTCCTCGTCGGACTCGTCGTCTCTGCTCGGCCCCCGGTGCCACTCACACCCGACCCGCTGCTAGGTCCTCCTCCCGGCGTCGACGTCCTCACGGACTCCACTGCCGCACCTCTGCGCCTGGTGGCCCGGGCAGGCCCTCTGACTCCACCTCCAGGACTCCGGCCGGGACCCTCCGTGCCGGCGCAGCAAGCGGCCCAGCCCCGCTCTCAGCCCCACCGTGAGTCCCGCTGCCACCAGCACCGCCACGCCAGCGCGGCCCCACTGGTCTGCGCTGACCACCACCGGCAGGGACAAAATGAGGAACCCCGTCGCACCCGACCCGGCGGCCACCAGGCCCGCGACCGCGACCCGCCGGCACCGAGACACCCCAGACACCCCAGACACCCCAAGGGCCTGAGGCTCTGTGCCCGGGTAGCGACCCGTCCCGGCGGCGATCAGGACGCCCAGTGTCCCGGCTCCCCACCCGACCACCAGGCCAAGAAGTACCAGCAACCCTGCCGCCGCGGTGACCACCGCAGAGAAGGACCCGGCCAGCGTCTCCCCGGGGGCGGTGCTGACAGCGGTGCTCATCGGAGCCGGAATCATCAGGTTCATGAGACTCCTGCCTCCCCCCGGTCGCCTGCAGCCTCTGAGCCGGCCGAGCCGCCAGATGCCGACCGTCCGGGCACGGTGACCCCCGCCTCCAGGACTCGGGCCCGGACACTGGTGTCCAGGGCGTCGAAGACCTTGGTGTCCAACCGCTTCGGGAAGTCTCCGAACCGGCAGGACGGGCAGTTGGTGGCCAGGTACTGTGACTCTGCGTGCCGAGGCACTGGACACGGGCGTCGGCCACCTGTCCGGCCACTGGCCGGCACCGCGGCCAACGACGGTGTCCGGACACCCTCCGGGCCACCGGCACGGCCACCGGTGGTGTGGTGTCCACCGCTGGTGACCCGGTGTCCGGCCAGCCACTGTGTCCACGCCTCGATGTCCATGGCCACCGCCCGGGCCACGTAGGCCACCGGACGGCCAACCCGCCGGGAGGCTCGACCCAGCACGACCTTGGCCACCTCAGCGACTTCGGACGCAGTGACCGGACCCAGGTGCTCTCGCACGGCCAACGCCAGTGCGGTCAGGTCCTCACCGGTCACCCCGTGTCCAACACGACCAGCCATCGACCTTGACACCTGCGACTCGGACACCTGCGACTCGGACACCCGGCTGGACTGGTCATCGGACACCGGACGATCCCTGTCCACCACTGTGTCCACCGCCGGGGTCGCTGACGGGTCGGGGTGATCGTCGGCCGCGCCAGCGGCCACAGACGATCCACCCGACCCGACCCCCGCAGTCTCCATCGTCGTCCGGTCCGTCGTCGCCTCATTGGTCGTCGTCTCGTGAGCCGACTGCTCCGCCGGAGCTCCGGCTCTGGACTCACCAGAAGAAGACGACGACGATGACGGTTCACTATGACGGTTAAGACGCGACGCGCGCGGGTTACTCTCTGTGCGCGCGGGACCGGACACTGTGTCCGGTAGGGGTGGACACAGTGTCCGGTAGGGGTCCTCGGACGCATCGTTTTCCACAGGGCGGACACTGTGTCCGGTCTTGATTTCATGCGGAACCGCGGGGGTACCGGACATGGTGTCCGGTGTTGAGTTCTCCAGACCGGTCATGGTGTCCGGTGTTGAATTTCTCAGACCGGACACTGTGTCCGGTCTTGATTTCTTGGGGTTGTGCTCTTCGGTCTCGTCGCTGCTGACCTTGTCCTCGACGGCCAATGCAATGGGACGCTCGATCGCCTCAGGATGGAACAGATAGGACATCCGGCTCAGTGCTCCGCCAGCAGTCTTGCGACGGCCTGTGCTCACCAGTCCCAGCGCTTCGAGGCGTTCCACCGCTCGGCGCACGGTGCGTTCTGACATGCCGGCATCACGGGCGATGGTCTTCTGTGAAGGGAAGCAGTACCAGTGCCCCAGCTCTTCGTTCCATGAAGCGTTATCGGCCAGCAGCATCAGCACGAATCGCTCTGAGGACGAGAGGTCAAAGTGCTGGAATACCTGGCGTCTGGCCCAGGTCATCATCTCCACAGCCATTTGAGCCCCTCTCCAGAGAGCGTTCCATCACCAAAGGTCAAGGTGCGGTCACTGGTTCTGATCGTCGGCATCCTGATCGTCTTCCCGTTGATCGAGCTGCTCTTCCCGGTCGTCCAGCTCTGCGGCGCGATCATCGAGGTCACTTTCGCGGTCCTCGATCGCCTGCTCGCGTTCCTCCAAGTCCTCCACGTCGGGGGCTTGGTCCTCCCGTTCGTCCAGCGCCTCAGACCGCTCATCCAGCTCGGTCTCTCTCGTGTCGAGATCTTCTTCCCGGTCATCGAGGTCTTCCTCGGTCTCGGTGAGGTTCGCCTGCTCGTCTTCCACCTCGGATTCGCGGGCACTGACTGCCTGTTCCCGGGCTTCGAGGTCTTCTTCCCGGTCATCAAGCTCGGATTCCCGGTCATCGATCTCTGCCACACGCGCCTGGGTCTCCTCATCGGGGGCCTGAGCGAGGGACCCGCCAGCGAGGTATCCCACCGCCGCGGCCAGGGGAATCAGCAGCAGCGCAACCACCAGCCAGGGCCACAGCTTGCGCGGCTCCTGCTGGTTCCTCAGGGTTGAGTCCTCGTCATGCGGCTCCGAGGTGGGCACCGGGACAGTGACCCCGAAGGCTTCCCGCAGTCGGTCTTCCTGGGTCTCGCTGAGCCGCAGGGGCAGTCCTAGGCGGTCCAACTCCTGCAGCTGCTCCATGGCGGTGTCCAGCGCGTCCGCCTGCCTGGTGGAGAGCCCGGTGATGTGCCCGTTGACCGAGCCCAGGATGACCACCGCTTCACCCCATACCGGGCGGGAGTAGAGCCCCAGCCCCTGAACCAGCGCCGTGGCCCACCGGTGCCCCGAAGATGAGTCCGTGATGACGGGGTCGTGGCGTGGGGTCAGAATCACCGCATCAGGCCCCAGGCTGCCTAGCTGGTAGTCCTTCTCGTCCAGCCAGTCCCACCGGCCCTCAGCGGCTGCCCCTCCCAGCGGCTCTCGACGGACCTCGCCGTCGACGGTGATCACGACCGCATCGCCTGCGGCCTCGGGATAGATGTCTTTGACGTATCCCTGGCTGCTCATCGATCTCGCCCCTCTGCCTTCTTCGACGAGGGCGTCCGTGCGGTGGAGACTGCCCGGCGGATGCTCTCGGTGCTGTCTTCGACCTGGGCCTCCCACTGGGCGACTGTGGCGATCGCTTCCTGGAGGTCGGTCAGGTCGGCGTGCTTACTCGCTTCCGCCTTTACTCTCTCCGTGCCCCAGGTCGGCCGTGATCGGGCGATGGTCACAGTGGGTGCCCAGTACGCGCGAACCGTGCCAGGAGCCTCGATTGACGGTTCGACCACTCCGACGACCGGCCCGTGGGGATCCCCGCCCCGGCGGAAGAGCACGGTGGACCTCTCAGAGGCTTGGCCGGTGTGGATGAAAAGCGACGTTCCGCTCATCGGGATCTGGTTCTTCAATCGCTGGGTGGTTTTCCACCGGTCGGCGACCCAGTAGGCGACGATTGCCAGCGCGACGATGGTCACCGCCGCGGTGATTCCTATGGTCGGGTTGCTTAGGAGGTCACTCATCATGTTGTCCCTTCGTCTGCTGCGGCGGTGTCATCCTCGGGTCCGGGGGTGGGGTCCTCGGCCTCGAAAAGGTCCGGGCGCTGTTTCTTCAGGGAGGCCAGACGGCGCTGTCCGGTCTTGCCCGACGACACCAGGCCCGCCTCGGCTAGCGCCGCACCGGAGACCCGTTCCCCCCGGTACTGGGCCTCTTCCACGAAAGAAGCGATCGCATCCAGATCCGCGGTCGCTCTCGCTGGGGATGGGCTCTTGGTCCGATTTGGTGTGGGTCGCGGCTCGGTGGGTGAGGAGTCCGTGGGGGAGTGGTCGAGGTCGATGCCCTGTGCTGCCTTCTCCACCAGGTGCGACCGACGGGCCCGTGCGATCTCGATCTCGGTGACGTGCTGCTCACGGTCGAGTTCGGCTCGCTGACGTGCCATCTCCCGCTCGTGCTCCAACCCGATCTGCTCCCGCTCCCGGTCGGCCTGCTCGGCAGCCCACGTGGCTTCGGCCTCCAGCTCGGCACGTCGGGTCTCGGGGTCCTGGACTGCGATAGAGGCCAGCTGTTCGGTCGCGGCGAAGATCGCGATGGGCACCATGCCCGCGATCACTGCTCCGACCCACGCCTGCCAGGCTTCGGTGGAGGTCCCCGACGACAGCGCGTGGGAGACGTTGGCGACCATCGACAGTCCGGTAAAGACCCCCAGCATCACCCAGGACCGCCAGGTCCGATCCCCTCGAGCTTTGTGTACCAGGATCGACCCGGCATAGATGAGGATCGCTAAGTCGATGAACACAGGGATCGACCACGACATCCACGACGGGATGCCCAGCCAATGCGCAATTTCCATCAGCGCGACGAACGAGATCGCGAACGCGACCGTGCCGGCGATCACGGTGCCGATGATGATCACCCGCACGAACGCCCGGGCATCCGGGTTGATCCGCCCACCCGAGACCTGACGATGTGCCGGAATCCCCGCGGGACCGTCCACGGTGGTCGTGGCGTTGGTGGTCGAGGCCGACACCGCGGGCGTATCATTAACCGCGATTGGGTCCGTCTGTTCACTTCTGCTGTTGTTGTCAGACGTCTCTGACTCAATCTCCCTCGCGCCCGGGGCCGGCCACTCACCGGCCCCGGGCGCACTCGTCTGCGCTCCGGTCTCCGTCGAGGCCGCCGACGCGCTGGCCGCGGGCCGGACACCGATCGCCTGCTCCGCCGGCAGCGCCGTCTCCTTCACCTCGCCCGGGGCTTGATCTGCTCGGGTGGTCGTGGTCTGCAAAGTCATAGGGGAAGCCTCCTGTTCAGGTGCCGTCACTGTGTCGAGTGCACGGCGGCGCGGACCGATTGCAGCTTCTCGATCGCCTCATCGACCCGGTCGAGCGCGGTCGCGTTCAGTGCTGAACGTGACGATTCAGACCCCGCGGTGCGGGCGATCTGGGCCAGCAGCTCAGCCAACTGCGCCGTACTGTCAGCACTGGCCGCCGCGATCGCGGTCAGCTCGTCCTCTCGGAGCTTGTGATCCAGGGGGTTTACCGCCAGAGTCATCGACAGCCCATTCACGGCCGCGTTCACCGCCGGGATGCCTCCGCCGGCCTCACCGAGCAGCTGACCGTACTGACGCCGCACGTACTCCCGAGAGCTGTGATCAGCTGAGGCAGCCGAGAGATCCACCGGCCTGAGCCCCATGTCCTCAGCAGAGCGATCCCCACCTGACCACCCAGAATCGCCCAGCTCATCAGCGATCGACACCTGACCAGGGGACTGCGGCCCGTCCTCAACGATCTCCGCATCCACGATCTCCTCGTGGTCGCTGAGCCCCGGCGCGCGACGTGCAGGACGGTCCTTCCCATCTAGGCCGACGATCCGGTCAACTGAGTCATCTGACTCAGTTGATCCCAGCCGACGCGAAACTGTCTTCTGGCTCATCTCAGTGGCGGCCGCAATGCCTCGAGTACTCATGCCCGCGGCTCGCAGCTCACTGAGGACTTGCTCTTCCAGCTCCTTTGGCGGACGAAGACCGATCCCTGAGAACTCTGTGTCCAGGTAGCTCTGCCAGTCCTCGTACCCGAGAGCGATCCAGATCCGCCCCTGCCATGCTGCGGCTACACGCTCCTGGAGAGACGCATAGTCAGACTTCATCTCATCGGTGAACTCCCGCGCGGAAGCCACCGAGAACGTCGAAGTGAGATCGGTGCTCATGCGGACGTCACCGCCTCGACAGCGCCGTTCTCGTCGAACGGTCGATCTTCCACGCCGCGCAGCAGAACGTCCAACGGTTGATTCCATTCGTGAGCCAGGAAGAGGAGCTCTCCAACCCTCCAGTCGATATGACCGTGGATACGTTTGGAGACTTGTCCCGGTGGTAAACCCAAGAGCGCGGCGACTTGGACTTGAGTCATGTCGTGGTAGGCGATCTGCGCCCGAATATTCGCTGAGAGCTGCTTTCGATATCGCATAGCTACACCGTATGCGTTTAGAGAATACGCAGGCAACACCGACGCGCTGCTTTTTGTGCACGAAATTTCTCTGACGCTATACGAGGGGCGTCCCATGTTCTAGGCTGTAGCCATGACGATTGCTCTGGAAGATGTGGACGCCAACGTTCGCGTGGGACGTGAGGTTAAGACGTGGATGGTGCGCCGCGGAGTTACGCAGGCGGGTCTGGCTGACTCACTTGGGTATAGCCAGCCTCAGATGTCGAAGCGACTACGGGGGGTCATGGCGTTTCGCATTGACGAGCTATTTGCTGTGGCGGCCTATCTAGAGGTTTCTCTCGCAGATCTGCTGGGACAGCAGCTGACGCAAGAGAGGCCCCCGTCCGCGGTGCGGACGAGGGCCTCGGAGAAGCTCCCCCAGCTGGATTCGAACCAGCAACCGCTCGATTAACAGTCGAGTGCTCTGCCGTTGAGCTATGGAGGATTGCGACTGGAAGAGTTTAGCAGGCAGGCTCACGGCCTGTGAAATCAGTGCACGGTATCCGCCGTCGCCGTCGGCGGCGATTCGGGGGCACGGTCGCCGTAGGATGGTCGCGTGCGCGACGATGACATCCACCAGGTCCATACGGCCGGACGGGTGATCCGAGTCGTCGCCGTCGTGCTCCGAGACGTCGACGACCGCATCCTCACCGTCCGCAAGCACGGCACCCGCCGATTCATGCAGCCCGGCGGCAAGCCTGACCCGGGTGAATCGATCGTCGACGCCGGGATCCGAGAATGCCGGGAGGAGCTCGGACTGGAGCTGCGGCCCCACGACCTGCGCCACCTCGGCTCCTTCTGCGCCCCCGCGGCGAACGAGGAGGGATACATGGTCGAGGCTGAGGTTCTGCTCGGCATCGTCACGGTGACGGACCCGGGGGAGCCCCAGTCCGAGATCGCCGACGTGCGATGGGTCGACCCTCGATACGGGCTTTCCCGGGACGAGTACGCAGCCCTGTTCCTCGACCACTTCATCCCGGCCCTCGACGGTGCCGCCGTCCACGACGACGAGGCTCACCGATGAAACGGATCGCAGTGTTCACCGGCTCACGGCCGGGTCGGGATCCGGCCTTCGCCGAGGCCGCCGCCGACCTGGGACGGCGTGCCGCCGAACGAGGTGTCGGCCTGGTCTACGGCGGGGGCCGCGTCGGGCTGATGGGCGTCGTCGCCGACGCGGCGGCTGACGCCGGGGGAGAGGTCGTCGGCGTGATCCCCGCACACATGGGCGTCGCCGAGGACGCCCACCACGGCATCACCCGTCTGGAGGTGGTCGAGGATATGCACGCCCGCAAGGAGCGCATGGCCGCGCTCGCGGACGGGTTCGTCGCCCTGCCCGGCGGCATCGGGACCCTCGAGGAGCTCTTCGAGATCTGGACGTGGCGCCAGCTGGGGCTGCACGCCAAACCGGTCACCCTCTACGACGTCGACGGCTTCTGGAGGCCCCTGCTGACGATGATCGACCACATGGTCGAATCGGGATTCCTCAGTCCTCGGACCCGCGACGAGCTGCAGATCACGACCGGGCCGGACCGGGCGATCGACTGCCTGCTGACCTGAACCGCCCTGCTATCCTCGCCGGACGGGAGGGGCCCGGCCCCGTCCGACAGTCCCCTCTCCTCAGGAGTGCGCATGCCGTCCGCCGACGCCTCGACCGCCGACCTCGCCCGCCTCGTGATCAGCTGCCCCGACCAGCACGGCATCGTCGCGGCGGTCTCCGACGTGATCACCGACCTGGGGGCGAACATCATCTCCCTGGACCAGTACTCGACGGGGGTCGAGGAGGGGACGTTCTTCCAGCGCACCGTGTTCCACCTGCCGAACCTCGCCGCGAAGCGGCCGGACGTCGAAGAGGCGGTCCGGACGCGCCTCGAGTCCCGCTTCGACATGGACTGGCGGCTGACCGAGGTGTCAGCACCACGACGCGTGGCCATCTTCGCCTCCAAGACCGACCACTGTCTGCTGGACCTGCTGTGGCGCCACCGTCGCGGGGAGATCCCCATGGACATCACCATGGTCGTCTCCAACCACCCCGATCTGGCCGCCGACGTCCGATCCTTCGGCATCCCGTTCTTCCACGTGCCGGTCGACCGGACCGACCGGTCGGCGGCCGAGGCGCAGCACCTCGACCTGCTGCGGGGCAACGTCGACCTCATCGTCCTGGCCCGATATATGCAGATCCTCACCCCGGAGTTCCTGGACCGGGTGGGAGCACCGGTGATCAACATCCACCACAGCTTCCTGCCGGCGTTCATCGGAGCCGGCCCCTATCAGAAGGCCAAGGATCGTGGCGTGAAGCTCATCGGGGCCACCGCCCACTACGTCACCGAGGACCTGGACGAGGGCCCCATCATCGAACAGGACGTCATCCGGGTCTCCCATCAGCACAGCGTCGCCCAGCTGACCCAGTTCGGCGCGGACGTCGAACGCGCAGTGCTCTCCCGGGCCGTGAAGTGGCACTGCGAGGACCGGGTCATCCGCCACGGCGGCACCACCATCGTGTTCTGAGCACCGAGGGTCCGCGTCCCACACCCCGAAAGAGAGGTCGCAGCCATGGCTGAGCCGCAGCGTCCGCGCAAGGTCCGGGTCGAGCACCTGCTGGAGGTCCACGAGACCGTCCGACTCACCCCGCACCTGCGACGGCTGGTCCTCGGCGGTGCCGGGTTCGACGCCTTGGACTTCAAAGACGCCACGGACCAGTACATCAAGCTGCTCTTCGCCGACCCGTCGCTCGGACTCTCCCGACCCTTCGGCCTGGAGGCTCTGCGCGAGCGACTGCCCCCGCAGGAGATGCCGGTCACCCGGACCTACACCGTCCGCAGGATCGACCGAACCGCCCGACAGATCTGGGTGGACATGGTGACCCACGGCGACGACGGTCCCGCCGGCCGGTGGGCCCAGCAGGCCCGCCCCGGAGACGCGATCAGCTTCTTCGGACCGGGAGGCGCCTATGCGCCGAGGCCCGAGGCGGACTTCCACCTGCTCGCCGGTGACGAGTCGGCCATCCCCGCGGTGGCCGCCGCCCTGGAGTGGTTGGAGCGGCACGCTCCGAAGGCCGTCGGGGTCGCGCTGCTCGAGGTGTCAGACGCCGCCGAAGAGATCCCGCTCGACGCGCCCGACGGGATCGAGGTGCGCTGGCTGCACCGTGGGGGAGACTTCGCCCCTGAGCGTGCCCGACTGGTCCGGGCGCTCGCGGAGCTCGAGCTGCCCGACGGCGACGTCCAGGTCTTCGTGCACGGGGAGCGCGGGGAGATGAAGAAGGCCCGTCGGCTGCTGGTGTCCGAGCGCGGGCTGGATCGGAAGGCGATGTCGCTGTCCGCCTACTGGGCGGCCGGACGCATCGAGGACGAGTTCCAGGCCGAGAAGCGCACGCCGATCGGCCGGATCGACGAGGACTGAGGCCGCGGGTCCTCCGGCCCCGGCCGACTCGGCCCCGGGCGGCGCGTGCCGCGACCGTCAGCCGGAGGTGACCGCCGTCGACGTGCCGATGATCAGCCCCAGCACCAGCGTCATGGCGACCGCCAGGATCGTCACCGCGGCGCAGCGCCCGGCCCAGCGGGTGTAGCCGTCGAGCCGCCGATCCTGCCGGTCGCGCAGCGACCCTGAGAGCAGCAGGAACAGGTCGATGAGCATCCAGGCGCCCAGGCCTCCGACGGTCAGCAGCTTCGCCACGGCGGAACCCGTCCTGCCGAGGTAGAAGCGGTCGGCGCCGACCAGTCCCAGCAGCAGGCCGAGCAGCCAGGCGGTGAGGAAACGCTTCTCCGAGACGGGCTGACTCTCGAACTCCCGCTGGTCCTCCTCGGTGTAGGTGTTCGCGTAGAGCTCGTCGAGGTCGTAGTTCTCGGGCATGCCTCCATGGTAGGCCGGACCTCCGGCTCCCAGGTCGGGGGTGACCTCCCGTACGGGGTGGTAGTTTAGGCACGTGCCCCTGACCGGGGGGCTGACCACGTACGACGAGTGTTTCGCAGGAGGCGCTGTGGTGGCACAGCAAAGCGCAGGGCAGAACCGCACCGACGCCGGACAGCCCTCGACGCTGGACCAGGTCAAAGTCCTGCTCCGGCTGGGACCGAAGCAGGTGGCCGACGAGCTCCAACTGGCCCTGGGGCAGATGAAGTCCAAGGGCGTCACGGCCGGGATCGCCGCCGGGCTCTTCGTCGGAGGGCTGCTGCTGCTGACCCTGCTGGTGATCGCGCTGGTCGTCGCCGCCGTCGGCGCCTTCGCCCTCCTCTTCGACATCTGGCTGGCCGCGCTGATCGTGGCCGGCATCTTCCTGGTCATTGCGCTGATCCTGGCGCTGATCGGCTTCATCGTCCTCAAGCGTGCCCTGCCCCTGATGCCCCAGGACGCCGTGCGCGGACTGCGCATGGACCTGGGCGTCCTGAGGGAGGGCAGCGCATTCGACCCCGCCAGCCTGGACCGGGCCGACGAGGAGAAGCGCCGCCGCAAGGAGGAGGCCGAGGCGGAGGCCGAGCGCCAGAAGAAGGAGAACCGCCCGGGGGAGGGCGAGCCCGAGCCCGTGCCGTACCGGGAGCTGCTGCGCCGCACCGCGCTGCGGCGCGACCACCTGGGATCCGTCGTCGACGACATCTACGCCCAGTCGGACGAGGAGATCGACTCCCACCGGGACGCGCAGAAGGACGAGGCCGGGGGAGGACAGGGAGCCCGTCGGGAGGACTCCGCCATGGACGACGTCGGCGAGTTCGTCTCGGCCCGGTGGCGTCCGTTGGCGGTCCTGGGTGCCTCGACCGCCGCGGGAGCGGTCTTTCTGCGCGAACTCGTCAGGAAGTGACCGACGACGGCGCGTGCGCACCCGATCTGCGCACGCGCCGGTCGCGCGGTGAGCGGTCGACGACGTCGGCCGGTCTGAGAGGACGGGTGTGAGGATCATCGGAGCAGGGACCCGTGAGGGTGAGGTTCCGACCCTCCACGAGACGTTCTGGACCGTCCCGAACCTCATCACCGCGGCACGGTTCGCCCTGGTCCCGGTGTTCGTCTGGCTCGTGGCCGTCGGCCACGACTGGGCGGCGTTCTGGGTCCTCGTCGTGCTGGGCAGCACCGACTGGATCGACGGGTATCTGGCCCGACGATTCGACCAGGCCAGCGTCGTGGGGCAGTGGCTGGACCCTCTGGCCGACCGTCTCTCGCTGATCATCGTCACTCTGACGCTGGTGATCTTCTCGGACGCTCCCCTGTGGGTCCTGCTGGTGATCGTCGGTGCCGACATGGTGCTGTTCCTCAACGCGTCCCTGCTCTTCGGCGGCTCTCCGGAGCTCCCCGTCTCCGTGCTGGGCAAGCTGCGCACCGCGGCGCTGCTGGTCGCCGCACCCCTGGTCCTGCTGGGACGGACCCCGGAGCTGCGGGAGACGGCGGTGACCGACGCCGGAGTGGTGCTGCTGGCGCTGGGCGGCATAATGCATATGGGGGCGGCACTCGACTACCTGCTGAAAGCACGTGCCAAGGCGGTGCGGCTGCGGCGGGACGGTATCGAGCCCCGCGACAGGGCCCGGTGGTCGACGACGCCGGCCGCACCGGCGCCGCCGTCGAGCTGAGGGGGCACTCGGCTCGGGCCGCCGGACGACGAGTTGGGGCGAATGGCCCCGGGGAGGTTCTCAGAGGCCGATGCCTTCGGATGAGAAGAAGCTGCGCATCCTGATCGCCGCGGACACCTATCCGCCCGACGTCAACGGTGCCGCCGTCTTCTGTCAGCGTCTCGCACGGAGCATGACCGCCAAGGGTCATGAGGTCCATGTGGCCGCCGCGCGCAACGAATCCGGTCCGGACACCGTCCGGCACCACGAGGAGGCGGTCGTCCATCGTTTCCGCTCCTACCCGGCGCCGACCCACGAGTACTATCGACTGTGCCCTCCGTGGAAGGTGGGCCCGGCCATGGACCGACTCCTGGAGGAGATCCGTCCCGATGTGGTCCACGTGCAGTGTCACTACATGGTGGGCAAGGCCGCCATCGACGCCGCCGTGCGGCGACGGATCCGACTGGTCGCCACCAATCACTTCATGCCGGAGAACCTGGATCCCTTCCTTCCGTTCCCCGCCTGGTTCTGTCGGATCGTGGCGAAGAACTCGTGGCGGGACATGAACCGGCTCATGGGTCAGGCTTCAGTGGTCACGACTCCGACGCCCCTGGCGGCTGAGACCATGCGGAGGAAGGGCGGCTTCGATCGGGTGCTGCCCCTGTCGAACGGCATCGACCTCAACGAATATCGACTGCGTCCGGGGGAGACGATCGAGCCGGCACCGCGTCCGACGGTGCTGTTCGTCGGCCGCCTCGCCGTGGAGAAGAACGTCGACGTGCTGATCGACGCGGTCGCGGCGACCGACCCGCAGCTCGACATCGGCCTCGACGTCGTCGGCGACGGTGAGCAGCGTGACCTGCTCAGCGACAGGATCGTCCGGCTCGGGCTGTCGGATCGGGTGCGCATGCTCGGCCACGTCGACGATGCGGCCCTGCGCCGTGCCTACCTGAGGGCCGACGTGTTCTGCCAGCCGGGCACCGCCGAACTGCAGTCCCTGGTCTCGCTGGAGGCCATGTCGGCGGGGCGGCCCGTGGTGCTCGCCGACGCCCTGGCGCTGCCGCACCTGGTCGAGGAGGGACGCAACGGCCACCTGTTCGTGCCCGGAGACCCGACGGACCTCGCGGCGAAGCTCGAGTCGGTGATCCGGCTGAGCCCGCAGGAGCGCCGACGCATGGGCGAGCACAGCCGGACCATGGCCAGACGTCACTCCATCGCCACCACGATGGACGCCTTCGAGGCGATCTATCGCGGCGCCGACGAGGTCAGCCTGCACCAGTACACCGACGACGAGCCGGTAGACTGAGCCGGTGCTCGGGGCGTTAGCTCAGCAGGTCAGAGCAGAAGACTCATAATCTTTTGGTCGCGGGTTCAAGTCCCGCACGCCCCACCGATCAGCAGGTCCACGTGGTCGATCCGCAGCGACAGCCCGTCGCCGGCGAGCCGGTCCAGCCGCCGTGCGAGCCAACGCTGCGCCTGCTCCGCGCCGTCCCGATCGCCGACGTGGTCCAGCTCCTCCGCCGCAGCTTCGACGCGATCCGTCAGCAGCCGACGGATCAGGGACGAGTCTCGGGCGCCGGCCGTCGAATCCAACAGCCAGGGTGTGGGCAGGGCGCGCACCGGCAGACCGCGCGCCTCCGCGAGAGCCCGTGCACGGTCCGCCGCCTGCGGACCCAGCCGGTCCCCGCGGCGCTGATGTCCGTCGAAGGCGCGTCGGACGAGGTCGTCCTCGGGGTCGTCGGGATCGATCCGCCACCCGCCGGTCACCGTCAGCGCCGCCACCAGAGGAACTCCGTAGGAGGCGACGTCGTCGAGCAGACCGGTCAGCTGCGGTTCGGTCAGCAGGTCCAGCAGCGCCGAGGTGATGACCAGGACCGAGGCATCGCCCCGCCGGTGCTCGTCCAGGACCCGGGAGAGGCAGGAGAGATCGGCCAGCTCCTCGGTGATCCCACCGCGCGCACCGGCGGCACGCAGACCGGAGGCCGCGGTGCGCAGCAGGGCGGGGTCGTGGTCGATGAGCACCCACTGTTCGTCGCCGTCGAGCAGGGGAGCCGACCACCGCGACCCGGCGCCGGTCCCCGTGCCGACGTCCACGACGACGTCGGGGCGATGCCGCGCCACCAGCGCGCGGACCGACTCGCGCGTGCCGGCGCGGGCCCGGGCGTCGGCGCCCTCCCGCAGGCTCAGCCAGTCCTCAGGGATCGGACGAGGTGCGTCCATCGGAGTGCGCTCTGCCGCCATGTCGGGAGCATATCGCGCCGCCGGTCCGCCGCAGCGGCCAGCTCCTCCCGTTCCCGCGGATCGTTCAGCCACCGGCGCAGCGCCTGTGACCATTCGGTCGGAGAGTCGACCGGCAGCGCCCGGCCGGCGTCGGCGACGGACTCGGCGGCACCGGTCCCGGCGGAGACGAAGGCCGGTATCCCGCGCGCCGCGGCCTCGGTGACGACCATCCCGTAGGTCTCGGCCGTCGAGGGCAGCAGGAGCAGGTCGGTCTCCGCCCAGAGGCGGTCCATGTCCTCGGGTGCGACCTGCCCGCGCAGGCTCACGCGACCGGGCATCAGACGATCCAGGTCGGCCAGGCGCGCGCGGCCGAAAGGCGTCTCGGCCCCGGGCCCTGCCAGCAGCAGACGCCACCTGAGACCGAGGAGGCCGGACAGCGCCTCGCCCACCAGGCGATGGTTCTTCCGAGGGGTCAGCGACGCGACGACGGCGAACGTCGGCTCGGCATCCCCCCGATTCCGACCCGGGTCGAAGGTCGGGCCCGGCGGCTCGGTCCCGGGCACGATGATCTCCGCGTCGTCCCTGCCGCAGATGGCGCGCACCTGGTCGGCGGCCCAGCGGCCGGTGACCACCACACGGCTCGCCCGTCCGAGAGCACGTCGTTCGCGCTCGACTGCGGCGCCTTCGGCGCCGTCGCGCGCGACCGGAAGGTGCAGCAGCAGCACGTCGGCGGCAGGCGGGTCGCCGGAGAACAGCTGCGGCGCTCCGGCGGCGATGAGCCCGTCGACCACGACGACGGCCTCCGGTCGGTCCGCGCGTGCGGTCCGCAGGCGGGACCCCAGCGACTCGACGTCGTCGGCCGCGGGCACCGGCCACCTCCCCGGTGCGTCGAGACGCATCGTTCCGACACCCAGGTCCTCCAGGGCGCGTAGGGTCCGCAGGTTGTACAGGGTGCCCCCGCCGGTGAGATCGGTCTGCGGGGTGACCCAGATGAGCTCCGTCGGCGTCGGCGGGGACCGATCCTGCCCGGGGATCATGCCTCGGTGAGATCGATGCGCACCGAGGCGCGTGCCTGGGGATTCTCATCGGCCTGCACCTCGACGGCGCTGAGACCGTGCTCCGGGGGGAGATCGGCGACCAGCCGCTGCGCGATGTAGGTCACGATCACTTCGGTGGTGCTCAGCTTGGCGGAGAAGTCCGGATGCTCGTCCAGATTCCGATGCCGCAGCGGGTCGAGGACCTGGGAGAGCATTCCTGCGGCCGCGCCGATGTCCATCACCACACCGTGCGGGTCGAGTCCCACGCGGTGGAAGCCCGCCCGGATGTGCAGCGTGGCACCGTGCAGCTGCTGAGCGGGACCGAAGAACTCATGGTCGAGGCTGTGGGCGATCATGATGTGGTCGTCCACGGTCAGGCAGTAGGTGGGGGTGGCGGTCATCGGTCCGTCTCCTCGGTCTGGTAGGGGCGGCGGTGCGGGGACCGTCTCCGGAGTCTCAGTCTCTCAGCCGACGCGCAGCCGTTCACAGGCTGTGGTCGATCACCGGGCAGATCATGGTCGAGGGGGCGGAGCCCTCGGCGATGCGGTCCAGCAGCGTCGGCAGATCGGTCAGCGGCACAGCGGGGGAGAGGAGCCGGTCGAACCGCTCGTCGAGCAGGGCCAGGGCTCCGGCCAGGCGCTGCCGCGGGGTCCTGCGCAGCCGGCGGCTCTGCGCCACGGCGCCCACCTGGCTCGCCACGATCCGCAGCCGCCGAGCGTGGAAGTCCGCTCCGAGCGGGACCTCAGGGGTC
This sequence comes from Nesterenkonia marinintestina, assembly GCF_025420485.1. Classification (GTDB taxonomy): domain Bacteria; phylum Actinomycetota; class Actinomycetes; order Actinomycetales; family Micrococcaceae; genus Nesterenkonia; species Nesterenkonia marinintestina. The sequence continues at coordinate 461,536 of NZ_JAOEFD010000001.1, read as the reverse complement.
CGCCGGCCGTACCAGGACTGCTCGACGAGCGTGCCGTCGTCGCCGACCAGACGCAGCGCCTCGGAGAGGCCCTCCTCGGTGGCCGAGCTGTGCAGCACGACGTCGGCATCGCCCTCAGCCTCACCGGGGGCCGTGACCTCGAGGCCCAGCGACGAGGCCAGATCGCGCCGCGCGGAGTCCGGCTCCACAAGCGTCAGGCGGGAGGGACCGCTCCGCACGGCCAGCAGCGCCGCAGTCAGTCCGATCAGCCCGCCGCCCACGACCACCACCCGGTCGCCGAGCATCACCCCGCCCTCCCAGAGGGCGTTCAGGGCCGTTTCCGCAGGGCCGGCGAGCAGGGCACGTCGGGCCGGCATGCCGTCGGGGACCTGGTGGCAGTCCTCTGCGGGGACGACCACGTGGTCGCGGTGGCCGGCCAGGGTGAACACCGTCCGTCCGATGAGCGCGGCCGGTCCCTCGACGACGTCTCCGACCTGGAGGTACCCGTGGCTGACCGGATGAGGCAGATCGCCGAGCTGGAAGGGAGCACGCATGAGCTGGTGCACCGACTCCGGCACGTCCCCCCGATGGACGAGGCTCTCCGTGCCGGGGGACACCGCTGAGAATCGGGTGCGGATGAGGGCCTGCCCCTCGGCGGGCCGGGGCACCGGCTCCGTGCGCAGCGCTCCGCGGCCCGGGCCGAGGGTCCAGTACTGGCGCGAGGTCTCCGCAGCGTCTGCCATAGTCGTATCATGCCAGGTCAGAGTCGGGTGCTCGTGGGCCGACTCCTCGGCGTCGGGATCGGGCTGTCCACAGTCGTCGCCGTCAGCCTGCTGATCGGCACCTCGACCATGGGCGCGGTGGTCGGCTCCGTGGTCTTCCTGAGCTGTCAGCACCACGCCGTACGACGCCGCCACGGTCTGCTGCCCGCCGACGCGGCGACCCTGGTGCGCAGCATGATCCTGGCGGTGCTGTCAGGTGAGCTCGTCGACGGCATGCCGGAGCCGGTGCTGGGCTGGGTCGGAGTGGCCGCGGCAGTGGTCATGCTGGGGCTCGACGGCGTCGACGGCGCGATCGCCAGACGATGGGGCGGCAGCCCCGCCGGAGCCGGGTACGACGCCGACACCGACGCCGTCGTCGTGCTCGTCCTCGCCGGTGCCGTCGCCGCACACCTCGGCTGGTGGGTGCTCCTCATCGGGCTGCTCGACCCGCTCTTCCGCCTCGGACGCCGCCTCCGCACCAGATGGCGGACGCCGCTTCCCCGTTCCCTGCGACGGCGCGTGTGCGGCGCGGCCCCGACCGCTGTGCTGATCGTGGTCCTGTCGCCGTCGACCGCACAGGGTCAGGCGAGCGGCCTGTCGTCGGGGGCGGACATCGTGCTCACCGGGATCGCACTGACGCTGCTGCTCGTCTCCTTCGCCGTCGACGTGCTCCGACTCGAGCAGTCCCCGGCGGACCTGCGTGGCGAGTCCGAGCGCGGTCGCCGGGCAGAATGGTGAGCGTGCTGCGACTATTCTTCGACGCCCGCTATACGCGGCCCCGTGTGCACGACGGCATCTCCCGATTCACCGCCGGCCTCATCGGGGCGGCCGCCGAGCAGGCGGAGGTCACCATGCTCATCAGCGATGAGGAGCAGCTGCCCATGCTCCCGGACCTCCCGAGCATCCTGCTGAGTCCGCCGACCTCGACGTGGGAGCCCTGGGTCCCGCGTCAGATCAATCCGCATCGGCCCGACGTCGTGTTCTCGCCCATGCAGACCATGGGCGGCTCCGGACGTCGGTATCCGCTGATCCTCACCCTGCATGACCTCATCTACTACCAGCACCGAACACCGCCGCGAGACCTTCCGAGAGCGGTGCGGTTCGGCTGGCGGCTCTACCACCTGTCCTACGCGCCCCAGCGCTGGACGCTGGACCGCGCCGATGCGGTGGCCACCGTCTCGGAGACCACGCGCTCCCTCATCCGCGCGCACCGCCTCACACGACGCCCGGTCGAGCTGATCCCCAATGCGCCGCACCCGGTGGCCGAACCCCGCGACCCGCAGACCGCTCCAGGCCGAGACCTGGTCTATATGGGCTCGTTCATGGAGTACAAGAACGTCGAGGGCCTCATCCGCGGGGTGAACCGCCTGCCCGAGCATCGGCTCCACCTGTGCAGTCCCATCAGCGATCGACGGAGGACCGAGCTGGTGGCGCTCGCCGACCGACCCGACCAGCTGATCTTCCACGACGGCATCGACGAGGAGGCCTACGTCGCTCTGCTGCGCCGCGCCCAGGCCCTGGTCACCCTCTCCCGCGCGGAGGGCTACGGACTGCCGGTGGTCGAGGCTATGGCCCAGGGGACACCGGTCATCACCTCCGACCTGCCGATCTTCGCCGAGGTGACCGGATCCGCCCAGACCGACCGCGGGGCCCAGCAGGTCCCCTGTGACGACCCGGCCGCCTTCGCCGCCGCCGTGGGTGCCCTCGGGTCCCCCGGAGTCTTCCCCGCAGCCTCCCGGGCGGCGCGCCGCCGTACGCAGGGCATCTCGTGGCAGGACTCGGCCCGCCGGCTCGTACGTACGGGGGAGCGCCTGGCGGCGGCGCACCGCCGTCGCAGTCGCCCGTGGAGCTGACCGGCGACGCGGTCGCCCGAACTGAACGGTGCGGTCCGCGCACAGGTCATCCCCGGACCGGCAGGAGTACGGAGGGCTCCAGTTCGCCCAGCATCAGCAGCGGATTGATGTACTCGCCGTGGAGCCGCACGCCCCAATGCACGCACTCGGTCCCGCGGTCGGCGCAGTGTCCTCCGGCGACGAGCTCGCCCAGGACGTCTCCCGCGGACACCCGGTCACCGACCTCGAGCTCCGACTCCACCGGCTCGAAGGAGCTGACGAAGCCGGAGCCGTGGTCCACCGACAGCACCGGCCGATCCACCACCGTGCCGACGTAGCTGACCGCCCCCTCCGTCGGTGCGGTGATCTCAGAGCCCGGGGCGGCGGCCAGGTCGACGCCCCGGTGTCCCGCGCCCCACGGCGACGGCGGCTCGACGAAAGGCCGGGCGACCTCGGGTGCGCCGGAGGAGGTGGGGGAGCTCCACGACCCCTCCAGATTCCGAAGGTCCGAGGAGGCGGCCGCTCCGGCGACCGCGGCCGGAGGCTCAGACGCCGTGGCCGCGAAGACCACCGACACGGCCGCCGCGAACCCCGCCGCGGACCGTCCCAGGTTCCGCAGGGCCGCACGGATGCCGCCCGGCGTTCCGGCCAGCGGCGAATGCAGGTCCGTATACACCAGACGGGGGCGAGTCTCCGGCGGCGGTGCCGGTGGTGAGGTGGTCATGTCCGGCAGTCTCCGCCGAGCACCCCGATCGGAGCACGAGGGCTCGTGCCGGCTGTGGAGACCGGGTCCTGCGGGTCTCAGGGGACTGCGGCCTGTGGAGGACCCCGCGCCGGGTTCCGGCGTCTCGGCGCCGGGGTCGCACGCCGCGCCTCCTGTAGTACACTGGATCGCAGCAGCAGTCGCTGGTCGTCTCCTCATGCCCTCATCAGGGGTCCAGGTGTGCGTCGGGTCGGCTGCTGACTACGCGCAGAGCAGGCCGCGCCGGTCCTCGGACCGGCGCGGACGGATCCGTTCGGTCCGTCGGGCGCATCCTCCACGGATGCCCGGACGGTACGGGTGCGTGAGCATCGGCTCCCCGCTCGGCCAGGAGCCCCGGAGAACGGGGCAGCACGAGACCAACCGAAAGAGACCGCCGGCGCTGCGCGGCCCGAGCGGGGTCCACGGACTCCGCCGCCGCGTCCTCCAAGCCCGGCACCGAAAGGAACACCATGCCCGTCGTCACCATGCGCCAGCTGCTGGACAGCGGAGTCCACTTCGGACACCAGACCCGCCGCTGGAACCCGAAGATGAAGCGCTTCATCTTCACCGAGCGCAACGGCATCTACATCATCGACCTGCAGCAGTCGCTGTCCTACATCGACCGTGCCTACGACTTCGTCAAGCAGACCGTCGCCCACGGCGGCACCATCCTGTTCGTCGGCACCAAGAAGCAGGCCCAGGCCGCCATCGAGGAGCAGGCCACCCGCGTCGGACAGCCCTACGTCAACCACCGCTGGCTCGGCGGCATGCTGACCAACTTCGCCACCGTCTCCAAGCGTGTGCAGCGGATGAAGGAGCTCGAGGAGATCGACTTCGACGACGTCGCCGGCTCCGGGCACACCAAGAAGGAGCTGCTGCTGCTGCGCCGCGAGCTCGACAAGCTGCAGTCCAACCTCGGCGGCATCCGCAACCTCACCAAGACCCCGTCGGCGGTCTGGGTCGTGGACACCAAGAAGGAGCACCTGGCCGTGGACGAGGCCCAGAAGCTGGGCATCCCGGTCATCGCCGTCCTGGACACCAACTGCGACCCGGACGAGGTCGAGTACCCCATCCCGGGCAACGACGACGCCATCCGCTCCGTCGAGCTGCTGACCCGCGTCGTCGCCGACGCCGTGGCCGACGGTCTCATCGCCCGCGACGAGAAGCGCTCCGGCGGCGGTGCCGCGGCCGAGCCGATGGCCGAGTGGGAGCGTGAGCTGCTCGAGCAGCACAACCAGGAGCAGGCCGCTCCGGCCGAGAACCCCGGCGCCGGCGTGCCGCAGGAGGGCCAGACCTCCGTCGGACAGGTCGAGGCCGCCGAGTCGGGCGAGCAGTCCGAGGCCCCGCAGGCCGACTGAGCCTCTCAACGACGACAGCCACCACCCACCTTCCACCCCCGGAGGAGCAGACATATGGCGAACTACACCGCCGCTGACATCAAGGCCCTGCGCGAGCGCACCGGTGCCGGCATGATGGACGTCAAGAAGGCGCTGGACGAGGCCGACGGCGACTTCGACAAGGCCATCGAGGCCATCCGCATCAAGGGCATCAAGGGTGCGGCCAAGCGTGAGGGCCGCTCCGCGGCCGAGGGCCTGGTGACCGCCAAGGTCGTCGAGGGCACCCGCGGCTACCTGCTCGAGGTCAACGCCGAGACCGACTTCGTCGCCAAGTCCGACAAGTTCGTCGCCCTGGCCGAGAACCTCCTCGACGTCGCGGTGCGCAACGACATCGCCGACGTCGAGACCCTGCTGCAGGCCGACGTCGACGGCAAGCCGCTGGGCGACTACGTCACCGAGGAGGCCGCCCTGCTCGGTGAGAAGGTCGTGGTGCGCCGTCTGGCCAAGGTCGAGGGCGCCTTCGTCGACGCCTACCTGCACAAGACCGCCAAGGACCTGCCGGCCCAGGTCGGCGTGCTCTTCGCCGTCGACGCCGACTCGACCGAGGCCGAGACCGCGGCCCACGACGTCGCCGTCCACGCAGCGGCGATGAGCCCGCAGTTCCTGACCCGGGACGAGGTTCCGACCGAGACGGTGGAGAACGAGCGCCGCATCGCCGAGGAGACCGCCCGCGCCGAGAACAAGCCGGAGCAGGCGATGCCGAAGATCGTCGAAGGTCGCACCAATGCGTTCTTCAAGGACAACGTGCTGGTCGACCAGCCGTTCGCGAAGGACCCGAAGCAGACCGTCACCCAGGTCCTCGAGGCCGCCGGTGCCGGTGCGAAGGGCTTCGCACGCTTCCGCGTCGGAGCCTGATCGCCTCCGTGACCAGTACACTGGGCACGACCAGGTGATCTGAGACCTTCAGGGGGTGGCCACTTCTCTCCAGAGTGGCCACCCCCTTCTCATGCCCGCAGCCGAAAGGACCATGCGCCGATGACGACCCAGCCCGAAGTCCCGGTGGCCGCCCAGGCCGACGATCCGCAGCTCGACCCACGCCGCAGCAGGCGCCGGGTGCTGCTGAAGCTCTCGGGCGAGGTGTTCGGCGGAGGCTCCGTCGGGGTCGATCCGGCGACGGTGCGCGGCATCGCCGAGCAGATCGCCGCCGTGCGGGGAGAGGTGGAGGTCTGCGTCGTCGTCGGCGGCGGCAACTTCTTCCGCGGGGCGGAGCTCTCCAAGGCGGGGATGGACCGTGCGCGGGCGGACTACATGGGCATGCTCGGCACCGTGATGAACTGTCTGGCGCTGCAGGACTTCCTCGAGCAGTCCGGTCAGCCGACCCGCGTGCAGACCGCCATCACCATGGGGCAGGTCGCCGAGTCCTACATCCCGCTGCGCGCGGTGCGCCACATGGAGAAGGGGCGAGTCGTCGTCTTCGGCGCCGGCGCCGGGATGCCCTACTTCTCGACCGATACGGTCTGCGCCCAGCGCGCCCTCGAGGTCGGTGCCGACATGATCCTCATGGGCAAGTCCGGGGTCGACGGGGTCTACACCGCCGACCCGAAGGTCCACCCCGACGCCGAGCGTCTGGACAGCCTGACCTACTCGGACGCCCTGATGCGCGACATCCGTGTCATGGATCAGACCGCCATGACCATGTGCAACGACAACGACCTCTCCATGCGCGTGTTCGGCATGGAGGGTGAGGGCGATGTGACCCGTGCCCTGCTCGGCGAGGAGCTGGGCACGCTGGTCACCCCCTGACGACGCCTCCGGCCCGCGCCCCCGTGGCGTCGAATCCGGGGCGTCGAACCCGGGGGACCGTCCCCCCGATAGACTGATCGATGACCACCCACCTGAGGAGACCACGTGATTGACGAGACCCTGATCGAGGCCGAGGAGCTCATGGGACGGGCCATCGAGGCCACCAGCGAGGACTTCGGCACCGTGCGCACAGGTCGCGCGAACCCGGCCCTCTACGCCAAGGTGCTCGTGGACTACTACGGCGCCCCGACCCCGCTGCAGCAGCTGGCCTCCTTCAACACCCCGGATGCGCGCACCATCCTCATCACCCCCTATGACGTCTCGGCCATGCGTGAGATCGAGAAGGCCCTCTCGGACTCGGAGATCGGCGCCAACCCGTCCAACGACGGCAAGCAGATCCGCATCACCATGCCCGATCTCACCGAGGAGCGCCGCAAGGAGTACGTCAAGCTGGTGCGCTCCAAGGGCGAGGATCACAAGGTCTCGGTCCGCAACGCCCGCCGCAAGGCCAAGGAGGCCATCGAGAAGGCGGTCAAGGACGGCGAGGTCGGCGAGGACGACGGCGACCGGGCGACCAAGGAGCTCGAGTCGCTGACCAAGACCCACACCGAGCGGATCGATGAGATGGCCAGGCGCAAGGAAGCCGAGCTGCTCGAGGTCTGATCGGTGGTCGATCCCCGCACCGCGCACGAGGCGGCGACGCCGACGCAGAAGCCTCAGCGCACACCCAAGGCAGGGCGTGACCTCCCGGCGGCGATCGCCACCGGGGCCGCCCTGCTGATCCCTGCCGTGCTGGGGATCATCTTCTTCCCCCTGCTGCTCATCCTGGTGGCCGTCGTGCTGCTGTGCATGGGGGTCTGGGAGGTGGCCCGCGCGGTGGAGACCGCAGGGCGCCTGCGCCTGCCCAAGGCGCCGCTGTACTTCGGCGCCGCAGCCATGCCCCTCGCCGCACACTACGGTGGGGCCGAAGCGCTGACCCTCGCACTGATGGTCACCTGCACGGCAGTGGTCGTCGCGGCGGCGGCGCGCAGGATCCCCGAGCCCGGCCCCTCGGTCATGGCTTCGATCTTCGTGGCCTGCTGGGTCCCGTTCCTGATCTCCTTCGCCGTGCTGCTGCTCAACCAGCCCGAGGGCCAGTGGCGTCTGGCGGTGGTCGTGCTGCTGGTGGTCGCCAACGACACCTTCGGATACATGGTCGGTGTGCTCTTCGGCCGTCACCCCATCGCACCGAAGGTCAGCCCGAAGAAGTCCTGGGAGGGATTCGCCGGGTCCATCGCCGGGTCCGTGCTCGTCGGCGTGCTGGCCTCCACGCTCATCTTCGACGAGCACTGGCTGATCGGTGCGGCCCTGGCCGCCTCGGTGGTCGTCGCGGCCACCGCCGGAGACTTCTCCGAATCCATGGTCAAGCGGGAGCTGGGGCTGAAGGACATGTCCTATGTGCTCCCGGGCCACGGGGGAGTGATGGACCGCCTGGACTCGCTGGTCTTCGCGATGCCCACCGCCTACTTCGTCATCGTCGCGCTGACCGACGTCGGAGGCGCCTCGCTGCTGGACTGAGTCCCATCGGCCACGTCGGAGCGCCCCGGCGAGGTCGGCCTGGTCTAGGCTGTCAGCTATGGCGGAGACGAACTCTGGACTCTTCACGACGGTCGCCGAGGACCGACGCGGATACGACCGCGACGAGGTCGATGTCTTCATGGACCGGGCACGCAGGACCTACGACGACGGCGGGGACATGCCCCTGCACCAGATCCGAGCCACCCGGTTCCCCACGGTCGCCGGGGGATACTCCCGCAGCGAGGTCGACGCCGCCATGGAGCGCCTCGTCGACGCGTTCGCCCTCGCCGAGCGGGACAGGTTCATCGCCGACCACGGTGAGGACGCCTGGTACGCCGAGCTCGCGGCCCGTGCCGAGCCGCTGCGGCGCCGGCTCGAGCGCGCAGACCACCGCCGGTTCCGGGAGCCGACCAACTCCTCAGCCCTGGGGTATCGCAAGTCGGCGGTGGACGAGCTCTGCCAAGAGCTCGAGGAGTACCTGGACGGTGCGAATCCGATGAGCGTCGACGAGGTGCGCCGGATCCGGTTCTCCGGGGCACACGGCTCCGACGGCTACGACGAGGCCCAGGTCGACGCGTTCCTGGCCCGCGTGACCGAGATCATGGCAGCGGTGGGCTGAGGACCCGCTCAGCGGGGGCGCATCTGCTGAAGCCTCGCGACCACGGCCTCCGCCTCGGACACCGAGACCAGGTATTCGCGGGCGAGCCGGTGCCCCTGCAGCGCCGCAGGCCGATGACCGCGGGTGCGCGTGGTGGTCAGCGTGATGGTCTCCGGCCCGGCGGCGTAGGCCACCCGGCCCCCGCCGTACATCCGCCAGCCGATCTCCAGACTCGGTCCCCGCAGACCGACGGCGATCGAGTCGACCTCCTGCCACGGGATCGTGCTGCGCACGAACCGCATCGTGTGCAGGGTGATGCCGCGGGCATCTGCGGTGAGGGTGACGGTGCTGTGCCGATGCAGCCACCACATCAGCACGACTTCGGCGACGGCGACGCCGGCGAGCACCAGCAGTGCGGTCCGACTCTCCCGGACTCCCTCCACGGCGAGGGAGGCCGCGGCGCCCACTCCCAGGGAGACGAGCATCAGGACCCCCACGAGGACGAACGGACCCCACCCCGGGCGGGACGTGCTGGTCAGCGTCGGCCCTCCGGCGGTCGCGGCATCGGTCATCGCAGGTCTGTGGACCGGTTCCTCAGTCGAGCTGCAGGATCTGCTCGGTGACCACCTCGGCCCGGGCGTTCGAGAAGCTGCGCTCCTCGCCGACCGACCGGAAGCCCAGCTCCTGCAGGATCTTCAGCATTCCGCCGTTGTCCACGACCACGCGTGCCTGGACCGGACGCCGGGGGAACTCGCTGAGGAACAGCTCGGCCGCCTCGGTGGTGACCCCGCGGCCCCAATACTGCTTGTCGGTCCAGAACATGATCTCCCGGACGCCGTCGACGTCGTAGGCGGCGACGGATCCGACCGGCTCGCCGTCGAGGTCGATGGTGCGCACGATGACGTCGTCCGACTGCGTGAGCTGGGCCCAGTGATGGTCGAAGACTCCGCGGTCCCGGGGGTTGGAGGGGGCGAAGCCTGCCATGTGGGCGGCGTCGGCGTCCTGCTGGAACAGGAAGAACCGGTCCAGATCACTGGGTCTGACGTCCCGCAGCGTGATCATCTGTGCTCCTCGTCCTCGACGTCGGCGTCGAACGGTCTCATCACCCGTGACGGATGCGTCACGGGTCGCTGCTGACCACCCTACCGATTCGTCACCGAACGTGCCGACCGCCCTCACGGGCCCGGCCCCGCGGGTGTGCTCGGCGCCGATTCAGCCTCCACGACGATCTGGGTCGATAATGGTCCCATGTCGACACCCGCTTCAGCCCCCGGCTCATCAGCAGCGGCCTCCGGGCCGTGCGGCGCCCAGCGGCGGGACGCTGAGGCCCGAGCCGTTCCACGACGCCGCCGCGTGGCGATCCTCGGGTCGACCGGCTCCATCGGCACCCAGGCGCTCGCCGTGATCGATGCACACCCCGACCGCTTCGAGGTCGTGGCTCTGGCCGCAGGATCGGACACCGAACTCCTCGCCCGGCAGGCCGCCCGCACCGGGGCGCGCTGCGTCGCGATCGCCGTCGACGGCGGCACGTCGCAGAATCCGAGGCGCCCGGCGCTCCACGAGGCGCTGCGGGGGGCCCGCCGCACCGAAGGCCTGCCCGAGGAGGGTCCGGAGGTCCTCACCGGGGCCGATGCGGCCGAGCAGATCGCCGGAGAGGTGGCCGAGGCCCACGACGTCGACGTCGTGCTCAACGGGATGACCGGCTCGGTCGGTCTGCGGCCGACCCTGGCCGCACTGAGCGCCGGGGTGACCCTGGCCCTGGCCAACAAGGAGTCGCTGGTCGTCGGCGGGGCGCTGGTGGCCGCGGCGCAGCGCAGGCCCGGCCAGGTGGTCCCGGTCGACTCCGAGCATTCGGCACTCGCCCAGGCTCTGGCGTCCGGCCGACATGAGCGGGGGATGTGTGCGCCCACCGTGACCGGACGTACGGAGGTGTCCCGCCTGGTGGTCACCGCCTCCGGCGGCCCCTTCCGGGGACGGTCCCCCGATCAGCTCGCCGCGGTCACCCCGGAGCAGGCCCTGAAGCACCCCAACTACTCGATGGGGAGGGTGGTCACGACGAACTCCGCCACCCTGGTGAACAAGGCTCTGGAGGTCGTGGAGGCGCACCTGCTGTTCGACGTGCCGCTCGACGACGTCGAGGCCGTCGTCCACCCCCAACAGATCATCCACTCAATGGTCGAGTTCCACGACGGCTCCACGCTGGCCCAGGCCGGACCCCCGAGGATGATGGTGCCCATCGCCCTGGGGCTCACCTGGCCCGACAGGCTTCCGGCGGTGGACGAGCCGCTGGACTGGACCCGCCCCATGAGCTGGGACTTCGAGCCGCTGGACCATGCGGCATTCCCCGCGGTCCGTCTGGCCAAGCAGGCCTGTGCCGCGTCCGCCACACATATGGCGGTCTACAACGCCGCCAACGAGCAGGCCGTCGACGCGTTCCACGAGCGGCGGCTCCGCTTCGACGGGATCCTGGGGGTGGTCCAGGAGGTGCTGGCCCGCCACGACGACACCTGTGACGCATCCGTCGCGACCCTCGAGCTGGACACGGTGCTCGAGGCGGAGCACTGGGCCCGTCAGGAAGCCGATGCGCTCATCGCCGCGGCGAGGACGACGCCGTCGGCGCGCGCCGGGGGCCGCTGATGGACGCGCTGCTGGTCACCGCCGGAGTGCTGATCGTCGCCGTCGGCATCATCCTCTCCATCGCCCTGCACGAGGTGGGGCATCTGGTGCCGGCCAAACTCTTCGGGGTCCGCGTCACCCAGTACATGGTGGGCTTCGGGCCCACCCTGTGGTCGAGGCGGCGCGGGGAGACCGAGTACGGGATCAAGGCGATACCGCTCGGCGGCTATGTGGCGATGATCGGGATGTATCCGCCCCCGGATCAGGACCAGCACGCCGAACCCGGCGATCCCCGGGACGACGACGCTGAGGAGGTCCAGCCGCAGGACCCCTATCTGCGGCGCGTCGGAGCCCAGTACGCCGCCCCGTCCGTTCCGCAGGAACCGTCTGACGGCGGGGCGCCGCAGCGTCCGCTGGTCCGTTCCCAGTCCACCGGCCTGTTCCAACAGATGTCGGCCGAGGCCCGGGAGGTCGCCGCGGAGGAGCTGCGCCCCGGCGACGAGGACCGCATGTTCCACCGTCTGGCCACGTGGAAGAAGACCATCGTGATGATGGGCGGGCCGTTCATGAACCTGCTCATCGCTCTCGGCCTGACGGCCGGGACCATCACCCTCCACGGGACCTCTCAGCCCACCACCACGGTGGAGGAGGTCTTCGAGTGCGTGGTGACGGCGGAGGCCCAGCAGGCCGGGCAGCAGGAGTGCACCGAGGACGACCCCGCCGGTCCGGCCTATGAGGCCGGGCTGCGGCCCGGAGACGAGATCCTGGCCTTCGGCGGTCGGGAGATCGACGACTGGGAGGAGCTCACCGCGCTGATCCGTGAGTCCGCGGGGGAGAGTCGGGAGATCGTCTACGCCCGCGACGGCGAACGGCGCACCGCCGAGCTGACCCCCCTGCTCACCGAGCGACCGGTCACCGATGCGCTGGGGCGCGCCGAGACGACCTCGGACGGTTCGATGGTCACGGAGCCGGTGGGGTTCATCGGCATGGGCGCGGCCCAGGACCTGGTCCGTCAGCCGCCCTGGGAGGCGGTCCCCCTGGTGTGGGAGCAGTCGAAGGCCGTCGGAGAGATCGTGCTGCAGCTGCCGGTGCGGATGTACGACGTCGCCGTCACCACGCTGACCGGGCAGGAGCGGGACCCCGACGGCCCGATGTCCGTGGTCGGAGTGGGACGCATCGCCGGCGAACTGTCGGTCCAGGACCAGATCCCGCTCGAGTCGCGGTTCGCCACGCTGGTGTCCATGGTGGCCTCGGTGAACGTGGCGCTGATGGTGTTCAACCTGATCCCGCTGCTGCCGTTGGACGGCGGACACGTCGCCGGAGCCCTGTACGAGAGCCTGCGCCGTCGTCTGGCCAAGCTGCTGGGACGACCGGACCCGGGACCCTTCGACATCTCCACGATGCTCCCGGTCACCTATGTCGTGGCCGCGCTGCTCATCGGCATGGGGGTCATCCTGATCGTGGCCGACGTCGTCAACCCGATCCGTCTCTTCGAGTAGCCGGGACCGGATGGGGGTGTCGTCCGCCCGCGATCCGGGGCATGATGGGTCCGCGGCACTCCGCACGGGAGGTCGGCGGCGGAGATGAGGTGGTCGGATGACGACGCCGGAGGGGCCCGACGACTATGTCGCCGAAGCGGCCGAGCACCTGCGACCATCGCTGGTGCGGCTGCGCGACCAGCTGCGCCGCGCACTGCCGGATGCGGAGGAGGTCGTGGCCTACGGCATGCCGGGATTCCGGATCGACGGTGTGATCGTCGCGGGATACGCGGCGTTCTCCCGGCAATGCGGGCTCTACGTCCTACCGGACTCGATCTCCCAGCATGCGGAGGAGATCGCCGCGGCCGGACTGCGGGCCACCAGGACCGGCGTCACGTTCCCGCCCGACCGTCCCATACCCGACGACCTCGTCGAGCGGCTCGTCACGGCGTCTCGGAGCGGCCTGCGGCAGTCCGACCGGGAGCCCGGCCGCCCGGGCGGGTCCGACGGGACGACGGCCTGATCGTCGATCGGACATGTTCGGACGTCGGCGGGTGGGCGATACGATGGGAGTGCGTCGCCGTCCCGGTGGACGGCGAGCCGCTGCGGCCGCGAACAGATCGCCCGCCAGCACCATGACCCCGCAGAGAGAAGGCAGGACAAGTCAGTGACCTCCGTCAACCTCGGTATGCCCTCCGCTCCGCCGCCGGTGCTCGCGCCCCGTCGGCCCACGAGGCAGTTCCAGGTCGGTGCGGTGGGCGTGGGAAGCGACCACCCCGTCTCTGTGCAGTCGATGACGACCACCAAGACCCATGACATCAACGCCACGCTGCAGCAGATCGCCGAACTGACGGCGTCGGGCTGCGACATCGTGCGCGTGGCCTGCCCCACCGACAAGGACGCCGCCGCGCTGCCGATCATCGCGAAGAAGTCCCAGATCCCGGTGATCGCGGACATCCACTTCCAGCCCAAGTACGTCTTCGCGGCCATCGAGGCCGGCTGCGGAGCAGTGCGGGTGAACCCCGGCAACATCATCAAGTTCGACGACAAGGTCGGCGACATCGCTCAGGCGGCGAAGGACCACGGAGTCTCGCTGCGCATCGGAGTCAACGCCGGCTCCCTGGACAAGCGGCTGATGGAGAAGTACGGCAAGGCCACGCCGGAGGCGCTGGTCGAGTCGGCGGTCTGGGAGGCCTCGCTCTTCGAGGAGCACGACTTCCACGACTTCAAGATCTCGGTGAAGCACCACGACCCGGTGATCATGGTCCAGGCCTACCAGCAGCTAGCCGCCCGCGGAGACTGGCCCCTGCACCTGGGCGTGACGGAGGCCGGCCCCGCCTTCCAGGGGACCATCAAGTCCGCCACCGCCTTCGGCGCCCTGCTGGCCCAGGGGATCGGCGACACGATCCGGGTCTCCCTGTCGGCCCCGCCGGCCGAGGAGGTCAAGGTCGGCAATCAGCTGTTGGAGTCGCTCAACCTGCGGCCGCGCAAGCTGGAGATCGTCTCCTGCCCCTCCTGCGGACGAGCTCAGGTCGACGTCTACACCCTGGCCGACGAGGTCACCGCGGGTCTGGAGGGTATGGAGGTCCCGCTGCGGGTGGCGGTCATGGGCTGCGTGGTGAACGGACCCGGCGAGGCGCGCGACGCCGATCTGGGCGTGGCCTCGGGCAACGGCAAGGGTCAGATCTTCGTCAAGGGCGAGGTCATCAGGACGGTGCCCGAGGACCAGATAGTCGAGACGCTGATCGACGAGGCCAACCGACTCGCGGAGGAGATGGGCCTGGAGGCCGAGGGCGATGCCGAGACTCAGGGTTCCCCGGTGGTCTCCGTCGGCTGACGGACTCACCGGACGGATCGACGACGCCGGGGACGGTGAGGTCCGTGTCCTCGAACCGTCGGACACCCCCGCCCTGCGCCGGCTGCTGGCCCGTGATCCGGTCTCCGGCGTCTCCGTCGCCGCACTGCTGGCCTCACGCGGCACAGCAGGGCCGGGTCGCGGCCGGAGCCCCGCGATGTTCCTGGGCATCGACGCCGGCGACGGCGAGCTCGACGCCGCCTGCTGGGTGGGGTCGAACATCAACCCCGTCGAGGCCGACGCCCGGCAGGCCGCCCTCTTCGGGCAGTGTGCGGCGCGGCTGCGGCGGCGGGTCTCGTCGATCTATGGGCCGGCCGACGCCGTGCTGAGCCTCTTCGAGGCGACGGAGTGGGTCACCGCCCGTGAGGTGCGGGAGTCTCAGCCCCTGATGGTCATGGATCGGCGGCCCGAGATCGATCCGCTCCCCGGGGTGCGGCTCTCCGTGCCGGAGGAGTTCGGCGTGCTGGAGCCGGCCTGCGCGGCGATGTTCACCGAAGAGCTCGGATTCTCCCCCTACACCCAGGGCGTCTCGCAGTATCACGACCGCATCCGTACGCTGATCGCCGGCGGCCATTCGCTGATCCGCACCGACCCGAGCACCGGGGAGGTCGTCTTCAAGGCAGAGTTCGGCGCGGTCACCCCGGACGTCGTCCAGGTCCAGGGAGTGTGGGTCCGGCCTAGGGACAGGGGACGGGGACTGGCCGCTCCGGGGATGGCCGCGGTGGTCCGTCACGGGCTCTCCCTGGCGCCGACGGTGAGCCTCTACGTCAACAGCTTCAACGAGTCCGCGGTCCGCGCCTACCGGCGCGTCGGCTTCGAGCAGGTCGGCACCTTCGCCACCGTCCTCTTCTGAGCCGCGTAAGGCGGGTGTCGATGCGTGCGGGGACGGAGCGGCGGGCCCATACTGAGGGGAGAGCCCGCCTCGCCGTCGAGTGGGGCCGCACCGACCCCGTTCAGGAGCAGTCCCCGATGTCCCCTCGTCGTGCCGTCGAGCCGCGTCGTACGCTCGGGTCCGTCTCTCCGGTCTGGCGGCGTCTCCTCGCCCTGGGAGCCGTCGGCGCGGTGACGCTGACGGCCTGCACCCCCGATCCGGAGGACGTCGACGGGGAGCCCGACGGCGACGTCGCCATCGGCGACCCCGGCGAGGGGATCGAGCGCTCGGCCCCCGAACCTGCCGGCGACCAGAAGTCTCAGGACGAGATGGCCGAGGTCCTGCGGGAGGAGCTCGACGACCCGACCGTGCGCACCACCGATGAGCTGCTCGAATCCCTGCGGGACATCGAGACCGAGCTGAGGCGCCTGGTGGTCGACCCCATGGAGTGTCAGGCGCAGGTGCTCTCCTCCGGCACACCGGTGCCCGACGGTGCCCTGGTGGCCAGCGGCGTCGAGGGTCGGGGAGGAGAGGATGACTCCGACGGAGAGCCCGACGATGAGTCTGACGACGAGTCCGAGGGAGACTCGGAGGACGGCGCCGAAGCGGGCGAGGCGGCGGCCGAACCGGGGGCGGAGTCCGAGCTCACGGCGACCTTCTACTCGTACCAGCAGGCCCCGGCCGCGGAGGGGTACATGCAGACCGAACTCTCGGGTCTCGAGTCCTGCGACGAGTACACCGTCACCCGCACCGTCGACGAGGAGGAGCTCGAGACCGAGGTGGTCTCCGAGCTGATCGAGGTCGAGACGGGAGCCGATGACGCCCTGGGCCGCATGCTCAGTGCTGAGGATGCCGACGGTGAGCGCCACTCGTTGGCCGTGATGGTCCGTCACGAGGCGCAGATCGTCACCCTGGTCGAACCGTTGGAGGCGCCCCTGGACGACGATGAGGCTGAGGACCGGGCCCAGCAGCTGCAGGACCGCGCCGCCGAACTGCTGGGCGCACTGGTCGACGAAGACCTCGAGGAGCCCGAGGACGAGGACGACGGCTGATCCGCGCCCTCGGCGGATTGTAGACTCGTCGCCAGCAGACCCCATCCCCTGACCAGGAATCGAGTGCTTCTGTGCCCCTGAGACTGTCCCGACTGTTCCTGCGCACACTGCGTGACAACCCGGCCGACGCCGAGGTCGCCAGCCATCAGCTGCTGGTCCGTGCGGGCTACATCCGTCGATCCGCTCCGGGCATCTACTCCTGGCTGCCGCTGGGGGTGAAGGTCCTCCGTCGGGTCGAGGAGATCGTGCGTGAGGAGATGGACGCCATCGGAGCGCAGGAGGTGCACTTCCCGGCGCTTCTGCCGAAGGAGCCGTACGAGGCCACCGACCGGTGGGAGGACTACGGAGACAACATCTTCCGGCTCCAGGACCGCAAGGGTGCCGACTACCTGCTCGCCCCCACGCACGAGGAGGTCTTCACCCTGATGGTGAAGGACCTCTACACCTCGTACAAGGACCTGCCGCTGTCGGTCTATCAGATCCAGACCAAGTACCGCGACGAGGCCCGTCCGCGGGCGGGCCTGCTGCGCGGACGGGAGTTCATCATGAAGGACTCCTACTCGTTCTCCGTCACCGACGAGGACCAGCGCGCGGCCTACGACGCGCACCGGGCCGCCTACCTTCGGATCTTCGAACGCCTCGGACTCCCCGTGGTCCCGGTCGACGCCGTCTCCGGTGCGATGGGCGGCTCCGCCTCGGAGGAGTTCCTGTTCCCCTGCGAGATCGGTGAGGACACCTTCGTCGAGTCTCCGGCCGGGTACCGGGCCAACGTCGAAGCGGTCACCACCGTCGCCCCCGAGTCCGGTGACGTCGAAGGGCTGCCCGAGGCCGCCGTGCACCTGACTCCGGGGACCGACACCATCGAGACCCTGGTGGCCGCGGCCCAGGCGGACCACCCGCGTGCCGACCGTCCCTGGACGGCGGCGGACACGCTCAAGAACGTCGTCATCGCCGTGACGACCGCCGAGGGAGAGCGCCGTGTGGTGGTCATCGGAGTCCCGGGCGACCGCGACGTCGACCTCAAGCGTGTCGAGTCC
Organism: Nesterenkonia marinintestina; assembly: GCF_025420485.1. GTDB lineage: Bacteria > Actinomycetota > Actinomycetes > Actinomycetales > Micrococcaceae > Nesterenkonia > Nesterenkonia marinintestina. Next base: position 444,018 of record NZ_JAOEFD010000001.1, on the reverse strand, counting down.
ACCATCGGAGAGAAGCTGGGCCTCGCCGGTGAGGCCACCGTCGAGGCCGCCGGAGACGAGGACCTGCGTCGTCATCCCGGCCTGGTGCGCGGCTACATCGGCCCCGGTCTGACGGCTGCCGAACCCGTGCTGGGGGAGTCCGGCTCCACGGGGATCCCGTACTACGTCGACCCCCGGGTCGTGACGGGCACCTCATGGATCACCGGTGCGAACAGAGCTGACCACCACGTGTTCGGACTCGTCGCCGGACGTGACTTCACCTGGGACGGCGTGATCGAGTCCGTCGTCGTCGAAGACGGGGATCCGGCGCCCGACGGCTCCGGGCCGCTGAGCACGCGCCGCGGCATCGAGCTGGGCCATATCTTCCACCTGGGGGAGCGCTATGCGCGCGCCCTGGGCCTGCAGGTCCTCGACGTCAGCGGCAAGCTCACCACGGTGACCATGGGTTCCTACGGACTGGGCGTCACGCGTGTGCTGGCCGCCGTCGCCGAGGCGAGCCACGACGACCGCGGGCTGATCTGGCCGTCGTCGGTCGCTCCCGCCGACGTGCACATCGTGGCCACGGGCAGGGACGCCGAGATCTTCGACGCTGCGGAGACGCTGACCTCCGACCTGGAGGAGCAGGGCCTGACGGTCATGCTCGACGACCGTCCCAAGGTGTCGCCGGGGGTCAAGTTCGGCGACGCCGAGCTGGTCGGCGTGCCGACCATCGTCGTGGTGGGCCGCGGCCTGAAGGACGGCGTCGTCGAGCTCAAGGACCGCCGCAGCGGTGAGGCGGAGCAGGTGCCGGTGGACGCTGCGGTCGAGGCCGTCGTCGGCCGCGTCCGTTCCCTGTCCTGATCCGCACCACCCATGGAGGTTCTGCTCGGAGAGTTCGAGGGCGTCTCGTGGACGATGATCCTGCTGCTGCTCGCCGTGGGATTCGCCGCCGGCTGGGTGGACGCCGTGGTCGGCGGCGGGGGGCTGCTGCAGCTGCCCGCGCTTCTGCTGCTCCCGGGGATGAGTCCGGTCCAGGCGCTGGCGACCAACAAGCTGGGGTCGATCTTCGGCACCACCACCTCCGCACTGACCTACATCCGACGGGTCCGACCGAGCCTGCGCACGGCGCTGCCGACGGCGTTCGCCGCATTCTGCGCCAGCTTCGGCGGAGCGATCGTCGCCGCCTCGCTGCCCGAGCAGGTGATCATGCCGATCATCGTGCTCGCCCTGCTGGCCGTGGGGATCTTCACCGCATCGAAGCCTGACATCGGGAAGCTGGAGCGGCTGCGCCACGCCGGTCTGGGCCACCTGAGTCGAGCCGTGCTCATCGGAGCGGCGGTCGGCTTCTACGACGGCATGCTCGGGCCGGGGACGGGCACCTTCCTGATCATCGGCCTGGTGACGATCCTGGGCTACTCCTTCCTCAATGCGTCGGCCCACGCGAAGATCGTCAACGCCGCGACGAACCTCGGGGCCCTGGCCTTCTTCGCCCCGGCGGGCCATGTCATGGTCCTGACCGGGCTCGTCCTCGGCCTGGCGAATATGGCCGGAGGCTACACCGGTGCCCGGATGGCCATCGCCAAGGGCTCCCGGTTCGTCCGGATCGTGTTCCTCGTGGTGGTCTTCGCCCTGGTGATCAATCTCGGATGGGACGTCGTCTCCGACTGGCTGCCGTGAGACGCGCGGCCGTTCCCGGCGGACCCCTGCGGAGGGCGTCCCAAGCGCGGGAGCAGCGCGGGAGTAGACTGGGACGGCCCGAACCGACGACTCCGGAAGGTGCCGAGATGGCCGTATCGCGCCGTGCCAGTCAGCACGAGAAGGCCCGCGACCCGCGGGCCGAGCAGCTGCTCCCCGTCATCGAGCCCGTGGTGGTCGAGCACGGGCTGATCCTGGAGGAGGCTGAGGTCCGCAGCGCGGCCGCGGGGGCGTCGCTGCGGATCGTCCTCGACTACGAGACCGGTGTCGAGCAGGTCGACCTCGACACCGTCGCCGCCGTCTCGGAGTCCCTCTCGGAGGCTCTCGACGACGCCGATGCGCTCAGCGACCTCGACGACTACGAGCTCGAAGTCTCCACCCCGGGTGCGACCCGCCCCCTGACCGAGCCCCGGCACTACGCACGCAACGTCGGACGCCTCCTGGAGATCGAGCGGGAGGGTCTGCCGCCCCTGGTGGCACGCCTGCAGGAGGTCTCCGAGAGCGACATCCGCGTGGTGGAGCAGAAGCAGCCGCCGAAGAAGGGGATGCCCGTACGTCACGGCGACCCCGTCGACATCCCCCTGGCATCCGTCGACCGCGCCCGAGTCCAGGTAGAGTTCTCACACACGGAGTAGCCGAGCCGGCACGAACCGCTACCTGCACGGGAGGAACAAGTGGATATCGACATGAGCGCACTGCGGATGCTGGTCCGGGAGCGCGAGATACCCCTGGACAAGCTGATGCCGGCCATCGAACATGCGCTCGTCCTCGCCTACCACAAGTCTCCCGGTGCCCTGAAGCACGCCCGCGCCGAGATCGACGAGTCGACCGGACACGTCACCATCTGGGCCAAGGAGTTCGACGAGCACGGCACGGTCCTCGGAGAGTTCGACGACACCCCCAAGAACTTCGGCCGGGTGGCCGCCTCCACGGCGCGCCAGGTCATCATGCAGCGGATCCGCGACGCCGAGGACGACCAGGTCCTGGGCGAGTTCAAGGGCCGCGAGGGTGAGCTCATCTCCGGGCTCATCCAGCAGGGGCGCAATCCGAACATGGTGCAGGTCGACCTCGGCGCCGTCGAGGCCGTGCTGCCCCCGCAGGAGCAGGTCCCCGGTGAGGAGTACCCGCACGGCTCCAGGCTGCGGGCCTACGTGGTCGACGTCCACCGCGGGATGAAGGGGCCCTCCATCACGCTGTCCCGCTCGCATCCGGGTCTGGTGAAGAAGCTCTTCGAGCACGAGGTCCCCGAGATCGCCGAGGGAGCGGTGGAGATCACCGCCATCGCCCGGGAGGCCGGGCACCGCACCAAGATCGCGGTGCGCAGCCACGAGGCCGGGATCAACCCCAAGGGTGCCTGCATCGGTGCGATGGGAGCGCGCGTGCGCGCGGTGATGACCGAGCTCAACGACGAGAAGATCGACATCATCGACCACTCCGACCAGGCCGCCGAGTTCATCGGTCATGCGCTCTCCCCGGCGAAGGTGAAGTCGGTGGACGTCCTGGACGAGACCACGCGGTCGGCCCGGGTGGTGGTCCCGGACTACCAGCTGTCCCTGGCCATCGGCAAGGAGGGGCAGAACGCGCGGCTGGCGGCGAAGCTGACCGGGTGGCGGATCGACATCATCTCCGACGCCGCGGAGTCCGACGCCGAGGCCGTCCAGGCCTGACGGTCCGGGACCGCCCGACGCGGCGGGACCCGGTGCCGGAGATTCTTCCCAGAACCCCACATGGAGGTAGACTGTCATGGTCCCTGTGCGCACCTGTGTCGGCTGTCGTCGACGGGTGGACCAGGGAGACGTCGTGAGGTTCGTCCTCGCGCCGGCGTCCGACGACGACGGTGCGAGCCTTCCCCGCGTGGTGCCCGACCCCGCGCGCCGGATGCCCGGCCGCGGTGCCTGGCTCCACCCGGAGGAGGAGTGCTTCGAGCAGGCGGTGCGGCGGAAGGCCTTCCACAGGGCGTTCCGCCGTCCGGTCAGCGTCGAGCACCTGAGCGTCGAGCGGATCATCGGTCCGGTCGCCCCATGACGTCCACTGCACGTATCGGATGGAAAGCGGGTTCGAAAGTGATGGACACCCGATGAGCATCGACGGATGAGTGCCCAGTGATGAACCAGCTGAGTGACTCCGTCTCGGAAATCGACGATGTTGACCGGTCCGTGAAGGTGAACCCCTGACATCAGCCCCTGCTGATCTCAGCGGGGGTGCCGCGCGGGCCAGACAAGGAGCAAAGTGGCCAAGGCCCGCGTACATGAGCTCGCCAAGGAGCTCGGAATCACATCCAAGGATGCACTCGCCAAGCTGCAGGACATGGGCGAGTTCGTGAAGTCCCCGTCGTCGACGGTGGAGCCCCCCGTCGCGAAGAAGCTGCGTGCAGCCTTCCCCGACGCCTCCGGCAAGGAGGGTGCCTCCGGCTCCGGCTCCGGCTCGACGCCCAAGCCCTCGCCGGCCCGCAAGCCCGGCCCCAAGCCGTCCGCCGGCCGCAGTGCGGCCGGGGCGCCCAAGCCCAGCCCCAAGCCCGCGGAGGAGCCGCCGGCGCCCGAGGCCGAGGACGTGCCGGCGCCCGAGGCCCCGGCCCCGGACGCCGCCTCCGAGCAGCCGCCGGCACCCAAGCCCTCGCAGGCGCCGAAGCCCGACGAGTCCGACGCTCCCTCAGGCGGTGCCCGTCCGGGCGCGCCCAAGCCGGGCGGGCCCCGGCCGGGACCGCGTCCGGGCAACAACCCGTTCGCCTCGCAGCAGGGCATGGGCCAGCAGGAGCGCTCGGGCGGACCCCGTCCCGGCGGCTCCGGCGGGCCCCGGCCCGGTCCGCGTCCGGGCAACAACCCGTTCGCCCCGCAGCAGGGGATGCGCGGAGACCGTCAGGAGCGCTCGGGCGGACCTCGTCCCGGCGGCGGCCGCGGACGTCCCGCACCCGGCCAGGGCGCACCGCCGCGCCCCGGCGGAGGGAACCGCCCCAAGCCGTCCATGATGCCCGGTCAGACGCCGGCGCCCGCCGCACCCGGCGGGGGCCGTGGGCGTCCGGGCGGTCGTCCCGGCGGCGGCCCCGGCGGTCCGGGCGGGCCCGGCGGCCCCGGAGGACCGCCCCGCGGTCGCGGCGGCCGCGGACGCGGCGGCACGGCCGGCGCCTTCGGCCGCGGCGGCTCCCGGTCCAAGGCCCGGAAGTCCAAGCGCGCCAAGCGGCAGGAGATGGAGCAGCGGCACACCCGCGAGATCGGCGGCGTGCGCGTCCCCAAGGGCGACGGCACCACGGTGCTGCGTCTGCGTCGCGGTGCGGCGCTGGCCGACTTCGCCGAGAAGATCGGCGCCGAGCCGGCGGCCCTGGTCACCGTGCTGATGAAGCTGGGTGAGATGGCCACCGCCAACCAGTCGCTGGACGAGGAGACCTTCCAGCTTCTCGGCGAGGAGCTGGGCTACAAGGTCCAGGTCGTCTCCCCGGAGGACGAGGACCGAGAGATCCTCGAGTCCTTCGACATCGACCTCGAGGCCGAGGCCGAGAACGAGGACGCCGAGTCCATGCAGGCCCGTCCGGCCGTGGTGACCGTGATGGGTCACGTCGACCACGGAAAGACCCGCCTGCTCGACGCCGTGCGCAACTCGAACGTGACCGAGGGTGAGGCCGGAGGCATCACCCAGCACATCGGCGCGTACCAGGTCCACGTCGACCACGAGGGCGAAGAGCGCGGCCTGACCTTCATCGACACCCCCGGTCACGAGGCGTTCACCGCCATGCGTGCCCGCGGTGCGAAGGTCACCGACATCGCTGTGCTGGTCGTCGCCGCGGACGACGGCGTCATGCCGCAGACCATCGAGGCGCTGAACCACGCCAAGGCGGCGGACGTGCCGATCGTGGTGGCGGTGAACAAGGTCGACAAGGAGGGTGCGTCCCCGGACAAGATCCGCGGCCAGCTCACCGAGTACGACCTGGTGCCCGAGGAGTACGGCGGCGACACCATGTTCGTCGACGTCTCGGCGCGGCAGCACCAGAACATCGAGCAGCTGCTCGAAGCGATCCTGCTGACCGCCGACGCCGCGCTGGAGCTCGAGGCCAATCCTGAGAAGGAGGCCCGAGGCGTGGCCATCGAGGCGCACCTGGACAAGGGCCGCGGCGCCGTGGCCACCGTCCTGGTGCAGTCCGGGACTCTGCGGGTCGGCGACAACATGGTCGCAGGCAACGGCTTCGGCCGTGTGCGTGCGATGTTCGACGAGAACGGCAGCCCGGTGGAGGAGGCGGGCCCGTCCCGGCCCGTGCAGGTGCTGGGTATGTCGACCGTCCCGCGCGCCGGCGACTCCTTCCTGGTCACCCAGGAGGACCGCACGGCCCGTCAGATCGCGGAGAAGCGTGAGGCCGCCGAGCGCAACGCGAACCTGGCCAAGCGTCGCAAGCGCATCAGTCTGGAGAACTTCGACCAGGCGGTGGCCGAGGGCAAGATCGACACGCTGAACCTGATCCTCAAGGGCGACGTCTCCGGTGCCGTGGAGGCCCTGGAGGACTCGCTGCTGAAGATCGACGTCGGCGACGACGTCCAGCTGCGCGTCATCCACCGCGGCGTCGGTGCCATCACGCAGAACGACGTCAATCTGGCGACGGTCGACGACGCCATCATCATCGGCTTCAACGTCCGTCCGGCGGAGCGTGTCCAGGAGCTGGCCGACTCGGAGGGCGTGGACATGCGCTTCTACTCGGTCATCTACGCGGCCCTCGACGACATCGAGAACGCGCTGAAGGGCATGCTGAAGCCGGAGTACGAGGAGGTCTCCCTCGGGTCCGCCGAGATCCGGGAGGTCTTCCGTTCGTCGAAGTTCGGCAACATCGCCGGTTCGATCGTCCGCTCGGGCATCATCCGCCGCAACGCCAAGGCCCGCCTGGTGCGCGACGGAGCGGTGGTCGCCGAGAGCCTGTCGATCGAGTCGCTGCGGCGCTACAAGGACGACGCCACCGAGGTGCGCGACGGCTTCGAGTGCGGTATCGGCCTGGGCTCGTTCAACGACATCCAGGAGGGTGACGTGATCGAGACCTGGGAGATGCGAGAGATCCCGCGCGTCTGAGGCGACGATGACCCTGCGCTGAGACACGGGGACCGGCCCGCCGCCGTCCGAGAGGAGGACGGCGGGCCGGTCCCCGGCGTCGTCCGCGCCGACCACGAGGAGAAGGAGGATCCCATGGCAGATCCCGCACGCGCCGCCCGGCTCGCCCGGCGGATCCAGGTGATCGTCGCCGAGGCCCTGCGCAGCAGGGTCAAGGACGACCGCGCCGAACTGATCACCGTCACCGACGCACGGGTGACCAACGACCTGCAGCACGCCACCGTGTACTACACCGTGATGGGCGACGAGTCGGCCCGTTCCGAGGCTGACGCTCTGCTGGAGCGCAGCCGAGGCGTGCTCCGCCACGAGGTCGGTCGTCAGCTGACCATCCGACTCACCCCGACGCTGGACTTCGTCGCCGACGAGATACCGGAGAACGCCGCCCACCTGGAGGACCTGCTGCGTCGCGCCAGGGAGCAGGACGCCGAGGTCGCGGCCCTGCGGGAGGGAGCCTCCCCAGCCGGCGAGGGAGACCCGTACCGGTCCCACGGCGAGGCCGACGTCGAGGCTGAGACGGCCCCTGACGCGGGGACCGGGTCCGAGGCGGACGCCGTCTCCGACGGCGACCGCTGAGGAGCCGGAGGCGACGATGGGGAAGAAGCAGCGTCCGGAGGAGATCGCGGTCGGCTCCGGCCTGGTGCTGGTGGACAAGCCGGCGGGCTGGACCAGTCACGACGTCGTCGGTCGGACCCGTCGGCTCGCGGGGACGCGCAAGGTCGGACACGCCGGGACCCTCGATCCGATGGCCACCGGAGTCCTGGTCGTAGGCGTCAACCGCGCCACCCGCCTGCTGACCCACATCGTCGGCGCCTCCAAGACCTACACGGCCACCGTGAGGCTGGGGGTGTCGACCACCACCGACGACGCCGACGGCGAGGAGGTGCGGACTCGGTTCGCCAACGCCGTCGACGACGCCGCCCTGGAGCAGGCAGTCGGGCGGCTCCGCGGCGAGATCATGCAGGTCCCCGCGACGGTCTCCGCGATCAGGGTCGCCGGCCGCCGGGCCTATGATCGGGCCCGCAGCGGTGAGGAGCTCGAGCTCGAGGCCCGTCCGGTGACGGTCCGTCGGTTCGACGTGCTCGAGGTGCGGAGGATCGACGGCGGACGCGTCCTCGACGTCGACGTCGAGGTCGACGTCTCCTCCGGCACCTATGTGAGGGCGCTGGCCCGGGACCTCGGCGAGATGCTCGAGGTCGGCGGTCACCTGACCGCACTCCGCCGAACGGCGGTGGGTTCCTACCGGATCGAGAACGCGCTGACCCTGAACGATCTGGCCGAGGACTTCGGCTACATCGGTCTGGCTGAGGCTGCGGCCCTGCTCTTCCCGCGGAGGGACCTGACCGCTGAGGAGGCGGCGGACGTCGGTCACGGTCGGCGGATCACCGCCTCGGAGTCCGAGGTGCTGACCGCGGCCTTCGACCCGGACGGCGAGCTGGTGGCTCTGCTGCAGGACGTTCCGGCGAAGTCGGACGCCTCGGCCTCCGGTGAGGCCGCCCAGGCGGCCCGCCGGGGCGCAGTGCGTCTGCAGGCCAAGCCGGAGCTCGTGTTCCGCACCTCGGAAGACGGCTCATGACGGTCATGTTCGTCGTCGGCACAGCGGTGTGCGCGGCTTCGATGCTGACATGCTGGGTCATGACGGCTCTGCGCGGCCATCCGGCGGACTCCTCGATCGTCTCGCTCGCCGCCGTCGAGCTCTACCTCATCGCCTACGGGGTGTATGCCGGATTCCGGCAGCTGGTCTCCGCGGCGACGATCGTCGGCGAGGGCTGGGAGTTCTGGGGCTACGTCCTGACCGCGCTGCTGCTGCCCGTCGGCGTGTTCGTCTGGGCGATGGTGGACCGCACCCGGTGGTCGAACCTGGTGATGAGCTTCGTCGGCCCGGTGGTGTTCGTGATGCTGTACCGCATGGAGGAGATCTGGTGGGGAAGCGCGCTGTGAGTGCCGGACACCAGGGGAGCGGGGCCGTGCAGACGCCTCGGAACCGCGGGGTGGGGATGCTGATCATCACCGCCTACGGGATCTTCGCGGTCTCTGCCACCGCGCGGGCGCTGTACCAGTCGGTGTTCCACTTCGCCGAGGCCCCGGTGGCGTACCTCCTCTCGGCCTTCGCCGCGCTGGTCTACGTGGTCGCGACCGTGGCCCTCTCGCGGCGATCGGTGGCCGCGTGGAAGACCGCCATGTCGGCGGTGCTCATCGAGCTGTTCGGAGTGCTCGGGGTCGGACTCTGGACTGTGCTTGTCCCCGATCTCTTCGCCGACGACACGGTCTGGTCCCACTTCGGCTCGGGGTACGGCTACGTGCCCCTGGTGCTGCCCGTGGTCGGGCTGTACTGGCTGTGGCGCCACCGGCCGGGCGGTCCGCGCGGCGACCACCGCTGACCGGGCCCACAGGAGGCCCGTCCGCGCCCAGGGCGCGTCGGACGCCGCTGGTACAGTCGATCTGTATTCGTCTGCGAGGAGTGACGTGCACTATTGGAACGGCCTCGATGAGGTGCCTGCGGACCCCGGCCCCACGGCGGTCACCATCGGCAACTTCGACGGTGTCCATCGTGGTCACCAGGAGGTCCTCCAACAGCTCGTGACGGCCGCCGGGGCCCGCTCGGCCTCCGCCGTCGCCCTGTCCTTCGACCCTCATCCGCTGCAGGTCCACCGACCGGCCGACTGTCCGGAGATGCTCACCGGCGTGACCGAGAAGATCCGTCGGCTGGCCGCCGCGGGTGTGGACGCCATGCTCATGATCCCGTACTCGCTGGACCTCGCCCGACTCACCGCCGAGGAGTTCGTCCGCACCTACCTGGTCGAGGCGCTGCAGGCCTCCGTCGTGGTGGTCGGTCATGACGTCCGGTTCGGTCGGGACAACAGCGGCTCGTTCGACACCATGGTCGCCCTGGGGGAGGAGTTCGGCTTCGAGGTCCTCGGCGTCGACGACTTCGGCCGGGACCGCAGGTGCTCGTCGACATGGGTGCGGGAGGCCCTGGCGGAGGGCGACGTGGCCGCGGCCCGTGAGGTGCTGGGGCGTCCCCACGCCGTGATCGGGACAGTGGTCCACGGTGAGGCCCGCGGGCGGGAGCTGGGCTTCCCCACGGCGAACCTCTCCGACGACTCCGAGGGCATGGTGCCCGCCGATGGCGTCTACGCGGGCTGGCTCATCGATGCGCAGTTCCGCCGGTGGCCGGCGGCGATCTCGGTGGGGTCCAATCCGACGTTCGAGGGGCTGACCCGGCGCGTCGTCGAGGCCCACGTCATGGACCGCCCCAAGGAGCGCATCGAGGACTTCGACCTCTACGGCCAGCTCGTGCGTGTGGAGTTCGTGGAGCGGCTCCGAGGGATGGTGGCCTTCGAGGGCATCGCGCTGCTGATCCGACAGATGGAGATCGACGTGCTGCAGGCCCGCCAGGCGCTGGCCGCCGAGGACGTCACGGCCCTGGACTCCCAGAACCGCCGCGCCGTCGAGGGCTGACCGTTGGGCGACGTCCCCGCAGGATCCGCACGGCCGAACCGTCCCCGGACGCGCTCCGAGGCCCATGACCTGATCGTCGACCAGGGGCGCCGTCGCCGGCTGGGAGGCTCCTTCGCCGAGTCCTCGGACCTCTCCCAGGCCCGGGAGTACGACGCGATGCGGCCGCGATACCCGCAGGAGGCCGTCCGGCGGCTGGTCGACCTCGCGGCATCGGCGGAGGGGCGACGTCCGCGCATCGCCGAACTCGGAGCCGGGACGGGGATCCTGACCCGGAGTCTGCTGTCCCGCGGCGCGGAGGTTCGGGCGGTGGAGCCCAGCGGCCCCATGGCCGAGGTCATGGCCGAGCGCAGCGCGGAGGCGCTCGACGGCGGCACGCTGCGGATCAGCCGCACACAGGCCGAATCCACGGACATCGGGACGGGATGGGCCGGACTCGCCGTCGCCGCCCAGGCGTGGCACTGGTTCGACGGCGACGAGGTCCGCCGCGAGCTGGAGCGGATCCTCGACCCCGGGGGAGCGGCGGCGGTGATCGCCAACCACCTCGACACCTCGGTGCCCTGGGTGCACCGGCTCACCCGCATCATGCGGGCCGGCGACGTCCGTCGGCCCGGGTGGCGGCCCGACTTCGGTCCCGGCTTCGGCGAGGTCACCACCGATGAGCTGCCCTGGGAACGGGCGATCACCCCGGAGGAGATCCGACGTCTGAGCACGACGCTGAGCTCATGGCTCACCGCCGACGAGGGTGAGCGGGCGCGACGGCGGGGGAACCTGGACTGGTATCTCGTCGAGCACCTGGGACTGGTGCCGGGCGGGACGGTTCCCCTGCCCTACGTCACCGTGCTCCACTCCGCCCGGAGGCGCCGGGCGCGGTGACCCGACCCGCGTGCTCTGGTAGGCTGGGCAAGTTGTCTTCTGAGATGACGCATGCCCTGCTGCAGTCCGCGGCGGCGGGCACCTGACGGTCACGGGTCCGGCCCGGACCGGCCGGGCACTGTTCGCGGTACACGACTCAAGGAGCACTTCCATGGCTTTGGATCCCGCTGTCAAGCAGGAGATCATCAAGGAGTACGCGACCGTCGAGGGCGACACCGGTTCCCCCGAGGTCCAGGTCGCGGTCCTGACCCGTCGCATCACCGACCTGACCGAGCACCTCAAGGAGCACAAGCAGGACCACCACACCCGTCGTGGCCTGATGATCCTGGTGGGTCGCCGTCGTCGTCTGCTGAAGTACCTGGAGCGCAAGGACATCGAGCGGTACCGTTCGCTGATCAAGCGCCTCGGGCTGCGTCGCTGACCAGGTCCGCATCCGCACGTCGGAGCGGTGCACGCACCGTTCTCCGACTGTTCACACAGGTGGCTCCGTACACGGTCTCCGAGACCGTTGGGGCCACCTGTCGTGTATGGGAGACTGTTCCCCAGAGGCTCTCACCGGAGAGCAGGGAGAGGCGTGGCACCGCACGTGCCCCGGTCCTCGGTAGTGGCCTACGGAAGCCGCGCCGGACGCCCCGACCCTCAGGGTCGCCGTTCGGCATCGTCCGTGGGCTTCGATCGAAGACCGCCATGTGCGTCGATGCCCCTCTCTGCACCGGTGTGCCCGAAAGACCACCGAACGCAGAACAGAGAGGAGACCCTGAGAATGCAGGGTTCTGAGGTTCACACCGCCGAAGCAGTGATCGACAACGGTCGCTTCGGCTCCCGCACCATCCGTTTCGAGACCGGCCGCCTGGCCAAGCAGGCCGCCGGCTCGGCACTGATCACCCTCGACGGGGAGACCACCATCCTGTCGGCCACCACGGTCGGCAAGCACCCCCGCGAGGGCTTCGACTTCTTCCCGCTGACGGTCGACGTCGAGGAGCGCATGTACGCCGCGGGCCGCATCCCTGGCTCGTTCTTCCGCCGCGAGGGACGCCCCACCACCGACGCGATCCTGGCCTGCCGGCTGATCGATCGTCCGCTGCGCCCGGCGTTCACCAAGGGCATCCGCAACGAGGTCCAGGTCGTCGAGACCGTGCTCTCGATCAACCCGGACGACCTGTACGACGTCGTCGCCATCAACGGCGCCTCCATGTCCACCCAGCTGTCCGGCCTGCCCTTCTCGGGCCCGATCGGCGGCGTGCGCGTGGCGCTCATCGACGACGGCGAGGGCCCGCAGTGGGTGGCCTTCCCGAAGCACTCCCAGCTCGAGGACGCCGTCTTCGACATGGTCGTGGCCGGCCGCAAGGTCGACGGCGACGTCGCGGTGATGATGGTCGAGGCCGAGGCCACCGACCACTCCTGGAAGCTGGTCAAGGAGCAGGGACGCACCGCTCCCACCGAGGAGATCGTCCACGAGGGGCTCGAGGCCGCCAAGCCCTTCATCTCCGCGCTGTGCGACGCACAGGCGGATCTGGCCCGTCGCGCCGCCAAGCCGGCCGTCGAGGTTCCGATCTTCGCCGACTACCAGGACGACGCGCTGCAGGCGGTGCAGGCCGAGGCCGAGCAGCGTCTGACGGAGATCTACCAGATCGCCGACAAGCAGGAGCGCGAGGCCGCCGACGCCGCCCTGAAGTCCGAGCTCGTGGAGAAGCTCGCCGGCGAGGGGCAGCAGTTCGAGGGTCGTGAGGCCGAGATCGGCAAGGCCCTGGGATCGGTCACCAAGCAGGTCATCCGTCAGCGGATCCTGCGCGACCAGGTCCGCATCGACGGGCGCGGTCTGGCGGACATCCGTCAGCTGACCGCCGAGGTCGAGGTGCTGCCGCGGGTCCACGGCTCGGCGATCTTCGAGCGCGGCGAGACCCAGATCATGGGCGTCACCACGCTGAACATGCTGAAGATGGAGCAGACCATCGACAGCCTGTCGCCGGAGACCACCAAGCGGTACATGCACAACTACAACTTCCCGCCCTACTCCACCGGTGAGACCGGACGCGTGGGAAGCCCGAAGCGTCGCGAGATCGGTCACGGCGCGCTGGCCGAGCGGGCGATCGTCCCGGTGCTGCCCTCCCGCGAGGAGTTCCCCTACGCGATCCGTCAGGTGTCCGAGGCGCTGGGCTCCAACGGCTCCACCTCGATGGGCTCGGTCTGCGCCTCGACCCTGTCGCTGCTCAACGCCGGTGTGCCGCTGAAGGCTCCGGTCGCGGGCATCGCCATGGGTCTGGTCTCCGACGAGGTCGACGGCGAGACCGGGTACGCGGCCCTGACCGACATCCTCGGTGCCGAGGACGCCTTCGGCGACATGGACTTCAAGGTCGCAGGCACCGGCGAGTTCATCACCGCGATCCAGCTCGACACCAAGCTCGACGGCATCCCGGCCTCGGTCCTGGGTGCGGCGCTGAAGCAGGCCCGCGAGGCCCGCGTCCACATCCTCGACGTGGTCACCGCGGCGATCGACGCGCCGGACGAGATGTCCCCGTTCGCTCCGCGCATCATCTCGGTGATGGTGCCGGTGGACAAGATCGGTGAGGTCATCGGCCCGAAGGGCAAGATGATCAACCAGATCCAGGAGGACACCGGGACCGACATCTCCATCGAGGACGACGGCACCGTGCTGATCGGCGCCACCAACGGTGAGGCCGCCGAGGCCGCTCGGTCGGCGATCAACGCCATCGCCAACCCCTCGGTCCCCGAGGTGGGGGAGCGCTACCTGGGCACCGTGGTCAAGCTGACCAGCTTCGGCGCCTTCGTCTCCCTGACTCCGGGCAAGGACGGACTGCTCCACATCTCCGAGCTGCGCAAGCTCAACGACGGAAAGCGCGTCGACGACGTCGAGGACGTCGTGGGTGTGGGTCAGAAGCTCCAGGTCGAGATCACCAAGATCGACGACCGCGGGAAGCTGTCCCTGGCTCCGGTCACCGAGGACGACGGCTCCGGCGAGGAGAAGCAGTCGGTGAACCAGGTCGTCGAGGGCGAATGAGCCTGAGGGTCTCGGCCTGAGGGTCTGAGACGACGATCCGACCGCTGAGCATCGGAGGCCGGCGGCCCGCTCCCCTGAGGACGGGTCGCCGGCCTCCGCCGTGTCTCAGCTTGACTCTCCGGATCCGCTGGTGTCTGGTGAGTCCTGACCCGCGGATGATCGACGGCGAAGGCAGGTGGCCCCACTGTGACGAGGACCGGCTACGTCTGGGAGACGACGTACGGCTGGGCGGACCTGGGGACCGGCCCGATGATGCCGGCCCATGCGGCCGCGGGCATCCAGCCGATCACCCACCACGTCGCCCACCCGGACACCAAGCGGCGCATGCACGAGCTGATCTCCGCCTCGGGACTGATCGACTCGCTGACTCCGGTCCGTGCCCGCCCGGCGACCCGGGAGGACATCCTTCGGGTCCATGACGAGGACTACTACGAGCGGATCGCCGCGCAGAGCCTCCTCCCCAAGGGCGGCGACGCCGGCGACGGTGAGACCTCCTTCGGCCACGGCGGCCTGGACATCGCACTGCTGGCCGCCGGAGGCGCGCTGACGGCGGTCGACGCCGTCGTCTCCGGCGCCGTCGAGAACTGCTACGCCCTGGTGAACCCTCCGGGCCACCACGCCGAGCGGAGCATCGGGCGCGGCTACTGCATCTTCGGCAACGCGTCGGTCGCCGCCGCCTACGCCCGCGAGCGGCTCGGCGTCCCACGGGTGGCGATCGTCGACTGGGACGTGCACCACGGCAACGGCACCCAGGACATCTTCTGGGACCGAGACGACGTGCTGAACATCTCGGTCCACCAGAACAGGTGCTTCCCGACGGACTCGGGCTTCGCCGAAGAGCGCGGGGCCGGCGCGGGACAGGGGTTCAGCATCAACGTGCCGCTGCCGCCCGGGGGCGGCATGGGTGCCTACGAGTACGCCTTCGACACGGTCGTGACCCCGGCGCTGCGTCGCTATCGGCCGGAGCTGATCATCGTGGCCAGCGGGTTCGACGCCTCGATCATGGACCCTCTGGCACGGATGATGCTCCGCGCCGCCGACTACGGAACCCTGACTCGGAAGGTGATGGACGTCGCCGCCGAAGTCTCCGGCGGCCGGCTCGTGTGCGTGCAGGAGGGCGGCTACAACCCGTTCTACCTGCCCTTCTGCGGTCTGAAGGTCGTCGAGGAGCTGGCAGGCATCACCTCCGGAGTCGACGACGCCTTCGCCGAGACCCTGTCCGGCAAGGGCGGCGAGGAGCTGATGCCCCACGAACGCGAGGCAGTGGACCATGCGGTGCGGCTCGCCGGGCTCTGAGGCGGCTCACACCTGTCCGGCGGCGTGGCCGGGAAGCACCATGCCCAGCGACGGTGATACGTCGGTGAATCCGTAGGTCGTGTAGAGGTGCTGCCCCGGCGGATCACCGATCAGGGTGATGTAGGGGTCTGCGGGGGCGCGCCGGAGGATCTCCCGCACCAGGGAGTCCAGGACGCCGCGGCCGAGGCCCCTGCCCTGGTGCTCCGGGTCGGTGGCCATGTCCGCCAGGTGGAAGTACCAGCCGCCGTCGCCGATCACCCGTCCCATCGCGACGACGACGCCCTCTGCGTCGGTCACGTGGCGCCAGGCCCATGACCCTGACAGGGCGGGCTCGGCCTGCTCGGCGGTCTTCGGGGAGAGTCCGCTGTCACGTCGCAGGCGCAGATAGTCCTCGAGCGGGGGAGCGCAGGCACGACGGATGTACCCGTCGGTCCGACTGGCGGGGTCCATCGGTTCAGACGGCGGGGGAGTCGAAGTAGGTGATGCGGAGTCGGGCGCGCAGACTGTCATCCTCGTCCCGGCGATACTCGATGAAGTCGGCGAATCCGACCTCGACCTCCGTGCCGTCCTTCAGCCGACCGGTGAACCGACCCCGGACGGCTACGTTCCCGTCATCTGCGGCGGCGTCGACGACCATGGAGTCGACCTGGTGCACGCCCGAGTCGATGACACGGGCACCCTCGTAGAACGCCCGCAGCTGCTCGGTGCCGATCATCGGTTCGTAGCCGGGGCGCCGATACTCGGCGTCGGCGGCGAACCAGTCCAACAGGCCGGAGGTGTCTCCGGAGTCGACGAAGCCGTAGTAGTCCATGGTGCGCCTCCGCAGCGGCTCCGCCCCCGTCCGAGGGGCGTCGGACGCCTGTGCGCCGGTGGACGTCTCATCGTACTGCTCGGCCATCTGACCTCCCTGACTGCGGCTCCACCACATGTTCCGCATCACATCCTAGCGGTCAGCCCGCACCGGCTCGGGCACGGTCCCGCATATGCACGGCCTGGAGGGCCAGGGCGCCGACCACGGTGTTGGCGTTGCGTACGGAGCCGCTCATGACCGCCTCGACGAGGTCGGACAGCGGCACCCAGCGAGTCACGATCTCGGCCTCCTCATGCTCCCGGCGGTGCCGCTGGTCCTCGGGGACCTCATGGAGCCCCTCGGCGAGGAACAGGCGCACCGCCTCGTCGGTGGACCCCGGGCTGGGCAGGTGCTCCACCAGCGGCGTCCAGCGCTCGGCGCGCAGGTCCGCCTCCTCGAAGAGTTCGCGGCGAGCCGTCTCCTCCGGGGGCTCGCCCTCGACGTCGAGCAGACCGGCCGGGATCTCCCACAGCTCCTCGCCGACAGGGTGTCGGTACTGACGGATCAGCAGCACTCGGAGGTCGTCGTCCGCCGCGAGGACGGCGACGGCGCCGGGATGCCGCAGATAGGCGCGTGTGACCGGGTCCGCCTCGGGGCTCAGACGCACCCGGTCCTCGACCACGTCGAAGATCGGTGTCGTACGGACCGTCTGCGAAGAGACGACTGATCGCGGTGCACGGCTGTCTAGGATGCCCATACTCCACGGTATCGGCCGTTGGTAGCCTGACGGCTATGGACAGCAGCGCGCTCACCCGAGAGATCGCCCGGATGGTGGACGAACGTGAGTGGTCCCAGTTCCACTCGCCGCAGAACCTGGCCAAGAGCATCGCGGTGGAGGCCGGTGAGCTGCTCGAGTGCTACCAGTGGTCGGAGGACGCCGAGCCCGACGCCGTCGAATCCGAACTCGCCGACGTGCTCACCTACTGCCTCCTGCTCGCCGACCGGCTCGGACACGACCCTGCGGAGATCGTGCGCCGGAAGCTGGCCACCACCCGAGAGAAGTACCCGGCGGAGAAGGCCCGCGGACGGAGCACCAAGTATGACCGGCTTTGAGGTCGACGTCTTCGCCTTCGGCCATGACGAGCTCGACCGCGCCGTGGAGGCGGCTCCGCGGTATCGGAGCTGGCCGGTGGTGTACGCCCTGCACGACGACTCGCAGGTCTACGTCGGCGAGACGCTCAGCGCCGACCAGCGGCTCCACCAGCACCTCGAGTCGCCGACGAAGAGCGCCCTGACCTGCGCACGGGTGTTCCGCCACGACGAGTTCAACAAGTCTGCGGCGCTGGACCTGGAGTCCCAGCTCATCCGGCTGCTCGCCGGCGACGGTCGCTTCGAGGTGCTCAACCGCAATCAGGGAATCCTCGACGCCGACTACTTCGACCGCAGGCGGTACCGCGACGACTTCGAGGAGGTCTTCGAGCGGCTCCACCGCGCCGGCTTCCTCACCCGACCGGTCGAGGAGATCCACAACTCCGACCTCTACAAGCTCTCACCGTTCAAGACCCTGACCGAGGAGCAGGCCCTCGCGGTCGAGGCCGTCCTGGAGCTGCTGGTGCGGGACATCACTGCTGCGCAGAGCTCCGCAGGCGGGCCCCTGGTGGTCGAGGGCGAACCCGGCACCGGGAAGACGGTGGTCGCGATCTACCTGGCCAAGCTCCTCAGGGACCTGGGATCCGTCACCGACGACGAGATGCACCGCGACATCGACCGGCAGGCCCGCTTCGCCGACCACTTCACGGCGGTGAACCGGGGGCACTTCCGGGACGCACACATCGGCTTCGTCGTTCCGCAGCAGGCGCTGCGCACCTCGCTGAAGCGGGTCTTCGCCCGCACCCCCGACCTCGATGAGGGCATGATCCTCACACCGTTCGACGTCGGTGAGTCGCCGCAGCCCTACGACGTCCTCATCGTCGACGAGGCCCACCGACTCAACCGGAGGTCGAACCAGCCCTCGGCGAAGCAGAACACCCGGTTCGCCGAGATCACCCGTCGGCTCTTCGGCGAGGACGACCTGCAGCGCACCCAGCTGGACTGGATCCGCAAGCAGAGCTGCCACCAGATCCTGCTCCTGGACAAGGAGCAGACGGTCCGCCCCGGGGACCTCGATCGTCGTTCTGTGGAGGACCTGATCGACCGGGCGAAGGACTCGGGCGGCCATCACCGCCTGGTCTCGCAGCTCCGGCTGAACGCGGGTGAGGGGTACATCCCCGCGGTGCGGGCGATGCTCTCCGGAGGGGACCCCGACGGACTGGACCTCGGGGAATACCAGCTGGCGATGTTCGACGACGCCGGCGCCATGCACGACCACATTCGCGCCCTCGACGCAGAGCACGGTCTGGCACGCATGGCCGCCGGCTACGCATGGGAGTGGACCTCGAAGCCGGGGCGGAAGCGTCGCACGGAGTACGACTTCACACTCGACGGCCGCCGCTTCCGCTGGAACTCCACCGACAAGGACTGGGCGAACTCACCGAACGCCCTCGACGAGGTCGGATCCATCCACACCCTGCAGGGCTACGACCTGAACTACGCCGGAGTCATCATCGGGCCAGACCTGCGCTACGACGAGACGACCGGCCGGACGACCTTCGACCGGGGTCACTACGCAGACCCCAAGGGCAGGGAGAACAACCCGAAGCTGGGGCTCACGTTCTCCGACGAGGACATACGGGCCTACGTCATCAACATCTACACGGTGCTGATGACCCGCGGGATCCGGGGCACGTTCCTCTACGTCTGCGACCCGCCCCTGCGCCGGCGCCTGAGCCGATTCGTCCCGTTCCTCGCCGACCCGCCGTCCGGCGACCGGGGGAGCCGCGCCGCACCCACCGCCGACCTGGGCCACCTCCGGCTGGAGGGTGAGGTGCCGGCGCCTCAGCAGGGGCCGGTTGTCCGCTCCGACCGCCTGTGACAAGTTGGAGGCATGCAGAGGACGGCGACGGCGCACCTGGATCTGACCCTCAGAGGGCAGGCTGACCTGGCCTTCATCGTCGCCGCCGCCGACCGGTGGTCGTCGTCCGAGGGACGAGGTGCGATGGAGGAGACGCTGACCGTCACCCACGACGGTGCGGAGCTCACGCCCCGCGAGATCCCCGACCTCCACGGCACCCGGATGCACCACGTGCGGGCCTCGGCCGGACATGTGGTGCTGGACTATACCGTCACCGTCACCGGGGAGGGCGCCCCGGAGGCGATCAGCCCGGCCGACCTCATCCGCTACGTCCGACCGAGCCGATACTGCCAGTCGGACGAGCTGTGGCCCACGGCCGCGGCGGAGTTCCGCGGGCTCGAGGGCCTCGAGCTGATCGATGCGGTGACCGGGTGGGTCCGTGACCGCCTGAGCTATGTGCCCGGCTCCTCCCTGCCGACCGACGGCGCCACCGAGACGATGCTCGCCCGCCGGGGCGTGTGCCGCGACTATGCGCACCTGGTGATCGCCCTCCTGCGCGCCCGCGACGTCCCGACCCGACTCGCCGCGGTGTACGCGCCCGGGCTCACACCGATGGACTTCCACGCGATCGCCGAGGCCTACGTCGACGGCGCCTGGTACGCGCTCGACGCCACCGACCTGGCCCCGCGGCGGTCGATGGTGCGTATCGCCACCGGGCGCGACGCCGCAGACACCGCGTTCCTGTCCAATGCGGGTGCCGAGGTGATCCTGAACCAGATCGCCGTCACCGCGGTGGCGGACGAGCTTCCCGCGGACACCTCGGCAGAGCCCGTGCGGCTGGCCTGAGCCGAGTGCTCAGTCCCGGGACCGGCGCGCGCCCTCTCGCCCGTAGAGGGCGTCCCACTCATGGCGGAGCATGGCCATCACGTGGGCGTCCCACCAGCGTCCGTCGCTCCACATCGCCTCACGGAGGGTTCCTTCGTGGACGAAGCCGAGCTTGGTGTAGAGGTGACGGGCGCGGTGGTTGAAGTCGTACACCTCGAGGTCCACCCGGTGGACATGCTGCTCCTCGAAGGCGTAGGCCAAGGCCAGCAGGCTGGCCTCGGTCCCCAGACCCTGGTCCCTGCGCCGTGAGATCCATATCCGGAAGCTGCACGAGTTCGAGCCTTCGTCCAGATCGGTGAGGAACGCCTCTCCGATGATCTGGTCCTGCTCGAGGTCGATGATCACCCAGACCTGCCGCAGGTCGTCCTCGGCCCACCACTCGTAGATCTCCTCCAGACGGTGCAGCGAGAACTCCTCGAGGTCGTCCTCGGTGGGTGTGGAGGAGTGGACCTTGCCCGTCAGGTGCAGCACTTCGGGGTCCACGAGCAGGGGCCGGATGATCCGTGCATCGTCGGCGCTGATGGGCCGAAGCGTCACACCGTCCCCGCGCAGGGTGGGCTTGACGCGGAACTTCGGTGATCCGACGGTCACGGGGCCGGCCTCCTCGGGGGTGTGCGTCGACGTACGGGACTCTGCTTCCCGACTATACGAAATCGGCCGTGACCAGGCCAGACGCCGTCCGACCGGTCCGGTCAGCCCCGCAGACCGAGGGCGAACGGCAGCACCGATTCGGCTCCCGCGTCCCGCAGCAGGCCGGCGGCCACCGTGGACGTCCAGCGGGAGACGACCTCGTCGTCGACCAGGAGTACGCGGCGTCCGCGCACCTGTGCGGCCAGCTCCGCAGACACGGCGAACGCACCCCGCACGCCGGCCAGACGGTAGGCGCTGTTCGACTCCGGGGAGCCGGTGGGCCCACCGTCGACCAGGTCCAAGGTGCCGGCCAGGGGCAGGCGCCCGATCCGTGCCAGGCCCTGGGCCGCGGATCCGACCAGCAGCGGACGACTCCTCGACGGGACCGCGACGACGACGTCGGGGCGCCGACCCCAGTCCCAGGCGGCGAGCACCCGGACCGCACCGTCGAGGATCCTCCCGCTGACCTCCGCATCCTCGCCCGACAGGGCTTCTCGCACGATCGGCCCCCATCCGAGGTCGCTGAGCCGAGTCAGCACACGTCCCTCCTCGGCCTGCTCCTCGGCGGGGATCCGGCCCCGCAGGTCCAGCCCCACGGCCTCGAGCCCCGTCGGCCACTGCTTCCGGGGCGGAACCGCCACGCCGACCCTGTCCAGCCCGACCTCGGCCTCGGCGACGGCCTCGGACCCCACCTGCTCCGGATACCACGGCCCCGAGCAGGTGTCGCACCGTCGGCAGTCCGCCGCCGCGGGATCGTCGAGGGACTCCGCCAGGAACCGCATGCGGCAGCGGCCCGCGGAGAGCCGTTCGTAGTCGAGCATCGCCCGCTGCTCGGCCCGGCGCAGATCCAGGATCCGGGCGTACCGCTCAGCGTCGTAGTGCCAACCCCGCCCGGCGGACACCCACCCGCCGCGCACGCGCCGCACCGCCCCGTCGACCTCCAACACCTTCAGCAGCAGCTCCAACGGACTCCGACGGACCTCGACCATGGCCTCGAGCTTCGCCGTGGAGAGCGGTTCGCCCTCGGAGGCTCCGGCATGGGCGTCCAGGGCGTCCAGCACGGCTTCGGCCCGGGCGCGGGTGGGCATCGAGGCCTGGGCGAAGTGCTCCCAGATCCGGACGTCCTCGGCACCCGGCAGCAGCAGCACCTCCGCAGACTCCACCGCGCGGCCGGCACGGCCGATCTGCTGGTAGTACGACACCGGCGACGACGGCGCGCCCAGGTGCAGGACGAACCCCAGATCCGGCTTGTCGAAGCCCATGCCCAGGGCGCTGGTCGCGATCAGGGCCTTCACCCGATCCTCCTTCAGCGCCGCCTCGAGCTGCTCCCGCTCCTGCGGGTCCGTCCGTCCGGTGTAGGCGGCGACGTCGTAGCCCTGGGTGGTCAGGTGCTCAGCGAGGTCCTCCGCCTGTGAGACGGTCAGGCAGTAGACGATCCCGCTTCCGGCCATCGAGGCCAGGTGCTCGCTCACCCAGGCGATGCGGTGGGCCGCGTCCGGCAGGCGGAGCACCCCCAGGCGCAGCGAGTCGCGGGCCAGCTCACCGCGGAGCACCATGACCTCCTCATCACCGCCGTCGGCTCCGTCCTCGGCGCGGCCAGCGGTGCCGCCTGCGGTGCCGCCTGATGTGGGGCCCCCGTCTGACCCCGGGGCGAGCTGGACGGCGACGTCGTCGACCACGCGGGCGTTCGCCGTGGCGGTCGTGGCCAGCACCGGGACCTCCCGGGGCAGGGACCGCACCACGTCGGCGATGCGGCGGTAGTCCGGACGGAAGTCGTGGCCCCAGTCGGATATGCAGTGGGCCTCATCGATCACCAGCATCCCGAGGTGCCCCAGGAGCCCGGGGAGGACCTCGTCGCGGAACTGCGGGTTCGCCAGCCGCTCCGGAGAGATCAGCAGCACGTCCAGCTCATCACCGCGCAGCGCCTGGAGCACCGAGTCCCATTCGTGCGCGTTGGCCGAGTGCACCGCCTGCGCCCTGACACCGGCGCGCCGGGCGGCGTCGATCTGATCACGCATCAGCGCCAGCAGCGGGGAGACGATCAGGCTGACTCCGCGGCCGCGGCGGCGCAGCAGGCTCGCCGAGAGGAAGTACACCGCCGACTTCCCCCACCCGGTCCGCTGCACGACCAGCACCCGACGTCGCTCCGTCACCAGGGCGGAGACGGCCTCGACCTGCCCGGGGCGGAACGGCGCCTCCCTGCCGGTCAGCGTACGGAGCAGACCGAGGGCCTCGGCATGGAGGTCCTCGGGCCCGTCGACGTCGGAGGCGGCGAGCTCTGAGCTGGGGTGGGGTGTCATGGCCCCTCACACTGCCACAGACCGGTGACGCGAGGCCGACGTCGTCCACAGGTCCGTCCTCGGAGGTAGGCTGTTCCGCGCCCCGACCACCGACCCAGGAGCGCCTCGGCCGCCATGCGCGTGACCATCGACCCGCACACTCAGGGGACCCTCCACTCCGATGAGGGATCCTCCGTCCGACGCACCGTCCTGCCCTCCGGGGTGCGGATCCTCAGCGAAGAGATGCCCGGTCAGAGGTCGGTCACCGTCGGCTTCTGGATCGCGGTGGGCTCGCGCGACGAGGCCGCCCACCAGCACGGCTCCACCCACTTCCTCGAACATCTGCTGTTCAAGGGCACCTCGAGCCGCAGCGCCCTGGACATCGCCGCGGCATTCGACGGCGTCGGCGGGGACTCGAACGCGATGACCGGCAAGGAGTCGACCTGCTACTACGCACGGGTCCTCGACGCCGATCTGCCCATGGCCGTCGATGTGCTGACCGACATGGTCACCTCAGCCGTCCTGGATCCGGAGGAGATGGAGACCGAGCGCGGCGTCATCCTCGAGGAGCTGGCCATGGACCTCGACGACCCGGTCGACCTCGTCCACGAGCGGTTCGCCGGACAGGTCCTCGACGGCCACCCCTTGGGACGTCCCATCGGAGGCACCCCCGACGACATCCGCGCCGCCCGCCGAGACGACGTCCACGCCCACTACTCCAGGTGGTACCGCCCGGAGGAGCTGGTCATCACCGCCGCCGGCGGGCTGGACCACGACGAGCTCTGCCGGCTGGTCGCCGAGGCCCTCGACGGATCGCCGTGGCGCACCGCCGCGGCCGCGGAGCCCGCCCGACGGAGGGTCGCCGGAGACCGAGGGATCCCGATCCAATCAGGTCGTGAGACCGTCGCCCGGCCGATCGAACAGGCGCAGGTCATCCTCGGCGGACGCGGCCTCGCCGCAGGGGACCCGGACCGCTTCGCCCTCTCCGTGCTGCACGCGATCCTCGGCGGAGGCATGTCCTCCCGCCTCTTCCAAGAGGTCCGCGAGCGCCGGGGCCTGGCCTACGCCACCTACTCGTTCTCCGGGGCCTACACCGACGCCGGCTACTACGGCCTCTACGCCGGGTGCCTGCCGAACAAGGTCGATGCGGTGGTCGACGTGATGACCGCCGAACTGGAGAAGCTGACAGAGGCCACGGTCTCCGACCAGGAGCTCGCCCGGGCCAAGGGTCAGCTGCGCGGCGCCACCGTCCTGGGCATGGAGGACACCTCCTCCCGCATGTCCCGCCTGGGATCGGCGGAGCTCGTGCGCGGCGAATTCGTCGACGTCTCCGAGATCCTGGAGACCATCGCCGCGGTGACCGCCGAGGACGTGCGCGGCATCGCCCGACGGCTGGCCTCCTCCCCGCGGGCGGTCACCGTCGTCGCACCCTCGTGAGACCCCGCCGCGGTGCGGCCCGCAGCGCTCCGCGGAACCCGTCCGGCCTCGTCATCGCCGCAGGTCAGTGGTAGCTTCGCGACACAGGCACCTCGACGACGCTGGGAGAGACCATGGCCACGTTCCGCTACGACACCCGGCTGCCGTTCTCCCGTCAGGACGTCTTCGCCTGGTACACCCGTCCCGGGGCGCTGACCCGACTCCACCCGCCCTTCGCGGGTCCCGTCGTCGCCGAGCCCGAAGCCGGGATCGAAGCCGGGGCGTCCTCGACGATCGGGATCAATCCTCCCGGGATCATGGGCACCGCGCTTGCGGCGGCGGCCGGATTCGCCGACGGCATGCTGCCGGTCCGGCTCCGTCCCTGGGTGCGGTGGGTCTCCGCCCACACCGAGTTCGAGCAGGACCGTCGCTTCACCGATGAGATGGTCTCGGGAGCCGCCTCCCGCTGGCGGCACGAGAGGATCTTCGAGGACGCCGACGACGGCGGCACCGTCATCCGCGAATCCGTCGAGTATCAGCTCCCGGCCGCCTCCCGACTGCCCGACCCCGTCGAGGCGCTCGTGACCCGACGCTTCGAGTCCGAACTGCGACGCATCTTCTCCCACCGCGAGCGTCAGACCCTCGACGAGCTCACCTTCCACCGCGACCACGGCACCCTGGCCTCGCAGCAGACGGGGGCCTCAGGGGAGTCCCGCCCCACGGTCGCGGTCACCGGGGCCACGGGGATGATCGGTGAGCAGGTCTGCGCGATCCTCACCGGCGCCGGCGCCGCGGTGCGGCGCCTCACCCGCTCCGAGCCTCAGCGGCCCGACCAGATCCGGTGGGATCCGGACCGCGGCGAGCTGGACCCGGAGGACCTGCGCGAGGTCGACGTCGTCGTCCATCTGGCCGGCCATCCCCTGGCCGCCCGCTTCACCGAAGAGCACAAGCGGCGCGTCATGGACTCCAGGGTGCGCGGCACGGACCTGATCGCCCGGACCCTGGCGGGGCTGGAGCGGGAAGACGGCCGCGGCCGCGCGCTGATCAGCGGCTCCGCGGTCGGGTACTACGGCGCCGGCCCGTCCCACCGCATCGACGACGCTCCCGAGACGCTGACCGAGGACGCCCCGGTGGGGGAGGACTTCCTCGCCAGGGTCTGCCTGGAGTGGGAGGCCGCCGCCGAGCCGGCCGAGGAGGCCGGCCTCCGGGTGGCCACGGTCCGGACCGGGATCGTGCAGAGCCCCTCGGGAGGGGTGCTGCAGCAGCTTCTGCCGATCTTCGCCGCCGGGCTGGGCGGTCCGCTGGGACGCGACGAATGGCAGCCGTGGATCAGTCTCGACGACATCGCCGGCCTCATCGCCCACCTGGTGCTGGACCCCGAGGCCCGGGGCCCGGTCAACGGGGCGGCCCCGGAGCCCTGCCGCGCGGCCGACTACGCGAAGACCCTCGGCCGGGTGCTGCGCCGCCCGGCCGTGATCCCGGTGCCCTCCTTCGGGCCGCAGCTGCTGCTGGGCCGGGAGGGCGCCGAGGCGCTGGCCGAGGCGGACCAGCGGGTCAGCGCGGACCGGGCGGAACAGCTGGGCTATCGGTTCCGTCATCGGGACCTCGAGACCGGTCTGCGCCACGTGTTGGGCAGGAGTCGATAGACCGTGACCGAGGTGCTGGTCTCACGTGCCGAACTCAGCTCCGTCCAACGGGTCGGGCTGTGGATCCTCACCGCCGTGATCCTGCTCCCCGGGCTGCTGCTCTCCCTGACCGCGGGATCGGCGTATCCGGGCCTGGCGTCCATGGCGCTGCTGGTGCTCATGCTCTTCGCCGCCGTCCGGCTCCGGCCGCTGGTGCTCCTCTCCCGGGACGGAGTGCGGATCAGCGGCGGATTCCTCGCCGACGCGCGCATCCGATGGGAGCACGTGAGCGACGCCCGACCGGAGCCGCACCCCGTCGGGTCGTCGCCGCTGGGGCACGGGATCCGCGAGGGCGTCCACCTCTACCTCACAGCAGGACCGGCGGTCCGCCTGACCACCGTCGACGCCGAGTACCTGGTCTCGACGCCGACCCCGGAGGCGCTCGCCGCCGAGCTGCGGGCGCCGCGGCCCGACCGGGGGACCCTCGCCGATCCCCACCTGTAGGGTGGAGATGTGGATCACCCCCAGGATCAGGAGCACGCTCACGGGCAGGACCGGCGGCACGGCCGGGAGCCGACGGGGCCGCGGGACCCCGATCGTCCCGCGGATCGGATGGTCGCCCCCGTCATCGTCTCCACCCGTGCGGCCACCGGACAGCGTGAGGACATGAGCGCGCCCATCGTCGCGGAGTACGCGGAGCGCATCGGATTCGGGTGTCGGCCCCCGGTGATCATCCCCGACGGGGAGGGGGTGCTCGCCGCCCTCTCCGAGCTGCTCAGCGCGGTCGCCCCCGAAGTGATCATCACCTCCGGCGGGACCGGGCTGACGCCCGACGACCTCACCCCGGAGTTCACCGAGCCGCTCTTGGACAAGCGCATCCCCGGCCTCATGGAGGCGGTGCGCGTCCACGCCGGTCGGACCCGACCGATGGCCGCGGTCAGCCGGGGCGTCGCCGGGGTGGCCGAGGGCACCGTGATCATCAATCTCCCCGGTTCGCCGCAGGCGGTCCGTGAGGGGATGGAGGTGCTGGTGGACATCCTCCCGGGGCTGTGCGACCAGGTCGCCGATCTGCGGCCGCAGAACGACTGGGGCGACGGCACCGACCATCAGGAGACCCCTCAGGAAGGATGAGGTCATGACCGTCCACCGTGTGCCCGATGTGCATCATCGGCTCTGGACCACACGTCACACCCCGACCCTGGAGATATCCGACGGCGACGTCCTCGAGTTCTCCGCGCCGGAGGCCGCAGGCGGCCAGTTCGACGACTTCCGACCCGGTGATCCGGTCCCCGCCCTGAAGCCGGAGCTGCTGTATCCCATGCTCGGACCCGTCATGGTGGACGGCGCCGAACCGGGGGACACCCTGGAGCTGGAGCTGCTGGACTTCACCCCCGAAGGATGGGGCTGGACCGCCGTCCTGCCCGGTATGGGCCTGCTGCCGGAGGACTTCCCCGATCCTCATCTGCACCGCTGGGAGTTCCCGGCCGAAGGCGACGGCACCGCGACCGCGGACTTCCTCGACGTCGCACGGGTCCCCGTCCGGCCGTTCCTCGGGGTGCTGGCCTGCGCCCCCGACACCGACGAACCGCTAGACGTCATGCCGCCGGGGCCGTTCGGCGGCAACATCGACTGCCGGGACCTGGTGGCCGGGACCAGGGTGTTCCTCCCCGTGCAGACGCCCGGTGGCCGGCTCACCCTCGCCGACCCGCACGCCGCGCAGGGCGACGGCGAGGTCTGCGTCTCCGCGATCGAAGCGCCCCTGGACGGGCGGCTGCGCGTCACCCTGCACCGGGGTCGCAGCATTCCGACCCCGCAGTTCCGGACCCCCGGGCCCCTGCGGCCGGGGATCGAGGACGCCGGCTTCTACGCGACGATGGGCATCGGACCCGACGTCCGGCTCGCCGCACGCGACGCGGTGCGGTACATGGTGGACCACATCAGCAGCACCTACCGCCTCGATCCGCTCGACGCCTACGTCCTGGCCTCGGTGGTGGTGGACCTGAAGATCAGCGAAGCGGTGGACGAACCCCACTGGGTGGTCTCCGCCTACCTGCCGCTGAGCGTGATGAACGCCTGAGCCGCTCCGGCCCAGGCCGCCGCGATCAGACCACCCGCGAGGAACGTCCACCACGGGTACCGGGCCGGCTCCTCCGGCAGGGCGAATCCCTCGACTCCGGCGATCTGCAGCACCGCCGTCCCGGTCTCAGGCTTCCGCCAGTACGTCACGTGCTCGCGGAGCAGCTCGAACGGACGACCGACGGGGATGTAGCGGTGCAGTCCGGAGAGCCCGGTGAAGCCCGCGCCGATGGGGTCCAACGGTGAGCTCACTGCGAGCACGCGGCCGCCGGCGTCGTCGGGGACCGGCCCCACGGTGTCCGCCCCGCGCACCACCGTCCACCAGAAGGTGAGCAGCACACCGATGAGTCCCGCGCCGGCCGTCGCCGCGAGGCGCGGATCTGCCTGAAGGACGCCGACCAGCAGCGCCGAGGAGCCGATGAGCGCCGCGACCTGCTGGACGAGGACTCCGACGGCGTAGCCGGGGCGACGGGCCGAGCCGCGCAGCATGCGCAGCATCGTCCGACCGGAGCCCACCCACAGCGAGCTCACGTCTGCGGCCCGGTCGCCGTCACCCTCGCCGTCACCCTCGCCGTCGCCATCGCCGTCGCCGTCGCCGTCGGAGGCCCCCGAGGCTCCCCGCTCGGCCAGAAGACGTCGGCACAGCTCCGCTCCCAGGGAGTGGCCGACCAGCACGGTGCGGTCGGTCCGCCGGAGCGAGACGTCCAAGGCGCGGTCGAGCACCGGAAGGACCTCAGCGGTCAGGTGGTCGGCGCTGTAGAGCCAGGCGTCGCCGACGGTCTCGGTCATGAAGCGCCGGAACCTGAGCCGGAATCCAGGGGCCACCGAGGCGACCAGCACGACGACCAGGGCCGCGGCCATCACTGCGGCGGACAGGCAGTGCCCCAGCAGCAGGAGGCCCAGGTGCAGCAGCATCGACCACTGCCGGTCACGACGCGACCGGACGGCATCGAGGGTCCAGGCCGCCAGAGCGGTGCCGGTGACGACGGGGACCGCGCGCAGCGCCCACCCGAACACCGTCGCATAGCGCGGCGGGTCCAGCAGCTCGTGCCATCGGGCGTCGAAGAACTCGGCGCTCACCCGGCGCCCGTCCGGGGCGCGCAGGTCGAGGGAGACCCCAGGCGACGGCTCGTCCGCCGCGGGCGCCGTCACCCGGGCGGCGTGCCAGCCCGACTGCTCGGCGGCGAGGGCGACGCAGCCGGCGACCTCCTGCGCGGTCCGCCCGTCCTCGGCGGTCCCGATCCCGTGGACGCAGACGAAGCCGAGCCGAGCCGCCGCCGTCAGGAGTCCGCGCCCCTCTCCATCCGGATGGCGCGACGCATCGTATGCCGGGCACGACGTCGGTCCGAAGCGATGTCGTAGGCGATGGCCAGGCGGAACCAGCTGCGCCAATCCTCAGGGCGCGATTCGGCCTCCGCGGCGTAGCGGGAGAACTGCTCGTCGGCCTGAGCCCGGTCCGGCCGCCCGCCGGGGGAGCGCTCCACCGAGTCCTCCGGGAGCCCTCCCTCCGACTCCAGGATCCGTCCCAGGTGCTCCGAGCGGAAGGCCAGCTGCAGCTCGCGCCAGAGGTACCAGACGCCGACGCCGACGATCACCAGCACGGCCGCCCCGATCACTCGGGCCACAAGGTCGTCGACGCGCAGGAAGCGCCAGGCCGAGACCACGGCCCCGCCCAGGAAGATGACCAGCAGACCGGCGAACAGCCAGGCCCAGAGTTTGGAGACCACGCGCTAGAGCCCCAGATCCATGAAGCCGTCGAGTCCGTGCGTCAGACCGGGACGGTCGGCGACGGTGCGCAGCCCCAGCAGAACTCCGGGCATGAAGCTGGCGCGGTCGAAGGAGTCGTGGCGCAGGGTCAGCTGCTCGCCCGGCGACCCCAGCAGGACCTCCTGGTGGGCGACGAGTCCGCGCAGGCGCACCGAGTGGACGCGGACGTCGTCGACGACCGCGCCGCGGGCGCCGTCGAGGCCGCTGGTCGTGGCGTCGGGGGAGGGGGCGACGTCAGCCTCGCGCCGTGCCCTGCCCATGAGTTCGGCGGTGCGCACCGCGGTGCCGGAGGGCGCATCGACCTTGTCGGGGTGGTGCAGCTCGACGATCTCGGCGGACTCGAAGAACCGTGCGGCCTTCGCGGCGAAGGCGGTGGCCAGCACCGATCCCAGGGCGAAGTTCGGGGCGATGAGCACACCGACCCCCGGGTTCTCGTCGAGCAGGCCGCGGAGTCTCTCGAGACGTTCGGCGTCCCACCCGGTGGCGCCGACCACCGCGTGGATGCCGTGGGACACGGCGAACCGTACGTTGTCCTCAGTGGCCTCGGGCACGGACAGATCCACCAGATGGGTGGCTCCGGCCTCGATGATCTGTGCCAGGTCGTCGCCGCGTCGGACGCCGGCGACGAGCTCCATGTCGTCAGCCGCGTCGACGGCGCGGACCGCCTCGGAACCCATCCGTCCGGAGGCGCCGACCACGGCGGCTCGGATGTCTCGTCGCGTCATGGGACCAGGGTATCGGGCGTCTGAGGCTGTGGTTGAATGGCGCACTATGAGGATCCTGGTCACCGGGGGCGCCGGGTACATCGGAGGGGCCGTCGCCGCCGTGCTCGCAGCCGACGGTCACGACGTGGAGGTCCTCGACGACCTCTCGACCGGACATGCGGACGCCGTCGCGGCGGACGTGCCCCACCACCGACTGCCGCTGCGCCGGGTCGAGGAGGTGCTGGATCCGACCTTCGGGGCGGTCGTGCATCTCGCGGCCAGATCGCTGGTGGGCGAATCGATGGAGCACCCTGAGCGGTACTGGCACGGCAACATCGTCGAGACGCTCGCGCTGATCGACGCGATGCGCGCCGCAGGGGTGCCGCGACTGGTCTTCTCGTCCACCGCCGCGGTCTACGGCGACGCCGGCTCCGAGCCCCTCGTCGAGGACACCCCCACGCGGCCCACCAATCCCTACGGCGCCAGCAAGCTGGCCATCGACCACATGCTCACCGCCGAGGCGCGGGCCCATGGGCTGGCCGCCGTGAGTCTGAGGTACTTCAACGTCGCCGGAGCCCACGGACACCTGGGAGAGCGGCACGACCCGGAGACCCACCTGATCCCGAACCTGCTCACCGCGGCTCAGCAGCACCGGTCGGGGGACGACTATCAGCCTGCGCGGATCTTCGGCACCGACTACCCGACCCGGGACGGCACCGCCGTGCGGGACTACATCCACGTCTCGGACCTCGCCGAGGCCCACGTCCTGGCGCTCGAGCACGCACGCCCCGGCACCCACGAGATCCTCAACCTCGGCACCGGGACGGGCACCACGGTCCGTGAGGTGGTCGAGGCCGTCAGGGAGGTCACCGAGACCGACCTCGCTGCGGAGGAGGCGCCCCGACGCGCCGGCGATCCGCCGGTCCTCGTGGCCTCCGGCGCCCGTGCGGAGCGGCTGCTGGGGTGGGTGCCGAGGCTCGGGGTCCGAGCGATGATCGCCGACGCCTGGGCGGCACGCACCGCGGTCGGATCCGAGTCCCGCCCGGACGCCTGACCGGTCACCTGCCGGAGACCGCCTAGGACGGATGCCGTCCCGCCGCGGCGATCCCCGCCGCATGGACCCCCGCCTCCAGCGGCCCCCGGCGTCCCAGCGCGGCCTTGATCCCGCCTCCGGCCAGCGCCGCGACGACGAGGCCGAGGGCGATCGGCGCGGGGTCCGCGCCGTGGAGGGGCCACCCCTCGACGTGCCAGGCATGCAGCAGGGCCAGGTGGCCGACGTACAGGGTCAGCGGCATCGCGCCGGCGCCGATCAGCGGAGCGAGGAGCAGTCGCCTCCGTCCGGTGAGGACGGAGGCGACCAGCAGGCAGGCCCCCAGGACGAGCAGGGCGGAGCCGATGGTGTGGACCAGGTCTGCGGTCGAACCGGAGTGCGGAGCGGCCACCAGGAACCATCGGGGGTCCGCCTCCACCGGCAGCAGGGTCCCGGTGAGCAGATCGGCGCGGACGGCCTCCGGACCGTCGCCGTAGACGTCGAGCCGTGCGACGAGGTCGGTGCCCAGCAGGGTCGCCCAGCTCACCGCCGCGCTGAGGGCCGCCAGTCCCGCCCCCAGCCCGAGGAGCGTCCAGGCGACCGACCGACGGCTGAGGTCGCAGCGGCCCACGGCGAGTCCGGCGATCAGATAGGCGGGCCAGATCAGCAGCGGGTAGTATCCGGTCACCGACAGATCCAGAGCCAGCAGTCCGGGCCGGGTCAGCAGATCGGGCAGGCCGGGGGAGTGCCACAGGCGCATCTCACCGGGGTAGTCCGGGTCGGTCATCAGTCCGGTGATCACCAGCCGCAGGAGCGGAGGCGCCAGGAGCACCCACCCGAGGGCGATCGCCGCCAGGGCACGGGCGCCGAGCCCCAGCAGGGGAACGGCCAGCAGGAACAGCAGCCCGTAGTGGACGAGGATGATCGCCACCTGCGACTCCCACGCGGCGACCACGAACCCGATCACGACGATGAGCAGGGCCCGGACCACGACCAGCCGACGGTCGCGGCTCCGGGTCCCGCGCTCCCGGTGGGGCCGGTGCCCGCCCGTCAGCAGAGCCAGACCGACGCCGGCGAGCAGCGCGAAGAGTGCGGCCGAGCGTCCGGCGGCGGTCAGCCCCAGCACCGTGGCCTCGCCGGAGGACTCGTCGATCCGAGGGAGCACATGGATGAGCATCATGCCGATCAGCGCCAGCGCGCGGGCGACGTCGACCCCGACCACGCGTGCGCCGAGGCCGCCTCCCACGGTGCTGGTGCGGTCCACAACCGGTAGGCTACGACCTATGACCACCGAGAACGAGCTCACCCGGGACTTCGACCCCTACCTGGCCGAGGGAGAGGTCAAGCACCCGGACCAGACGGACCCTCAGTTCGGGCACCTGATCACGGCGATGGTCACGCCGTTCACCGCCGACGACCGCGTCGACTACCAGGCCTTCGAGGCCCTCGCCCACAAGCTCGTCGAGGAGGGCAGCGACTCGCTCGTGGTCTCCGGCACCACCGGTGAGACCTCCACACTGGAGGACCACGAGAAGGAGGGGCTCGTGCGCGCGGCGAAGTCCGCCGTGGGGGACCGGGCGAAGGTCATCGCCGGCACCTCCACCAACCACACCTCCCACGACCTCGAGATGGCCCGACGTGCCGAGCGGGCCGGGGCCGACGGACAGCTCGCCGTCACCCCCTACTACAACAAGCCCAGTCAGGACGGGGTGCTCGCCCACTTCACCGCTGTGGCCGACGCCGTCGACCTGCCGCTGATGGTCTATGACATCCCGGGCCGCTCGGGAATCGCCGTCAGCACGGAGACGATGCTCCGGCTGGCCGAGCATCCGCGCATCCAGTGCCTCAAGGACGCGAAGAACGACATCACCGCGACCACGGAGGTCCTGACCAAGACCGACCTGGAGATCTACTCCGGCGACGACCAGAACGTGCTGGCGTGGATGGCGATGGGCGCCTCCGGCGTGGTCTCCGTCACCTCGCACGTCGCCTCGGGCCACTTCCGCCGCATGATCGATGCGGTGCTGAACTACGACCTCCGTGAGGCCCGCATCTACCACTCGGAGCTCGGCCCCGTCATCCGTGCGATGATGACCCGCATCCAGGGGGCCGTCTCCTCGAAGCTGGTGCTCAACTGGCTCGACTTCCCCATCCGCACCGACGTGCGCCTCCCCCTCGTCCAGGCCAACGAGGCGGAGAAGGAGCTGGTGCTCGCCGATCTGCGCGAGGCCGGCTGGAACCTCTGAGGTCCGCACCGCGGACACCGCACCACCGACGATCGGACGCCTCCGATCACCACCCCACCCCTGAGGAGACCCTGTGGCAGCTCACCGACTGATGACCCCGCCCAAGCTCAAGGACGACACCCTGCGCGTCGTCCCGCTCGGAGGGCTCGGTGAGGTCGGCCGGAACATGGCGGTCTTCGAGATCGGCGGCAAGCTGCTGATCGTCGACTGCGGCGTCCTCTTCCCGGAGGAGGAGCAGCCGGGCGTCGACCTGATCCTGCCGGACTTCAGCTACATCGAGGACCGCCTCGACGACGTCGTCGGACTGGTGCTCACCCACGGCCACGAGGACCACATCGGCGCGGTGCCCTACCTGCTGCGCCGGAAGCCGGACATCCCCCTGATCGGCTCCCAGCTGACGCTGGCCCTCATCGAGGCCAAGCTCGCCGAGCACCGCATCAAGCCCTTCACCCTGTCGGTCTCCGAGGGCGACGTGGAGCAGTTCGGCCCCTTCGAGTGCGAGTTCGTCGCGGTCAACCACTCCATCCCCGACGCGCTGGCGGTGCACATCCGCACCGACGCCGGGTCCGTGCTCCACACCGGGGACTTCAAGATGGACCAGCTGCCGCTCGACGGACGGATCACCGATCTGCGTCACTTCGCCAAGCTCGGCGAAGAGGGCGTCGACCTGTTCATGACCGACTCCACCAACGCCGACGTCCCCGGCTTCACCACTCCGGAGAAGGAGATCGGGCCGGTCATCGACCAGTACTTCGGCCGGTCGTCGCGACGGATCATCGTCGCCTCGTTCTCGTCCCACATCCACCGCGTGCAGCAGGTCCTCGACGCCGCCGAGGCCCACGGCCGTCGCGTGGCCTTCGTGGGGCGCTCCATGGTGCGCAACATGTCGATCGCGGCGAAGCTCGGCTACCTGGACGTGCCAGAGGGCATCCTGATCGACATGAAGAAGGTCGACGACCTCCCCGACCACGAGATCGTGCTGATGTCGACCGGTTCCCAGGGCGAGCCGATGGCGGCGCTGTCCCGGATGGCCAACGGGGACCACCCGATCCAGGTGGGCGAGGAGGACACGGTCATCCTCGCCTCCTCCCTGATCCCCGGCAACGAGAACTCGGTCTTCCGGGTCATCAACGGACTGCTCAAGCTGGGCTGCGAGGTCATCCACAAGGGCAACGCCAAGGTCCACGTCTCCGGACACGCCTCGGCCGGTGAGCTGCTGTACTGCTACAACATCATCCGCCCGAAGAACGTGATGCCCGTACACGGCGAGACCCGACACCTGATCGCCAACGGGCGTCTGGCCGTGGAGACCGGCGTGGACCCCGACCGCGTCCTGCAGTGCGAGGACGGCACTGTGGTGGACCTGCGCGACGGAGTCGCCGAGATCACCGGGCAGATCGAATGCGGATACGTCTACGTCGACGGCTCCTCGGTCGGAGAGGTCACCGACGCCGACCTGAAGGACCGCCGCGTCCTCGGCGAGGAGGGCTTCATCTCCGTGATCACCGTGGTCAACCGGCAGACCGGTCAGATCGTGTCCGGCCCGGACATCCACGCACGCGGCGTGGCCGAGGAGGATCAGGTCTTCAAGGACATCAGGCCGAAGATCGCCCGTGCGCTGACCGAGGCCATCCAGGACAACAAGGAGCACACCACCCACCAGCTGCAGCAGATCGTGCGGCGCACGATCGGCTCGTGGGTGAACCGGCGTCTGCGGCGCAAGCCCATGATCGTGCCGGTGGTCGTCGAGACCTGATCCCTCCGCCGACCTGGGGCGCACAGGTGTGCCCCTGACCGGTTCGGGCGCCGACGCGCGGTAGGTTGTACCTCATGGCGACACGTACTTCCCCCTCGCGCGCCGCCTCCGCCGACGGAACCTCGAAGGGTTCGTCGAAGAGTTCCGGCGGCCGCGCGACGACGTCCACACGCGGCTCGGCCGCACCCGAACCGCGGCGCGGCAACCTCTTCGTCGCGGCCGTCCGCGGCCTGTGGACGGCCATGGCCGCGCCGGTGGCCTCCGCCGTGCGCGGGATCGGACGTCGACCGGAGGTCGCACCGGAGGACCGGCGCGACGGCGCCGCCCTGATGCTCATCGTGCTGGCCGCGGCGATCGCCGCGGTCGAGTGGTGGGGCGCCCGCCAGTTCGACCACGTGGTCGTCGACGTCGTCCACTCGGCGACCGCCGGAACCTTCGGCTGGGCCGCGGTGCTCCTCCCCGTCATGCTGGTGATCACGGCGGTGCGCTACATCCGGCATCCGCAGGACCACGAGTCCAACGGCCGCATCGCCATCGGCCAGGGTCTGATCCTGCTGTCCGCCGCGGCACTGGGGCACCTGGCCCACGGGCTTCCCACGCTGCACGCCGCCTTCGCAGACATGCTCGACTCCGGGGGCATCGTCGGCTACCTCCTCACCGTGCCCCCGGCCGCACTGATCACTGCATATCCGCTGTGGCTGCTCTTCGGACTGCTGCTGCTGGCAGGTCTGCTGGTGCTCACCGACACCCCCCTGCGCAGCATCCCGGACCGCATCCGCGTGGCGCAGGACTACGTGGTGGGCGAGCCGCCCGAGACGCCGGAGCCTGCGCACGAGGCGTCTCCCGGCTCCGGGGCGGGCGCCGCTCCGGGACGGGCATCCCGCACTGCGGGTGGCCGCACAGAAGTCGACCGCTCGGAGGTCGACCGCGCTGACGTCGACCGCGGGGAGACCCGGCCGACCGAGAAGCCCCGGCGCGGCCTGCTGTCCCGGATCTTCGGCTCCGGAGACTCCGAACAGGCTCCCGAGGAGACCTTCGGCTCCGAGGGTGGGACCTCCTCGCCGGAGGAGGCCCAGCGTGCCTCCGCCGGACCCTTCGACGAGGTCCTGGAGCCGGATTCGGACGCCGCCTCCGCGGCCGAGGGCGGCCCCGCGGTGCCGCCCGGAGTCCGACGTCCCACGGCGCAGGAGGACGCGGTCCGGCGTGCCCGCGAGCGTGCCGGGGCCCAGTCCGCCCCGCAGCCCGAGGGGGCCCGTGCCTCCGAGACCGCGGCCACCGAGGTGGTCGGCGCGACGCCGCCGACCGCCGCGCACGCCGCCGCCCGACCGTCCCCGCAGCCGACCGGGCAGCCCGAGCGGCCGACCGCGCCTGCTGAGCTGCCGGTCAGGTCCGAGCAGCTGGAGCTCTCCGGCGAGGTCACCTACACCCTGCCCGACCAGACCATGCTGCCGGCGGGCCCGCCGCCCAAGGAGCACACCTCCGCCAACGACGAGGTCGTCTCCTCCCTGAACCACACCCTGAAGCAGTTCGGGGTCGATGCCGAGGTGACCGGCTTCTCCCGGGGACCGACCGTGACCCGCTACGAGATCGAGGTCGCTCCCGGCACCAAGGTCGAGAAGGTCATCAGCCTGGAGAAGAACATCGCCTACGCGGTGGCCTCCACCGATGTGCGCATCCTCTCGCCGATCCCCGGAAAGTCCGCGATCGGTGTGGAGATCCCCAACGCGGACAAGGAGGTCGTGGCCCTCGGCGACGTGCTGCGCTCGAACGCGGCCCGCAGGACCGAGCACCCCATGGTCATGGGTGTGGGCAAGGACGTCGAGGGCGGCTACGTCGTGGCCAACCTCGCGAAGATGCCGCACCTGCTCGTCGCGGGCGCCACCGGTGCGGGCAAGTCCGCCTTCGTGAACTCGATGGTCACCTCCATCCTCATGCGTTCCACCCCTGACGAGGTCCGCATGGTGATGGTCGACCCCAAGCGTGTGGAGCTCACCGCCTACGAGGGCGTCCCGCACCTGGTGACCCCCATCATCACCGACCCCAAGAAGGCGGCCGAGGCGCTGCAGTGGGTCGTCAAGGAGATGGACAACCGCTACGACGACCTCGCCCACTTCGGCTATAAGCACGTCGACGACTTCAACAGGGCCGTGCGCGCCGGGAAGATCCAGCTTCCACCGGATTCGAAGCGGGAGCTGCGGCCCTACCCGTACCTGCTGGTGATCGTCGACGAGCTCGCCGACCTGATGATGGTCGCGCCCCGAGACGTCGAGGACTCCATCGTCCGCATCACCCAGCTGGCCCGAGCGGCCGGCATCCACCTGGTGCTGGCGACCCAGCGTCCGTCGGTCAACGTGGTCACCGGTCTGATCAAGGCCAACGTGCCCTCGCGCATGGCCTTCGCCGTCTCCTCGGTCACCGACTCGCGCGTCGTGCTGGACTCGGCCGGGGCCGATAAGCTCCTCGGCCAGGGTGACGCGCTGTTCCTGCCCATGGGCATGGCCAAGCCGATGCGTGTGCAGGGCGCCTGGGTCAACGAGTCGGAGATCCACGGGGTCGTGGAGCATGTGAAGTCGCAGCTCAAGGCCCAGTACCGCGACGATGTGATCCCGGAGAAGGCCACGAAGGAGATCGACGAGGACATCGGCGACGACCTCGACCTGCTCCTGCAGGCGACCGAGCTCGTCGTCACCACGCAGTTCGGCTCGACCTCCATGCTCCAGCGCAAGCTCCGGGTGGGCTTCGCCAAGGCCGGCCGGCTCATGGACCTCATGGAGTCCCGCGGCGTGGTCGGCCCCTCCGAAGGATCCAAGGCCCGCGACGTGCTGGTCTCCCTCGAGGAGCTCCCCGGTGTGCTGGCGACCATCCGGGGGGAGGACCCGCCGTCGGCGGCCCCGTCCGAGGACGCGCCCGAGGCGTACGAGCAGGACGTCGTGGAGGTCGAGTCCTGGGAGGAGCCCGAGCAGTCCGAGCCTGCACGCGGCGCCCCGCCGCAGGGGGGAGCGACCGTCTCGGCGATGTCGAGTGCGGACCTGATCGCACGGGACGTCGCCGAGCGCACCCAGGCGCTGCCCGAGGTCGACGGCTACTATGACGGGCACGACGGGGCCGGCACCGGCGACGACGACGCCTGGCAGCTGACCGGCCGCTGAGAGGAACCGACCCTTGAGCTCGCCCACTCCGGAGCATCACGTTCCGCTGCTGAACATCGCCAACGTCCTCACCATGGTGCGGATCGTCCTGGTGCCGGTGTTCGTCGCACTCCTGCTGCTGGACGCCTCCGCCTCCGCCGCCGGGGTGCTCGAGGCGGAGAACGGCCCGTGGCGGTGGGCGGCGGCCGGGGTCTTCGCCGCGGCGATGATCACCGACAAGATCGACGGCGACCTGGCCCGGTCGCGGAACCTGATCACCGACTTCGGCAAGATCGCCGATCCCATCGCGGACAAGCTGCTGATCGGCGCCGGTCTCATCATGCTCTCGCTGCTCGGGGAGCTGCCCTGGTGGGTCACGGTGCTGATCCTGGTCCGCGAACTGGGGATCACCGTGCTGCGCATGGTGGTCATCCGCTACGGGGTCATGCCGGCCTCCCGCGGCGGGAAGCTCAAGACGGTCCTGCAGAGCGCCGGGCTCCAGCTGATGCTGCTGCCGCTGGTGGTGATCGCCACCTGGCTCGCGGCCGTGGCGTTCTGGATCATGATGGCCGCCCTCGTGGTCACCCTGATCACCGGGGCCGACTACGTGGTGCAGGCCGTCCGGCTGCGGCGTGACGCCCGGGCGGCCGGTGGAGGGGCCCCGGACGGGACGGCCGGCCACCCCCACGACGACGATCTCCGATGACCGGGCCGTCCCAGGACGCCGAGCTCGTGGCTCGGCTGACGGAGCTGGGTCTCACCGTGGCGACGGCCGAGTCGCTGACCGCCGGGGCCGTCTGCTCCCGACTGGCCGAGGTGCCCGGGGTCTCCTCGGTGCTACGCGGGGGAGTCGTGTCCTACACGAATGCGCTCAAGACCGACCTCCTCGGCGTGGAGGCCGAGCTGCTGGAGGCGCGCGGTGCGGTCGACGACGAGGTCGCCCGCCGCATGGCCTGCGGCGCCCTGCTGACGACGGGGGCGGACGTCGGCCTCTCCACCACCGGCGTGGCGGGACCGGAGCCCCATCAGGGTCAGCCGGTCGGGACCGTCTGGACGGCGGTCGCCGTCCGCACCGCGTCGCTGAGGCGCGCCGGACTGCGGGTCTCCGAGGACTGGGAGCCGCGCACCCTGAGCACTGAGGTCGGTCCCGTGAGGGTCCGCTGTCGGGCTGAGCTGCGACTGTTCGAGGGCGACCGCGCCGCGGTGCGGGCCGGATCGGTCGAGGGCGCGGTGGGCCTGCTCAGAGATCTCGCAGAATCTGTGCCGCCCGACCACAGGCCCCACGGATAGGCTCGGGAACAATTCGGGCCGGGAGTCCGTTGTGGACACCAGAGAAGACAGAAGTGCCCATACTCCACGAAAGGGAGACGCCATGGTGAGACAGCCGGTGACCGTCAACGGTGTCACCCGGTGGAAGGACGTCGCCGAGGAGACCGTCGCCGCGGTGGAATCCCCGGAGGCCAAGGGTGTGGTGCTGCGGCAGGAGATCGGAGACGTCCTGCGCAGCATCCGTCAGTCCGAAGGCAGGACTCTGCGCGACGTCTCGCACCGCGCGCGCGTCTCGCTGGGATACCTCTCCGAGGTCGAACGCGGCCAGAAGGAGGCGTCCTCCGAGCTGCTGGCCTCCATCTGCGCCGCCCTGGACGTCCCGCTGTCGGCCATGCTCAGCCAGGTCGCCGAGCGGATCGCGTTCGCCGAAGGGGTGCGGGACACGGTCCCGGACACGGTGCCCACCGAGCTGCAGCGTGAGTTCGGACCCGGCGTCGTGCCCGACGGGGTGCCGGATGAGCTGACCAACGGCGAGCTGGCCCGCAGCAGCTGACCCGGGGCACTACGATAGAAGGATGGGCGACGGACGACGAGACACGGTCAGCGCACTGGAGCGCGAGTTCAACCGGCTGTTCATCCGACGACGGTTCAACGCCCTGCAGCTGACCCGGCTCATCGATCCGGAGATCGAGCCCTCCTCGTACAGCCTTCTGGCGACCCTCCAGCAGGAGGGTCCGATGCGCATGACCTCGCTGTCCCGCCACCTCGGCATCGGCAAGCCGACCCTCTCCCGCCAGCTCAGCACCCTGACCGCGCGGGGCTGGGTGTCCAAGACCGCCGATCCCGACGACGGCCGGGCCCAGCGCCTGGACCTGTCGACCGAGGGGCGGCGCCGCCTCGAGGAGGCCCAGGCCGACCGCACCGAGCGGTATCTGGCCATGCTCGAATCCTGGGACGATGCGGACGTCACCGAGCTCTACGGTCTGATCTCCCGCCTGAACCGCACCTACACCGAGTTCGACGCAGCCCAGGCGGAGGCCGCCCGGCAGACCCGGTCGGTGTCCGCGGCCCCCGCGGCCGGAGCCTGAACGCGTGCGGCTGAGCCGGTTCTGGAACCTCATGGAGGGCGAGTTCGGCCCCTCCTACGCCCATGTCCTGGCCGACACGCTCGTCCTGAGCGCCCACCAGCTCACGGCCCGGCAGGCGCTGGAGTCCGGTGTGGCACCCCGTGAGGTCTGGGACGCCGTGTGCGACCAGCAGGAGATTCCCGCGGAGCGCCGGCTGGGCGAGGACGTCCCGCCCCGCCGCTGAGCG
Organism: Nesterenkonia marinintestina; assembly: GCF_025420485.1. GTDB lineage: Bacteria > Actinomycetota > Actinomycetes > Actinomycetales > Micrococcaceae > Nesterenkonia > Nesterenkonia marinintestina. The sequence goes on along the minus strand of NZ_JAOEFD010000001.1, from coordinate 402,750 downwards.
AGGTGCGGACACGCCGAGCATCTTCGAAGCTATGTTCGATGCGTGCGGTAGTCTCTTCCACAGGTCGCCCGCAGTCCGCCCGTCGGATGCGGGTTCTCCACAGAAGCCGCTCTGCACTCCGGTGATGTCAGAGGTTCCCCGTAGTGTCGGGCACGCCAGGAGGCAGAGCGATCCTCACGCCGCAGCATGGCCCTTCGCGGGCCGGTTCGCGGTGCGGTGCGGGGACGCTTCGACAACCGACGACGTCACGTGAGGTGTGAAGATGGCAGTCAGCCAGGATCGGCAGAAGGCGCTCGAGGCGGCGCTGGCCCAGATCGACAAGCAGTACGGCAAGGGATCGGTGATGCGTCTGGGCGATGAGACCCGGGCGCCGATCGAGACCATCTCGACGTCGTCCATCGCCATGGACGGGGCACTCGGGATCGGCGGCTTCCCCCGCGGCCGCGTGGTGGAGATCTACGGGCCGGAGTCCTCCGGCAAGACCACCGTGGCGCTGCACGCGGTGGCCAACGCGCAGAAGAACGGGGGGATCGCCGCGTTCATCGACGCCGAGCACGCGCTGGACCCGGTCTATGCGGAGAAGCTGGGCGTGGACACCGACTCCCTGCTCGTCTCCCAGCCCGACACCGGAGAGCAGGCCCTGGAGATCATGGACATGCTGGTCTCCTCGGGATCGCTGGACATCGTGGTCATCGACTCGGTGGCCGCGCTGGTGCCGCGCGCCGAGATCGAGGGGGAGATGGGGGACAGCCACGTCGGTCTCCAGGCGCGTCTGATGTCGCAGGCGCTGCGGAAGATCACCGGACGGCTCGCCCAGTCGAAGACCACCGCGATCTTCATCAACCAGCTGCGTGAGAAGGTCGGAGTGTTCTTCGGATCGCCGGAGACGACCTCCGGAGGCAAGGCGCTGAAGTTCTACTCCTCGGTCCGGGTGGACGTCCGTCGCATCGAGACCCTCAAGGAGGGCACCAACGCGGTGGGCAACCGCACCCGCGCGAAGATCGTCAAGAACAAGATGGCTCCGCCCTTCAAGCAGGCGGAGTTCGACATCCTCTACGGCGAGGGGATCTCCCGCGAGGGCGGGCTGATCGACGTCGGCGTCGAGGAGGGCCTGGTCAAGAAGTCCGGGGCCTGGTTCACCTACGACGGAGACCAGCTCGGTCAGGGCAAGGAGAAGGCCCGTCAGTTCCTGAAGGACAACCCCGATCTGGCCGACGAGATCGAGCGGCGCATCAAGCAGAAGATGGGCATCCCGCAGGCCGGCGTGCAGGACGATGGTCCTGAGCTGCACGCCGTCGACGGCCCGGCCTGATCCCCTCCATGACGGAACAGGCCCAGCAGCAGACGCTCTCCGACCTGCGGCGGGCGGTGGAACGCATAGAGTCCGCCCCCGCCGCGGTCGAGGAGGCACAGGACCGTCCGGCCGAGACGGCCCGGTCCGACGTCGACGCGGCCCGACAGCTGGTGCTGAGGAAGCTGACCGGCTCGGCCAAGAGCCGCCATCAGCTCGCCGAGGCGCTGCGTGAGAAGGAGTTCGAGGAGCCGGTGATCGCCGAGGTCCTGGACAGGATGCAGGACGTGGGGCTCGTCGACGACGCCTCGTTCGCTCAGACATGGGTCCGGACGAGGCACGAGACCAAGGGGCTCGGCGCCCGGGCGCTGCGTCGCGAGCTTCAGGACCGCGGCGTGCCGGAGGCCGACGTCGAGGCGGCACTCGATCAGCTCACCTCCGAGGACGAAGACTCCGCGGCGCGTGAGCTGCTGGACAGACGGCTGGGTGAGACGACGATCCCGGCCGGGAACGGGGCCGAGGAGCGCCGGGAGCGGGAGAAGCACATGCGCCGCCTCGTCGCCATGCTCGGTCGACGCGGCCACGGCCCGGCGGCGGCGATGCGCCTGGTCCGTGAGGCGTTGGACGAACGCACCGACTGAGCAGATCGCCCGACGGCGTGAGGAGGGCCCGGAGGCGTAGAATCGTCTGCGCAGACGACGCGCCATCCACCTCCGCCCGCCGGAAGATCAGCGAGCCATCCAATGACCGACGCCTCCGTGACCGAGAATCCTGTGACCGACGCAGCGACCGATGTGCCCGCACGCACCTACGAGGTGCGCACCTTCGGCTGCCAGATGAACGTCCACGACTCCGAACGGATCGCAGGACTCCTCGAAGAGGCCGGATACAGCCGGCACGAGGAGGAGTCCCAGACGCCGAACCTCATCGTGTTCAACACCTGCGCGGTCCGTGAGAACGCCGACAACAGGCTGTACGGACACCTCGGACAGCTCCGACCCGTCAAGGACGAGCACCCGGACCTGCAGATCGCCGTCGGAGGGTGTCTGGCGCAGAAGGACCAGCGCATCGTGCAGGAACGCGCGCCGTGGGTCGACGTCGTGTTCGGCACCCACAACATCGGTTCGCTGCCGACGCTTCTGGACCGCTCCCGCCACAACGACGCCGCCGAGATCGAGATCCTCGACGCCCTCGAGACGTTCCCCTCGACGCTTCCCACCAAGCGCGACGCGGTCTACTCAGGGTGGGTCTCCATCTCCGTGGGGTGCAACAACACCTGCACCTTCTGCATCGTGCCCGCCCTCCGAGGCAGGGAGCGTGACCGTCGTCCCGGCGAGATCCTCGCCGAGGTGCAAGCCCTCGTCGACGACGGTGCCGTCGAGGTCACCCTGCTGGGACAGAACGTGAACACCTACGGCGTGGAGTTCGGAGACCGCGCAGCCTTCGCCAAGCTGCTGCGCGCCTGCGGCGAGATCGAGGGACTCGAACGGGTGCGCTTCACCAGCCCCCACCCCGCCTCCTTCACCGACGACGTCATCGACGCCATGGCGGAGACGCCGAACGTGATGCCCCAGCTGCACATGCCGCTGCAGTCCGGCTCCGACGCAGTGCTGAAGGCCATGCGTCGGTCCTACCGGTCCAAGCGATTCCTGGGCATCCTGGACAGAGTCCGGGAGCGGCTGCCCGAAGCGGCCGTCACCACCGACATCATCGTCGGATTCCCGGGTGAGACCGACGAGGACTTCGAGGACACCATGCGGGTGGTCGAGGCCTCCCGCTTCTCCTCAGCCTTCACCTTCCAGTACTCCCCGCGGCCCGGGACCGAGGCCGCCGCGATGGAGGACCAGATCCCCAAGGACGTCGTCCAGCGCCGCTTCGAACGGCTCATCGCCCTGCAGGACAGGATCACCGCCGAGGAGAACCGGTCGCAGGTCGGCGCCGTCCGAGAGCTGCTGGTCACCGCCGACGCCGGATCGAAGAGCCGAGAGACCGGGCGGCTCTCCGGCAGGGCCCCGGACCACCGGCTCGTGCACTTCTCCGTCCCCGACGGAGCACCGAGCCCCCGACCGGGCGACTTCGTCACCGTCCCGATCACCGGCGCCGGAGGCTTCCACCTGCTGGCCGACCCCACCCCGGACCAGTACCGACTGCGCCGGTCCCGGGCGGGTGAGGCCTGGGACCGGTCGCAGGCGGAGTCCTGCGGAGTGGGCACCACTCAGGTCGCCGGAGCCGAGCCGGGCGCCGTCTCCCTGGGTATGCCCTCGCTGCGGGGAGCGCTCTGAGCCCGTGGACCCCGACTCAGGCACCGCCGCAGAGGACCTCGGAGGAGCGGCGCCGACGGCACGGGCCCCCGTGGTCGTGCTCGTCGGCCCCACCGCGTCCGGAAAGTCCGCGCTCGGCGTCGCGCTGGCCCGGCGACTCGGCGGAGAGATCATCAGCGCCGACTCCATGCAGCTGTATCGGGGGATGGACATCGGCACCGCGAAGATCACCGCGCAGGAGTCCCGATCGGTGCCGCACCATCTGCTCGACGTCCTCGACGTCACGCAGGAGGCCTCCGTGGCCTCCTACCAGCAGATGGCCCGCAGCGCCTGCGCAGACATCCGTTCCCGAGGACGGACCCCGCTGATCGTGGGTGGGTCCGGGCTCTACGTGCGGGCCGCGGTGGATGAGATCGACTTTCCTCCCACCGACCCCGACCTCCGGGCGGCGCTGCACCGTCGACTGGACTCCGAAGGGGCGCACGTCCTCAGGCAGGAGCTGGCCGCGGCCGATCCCACCTCGGCGGAGACCGTCCGGGACGACCGGCGCCTGGTCCGGGCCCTGGAGGTCGTCACGCTCACCGGACGCAGCTTCGCCTCCTACATGCCGCGGCGGATCCACCACGAGCCCATGACACCGGTGGTGCAGATCGGCCTGCGCGTCCCCCGCGAGCTGCTGCATCGTCGCATCGCCGCCCGCGTCCGAGAGATGGTCGACGAGGGGCTGGAGGCAGAGGTCGCCGATCTCGACCGGGCCGGTCTGAGGAGCGGACGAACGGCCTCGGCGGCCATCGGCTATCAGCAGATGCTGGCGGTGCGCGACGGTGCCGTGACGCGGCAGGAGGCCGTCGAGGACATCATCGTCGCCACCCGGCGTCTGGCGCGCCGGCAGGAGACCTGGTTCCGCGCCGACCCCCGGATCAGCTGGATCGACGTCGACGAGGACACCACGACGGAACAGATCACCGAGGCCGCGCTGTTGCACATCAGGACGGATCCGCCGAACCGCGACGGCCGTCGGTGACGCCGATCCGTCGCATGAGCCCATGACGACGCACCCCCACCACTGAGGAGGACCCGTGGCCCACCACCTGGCCGCACTGGACGAGCTCACCGGTCTCGAGGTCGTCAAGGCCCACGCGACCGGCAACGACTTCGTCATGCTCGTCGACCCGGCCGGCGACCACGATCTGCGACCGGACCATGTGGCCGCGCTGTGCGACCGGCGCCTGGGCATCGGCGGGGACGGTCTGATCCGAGCGGTGCCCGCCGCCCACGATCCCGACGGGCGCCGGCTCCTCGAGCAGCACCGGGAGGAGATCTCCGCGGCCCAGGAGGGCACCCCGCAGACGGAGGCGCCGACGGTGTGGTTCATGGACTACCGCAACGGCGACGGATCGGAGGCCGAGATGTGCGGCAACGGCGTCCGCGCCTTCGCCCACCTGCTGGTCAGCGACTCCCTGGTCGAACTCGACCAGGGGCAGGAGCTGGTCATCCTCACCCGCGCAGGGGTCCGCACCATGCGGCGGGTGCCCGAAGGATACTCCGTCGGCATGGGGATCTGGTCGTTCATCGATCCCGAGCTGGCTCGGGCCGAAGCGTCCGACGCACTGGTCATGTCCGCCGGCCTCGCCGACCCGCGTCCGGCGCTTTCCATCTCCATGGGGAACCCGCACACAGTGGTGGCCCTGCCCGACGACGACGCCCTCGAACAGCTCGACCTGACCACAGCACCGGGTGTGGAGCCCGTTCCGCGCCGGGGGACGAACGTCGAGTTCGTCGTCCCCGCGGAACCCCTGGTCGACCGGGGCGTCGGTGCGGTGCGCATGCGTGTGCACGAGCGCGGAGTCGGCGAGACGATGTCCTGCGGCACCGGCGCCTGCGCGGCGGCCGCGGCGGTGCGCGTGTGGGCCTCCGGCGACGGGGTCGACACCTGGGACGTCAGCGTCCTCGGCGGCGTGGTGCGGGTGAGGTTCTCCTCCCGCGACGACGGGGCGGAGGACGTGGAGCTCTCCGGTCCGGCGGAGATCGTCGCGCGGATGACCCTGTCCTGAGGGACCGGCTCAGGAGGGATGCCGTGCCACGCGCAGCAGCCGGAAGCCCTTCTCGGTGTCGGGACGGTCGACGGTGAAGTCCTCGCCGACGGCGGCGAGCATGGAGCGGATCCAGGTCAGCAGCGAATCTGCCCCGAGGTTCTTCGCCACCACCAGCCACGCCTCGGAGTCCTCGGCGAGCCGAGGCAGCCACAGCTGCAGGAGCTCATGGAGGACCTGCTTGCCCACCCGGATCGGAGGGTTGGACCAGATCGTGTCGAACCGGACGCCGGAGGGCACCTCCTCCGGGGACATGACCTCGAGGTTCTCGAGCCCCAGCCGGTCGGCGTTCTCCCGGCACAGCAGCCGTGCGCGCTCGTTGACGTCCACGGCCCAGACCGTCGCCGCGGGGGATCGCACCGCCATCGTCAGGGCCACGGGTCCCCACCCGCAGCCGATGTCGAGCAGATGGCCGGACGACGCAGGGTCGGGGGAGCGGCGCAGGAGCACCTCGGTGCCCCGGTCGATCCCGTCGGGCGAGAAGATCCCGTTGGCGGTGACGACCGAGGTGCGACGGTCGTCCAGGACGACGTCGACCTCGCGGCGGCGCATCGGCGACCCGGGGGCGGAGGTGAAGTAGTGCTCGGAGCTCACGCAGAGCATCGTATCGGCTATGATGGCGCCCATGCGGCTGTACCGGATCTGAACCGTTCTGCGCCCCCACGCGCCCGTCCATGCGGTCGTGGCCCGCGGCGCCCGACCATCGCCCGTCGACGTCGGCGAGGTCACCGGCAGCCTCTCAGAGCACCCAGCACCACCTCTCCACAGCGACCCCCTCCTGCCGTGAGGGTGTCGGTGCCGAGTCGTAGGATGGGAGGACGCCCCGGTGAGGGGCCGTCGGGCGGGCCGCCCGACACCGGGGACCCGGCGGATGCGACCGAGGTCCCCTCGAGGAGATCATGACGAAGAACCAGCACACCCCAGACCATCCCGACCCGTCGAGCGGCGGAGCGGGCGCCGGGCGCGACGAGGCGGTCGACGCGGCGATCGCCCGGATCCTCGCAGCGGATGAGGCCTCGCCCTTCGTGAGCGACGGACCGGACCGGCTGAACCCCCTCGACGCCCAGGCCCGTGAGCTGCAGGAGGACGGCGCCCATTCGGCGGTCGACGGCGACCAGCTCGACCTGTTCGAGCGGCGTTCGCTGCGTCGTGTCGAGGGGCTGTCCACCGAGCTCGAGGACGTCACCGAGGTCGAGTACCGCAGGATCCGCCTGGAGCGGGTCGTGCTCGCCGGCCTCTGGACGTCCGGACCGGCGGAGGAGGCCGAGCACTCCCTGCGGGAGCTCTCGGCCCTGGCGGAGACCGCCGGCTCCACCGTGCTCGACGGATTCATCCAGAAGCGCAGCCTTCCGGACCCGGGCACCTACTTCGGCTCCGGCAAGGCCGAAGAGATGCGACAGGCGGTCGCGGAGCTCGGCGCCGACACCGTGGTCGTCGACTCCGAACTGGCCCCCTCGCAGCGACGTGCCCTGGAGGACATCGTCAAGGTCAAGGTGATCGATCGGACCGGTCTGATCCTCGACATCTTCGCCCAGCACGCGAAGTCGCGCGAGGGCAAGGCCCAGGTGGAGCTGGCCCAGATGGAGTACATGCTCCCGCGTCTCCGCGGCTGGGGCGGATCGCTCTCCCGCCAGGCCGGCGGTCAGGTGGGCGCCTCCGGCGGCGGCATCGGTTCCCGCGGTCCCGGTGAGACGCAGATCGAACTCGACCGTCGTCGCATCCACAAGCGGATGGCCAAGCTGCGCCGGGACATCGCCGCGATGAAGCCGGCCCGGGAGGCCAAACGTGCCAACCGCCGCCGCCGCGCCGTACCGTCGGTGGCCATCGCCGGCTACACCAACGCCGGCAAGTCCTCGCTGCTGAACCGACTCACCGACGCCGGCGTCCTGGTGGAGAACGCCCTGTTCGCCACGCTGGACCCGACGGTGCGCAGAGCCTCCACTCCCGACGGCATCGGGTACACCCTCTCCGACACCGTCGGATTCGTCCGACAGCTCCCCACCCAGCTGGTCGAGGCCTTCCGCTCCACCTTGGAGGAGGTCGCCGAGTCGGACCTGATCCTCCACGTGGTCGACGCCTCGCACCCCGAACCGGAGGCGCAGATCCGGGCGGTCCGTGAGGTGCTGACCGAGGTGGACTCCCACCTGGTCGACGAGATCATCGTCCTGAACAAGGCGGATGCGGCCGAAGACCATGTGATCGAGCGGATCCGTCGCCGCGAACCGCACACCGTGCTGGTCTCGGCCCGAACCGGGGAGGGGATCGACGAGCTGCGCCAGCTGATCAGCAGCTCCATCCCCCGGCCGAACATCGATATGGAGCTGCTGGTGCCCTACGCGGAAGGGGACGTCGTCTCCCGCCTGCACGGGGAGGACGCGGAGATCCTGACCTCCGAGTACCTGCCCGAAGGGACGCGCATGAGTGTGCGGGTGCGTCCCGAACTGGCCGCAGAGCTCGAACGGCACCGGGTGGAGCCGTCGGCCGACCAGGACCGTCGGTGAGGTGACGACCCGGTGACCACGACAGCCTCGACGGGCCATCTCGAGTCCGTCCGCCTGCTCGACCACGCCGTCCGGGCTATGGGCGGAGTCCGACGTGAGGGTCAGCAGGAGATGGCCGGACGCGTCGCCTCCGCACTGCGCCGAAGACGACACCTGCTGGTCCAGGCCGGCACGGGCACCGGGAAGTCCCTGGCCTACCTCGTTCCGGCCGTCGTCCACGCCCTCGACGCCGACCGCCCCGTGCTCATCTCGACGGCGACGCTGGCCCTGCAGGCCCAGATCATGGGACGTGATCTGCCGCGCCTGCTGGAGAGCATCGATGAGGAGCTCGACCGAGACGTGGAGGTCGCACTGGTCAAGGGGCGTGCCAACTATCTGTGCCGCCACAAGCTCGACGGAGGGTTCCCCGAGGAGGACGACGGCCGGACGCTGTTCGCGCTCGCCTCCGAGTCCGGGGACTCGGCGGCGCCCGCAGGGCCGGGGACCGCGCTGGGGCGTGAGGTCGCCCGTCTGCGCGAGTGGGCGGAGGAGACCGAGACCGGCGACCGGGACGACCTGGTCGAGGGCGTCTCGGACCGGGCGTGGCGTCAGGTGTCGGTGAGCGCGGTGGACTGCGTGGGGCCGCGGCGGTGCCCGATGGCCGCCGAGTGCTTCTCCGAGCTGGCGAGGGAGCGTGCCCAGGACGCCGACGTCGTCGTCACCAACCACGCCATGCTGGCCATCGACGCCTTCGAGGGTCTGCAGGTGCTGCCGGAGCATGACGCGGTCATCGTCGACGAAGCCCACGAGCTCGCCGACCGGGTGACCTCAGCGGTGACCGAGCAGCTCTCGGCCCAGAGCATCCGGGCCGCGGCATCGTCGATCCGACGCCACACCGACGCCCAGCCGGAGGACCTCGTCTCCGGTGCGACCGCCGTGGACGCCGCCTTCCACGGGCGGGACTCCGGACTGCTGGTCCGCGGCCCGGACGCGCAGCAGCGACAGGCCCTGGAGCTGACCAGGAACGCCGCGCGGACCCTGCTCTCCGACACCCGCCAGTCCGCCGACGGGGAGGCCGACTCCGGGCGGACCACCGCCCGCTCCCGCGTGCAGGCCGTCCACGACACCGCCGAACGGATGCTCGCCGTCGACGAGACCGCCGACGTCATCTGGCTGACCCGTCCCGGCGGGTTCACCCCCGGAGTGGGATATCGCGAGGCGGACACGGAGGAGCCGCCGACCCTGTACGTCGCTCCGACCACGGTGGCGGGACGGCTGCGCGAGAGGCTCTTCGGCGACCGGACGGTGGTGCTGACCTCGGCGACCCTGACCGTCGGCGACAGCTTCGACCCGGTGGCCGGCTCCGTCGGGCTAGTGGGAGACCGTGCGCCCCAGTGGGACGGAGTCGACGTCGGCAGTCCCTTCGACTATCCGTCCCAGGGCATGCTCTACGTCGCCTCCCATCTGCCGGCGCCGTCGCCGAGGAGCGCAGACCGGCAGCGCGACGAGCTGGCCGAGCTGATCGAGGCCTCCGGAGGAGCGACGTTGGCCCTGTTCTCCTCCCGCCGGGCGGCCGAGGAGGCGGCGGAGCAGCTGCGGGAGCGGCTGGACGTCCCCATCCTCTGTCAGGGCGAAGGGACCATGTCGGCGCTGGTGCGTCGCTTCGCCGAGGAGGAGCAGACCTGCCTCTTCGGCACTCTGAGCCTCTGGCAGGGCGTGGACGTCCCGGGCCGGTCGTGTCGGCTGGTGGCGATCGATCGGATACCGTTCCCCCGTCCCGACGACCCGCTGATGAGCGCGCGCACCCAGGAGGTCTCCCGCTCCGGGGGCAACGGATTCATGCAGGTCTCGGCGACCCATGCCGCCACACGGCTCGCACAGGGGGCCGGTCGTCTGATCCGCACCTCCGAGGATCGCGGGGTGCTGGCCGTACTGGACTCACGTCTGGCCACGGCGCGGTACGGCGGGTTCCTGCGTCGCTCGATGCCGGACTTCTGGCCGACCACCGACGGCGACGTCGTCCGGGGTGCCCTGCGCCGCCTGGCCGCCTCTGAGTGAGCGTCCCGCGGACGGCCGTCCGCTGAGCGGCCGTTCAGCCGCGGTCGGTCACAGGCTGCGGAGCACGGTGACGACGCGCCCCATGATGAGCGCCTCGTCCCCGAGGATCGGCTCGTAGGCGCGGTTCTGCGGCAGCAGCCACTGATGGCCGTCCCGACGACGCAGAGTCTTCACGGTGGCCTCGTCCTCGAGCAGCGCGGCGACGATGTCTCCGTTCTCAGCGGTCTGCTGGCGTCGCACCACCACCCAGTCGTCCTCGAAGATCCCGGCCTCGATCATCGAGTCGCCGCGGACCTGGAGCATGAATAGCTCCCCCTCGCCGGTCAGCTGACGGGGGAGCGGGATCACGTCCTCGACGTGCTGCTCGGCCAGGATGGGTCCGCCGGCCGCGATCCGACCGACCACGGGGATGTCCGAGAGGCGGGAGTCCGCCTCGTCGCGGTAGGCGTCGAGGTCGACGATCGAGTCGTCCCCACCGCCGCGGCGCTCCGCGGAGGTCTCCGAGCCGTCCCCAGCCTCCTGGGTGAGCTCCTCGGTGAGCAGACGCCCGTCGGAGTCCCGGAGCACCTCCATGGCGCGCGGCCTGCCCGGGACGCGGCGGAGGTAGCCCAGCTCCTGCAGCCGGGCCAGCTGATGGGTCACCGAGGACAGTGAGGCCAGGCCGCAGGCGTCGCCGATCTCACGCATGGACGGCGGGTAGCTCCGCTCGGCCAGGGACCTCTGGATGATGTCCACGATGCTGCGCTGACGATCGGTCAGCGGCTTGGACGACTTCTCGGGCTGCTCGGTGGGCCTCATGCCGGTGCCTCTCGTCGGACGCTGGTGAGCCGAACCGGATGCCGTGCCGCCGGACGTGTCAGAGGTGCCTGGTGGACTCTGACCAGGACGCGGGACCGAGCCGAGGAGGCTCTCCCCGCGGACGGTGTGGTCGAACACGTCATCCGAATATCGGTTCGAACGATGGCTTCAGGCTACGGGAGTTTCGACTTCCGGACCAACATATTCGAACGTGTGTCTGGATATGACTCGAACACATGTGCTAGAACTAGAACACAGCTTCGAACAGCGGGTCGGTCCACCGACCCATGAGAGAGGTGCTTCCCCATGCGTCACACATATACCTCCGCCCCGACCGGCATCACCCTGACCCGTCGGGGGCGGTTCCTGCTCATCGGTGTGCCGGTCCTGGCCGCCGTCGTCCTCGGCATCCTCGCGCTCGGGCTGCTGGCCGGTGCGGCGGCCAACCAGGTGCAGGCCTCCGAAGAGGCTCCGGTCGGAGTCGAGGCTGAGATGGTCGACGTCGGCCACGGAGACACGCTGTGGAGCGTCGCCTCCCGTGTGGATGCGGACGAGGACGTCCAGACGCTGATCGCCCAGATCGCCGAGCTCAACGGGCTCGAGTCCTCGGAGCTCCAGCCGGGCCAGCGGCTGCATGTCCCCGTCTCCCGCTGATCGTGCCCGGTCACGGCCTGGAGTACGGGCCCCGTGGGGCACGCATTCCCGGGAGGACCGGCGCGCTCGCTACGATGGTGCGGTGACCACCGAGCAGACCGCCGACTCTCCCTCATCCACCGCCGACAGGCTCGCCGCACTGCCCATCCGTGACGAGCTGCGGGGCCAGGAGCCCTATGGTGCGCCGCAGCTGTCGGTAGCCGCGATGCTCAACGTCAATGAGACGACCTACGGCATGCCGGAGGAGGTCGTCGAGGCCATCACGGACCGCGTCCGTGCCGCCGCCCGCGGTCTGAACCGCTACCCGGACCGCGAGTTCACCGCGCTGCGGGAGAAGCTGGCGGACTTCCTGGGCCATGGGCTCGCCGCCGAACAGATCTGGGCGGCGAACGGCTCCAACGAGATCATGCAGCACATCCTGCAGGCCTTCGCGGGACCCGGCCGAACGGTGATGGCCTTCCCGCCGACCTATTCCATGTACCCGCTCTACGCGCGCGGGACGAACAGCCGCTACGTCGCCGGCACCCGCGGTGAGGACTTCGTCCAGAGGCCCGACGACGTCGTCGCCCAGATCCGCCGACACCGGCCGCACGTGGTCATCCTGTGCTCGCCGAACAACCCCACCGGCACCGCGCTGGGCCTCGACGTGGTCGAAGCGGCCTATGAGGCCGCCGGCGACTCGCAGACCATGGTGGTGGTCGATGAGGCCTACGGCGAGTTCCGTCAGCCGGGGACGCCCTCGGCGCTGGAGCTGCTGCACGGCCGTCCCCGACTTATCGTCTCTCGGACCATGAGCAAGGCGTTCGCGCTGGCCGGCGGGCGGCTCGGATACCTGGCGGCCGCTCCGGAGGTGACCGACGCCCTGCGGCTGGTCCGGCTGCCCTACCACCTCTCGGCGATCACCCAGGCCGCCGCCGAGGCGGCGCTGGACCACGCTGAGGCGCTGATGGCCAATGTGGAGCGGATCAAGGCCCAGCGGGACCGCATCGTGGACGAACTGACCGCGATGGGTCTGCAACCGGTTCCCTCCGACGCCAACTTCGTCCTCTTCGGCGGCCTCGCCGACGCCCACGCGGCCTGGCAGCACCTCCTCGACGACGGGGTGCTGGTCCGCGAGCTCGGCATCGCAGGCCACCTGCGGGTCACCGCGGGCACGGAGGAGGAGACGAGCGCGTTCCTCGGGTCCCTGGGCCGACACCTGGCCGCATCCGGGGGTCGCTGAGTCCGCGTAGACTCGACTGCGCACCCCGTCGGAGGCCGCGGGCCTCGGACGGACACCCGTCGTCCCCCTGAGCAGGAGCCATGGCAGCAGAACTCATCGCCGACCGCGTCGCCCGGATGGAGCGCAGGACCAGCGAATCCTCCGTGTCGGTCCGTATGGACCTCGACGGAACGGGGCACTCGGAGATCTCCACCTCGGTGCCCTTCTTCGACCACATGCTCACCGCGCTGTCGAAGCACTCGCTGATCGACCTCACGGTCGAGGCCGCCGGCGACACCCACATCGACGTCCACCACACGGTCGAGGACACCGCCATCGTGATCGGTGAGGTCCTGCGCACGGCCCTGGGCGACAAGGCCGGGATCCGTCGGTTCGGACAGGCGACCGTCCCGCTGGACGAGGCGTTGGCCGAGGCGGTCGTCGACGTCTCGGGCCGACCGTACCTGGTGCACTCCGGCGAGCCGGAGGGCCAGCAGTACCACCTCATCGGCGGCCACTTCACGGGATCGATGACCCGCCACGTCTTCGAATCGATCACCTACCACGCCGGGATCTGCCTGCACATGCGGCTGCTCTCCGGACGGGATCCGCACCACATCGTGGAGGCGCAGTTCAAGTCCTTCGCCCGCGCCCTGCGCCAGGCGGTGGAATCCGATCCCCGCACCGACGCCGTCCCCTCCACCAAGGGGTCCCTCTGATGGCCCGCCCCGAGGTCGTGGTCCTGGACTACGGCTCCGGAAACGTCCACTCCGCGGTGCGGGCCCTCGAGCGCGCCGGGGCCCGCGTGGAGCTCACCCGTGACACCGAGGCCGTCCTCGCCGCCGACGGTCTGGTGGTCCCCGGAGTGGGCGCGTTCGGCGCCGTGATCCGATCCCTGCGCGAGATCGACGCACCGCGCTGGATCGGACGCCGCATCGCCGGGGGGCGTCCCGTGCTGGGAATCTGCGTGGGCCACCAGATCCTCTTCGACCGCGGCGTCGAGCACGGTGAGGCGTCGACGGGGATGGGGGAGTGGCCCGGTGAGGTCACCGCACTTCCCGACCATGTGGTCGTCCCCCACATGGGCTGGAACACGGTCAGGCCACCGCAGGACTCGCAGCTGTTCGCCGGGATCCGGGACGAGCGCTTCTACTTCGTGCATTCCTACGCGGTGCAGAGCTGGGAGTTCGACCAGCTGTCCGAGGCCATGCGCGCTCCGCAGGTCACCTGGGCCCATCACGGAGCCGACTTCGTCGCCGCTGTCGAGAACGGACCCCTGTCGGCGACCCAGTTCCATCCGGAGAAGTCCGGCGACGCCGGCATGCAGCTGCTGCAGAACTGGATCACCGCCCTGTGAGGCGCCGCACCGAGGAGACACCGATCGCACCGATCGCACCGACCACACCGACGACGAACGGACCACAGATGACCGACACCCCACCAGAGACCGGAACCGAGACCGGATCTGAGACCGCACCCGCGTCCGCCGAGGGGCCGGCGAGCATCCCCGCGCTCGAGCTGCTTCCCGCCGTCGACGTCGCCGACGGCCAGGCTGTGCGGCTGGTTCAGGGCGAGTCCGGTTCGGAGACCGGCTACGGCGACCCGGTGGAGGCGGCTCTGACCTGGCAGGAGCAGGGCGCTGAATGGATCCACCTGGTGGACCTCGACGCCGCCTTCGGTCGGGGGCACAACCGTGAGGTCATGGCCAGCGTGGTGGAGCGTCTGGACATCCGCATCGAGCTCTCCGGCGGGATCCGCGACGACGAGTCCCTGGACCGTGCGCTGGCCCTCGGAGCGACGCGTGTGAACCTGGGGACCGCCGCGCTGGAGGACCCGGCGTGGACCGCACGGGCCATCGAGCGGCACGGCGAGGCGATCGCGGTCGGCCTCGACGTGCGCGGGGAGACCCTCGCCGCCCGCGGGTGGACCCGTGAGGGAGGGAACCTCTGGGAGGTCCTGGATCGCCTCGAGGAGGCGGGATGCCCGCGCTACGTGGTCACCGATGTGACCAAGGACGGTACCCTGCGCGGACCGAACACCGAGCTCCTCGCCGAGGTCTGCCGGCGGACCGAGAAACCGGTCGTGGCCTCCGGAGGCATCTCCTCCCTCGACGATGTGGCCGCCCTGGCCCGACTGGTCTCCACCGGAGTCGAGGGCGCGATCATGGGCAAGGCGCTCTACGCCGGTCGGTTCGACCTCACCCAGGCGCTGCGGGTGGCCGCGGAGTCCGCCTGAGCGGCATGACGGAGGAGCCCGCGCACACCGAGGAACCCGGCGCACGCGAGCTGCCGGGCCACATCGCCGCCCTGCTCGCGCGGTCGAACACCGACGAGCGGGGGCGACCAGCGGACTCGGCCGGCGTCCCCTGGTCCGGACGCGACCTCTCCGGGGACGGCAACCCCCTGCACACCTTCGACGGCGACGACGGCAGGATCGCGCCCGCCGTCGACCGTGCGCGACAGCGGCTGCTCGCCGGTGAGCTGAGCGAAGCTCGGTTCGTCGCCGCGCTGCGGGGTCAGCGTCTCTTCGTCCCGGTCATGGCGACCCTCGCGGACGAGGGGGAGCGCCCCGACGGGGCGGACTCCGTGCCGGGTTCGGGCGGCGACAAGCAGGCCGACATCGCCCTGGTCTCGATCACGTCGGCATCGGGCCGCAGGACGATGCCGGTGTTCACCGGCGTCGAGGCGCTCACCGAATGGCACCGGCAGGCACGACCGGTGGCGGCCGAGAGCGGACGGATCATGCTCGCGGCCCTGGGGGAGGGGGCCGACCTGGCCGTCCTGGACCCGGGGAGCCGTCTGAGCTTCGTCCTGCGCCGACCCGCGATGACGGCGCTGGCGCAGGGCTCGCCCTGGACTCCCTCCTATGAGGACCGGGAGGTGGCCTCAGCCCTCGAGGAGGTCGTCGACCAGAGCCCGGGGGTCCGGCGTCTGATCGTGCGGCCCGGTCGGGGAGTGGGCACGACCACCTCCGACGGCGTCGCCGTGGCCGGAGGGGGCAGCGGGCCGGAGCTGATGATCGCCGTGGTGCCCGAACCGGGTCTCGACGAGACCGATCGGAAGATCGCCGCGGCCAGCGTGCGCACCTGCGTCGCGGAGCTGGAGCTGCTGCGACGGCGGGCGGACTCGGTGGAGATCGTCCTGACCGACCCGGACTGAGGACGGGCGCCGGGGCGGGGCGCCTGTGTGCCGGTCCTCAGTCCGGGGCCGACCTCATGAGGCGTTGCGCTGGATCTTCAGGCAGATCCTCTGCAGCTGCAGCGCCTCATCCTCGTCGACCACTGCGTGGAACAGCTCCCGGATGTGGGCGGCGTGCACATGGGAGGCCCGCCGGAACAGGTCATGGCCCTGCGGCGTCAGGCGGGCCGTCATCCCGCGGCGGTCGTGCGTGTCGGGACAGCGGCTGATGAGCTCACGCTGTTCGAGGGTCTTGGCCTGGTAGGACAGCCGTGAGGGGGAGAACACCATGCGTTCGGCGAGGTCCCCCATGCGCAGACAGCCGTCCTCGGCCTCGGCGAGCAGCAGGAGGAAGTTGTAGTCGGAGAGCCTGAGTCCGACCTGCTCCTGCAGGTGCCTCTCCAGGTTGTTGCGCACCACGGCCGAGGTCTCGAGGAAGGTCCGCCAGGCGCGGGCCCGAGGCGAGGCGCCGGTGCGGTCGTGCGGACCGCGCACCTGCCACGGCTGCTCCGCGACCGGAGCCGTGGGCCCGGCGCCGCTCACCATACCGTCCGTGCTGGTCACGGCGCCTCACCTCATCGTCCTCGTCCGTCTGTGCTGGTCTCAGCGACCACCATGATACCGATGCGGGCCGTCGACGGTCGTGACGGGGCCGAGACCGGTCAGTCGGACTCTTCGCCGACGACGTCGCCGGAGGAGACGTCGACGTCGAGCTCGGTGCCGTCGGCGAGCTCGATCTCCCAGACGACCAGGCCGTCCTCGGTGTCCAGCTCGACCTCATCGACGAAGGCGCCCGACGGATCACCGGCCCGGTCCTCGATCGAACGCAGGGCCTCCTCCAGTCCGACCTCGATCGCGTCGAGTTCGGACTGCTCCTCGTCGCCGGGGGCGCCGTCCTCCTCAGTGCTGACGATCTCCAGGGACTGCTTGTCGACCTTCACCTCGTACACGGTCCCCTCGGAGTAGACGTGCCACTCGTAGCTGGAGTCCTCGTCGTCGATCTCGAAGACGATGCCGTCGGGATACTCCGCCTCGACGGCCGAGAGCCCGCCGTAGACCGGGTGGTTCTCGACGTCCTCCGCACCGTCGCCGGCACCGTCCTCGTCCTCCTCGCCGGTGGCCTCGTCGGTGGCCTCATCGTCGGACTCTTCGGTCTGCTCATCGTCCTGCTCATCGTCCTGCTCGTCACCCTCGTCGGCCCCCACGGTCACGTTGGACTCGGGCTCGTTGTCGTCGCCCGCGTCCAGCGCCTCGTCGGCCGAGTCGCAGGCGGTGAGCATCAGGGCCGCGACGGCGGCGGTCGAGAGGGCGGTGAGTCCGCTGCGGCGAGTGATCGTGTCCATGGGTCCTCCTGAGTGGGATCGTCGGTGTGTGACGTATCCAGTCTCCGACGCGTCGATGAGAGGACGATGAGAAGTCATCGTCGTGGGCGGCACCGCGGTCAGTCCTCGGCGTCCGGGTCCCCACCGATGTTCTGCTCCTCGACGGGGTTGTCGCCCTCGGGGACGATCGCGCCGTTGCGCGCGTCGATGACGACGACGTTCTCAGAGTCCGGGCCCTGCATCGTGACGTGCCAGACGATCAGCTCCCCCTCACGGTCCTCCAGATGTGCTTCGAGCACCATGCCGGCCGAATCCCCTCGGGCGACTGCCATGGCCCGCAGCAGGGGCACCTCGACCTCCGGAGCCAGGTCGCGGACCGTCTCCTCGGCCTCGCCGGAGTCGATGGTCTCGACCACGGAGGTGCCGTCCTGGCTGGTCACCACGGTGCGCAGCTCCGTCTCGTCGACCAGTATCCCGGTGTGCATCCCGGCCTCTTCGCCGCCGTCCTTGTCGAAGGACACGGCCATCCCGTCTTCGGACTCGGTGGCGGTGTCGACCCCCTGCAGCGCCACGTCCAGCGAGGTGTCGACGTCGTCGGCGGAGGTCGCGTTCTCCACCGTCGGCTCGTTCGACGGCACGGCCTCCTCGGCGGTCTCGTCGGAGTCGTCGGCCGGGATGATGCCGTCCTGCGGACTGCAGGCGCTCACCAGGCCGGCGCTGAGCAGGACGGCGACGACGGCGGCGGAGGGGCGGGACCAGGAGTTCATGACATTCATTCCTACATGTCCCAGCTCAACCTGAGCTGGACATCCCTCCGGTGTGGCGCAGTTCGGATCGGGGCGCCGGCATGAGGCGGTCGAAGCCGGACATGAGAAGTCCGATCAGATAGTAGGAGCCCAGGATCGAGACGATGTAGATGCCGATGCCGTCGTAGCCCAGGCGCGGGACGTCCAGGATCGTGTACGGATACCAGTCCATCAGCATCCCGCGGGCCAGGGTGAAGGCCAACCAGCACAGCGGCACGAAGGACGAGACGAACACCAGGGCGGGCTTGGCGTGTCCGCGGGGCCCGAAGACCAGCCAGAGCAGCGGTGCGGCCACGGGCAGGACGATGTGCTGCAGGACGTCGTTGACCTGCTCCAGAGGCGGCAGAGGGGCCTCTTCGCGCAGCAGGACGTTGAACACGACGCCGGTGATGGTCATGCAGATCACCCCGCACAGGCGAAGTGCGCGGAAGATCTCCGAGGTCCGGTGCAGCTTCGCGGCGAGCATCAGGGAGGTCACCGCCACCAGCGCGGTGGACAGGAAGGTGAAGAACGCCGGCTGGTTGAGCAGATTGGACCAGCCGGCGGAGAATACGTGCCGATAGCCCGAGCCCAGGGGAAGGTCGGAGTCCTTGCCCCAGCCGATGACGAACGACAGGATGATGCCGGCGCTCGCGGCCAGACCCAGGACGAGGAAGCTGATCCGCGAGATCGTCTCGAACGGCGTCTGCCGTGAGACGGAGTGCGGTGCGGCCGAGTGCCGTGCGGCGTGGGATGCGGAGCTCATGGTTCCCTCATGCCTGAGCGTGCGAGCGACCCTCAGGCGTCGTCGTGCTGTGTCTCGGGGCTTCGTGACTCATCCTCGCGGGCCCAGGGCGTGGGGTCGTCGGGCGCCAGGGCGGCGAGGACCGGCTCATGCAGGATGCCGTTGGTGGCCACCGCGTCGGCACCGGTGCAGCCCTCCTCACCGTCGAGCGAGGTGAAGCGGCCCCCCGCTTCGGTGACGATCGGCACCAGGGCGGCCATGTCGTAGAGCTCCAGCGCCGGCTCGGCGGCGACGTCGACGGTTCCCTCGGCGACCATCATGTAGGACCAGAAGTCGCCGTAGGCGCGGGTGCGCCAGACCGCATCGGTGAACTCGAGGAAGTTCCGCGAGCGCCCCCGTTCCCGCCAGCCGTGCAGACTCGAGTACGAGAAGGAGGCGTCGGAGAGCTCCGAGACCCGGGAGACCTCCAGCTGCCTGGCCTTCATCAGGTTCCTGCCGGTGTAGGCGCCGCCGTTCTCGGCGGCCCACCACCGGCGGTTCAGCGCCGGGGCGCTGACCACTCCCATGACGGGCCGGCCGTCCTCCACCAGGGCGATCAGCGTCGCCCACACGGGCACCCCACGGACGAAGTTCTTCGTGCCGTCGATCGGATCGATCACCCAGCGACGCGGGCCCGATCCGGTGGAGCCGAACTCCTCGCCCAGCACGGCGTCCCGTCCGCGGGCGCGGGCCAGGTGGCCGCGTATGGTCTCTTCGGCGTTCCTGTCGGCCTGGGTGACCGGCGTCAGGTCCGGCTTCGTCTCCACCTCGAAGTCCATAGCGGTGAACGCCGCCATGGTCTGAGCGTCGACGGCGTCGGCGATCGTGTGCGCAAGCCGGAGATCCTCGGTGTATGCGCTGGTCATGTGCTGGCTCATGTGCCCAACCCTAGCCGCTTCGTCTGCGGCCCCTCATCAGCGCCGCTCAGCGAGCTCAGCAGACCTCGCAGAGAGGCCAGCCGTGCCGGCCCGTGCTCTCCGGCCCGGCCCTCGCCCACCCACTCGTCGAGTGCGCAGCCGCCCTGTGGGGATTCGTGCCGACAGCCGGGCTCGCAGTCGACGGAGCCTTCGACGAGATCCTCGAAGGCCGCGAGCACGTCGTCGGGACCCACATGCGCCAGACCGAAGGACCGCACTCCGGGGGTGTCGATGACCCAGGAGCGGCGGGCGAGCTCGGGCGCCGTGCCGGCGGCGGGCTCCAGCGTCAGCGCCACCGCCGACGATGAGGTGTGGCGTCCCCGACCGGTGACGGCGTTGACTCCGCCGGTGGCCCGATCCGCCCCGGTCAGTGCGTTGACCATGGTGGACTTGCCGACGCCCGAGTGGCCGATCATCGCGGTCACCGACCCGGACAGCACCTGACGCAGCTCGGTGACGGCCTCGGCGTCCAGGACCGGCTCCTGCGAGTCGTCGTCGGAGGACGGAGACGTCGGTGCGTCACTCCGTCCGGAGATCACGGTCTGCAGGCTCAGCTCGGCGTAGTGGGTCACCAGGCCCGCCGGATCGGCCGGGTCCTGGGCGAGGTCGGCCTTGGTGACCAGCAGGATCGGTTCGATGTCCGCGTGGTAGGCGGCGACCAGCGCCCGGTCGATGAAGCCGGTGCGCGGCGTCGGATCGGCCGCCGCGACGACGATCAGCAGCCGGTCCGCGTTGGCGACCACCACGCGTTCGGCGTCGTCGGTGTCGTCGGCGGAGCGCCGCAGCAGGGTGGAGCGGTCCTCGATCCGGACCAGACGGGCCAGGGTGCCCTCCTCGCCGGAGGTGTCGCCGACCAGCGCCACCACGTCCCCGGGGACCACCGGTGTGCGGCGCAGCGCCTTGGCGCGCACCGCACTGACCACCCGGGCAGGGGCCTCCGGCTCGGACGGGTCCGACCCTGTGGGTTCGATGGGCACATCGAGCACGACGGTGTAGCGTCCCCGGTCGACGGTGACCACACGTCCCAGCTCAGCGTCGTCGTGGGAGGGGGACTCCTTGGTGCGGGGCCGAGACCCGCGCTTGTTGGGGCGGATGCGGACGTCGGACTCGTCGAAGTCGCGGCGGGTGCGGCGCCGACTCATGCGTCGGTCCCCCGGGTCGGGTCCACCAGATCGGTCCACAGCTGCGCGAAGGTGGGCATCGTCTTGGCCGTGCAGCCGATGTCCTCCACCGAGACGTGGTCGAGACGCAGCCCGACCACGGCGCCGAAGGTCGCCATGCGGTGGTCGGCGTAGGAGCGGACCGTCCCGCCCCGGTCGACCGGGGACAGCACCGACAGCCCGTCGGGGGTCTCCTCCGCGCGGGCGCCGAGCCGCCTCAGCTCGGTCACCAGGGCGGCGATCCTGTCGGTCTCATGGCCTCGCAGATGGGCCACGGAGGTGAAGGTGGTCGGGCCCTGTGCCAGCGCAGCCAGGGCGGCGACGGTCGGTGTGAGCTCCGCGGTGCCGTCCACGGTCCCCGGTGAGGTGACCACCGGTGCGCCCTCGGCGTCGCGGGCTCCGCGGACGGTCAGGGTCACCGTCGCCCCACCCTGTCCCGCCGAGGGTTCGGGAGCGGTGTCGACCTCGGCGCCGAACCGGGGCAGGATCTCCGTCCATCGGCGGCCGATCTGTGTGGAGCGGACCGGCCACCCCGGCACCGACACCTCACCGCCGGTCAGGGCGGCCGCGGCGAGGAACGGACCCGCATTGGAGAGGTCCGGCTCGACCCTGCGGGTGAAGGCCTGCGGCCGGCCGGGGGAGACCCGCCAGCACTGCGGGACGGAGTCGTCGACGGCCGCGCCGAGGTCCCGCAGCACATCGACGGTCATCGCCACGTGTTCGGCCGACGGGACGTCGTCTCCTATGTGGCGGACGGTCAGTCCCTCAGGCATCAGCGGTGCGGCCAGGAGCAGTCCGGAGACGAACTGGGAGGATCCGGAGGCGTCGACGCGGACCTCGCCGCCGGGCAGCCCGCCGGAGGCGCGGAGCGTGAACGGCAGCGTCGACGGAGCCGTCGCCCGCGGGTCTCCGATCGGTTCCCCGGTGACCTCGGCTCCCAGGTCGGCCAGGGCTCGGAGGACGGTGCCCATCGGCCTGACCCGGGCCTCCGGGTCGCCGTCGAAGCGGACCGTGCGCCCGGTCAGCGCGGCGACGGCGGGCAGGAAGCGCATCACTGTGCCGGCCAGGCCGCAGTCGATCGTCAGGGGCGGCAGGTCCGCGCCGAGTGCCGGGGCGGGCAGGGGAGTGATCCGTACGGCCGGTTCGCCCGTGGCCTCCCAGTCGTCGATGTGCGTCACGTCGGCGCCCAGGGTGCGCAGGGCCTCGAGCATCAGGCGGCTGTCCCGCGAGTCGAGGGGGTTCACCACCGTCGACGGGCCGTCGGCCAGGGCCGCGAGCAGCAGGAGTCGGTTCGTCAGGGACTTCGAGGGCGGGACGACGACCCGTCCACGCACCGGTGCCCCCGACCGCGGGCAGGGCCACGGGGTCGGGGGCACCGGTGTCGCAGAGGTGCTCGGCACGGTGCGGCTCAGGAGTCCACCTTCTTCTCCGCCTCCCGGGCCGCCTGCTTGATCGACCGCTTGGCGTCGCGCTCGGCCCGCTTGAAGGTCTTGGACGCGTCACGCTCGAAGGCCTTGGCAGACTTCACGGCGTCGTCGCCGAGGTCCTCGGCCCACTTGATGGTCTTGTCGCGGAACGCGGTGCCGTTCTTCTTCATGTCCTTGGCCAGGTGCTCAGCGCGCCAGGACAGGGACGGGCGTCCGGCCAGGTCCACCGAGGCGATCTTCAGTCCGCCGAGGATCGCGAGGTTCTTCAGCAGCGTGGCCCGCTGGGACTGCAGATCTCCGACGTCGTCGAGCTGGGCGCCCCGGTACTCGACGTAGGTGTTCACCAGCTGGACCCCGGAGAGCACGCAGGCGGCGGTGCGCGGGAACCTGCCGATGGCCAGCGCCGCCCCGGCGGCGACCTCGACGCCGCCCAGCACCTGAGCGGTCCGCTGCGGATTGCCGGTCACCTGCTCGGCCTGCGGCACCATCGACTCGAGCTCCTGCAACGAGGACTCCAGCTTGTCGCCGGCCTCTCCGGAGTGACGCAGGCGGCCGATCCCCTCGGCGACGAAGGCGGCGCCGAGCAGCGGGCGGGCGATCTTGCGGGTCAGAGACATGTCATCCTCCTGTGGCGGTTCCGGTGCGACGGCCATGCCGCCCGGCGGACCTGAAGTGCGACCTGCCGACGGGCTGACGTGGGACGTCTCCCCGTCGGACAGGATCCGTGCGAGCGGAGTCCGCTCGACAGGCGTCCGATGAACAATCTACCCAATCCTGCCGCCGACGGGAATCAGCGCGCCCGGAGCGTGGTTGCCCAGGATATGACGATCACTGCGGAGGCCGCGACGGGCACGCGCGTAGACTCTCCTGTGATGGAGGATCGCGAAGTGACCGCAGAAGACGCAGAGGACCGAGAAGACTCAGCGCACGTCGACGTGGCGACGGAGACCGACGCCCAGCGTCGGCTCCGATTCGAGCGTGACGCGATGCAGTACGTCGACCAGCTGTATTCGGCGGCGCTGCGGATGACGCGCAATCCGCAGGACGCCGAGGACCTGGTCCAGGAGGCGTACACCAAGGCCTACTCGGCCTTCCACCAGTACAGGCCCGGCACGAATCTGAAGGCCTGGCTGTACCGGATCCTGACCAACACCTACATCAACATCTACCGGAAGAGGCAGCGCCAGCCGCAGCAGGCCAACACGGAGCAGGTCGAGGACTGGCAGATGGCGCAGGCCGCCGAGCACACCTCCACCGGGCTGCGGTCCGCCGAGGCCGAGGCGCTGGACCACCTTCCGGACTCCGACATCAAGGACGCGCTGCAGCAGATCCCGGAGGAGTTCCGTCTGGCGGTGTACTTCTCCGACGTCGAGGGCTTCGCCTATAAGGAGATCGCCCAGATCCTCGACATCCCCATCGGCACGGTGATGTCCCGGCTGCATCGGGGCCGCAAGCTGCTGCGCGGGCTGCTGACCGACTACGCCCGTGAGCGAGGCTTCAGGAAGCAGGAGGCTGACGCATGACAGAGCAGGACATGAGCGCCGGCACGGCCGACGAGCGCTGCTGCGGCGCCCCCGAGGACACCGACTCCACTGAGGCCGGGGTGCGGCTGGAGCGGATCTACCACTACCTCGACGGTGCGCTGAGCCGCAGCGAGATCGACGAGGTGCGGTCCCACCTGGAGGCCTGCCCCGACTGTGCGGAGGACTACGACCTCGAGTGCATCATCCGCACCGTGGTCCGCCGCTCCTGCGTGGAGCGGGCTCCGGACGGACTGAAGGTCACCATCATGGAGCGGATCAGTGCGATCCGCGTCGAAGCCGGTCACCGCACGGACTGAGGTCTGCCGTCCCGGGTCCCCGGGCCCATGACGCCGCTGAGCCCCCGCCGAGATCTCGGCGGGGGCTCAGCGTTCGTGTGCGCCTCGAGGGGCACCGTCGTCAGGGGTCGGAGCGAACCGGCCCGGCAGGTCCTCAGGAGTTGGGGCGCTTGCCGTGGTTCGCGTTGTTCTTCCGACGGTCCCGGCGCTTACGTCCGCGCTTTCCCATGGGGACTCCTTTCGTCGATCACAGTCCAGCATACCGAGCGGCACCGGTCCTCGGCGACTCGGACCGTATGCCGACGGACTTAGGGCCGGCAGACTGGGGCCGGCAGACTGGGTGCCGAGTCAGGAGGTCGGTTCGTGCATCTTCAGCCACTGGTACCAGCCGCGGTGCAGCACCAGCCAGGCGACGAGCCCGTACCCAGCCTGTCCCGGACGGCCGTCGTTCGCCGCGAGGTCGTGACGCCACTGCTCGTGGTCCACCAGCGGTGTGTAGGTGTCCACGTACACGTGGGAACGGCGCATGGCGACGTCCTGGTAGGCGGCGTTGAGCTCAAAGATCCGCTGGTTCCGCTCGGCGTCGAGGGTGGGGATGGGGCCGACGGCCAGGCACCGGATCCCCTCCTGCGAGGCGCGGTCGAGGATATTGGCCAGGTTCAGCCGGGAGCGGGCCGAGCTCGAGGGCCCGTCGAGATCCGTGTCGTTCAGGGCGACGACGAGGTGGTTCTCGGCCTCGGCCGAGAACCGGGGCGCCGCCTCGGCCTGCCATCGGTGGGACAGCGCCTCCACGCCTTCTCCGGGCATCGCCAGCACGTAGTCCTCGACGTGGACGGTCTCACGCGGGGTCTTGGCGAGCACCCGGCCCCACCAGCCCAGGGCGCGCGGATCGCCCACACCGGTGAGCAGCTCATTGCCGACGGCGACGATTCTGATGCTGCGATCCACCTCGTCCGATCCTCTCTTCGCGATGCAGGGGCGCGACGGCGTGCCGCAGATGCGGTGCTGCCGTCGCACCCCTAGACGTTACCCGGTCAGGCGGCTCTGCGCCTCACAGGTCCAGGTGCGGGAAGGCCTGGGCCAGCAGGGAGTCGAGCTCCCGAGCGTGGCGCTTTGCCTGTCCCACCGACGTCGCGGCCGACTCCGAGCGGGAGATCAGGTCGAGCTCCTTGGTCAGCAGCGGAAGGAAGTTCACGTACATGAACGGCCACGGCCCCTGGTTGAACGGCTCATCCTGGACGTACACGAACTCCGCGTCCTCCGGGTAGGAGTCCAGCTCCGCCTGCAGCTCCTCGACCGGCATCGGGTAGAGCTGCTCCAGTCGGACGATGGCCGTGCTCTCGTCGTCGTGCTTGCTGCGGGTGGTCTCCAGGTCGTAGTAGAGGCGACCCGAGACGATCAGCACACGCCGGACCTTCGACTTCTCCACCGTGGTGTCGCCGATGACCTTCTGGAACGTCCCCTCGGTGAAGTCCTCCACCGAGTTCGCCGCCGCCTTCAGCCGCAGCAGCTGCTTGGGGGAGAACACGATCAGCGGACGCCGCGGGCGGGCGACCGCCTGACGACGCAGCAGGTGGAAGTAGTTCGCCCCGGTCGAGGGGATGACCACGGTCATGTTGTCCTCGGCACAGAGCTGGAGGAACCGCTCGGGCCGGCCTGACGAGTGGTCTGGTCCCTGCCCCTCGTAGCCGTGGGGGAGCAGCATGACCACCGAGGACCGCTGCCCCCACTTCTGCTCGGCGGTGGCGACGAACTCGTCGATGATCGTCTGGGCACCGTTGACGAAGTCGCCGAACTGCGCCTCCCACAGCACCAGCGAGTTCGGGTTCTCCACCGAGTAGCCGTACTCGAAGCCGAGTGCGGCGAACTCGGAGAGCAGCGAGTCATAGATGAACAGCCGACCCTGATCCTCGGTGAGGTTCTTCAGCGGGTACCACTCGTCGCCGTTCTCCCGATCGTGGAAGACCGCGTGACGCTGGACGAACGTGCCGCGGCGCGAGTCCTGCCCCGACATGCGCACTTCGTTGCCCTCCATGAGCAGCGACCCGAAGGCGGCGATCTCGGCGAAGCCCCAATCGATCGCGCCTTCGCGGGCCATCTTGGCCCGCTTCTCGAGCAGCGACTTCAGCTTCGGGTGCGGAGTGAAGCCTTCGGGGATGTTCGTGTGGACCTCACCGATGTGGGCCAGGGTCTCGGCTGAGATCGCCGTGTCGTCCTCCGCGCGGCCGGGGGCCTCGTCCTCGACCTCGCTCGCCGTCGGCGCCAGGGCTCCGCCGTCCTCACCGACGGTGGGTACAGGCTGGGTCTGGGCGGCGTTGGTCTCGGTGAAGACCCGCTCCAGCCGCTGACGGAAGTCCTGCAGCGCCTGGTCGGCCTCCTCCTGGGTGATGTCACCTCGTCCGACCAGGTTCTCCGTGTAGAGCTTGCGGGTGGAGCGCTTGGCCTCGATGAGGTTGTACATCTTCGGCTGCGTCATCGACGGATCGTCGCCCTCGTTGTGACCGCGCCGGCGGTAGCACACCAGGTCGATGACGACGTCCTTGTTGAACCGCTGCCGGTAGCGGAACGCCAGGTCGGCCACCCGGGCGACGGACTCGGGGTCGTCGCCGTTGACGTGGAAGACCGGGGCCTGGATGGCCAGGGCCATGTCCGTGCAGTAGGTCATCGAACGGCCCGACTGCGGCGCGGTGGTGAATCCGACCTGGTTGTTGACCACCACGTGGACGGTGCCGCCGGTGCGGTAGCCGCGCAGCTGGGAGAGGTTGAGCGTCTCCATGACCACGCCCTGGCCGGCGAAGGCGGCGTCGCCGTGGACCAGCAGCGGCAGCACCGAGAACGAGTTCAGGCTGCTCGACCCGCGGTCCAGCCGGTCCTGCATCGCCCGGGTGACTCCCTCGAGGACGGGATTGACCGCTTCCAGGTGCGAGGGGTTGGCCGCCAGATACACCGACGTGGAGTTGCCCCGGTCGGAGGTGAACTCTCCGCGGGTGCCCAGGTGGTACTTCACGTCTCCGGAGCCGGTGCCGAAGTCACGGCCTTCGAACTCGCGGAAGATCTGGGCGTAGGTCTTGCCGGCGATGTTGGCCAGCACGTTGAGCCGACCGCGGTGGGCCATGCCGATGGTGACCTCGTCGAGTCCCTCGTCGGCCGCTTCGGAGAGGATCACGTCGAGCAGCGGGATCAGGGACTCGCCGCCCTCCAAGGAGAACCGCTTCTGTCCGACGAACTTGGTCTGCAGGAACGTCTCGAACGCCTCGGCGGCGTTGAGCCGACCCAGGATGCGGAACTGCTCGTCGCGGGAGGGCTTCTCGTAGGGGTGCTCGATCTCGTCCTGGAACCAGCGCCGCTCCTCGGGCGACTGGATGTGCATGTATTCGATGCCGGTGTTCCGGCAGTAGGTGTCGCGGAGCACTCCGAGGATGTTGCGCAGGGGCAGGCTCTGCTTTCCGCCGAAGCCGCCGGTCGGCCAATCGCGGTCGAGGTCCCAGAGGGTCAGACCGTGGCTCTCGATCTCGAGGTCCGGATGGTCGCGCATCCGGTACTCCAGCGGGTCCGCGGAGGCCATCAGGTGGCCCCGCTCGCGGTAGGCGTGGATGAGCTGTTGGATCCGGGCCACCTTGTTGATCTGCTCTTCGGGGTTGACCTGGATGTCGGCCGACCACCGCACCGGCTGGTGGGGGATGCGCAGGGACTGGAAGACCTCCTCGTAGAAGCCGTCCTTGCCCAGCAGCAGCTCGTGGATGGTCTTGAGGAACTCGCCGGAGCCCGCGCCCTGGATGACCCGGTGGTCGTAGGTCGAGGTCAGGGTGATGATCTTGGAGACCGCCAGCTTGTGCAGGGTCTTCTCCGACGCACCCTGGAACTCGGCGGGATACTCGAGGGCTCCGACTCCGACGATGCAGGCCTGCCCCTTGGACAGCCGCGGCACCGAGTGCACGGTGCCGATGCCGCCGGGATTGGTCAGCGAGACCGTGGTGCCCGCGTAGTCGTTCGGGGTGAGCTTGTTGTCCCGGGCGCGGGAGACGACGTCGTCGTATCCGGCCCAGAAGTCGGTGAAGCTCATGTCCTCGGCGGCCTTGATGTTCGGGACCACCAGGGCCCGGGTGCCGTCGGGGCGGGGCATGTCGATGGCGAGGCCGAAGTTCACGTGGGCGGGCTGGACGGCCACGGGGCGATCATCCTGGACGTCATAGGTGACGTTCATCGACGGGTGGGCCCGCAGCGCCTTGAGCATGGCGTAGCCGATGAGATGGGTGAAGGAGACCTTGCCGCCGCGGGTGCGCCGCAGGTGATTGTTGATCACCACGCGGTTGTCGATGAGCAGCTTGGCCGGCACCGCACGGACGGTGGTGGCCGTGGGGACGCTGAGCGAGGCGTCCATGTTCGCGGCGATCGCCTTGGAGATCCCCTTGAGCTGGGTGACCTCGTCCTGCTTCTCCTCGGTCCGCTCGGTGGATGCCGGCGTGGGCTCGGAAGGGATGGGCTTCGATCCGGAGCCGCCTGAGCGGCGGGTCGAGGGCTTCTTCGGCGCCTTGTGCGACTTAGAGCTCTTGTCCGAGCCCTCGTCGTCGCGCTCGTCCGAGCCCTTGGACGTGCTCTTCGACGAACTCTTGGACGAACTCTTGGAGGACGTCTTGGCCGAGTCCTTCCCTGAGTCCTCGGAGGTCTTCCCCCCGGACTTCCCCCCGGACTTCCCCCCAGACTTCTCGGAGTCCGGGCGCTGGGCCGCGTCGGGGTCGGCCGGAGTGGCCGTGCTCGGCGTGGTCTCGTCGGACGCGGCCGGATCCGTGCCGGAGTCCCCCTGCGAAGACTCCGAGTCCGAGGACGACGACCTCGATGAGCCGGAGCGCGCATCGTCCTGCCCCGACTTCCCGTCCGAGTCGGACCCGCGGTCCGCAGAGGCCTCCGTCGACTCATCCTCGAGCCGACGGAAGATGTCTGCCCACTTGCGGTCCACGGAGCCGGGGTCGTCCTTGAACCTGTCGTACAGGTCGGCGACCAACCATTCGTTTCCGGGGAACTCCTCCGCGAGTCGGCTGGACGTTAGATCTGGCACGTTGGATACGCCTCTTCCATGGTGTGTTCTCTCCGGATTCCCAAGGACCCGCATCCCGGACGTACGGGCCGTCGGCCCGCCGGACGACCACGCGGACCCTTCGGGCGCAGGGGTGCGACTGAGAAGCTTCGTCGCTCCTCGGTCGCGGGCCGAGGGCGACCCTGACGATCCCTAGCGCTCATCGGTCCCAGCATAATGACTTCGGTGACGTGGTCGCCACTGCACCGGGTATCGTGTCTGATGCTCCCGACGACGAAGAGGTTCCCCTCCCGCCATGCGTCTGCTGAACGAACCCATCACAGATCTCACGTACTCCGACGTCTTCCTCGTGCCGTCGCGGTCCGAGGCCATGTCCCGCACCGAGGTGGACATCGCTCCCGACGACGGCACCGGTGCGGGGATTCCGCTGGTCTCCGCCAATATGACGGCGGTCACCGGTCGGCGCATGGTCGAGACGATGGCCCGCCGAGGGGGGCTCGGCGTGCTCCCGCAGGACGTCCCGTCCGAGGTGGTCCGCCAGGTGGTCTCCCGGGTCAAGGCATCGCACCCCGTCTTCGACACCGCGCTGCGGGTGGCCCCGCGCGACACTCTGCTCGACGTGCTGCACCTGCTGGACAGGCGGAGCCACCCTGCGGTGTGCGTCGTCGACGATGAGATGCGCCTGGCCGGCGTCGTGGCGGCGGCCGACTGCGTCGGGCTCGACCGCTTCTCCACCGCCGGTTCGGTCATGCGGATGCCGCAGGTCCGATTCACCGAGGACGAGCTCGGGCTCACCGAGGATTCGCCCTTCGACGCGGAGCGGCTGCACGAGGGTCTGGAGCGGGCCTTCACCCAGATGGACGCGGTCGGCGCCGACTTCGCGCCGGTCACGGCCTCGGACGGTCGACTGGCCGGAGTGCTCACGCCCCGAGGCGCGCTGCGTTCGACGATGTACCGTCCGGCCCTCGACGATGCGGGCCGTCTGCGGGTCGCCACGGCGGTCGGGATCAACGGCGACGTCGCCGGACGTGCCGAGACCCTGCTGGAGTCCGGCAGCGATGTGCTCGTGGTCGACACCGCCCACGGCCATCAGCGGAAGATGTTCGACGCCCTGGAGGCAGTGCGCCGGGTGGTCGACGCCCACGGCCGCACCGTGCCGGTGGTGGCCGGCAACGTGGTCACCGCCGACGGCGTCCGGGATCTGATGGCCGCCGGGGCGGACATCGCCAAGGTCGGTGTGGGTCCCGGCGCGATGTGCACCACGCGGATGATGACGGCGGTCGGCCGGCCGCAGTTCTCCGCGGTGATGGAGTGCGCCGCGGCGGCCCGTCAGCAGGGCGGGCGGATCTGGGCCGACGGAGGGGTCCGGCATCCCCGTGACGTCGCCCTGGCTCTGGCCGCGGGTGCGAGCCAGGTGATGGTCGGCTCGTGGTTCGCCGGAACCTTCGAATCGCCCGGCGATCTGATCCTCGAGTCCGACGGACGCCGGTACAAGGAGAGCTTCGGCATGGCCTCGGCGCGAGCCGTGCAGAACCGCACCGCCCAGGAGGACGCCTTCGCCAGGGCGCGCAAGGGTCTGTTCGAGGAGGGCATCTCCTCGTCGAAGATGTACCTGGACCCGCGCCGCCCCGGCGTGGAGGACCTGCTGGACATGATCACCGCCGGGCTGAGGTCCGCGATGACCTACACCGGTGCCGAGGACCTCGCGCGCTTCCGGGAGCGTGCGGTCGTCGGGCTGCAGTCGGCGGCCGGATACGAGGAGGGCAAGCCGGTGCCCACCACGTGGTGACCTGCTGGTGCGCTGACCTCGGCGCACGCTAGGATCGGTGCTCTGATGGAGTATCGACAACCGGTCCTCGACCGTTCCGCACAGCCCGCCGCCCCCGCCCGACCGTCGGCATGCTCCGGGAGGTGCGGTTCCTAGGTGGAGTTCCTCCTTCTCGGCCTCGGATTCCTGCTGATCCTGGGAACCGGCTTCTTCGTCGCCGTCGAGTTCTCCCTGGTGGCGCTGGACCAGCCCACCGTCCAGCGCTCCATCGATGAGGGTGACACCGGTTCCGTGCCGCTGATGAAGTGTCTGAAGTCGCTGTCGACCCAGCTCTCCAGCTGCCAGCTCGGCATCACGCTGACGACCCTGCTCACCGGTTATGTCGCCGAACCGGCCCTCGGCGCCCTTCTGGCAGACCCCATCGAGGCCCTGGGGGTGCCCGACGCCGCCGCCGGGGCCGTCTCGCTGATCACGGCGATGGTGATCGCGACGATGGTGACGATGATCATCGGTGAGCTCGTGCCCAAGAACATGGCCATCGCCATCGCGTTCCCGCTGGGCCGGGCGCTGGCCCGGCCTCAGCTGCTCTTCACCGCGGTCTTCCGGCCGGCCATCGTGGTCCTCAACGGCTTCTCGAACAAGGTCCTGCACCGCTTCGGGCTCGAGGTCAAGGAAGAGCTCTCCGGAGCGAGGACCCCCGAGGAGCTGTCGTCGATGGTCCGTCGCTCGGCGATGCTCGGCACCCTCGACGAGGGGACGGCGACCTTCCTCGACCGGACCCTGCGCTTCTCCGAACAGACCGCCGCCGACGTGATGACACCGCGCCCCCGTATGGCAAGCATCGAGGCCGACGCGCCGCTGACCGACCTGATCGATCTGGCCCGACGCACCGGCTACTCCCGCTTCCCCGTCCTGGGCGAGTCGGTGGACGACGTCCGAGGCGTCACCCATGTGAAGAAGGCGGTGGCGGTGCCTCGGGACAAGCGCGACGGCCTGGTGGCGGCCACGGTGATGTCCGAGGTGGTGCGGGTCCCTGAGACCATCCACATCGACGGGCTCCTCTCCGACCTGCGCGAAGCGCCCCTGCAGATGGCCGTGGTCGTGGACGAGTACGGGGGGACCGCCGGAGTGCTGACCCTGGAGGACGTGGTCGAGGAGATCGTCGGCGAGGTCTCCGACGAGCACGACCGCATCGCCCCAGGAGTGCTGCAGTCCCGTGCCGGCGACTGGTACTTCCCCGGTCTGATCAGACCGGATGAGATCAATGCGCAGATCCTGGTGCTCGAGATCCCCGACGACTCCGTCTACGAGACCGTGGCCGGCTATGTGCTGGACCGCCTGGGACGGATGGCGGCGGTCGGCGACGTCGTCGAGGTCCCCGGCGGGACCCTGGAGGTCGTGACGGTGGACGGCCGCCGGATCGACCGGGTCCGGTTCGTCCCCGACCCCGAGGCGCAGCGCGCGGCCGTGGACGCCGCCCGCGAGCGGGCCCGCAGGGCCGCCGAGGAGCGGGCCGAGCACGTCGCCAAGCAGGGAGGTGAGGCCTGATGGGCGGCGACCTGATGGGGATCGTCTGGCTGGTGGTGCTCCTGGTCGGCAACGCCTTCTTCGTCGGCGGCGAGTTCGCCGTGATGAGCGCGCGCCGCAGCCAGATCGAGCCCAAGGCCGAGGCCGGCTCCTCCCGGGCCAAGACGGCGCTGTACGCGATGGAGCACGTGTCACAGATGCTCGCGATCGCCCAGCTGGGCATCACCGTCTGCTCGCTGCTGATCCTGCTGGTGTCGGAGCCGGCGATCCACCACCTGCTCACCGATCCGCTCACCGCGGTCGGGCTCTCGCAGGCCGTCGCCTCGGTGACCGCATTCGTCGTCGCACTGCTGATCGTCTCCTTCCTCCACGTCACCCTCGGCGAGATGGTGCCGAAGAACTACGCGGTCTCGGTGGCGGACCGGGCGGTGCTGCTGCTGGCTCCGCCGCTGGTCCTGCTGTATCGGCTGCTCATGCCGCTGATCTGGGTGCTCAACGTCATCGCGAACGTCGTGCTCCGCATGTTCCGGATCACTCCGCGCGACGAGGTGGTCTCGACGTTCACGCTGGAGGAGATGCAGTCGATCGTCGCCGAGTCGACCCGCGGGGGGACCGTCTCCGACGAGTCCGGCGTCATCGCCGGAGCCCTGGAGTTCTCCGACTACACGGCCGAGTCCGTGATGGTGCCGGTCGAGGATGTGGTCTCGCTCCCCAACGACGTCATCCCCAAGCAGGTTGAGAAAGCTGTGGGTCGCACCGGGTTCTCCCGGTTCCTGGTGGTCGACGACGACGGCGACTTCGACGGCTACGTCCACCTCAAGGACATCATGACGCTGCCGCAGTCCCACTACGAGGACCCGCTGCCCTACACCGCGGTCCGTTCCCTGGTGAACATGGCACCTGAGGATGAGATCGAGGACTGCCTGGCCCGGATGCAGCGCACCGGGTCCCACCTGGCCAGGGTCCTGCATGCCGACGGGCGGACGCTGGGCATCCTGTTCCTCGAGGACATCCTCGAGGTGCTCATCGGCGAGATCCATGACGTGACGCAGTCGCGGGACTCTCGGCGCCGGCACCGGGTCGAGGAGGAGGCGGACGAGCCGGTCGAGGAGCGCAGACGCTGAGCGACGACGAGGAGCTCGTGTTGCGATTTGTTCTCAACAAGAGTGCGGCGTAGCCTGAGGACCGACATCGCCGCCCCTTCGCCGAAAGTTCCCCGTGACACCACCCGCAGCCTCAGCACCCCCCGTGCCGACCTCCCGCCCCGTCCTGACGCTCGGCGGCCTCGGAGTCGCAGCGCTGGTGCTCTCCGCCTGCGGGGGAGCGGCCGACGGGGGCGGTGTGGACGACGTGGACGCCGACGGGGACATCGTCGTGGTGGCCTCGACCGACGTCTACGCCGACCTCACAGCAGGTGTCGTCGGCGACCGGGCGGAGGTGGAGGCCGTGATCGACGACGCGGCGGTCGATCCGCACTCCTACGAAGCCACTCCGCAGGACCGGCTGGCCGTGGAGGGCGCCGACGTGATCATCGCCAACGGCGGCGGCTACGACCCCTTCCTGACCGATCTGGCGGCATCCGCCGACCGTGAGGACCGTGTCGTCCGACTCGTCGAGGGGGAGGGCGACCATGACCACGACCACGACCACGACCACGACCACGACCACGAGGACGGCGACGAGCACGACGAGCACGATCATGACGACGGGTACGAGGACGAACACGTCTGGTACGACCTCGACCGGATGGAGGAGTTCGTCCTGGAGTTCGGAGACCTCATGGCCGAGCTCGACGGCGACCACGCCGACCAGTACCGCGGGGAGGCCGAATCGCTGGCCGAGGAGATCGCGGCGCTGAGCGACCGTGCCGCGGCCGTCGACGCCGAAGGTCTGAGCTACCTGGCCACCGAACCGGCCTCCCAGCACCTGCTGCACCTCGCCGGGTTCGCCGATGAGACAGATCCGCAGTTCCTGGCCGCCGTCGAGCACGGCGACGACGTCTCCCCGAGGCTGCACCGGCAGGCGTTGGACACCGCCTCGGCCGGTGAGATCGATCTGCTGGCCTTCACCGTCCAGACCGAGACCGCACAGGCGCGGGCGGTGCGCGCCGCGGCCGAGGACGCCGGCGTACCGGTCCTGGAGTTCAGCGAGACCGTTCCGGAGGAGCACGAGGGCTACCTCGACTGGATGGAGGCCAACATCGACGCCGTCGAAGAGCTCGCGGAGGACGCCCATGGCGGCTGAGTCTCCCGCTGCGGCCCGGTCCGTCCTGTCGCTGCGCAACGCCGGCGTCGGCTTCCACGGCCGCAGCCTCTGGTCCGGCCTGGACCTGGACCTCTCACCCGGAGAGTTCCTCGCCGTTCTGGGCCCCAACGGTGCCGGGAAGTCCACTCTGCTGAAGGTCCTTCTGGGGCTGCAGCGGCTGGACTCGGGGTCGGCGGAGATCGCCGGCCGTCCCGCGCGACGCGGATCCAGCCGTGTGGGCTACATCCCCCAGCAGGCCGATATGCCCGCAGAGACTCCGCTGCGCGCCCGGGACGTCGTCGCCCTGGGCCTCGACGGACACCGCTACGGAATTCGGATGCACCGACGCCGGATGCGCCGCCGGGTCGACGAGCTGCTCGAGAAGGTCGGCGCCTCGGACTACGCCGACGAACCGGTGGGGCTGCTCTCCGGCGGCGAGCAGCAGCGCCTGCGTGCCGCCCAGGCGCTGGCCTCCGAGCCGACCGTGCTGCTGTGCGACGAGCCGCTGCACTCCCTCGACCTCCACCATCAGCAGGGCGTCACCCGGCTGATCCGCGAACAGGCTGAATCCGGCACGGCGGTCGTGTTCGTCACCCATGAGATCAACCCCGTCGTCGAGCACGTCGACCGGGTGCTCTACCTGGCCCCCGGCGGTCACCGCATCGGGACCACGGAGGCCGTCATGCGGTCCGAGGTGCTCTCCGAGCTCTATGGCGCTCCGATCGACGTCATCGAGCACCGCGGACGACTGGTGGTCATGTCCCAGCACTTCGAGGGGCACCACTGCGCTCCCGGGCATCGGGCCGAGGAGCCTCTCGCGCCCGAAGACCCCCGTGTGGGAGTCGGCCCCCACGTCCACGACGACGACCACCAGTCCCACGGCGAGCACGGGAGGTCGGCATGATCGAGAGGATCAGCGGGTCGTTCACCCTGGAGGGTTACTGGGACCTCTTCCAGCTCGTCTCCAACTCGGTGATCGCCGCCGGAGTGCTCGGCCTGATGGGCGGCATGATCGGGGTGTTCATCATGCTGCGGCGCACCGCGCTGGTGGTCCACGGCATCGCCGAGATCTCCTTCGCCGGTGCGGCGCTCGCCCTGCTGGCCGGACTCGACGTGGTCGCCGGCTCAGCGGTGGGAGCAGTGGCCGCCGCCGCCCTGATCGGGGTGCTGAGCCTGCGGGACAAGGACGTCGGTGCGGTCACCGGAGTCCTGATGCCGTTCGGGCTCGGTCTCGGCATACTCTTCCTGTCCCTGTACCAAGGGCGTTCGGCGAACAAGTTCGGGCTGCTGACCGGACAGATCATCGGGGTCGACGACATCCAGACCCGGACCCTGGTCACCGGTGCGGTGCTGATCAGCGCCGTCCTGGTGGTCATCTGGAGGCCGCTGATGTTCGCCTCGGTGGATCCGCAGCTTGCGCGCGCCCGGGGTGTGGGCGTCAACGCGCTGTCCATCGGCTTCATGGTCCTGCTCGGCGCCGCCGTGGCGATGTCCGTGCAGATCATCGGGGCCCTGCTGGTGCTGGCGCTGCTGGTCGTCCCCGCGGCCGCCTCGCTGCGCGTCACCGTGCATCCCATGTCCGCGGTGCTGCTGTCCATGGCCTTCTCGCTGATCTCCGCGGTGGGCGGGATCATGCTCGCCATCACCGGAACGATACCCATCAGCCCCTACATCACGACGATCTCGTTCCTGATCTATCTCATCTGTCTGGTGGTCGGACGGGGGCGGCGACGCCGTCGTCGGTCTCAGGCCGAGCAGTCGGCGCAGAGCCCGTACACCTCCAAGGTGTGATGCTGTTCGGTGAAGCCCTGCTCCTCGGCGAACCGCGCGGCCCAGGCCTCGATGTCTTCGGCCGCGAACTCCACGGTCAGTCCGCAGCTGCGGCAGACCAGATGGTGATGATGCTCCTCGCGTTCGCAGAGCCGGAACACCGCCTCGCCGTCGTCGGGGCGGAGGACGTCGACGGTCCCCTCCTCCTGATGCGACTGAAGGATGCGGTAGACGGTGGCCAGAGAGACCTTCTCGCCCCGCTCGGTGAGGATGCGGTGCAGGTCCTGGGCGCTGACGAAGTCCTCGAGCGAGCTCAGCGCGGCCCAGACGGCGCGCTTCTGGCGAGTGCTGCGGGCGCGGGTCGCCGGGGCGGCGGGCCGCTGCGAGGTCGACTCCTGGGTCATGGCGCTCCTCCCTGCGGGGCGTGGTTCCCGGCGGCGGGCCGATCCAGAATATCAGCGCCCCCGACGTATCGGTGCTCCGAGCTGGGGACGTACGATCGCATCAGGGCCCCCGCCCACCGCACACCCGTAGGGTCCCGCGGGACCCGGAAGGAGCACACCCATGAGCACGGTGTTCACAAAGATCATCGACGGCGAGCTGCCCGGTCGGTTCGTGTGGCAGGACGAGACCTGCGTCGCCTTCCTCTCCATCGCGCCCCTGGCCTACGGGCACACGCTGGTGGTGCCTCGTCATGAGGTCGACCGCTGGACCGACGCCGACCCGGAGCTCATGGCCCATCTGATGCGGGTGGCCCATCGCATCGGGAAGGCCGAGGTCGAGGCCTTCGGCTCCGCGCGCGCCGGTCTCGTCATCGCCGGCTACGAGATCGACCATCTGCACATCCACGTGTGGCCCTCCGAATCCATGGCGGACTTTGACTTCGGCCGGGTCGAGTCGGATCCCGATCCGGAACGGATGGACGTCGCCGCAGAGAAGCTTCGGGTCGCGCTGCGCCTGATGGGCGACGCCGAGCACGTCCCCGCCGAGGAGGACTGAGGCTCAGCGGGGGCCGCCGAACGGCTCAGCGGCTTCCCTGCTTCACCGCCCGTCGGATGCGTTTGGGGGAGACGGTCTGAGCCGTCCCGAGCTGCTGGGCGAACAGGTTGATCCGGTACTCCTCCAGCATCCACCGGACCTCGTCCAGGGCGCGGGGCACCGGCAGCTGGGACGGGACCGCCTCGACGGCGGCGTCGAACTCGTCCTCGAGCCGCTGGACGGAGTCCATGTCCGCGGCGTCCCTGGTGACCCCCTGGCCGGCCTCCAGCCGGTCCAGTCGGAGGAGCATGCCGCGCAGGTATCGGGTGAGGTGCCGGACCTGCGCGAACCCGGCCTCCGCGACGAACCCGGGACGCACCAGCTGACCCAGCTGGGCCTCCATGTCGGAGACCGCCGGTGCCAGCGCCGGCGAGGACGTCGACTGCAGGCGCGCAGTGACCTCGCCGGCGAGGGTGAGCACCTCGGCAACGGTGCCGGTCAGCCGCAGCACCGTCTCGATGAGTTCGGCCCTGGCCTCGCGGGAGACCCGTTCGAAGGCTTCGGCCGTGAACGGCAGTGCGGACGGCACGAGATGGTCCAGGGCGGCGGTGGTGCAGTCCACGACCAGCGACTCCACCGTGCCGTGCGGCGACTGGTTGAAGGCCAGACGCTCCCGGTGGGAGAGGTGTTCGACCACGTAGCGCTGGGGAGAGGGCAGCACCTCGCGGAGGAGGGTGACCACACCGCGTCGGTGCCGGCGCTCCTGCTCCTCTGCGGAGTCGACGATGAGGCAGCGCACCCCGCGGCCCCCCTCCTCGTCGTCGGGAACCAGGGCTGGGAAGCCTGCGACGCCGCGGCCGGAGATCTGAGCGGTCAGCTCTGTGGGCAGATCACCGAAGGTCCAGCTGGTCTGGTGCCGCTGCTCGGGGACGGCGGAGCGTCGGGCGCCGGCCCCGGGCCGAGGGCCCTTCCCGCCGGATGACGAGGCCCTCGCCCCGCTCCTCGGATCGGCTGCCCTCTCCGCATCCGGTGCCCGGGTCCGTCCCGACCCGTCCCGGTCTGCCGAGTCCGGCTCGGCCAGCGACCGACCGATGGCCCGACGGTTCTGCTCGGCGTAGCGCAGCTGCAGCTCGGTGAGATCCGTGGAGCTGTCCAGCACCCGGCCCTTCTCCGAGACCACTGCGAAGGTGAACCTCAGGTGCGCCGGCAGGGCATCGACACGCAGCCCCGAGGGGTCCACCGGCACCCCGCGCAGACCTCTGAGCACCCGTGCGAGGGAGCCGACGAAGGGGTCCGCGTACGGGACGGACCCCTCCTCCAGGGCCGTGCGCGCCTCGGCGGCGACGTCCGGCGCCGGCACGAAGTTCCGGCGCAGCTGTTTGGGCATCGAGCGGATGAGCGCCGTGATCAGTTCGGTGCGCAGCCCCGGGATCAGCCAGTCGAGCTGGTCCGAGGAGATCTGATTGAGGAAGACCACAGGAATCCGGACGGTCACCCCGTCCGAGGCGGCTCCGGAGCGGTTCCCGGACACGGTGGGGTTGAACTCGTACTGCAGGGGAAGCCGCAGCCCGTCGAGGTCCAGGTGCTCGGGGAAGGCCTCCACGTCGACGGCGTCGGCGTCCTGCGCGTAGAGGTGCTCCTCGGTCAGGTCGAGCAGCTCGGGCGTCTCGTGGCGCGCATGCTTCCACCAGGAGTCGAAGTGGCGCTGCGAGACGACGTCGTCGGGCACGCGGGCATCGAAGAACGCGAAGAGGTCGTCGTCGGAGGCCTGGAGGTCACGGCGGCGCGTGCGGCTCTGCAGCTCCTCCAGCTCCTCGAAGCGCCTCCTGTTGCGCGCGTCGAAGTGATGGCGGGTGGTCCACTCGCCGTCGATGAGCGCGCGTCGGATGAACTCCTCCCGCGCGCCCTCGCGGTCCACGCGGCCGTAGAGCACAGCACGGTCGGCGACGATCGGCACGCCGTAGAGCGTGACCTTCTCGGTGACCACCGCGGCGCCCCGCGACGCCGACCATCGGGGATCGGAGTGTTGGGTCTTCACCAGGTGCGGTGCGAGCTCCTCGACCCACTCGGGACGGATCGCCGCGACCGTGCGGGCCCACAGTCGGCTGGTCTCCACGAGCTCGGCCGCCATCACCCAGTCGTGCTGACGCTTGAAGAGGCCCGAGCCGGGGAACACGGCGAACCGGGTGCCGCGGGCGCCCTGATAGTCCTTGGTCCGGGGGGCGAAGAGACCGATGTGGCTGAGCAGTCCCGCCAGCAGCGACTGGTGGACCGCCGTGTGACGGCCGGCCGGGTCCACCGGCATGCGTCGGGAGGAGCCGCGCCGACGCCCTGAGCGGCGTCCTGAGCCTCGTCCTGAGCGATGTTCGGTCAGGTCGGCCTCGGCGGCGAGGTCGGTGAGCTGGACGACCAGGTCCTGCCATTCCCGCACCCGCAGATAGTTGAGGAACTCCCGGCGGCACAGGCGTCGGAACTGGTTCCCGGAGAGCTCCTTCTGCTTCTCCACCAGGTGGCGCCAGAGGTTCAGCAGCGCCGAGAAGTCGGACTCGGTGTCACGGAAGCGGCCGTGGAGCTCGTCGGCCTGTCGGCGCTGCTCGGTGGGACGTTCCCGGACGTCCTGGATGGACAGCGCGGCCACCAGCACGGTGACCTCCTCCAGGCAGTCCCGACGTGCGGCTTCGACCATCATGCGTCCCAGGCGCGGGTCGACCGGCAGCTGGGCCAGCTGTCGGCCGATCCGGGTGATCGCGCCCTTCGGGGCCCTGCCCCGACCGGCGTGGAGGGCTCCGAGCTCGGTGAGCAGCCGGACGGCGTCGTTGACCGCCTTGGCGTCGGGAGGCTGGACGAAGGGGAAGTCGAGCAGCTCCTCCGGGGTGCGCGTGATGCCCATCGAGGACATCTGCAGCAGCACCGAGGCGAGGGATGTGCGGAGGATCTCCGGGTCTGTGAACTCCGGCCGTGACTCGAAGTCCTCCTCGGAGTACAGGCGGATCGCGATGCCCGGCGAGGTGCGTCCCGACCGGCCCGAGCGCTGGTTCGCGCTGGCCTGCGAGATGGGCTCGATGGGGAGACGTTGGACCTTGGTCCGGGTGGAGTAGCGCGAGATGCGGGCGGTGCCGGTGTCGATGACGTAGCGGATGCCGGGGACGGTCAGCGAGGTCTCGGCCACGTTGGTCGCCAAGACGATCCGACGCCGGCCGCCGGGGTGGAAGACCCGCTTCTGCTCGGCCATGGACAGGCGTCCGAACAGCGGAAGGATCTCCGCGTCGGCCAGTCGACGGTGGCGACGGACCGTCTCGGCCAGGGCGTCGGCCGCGTCGCGGATCTCGCGCTCGCCGGGGAAGAAGATCAGGATGTCGCCGGAGGGCTCCTCGGCGAGCTCGACGACGGCGTCGGCGACGGCGTCGATCATGTCGCGCTCCCGGCCGTCGGCCGGGGGCCGCTCGCCGGCGGGGGAGGTCGCGGGGTCGTCGAAGTCGTGGGTCTCGTCGTGGATCCCGGCGTCCTCGGGGCGCAGCGGACGATAGCGGATCTCGACGGGGTAGGTGCGCCCCGAGACCTCGACGATGGGCACCTCGGAGGCCGTCTCTCGGGGGTCGTCGTCGGAGGAGGTCCCGAAGTGCGCGGCGAAGCGTTCGGGGTCGATGGTGGCCGAGGTGACGATGACC
Organism: Nesterenkonia marinintestina; assembly: GCF_025420485.1. Lineage (GTDB taxonomy): Bacteria > Actinomycetota > Actinomycetes > Actinomycetales > Micrococcaceae > Nesterenkonia > Nesterenkonia marinintestina. The sequence goes on along the minus strand of NZ_JAOEFD010000001.1, from coordinate 361,534 downwards.
TTCAGATCGGGTCGTCGGGGGAGGATCGACTTCAGGTACCCCAGGATGACGTCGATGGTGAGGCTGCGTTCGTGGGCCTCGTCGATGATGACGGCGGAGTATCGCTTCAGCAGCGGATCCCGGCGGATCTCGGCGAGCAGGATGCCGTCGGTCATGAGCTTCACATCGGTGGAGTCTGAGACTTCCGAGGTGAAGCGGACCTGGTAGCCCACCTGGTCGCCCAGTGAGGTGCCCAGCTCCTCGGCGAGCCGTTCGGCCACCGTGCGCGCGGCCAGCCGCCGCGGCTGGGTGTGACCGACGGTCCCGTGCCGGTGAACTCCCAGCTCCAGCAGCATCTTGGGCAGCTGAGTGGTCTTTCCCGAGCCCGTCTCGCCGGCGACGACGACCACCTGGTGGTCACGGAGGGCCTCGAGCAGGCGTTCCCGTTCGGCGACGACCGGCAGCTCGGCCGGATAGTTCAGCTCGGCGGCGGTGTAGCTGCGGCGGGAGGCGGCGGGGGAGGTCTCATCCATGACGGAGGTGATTCTATCGGCGTCGCCGCCCGCCGCGCGGCCTCGGAGCTCGGGGGCCGCGTGGAAGAATGGTCGACACTCCGTCGGCGCCTCGCCCGGAGCCGCTCGCATCCGCCTGAGGAAGGGAACCCCAGTGTCCGACCGTCTCGTTCCGCCCGCCCTGCGATTCTTGGTTCCGACGGCGCTCGCCGCGCTCGTGCTGACGTCCTGCGGGGAGGGCGCCGGGGGTGATGACCGGGGTACTGAGGAGGACCCGTATTCGATCGGCATCGCACAGCCTGTGGAGCACCCGTCGCTCGACGCCGCACGGGAGGGGTTCCGGCAGGCCTTCGAGGAGGCGGAGGTCGATGTCGAGTGGACCGAGCGCAACGCTCAGGGCGACGCCGCCACCGAGACCACGGTGGCCGGGCAGCTGGCCGAAGGGGGCCACGATCTGGTGGCCACGATCGCGACCTCGCAGTCGCAGCAGATCGTCACCGCGACGCAGGGCGAAGACCTTCCTGTGGTGTTCTTGGCCGTCACCGAGCCTGAGGAGGCCGGGCTCGTCGACTCCTGGGAGGAGCCGGGTGAGAACGTCACCGGGCTCTCCGATCTGAATCCGGTGGAGGAGCAGCTCGGGCTGATCACCGAGGCGGATCCCGACGTGGAGTCGATCGGTGTCCTCTACGCCTCGGGTGAGGTGAACTCGGAGGTCCAGGTGGAGATGGCGCGCGAAGCCGCCGAGGAGCTCGACGTGGAGATCGAGACCTCGACCATCACCAACTCCGCGGAAGTCCAGCAGGGAGTGGAGTCGCTCTCCGGGGTCGACGCGATCTGGATCCCCACGGACAATGTGGTCGTCTCCGGCCTCGAGTCGGTGATCAGCTTCGGGCGCGATCAGCAGATCCCGGTCTTCTCCGCCGACGGAGATTCGGTGGCTCGGGGGACCATCGGCTCCTACGCTGTGGACTATGAGGCCTTGGGGCGCCAGGCCGGAGAGATGGCGCTGCGCATCCTGCAGGACGACGAGGACCCGGGACAGACACCGGTGGAGACGCTCGACGACATCCAGCTGTACCTCAATCCGGACGCGGCGGAGCAGATGGGCTTGGAGGTGCCCCAGGAGCTGATGGACTCCGCCGACGTCGTCGTCGGCGAGGACGTCGAACCGGAGGATCCGGAGGAGGCGGACGACTGACCCGGCTGAGACGGGGGTCACCCCTCCGTGATTATGCGCGGTCGGAGTTCTGTGGCTAAGATGGACTCCGTTGTTCGTCGGCCAGGCCGACGGGAAACGCCCGCGCGAGTGGCGGAATAGGTAGACGCGCTGGCTTCAGGTGCCAGTGCCTTCACGGGCGTGGGGGTTCAAGTCCCCCCTCGCGCACAGCTGTCCTGCCTGAGGACCTCAGAAGCACCCCGGACCACGGTCCGGGGTGCTTCTTTCTCTCCGTCCGATCTCTGCCGGGACGTCCGGGGCCGTGTCAGCCCCCTCGTTCAGACCTCAGACGAGGTGTTCCCATCACGCGACAGAACTGCACGTCGGATCTTTCCAGACGCAGTCTTGGGGAGGTCGTCGACGAATCGGATCTCGCGCGGACACTTGTAGCGGGAGAGACGTTCGCGCGCGAACGCGTCCAGCTCCTGAGCCTCCACCTGAGCGCTGGTGACGATGAAGGCGACTATCTCCTGACCGAGTCGCACATCGGGGACACCGATCACAGCCGCTTCGGCGACGGATGGATGACTGGTCAGGACGACCTCCACCTCTGCCGGATAGACGTTGTACCCGCCACGGATGATCAGCTCACTTCGGCGACCGGACAGGAACAGGTATCCGTCGGAGTCCACGTGACCGAGGTCGCCGGTCCGGAGCCAGTCCCCGTCGAAGGCGGCGGCCGTCGCTTCGGGGTCGCCCCGGTATCCGCTGAAGACGGTGAGACCCCGCACCTGCACCTCACCGATGTCGGAGGCTCCCTTCGGGACCGCACGACCGTCGTCGTCGACGACGCGGATCTGGGTTCCCCAGGTCGCCGTCCCGACCGACCCCAGACGCCGAGTGCCGCGATCCCGGTTGACGCATATCGACGAGGTCGTCTCGGAGGCGCCGTAGCCTTCCAGCAGGGTGGCCGCAGGGAACAGCTCCTCCGTCCCTGCCACGTGCTGCACGTCCAGCGGTGCGCCGCCCGATGTGATTCGGCGCAGAGAGGAGAGGTCGCGGTCCGGCGGGTCGGCAGAGATGAGCTCGGCGATCATCGTCGGCACGAATGAGGTGCGGGTGACGGAATGCTCCTCGATCAGTCGGAACACGTCGTCCGGGGAGAATCGACGCAGTGTGACGAGCGGGAGGCCTTGGGCCACCGAGGTGTTCATAAGTCCGGTCATGCCGAAGACGTGGAAGAGGGGGATGCAGGCCAGCGTGACATCCGCCTCGCGCACATCCGCGTCCCTGGTGACATGCGTGCAGCTGCTGAGGAGATTTCCGTGAGTGAGCTCCGCGGCCTTCGGCGCCCCTGTCGTGCCGGAGGTGAAGATGATGGCCGCGGTACTGTCCAGAGGCCGCATCACGGGCAGGCGATGCTCGGACGAGGCAGGTTTCGCGGAAGCCTCGTCGAAGGACCTGATGCGTCGGGTCGGTGGGTCTGCCGGTCCCGCGACGAACATGGTGGGGAGGCGTCCCTGAGGGTCGGCTCGGAGGACCGTCTCGAGGTTCTCGGATTCGGTGACCATCGATCGGAGTTCGGCCGACTTCATGATGTGTGAGATCTCGCGGGACACTGCCAACGGGTTCACCGGTACGACGACCGATCCTGCTCTGAGGATCCCGTAGTACGCGATGACGAATGCAGCTCCGTTCGCCATCTGTAGGCCGACGGCGTCTCCCGGGCGAATCCCGTCGGACTGCAGGGAGTCGGCGAAGGCGTCTGCGCGCCTGTCCAACTCGGAGAAGGTCCACGCCCGCCCGTCGTCCAATACGGCGGGTCTCTCGGGGTGTCTCGCCGCAGATTCGGTCAGCACCATTGCGAGATTGAACACCGAGCCGCTCCTCTGCACGTCGAAGGGACCGACCGGTCCGCACGGGCCGCCGTCGGTACGCAGTGATGGTCAGCGTCGCAGGGGCGGATGTCCAGAGGCAACAGGCGTGGTCGACGGCAGTCGGCCATTGTGCAGGTGATGTCGGATTATTGCGTTGGAGGTATCAAAGGCCCGGAGGGCTGGTGCTGTGAATGTATGACCGGTTGACTGACTCCCATCCGAACCTGTGATGCGGCTCACGTTCGGAGTCAGCACAGGAGAGTTCTGATGATGGAGGCGACGATGACCCTGCCCTGCAGCCGGCGATCATTCCTGGCCGGCGTCGGTTCGGTGGCGGCGGCCGGTCTGCTGGCTGGGTGCGGTCAGCCGTCTGTGCGGTCGGATGGGCTCCCGGAGCAGATGGTGTGGTCGACGTACGGGGTGGGGACCGGCACCTACAACGACCTGGCGGCTGTGGCCAATGCCATGACCCAACAGTCCGGTGTGCAGGTTCGGCTGATGACCAGCGACACTGGAATAGGAAGACTGGCTCCCGTCATGAGTCAGACGGCCCAGTACGCGAGGGCAGGTGACGAGTACTTCTATGCATTCGAGGGTGATGATGAGTTCGCCTCTGGACAGTGGGGACCCCAGCCGATCCGTCAGATCTTCGCCCCTCCCGGCAACTATGGGGTGCTCGTCCTCGAAGACAGCGGAATCGAGACGGTCGAGGATCTGGAGGGACGACGGTATCCCCGACTCGTCGCCAGCACGTCCATGAACCGCAAGCTCGAAGCGATCCTCAACTATGGAGGGCTGACGTCTGACGACGTCGACCTCGTCGACATCAGCTACGCCGAACAGATCGATGCACTGAGATCGGGGCAGCTCGATGCGCTCTATCAGAACGTCGTAGGGGCGAACATCGAGGAGCTCGCAAGTCAGTATCCTGTCCGCTGGCTCGACCTCGGCGGCGACGACGAGTCCCGCTACGAGACCTGGGAGACGCTGGCCCCGATGGTCAGACCCGGTTCGTTCACCGACGGCGCAGGTCTGGACGAGGGTGAGTCCGTGGTCAACATGCAGTACTCGATCCCTCTCACGACTCTCGAAGAGCGCTCCGCCGATGAGGTGCTCACGCTTCTCGAGCACATCGATGAGAACTACGGGAGCTTCAAGGACGCGACCCCTGATGCGCACAACTTCCATCGGGACGAAGTGCTCATGACACCTATGGTCGTGCCATTCCACGAAGGCGCCGTGCGGTTCTTCGAACGTGCGGACCGGTGGTCGGAGAGCCTCCAGGCGCGTCAGGATGCTCTGCTGGAGCGTGAGCAGCTGATGAGATCAGCCTGGCCGGACTTCTGGGATGATCATGCGACCGACGACGACGTCGCCCGACAGTGGTATTCGTGGAAGCAGGACAATCTGCCCGACCTGCCCGAAGTAGACGACGATGATGACGGATCGAATGGTGGGGAGAGCGACCGATGAGTACCACGCCCCTGACCGACGGACTGCGGCCCGACGCTCCCGACGGCACCGACACGTCCGACACCGTCCCGGACCAGTCTCTGATGGCGGAGGAGTCGGAGAATCCCAGGCTCACGATGTTCTGGCGATGGGCGGTGATCGGTCTCACGCTGCTGGGACTGCTCCTGACGATGAATCAGGTCTTCTTCTGGAACCTCTTCGGCATCGCACTGCTGACGAACACGTTCCTCTATCTGCTCATCATGCTCTTCATCCCGATCCTCTTCATCGTGATGCCGGCCAGACGATCTGCGACAGCGGCGACAGGAGGCGTGCGGAGAGGCCTCCCCTGGTACGACGTGGTGCTCATCGTTCTGTTCGTGTCGTGTGCCGCGTACTTCGCCTTCCACGGCGTCGACATCCACGAGTACGGTTGGGCCTTCGTCGCTCCGACCTTCGCCACAGTCGTGAGCTTCGTCCTCTGGGGCCTCATCATCGAGGTGCTGCGCCGCGGTGCGGGCTGGATCGTCGCAGTGCTGGCCTTCCTGGTGTCGATCTATCCTGTGACCGCCGGACAGCTGCCCGTCGGATTCCTCGAGGGTATCCAGTACGACGTCGCCACGCTGGCCCAGGTGCATGCCATGGGCAACGAGTCGATCCTGGGTCTGCCCCTGCAGACCGCAGGAAGCATCCTCGTCGGCTTCCTCCTCTTCGGCGTCGTGCTCCAGCACACGGGTGGAGCCCAATTCTTCCATGAACTCTCGACCGCCCTGTTCGGACGGTTTCGTGGGGGGTCGGCCAAGGTCTCCGTGGCGAGCTCGGCCACTATGGGCATGATGAGCGGATCGGCGGTCTCCAATGTCCTGACGACCGGTCCGATGACCATTCCAGCCATGATCAAGAGCGGCTTCAGCCGAAAGACGGCCGGGGCGGTTGAAGCGACGGCCTCGTCCGGGGGTTCGATCACCCCACCGATCATGGGGACGGCCGCGTTCCTCATGGTGTCATTCGTCGGTGTCTCCTACACCGAGATTCTGATCGCGGCCACAATTCCTGCCATCCTGTACTTCCTGGGGATCTTCATCCAGATCGACGGCTACGCCGCGATGAGAGGGCTCAGGGGGTCGCCACGGGACCTGCTGCCCCGGGTCGGCTCTGCACTCCTCGCCGGTTGGCCCTATCTCAGCTGCTTGGTCCTTCTGACTCTCATGCTCTTCACCACGGGGAATGAGTCTCAGGTGCCGTTCTGGGTGGTCGCGGTCCTCCTCGTCATCGCTCTGGTCCGACCGAGCGTCAGATTCGGACCGAAGGAATGGACCGAGATGACCCTCGACGTGGGAAAGACCCTGGCTCAGATCATCGGCATCATCGCCGGTGTCGGCCTGATTCTGGGAGGCTTGTCTGCGACCGGCGTCGCGCTCTCCCTGTCTCGCGATCTCGTCGCCCTGGTCGGGGAGAACGTGGTGCTGATGCTCATCGCCGGAGCGTTCGCCTGCTTCGTCCTCGGCATGGGACTCACCATCTCGGCGGCCTACGTCTTCCTTGCGATCGTGATGGCTCCAGCCGTGATCGAGCTCGGGGTCGATCCCATCGCCGCGCACCTGTTCGTCATCTATTGGGCCTCCGTCTCCTACATCACGCCTCCCGTCGGACTGGCCGCGTTCGCAGCCGCCGGGATCTCCAAGGCGCCGGCGATGGCGACATGTGTTGAGGCCATGCGTCTTGGGCTGGTCAAGTACGTCGTCCCGTTCGGGTTCGCGCTCAATCCCGCCCTGGTGGCTCAGGCGCCTGCGGGGGAGGTCCTCGTCAACGGTCTGGCGAGCATCGTGGCGGTCTTCGCCCTCGCCTGTGCGTTCAGCGGGTGGTTGAGCCTGGCCGAGGTGCGCCTGACGCTTGTCCTCCGGGTTCCGTTGGCCGTGGGCGGATTCGTCATGTTCCTCCCCAGCACCACGTGGACGCTGATCGGTCTGGGCGTCGTCCTCGCGACGGCCGCGATCAGTCTCTTCCGCGGACGCACCGCGGCCCAGGCTGCCGACACATCATCGTGACAGTCGACGGACTATCGAGAGGAGCGACCCATGACCGGAATCGCTGACGCGGACGTGCAGCAGTCTGAGGACCCGGTCCTCACAGCGAACCGAGACGGCATCGTGGTGGTGACGATCAACCGCCCGCAGGTTCACAACGCCATGAATGCGGAGGTGCTCTCACGTCTGGCAGAGCTGTTGGACGCATTCGAGCACGATGACTCAGTCCGGCTCCTGATCTTCACGGGAGCCGGGAGCAAGGCTTTCGTCGCCGGTGCGGACATCCGGGAGCTGGAGCGCCGTCGACCCGTCGACGGGCTCACGGCGAGGATGCAGAGGCTGTATTCGAGGATCGAGGCCTTCCCGAAGCCGACGATCGCGGCCGTCAACGGCTATGCGTTCGGGGGCGGATGTGAACTTGCTCTGGCGTGTGACGTGCGGATCGCTTCGACGGACGCGGTCTTCGGGCTGCTGGAGACCGGGCTCGGAATCATTCCCGCTGCAGGGGGTACACAGCGGCTCGCCCGCATGGTCGGAATCGGTCGTGCGACCGACATGATCCTCACGGGGAGGCGGGTCTCCGGTGAGGAGGCCCTCACCTATGGGCTGGTCACCGAAATCGTGTCCTCCGACGACCTGATCACAGCGGCCGAGTCCGCAGCGACTCGGATCCTGGCGAAGGGGCCCCTGGCCGTGAAGCTCGCGTCCGAAGTCATCAGACGCGGGTTCGACGTCGACCAGGAGACGGGCCTGCTGCTGGAGCGGTTGGCTCAGTCGGTGATCTACAGCACCGACGAGAAGTCTGAGGGGACGAGCGCGTTCCTGGAGGGGCGACGAGCAGACTTCCTGTCCGTCCACCATGACCGTTCGGGGGAGTGAGTTGCCATGACATCGACAGGTCGGAAACACGCTGAAGAACATCGTTCAGGGCCGGCAGGAGAAGTGCGAGAGATCGCTGTCGTGGGAGCCGGAGTCATGGGCTCTCAGATCGCCATGGTGTGTGCGCTGGCCGGATACAGCACCTCGCTCGTCGACCTGTCGGACGAGCTGCTGGACGGCGCCCGAGATGCCTTGCAGTCACGGATGGATCGAGACGTCTCCCGAGGCCGGAGAGCTCGTGATGATGTTGATCGGGCCATGGAGCGGCTGCGACTCTCGACGGACCGCGCGACCGCGGTGTCGGAGTGCGACTTCGTCATCGAAGCGGCGGCGGAGTCGTTGGAGGTGAAGCGGCGGATCTTCGAGGACCTCGATCGGGAGACGCCCCGGAGGACGATCCTGGCGACCAATTCGTCGAACATCGTCTCGTCGCAGCTCGCAGACAGCACGACCCGACCCGATCGGGTGCTGAACCTGCACTTCTTCAATCCTGCTCTGGTGATGGAGTGTGTCGAAGTGGTGCCGCATGACGGCACTGCGGAGACCGTCGTCGATACGTCGATGGAGCTGGTGCGGTCATTGGGCAAGTCGGGGGTGCGGCTCCGCCGAGAGATCCCAGGATTCGTCGCGAACCGAATCCTCGGGGCGATCCGTCGAGAAGCACTCGAACTCCACGACGCCGGGGTCGCCGACGTGGAGGACATCGACAGGGCGGCTCGCACCGCCCTCCGGCATCCTATGGGCCCGTTCGAACTGATGGACCTCGTCGGCATCGACGTCGTACATTTGATCCGTCTCGCCGAGTTCGAACAGACCGGCGATGAAGGCGCCCTGCCGCACCCGGCCGTCCGACGACTCTATGAGGCCGGTCATTTCGGCCGGAAGACCGGGCGAGGGTGGTACACCTACGACGATTCCTGAATGCGGGGGTCCGGCAGCAGGGCCTTCGCCGCCTCGGTGACGTTCCGGAGTGCGATGCTCGGATCGTCCCGTCGCCAGATCATGCGCACTTCGAGCGGCTCCTGGGGGTCCGCGACCGGCCGGAAGACGACTCCGGGAGTGGTGACGTTGTCTCGGACGGAGTCCAATGTCAGCGCGCAGCCCATCTCAGCGGCGACGAGGATGACCAGGGTCCACGAGTCCGGCGCAGTCTGGGTGATCTTCGGAACGAATCCGGCACCCCGGGTGAGGGTGGTCAGCCTGTTGTACAGGGCGGAGCCGAATCCCCCGGGAAGCGTGATCCAGTTCTCGTGGGCGAGGTCGGAGACGCGCACCTCTGGCTGGTCGGCCAGGGGATGGCGAGCCGGCAGAACGACCAGGGTAGTTTCGAGCGCGATGACGTGTGACTCGAGCGTGGCGGGGATGAAGTCCCACCGACCGAACGCGAGGTCCAGTGTGCCGTCCAAGACACGGTCGAGTCCTGCAGGTGAGAACTGTGATCCGTGGAACTCGAGCAGCACTCGGGGGTGCGTCCGACGCAGCGTTCGGGCCAGCTGTCCGATCGTCCGATTGATCGAAGCGCCGGCGAATCCGATGTGCACGGTGCCGGTCTCACCGTTCATGGCACTCGATACGGCCTCCTGCGCTTCGCGTGACACGGCGACCAGGCGCCTAGCAGGATCGACGAGGGCCGAACCGGCCGGCGTCATCTCTACGCTCCTCGTGCTGCGGTCGAAGAGCCTCGTGCGCAGCTTCCTCTCCAGCTGGCGGATGAGCCGGCTCAATGGGGGCTGCGCCATATTGAGACGCGCGGCCGCACGCCCGAAGTGCAGCTCATCGGCCACCATGAGGAAGGCTTCCGCCTCGCGGACCTCCATGGAACTCCCTACTGACTGTGTCGATCTCGTCATCAATATACATCTGATTAGGTATTGGACAGGGCATAATTCAGGTGGTTATGTGATCTGTGTCAACCCACAGGTCAGCACCGGAGGGCTGGAGATGTCAGACGCCGAGCCGCCTCAGACGACGAACGGTGGTGACGGACCGCTCGCGGGTCTCGTCATCGCGGATTTCACACGTGTGCTCGCTGGGCCCTACGCCACCATGCTGTTGGCAGACATGGGAGCGACCGTCATCAAGGTGGAAGCCCCGAGCGGTGATGACTCGAGGCAGTGGGTGCCTCCGCACAGGGACGGTGTGAGCACCTATTACCTCTCCTGCAATCGGAACAAGCAGTCGATAGTGCTCGACCTGAAGGACGATGCCGATCGTGCGGCCGCGTACGACATCATCGACTGCTCTGACGTGCTGGTCGAGAACTTCAAGCCTGGGGGACTGGCCCGCTTCGGTCTGGACCGATCGTCGACGGAGACCCGATGGCCGGAACTGATCCATGTCTCGATCACCGGGTTCGGCACCCAGGGCGGGCACGATATGCCGGGGTATGACCTGCTCGCACAGGCCATGTCCGGGCTCATGGTGGTGACCGGGTCCTCCGAGGGGCCCCCGCAGCGCGCGGGTGTCGCGATGTTCGACGTCATCACGGGCCTGCACGCCGCGGTCGGAATCCTCGGGGCCCTGATAGAACGCCGAGCATCGGGACTCGGTCAGGGTGTTGAGCTCAATCTTCTGACGTCTGCGCTCTCAGGTCTGGTCAACCAGAGCACGGGCTATGCGGCCTGCGGAAACGTGCCGATGCGGCTGGGGAACGACCACCCGAGCCTGTTCCCCTACGGGCCGTTCGCCGCATCGGACCGCGAGATCGTGATCTGCTGCGGAAACGACGGGCAGTTCCGACGGCTCGCACAGGTGATCGACCGGTCATGGCTCGGAGCGGACCCGAGGTTCCGAACGATGGCCGACCGGAATGCCCACAGGGACTTCCTGAGGCGAGAGATGACGGAGGCCCTGACTCGAGGGACTGCACAGGAATGGTTCCGCCGCCTCCAGGCGGAGGGCATCCCCTGTGCACCGATCCTCGGAGTCGACGAAGGCGTCGACTTCGCTGACAGCATCGGACTCAATCCAGTCGTCCAGGTGGGACGTGGCGAGGAGGAGGTCCCCCTCATCCGTCACCCGGTGGAGTTCAGTCGGACGCCCGTCCACTATGACAAGGCTCCCCCCGCACTCGATCAGGACAGGGAGGACGTCCTCCGTTGGATCGGGCAGCAGAAGATGGGGATCTCGTGACGACATCGCCCGAATTCACCTGTGGTCTCCAGGTCCGATGGTCTGACCAGGACCTCAACGGACACGTCAACAACGCGCGTCTGATGACCCTGATCGAGGAGGTCCGCCTGCGAGCCATGGTGGCCTGGGGCGCAGAGCCTCCGGGGCCCTCGGGGCCACGGGTGGTCCGCGCCCTGGACGTGACCTTCGACCGGGAGGTGCACTTCGGCGAGGACGTCCTCGGGCGCGCGTGGATCACCTCCATCGGTCGCACCTCCTTCACCGTCAGGCACGAACTGCTCCAAGGAGGAGTTCTTTGCCTGCGCTCGGATGCCGTCATCGTCAACCTCTCTGCCGATGACGGTCGTCCCACACCTATGACGGACTCCCTGAGAGCGGTCCTCGAGGCCCATGCCGTTCCTGCCCCGAACTCCGACGCTGACACACCAGAAGGTGGAGAACACTCATGACATCGGTCATCGAACATCCCGACTACTTCCTTCTAGACAGTGACCTGGACGACGACGTCCGACGCCTCCGCGATCGGGTCCGCGAGTTCGGCCTGACCGAGGTCGAGCCCATCATCAATTCCTACTGGGAACGAGCCGAGTTTCCGGATCCCGTGCTGCCCGGCCTCGGCAACCTCGGCATCATCGGGGGCTTCATCGAGGGCTACGGCTGCCCGGGCCTGTCGCGTCAGGCGGCGGGCATCGCAGCACGTGAGATGGGGCGGATCGACGGGTCCATCAACACATTCGTCGGAGTCCATTCGAGCCTGTGCATGGGGAGCATCTACATGCTGGGGGACGAGGACCAGCGGAGTCGCTGGCTGCCCGCATTGGCGGCCCTGGAGAAGACGGGGGCGTTCGGCCTCACCGAACCTGATCACGGCTCAGACTCGGTCTCCTTGGAGACGTCGGCCCGCAGAGTGGGCGACTCGTGGATCCTGCGCGGCCGCAAGCGGTGGATCGGCAACGGCCATGCCGCCGACGTCATCGTCGTCTTCGCACGCGACGAGGCCGACTCCCAGGTCAAGGCCTTCGTGGTCGAGAAGGAGGACGACGGCACGTACCCCGACGGATTCCGCCCGGAGATCATCCGCGGCAAGATGGCCAAACGGTCCATCCATCAGGCGGACATCGTCATCGAGGACGTGCGGCTTCCCCTGGAGAACAGACTCGCCGGGTGTGAGAGCTTCGCCGGCGTCAACAAGGTGCTGTCGGCCACGCGCGGAGGAGCATCCTGGGAGGCGGTCGGTCATGGCATGGCGGCGTTCGAGCTGGCGTCCCGCTACGCCTCGGAGCGGGAGCAGTTCGGCGCCCCCATCGCCTCCTACCAGCTGGTCCAGGAGCGCCTCGCCGGCATGCTCTCCGACCTGACCTCCATGCAGCTGCTGTGCACCCGTATGGCCGAACTGCAGGAGCGCGGCGAATTCACCACCGCCATGGCATCACTGGTGAAGATGACGACCTCCCGGAAGGCGCTGTCGATGTGCCGGACGGCGCGCGACATCATGGCCGGCAACGGCCTGCTGCTGGAGAACCATGTGGCGAGGCATCTCACCGACATGGAGGTCGTCTCGACCTACGAAGGGACCGATTCGATGCAGGCGCTCATCGTGGGGCGCGACATCACCGGGATCTCCTCCTTCACGCGCACCGCTCGGTAGGGATCCCCCTCCTCGGACCGGGGACCGGACCGGGGTGCGGGATCGACCGACGCCCTCCACCGAACTCCCAGGTTCCGGTGAGACGCTCGGGGCCATGGAAGCAGGGACGAGGGCGACGTCGTCGCAGGTCAGCGGTGGAGGCCCCTCCGGGACGCACTCCGGCGCCGGGCGCGGAGTCGGAGCAGACTCGGAGACCGGAGAACACCGGCGCCTGATCCCCCTATGGGTGCGCGCCAGGCTCCTCGAGTTCGTCGGATGGCTGCTGCTCGTGATCGGGGCGGCGGCCCTGGTGCTGCCGGGCCCGGGGCTGCTGATGCTGGCCGCAGGACTGGCGCTCCTCGGCCTCCGCTACGCCTGGGCACGCCGGATGATGGAGCCGGTCAAGCTGAAGGCCATCCGTGGAGCCGTCCACGGAGTCCGGACCCCACCGCGTATCGCGCTCAGCGCGCTCGGAGGACTGGCACTCATCGCGTGGGGGATCACCTGGGGGCTGTGGCGAGACGTGCCCTCCTGGTGGCCGCTGGACGACGCCTGGTGGTTGCCCGGCGGTTGGACCACCGCCGTCACGCTGATGCTCTCAGGCCTGTTGGCCCTGGGCCTGCTCAGCTATTCCGTTCACCGCGTCCACGGTTCCCCGCGTCCCGGTCGCTGATCCGTCGTTCGGCGGTCTCCCGCTCGAGTCTGCGCTTCTCGTCGGCGGCGTAGGTGTCCACATACTCCTGACCGGAGAGCCGCATGATCTGATACATGATCTCGTCCGTCACCGCGCGCTGGGCGAATCGGTCCTCAGAGTTGTCGTAGTAGCCCTCGAAGGTCATCGGCTCGCCGAAGATCACGCCGACGCGGCGGATGTTCGGCACCTTCTTGCCGATGGGCTGCACCTTGTCGGTGCCGATCATGGCCACGGGGATCACCGGAACTCGGGTCCGCAGCGCCAGCCGGGCGACTCCGAGCTTGCCCCGATACAGCCGGCCGTCGGGGGAGCGGGTGCCTTCGGGGTAGATGCCGAGGACCTCGCCGTCGCGCAGCGCCTGCTCGCCGGCGTCGAGCGAGTCCTGGCTGGCCTTCCCCCCGGAGCGGTCCATGGGGATCTGGCCTGTGATGTCGAAGAAGGCCTTCTGCACCCATCCCGTCGGCCCCTGCTTGTCGAAGTAGTCCTTCTTCGCCAGGAAGCGCACCGGGCGGGGCACCTTCACCGGCAGGAACACGGAGTCGGAGAAGGAGAGGTGGTTCGACGCCAAGATCGCGCCGCCCTCCTGGGGCACGTTGCCGAGCCCTTTGACCCAGGGGCGGAAGGCTGTGTTGACCACGGGTCCGACGACGAAGGTCTTGGCGACGTAGTAGAACACGGCTGCGCGGATGTCCTTCCGGGAGGGCGGGGCAGATCCGGAGTCAACTCTACGCGCTCCGCCGCAGCTAGGGTGGGATCCATGGACCGCACCCGGGAAGCCCCGAGAGAGGAGTCGGACGGAGTTCTCGACCGCTCCGCGATCGGCGTCTGCGTGCTCCACGGCTTCACCTCCACGACCCAGTCCGTCGCCCCTCTCGCCGACGCGCTCGCCGCCGCCGGATACGGTGTGGACCTCCCGCTCCTGCCGGGCCACGGCACAGACTGGCGAGACCTGGCGGGCACCCCGCACCGACGCATCCTGCGCGCCGCGCTCGCCTCCTGGGACCGGACGGCGGCAAGGCACCGGGCCGTCGCAGTGGTCGGGCTGTCGATGGGCGGTGCACTGGCCCTGCATGTGGCCGCACGCCGCGACGTGCTGGCCGTCGTGGCGATCAATCCGGGGCTGAGGCTGAAGCCGGGGACCGCGGCGGCGGCGCGGCTGCTGCACCCCGTGGTCGCCAGCGTCGCAGGAGTCGCCGGGGACATCGCCCGGGAGGAGGTCGAGGAGGTCGCCTACCCCCGGACCCCGGTGCGCGGCGTGGTCGAGCTGGATCGCCTGGCACGCACGGTCCGCCGCGAGCTGCCGCTCATCACCTGTCCGATCCTGTTGGCCCGGTCGGCGAGCGACTCCGTGCTCCCCGCCTCCGCGGCCGATACCCTGGTGACCCGAGCCCGACGGGCACCGATGGAACAGCTGCTGCTGCCCCGTTCGCGCCACGTGGCCACGCTCGACCACGACGCCGAGCTGCTGGCCCGTCGCGCGGTCGGACACATCGATCGCGCTGCGCTCGATCGTGCCGCACGCGGTCACGACCCCCGCCCGAGACCCCGCCCGAGACCCCGACCGACCCGGAGCAGACCATGAGCCCACACCGCGACGACGACCCCAGCGCCCTGTTCGGTCGTGACGGTCGGCCGCGTCGGCGCCCGGGAGGCCCGTCGGGTGACTCCGCGGCGCGCGGGCCGCGCGACCACCGCGTCGACGACCACACCTCGGACGATCTCGACGACTTCCACCCTCCGAACCCGCGGAACCCCTTGGCCGGCGCCAGGCCGGGAGTGGTCCTGGGAGTGACGATGTTCGTCGGCTCTCTGGTCGTGCTCCTGCTGCTGATCTGGCTGCCGCTCACGCTTCCCGGGTTCGTCGGGCCGGGTCTCGTCGGCCTCGCCCTGGTCGGTCTCGTGGTGCTGTTCCTGCAGATGCCGCAGAACCGCACCGGCGGCGGTGACGGCGCGCAGGTGTGAGCACGGCGGTGCGCCGGCGTGACAACCGTACCTGCGAGTAATAGTGTGAGGAGAGCCACAGACAAGCCTGACGAGCCCGATCGACTAGGAGTCGCCGCGTGAAGGACACCGCCGCACCCAAGGCCACACGAGTGCCGGATGAGCTGAACATCACCGACCTCCTGGAGCGGCAGGTCGAATCCGATCCGCAGAATTCGCTCTTCAAGCGTCAGCTCACCGAGGGGGAGTGGACCGAGGTCAGCGCGGCGGAGTTCCACGAGGACGTCGTCGCCCTGGCGAAGGGCATGATCTCCCGAGGGATCGAACCCGGGGACCGTGTGGCCATCATGGCCCCGACCCGCTACGAGTGGACTCTGCTGGACTTCGCCGGATGGTACGCCGGCGCCGTCATCGTCCCCATCTATGAGACGTCCTCGCCGGCCCAGGTCGCCTGGATCATCGAGGACGCCGGCGTGAAGTTCATGGTCGTCGACTCCGGCGCCCACGAGAAGGTCGTGGACCGAGCGATCTCCCAGGAGAAGCTCACCGGAGTGGAACACATCCTGCGGCTGGACAACGAGGACCTGGACACCCTGCGCGCCGACGGCGGGTCCGTCTCGGACGCCGCCGTGGAGACCGCCAGGAGCCGTGCCGCCAAGAAGGATCTGGCGACCATCATCTACACCTCGGGGACGACCGGCCGCCCCAAGGGGTGCATGCTGACCCACGGGAACTTCGCCGAGCTCTCCCTGCAGTCCCTGCAGAACCTGAACGAGGTGGCGAACAAGGACGCCTCCACCGTGCTGTTCATCCCTCTGGCTCACGTCTTCGCGCGGTTCATCGCCGTGATGTCCGTGGCCGCCGGATCGACGGTCGGCCACACCTCCGACGTGAAGCGCCTGGTCGACGACCTCGGCACCTTCCGGCCGACCTTCCTCCTCGCGGTGCCCCGCGTGTTCGAGAAGATCTACAATGCCGCACTGCTCAAGGCCGAGGGCGACGGCAAGGGCGCCATCTTCCAGAAGGCCGCCGACACCGCCGTCGAGTGGTCAAAGGCCCAGCAGGCCGGCAACGTGCCCCTGGTCCTGAACCTGAAGCACAAGCTGTTCGCCAAGCTCGTCTACAGCAAGCTGCTCGACCGCATGGGGGGACAGGTCCAGCACGCGGTCTCCGGCGGCAGCCCCCTCGGTGCCAAGATGGGCCACTTCTTCCACGGCATCGGTGTGACGATCCTCGAGGGATACGGCCTGACCGAGACCACCGCGCCGGTCACCGTCAACACTCCGGAGAACCTGCGGATCGGGTCCGTCGGGCACCCGCTGCCGGGCAACGAGGTCCGCATCGCCGACGACGGCGAGATCTTCGCACGCGGTGTGTGCGTCTTCCCGGGCTACTGGAACCGGCCTGACCTGGAGACCGAGACCTTCGACTCCGACGGCTGGTTCCCCACCGGCGACATCGGCTCCCTCGACGACGACGGCTTCCTCACCATCACCGGGCGCAAGAAGGAGATCCTGGTGACCGCGGCCGGCAAGAACGTCTCACCGAACCAGCTCGAGGACCAGATCCGCTCCGACGCGATCGTAAGCCAGGTCGTCGTGGTCGGCGACAACCGCCCGTTCATCGCGGCGCTCATCACGCTTGATCCGGAGATCCTGCCCCAGTGGCTGGAGAAGCGGAACATCGACCCCGAGACCCCGATGGAGGAGCTGATCCGCCGGGAGGAGATCACCCAGCACATCCAGTCGGTGATCGACCGGGCCAACGAGTCGGTGTCGCGGGCCGAGTCCATCCGCGAGTTCCGTCTCATCGCCGAGGACTTCAGCATCGACTCGGGCCACCTCACCCCGTCCATGAAGATCCGGCGTCCCCAGGTGCTGGAGGACTACGCGGACGACATCGAAGCGATCTACTCCGACGACTCCTGAGCCGGAGGACGGCTCGGACCCCTCGGTCGCCTCCGATCCGCGCAGCGTGTGCGTCCATGATGTGGACGCACACGCTGCGCGGGTTGGGAGGCGGCACCCGTCAGTCGTACCCTGAGAGGCGTGACTGAGACGACAGAGACCCACATCGAGTCCCGGCTGACCGCCCCCGGCGAGATCCTCCACACCGGCGCCGCCGAGTATCCGGGCCTCGACGAGTGGCGTCGTCTGCCGATCAGTCAGCAGCCGGCCTGGCAGGACCACCCCGACTTCCAGAGCTCCGTCGACACCCTCTCGGCGAAGCCGCCCCTGGTCTTCGCCGGCGAGGTCGACCAGCTCACCCGCCGGCTGGCGTCGGTCGCCCACGGGGAGGCCTTCCTCCTGCAGGGAGGCGACTGCGCGGAGACCTTCCGCGGCGCCACCGCAGACAGGATCAGCGCCCGGGTGAAGACCATCCTCCAGATGGCCGTCGTCCTCACCTACGGGGCCTCGCTCCCTGTGGTGAAGATGGGTCGGATGGCGGGCCAGTTCGCCAAGCCCCGCTCCTCGGACATGGAGACCCGCGGAGAGGTGAGTCTGCCGAGCTTCCGCGGCGAGATCGTCAACGGCTTCGACTTCACCGAACAGGCTCGCATCCCGGACCCCAAGCGGATGGTCACCGCCTACGACACCTCCTCCGCCACGCTGAACCTCGTGCGCGCCTTCACCGAGGGCGGCTTCGCCGACCTGAGGGCGGTGCAGCAGTGGAACAAGGGTTTCACCTCGAATCCTGCGCATGCGAAGTACGAGTCCACGGCGGCCGAGATCGACCGTGCCGTGCGCTTCATGGAAGCCTGCGGAGCCGACTTCGAGAAGCTCCGCCGCACCGAGTTCTACTCCGCCCACGAAGCGCTCCTGCTCGACTACGAGCGCGCGCTCACCCGCATCGACTCGAGGACCGGCAAGCCGTACGTGACTTCGGGGCACTTCGTCTGGATCGGGGAGCGCACCCGGGACCTGGACGGAGCCCACGTGGACTACCTCTCCCGGGTGCAGAACCCCCTGGGAGTGAAGCTCGGCCCGAAGACGACCGCATCGGACGTCGAAGAGCTGGTCGAGCGTCTCGACCCGCACCGTGTGCCGGGTCGGCTCACGTTCATCTCACGGATGGGTGCCGGCGCCGTTCGGGAGGCTCTGCCCCCGCTGATCGAGGCCGCCCGCGACGCTGACTCGCAGGTCGTGTGGGTCACCGACCCCATGCACGGCAACACGATCACGGCGAAGAACGGGTACAAGACCCGACACTTCGACGACGTCATGGACGAGGTGCGCGGCTTCTTCGAGGTCCACCGCACCCTGGGGAGCTACCCAGGCGGCCTCCACGTGGAGATGACCGGCGACGACGTCGCCGAATGTCTGGGCGGTTCGGACGTGGTCGACGAGACCGCGTTCGACGACCGGTACGAGTCGCTGTGCGACCCGAGGCTGAACCACAAGCAGTCCCTGGAGATGGCCTACCTCGTGGCTGAGGCGCTCGCCCACCCCTGATCCGTCGGAGGGTCGACCGCGCCGGAGTCCGGTGAGGCTCCGCCGAGGCTGGGGATGATCTCCGTGCTCAGGCCCAGGTACCAGAAGAACAGGACGATCAGTGCGGTGCCGATCATGATCAGAGCCGCTGTGACCCAGGTCCGCCGCGTGCTGGGGCCGGCCAACCGGACCTCGGCGCGCTGACGCGCCCGCTCCGGATCGTCGGCGCTGCGACGGAACCGGGGCAGACTCAGACCCTCCGTCGGCGGGTCCTGCTCTCGGTCATAGCGGACCTCGCCCACTGCGGAGAACTCGCCGGTCTCCTCGACCTCGCGTGGGGCATCAGCGGAGGGGGCGGCGGCCGGTATGGCCATGGTCCGGTCCGGCGCGTCGGCGCCGCGGGCGTCGAGCGCTTCGGTCTCTGCCGCCCAGGTGTCCTCGTAGGTGTCCCCGTTCGTGTCCTCGTACGCCTCCTCATGCGCGCCCCGGTGCGTGTCCTCGTGGCGGAACGCCTCGGTGGGGACCTCCGCGACCAGTTGGCGGTCCTCCTCGTCCAGGGTGGCGCCCGAGCGTGCATGCTCGATGGCCGCGTCGACGTCGTCGTCCCACCCTTCGGCCTCGGTGCGGGTGGGGAAGTCCTCGCCCGGGTGGTAGGCGCGGGTGGCGTCGGGGTCGGTGTGGGCCTCCCCGTGGGCACCGTCCGCGGCGGCCTTCTGACCGGCCGCCCCGGAGTCCGTCGCCCCGCTGAAGTCGAGCTGCGACTCGCTGAGCCCTCGGCGGACCTCGGTGAGGAGTCGGCGCAGCGCGTCGGCGTCCTTGGGACGCTGGTCGACCTCGCGGCGCGTCGCCGCGGCGACGAGCTCGTCCAGTCCTTCGGCGAGCCCCGGCACCGTCTGCGACGGCGCGGGAACCGTCGAGTTCACGTGCTGGAAAGCCACCCGCACCGGAGAGTCACCGGTGAACGGCTGCACACCGGTGAGCATCTCGTAGAGGAGGATGCCCACGGCGTACACGTCCGCCCGCTCGTCTGCGCCCTCGCCGGAGAGCAGCTCGGGGGAGATGTAGGCCACTGTGCCCATCAGGGTGGAGGTGCCCGAATTGTGGGTCGCGGCGCGGGCGAGTCCGAAGTCCGCCAGCTTGATCCGGCCGTCGGTGGAGACCAGCACGTTCTCAGGCTTGATGTCTCGGTGCACCAGCCCGGCCCGATGGGCCGCCCCGAGTCCCTGGAGGATCGCATCGGCGTAGGTCAGCGCCAGCCGCGGAGTCATGGCGCCGCGCTTGAGCAGCGTCCGCAGGGTCGCGCCGGGCACGTGCTCCATCACCAGGTAGGCGGTCTCCCGGGTCTGTCCCTGGTCGAGCACCTGGACGACATGGGGGTGGGAGAGGAGCGCGGAGTTCCTGGCCTCCTGCTCGAACCGTTCGACGACCTTGCGGTCCTCCGCCATATGGGGGAAGAGGACCTTCATCGCCACGCTGCGGCCCAATCGGTGATCCTCAGCCAGGTACACGGTGGACATGCCTCCACGCGCGACCCGGCTGGTCACGGTGTACCGGCCGTCGACGGTCGACCCGATCCACGGGTCGGCTGATTCCCTGCTCACGTCACCCACACTAGCGAAGTCCGGCACCTGAGCTCCGAGGCACGACCGAGCAGGCGGTCACCGGACCCGGCGCACCAGTCGGTCGGCCACGGTCCGGTAGTCCTCCACGACGTCTGAGGCGACGCCGAGCCCGACGACGTCGTCGAGTCGGCGGTCGCTCTCGGCGACCAGCGCATCGATGCTCCGCTCCACCTCGTCGACGGCCCCGGATTCCTGCAGGATGCGGCGGGCCCGAGCCACGTCCTCCTCGTCGAGCCGCGGATCGCCGAGCATCGACTCCAGTTCCTCGGCCTGTCCTCGGGGTGCGCGGAAGAGTCCGTAGGCCACCAGCTCGGTGCGTTTGCCCTCGCGGAGGTCGTCGCCGACGGGCTTGCCCGTGCTGGCCGGATCGCCGAAGACGCCGAGCAGATCGTCGCGCAGCTGGAAGGCTTCCCCCAAGGGCAGGGCGCTGCGGGCCCAGGCCCGGCGCAGGGGCTCCTCGGCCCCGGCAAGCGCGGCACCGAGCACCACTGGGTGCTCGGTCGAGTACTTCGCCGCCTTGTGCCGCAGGACGGTGCGGGCGGCGGCGACCGCGTCCTCCTCGGTCGTCCGGGCCGGGGCGATCTCGGCCCGCACGTCGAGGTACTGGCCGGTGATGACCTGGGTGTGCATCGTGCGGAACACGGCGCGGGCGGCCGAGGAGTCGGTGCCGGTGCTCTCCGCGGCGCGGTCGAAGGCTTCGCCCGCCCAGGACAGGGCGAGGTCGCCGGCCAGGATCGCCGACGAGGTGCCGAAATGCTCGGCGTCGCCGGAGAATCCCGACTCGCGGTGCCGGGCGGCCATGCTCCGATGGAAGCTGGGGTGTCCGCGGCGGTGATCCGAGCGGTCGACGACGTCGTCGTGGATGAGCGCGGCCGCCTGGAACAGCTCGAGGGCCGTGCCCGAGTGCATGACGGCCGGGTGCCCCGGATCCTCGGCGGCCGACCGCCACCCGATCCACGCCAGCACCGGACGCAGCCGTTTGCCGCCCTCCAGCATGTCCCCCAGCTGGTCCACCAGCGGCACCGCGTCCGGGGAGATGTCTCCGACCTCGGAGCGCCGATCGGACAGGAAGCCTCGACAGGCATCTTCGACGGCGACGATGAACTCTTCGATCTCCATTGCCCCTCCTCGACGGTCGGTCCGGGACGGTCGACGCCGGCTGTCGGCCCCGGCCCCGAGGGCGCTCTCCACCCTATCCGGGCGGTCGTCCCGGTGCGGCGTATGTCATCGGCGGTCGATAGCCTGAGGCCATGGAGTCCCATGACGAGAAACCGGGGGGACGACGCCGCACCGCCTCTCCGGTGATCGCTCATGCGGACATGGACGCGTACTTCGTCGAGGTCGAGCTGTTGGAGCGCCCTCAGCTGAGGGGTCGTCGCCTGATCGTGGCCCACGATTCGCCCCGCTCCGTGGTGCTCTCCGCCTCGTATCCGGCACGAGCCGACGGGGTCCGGTCGGGCATGCCGCTGGTCCGCGCCCGGCGGCTGAGTCCCGGCGCGATGATCCTCGAACCCCACCCGCCGCGGTACCGGGAGCTCTCGGCGCGCATCATGGCCCACTTCGGCACGCTCACGGATCGTGTGGAGCAGCTCAGCGTCGACGAGGCGTTCCTCGACCTCACCGGGGCGGTGCGTCGGCTCGGGCCCCCGGACCGCATCGGCGAGCAGATCCGACGGGAGATCCGAGACGAGTTCGGCCTGCCGTGCACCGTGGGGATCGCCGATCGGAAGTTCGTCGCCAAGATCGCCTCGACGAGGGCGAAGCCCGACGGTCTGATGCTCGTGCCGCCGGCACGACGCCTCCCGTTCCTCCACGCCCTCCCGGTCGAGGCGCTGTGGGGTGTGGGCGGGACGACGGCTGATGCGCTCCACGGCCGCGGGATCCGTACCGTGGCCCAGCTCGCCGAGACGCCCCGGGATGTGCTGCGAGCTCGGTTCGGGCGGGTGGGGGAGCACCTCCACGACCTCGCATGGGGCATCGACGACCGCGAGGTGGAGCCCGAGCGTGAGGAGAAGAGCATCGGCGCGGAGGAGACCTTCGCGGTCGATCTGACCTCCACCGAGGCGCTGCGGGCCGAGCTGCTGCGCCTCAGCCACAGGATCGCCGCCAGGCTGCGGGCCGCCGACCTCTCCGCGGCGGGGGTCAGCCTCAAGCTGCGCTACCGCGACTTCCAGACGCTGACCCGTTCCTCGGGACTGTCCCACCCGACCCGATCCGCGCCGGTGCTGCATCGGGCGGCCACGCGCCTGCTCGACCGCCTCGGCGACCGCCCGCAGCCCGTGCGGCTGATCGGTCTCCGTGCGGAGAGGCTGAGCCGCGGCGACGGCGGGGTCCAGCTGAGCTTCGACGGGTCGGAGTCGCGCTGGACCGATGCCGAGGCCGCTGTGGACACGGTGGCCCGCCGATTCCCGGAGGTGCGCCTCGGTCCCGCCTCCCTGATCCGACGCGACGATGACGACTCCGAGGCGCAGGACGAGTCGTCGCGCTGACCTGGGATTCCTCGGTTCGACCGGACTTCTGCCGGTATCCCGGCCGAGCTGGTGGACCATGCGGGGGAGGGGCTAGACTAGTGACCCGGGCTGTACCCACCGGCAGGCCGGCGGCGTCGGTCCCGTACCCTGCGGCCGAGACCGACCGGACAGATACGTCAAGGAGCCACGTCATGGCACTCTCTGAGCACGAACAGCGGATGCTCAAGCAGATGGAGGAGCAGCTGCAGTCGGAGGACCCCGGCTTCGCCACCTCCATGCAGGAGTCGCCTGCCGTCGGACGCCTCAACGTGCGCAGCCTCGTGATCGGCCTGCTCGTCGCCGTGGTGGGACTGGGCGTCCTCATCCTCGGCATCAGCAGCCAGCTCATCGTCGTCGGGGTCGGCGGCTTCCTGGTGATGGGAGCCGGCGTCTACTTCGCGACGGCCGGAAGCACCTCGGCTCGACCCTCCGGAGGATCCTCGGGCGACGGCCGCGGTCCCGGCGGCGGTGGGGGCGGCCCCCGCGGCGGAACGGACTCCACCGGCCCCGGCTCCTTCATGAGCGGTCTGGAGCAGCGCTGGGAGGAGCGCCGCCGCCAGGACTGATCCGACCGATTCGGACGCCGCACCGCTGCGGAGCCGGATCCGGACGACGGCGGGCCCCACGGATGACCGTGGGGCCCGCCGTCGTCTGTGCCGACCCGTGCGGCCCGGTGCCGCGGAGCCGGACATCGCCGAGGCCTCTCCACGGGGTCCTCCACTTCCCACCACGGGCCCCTCCACTTTCCACCACGGGTGACTCCACCTCTCCCCGCAGCGGCCCGTCAGACGGGCAGGGGACTCCCAGAGAGGGTCGGAATCGGCCTGCCGACCCGGTCGGACCGACAGGTCGGGGCATGCTCCCCCACTTTCCTCCACCCATGAGAACCCCAGGTCAGACGGGTCCTCGGGCTTCCTGTCCGCGTCACAGGCCGAAGATATGGTGAGAAGTGGCTTGTATGTGGGGGAAAGTGGAGTAAAGTGGAGGATGTCAGAGGGCAGGGGACCTTCCGGAGGTGATCCCACTTCGAACATGTGAGGCGGTGGCGCGTTGTTCCTCGGCACGTACACCCCACGCATGGACGAGAAGGGACGCCTCATCCTTCCCGCGAAGTACCGTGATGAGCTGGCCGACGGCCTGGTCCTCACGCGCGGGCAGGAGCGATGCGTCTACGTGTTCAGTGCGGCGGAGTTCCAGAACGTCCACCAGCAGCTTCGGCAGGCGCCGCTGGCCTCTCGACAGGCACGTGACTACATCCGCATGTTCCTCTCCGGAGCCTCCGATGAGACGCCGGACAAGCAGGGCAGGATCACCATCCCGCCCAGCCTGCGGGAGTATGCGGGGCTGGACCGCGACGTCGCGGTGATCGGGGCGGGCGACCGCGCCGAGATCTGGGACGCCGCATCCTGGGAGGCCTACATGGAGGCCAAGGAGGCCGAGTTCTCGTCCACCGACGAGATCGCGGTCCCGGGGCTCCTCTGATCGGGCGATCCCTCGGGCGGGTTCTCCGTCCGCCCGGGCGCCACCTGACTTCACTTCCCCGATGTCAGGCGGCGTCCGGAGCGGGCCGGGAACCGGTCTGAGGGCCTCACGCCCCGCCGTCCGACGTCTGCCGATCAGCCGCCCCGACCACTCCGCACCACTGAGCGACCGCAGCGAGCGAGGAGGACCCATGGTCGAGGGGAACCGGGATGAGCAGAACCCGGCCGAGCAGAACCCGGCTGAGAAGCACGTGCCGGTGATGCTCCGGCGCTGCGTCGAGCTCCTGACCCCCGGCATCGAGGCCGTCGCCGACCAGGGCCGGACTCCGGTCGTCGTCGATGCCACCCTCGGCATGGGCGGGCACACCGAAGCGATCCTGGAATCCGACGACGACGTCGTCGTCGTGGGACTCGACCGGGACCCGGAGGCCCTGCGGCTCGCCGCTCGACGCCTGTCCGGGTACGCCGACCGTCTGCATCCGGTCCGGACCGTGTTCGACCACCTCGGTGAGGTCCTGGACCGGCAGCTCGAGGAGATCGCCCGCACCGGGGGCCGGCCCGTCGGCCTCGCCGGGGTCCTGTTCGACCTCGGGGTCTCCTCGCTGCAGCTCGACGAGGCCGACCGCGGGTTCGCCTACTCCTACGACGCTCCGCTGGACATGCGCATGGACGGCTCCGCCGATTCGGAGGACGAGACGGCCGCCGAGCTGCTCGCACGCGCCGACGAGGCGGAGCTGCGGCGCATCCTGACCGAGTACGGGGAGGAGAGGTTCGCCCGGCGCATCGCCTCACGGATCGTCGCCGCACGCGCCGACGGGCCGCTGACCGGAACGGCGGAGCTCGCCGCCCTGGTCGACTCGGCGGTGCCGGCCTCGAAGAAGCGCACCGGCGGCCACCCCGCCAAGCGCACCTTCCAAGCGCTGCGGATCGCCGTCAACCGAGAGCTCGAGGTGCTGGCGGCAGCGATCCCCGAGGCGATGGACCGCATCGACCTCGGCGGACGGCTGGTCGTGCTGAGCTACCACTCACTCGAGGACCGGATCGTCAAGCGGGCGGTGACCGCACGCACCACGTCCTCGGCGCCGGCAGGTCTTCCCGTGGAGCTCGAGGAGCACCGCCCCACCTATCGGGCCGTGACGCGGGGCGCCGAGACTCCGGATCCTCAGGAAAGCGGGAGCAATCCGCGCGCCTCATCCGCAAAGCTGCGAGCGGCTGAGAGGATCAGAGACGATCGCACAGGGCGGCGACGGACCACATCGGACACCGGGGCGCAGCGCCCCGACGGAACGGTCGGACGGAGGAGGTCGGTATGAGCACACCTGCAGCGGCGATGCCGCAGCCGCAGAGCACCCCACGCGCCGCCGCCGTCCGTCGCCCGACGCTGCGAGCGCTGCCCAAGCTCCACCGCCGTCACCGGGGTCTGACGATCGGCATCGTCGGACTGCTCCTGGCCGCGCTGGTCATGGTGCTCACCGTCAACATCCACGTCTCGAACACCCAGTACCGCGTGGTCGAGCTGCAGGCCGAACGCCAGCTGCTGGTCCAGCAGAACCAGGCCCTGAGCCAGCAGAACCAGTACCTCGAGTCCCCCCAGGCCCTCTCCGGCAGCGCGGTGGACCTGGGCATGGTCATGCCGGGGCAGGCCGGTGCCCTCGACCTCGAGTCCGGGGCCGTCGCCGGGGAGGCCGAGGCCGCCGATTCGGCAGACCGCCCGTCCAGCTTCGTCCAGAACCCTCTGCAGCCGGGGTCGGAGGGCGTGGACACCCTGGACGTCTCCGCCGCCGCGGCGGAGGCACCCTCGGGTCTCCTCGGAGCCGGTGCGTTGGAGCTGCTCGCGCAGCCGACTCCCGGTGAGGCCGAGTCCTCCGACGCGGCCGAAGAGTCGGGCGCGGCACAGCCCTCCTCGGAATACGATGGAGGCACGATCCCGGCTCCGAGCTGGGACTGACCGCCGCCGCGGCGGCGAGCCGCGGACCCTGCCCAGGACCACGAGGACCCGACCAGCCATGACCCCCGCCTCCGGCCACCGAGGCCAGCACGGCGCCATGATGTCGCAGCGGATGCGCATCGGGCTGGCGGTGCTGGTCCTGCTGCTCGCCGTCCTCGGGATCCGACTCGTCTTCGTCCAGGGGCTGGACCCCTCCGGCCACGCCCAGGCCGCGGTCTCCGAACGGCTGCGGACCGTGCCGATCCCCGCCGAACGCGGAGACATCATCGACTCCCAGGGCCGCACCATGGCCACCAACGTCGAACGCTACGACCTCGTCGTCGACCAGCGCGTCGTCGACGACTTCCGCGACCGGGACGAGGTCTCGGGCCTGCAGACCACCGTGACCCTGGACAGCGCCCTGGCCGACCTCGGAGAGGCCCTCGACGAGGATCCGCAGGACCTCGAGGAGGCGCTGGTCGGAGACAGCCCCTACTCGGTCGTCAAGCGCGGCATCACTCCGGAGGAGCGGCGTCAGGCGATGGAGATCGGTATCCCCGGACTCTACGCCGAACCGCTGAGCCAGCGGACCTACCCCTCCGGTTCGGTGGGCGGTTCGATCCTCGGCTTCGTCGGCGCCGACGGCCAGCCGCTCGACGGTCTGGAGCTCTCGCAGCAGGACGCCCTGGCCGGGGCCGACGGTGAGCGCACCTATGAGATCGCCGCCGACGGGGTGCGCATCCCCACCGCCACCTTCGAGGAGACTCCCGCCCAGGACGGGCAGGACCTCCGACTCACCCTGGACCAGGACCTCCAGTGGTTCGCCCAGGAGGCCGTGGCCGAGAAGGCCAACCAGTACAACGCGCAGTGGGGCAACGTGACCGTGCTGGACGCGGAGACCGGCGACATCCTGGCCATGGCCGACTCACAGACGGTGGATCCCGCCGACCCGGGGGAGACCGACGAGCTCTTCCGGCGTCCGCTGGCCGTCACGCAGGACTTCGAACCGGGGTCGACCGGAAAGGCCATCACCTTCGCCGCCGCCCTGGAGGAGGGCGCGGTGACCCCGACGGACGCATTCACCGTCCCCAACCGCTATGACTTCGACGGACAGGTCGTCAACGACGCCGTCCGCCATCCGACGTATGAGATGACCGCGGCGGGCATCTTCGCCCGGTCCTACAACACCGGCACCGTGATGGTCGGCAACGAGGTCGACGAACAGGTCCGCTACGACTACATGCGTGCCACCGGTCTCGGTGAGGACATCGACATCGGGATGCCCTCTGAGGCGACGTCGCTGCTGCGGCCGCCGGAGGAGTGGGACGCCCGCCAGCCCTACAGCACGCAGTTCGGCCAGGGATACACCTCCTCGGTGCTCCACAGCATCAGCATGTTCCAGGCCATGGTCAACGGCGGCGTGCACCAGGACCTCCAGCTGATCGACGCCTACGTCGACCCCGACGGCCGGGAGCACCCCGTGGACCGTGCCGAGGGGGAACGCGTGTTCAGCGAGGAGACCTCCGAGGAGATGCTGCGGCTCTTCGAGGGCGTGGTGACCGAGGGCACCGGCGACGGAGCACAGGTCCCGGGCTATCGGGTCGGCGGCAAGACCGGGATCGCCCAGGCGGCCGGCGAAGGCGGCGGCTTCGACGGCCACACCATCTCCTTCATCGGAGCGGCTCCGCTGGACGACCCCCAGTACCTGGTGTCGGTGAGCATCCACCGTCCCCAGGGACACTGGCAGTCCTGGCAGGTGACCGACACCTTCTCCGACGTCATGGGGCACGTGCTGAGCACCTACCAGGTCCCTCCCGAAGGCGACGAGGACGAGGCCTACGAGATCCAGCTGGACGACTAGTCTTGACCCCGGACCCGGCGACGCCGCCGTCGCGCCCTACCATCGACTGAGAGATCGAGAAGCCCATGACCGAGACCGACGTCCGGCTCACCGTCGCGGAACAGGACAGCGTGTTCCGCCCGTCCGCCGTCGCCGGCGGCGCCCTGGAGGACCTGGCAGCTGTGCTCCAGAGCGCCGGATACGACCCCATCGTGACTCCCGTGGGCAGAGAGAGCCTGCAGACCCGGCTGACCGGGGCGGCTATGAACCCGCAGGCGGTGGGCGAGGGCGATCTGTTCGTGGCCGTCAGCGGCGCGCGGTTCCACGGGGCCGACTTCGCCGCCGCGGCCGTGGAGGCCGGCGCGGCCGCCGTGCTCACGGATGCGGACGGGCTGGCCCGGGTGCGCGACGTCGTCGGATATCGGGTCCCGGTGATCGAGGTCGCCGGAGTGCGTGAGGCCGCCGGGCCCGCGGCCGCCTTCGTCTACGGCAACACCTCGGAGTCCGGACCCGCGCTGTTCGGGGTGACCGGAACCAACGGCAAGACCACCACCACCTACTTCCTGCGGTCCCTGCTCGACGAGGTGATGCGACACCGAGGGCTCACCACCGGGCTCATCGGCACCATCGAGATCCGCGCGGGTCGGGACACGATCCCCTCCCAGCTCACCACTCCCGAGGCCGTCCAGCTGCACTCGCTGATGGCGCTGTTCCGCGAGCGCGGGGTGGGATCCGCGGCGATGGAGGTCTCCTCGCACGCGATCACCTACCGACGGACGGCCGGGCTGCACTACGACGTCGCCGGCTTCACCAATCTGACCCAGGACCACCTGGACCTGCACGGCTCCATGGAGGAGTACTTCGCGGCCAAGGCCGAGCTGTTCACCCGCCGCCGGACCCGCACCTCGGTCATCACCGTGGACGACACCTGGGGCCACCGGATGGCCCTGGCCGCCACCGGTCGCGTGGTCACGCTGGCCACCACCGGCCAGCCGACCGAGGTGGACTGGGAGGTCACCGACGTCGTCGCCGACGGGCTGGGCCACGCCTTCACCCTCCACCACCGGCACAGCGGCGAGCGGATCCGCACGCGGACCGGTCTGCCCGGCATGTTCAACGTCTCCAACGCGGCCCTGGCCGCGGTGATGGTGCTGGAGTCCGACGCCCTGCAGGACGAGCGCGACGACGTCGTGGCCGCCCTCCGGGAGGCCGAGCCGTTCACCATCAGCGTCCCCGGACGTATGCAGGTCGTCGGCACCGCGCCGGCGGCGATCGTGGACTTCGCCCACAACCCCGACGCCATGATCCGCACCCTCGAGGCGGCCGGCCAGACCCGGGGCCGGGGGCGGATCATCCTGGTGGTCGGTGCGGCAGGAGACCGGGACCGATCCAAGCGGCCCACCATGGGCGCGATCGCCGTGCGCATGGCAGACCACGTGATCGTCAGCGACGACGACCCCCACAGCGAGGACCCGGCTCAGATCCGTGCCGAGGTCATGCAGGGTGCCCGTGAGGCCGTCGAGTCGGGGCGCCTGACCACCCGGCTCGAAGAGGTCGCCCCCCGGGCGGCGGCCATCGACCGTGCCGTCGAGGTCGCCGGTGCCGAGGACACCATCATCCTGGCCGGACGCGGACACGAGGTGCACCAGGACTTCGACGGCGCCCACCACGCCATCGACGACCGGGTGGAGCTGCGCCGCGCCCTGCAGGCACGCGGCTTCGACGTCCTCGCCGCCGAGGAGGGGGAGCGATGATCCCCCTGACGGCAGCCGAGGTCGCCGCGCTCACCGAGGGCGCCCTGCGCGGAGTGGACGATCCCGAGGAGCTGGTCGTCACCTCCGCAGACACCGACTCCAGGGCGATGACCGAGGGATCTCTGTTCGTCGCCAAGCCGGGGGAGACCACCGACGGCCACCGCTTCATCGACTCCGCGCTCGCCGCGGGCGCCCGCCTCGTCCTGGCCGAACGGGAGACCGACGACCCCGACGGCGGTCCGCACCCGGCGGTCCTGGTCGACGACGTCGTCCTGGCCATGGGTCGGCTTGCCGCCGGGATCGTCGACCGGATCCGGGCGCATTCGCCCACCACCGTCATCGGAATCACCGGATCGGCCGGAAAGACGACCACCAAGGACCTGCTGCGGGCGGTGCTGGAGGCCGAAGGCCCCACGGTCGCGCCGCAGGGGTCCTACAACGGCGAGGTCGGCGTGCCCCTGACCGTATTCACCGCCGCGCTGGAGACTCGCTTCCTCGTGGTGGAGATGGGCGCCGACGGTCCCGGGAACATCCGGTACCTCTCGGAGATGGTCTGTCCCGACGTCGGCGCCGTGCTGATGGTCGGATCGGCCCACGCCGGCAAGTTCGGCGGCACCGACCGGATCGCGGCGGTCAAGCAGGAGCTCGTCGAGGCCGTCCCCGCCCAGGGTCGGGTCATCCTCAACGCCGACGACGCCCAGGTCCGAGCCATGGCCGAGGTCGCGGTCGCCCCGATCACCTGGCTGAGCGTCGACGGCGAGGGCCTCGGCGGCCCGACGGACGACGTCGTCGCCGCCCGAGGGGTCACCCTCGACGAGGCCGGCCGCGCGGGATTCGACCTGCATCTGGGCACGGCGCCGGCGCGGCGGCTGACCTCCGGACTCACCGGTGCCCACCATGTGACCAACGTGCTGGCCGCCGCGGCCGCCGCCCGCGCCGTCGGCGTCGCAGCGGAGGACGTCGCCGCCCGGCTCGACGGACGCGGCCCCTCCAGCCGCTGGCGGATGGAGCGCACCGAGCGGGCCGACGGGGTCACCGTCATCAACGACGCCTACAACGCGAACCCCGAATCCATGCGCGAGGCGCTGCGCACGCTGGCCACGATCGCTCGGGCCGGGCGACGCCGCTCGGTGGCGGTGCTCGGCGCCATGCTGGAGCTCGGGGACGAGTCGATCATGCGGCACACCCAGCTGGGGGAGACCGTGGTCCGTCTGAACATCGCGCAGACGCTCGTGGTCGGCGACGAGGCCTACCCCCTGTACCGCGGCGCCGTGGCGGAGGGCAGCTGGGGGACAGAGGTCCTGTGGGTCGCCACCGCCGACGAGGCGGAGCAGCGGCTGCGAGAGATCCTGGAGCCCGGCGACGTCGTGTTGTTCAAGTCCTCGAACAGCGCAGGACTTAGACTTCTGGGTGACCGCATCGCCGCCGACACCTCTTCCGGCGGACACGGTGAGGACGACAGCCCCGCAGGGGACGACCATGAGGGGAAGGCAGGTGCCGCGTGGTAGGTGTGGTGATCGGGTCCGGTCTGGGGCTGATCCTGACCTTGGTGGGCACCCCGCTGTTCATCCGGCTGCTGGTCAGGCGCGGCTACGGCCAGTTCATCCGCGACGACGGACCCACGACCCACCACGTCAAGCGCGGTACGCCCACGATGGGCGGCGCCGTCTTCGTCATGGCCACCGTCATCGCGTACTTCGCCACCCACCTGTTCCTCGCGCTCACCCGGGACGGCGCCACCGGACCGACGGCCTCGGGTCTGCTGCTGCTGTTCCTGATGGTGGGCATGGCCGCCGTCGGATTCGCCGACGACTTCTCCAAGATCTCCAAGAAGCAGTCGCTGGGTCTGACCCCATGGATGAAGATCCTGGGCCAGGGCATCGTCGGTGTGCTGTTCGCGGTGCTCGCTCTGGTCATCCCGAACGCCGACGGCCAGACCCCGGCCTCCACCGCGGTGTCGTTCGTCCGCGAGACCGCCCTGGACTTCGCCTTCTTCGGGCCCGTGATCGGCGCGATCCTCTTCGTCGTGTGGGCCAACGTCATCGCCACCGCCGCGACGAACGCGGTCAATCTGACGGACGGTCTCGACGGCCTCGCCACCGGGGCCTCAGCCATGGTCACCGCCGCCTACACCCTCATCGCCGCGTGGCAGTGGAACCAGAACTGCTCGCTGGAGACGTCGATCCCCGAGGTCTGCTACGGAGTGCGGGACCCGCTGGACATGGCGGTCCTGGCCGGCATCATCACCGGCGCACTCATCGGATTCCTCTGGTGGAACACGTCCCCGGCGAAGATCTTCATGGGTGACACCGGGTCCCTCGGCCTCGGCGGAGCCCTGGCCGCCTTCGCCATCCTGACGCACACCGAGCTGCTCTTCATCATCCTCGGCGGCCTCTTCGTGCTCATCACCGTCTCGGTCATCATCCAGGTCGGCTTCTTCAAGCTCTCCGGCGGTCGGCGCGTCTTCCTCATGGCTCCGCTGCAGCACCACTTCGAGCTCAAGGGCTGGGCGGAGGTCACCGTGGTCGTCCGCTTCTGGATCATCGGTGCCCTGGCCGTCGGCCTCGGCCTCGCGCTCTTCTACGGCGAATGGGTGATCCTGCAGTGACCGGACCGGTCCGCACACCCTCCGTCCGTCCCGACCTGCGCGGCTGGGACGCCCCCTGGGCCGGCCTGCGCGTCGCGGTCACCGGGCTGGGCCTCTCCGGCTTCGCGGCCGCCGACACGCTCGCCGAACTGGGGGCGAAGGTCGTCGTGGTCGACGCCGGCACCTCCCAGGAGCGTCACCGTGACGCCGAGACGCTGCGCATCGTGGGCGTGCACGAGGTCCGTCTGGGCGCCGAGCACACCGAGTCGGTGCCCGACGTCGACGGAGAGGCGCCCGAGATCATCGTCACCTCGCCCGGTTGGCGTCCCGACTCCCCGCTGATGTGCGACGCGGCCGCACGGGACGTTCCGGTGTGGTCCGAGGTGGAGCTCGCCTGGCGGCTCGGGGCGCGACCGGGCGCACGGCGGCCGGACTGGCTCACGATCACCGGCACCAACGGGAAGTCCACCACGGTGCGCATGCTGGAGGCCATGCTGCTGGCCGACGGACGCCGGGCGATCGCCTGCGGCAACGTCGGGGTCCCCGTGCTCGACGCGATCCGCGACCCGGAGGGGTACGACCTCCTGGCGGTGGAGCTCTCCAGCTTCCAGCTCCACTACACCGAGCTGCTGGACCCTCTGGCCTCGGCCGTGCTCAACATCACTCGCGACCACGTGGACTGGCACGGCGGCATGGACGCCTACACCGCCGCCAAGGCTCGGATCTTCGAGAACACGCGTGCGGCCTGCGTGTACAACGTGGACGAGCCGATCACCGAGCAGATGGTCGCCGACGCCGATGTGCAGGAGGGCTGCCGAGCGATCGGCTTCACCCTGGGGATGCCGAGCGTCTCTATGCTCGGTCTGGCCGAGGACGTCCTGGTGGACCGGGCGTTCCTCGCCGAACGGCGCAGCCGCGCACTGGAGCTCGGGGAGCTGGCCGACTTCGGTCCGATCGCGCCCCGTCACGTGGTGGCCAACACCCTGGCCGCCGCCGCACTGGCCCGGGCGGCCGACGTCGACCCTTCGGCGATCCGCGAAGCGATCCGCGGGTTCTCCGCCGCCGACCACACCATCCAGCCCGTGGCCAAGTCCGACGACGTCCTGTGGGTCAACGACTCAAAGGCCACGAACCCCCACGCCGCGGAGGCCTCGCTCCGCAGCTTCTCCGACGTGGTGTGGATCGCCGGCGGGCTGCCCAAGGGCGTCGAGTACGACGACCTCGTGGCCCGGGTCGCGCCCCGGCTGCGGCATGTGGTCCTGATCGGCACAGACTCCTCCCAGCTGCGCGCCAGCCTGGCGCGACACGCGCCCGACGTCCCTGTGGTGGGTGCGGCCGTGCGGGAGGATGAGGCACTGCGACAGCCCGATGCGGCGGACACCGGCGTCCTGAACGGACCAGACGGGCCGGCGGCCATGCGGGCCGCCGTGGCCGAAGCGGCCCGGGTCGTACGGCCCCACCAGACGGTGCTCATGGCCCCTGCCGCCGCTTCGATGGACCAGTTCGGCTCCTACCGGGCGCGCGGCGAGGCCTTCGTCGCAGCGGTCGCCGAGCTGATGGAGCAGCCCTAGACTTGACCCACCGACGAGACGACGAGGAGGCCGGTCACCACGATGCGCACGCC
This sequence comes from Nesterenkonia marinintestina, assembly GCF_025420485.1. Lineage (GTDB taxonomy): Bacteria > Actinomycetota > Actinomycetes > Actinomycetales > Micrococcaceae > Nesterenkonia > Nesterenkonia marinintestina. The sequence continues at coordinate 327,482 of NZ_JAOEFD010000001.1, read as the reverse complement.
GCGCCTGCCATCCTCCCCCTCCGATGAGGGGTCGCGCTCCGGAGAGGGACCGCGCTCCGGCGATGAGGTCGCCGCAGCGGAGCCCCGCCCCCATCTGAGGGCCGTCGAGGACGCCCGGGACGTCGAGGACCCTGCCGAAGGGGCCGAGCCTGCGCCCGGTCAGGACGCCGCGGGGGCCTCCGCGGTCCGACGCCCCACGGGCGGCCGCGTCCACGACGCGGTGGGCCGATTCTGGTCCTTCGTCGAGGACGGCCGGCCGCATACGACCTTCTGGATGCTGTTCGGCTCCTCGTTCGCCCTGACGGTCATCGGAGCAGTGATGGTGCTGTCCTCCTCGGCCATCGAGACCGTGGGGAGCACCACCACCGCATACGGGCTCTTCCTCCGCCAGGCCATGTGGGCCGTGGTCGGATTCGCCGGGATCTTCGCGGTCGTCCTGATGCCCCAGCGACTGCTGCAGCGGATCGCCTGGCCCCTGCTGATCGTCACGGTCCTGGGGCTGGCACTCGTGCTCAGTCCGCTGGGCCACGAGGTCAACGGCAACCGGAACTGGCTGCGGATGGGACCGATCAACGTCCAGCCCGCGGAGTTCGCGAAGCTCGCCCTCATCGTCTGGGCGGGATCCGTGCTGGCCCGCAAGGGACGCCTGGTCGGCCAGCTGCAGCATGCGGTGATCCCGGTGATCTTCCCCGGCGCCGCCAGCATCCTCCTGTTCATCATGATCGGCCGCGACCTCGGCACCGCCCTGATCTTCGGCGTCATCGTCGCCACGGTCCTCTTCGTCGCCGGGACGAAGGTGCGCTACTTCGTGGTCGCTGCCTCCCTCGGCGTCCTGGGCGCCGTCATCGGAGTGATCACCTCGCCCAACCGGCTCGCGCGGGTGAGCGCCTGGTTGGACATCGGCGACGCCTGCGAGGGGTCGGGCGACCTCTGCTACCAGGCCCAGCACGGCCTCTATGCGCTGGCCTCCGGAGGATGGTGGGGCGTCGGCCTCGGGCAGTCCCGCCAGAAGTGGAACTACATCCCCGAAGCGGAGAACGACTTCATCTTCACCATCCTCGGCGAAGAGCTGGGGCTGCTCGGCGCCCTGACCGTCGTCGTGCTGTACGGCGTCCTGGCGATCGGCATGTTCCGCGTCGCCGCCCGGGCCGACAGCCGCTTCGTGAAGATCACCACCTTGGGCATCATGTCCTGGGTCATCGGGCAGACCTTCATCAACCTCGGTATGGTCACCGGCCTGCTGCCGGTGATCGGGGTGCCCCTGCCGTTCATCTCCTACGGCGGATCCTCCCTGACATCCACGCTGCTGGCCGTGGGCGTGGTGATGAGCTTCGCCCATCGTCAGCGCCGCTCGGCGCCGCCGGCGGATCCCGAGCCCGAAGGGACGGGCGAGCCCGCCTCACCGCCGACCGACTCCGTCACGGCGGAGGAGCCCGTGTCCACGACGAGCATGAGAAGGACCACCACATCATGAGTGCCTCGAAGAAGACCCCCGCCGTCCGTGCAGTCCTGGCCGGCGGCGGCACCGCCGGCCACGTCAGCCCGATGATCGCGGTGGCCCGCGCCCTCGAGAGGATCTCGCCGGACTCCCGGATCACGATGATCGGCACCGAGGTCGGCCTCGAGACCCGGCTGGTGCCGGAGGCCGGGTTCGAGCTGGAGACGATCGAGAAGGTGCCCATGCCTCGGCGTCCCACGAAGGACGCGCTGCGCTTCCCCGGTCGGTTCCGCGGGGCGATCGCCGACGCCGCCGAGGTCCTGCGACGGCACGAGGCCGACGTCGTGCTCGGCGTCGGAGGATACGTCTGCACTCCGGTCTACCTGGCCGCGAAGCGTCTGGGCGTCCCCGTGCTCGTCCACGAGGCCAACACGCGTCCCGGACTCGCCAACAGGATCGGAAACCGAGGTGCGGTCTTCACCGGGGTCGCCTTCGAGGGCACTCCGCTGAAGCACTCCCAGTGGGTCGGGATGCCGATGTCGCGGGACATCTCGCAGCTCGACCGTCGCCGCGACCGGGCTCAGGCCCGCGAGGACCTGGGTCTGGACCCCGACCGCACGACCCTGGTGGTGACCGGAGGGTCATCCGGCGCACTGTCGCTGAACCGGGCGCTCGCCTCCTCGCTCGACGACGTCCTGGAGTCCGGGGCCCAGGTCCTGCACCTCTCCGGTCGGGGGAAGGCCCTCGAGGAGTCCCCGGGCACCCTGCTGACCCGGGAGGGCTACCACCAGCTCGAGTACCTCGACGGCATGCACCGGGCCTATGCCGCCGCCGACCTGCTGATCGCCCGCGCCGGAGCCGCGACCGTCTGCGAGGTGGCCGCGGTCTCGCTGCCCACCGTGTTCGTCCCGCTCCCGGTGGGCAACGGGGAGCAGGAGCTCAACGCCCGGGACCTCGTGGACGCCGGCGGCGCCCTGCTGGTCAAGGACGAACACCTCAGCCGTGACTGGATCCGACGCAATGTGATCCCGCTGCTCGAGGACCCCGCCCTGCTGGCGGACATGCAGCGGCAGGCCGGCGAACGTGGGATCACCGACGCCGACGAGCGGATGGCCCGCGAGATGATCCGCGCCGTCTCCTCCGAGACCTTAGGGAGCACATCGTGACCGATGCCGCACCGAGCGACCGTCTGGCCCGGATCGGCCGGGTCCACTTCCTCGGCCTCGCCGGAGTCGGCGTCTCCGCGGTGGCCAGGGTCATGCAGGCGCAGGGGGTGCCGATCTCCGGCACCGACGCCAAGGACCTGCCGGTGCTCGACGAGTTCCGCACCTCGGGGGTCCCGGTGCGCGTCGGCTACCGGAGGGAGAACATCACCTCGGTCGAGCAGGAGGCCGGGGCGCGGATCGATACGGTCATCGCCTCCTCCGTGGCCCAGGCCGGAAATCCGGAGTACGACGAGGCCGTGCGCCGGGGCGTGCGGGTGCTGCACCGCTCCGAAGGGCTGGCCGCGGTCATGGACGCCCGGCGCGGCGTCGCTGTGGCGGGGACGCACGGCAAGACGACGACCTCATCCATGACGGCCACGCTGCTCGACGCCGCGGGGCTGCGCCCCGGCTTCGCGGTCGGCGCCTCCGTCGCAGGTCTGGGGACCAACGCATCGGCCGGTGAGGGGGAGTGGTTCGTCGCAGAGGCCGACGAGTCCGACGGCTCGCTGCTGAACTACCGTCCGGAGATCGCCGTCATCACCAATGTGGAGGCCGACCACCTCGATCACCACGGCACGCCCGAGGCCGTGCACCGGGTGTTCGTGGACTTCACGGCGCGGATCCTCGACGGCGGCACGCTGATCCTCTGTCTCGACGACGAGGGGGCCCGGGAGCTCCTCGCCGACGTCGCCGACGATCTGGCCGCCCGGAGCGTCGAGGTGATGACCTACGGACGATCACCGGAGGCCGCCCTCCGGCTCACCGACGACCCCGAGCCCGGCCGTCGGATCCCCGACGGCGCGGCGCAGACGTTCGGCATCGAGGAGGACGGTCGGTCGGTGCGCGCCTCCCTGAGCGTCCCCGGCGGACATAACGCCCTCAACGCCCTCGCCTCCGTGGCGGTGGGACGCCGGACCGGACTCAGCCTGGAGGACTCCGCCGTCACGGTCGGCGCCTTCCGGGGAGTGGCGCGGCGCTTCGACCTGCAGGGCGAAGCGGCCGGAGTGCGCGTCTACGACGACTACGCGCACCACCCCACCGAGGTCGCGGCCCTCCTCACGGCGGCACGCGAAGCGGTGGATCCCGGATCCCGGGTCCACGTGATCTTCCAGCCCCACCTGTTCTCGCGCACTCAGGAGTTCGCCGCCGAGTTCTCGGCCGCCCTGCGGACGGCCGACACCGTCGCGGTGCTCGAGATCTATCCCGCCCGGGAGCGGCCCGTCGAAGGGGTCACCGCCGCCCTCATCGCCGATCCCCTCTTCGCCGGCGACAGGCCTCCGCGCGGAGGCCTGCAGGGCCGCGAGGAGGCGGTGCGCACCGTAGTCGGTGCGGCCGCACCCGGGGACCTGGTGCTCACCGTCGGCGCCGGCGACGTCACCGCACTGGGCCCTCGGCTCGTGGAGGCGCTCTCCGCGGAGGGGAGCCGGTGAAGCGTCCCCGCATTCCGCAGAGCCGGGACCGGCGCCGGGACGCCGAGGACGACTCGTCGGACACCGGTGACGGCGCCGGTTCGGATGATGGTGCCGACGTCGTCGTCCTCCGCGATGAGCGCACCGCCCGCTCCGAGGGAGCAGCCGGCTCGACCGCCCCGAGGTCCGAGGGCGGGCCCACACGCGCGCCCGGAGAGCGGAGGGAGCAGGGGGCCGAGGGAACGCCGCAGGTCGACGACGTCGACGCCGACGTCGACGCCGACGCTGAGGATGCTGAGGACGCCGAGGAAGAGACCCTGGCGTTCCCGGAGCCGAAGGTCGTCGGCGTGCGACGCCGCCGGCGCCGCGGGCTCTGGCTGCTCGGCGGCGGCCTGCTGGCCCTGCTGCTCACCGTGGTGGTGCTGACGGTCTCGCCGCTGCTGACGATCCGCGCCGTCGAGGTCCAGGGCAACGATCTGCTCACCGACGACCGTGCTCAGGAGCTACTCGAACCCGTGGTGGGGCGCCCCCTGCCGCAGGTCGGCAACCGACACGTCGAGGATCTGCTGGCCGAGGAGCCGGTGATCGACCAGGTCGTCGTCCAGGGTCGGCTGCCGGACGAGCTGCTGGTCGAGGTCGTCGAGCATCCGCCGGTGGCCGAAGTGCGCAGCGACGACGAGATCCGCTTCTACAACGAGGACGGCCAGGTCATCCGCACCTTCGACGCCGAGGACGAGGAGCAGGTCGCCCAGGCGGAGGAGCACCACACCCCGGTCATCGGTGAGCAGTCCGCCCTGCAGGACCGTGCGGTCTTCCGTGCGGTCGCCTCCGTGCTCGGAGAGCTTCCCCCGTCGGCCCGGGAGGCCATGGATTCGGCCTCCGCATCCTCCGTGGACTCGGTGGAGCTGGAGCTCACCGACGGACGGACGGTGCTCTGGGGCAGCAGCGAACGCGGTCGCGAGAAGGCGGCGGTGCTCGAGGCGCTGCTCGACTCCGAGGACCCGGCCTTCGCCGAAGCCGACACCGTCGACATCTCCACGCCGGACGCGCCGGTGACGCGGTGACCGTGTTCGGCGGGGTGCCGTCCTCAGCCGTGCTGCTCGGGGTAGGCTGGTCGGCGAAGGACGGATCGCGGCTGACCTGCGCGCGACCGTGGAGGAGGCGGGCGGGATCCCTCAGGTTCAAGTTCAACCTGAACGTTGCTGAGGGGTGCGTGCGCCGAAAGAATGACCGATGTGACGGAGGCTCTCGTCAGCACTTCGACCAGCCGCTGTGACGTCAGGGGCCCTTCGGGGTCCGTCGGCGCGGTGTGACCGCGAACCATACCGGGCCGGCGACGGACGACGTCGACGGGACCGCAGCACCCGGATCCGCTTCGGCGAAGACGGGTCGCGGCGTGACAGTGAGGAGTCGCGTGGCTGTGTCGGACGACGGGGGCCTCCGTTCCACATGACGTGAGAGACGAGCAAGGGACACAACAATCGTGGCAACACCGAACAACTACCTGGCCGTGATCAAGGTCGTCGGTATCGGCGGAGGCGGTGTCAACGCCGTGAACCGCATGATCGAGGTCGGTCTGCGCGGCGTGGAGTTCATCGCCATCAACACCGACGCCCAGGCCCTGCTGATGTCCGATGCGGACGTCAAGCTCGACGTCGGCCGGGAGCTGACCCGTGGGCTCGGAGCGGGGGCGAACCCGGAGGTGGGCCGCCAGGCCGCCGAGGACCACGCCGAGGAGATCGAAGAGGTCCTCAAGGGGGCCGACATGGTCTTCGTCACCGCCGGCGAGGGCGGCGGCACCGGGACCGGCGGTGCGCCGGTCGTGGCCCGCATCGCCCGCTCGCTGGGCGCGCTGACCATCGGGGTGGTGACCCGTCCGTTCACCTTCGAGGGCCGCCGTCGCGCGTCCTCCGCCGAGCAGGGCATCGACGACCTCCGTGACGAGGTCGACACCCTGATCGTCATCCCGAACGACCGTCTGCTGTCCATCTCGGACAAGAACGTCTCGGTCCTCGACGCGTTCCGATCGGCCGACCAGGTCCTTCTCTCCGGTGTGCAGGGCATCACCGACCTCATCACCACGCCCGGCCTGATCAACCTGGACTTCGCCGATGTGAAGTCCGTGATGCAGGGCGCCGGATCGGCGCTCATGGGCATCGGCTCCGCCAACGGGGAGGACCGTGCCGTCAAGGCGGCCGAGCTCGCCATCGCCTCGCCCCTGCTGGAGGCCTCCATCGACGGCGCACACGGGGTTCTGCTCTCCATCCAGGGCGGCTCCGACCTCGGACTCTTCGAGATCAACGAGGCGGCTCGCCTGGTCCAGGAGGTCGCCCACCCGGAGGCCAACATCATCTTCGGCGCCGTCATCGACGACGCCCTGGGAGACGAGGCCCGGGTCACGGTGATCGCCGCCGGCTTCGACCAGGTCGACGCCACCTCGCAGCCGGCTCCCCAACCGCAGTACTCCCAGCAGTCCGCCCCCCAGCGGGTGCCCGGGACCGTACCGACGGACCGTCACGGGGGCGCCCCGCAGCAGGCGTCCGGCGCCGCGGCCGGGCAGCAGCACCAGTCGGGCCAGGAGTACTCCCAGCCGCAGCACTCCCAGCAGGCCGCTCCGCAGGGGCAGCAGCCGTCGGCAGGCCGCGCGGCCGACGAGCAGCAGACGGCTCCGCAGCAGCGGGTCCCGCACCAGCAGGAGCAGCAGGACATCCCGGACATCGTGGAGTCGGACTACACCGGTTCCCGCGGCGACGACCTGGACGTGCCCGACTTCCTCAAGTGACGGCCGCTCCGGACCGCGGCCACCTCAGGCGCGGTCCGGAGGACGACCGACTCTCACCGACGCTGGAGGCGACGTGGAGGCTCCGTTCTGGCGGCATCTCGATGCCGGCGACGGAGTCCGCGTCGCCTTCACGCGTGTGGAGGCCGGGAACCTCTCCCTCAGCGCGGGGGTGACCGACGCCGACGACCCCGCACACGCCCGACGGGCCGCCCTGGCCTCCCGGCGACGGCTGGAGGCGACGATGGGGGTGCCCCAGGGAGGCCTGAGGTTCCTCCACCAGACCCATTCGGCCGACGTCGTCGACGCCGCGGCCGCATCCGGGCCGCAGCCGCCGATCGGCGACGCCTGGCTCAGCACCGACGCCTCGGCCGCCCTGGCGATCATGGTCGCCGACTGTCTGCCGGTGATGTTCGTGGGGCGGGTCGGCGAGCGTCCGATGACCGCCGGCGCCCACGCGGGACGGGTCGGTCTGCTCGGCGGGGTGCTGGAGAACACGGTGGCCGCGATGCGGACCGCCGGGGCGCAGGAGATCTCCGCCTGGATCGGTCCCGGCGCATGCGGCCGCTGCTACGAGGTCCCGGAGTCGCTGCGCGCCGAATCCTCCGAGGGGCGCCCGGCCCTCGCCTCGGAGACGAGGTGGGGCACCCCTGCTCTGGATCTGCGGGCCGAAGCCGCGGCGGTGCTCGCCTCCCGGGAGGTCACCGTCACCGACGTCGCCGGCTGCACCATCGAGGACGAGGACCTGTTCTCCCACCGCCGCGCCCCCGGCCGGGGACGCTTCGCCGGACTCGTCTGGCGGAACGGTCACGACTGAGGACCACCGCCCGATCCGCTACAGTCGAGGCCGTGACACCGACGAGCCCGAGCACCCCGCCTCCGGACGACCTTCCGGCTGACGCCGATGACCGCACACGGCAGATCGCCGAGCACCTGGTCGCGCTGCGCGCCAGGATCGACCGCGCGGCCGCGGCGGCCGATCGGCGGGACCGCCCCGAGCTGGTGGTGGTGACCAAGACGTTCCCCGCCGAGGACGTGGTGCGTCTGGCCCGGCTCGGCGTCGGCGAGGTCGGAGAGAACAAGGACCAGGAGGCCTCCGCCAAGGCCGCCGAGACCGACGAACTGCTCGGGGCGCTCTCCGAGGCCCCGCCGAGGCCCCGGTGGCACTTCGTGGGCCAGCTCCAGTCGAACAAGGCCCGTTCGGTGCTGAACTACGCCGACGTCGTCCATTCGGTGGACCGGTCCTCCCTGCTGAAGGCGCTGGTCCGAGCCGGCGCCGAGCGTGCCGACCGCCCCGTCGACTGCCTGATCCAGGTGGACCTGCGCCGACAGGTCCCGGAGGATGCGCGCGGCGGCGCGGCCCCCGACCGGATCGGGGCCATGGCCGAGAGGATCGCGGAGGCCGAGGGCCTGCGCATGGCCGGTCTCATGGCGGTCGCGCCGCTGGACGAGGACCCCGCACCGGCCTTCGCCCGACTGGCCGAGCTCTCCGAAGAGCTGAGGCGGGGGCACCCGGAGGCCGCCTGGATCTCCGCAGGGATGAGCGGGGACCTCGAGGCCGCGGTCGCCGCCGGTGCGACACACCTGCGCATCGGACGAGATGTCCTCGGCCACCGTCCCGAGCCGCGATAGTCTCGTGACTGCGCAGCGAACGGCGAGCTGAGCCCCCACTGAGACTTCCAGGAGACGCATCCATGGCCGGAGCATTCAAGAAGACCATGATCTACCTCGGTCTGGCCGACGGCGACGACTACGAGCAGGAGCGCTTCTCCTCCTCCGACGAGCGCCGCAGCGCCCCGGCGCGTCCCTCGGCCGAGACGCCCCGGAGCGCCTCCGCCGAGCCTGCGCGCTCCGCGTCCCCGCAGAGCACCGGCGCAGTCGCCCGCAGCTCCGGCGCCGCACGGACGAGCGCCTCGCGAGGGCGCACCGGAGAGGTCGTGGCCCTCGACGGCGGGCAGGCCGGCGCCTCGGAGTCCGGCGGCTTCAACAGCTCCAACCTGGCTGTGGACCCGGACTACCGTGCTCCGGTCACGCCCATCAAGCGCGCCCCCTCCTCCCGCGACGAGAGCTCCTCCATGCGAAAGATCACCACCGTCCACCCGCGCTCCTACAACGACGCCAAGATCATCGGTGAGGCGTTCCGCGACTCCATCCCCGTGATCATGAACGTCACCGACATGGGTGAGTCCGAGGCCAAGCGGCTCGTGGACTTCTCCGCCGGACTGGTCTTCGGCCTGGGCGGATCCATCGAGCGGGTCACCAACAAGGTGTTCCTGCTCAGCCCGAAGAACGTCGAGGTGCTGGCCGAGGAGCGCAGCCCCGCCGAGCACGGAGCCGCGGCCCAGGTCTTCAACCAGAGCTGAGCCCCGGGAGTCGCCCGCCCCGGCCGATCCACCTGACGAGGAGAGACATCACCCCGTGGACCTGATCACTGCGCCGGTCTACCTCCTGCTGACGCTGTACCAGCTCGCCCTGGTCATCCGCATCGTATTCGACATGACCCAGCAGTACGCCCGCCACTGGCGTCCCCAGGGGCCGGCGCTGGCCCTGGCGATGGGCGTGTACACCGTCACGGACCCGCCGATCCGGTGGCTGAACCGCCGCGTACCTCCGCTGAACCTGGGTGGGGTCTCCCTCGACCTGGGCTTCCTCATCGTGTTCATGGCAGTGGTGATCCTCAAGGCTGTGGCGACCGGACTGGCCTGATCAGGGTCCTGCACCGGGCACGGCTCGAGCAGGTCACCGGCAGGGGGTAGGGTGGTCTCGACTCGACTCCATCGGCGCCGCCCGAGTCGCGATGCGACCGCTTCCGCAGCGGTGGGCGCCCAGCATCCCTGCGAGGTGACACCCATGGCTCTGACCCCTGAGGACGTGAAGTTCAAGGAGTTCCCGGAGACGAAGTTCCGTCCGGGCTACGACAAGGACGAGGTCGACGACTTCCTCGACGAGATCTTCGACGAGTGGACCCGCCTTATCGCGGAGAACAAGGAGCTCAAGGACCAGGTCGGCCGCCTCGAACAGCAGATCGAGGACGATCCCCGCAACGTGGAGCCGGCGGAGCTCGACGACGCCGGCCTCTCCGGCTACGCCGGCAGCTCCGCCGAGGTCACCGGATTCGACGAGGAGCATGAGTCCGACGTCGTCGCCGCGGACGTCTCCGACGAGGATTCCGCCCACGACCTCGGACCCGAGACCGACGCCCTCCCCGAGGCGGACGACGCCGTCGGCCCGGACGAGCCGGTCGAGGCTGAGGTCGCGGTCGACCCCGACGCGGCCCTCCGGACCGAGGACGCGGCGGACGTGGCCGCACAGGACGAGCCCGAGTACGCTCCGGGCACCCGTCCGGCACAGGTGAGGCCCGCCGAGCCGGAGTCCGAGACGGAGTCCGATGCGGGGCCCGAGGCTCAGACCTCCGCCCACGAGGCCGCCGGCGCCAGCGCCGCAGGCGTGCTCGCCATGGCCCAGCGTCTCCACGACCAGTACGTCGCCGAGGGCGAGCAGACCCGGGACGCGTACATCGCCGAGGGCGAGGAGAAGCGCGCCGCGGCCATCGCCGAGGGCGAGGAGACCCGCGATGCGGCCGTCGCCGAGGGCGAGCGGCGCCGCGAGGAGATCGTCACCGCCGCCGAGGAGCACTCGGCCTCGGTCCGGGAGGAGGCCGAGGAGACGGCGTTCCGCACGCTGTCCGACCTGGAGCGGGACAAGGCGGAGCTCGAAGGACGGGTCAGCGAGCTCACCGCCTTCGAGCGCGACTACCGCGCACGCCTGAAGGACTACATCGAGGGCCAGCTGCAGGAGCTGACCAGCCGTGGGCCGATCGACCGTGAGGCGGCCGAGGGTCAGCAGTGATCAGTCTGTGAGCAGCCACACGGAGCATCCGGTCCGGCGCAGCCCGTCGCGCCGCACCGCCGTCACCGCGGCCGCGCTCATCGCCCTGTTCGCCTGGGTGCTCGACCAGGCGACCAAGACCTGGGTCGTGTCCACGATGGCCCTGGGCGAACGCATCGACGTGCTGCCACCGGTCCTCTACTGGCAGTACCACCTGAATCCGGGTGCGGCGTTCTCCATGGGCACCGACCACACCTGGCTGTTCACGGTGATCATGGTCGTGGTCCTGGCCTACGTCGTGTGGAGGGCTCGGCACCTGGGCGGCTCCTGGCGCTGGGCGGCCGCCCTCGGCGGCCTCGTGGGAGGAGTGTGCGGCAACCTGACCGACCGGCTCTTCAGGCCGCCGGGATTCGGTCTGGGCGAGGTCGTGGACTTCATCGCCGTACCTCGCTTCGCGATCTTCAACGTGGCCGATTCGTTCATCGTCTGCTCCATGATCGTGATCTGCCTGCTGATGCTCATCGGGCTGCATCTGGACGGCACCCGCGTCACCAGCTCCGAGTCGTCCCACGACGACCCGGAGGGGCACGAGCAGGAGGACCGGGAGCAGGAGGAGCTTCGATGAGCTCCGAGTTGTGCCGGATCGTCGTCGCGGAGGCCGCCGACGGTCGCCGCGCCGACGCAGTTCTGGCCCAGGCGCTGGGGGTCTCCCGGACCGAAGCGGCGACCCGCCTCGAAGAGGGGCTGGTCCGTCGGGAGGCCGCGGCCGGCGGCGGCCCGTCCCCGGGACGGACGGTGAAGAAGTCGGAGAAGCTCGGCGCCGGTGAGGTCCTCCTCGCGGAGCGGCCGACCCGCACAGACCCCCTGGAGGTGAAGGTCGAGATCGTGGAGGGACTGCACATCCTGCACCAGGACCGCGACGTCGTCGTGGTCGACAAGCCGGTGGGCGTGGCCGCCCACCCTTCGCCGGGCTGGACCGGGCCGACGGTGGTCGGGGGTCTGCTGGGCGCCGGGGTCGAGATCGCCACCTCGGGCGCCCAGGAGCGCCGAGGGATCGTCCACCGCCTCGACGTCGGGACCTCCGGGGTCATGGTGGTGGCCAAGACGGAGCGTGCCTACTCCCTGCTCAAGGACGCCTTCCGCGATCGGACGCCGACCAAGACCTATCGGGCCCTGGTCCAGGGGCTGCCGGATCCCGTCGACGGGACCGTGGACGCGCCCATCGGACGTCACCCGGGCCACGACTGGCGCTTCGCCGTCGTCGAATCGGGGAGGGATGCCCGGACCCACTATCGCCTGCTGGAGGCCTACGGCCGGGCCTCGCTGATGGACGTCCGACTCGAGACGGGCCGCACCCACCAGATCCGAGTCCACTTCTCGGCCATGGGCCACCCCTGCGCCGGCGACCTGACCTACGGCGCGGACCCCCACCTCGCCTCTGAGCTCGGACTCACCAGGCAGTGGCTCCACGCCGCCGAGCTGAGCATCGACCATCCGGGCACCGGGGACCGGGTGACCTTCGCCTCAGACCTCCCGCCGGACCTCTCCGGCGCCCTCTCGATCCTGGAGGACGGATGACCATGGCCAGCACCTCCGGAGACTTCGTCCACCTGCACAACCACACCGAGTACTCCATGCTCGACGGCGCCGCGAAGATCGACGAGCTCTTCGCGGAGACGCAGCGGCTGGGGATGCCGGCGGTCGCGACCACGGACCACGGGTTCCTCTTCGGGGCCTACGAGTTCTGGAAGACCGCCCAGAACTACGACGTCAAGCCGATCATCGGGCTCGAGGCCTATCTGACCCCGGGGACCCACCGCTCCGAACGGCGACGCGTGAAATGGGGGGAGGGCCAGACCGGGGAGAAGGACGTCGCCGGAGCCGGTGCCTACACCCATATGACCATGTGGGCGGAGAACACCGCCGGGATGCACAACCTCTTCCGCCTCGGGTCCCTGGCCTCGACAGAAGGGTTCTTCTACAAGCCCCGGATGGACCGCGAGCTGCTGCAGCACTACGGCCGGGGCCTCATCGCCACCACCGGGTGCCCCTCCGGCGAGATCCAGACCCGACTGCACCTGGGGCAGTACGAGGAGGCCAAGCGGGCCGCCGGCGAGTTCGAGGACATCTTCGGCCGCGGCAACTTCTACTGCGAGCTCATGGACCACGGGCTCGAGATCGAACGGAAGGTCAGGGGCGATCTGCTGCGACTCGCCAAGGACCTCAACCTGCCGCTGGTGGCCACCAACGATCTGCACTACACCCACCGGGACGACCACAGGTCCCACGGGGCCCTGCTCTGCCTGCAGTCGAACTCCACGCTGGACGACCCCAACCGGTTCAAGTTCGACGCCGACACCTTCTACCTGCGCTCCCCGGCGGAGATGCGTGAGCTGTTCCGCGACTTCCCGGAGGCCTGCGACAACACGCTGGCCATCGCCGAGCGCTGCCAGGTGGAGTTCGACGAGTCCGCCTCGTACATGCCGCGCTTCCCGGTGCCCGAGGGTGAGACCGAGGAGTCCTGGTTCGTCCGGGAGGTCGAGCGGGGATTGGAGTACCGGTTCCCCGCCGGGGTGCCCTCGGACGTCAGGGACCAGGCCCAGTACGAGATCGGGATCATCACCCAGATGGGGTTCCCCGGGTACTTCCTCGTCGTCGCCGACTTCATCAACTGGGCCAAGGAGAACGGGATCCGGGTCGGACCGGGCCGAGGTTCGGGAGCCGGGTCCATGGTCGCGTACGCCATGCGCATCACCGATCTCAACCCCCTGGAGCACGGACTCTACTTCGAGCGGTTCCTCAACCCGGACCGCGTCTCGATGCCCGACTTCGACGTCGACTTCGACGATCGGCGCCGCTCCGAGGTCATCGACTACGTGGTCGAGAAGTACGGGGACGAGCGGGTCGCGATGATCGTCACCTACGGCACGATCAAGTCCAAGAGTGCGCTGAAGGACGCCTCCCGCGTGCTCGGCGAGCCCTTCTCCACCGGTGAGCGGCTGACCAAGGCCATGCCGCCCGACGCCATGGGCAAGCCCATGCCGCTGCCCGACATCCACGACTCACAGTCCTCGCGCTACGCCGAGGCCGGGGAGATGCGCGAGCTGCTGGAGTCGGACCCCCGGCTGCGGGAGGTCTTCGACCTCGCCACCGGTCTGGAGGGACTGAAGCGTCAGTGGGGCGTCCACGCCGCGGGCGTCATCATGTCCTCGGACCCGCTGATCGACATCATTCCGATCATGAAGCGGGAGCAGGACGGGGCGATCATCACCCAGTTCGACTACCCGATCTGCGAGAACCTCGGCCTGATCAAGATGGACTTCCTCGGTCTGAGGAACCTGACCATCATCTCCGACGCGCTGGAGAACGTGAGGGCCAACCGCGACATCGAGCTCGACCTGGAGACCCTGCATCTGGAGGACCGTCCCTCCTACGACCTGCTCGCCCGGGGAGACACCCTCGGGGTCTTCCAGCTCGACGGCGGTCCCATGCGTTCGCTGCTGCGGCTGATGCGTCCGGACAACTTCGAGGACATCTCCGCGACCATCGCCCTGTACCGTCCCGGACCGATGGGTGCGAACTCACACACCAACTACGCGCTGCGCAAGAACGGCCAGCAGGAGATCACCCCGATCCACCCGGAGCTGGCCGAACCGCTCTCCGAGATCCTCGGCACGACCTTCGGGCTCATCGTGTATCAGGAGCAGGTGATGGCCATCGCCCAGAAGGTGGCCGGCTATTCGCTCGGACAGGCGGACATCCTGCGTCGCGCGATGGGCAAGAAGAAGAAGTCCGAGCTGGACAAGCAGTACGTGGGGTTCCACCGCGGCATGCTCGACCACGGATACTCGGAGGGCGCGGTCACCGCTCTCTGGGACATCCTCCTGCCGTTCTCCGACTACGCCTTCAACAAGGCCCACTCGGCGGCGTACGGCCTCGTCGCCTACTGGACCGCCTATCTGAAGGCCAACTATCCGGCGGAGTACATGGCCGCTCTGCTGACCTCGGTCGGCGGTGACCGGGACAAGCTGGCCCTCTACCTCAACGAATGCCGACGCATGGGGATCGAGGTCTCGGCGCCCAGCGTCAACGAGTCGGCGCTGACGTTCACGCCGGTCGGCGACGATCGGATCCGCTTCGGCATGGGTGCCGTGCGCAACGTCGGATCCAACGTCGTGGCGGGCATGGTGGAGGCCCGCGAGGAGAAGGGTGCGTACGAGACGTTCTCAGACTTCCTCAAGAAGGTGCCGCTGCACGTGTGCAACAAGCGCACCGTGGAGTCGATGATCAAGGCCGGCGCCTTCGACGAGCTCGGCCACACCCGCCGTGCCCTGGTGTCGGTGCACGAGACGGCGATCGACCAGGCCATCAGCGCCAAGAAGCAGTCGATGCAGTACGAGACCGACATCTTCGGCGCCCTGGGCTCCGGGGAGGAGGACCTCGGCGACATCGACGGGGTCGCGGTCCCCGACCTTCCTGAGTGGGAGAAGAAGGACAGACTGACCTTCGAACGGGAGATGCTCGGACTCTACGTCTCCGACCACCCGCTCCAGGGCCTGGAGCGGGTCCTGGCCCAGCACGCGGACCGGTCGGTCTCCTCGCTGCTCGGAGAGGACGGTCCCGCCGACGGTGCCGTGGTCACCATCTGCGGGATGATCTCCTCACTGGAGCGGCGCATCGCGAAGTCCTCGGGCAACCCCTACGCCAAGGCCGAGATCGAGGACATGGGCGGCACGATCGAGGTCATGTTCTTCGGCAAGACCTACCAGCCGATCTCCACGATCCTCGCGGAGGACCTGGTGGTCGCGGTCAGGGGCCGGCTGCAGCGCCGCGACGACGGTGCGGTGTCCGTCTCGGCCCAGGAGATGACCGTCCCCGAACTCGACGCCGAGGGCGTCGGCGGCCCCGTCGTCCTCTCCGTGCCGTCGCAGCGGGCCGCCGAGCCCCTGGTCCGACAGCTGGGGGAGACGCTGCGCCGCCATCGCGGCACCAGCGATGTGTTCCTCAAGCTGCTCCACGGTGACCGGATCGAGGTGATGCGCCTGGGCACGGACTTCCAGGTCACGCCCTCGCCGTCGCTCTACGGCGACCTCAAGGTGCTGCTCGGTCCCGGGTGTCTGGAGTCCTGACCGCACGGCATCGCCGCAAGATGTGGTGCCGTCGGCATTTGGGCGGCCCATATGTAGTGGGTAGACTGCTCCACAGTGCGAGGCACAGCGCACCCGGAGTGAGGACGAGAGGAGCGGTGCCGCGATGTTCTGCCCCTACTGTCGGCATGACGCGTCCCGCGTCGTCGATTCGCGCACGCTCGAGGACGGCTCGGGGATCCGCCGCCGCCGCCAGTGTCCGCAGTGCGCCAAGCGCTTCACCACGATGGAGACCACGGCGCTGAACGTGATCAAGCGCTCCGGAGCGGCTGAGCCCTTCGACCGGTCCAAGGTCATCAACGGCGTGCGCAAGGCCTGCCAGGGCCGTCCGGTCTCCAGCGACGACCTCGCCGTCCTGGCCCAGGAGGTGGAGGAGGCCGTGCGCGCCTCGGGCAATGCTGAGATCGACGCCAACGACGTCGGACTGGCGATCCTGGGGCCGCTCCGGCGACTGGACGTCGTCGCCTACCTCCGCTTCGCCTCCGTCTACCGCGGGTTCGACGGGCTCTCGGACTTCGAGGAGGCCATCTCGGAGCTGCGCCGCGAGGAGCTCACCCCCGCCAGCGCGGACCCGGCCCGCGTGGTGCAGCCGCGCTTCGGCTTCCGCTAGCCCGCGCGGGGCCGCGCGGCGGGTCCGCGGCATCACATCTCCGGCGGTGCTCTCTTCAGGGGAAGGTCGAGGGCACCGCCGGTCCCTCTCCGGACGCCCGATCAGCCGCCATGCTGTGCCCGGGCGGCCTGCGACCGCAGTGCGGCCACCGCCTGAGCCGGATCCTCGGCGGAGTACACCGCCGACCCGGCGACGAACGTGTCGGCCCCGGCCTCAGCCGCCCGTCCGATGGTCTCGGCGCTGACGCCGCCGTCGACCTGCAGAGCCAGATGCCCGCCGACGTCGTCGATCGCTCGGCGGGCCCGACGGATCTTCGGCAGGATGACGTCCAGGAAGGACTGACCGCCGAAACCGGGCTCCACCGTCATCAGCAGGAGCATGTCCAGCTCCCCGAGCATGTCCAGGTAGGGCTCGACGGGGGTCGCAGGCTTCAGCGCCATCGCCGCCCGGGAACCGTGGGAGCGCAGGGTCCGGGCCAAGCGGATCGGGGCCTGCGCGGCCTCCACGTGGAAGGTGACCGACTCGCATCCGACCTCGGCGTACTGCGGAGCCCAGACGTCGGCGTCGGCGATCATCAGGTGGACGTCCATAGGCAGATCGGTCGCTGCTCGGAGCGACTGCACCACCGGCAGCCCGATGGTCAGATTCGGGACGAAGTGGTTGTCCATGACGTCGACGTGGACCGCATCCGCACCGTCGATGCGGGACAGTTCGGAGGCGAGGTTTGCGAAGTCGGCGCTGAGGATGCTCGGGTGGATGCAGGGGGCGGCCGCAGAGGGTGATGTCGAGGGTGGCGTCGAGGGTGGTGTCGGGGACGGGGTCATCGTCACTCCTGTCGTGTCGGACGGTGGAACAGGGCGAAGAACATGGCGTCGGTGCCGTGCACGTGGGGCCACAGCTGCACGGTCGGTCCGGCGGAGGGGTCGGTGCTCATCAGCTGTGCGCCGTCGGGCTCGGCGACCGCGGCCATGGCCTCATGGGCGTCGAGCAGACGCAGCTCGGGATGTCTGCGTCGCATGTCCTCGACCTGGACCACCGTCTCGGCCGGGTGCGGCGAGCAGGTGACGTAGGCCAGCAGGCCGCCGGGGGCGAGGACGTCGACGGCGGCGTCGAGCAGCTCCTCCTGCAGGGCGACGAGCTCGCCGAGGTCCTTCGGGGATCGCCGCCACCGGGATTCGGGACGTCGGCGCAGGGCACCCAGCCCCGTGCAGGGGGCGTCCACCAGGATGCGGTCGAAGAGGTCCTCTCCGGCGACCGCCTCGGCCACGGTCCGGCCGTCGCCGACCCTGATCCGGTAGGCCGACTCCTCGACGGGGCTCAGGGCTGTGCGCACCAGCTCGGCCCGGTGCTCGGCCGGTTCGTTGGCCGTGAGATGCGCCTCGTGCTGCGCCGCCAGCGCGGCGAGCAGCGCGGCCTTCCCACCGGGGCCGGCGCACAGGTCCAGCCACCGCTCCCCGGCCACGTCCGGGTCGACCGACTCCGGGGTGAGGGCTCCGGCCAGTGCGCGGGCGATCCACTGGGACCCGATGTCCTGGACGCGCAGCTCGCCCGCACGGATGCCGGGGAGTCGTCCGACGTCCCCGCCGCGGAAGCGGGCGGCGCCCTCGAGCAGCCCGGAGCGCACGGCACCCGCCTGCTCCGCATCGTGCAGGTGCGCCTCCCCGTGCCCCGGGAGGGCGACCAGGTGCACTTCGGGAGAGGCGTTGTCGGCGTCGAGCAGGGCCGTCAGCTCCTCTTCAGCTCCTGAGCCGCCTGATCCGCCTGCGGCGTCTGTCGAGTCGGCGGGGCCGAGGCGCCCGCTCTGCCGCAGCGCCTGGCGCATGGCTCGGACCACCCAGCGGGGATGGGCGTGGCGCAGGGCCAGGGCGTGGTCGGC
Organism: Nesterenkonia marinintestina; assembly: GCF_025420485.1. Classification (GTDB taxonomy): domain Bacteria; phylum Actinomycetota; class Actinomycetes; order Actinomycetales; family Micrococcaceae; genus Nesterenkonia; species Nesterenkonia marinintestina. The sequence continues at coordinate 309,190 of NZ_JAOEFD010000001.1, read as the reverse complement.
CGAGGCGGCGTCGACGGGGGACTCGGCGAGCAGCCGGTCGACCCAGCCGTCCCAGTCGTGTTCGCCGATGCGCCGCAGCACGGCGTTGACGAAGCCCGACGGTCCGGCCCCGATCTCGGCGCGGACCAGGGCCACCGTCTCGCTGACGGCCGCATGGTCCTCGACCCGCATGGCCAGCAGCTGATGGGCGCCCAGCCGCAGGGCGTCCAGGACGGGGAAGTCCAGATCCTTCAGCCGACGGTCGATGCAGAACGCGATGACGGCGTCGTAGGTGCCCTGACCCCGGATCGCCCCGTAGGTCAGCTCCGTCGCGAAGGCGGCGTCGCGCCGATCCAGCCGAGCCCGGCGGATCTCAGCGGGTAGGACGAGATTGGCGTACGCGTCGTCGCGGGAGACCGCGCGCAGCACGCGGAATGCGGTCAGCCGGGCGGGGTCGGCCTGCCGGGCGCGCTGGGAGGGCGCGCTGCGGCTGTGCCGCTTCGGACCGGAGGCGCCTCTGTGGCGCTGACGACCCTTCGCGCTGCGGCGGTCTCGGCCGGCCGAGGACCCTGTCCGCTCACTCATCGGTGCTCCCGTGCCCGGTCCCGAGGACGACCGTGGTCTGCTGGCCGCGGAGCCAGGCCTCGGCCTCCATCATCCTCCTGCCCTCCGGCTGCACGGCACTCAGCACCACAGCGTCGCCGGAACCTGTCATCATCACGGTGCTCGGAGTTTGGCCATCACCGTCTGCACCGACACGCATGACTGCTCCCGGTGCGGCGGAGGGGATCGATCCGTCGAAGCGGCGCAGCGGGCCGAGCTTGATCCGACGTCCGTCGTGCAGCGTCCACGCCCCCGGCTCCGGAATCGTGGCGTTGGCGCGGCGGACCACCTCCGAGGCGTCCCCGGCGGGATCGACGTATGCGTCGGCGCGCCCCAGCTTTCCGGCGTAGCTGGGTGTCCCCTGCTGGGGCTGCGGAGAGGACGAGCCGTCCAACAGGTCAGGCAGGAGCACCCGGAGCAGGTCGGTGCCCGAGTCTGTCAGCTCCTCGAGCAGCTGGCCGGCCGAGGTCGACGGATCGAGCCGGTGCTCGCAGACCCCATGGATCGGCCCGGTGTCCATCCCGGCGTCCAGCTGGAAGACGGTCGCGGCGGTGACGCTGTCGCCGGCCAGGATCGTGTGTTGGACGGGGGCGGCTCCGCGGTGGGCCGGCAGCGCGGAGAAGTGCAGGTTCACCCAGCCCTTCGGCAATGCCTCCAGAGCCTGCTGATCCAGCAGGGCGCCGTAGGCGACGACGACGCCGAGCTCGGCGCCGGTCCGTGCGAGCTGTCCGGTGACCTGCCGGTCGACCCGCTCGGCGCGCAGCACGGGGAGGCCGAGCTCCTCAGCGGCCTGGGCCACGTGAGAGGGGGTGAGCCGACGACGGCGGCCGACCGGCGCATCGGGGCGGGTGAGCACGGCGGCGAACTCGGCCCCGGCGGCGTGCAGCCGGCGCAGCGCCGTCGCCGCGACAGCCGGTGTTCCGGCGAATACGAGGGGACGTCCGGACAGCCGGGGGTCCCGACCGTCGACTCCGGTCGGCGCGGCCGACACGGCGGCGGCGAGTGTCTCGGCGGTGAAGTGCTGCACGAGGCTCCTGGGTCGGTGTCGGGATCAGCGTCGGCGGACGTGGTGGTCAGGTGGCGAAGAAGGAGCTGCCGGAGCCGCCCTTCGCGGCGGTGCGCGCCGAGCGCATCTGCTCCTGGGCGGACTCGTAGTCCCGCGCCCGCAGAGTGCGCATCGCCTCCCGGCGATGCTCCCCGCGGAGTCGGTCGACGAACAGCCGGCCGTCGAGGTGGTCGACCTCGTGCTGGAAGCAGGCCGCCAGCAGCCCGTCGGCGGTGATGTCCACCGGGTCACCTGCGGCGCTGGTGCCGGTCAGCCGCACCCGAAGGGCCCGGTCGACCGGGCCGTGGATGGAGGCGACCGAGAGGCATCCCTCCTGCAGGAGGTTCTCGCCCTGGGCGGGGCCGTCCTCGGGATCGCGGGGGACCGGGCCGGAGGGGGCGAGGAGCTCCAGGTGGGGGTCCACCACGTCCCCGCGGCGCCCGGCGGCGTCGAAGGTGAACACCCGGACCTCGGCCCCGACCTGGTTCGCGGCCAGGCCGATGCCACCGGCGGCGTCCATGGTCTCGTACATGTCGGCCACCAGTCGCCGCAGGCCCTCATCGGTCACGCTCGGCGTTCCGGACGCCGGACGGCAGGGGGTGCGCAGGACGGGGTCTCCCACGGTCCGGATGTTGAGCACGGTCATGGCTCCGATCCTAACCAGCGGCGGGGGCCGCATCCGACCCCGCCGTCTCGGTCGCAGACGGTCTGGGGACCGGAGGAGGCGGAATCGGACGAAGTGCCCGGCCCGCCTCGGCCGCACCGCGGGTGTGCTCCCAGACCTGCCGCAGCGCCCAGAACTTGTGCCAGTGACGGGGCAGCACCTCGGGGACGGCCTGGACCGGCACCGTCTCGGCCTCGGATATCGCCACCGCCAGCAGGACGGCGTCCCGCCCGTGCTCCCACGGCTCCCAGACGCCCGCCTCGGCGTCGTGCAGCGACTCTTCGGCCTTCAGCCCCGCCACCAGCTGCATGACGACCGAGTCGCTCAGCGCCTTGGCGCGCCCCGAGCGGTCCAGGCCCTTGGTCTTGAAGTCGATCAGGCAGCGGCGTCCGCCGATCTCGGCGACGAGGTCCAGGGTCCCCGCGTATCCGAGGGTGTGGTTCCACACCGTGACCTCGGCGGCCAGAGGTCGCACGTCGTAGAGCTCCCACCACTCGTCGAAGCGGTCCGCGTACCGATCCTCACCACGCTCGGCCAGCAGCGCCCGCGACGACTCGGCCTCGTGCGGCTCGCCGAGGGCACGCCGGGCGACCTGCTCGGCATAGTGGTGGACCCTGTCGCCCCGCGCCGCCGCCGCGTCCCGGAAGCGCGCGGCCGCATCGGAGGCGTCACGGGCCAGCGACCGCAGCCGGGAGGCCGAGCCCACCGCACCCGAGAGCCGCCGGTCGGCGGCGAGCTCCGAGGCCGCCAGGTGCCCCGCCCACCCGGTCAGGTCCTTGGCCTCCTGGCCGATGATCGTGGTGATCGAGGGGACCTCGGGGGCGGAGGCCGTCGAGCGGGAGTACATGCGCCCGTAGGCGGTGGCGTGGGCGAGGGAGGGCTGTGTCATGGCGGGATTCAGTGTGTCATGCCGCCCCTGTGGGCGCTCGTCCGCCTCCGGCGCGCGGGCTCCGTGTCGATTGGACGTGTCTGCAGAGCCTGGGCTAGAGTGACTGTTCGTCGGAGCGAGAGACGGGCCCGCCTTCGGGCCGCCGAGGATCGCAGACGACGGATGCGGATGTAGCTCAGCTGGCTAGAGCATCACCTTGCCATGGTGAGGGTCGCGAGTTCGAATCTCGTCATCCGCTCGCATCGGGACCGCCTCACCTCGGCGGTCCCCGTTGTGTGGGGGACCTGCTCGAGCGGCGGGAATCCTCCGATCACGGATACGGTGGGGTGGCCGAGTGGCGAGGCAGCGGCCTGCAAAGCCGTATACGCGGGTTCGATTCCCGTCCCCACCTCGCAGGACCGGAGCGGGCCCGCCCGTGACGGACAGCAGAATAGGCGCGATTGGCGCAGCGGTAGCGCGCTTCCCTGACACGGAAGAGGTCACTGGTTCGATCCCAGTATCGCGCACTCGGAAGAGGTCCGTGACGGGCCGTTCCGATGCGGATGTAGCTCAGCTGGCTAGAGCATCACCTTGCCATGGTGAGGGTCGCGAGTTCGAATCTCGTCATCCGCTCAGTACGACGGGACTGCGGGGCCGGCACCTACGGGTGCCGGCCCCGCAGTCGTCTCCGCCCACATCGGGCAGGTGTGGCACACTTGTCTGCGACACGCATCGTGCTCCGGGGTCGGTGAAAGTCCGAACCGGCGGTAACAGTCCGCGACCCGCAGTCACCTCCGAGTGGGGACAGACGGCGGCCGAACCGGTGGAACTCCGGTACCGACAGTCACAGTCTGGATGGGAGGCAGCACGAGTCTGCGGCGTCGGGTCCCGCCTCACCGCGCGGTCCACGCCGCGACGCACCGCGTCCGAGGCTCTGCCGAGCCCTCGTCGTCCGCCCCCGGAGTCCGATGACACGGACGAGGGCCCGACGGCGGCCGAGAGGACCAGGTGCCGGCATGGATGTGCTCCAGTGGCTGCTCGAGGCTGAGATCCCGGTCGCCGGGGGAGCGCTGCTGCTCCGTGAGGTGATCGGCAACGCGTTCGGACTCGCCTGCGCGCTGGGAGGGATGCTCCGACGCGTCTGGGCCTGGCCCGTGGGGATCATCGGAAACCTCATCCTGCTGACCGTCTTCCTCGGATCCTTCCTCGGCGTCGACGAGAACCCCGCTCTCCTCGGTCAGGCCGGACGTCAGATCATGTTCCTCGCGGTATCCGTCTACGGCTGGGTGCGCTGGCACCGGAGCCGTGCCGAGGCGGACGGGCACGACGCCGGCGCCATCACCCCGCAGTGGGCCGGGGCGCGGGCACGGATCGGCCTGGCGGCCGGTCTCATACTCGGCACCCTCGCACTCACCCCGCTGTTCCGCGCCCTCGGCAGCTGGGAGCCGGTCTGGGCCGACGCCTGGACGTTCGTGGGATCCCTCCTGGCGACCTACGGGATGGCGCGCGGGTGGGTGGAGTTCTGGCTCATCTGGGTCGCCGTCGACATCGTCGGGGTGCCCCTGCTGTGGTCGGCCGGATACTACGCCTCGGCGTTCATGTACCTCTTCTACGGGGTCTTCACCCTCGTCGGATTCTTCGTCTGGTGGTCGGCGCACGTGCGGGCCAAGCCGCAGGTGGAGACCCTGCATCTGGACCCGCGCATCCACCCCGCCGACGAGGGAGGGGAGCGAGGATGACGGCGGACCGTCACAGCCGTTCCGGTCTCATCCGGGCGGACGAGACCCACATGGAGGCGGCGCTGGAGGCCGCCGCGGCTGGGCACCGCGGGTCGAATCCGCTGGTGGGCGCCGTGCTGGCGCTCGGTGACCGCGTGCTGGCGGTCGGGCACCACCGAGGGGCCGGCAGCCTGCATGCTGAGCGGCAGGCCCTGGAGACCTTCGCCGCGTCGCAGGCTGCGGGCGAGCACGCAGGGACCGACCTCGCCGAGGCGGACCTCGCCGACGCGGTGCTCTACTCCACCCTGGAGCCCTGCCGGCACCACGGACGGCAGCCCCCGTGCACCGAGGCGATCCTTGAGGCGGGGGTCGGGCGCGTCGTCTACGGCGACACCGATCCGACCCGGCGGGCCGGGGGAGGAGGCCGGCTCCTCGCCGAGGCCGGCGTCGGAGTCGACTCCGGTGTCCTCGAGGACCGATGCCGAGATCTGAACCATCGGTGGCGCCGGGCCCAGCACGAGGACCGTCCCTTCGTGACCGTGCACCTGGCGCAGACCCTCGACGGACGGATCGCCGCCGCCGACGGGACCAGCATGTGGATCACCTCACCGGCCTCGCGTCGCCACACCCACATGATCCGGGAACGCATCGACGCGATACTCGTGGGCACCGAGACCGTCCGCGTCGACGACCCCCGGCTGACCGCCCGCGGGCCGGACGGCCGGCCCAGCGACAGGCAGCCCCTGCGGTGCGTGATGGGGCTGCGCGGGGTTCCGGCCGCCGCGCGCCTGCGTCAGGATCGGCCCGAGGGGGAGGGGTGGCGCCATCTGGCCACCCGCGATCCCTCCGAGGCTCTTCGGATGCTCGCCGAGACCGATCACCGGGGCCGACCGGTCCGCCATCTCCTCGTCGAGGGCGGCGCCCGGGTGATGGGGTCCTTCTTCGCGGCCGACCTCGTCGACGAGGTCTTCGTCTACCAGGCTCCCCTGCTGCTGGGGGCCGGACCCTCCAGCGTCGGGGACCTCGGCGTCGGCACCCTGGACGATGCGCCGCGGTTCCGCCTGGACCCGGCGGAATCCGGCCCGGTGCGGCTGCTCGACCAGGACGTCTGCACCCACCTGGCGCCGACGCCCGAGTCACCGTCGACACCCTGCGACCAGACCGACAGGAGCGACTGACCCCATGTTCACAGGAATCGTCACCGGCCTCGGGACCGTGCTCGAGCGCAGCGAGGACCCCGCACGCGGCGTCGTCCGTCTGCGGTTCGCCGCCCCCGGCCACACCGACGGCCTCACCCCGGGCGGATCCGTCGCCGTGAACGGGGTGTGCGTCTCGGCCACGGAGATCGACGGCGACGAGATCGCGGTGGACCTCATCGACGAGACCCTCCGGCGCACCACGATGGGCGGTCTGGCCCCGGGGCACCGCGTCAACCTGGAGCGGTGCCTCCCCGCCGGGGCGCGGCTGGACGGTCACATCGTCCAGGGCCACGTCGATCGTCGCGCCCGGCTCGTCGACCGTGACACCGCCGAGGGACGTCATCGGTTCGCCCTCTCCGGAGAGGACGGGACCCCGCTTCCTCCCGTGGTCGAGAAGGGCTCGGTGGCCGTCGACGGGGTGTCCCTGACCGTGACGGCCGTGGGCGTGGACGGCACCCCGTGGTTCGAGGTCGGGCTCATCCCCACCACGCTGCGGGAGACCACCCTGGGCGGGCTCGGACTCGGCGACGAGGTGAACGTGGAGTATGACATCCTCGCCAAGTACGCCCGTCGGATGGTCGAGGCCGAGGAGAGGGTCGGAGCCGCAGCCGCCCCCGTCACCGAGACCGCAGGTGACACCGGCCCGTCGGATCCGATGCTGGACCCGGCACCCGAGCCGACGCTGGATCCGATCGCCGACGCCGTCGCCCAGCTGACCGCGGGGCGCCCCGTGGTGGTGGTCGACGACGCCGACCGCGAGAACGAGGGAGACCTCGTCTTCCCCGCCTCCTCGGCCACCGAGGAGCTCATGGGGTTCACCGTGCGTCACACCTCCGGCGTGGTCTGCGTGCCGATGACGCCGTCGCGGGCCGCACATCTCGACCTGCCACCGATGGTGGTCCGGAACCAGGATCCGAAGGGCACCGCCTACACGGTGACCTGCGACGCCGCCGCCGGAGTGAGCACCGGCATCAGCGCGGCGGACCGGGCGACCACAGCCCGCCTGATCGCCTCCGACGCCGCCGCGGCCGAGGACCTCACCCGCCCCGGCCACATGCTCCCGCTCATCGCCGACCCGCACGGCGTGCTGGGCCGCCCGGGCCACACCGAGGCCGCGATCGACCTGTGCCGACTGGCCGGAGCCCCCGAGGTCGGGGTGATCGCAGAACTGGTCCACGACGACGGCGCCATGATGCGCCTGCCGGCCCTGCGCAGGTTCGCCGACACCCACGGACTCGCGCTCATCTCCATCGCGGACCTCATCGCCCACCGCGGAGGTGCGGAGCCGAGCGGCGTGTCCGACGGCGCATCCGAGGCCCCTCCGGTCACCGGGGGACCGGAGGTGACCCTGCCCACCGACTACGGGACGTTCGTGGCCCAGGCCTGGACCGAGCACACCACCGGGCACGAGCACCTGCTGCTGACCGCTCCCGGTGTGCAGGCCGAGGCCCGACGCGACGGACCCCTGGTCCGACTGCACTCGGAGTGCCTGACCGGCGACGTCCTGGGCTCGCACCGCTGCGACTGCGGCACACAGCTCGACTCGGCGCTGCAGACCCTGCACCGCGACGGCGGCCACCTGCTCTACCTGCGCGGACATGAAGGCCGGGGGATCGGGCTGGTGAACAAGCTGCGTGCCTACAGGCTCCAGGAGGACGGCGCCGACACCGTCGAGGCCAACGAGATGCTCGGGCTCGCCGCTGAGCTGCGCGACTACGCCGGGGCCGCGGCCGTGCTGCGTCGCCGGGGCATCACCAGGCTCCGACTTCTGACGAACAACCCGGAGAAGGTCGAGGCGCTGCGCCGGGCCGGACTCGACGTCACCCAGGTGCCCTCCGACGGCGTCGTCCACGAGGAGAACCGACGCTATCTGCGCACCAAGCGGGACCGGATGCGTCATATGTTGGACCACCGGGGGGACCTCGACGAGGACTCCTCCGTCCGAACAGTCCCCGTCGACGACGTCCCGCCCGAGGACCTGCCCACGGACCACCTGCCCACCGACGATCTGTGCACCGACCACCTGCCCACCGAGGACGAACAGGGAGAGACACGATGAGCGCCACCGGAACCCCGACGATCGACGACGAAGAGCTCCGGGCGCTGCGCGAGGCCGCCCGAGGCCTGCGGGTGGCAGTGGTCGCCGGACGCTGGCACGCCCGCGTCCGCGAGGGGCTGCTCGCCGGAGCCCGCCGCCTGCTCGACCAGGTCGGCGTCGCAGAGCTCACCCTGATCGACGCCCCCGGCAGCTTCGAGCTGCCCGTGCTGGCGCGGCACGCAGCCGAGGAGCACGACGTCGTCGTCGCACTCGGCGTCGTCGTCCGCGGGGGCACGCCCCACTTCGACTATGTCTGCCGAGCGGCTGCGGAGGGACTCACCCAGGTGGCCGTCACCACAGGGGTGCCCGTCGGATTCGGGGTGCTGACCTGCGACGACGAGCAGCAGGCCCTCGACCGTGCCGGCCTGGAGGGGTCCCGGGAGGACAAGGGCTTCGAGGCCGCCCATGCGGCGGTGGCCGCGGCCGCGGAGATCGCCCGCCTGCGGTGACCCCTCCGGACGCCGTCGTCGAATCGTGCCCTCCCGGACCGAGGGCATACTCTGGTGGGGTGAAGACCTTCGACCAGCTCTACGCCGAACTCGCCGAGAAGGCCGCCTCGCGCCCCGAGGGCTCGGGGACCGTCGCCGCACTGGACGCCGGCGTCCATCAGATCGGCAAGAAGGTCGTCGAAGAGGCGGCCGAGGTGTGGATGGCCGCGGAGTATGAGTCCGAGGAGGCGGCCGCGGAGGAGATCTCCCAGCTGCTCTACCACGTGCAGGTGATGATGCTGGCCGTCGGCATCGCCCCCGAGGACGTCTACCGACATCTCTGAGTCCGCACCCCCGGCATCCGTCACGTCCCGTCCCTCACCGAGGAGCACCCCCTATGCTGCGCGTCGCCGTCCCGAACAAGGGCGCCCTGTCCGAGGCTTCGATGGCCATGCTCACCGAGGCCGGATACGTCCAGCGCCGTGATCGTCGTGAGCTGGTCATGCTCGACGAGGCGAACGGCGTCGAGTTCTTCTATCTCCGTCCCCGCGACGTCGCCGTCTACGTCGGATCGGGCACCCTGGACCTGGGGATCACCGGCCGGGACCTGTTCCAGGACGCGAGGGTGGACCACGGGGCGGAAGAGGTCATGGGCCTGGGCTTCGGCGGCGCGACCTTCCGTCTGGCCGCACCGGCCGGACGCTTCTCCGCGGCCGAGCAGCTGGTCGGCCGTCGGGTGGCCACCAGCTACGACGGTCTGCTGACCCGATGGCTCGAGGATCAGCGGCTCGACGACGTCGAAGTGGTCCACCTCGACGGCGCCGTGGAGTCCGCGGTGCGGCTGGGGGTCGCCGACGCCATCGCCGACGTCGTGGAGACCGGCAACACCCTCAAGGCGGCCGGTATGGAGACCTTCGGAGAACCGATCATGCGTTCCGAGGCGATCATCATCTCCCGCCGCGGCGAACGCCCCGAAGGGATCAGCCGCATCATGCGGCGCCTGGAGGGGGTGCTCGTCGCACGGCAGTACCTGATGCTCGACTACGACATCCCCAAGCACCTGATCGACCAGGTCTCCGAGCTCACACCGGGACTGGAGTCGCCGACGATCTCCCCGCTGGCCGACGAGGGCTGGGTCGCAGTGCGTTCGATGATCAGGGCCGAGGACACCAACCGGCTCATGGACGACCTCTATGAGCTCGGGGCTCGGGCCATCCTCGTCTCGTCGATCCACGCCTGCCGGATCTGAGGGGCACCGGATGTCTGCAGCGAGCACCCTGGCGGTCCGCGTCATCCCCTGCCTCGACATCGACGCCGGCCGCGTGGTCAAGGGGGTCAACTTCGAGAACCTCCGCGACGCCGGGGATCCGGTGGAGCTGGCGCGACGCTACAACGAGGTCGGCGCCGACGAACTCACCTTCCTCGACGTCACCGCCTCATCCTCCGACCGGGAGACCACCTTCGAGATGGTCACACGCACCGCCGAGGAGGTCTTCATCCCGCTGACCGTCGGCGGGGGAGTACGGACCGTCGAGGACGTCGCCCGACTGCTGCGCTGCGGCGCCGACAAGGCTTCGGTCAACACGGCGGCGGCGGCGCGCCCGGAGCTGATCGACGAGATCACCTCACGCTTCGGGTCCCAGGTGCTGGTCCTCTCGCTGGACGCCCGCCGCACCGATGACCCGGGGTGCGCCTCCGGATTCGAGGTCACCACCCACGGCGGCCGACGCGGCACCGGCGTCGACGCCCTGGGCTGGTGCCGTGAGGCCGCCGAGCGGGGCGTCGGCGAGATCCTCCTGAACTCCATCGACGCCGACGGCACGCAGGCCGGCTTCGACCTGGAGATGATCCGCGCCGTCCGGGCCGTGACCCGTGTCCCGCTCATCGCCTCCGGCGGCGCCGGGCGGGTGCAGCACTTCCCCGAAGCGGTCGACGCCGGGGCCGACGCGGTGCTGGCGGCCTCCGTCTTCCACTTCGGGCCGACGGATATGATCGCCCGCGTGAAGGACGCGATGCGCTCCGCCGGGCACATCGTGCGCTGACCCTGTACCGAACCCTGAGATGCCGAGACCGCACCGACACGACCCCACAGGACCTCCGATGAACGACACCGAGCTTCCCGAGGCGCTGCGCTCGCGGCTGTGCCTCACCGCCGACGGGCTCATCCCGGCCATCGCCCAGGAGGCCGCCACCGGGGAGGTCCTGATGCTGGCGTGGATGGACGAGACCGCCCTCGCCGCCACCCTGCGGACCGGTCAGGCGACGTACTGGTCCCGCTCCCGCCGGGAGCTGTGGCGCAAGGGCGCGACCTCGGGGAACACCCAGCAGGTGCGACGGCTCCGCCTCGACTGCGACGGCGACGCCCTGCTCCTCGAGGTCGACCAGGTCGGTCCGGCCTGCCACACCGGAGCGGCGACATGCTTCACCGACGGCGAGATCTGGGCCGACGGCGAGATCACGGCCGACGGCGAGGACGAGGAGGACCGCTGATGCGTGCCCTCGGAGTCGTCACCCCCTCGCGGGAGGAGTTCCTCCGCCTGACCGCCGAGCATCGGGTCATCCCGGTCACGATGCGGCTGCTGGCCGACGACCACACTCCGCTGAGCATCTATCGGACCCTGGCCGACGGGCGTCCGGGCAGCTTCCTGCTGGAGTCCGCCGCGCCCGGCGCGGCCTGGTCCCGGCACTCGTTCATCGGCGTCCGGTCGCAGGCCACCCTCACCGAACGCGACGGCCGCGCCCACTGGATGGGCGATCCGCCGGCCGGCACCCCCGCCGAGGGCGGCGCCGCCGAAGTGCTGCGGGAGACGCTCCGATACCTCTCGGGCGACGCCGGTCGGGCTCGGGCGACCACGCTGCCGCACCTGACCTCCGGACTGGTGGGCTACCTCGGATGGGACATGGTCCGGCACTGGGAGCGCCTGCCTTCGCCGCCGCGGGACGACCTGCGTGTGCCCGAGCTGGCGATGAACCTCGTGGCCGACCTCGCCGTCCACGACAACAGGGACTCGACCGTGACGCTGGTCGCCAACGCGATCAACACCGACGGTCGGGACACCGGTGCGGAGGCCGCCTACGACGCCGCCGTCGCCCGTCTGGAGGGCATGCGCCGCTCTCTGGCCGATCCTGCGCCCCCGCAGCCGGCCTCAGCGCCCTCCGACTGGGCGGATACCGTCGACTACGACCTCGAGGCCCGCGTCGTCCATGCCTGGGACGAGCAGGAGTACCTGGAGACGATCGCCCGGGCCAAGGAGGCGATCGTCGACGGCGAGGTCTTCCAGATCGTGGTCTCGCGGCGGTTCCAGGTCGCCACCGACGTGGACGGCCTGGCGGTCTACCGGATGCTGCGGCTTCTCAATCCGAGCCCCTATATGTTCCTGCACTCCTTCGAGACGCCCGACGGCGTGCCCTATCAGCTGGTGGGCGCCTCGCCCGAGGCGCTGGTCACGGTGGAGGAGGGCACGGTGGTGACCCACCCCATCGCCGGCACCCGCCCCCGCGGTCAGACCCCCCGTCAGGACGAAGACCTCGCGGAGGACCTGCTCGCCGACGAGAAGGAGCGCGCCGAGCACCTGATGCTCGTCGATCTGGCGCGCAACGACCTCGCCAAGGTCTGCCGCCCCGGCACCGTGGAGGTCACCCGGTTCATGGAGATCGAACGCTTCAGCCACGTGATGCACCTGACCTCCCACGTCCAGGGGGAGCTCGACTCCGAGGCGACGGCCTACGACGCTCTGGCGGCCACCTTCCCCGCCGGGACCCTCTCCGGGGCGCCGAAGCCCCGGGCCCTCCAGCTGCTCGACTCCTGGGAGCCGACCCGCCGCGGGGTCTACGGCGGCGTCGTCGGCTACTTCGACCTCACCGGGCGCATGGACGCCGCCATCGCGATCCGTTCCGCCCTGCTCAAGGAGGGCCTCGCCCACGTCCAGTCCGGCGGCGGGATCGTCGCCGACTCCGACGAAGACGCCGAGCGTCGGGAGACCGTCGACAAGGCCGCGGCTCCGCTGCGGGCCGTGCTGGCCGCCGACCGCCTGATCCTCGAGACCGAGTCCACCGACCAGGAGTCCTGATGCGCCTCAGCCGCCGCACCGTGGTGCTCGCCGCTCTGCTCGCGGGCATCGTCCTGCTGCTGACCACCACACAGACCTGGGTCCGCGCCTCCGGACTCGGTGAGACCTCCGCCCTGCAGTCGGTGGAGATCGCCGGTTCGGACATCGCCCAGGGCGTGGCCGCCATGGGGCTGGTCGTGCTGGCGGGCGCGGTGGCGGTGACGATCGCACGCCGCGTCGCTCGGTTGATCATCGGTCTGCTCATGGTCGGCGCCGCCGTCGTCTCCGGCTGGTCGGTCCTGCAGGTGATCCTCGAACCCGAAGAGGCCTCACTGGCCGCATTGGGCGAAGTCACCGGTACCACGGAACAGGCGCAGTCCTATGAGCTGGCGCCTGCCGTGTGGGCGGCCCTCGCGGCCTCGGTCCTGCTGCTCGCCGCCGCCCTGGTCCTGCTGCTGGGCTCCTCCCGATGGGAGGAGTCCCGGCGCTACGACTCGCAGGCCTCGGCCGCCCCGGGGCCGGGCGAAGGGGAGCCCGAGGGCGACGCAGCCGCGGACGAGGCGGACGAGTTCGACCTGTGGGACGGGCTCTCCGCCGGTGAGGATCCGACGGAGGGGCGCACGGGCCCCTGAGTACGACGAGCTCCCACCCGAGAGACGTTCCCCACACCTGAGCCCAACACATCGGCCCGACACCTTGGCCGGGCGGGGCCACCCACGTGGCAGAATGGGAGTCCGCAGGACGTATCCGGCGCCAGAGAGGAAACCGATGAGCAGCACCGCCCCCCAGCACGTCGACGTCGAGCAGCAGACGACCGGCGGAGAGGCCGACGCCTTCATCCACTACGACCACGTCGGCCACGGATCCACACCGGCCGCCTGGGCCCTGTGCGCCACCGTGGTCCTGGGCTCCCTCCTCATCGGTCTGTCGCTGATCGCGGAGAGCTGGGTCATGGCCTGGATCGGCATCGCCCTGATCCCCGTCGCCCTGATCATCGGCATGGTCATGAAGCGGATGGGCTACGGGGTCGAGATGGACTCCGAGGCCGTCCTCCGCCGCGGCGACGACCCTCGGTCCCACCGCGGGCCCGCCACCACACACCTGGACTCCTGACGTCCGGATGACCGTACTCGGCAGCATCATCGAGGGAGTCCGCGAGGACCTCGAGCAGACCCGCGCGGAGAGCCCGCAGCGGGAGATGGAGGCGCGGGCCGCCGCGGCCGCCGCCCCGCTCGACGCCCTGGCCGCGCTGCGTGGGGGACGCGGAGACGGCGCCGGAGTCCGCATCATCGCCGAGGTCAAGCGGGCCTCCCCGTCGAAGGGGGAGCTGGGCGACATCCCCGACCCGGCCGAGCTGGCCCGTTCGTACCGGGACGGAGGCGCCTCCGCGATCAGCGTGCTCACCGAACGTCGCCGCTTCCGCGGCTCGCTCGGCGACCTCGACGCCGTCCGCGCGGCCGTCGACGTGCCCGTGCTGCGCAAGGACTTCATGGTCGACGAGTACCAGTTCTACGAGGCGCGGGCCTACGGTGCGGACCTCGTGCTGCTCATCGTCGCAGCCCTGGAGCGGGACGAACTGGCCCACTATCTGGGACTGACCCGCGAGCTGGGGATGGAGGCGCTGGTCGAGGCGCACACCGAGGAGGAGATCGCCCAGGCGGTCGACGTCGGCGCGCGCATCGTCGGGGTCAACGTGCGGAACCTGAAGACCCTCGACGTCGACGTCTCCCACTACGCCGCGATGGCGCGGCACCTGCCCGACGACGTCGTCCGTGTGGCCGAGTCCGGAGTCGACGGCCCCGGCGTCGTGGCCGACTATGCGCGCGACGGTGCCGACGCCGTGCTGGTCGGCGAAGCTCTGGTCCGTGACGGAGACCCCACGGCCGCGGTGCGTCGGTTCCGCGCGGCCTCGCGCGGCCGGTGACTCCGGCCCATCCCGACAGGAGAGCCCCGATGTCTGAGACCGAGTCCGTCTCCCACCGCCATGCCGCCGGACCGTACTTCGGCCGCTTCGGCGGACGGTGGATGCCCGAGTCGCTGGTCGCCGCCCTGGACGAGCTCGACGAGGCCTTCCGGGCGGCGCGCGAGGACGAGGACTTCGCCGCCGAGTATCTGCGCCTGTGCCGGGACTACACCGGACGGCCCTCGCTGATCACCGAGGTGCCGCGCTTCGCCGGCGAGCACGGTGCGGCCCGGATGTTCCTCAAGCGGGAGGACCTCAACCACACCGGATCGCACAAGATCAACAACGTGCTCGGTCAGGCGCTGATCGCGCGCCGGATGGGCAAGACCCGCCTCATCGCCGAGACCGGAGCCGGCCAGCACGGTGTCGCCACGGCCACCGCCGCCGCCCTGATGGGTATGGAGTGCGTGATCTACATGGGCGCCGAGGACACCCGCCGACAGGCGCTCAACGTGGCGCGGATGAACCTGCTCGGCGCAACCGTCGTCCCCGTGGAGAACGGCGCACAGACGCTGAAGGACGCGATCAACGAGGCGCTGCGCGACTGGGTCGCCTCCGTGGAGAACACCCACTACCTGCTCGGCACCGTGGCCGGGCCGCACCCGTTTCCGTCGATGGTCCGCCACTTCCACGAGGTGATCGGCGACGAGGCCCGGGCCCAGCTCCTCGACACTCAGGGGAGGCTGCCCGACGCCGTCGCCGCCTGCGTAGGAGGCGGTTCCAACGCCATCGGGATCTTCCACGCCTTCCTCGACGACGACGTCGCGCTGTACGGCTACGAGGCCGGGGGGGACGGGGTGGAGAGCGGACGCCACGCCGCGGCGATCACCCTGGGCCGGTCCGGGGTGCTGCACGGCGCCCGCTCCTTCCTCATGCAGGACGAGGACGGGCAGACCGTGGACTCCCACTC
This sequence comes from Nesterenkonia marinintestina, assembly GCF_025420485.1. Classification (GTDB taxonomy): domain Bacteria; phylum Actinomycetota; class Actinomycetes; order Actinomycetales; family Micrococcaceae; genus Nesterenkonia; species Nesterenkonia marinintestina. The sequence goes on along the minus strand of NZ_JAOEFD010000001.1, from coordinate 293,666 downwards.
GATCTCAGCAGGCCTGGACTACCCCTCTGTGGGTCCCGAGCACGCCCACCTGGCAGACGTCGGCAGGGTCACCTATGAGCCGGTCACCGACGCCGAGTGCATGAGGGCCTTCGAGTCGCTGTGCCGCACCGAGGGCATCATCCCGGCGATCGAGTCGGCCCACGCGCTGGCCGGAGCCGGGCGCCTCTCTGCCGCCTGGACGGCGGAGGACGCCGACGCGGCGGCCGAACGGATCATCCTCATCAGCCTGTCCGGACGGGGGGACAAGGACGTGGCCACGGCCGCCGACTGGTTCGGGCTCCTGCCCGGACAGGAGAACGATCCGACCGACGAGACCGGGGACGCTCCCCAGACGGGAGTCCAGGCATGAGTGCGCAGCCCACGACCTCGCGGACCGCCGAGGCCATAGAGGCCGCACGCGCCGCCGGCCGCACGGCGTTCATCGGGTACCTGCCCGCCGGATACCCCGACCGTGACTCGTCGATCGCCGCCGCCGTCGCGCTGGCCGAGAACGGGGCCGACGTCATCGAGATCGGGATCCCCTACTCCGACCCGGTCATGGACGGGCCCGTCATCCAGCAGGCCACCTCGGAGGTGCTCGGCCGCGGATTCCGCATCGACGAGGTCTTCGAGATCGTCGCCGCCGTCGCCGCGAAGACCGATGCCGCGGTGCTGGTGATGACGTACTGGAACATCATCGACCGCATGGGCCCCGACGAGTTCGCCCGTCGGCTGGCCGAGGCCGGGGGCGCCGGGGCGATCACCCCGGACCTGACCCCCGACGAGGCCCGGCCCTGGCTCGAGGCCACCGACCGCTACGGCCTCGACCGGGTCTTCCTGACCGCGCCGACCTCGTCGCCGGAGCGGGTGGCCCGCATCGTCGAGGCCACCCGGGGCTTCGTCTACGGGGTCTCCCTGATGGGGGTCACCGGTGCCCGGTCCAGCGTCTCGGACGCCGCCGAACGGGTGGTGGCCGCGGCGCACGGCGCCGGCGCCCCCCGCGTGTGCGTCGGCCTGGGCGTCTCCGCCCGGCGGCACGTCGAGGAGATCGGCCGCTACGCCGACGGCGTCATCGTCGGCACCGCCCTGGTGGCCGCCCTGCGCGACGGCGGCCCCGAGGCCGTGGGCCGCCTCGCGGCCGAACTCTCCGGCCGAGAGGGCCGCGACTGACCTGAGGGACTCCGCGACGGAGATCCCGCCCCGAACCGAGAGGACACCGTGCTCCACATCGCCGCAGGCATCCCGGCGCCGCCCTTCGAAGGCGTCGACGTCGTCGGTCCGTTCCGGCTGACCATGTACGGACTCTGCATCGCCGTGGGCATCGCGCTCGCGGTCCTGCTGACCCGTCGCCTCTGGACCTCCCGCGGCGGACGGCCGGAGAACGTCCTCGACGCCGGCATCTGGGCCGTGCTGCTGGGCATCGTCGGCGGGCGCCTCTACCACGTCATCACCTCGCCGGACGCGTACTTCGGGGAGGGGGGCGACATCTCCCGGATACCCCAGATCTGGCTGGGCGGCCTCGGCATCATCGGCGCGGTGATCCTGGGCGCGGTCGGCGTGTGGATCGGCTGCCGCCGCTACGGGATGAAGTTCCCGGCCTTCACCGACGCGGTCGTCCCGGGCGTGCTGCTCGCCCAGGCGGTGGGCCGCTGGGGCAACTACTTCAACCAGGAGCTCTACGGTCGCCCCACCGACCTGCCGTGGGGACTGAACGTGGACCCCGAGTCCCGGGTCAGCGCCGTCCGACACATGTCGGAGGCCACCCTCTTCCACCCGACGTTCCTCTATGAGAGCGTCTGGAACCTGCTGGGCGTGGTCGGACTGCTGCTGCTGTATCGGCGGTTCCAGGTCAAGGCGGGTCTCCTGACCTGGACCTATGTGGCCTACTACTCGCTGGGTCGCTTCTGGATCGAGTCCCTGCGCATCGACGAGCTCGACAAGTCCACCCAGTGGATCAGCCTCTTCGGAGTCTCGTGGCGGCTGAATATGTGGATCTCCCTGCTCCTGTTCGCCGTGGCGGTGGTGATGATCCTGCTGCTCTGGTCCCGTCGGCCGCGGACGGCGGCCGGACGGGCCGAGGAGGCGGAGATCTACCGTCCCGACGCGCCTGAGCGACTCCCGCAGGACCGGTCGGCCGCGGAGGACGTCGACGGGCCGGCCGACGAGACCGCTGACGATGCCGACCGAGAGATCGAGGAGAAGACCGACGAGGACGCCGACGAGGACGCCGACGGGACCACTGGGGAACAGAGCGGTGAGCACCTCACCGGGGGCCGGGGCCGTTCCACATCCTGAGATGAGATTTGCGCCGGCACGGTGCCGGCGCAAGGATGGTCTCCCGAGCAGCCCACCCGCTGAGCTCCCCGGCGGTCGCCCTCACCGGCGGCGCACCGCCCGCCCCTCGCACCCGAGGGGTGTCGTCATCAGCCTCGAGCTGCGGAGCACATCCGTCCCCGGAGCCGAAGACGTCTCCTCCCGTCGACCGCGCCGACCGCGGGGAAGGAACCTGCCATGTCCGAGCACGTGCTGACCGCAGAGGCTCAGAGCGCCCCGGAGGTGCAGAGCCCCTACCGTCGCTTCGCGGCGTTCCCGGAGAAGGCCGGCCTCTACGACCCCGCCCACGAGCACGAGAACTGCGGCATGGCGGCCGTCGCCACCCTGCGCGGCGAGCCCGGCCATGACATCGTCGAACACGCCCTGCACGCGCTGCGCAAGCTGGAGCATCGCGGCGCCGTGGGCGCCGAGCCGGGGACCGGGGACGGTGCGGGCCTGCTGACCCAGATCCCCGACGAGTTCCTCCGAGCAGCGGTGGACTTCGAGCTCCCGGCCGTCGGTGAGTACGTCGTCGGCATCTGCTTCCTGCCCCAGGACGCGGGGGAGCGGGCCGACATGGTCGAGTCCCTGGCCGAGATGGCCGCCGACCAGGGGCTGGTGGTCCTCGGCTGGCGCGACGTGCCGTACGACGACTCGATGATCGGTGCGATGGCCCGCCGATCCATGCCGTTCTTCAGCCAGCTCTTCCTCGGAGACGCCGACGAGGAGACCAAGTCCTACGCGGACTCCTCCGAGGGCACTCTCGACCAGCGCGCCTGGCGGCTGCGCAAGCGGTCGCAGAACCGGCTCGGCGCGTACTTCCCCTCCCTGTCGTCGAAGACCATCACCTATAAGGGGATGCTCACCACCGCGCAGCTGGAGCCCTTCTACCCGGACCTCTCGGATCCTCGGTTCAAGACCACCCTCGGGATCGTCCACTCGCGGTTCTCCACCAACACGTTCCCGTCGTGGCCGCTGGCCCAGCCGCTGCGCAACATCGCCCACAACGGGGAGATCAACACCGTGCAGGGCAACCGCAACTGGATGCGGGCACGGCAGTCCATGATGTCCGGGGAGGTCCTGGGGGAGTCGCCCGAGTTCCTCTACCCGATCTGCACGCCGGAGGCCTCGGACTCCACCGCCTTCGACGAGGCGGCCGAGCTGCTGATGCTCTCGGGCCGTCCGCTGGCCCAGTCGATGCGCATGATGGTCCCCGAGGCCTGGGAGAACCACGAGACGATGGACCCTGCGCTGCGGGCGTTCTACCACTACCACGCGATGCTGATGGAGGCGTGGGACGGGCCGGCCGCGATCGCCTTCACCGACGGACGCCAGGTCGGCGCCGTGCTGGACCGCAACGGGCTGCGTCCGGCCCGCTACTGGGTCACCGACGAGGGGCTCGTCGTGCTGGCCTCGGAGGTCGGCGTGGTCGACCTCGACCCCGCCACCGTGGTCCGGAAGGGCCGGGTCGCCCCGGGCATGATGTTCCTGCTGGACACCGTCGAAGGACGCATCATCGAGGACTCGGAGATCAAGGAGTCGCTGGCCTCCGCCGAGCCCTGGGAGGAGTGGGTCGAGGAGAACCTCATCCAGCTTCAGGATCTGCCCGAGCGGCTGCACGTCCGGCACCCCGGGGATTCGGTGCGGCGGCGCCAGCAGACCTTCGGCTACACCCACGAGGAGCTGAAGATCCTCATCGGTCCGATGGCGGCCTCCGGCGCCGAGCCGCTCGGCGCGATGGGGACCGACACCCCGATCGCCGTGCTGGCGGAGCGGCCTCGGCTGCTGTTCGACTACTTCGTGCAGAACTTCGCCCAGGTGACCAACCCGCCGCTGGACGCCATCCGCGAGGAGCTCGTCACCTCGATGGGCATCCACCTCGGCCCCAACGGGAACCTGCTCGCCCCCGGGCGGGTCAGGGCCCGGCAGGTCGCGCTGGACTTCCCGGTCATCGACAACGACCAGCTCGCCAAGGTGTCCAACATCCGTGAGGACGGACACCGGATCACCCTGAAGGTCCGCGGACTCTATCGGGTGGGGAGCACCGAGGAGGAGCTGCGGCAGCGCATCCGCGACCTCTGCGAGCAGGTCTCGGCGGCGGTGAACCGCGGCGTCGGCTACATCGTGCTCTCCGACCGCGACTCCAACGCCCAGTGGGCGCCGATCCCGTCCCTTCTGCTGCTCTCGGCGGTCCATCATCACCTGCTCAAGTCCGCCAACCGCACCCGTGCCTCACTCGTCGTCGAGGCCGGCGACGTGCGCGAGGTCCATCACGTCGCCGCCCTGATCGGGTACGGCGCCGCCGCGGTGAACCCCTACCTGGCCATGGAGACTGCGGAGGATATGGTGCGCCGCGGAGAGCTCACCGGCGTCACCCAGGAGCAGGCCGTGGAGAACCTCATCCGCGCCCTGGGCAAGGGCGTGCTGAAGATCATGTCCAAGATGGGCATCTCCACGGTCGCCTCCTACTGCGGCGCCCAGACCTTCGAAGCCGTCGGCCTGGCGCAGAACGTGGTGGACCAGTACTTCTCCGGCACGCACTCACCGATGGGCGGGGTCGGACTCGGTGAGATCTCCGAGGAGGTCCGACGCCGGCACGCCGACGCCTACAGCTCCGACGGCAACGACCTGGGCCGCGGCGACGAGCTGGAGGTCGGCGGCGAGTACCAGTGGCGCCGGGAGGGCCCGCCGCACCTGTTCAACCCGGAGACGGTGTTCAAGCTCCAGCACTCCACGAAGCACCGACGCTACGACATCTTCAAGCAGTACACCCGGGCGGTCGACGACCAGACCGAGGAGCTGATGACCCTGCGCGGGCTGATGAGGCTGCGCCCCTCACGTCGACCGGTGCCGATCCAGGAGGTCGAACCGGTCAGCGAGATCGTCCGACGCTTCAACACCGGGGCGATGAGCTACGGGTCGATCTCCCAGGAGGCCCACGAGACGCTCGCCGTGGCGATGAACCGCCTCGGCGGCCGCTCGAACACCGGCGAGGGCGGCGAACATCCCGCGCGGCTGGTGGATCCGGAGCGGCGTTCGGCGATCAAGCAGATCGCCTCCGGCCGGTTCGGGGTGACCAGCCAGTACCTCACGCACGCCGACGACCTGCAGATCAAGATGGCCCAGGGGGCGAAGCCCGGCGAGGGCGGTCAGCTGATGGGCAAGAAGGTCTATCCGTGGGTCGCGGAGACCCGGCACTCCACACCCGGGGTCTCCCTGGTCTCCCCGCCGCCGCACCACGACATCTACTCCATCGAAGACCTGGCTCAGCTGATCTACGACCTCAAGCGCTCCAACACCGGGGCACGGGTCCACGTCAAACTGGTCTCGCTCAAGGGCGTGGGCACCGTCGCCGCCGGGGTCACCAAGGCCAAGGCCGACGTGGTGCTCATCTCCGGCCACGACGGCGGCACCGGAGCCTCGCCGCTGAACTCGCTGAAGCACGCCGGCGCCCCCTGGGAGCTCGGGCTGGCCGAGACGCAGCAGACGCTGATGCTCAACGGGCTGCGGGAACGGGTCACCGTCCAGGTCGACGGGCAGCTGAAGACCGGTCGCGACGTGGTCATCGCCGCCCTGCTGGGCGCCGAGGAGTACGGCTTCGCGACCGCGCCGCTGGTGGTCTCCGGGTGCGTCATGATGCGGGTGTGCCACCTGGACACCTGTCCGGTGGGGGTGGCCACCCAGAACCCCACCCTGCGCGCCCGCTTCACCGGTCAGGCCGACCACGTGGTGAACTTCTTCGAGTTCATCGCCCAGGAGGTCCGCGAGCTGCTCGCCGAACTGGGCTTCCGCAGCCTGGACGAGGCGATCGGACACATCGACTCGCTGGACTTCGACGAGGCCCGCCGCCACTGGAAGACCGAGGGGCTGGACCTGGACTCCGTGCTCGGCGGCTACGACCCGAACGATCCGGAGGTCGCCGGGTCCCTGCGTCGGACCACAGACCAGGACCACGAGCTGGAGCAGCACTTCGACGTGTCCGTCATCGACGACGCCCGGTCGGCGATCCGACACGGACAGCACGTGCGCGTCGAGCGGCGGATCATCAACACCGACCGCTCCGTCGGCACCATGCTGGGCCACGAGATCACCAAGGCCAAGGGGCTCGACCAGCTGGAGACCGACACCGTCGAGGTCGACCTCGTCGGCGAGGCCGGCCAGTCCCTGGGCGCCTTCGTCCCCCACGGGGTCACCCTGCGTCTCACCGGCGACGCCAACGACTACGTGGGCAAGGGACTCTCCGGCGGACGCATCGTCGTACGTCCGTACGAGACGGCTGCGCTGGTCGCCGAGGAGAACACCATCGCGGGCAACGTGGTGGGCTACGGCGCCACCTCGGGGGAGATGCTGATCTCCGGGCGCGTCGGCGAACGGTTCCTGGTCCGCAACTCCGGAGCGACCGCCGTCGTCGAGGGCATCGGCGACCACGGCTGCGAGTACATGACCGGCGGACAGGCGCTGATCCTGGGGCCCACCGGGCGCAACTTCGGCGCCGGGATGTCCGGAGGTACGGCCTACGTGCTGGACTTCGACTCCTCCCGGGTCAACTCCCAGGCGCTGACGGCCGACGACCTGCTGTTCTCCGAGCTCGACGAGGAGGACCGGCAGATCGTGCTCGACCTGCTGCGCCGCCACGCCGAGGAGACCGGTTCGCCGCTGGCCGCGCGCCTGCTGGAGGACCCCGACGAGACCGTCGCGCGGCTCACCAAGGTGCTCCCGCGCAACTTCGACGCCGTGCTGCGGGCCCGCGCCGAGGCCATGGACTCCGGTCTGGACCCCGACGGCGACGACACGTGGCAGAGGATCCTGGAGGTGACCAATGGCTGACCCGCGCGGATTCCTCAAGCACCGTGAGCGCAGGTCCCGCCCCTCGCGCCCGGTCCCGGTGCGCATCATGGACTTCAAGGAGGTCCACGAGCGGCAGGACAGAGGCGTCACCCAGACCCAGGCCAGCCGCTGCATGGACTGCGGCATCCCGTTCTGCCACCAGGGCTGCCCGCTGGGCAACCTGATCCCCGAGTGGAACGACCTCGTCTGGCGCGACCAGATGGAGGAGGCCTCCCGACGCCTGCACATGACCAACAACTTCCCGGAGTTCACCGGGCGGATCTGCCCGGCACCGTGTGAGACCTCCTGCGTGCTGGCCATCAACCAGCCGGCGGTCACCATCAAGCAGTCCGAGGTGGAGATCGCCGACGAGGCGATCGCGGGAGGCTGGGTCGAACCCGTCCCGCCCAAGCGGCTCACCGGCAAGACCGTCGCCGTCGTCGGGTCGGGGCCCGCAGGACTGGCCGCCGCTCAGCAGCTGACCCGCGCCGGACACACCGTCGCCGTGTACGAGCGCGACGACCGACTCGGCGGACTCCTGCGGTACGGCATCCCTGACTTCAAGATGGAGAAGCACCACATCGACTTCCGCATCGATCAGATGCAGGCCGAGGGGACGCGCTTCTACCCGTCCACCGCAGTCGGCGAGGACATCACGTGGGACGCCCTGTGCGACTCCTACGATGCCGTGGTGGCGGCCACCGGAGCGATGGTCCCGCGCGATCTGCCCATCCCGGGCCGAGGCCTGACCGGGGTCCACTACGCCATGGAGTACCTGGTGCAGTCCAACCGGGTCCTGGCCGGGGACGAGCTGCCGGACCAGATCCACGGGGAGGGACGCCACGTGGTGATCCTCGGCGGCGGCGACACCGGCGCCGACTGCATCGGCACCGCACATCGCCACGGCGCCGAGTCGGTGACCACGCTGGCCATCGGTGTGGAGCCGCCCCAGGAGCGCCCCGAGCACCAGCCCTGGCCGGTGGACCCCAAGGTGCTGGAGGTCACCAGCGCCGACGAGGAGGGCGGCGAACGGACGTACCTGGCGTCGACGGTCGAGTTCCTCGGTGACGAGAACGGTCGGGTCCGTGCGCTGAAGGTCGCCGAGACCGAGTACCACGAGGACGGCTCGCGCAGCCCGAAGCCCGGCACGGAGGAGGAGATCCCCGCCGACCTGGTGCTGCTGGCCCTGGGCTTCACCGGACCGGAGCAGGAACTGCTGACCGAACAGCTCGACCTCGGATTCGACCGGCGGGGGAACGTGACCCGGACGGAGGACTACCAGGCCACCCGGGAGGGCGTGTTCGTCGTCGGCGACGCCGGCCGCGGCGCCTCCCTGGTGGTGTGGGCGATCGCTGAGGGCCGAGCGGCGGCCAAGGAGGTCGACGAGTACCTCGAGGGCTCCTCACGCCTGCCGGCCCCGGTGCGTCCCTCCGACCACGGGATCGCGCTGGGACTCTGATCCTGGGCCGGGCTTCTGCGATAGGCTCGTGACGTACCAGCTGGCCCAGTGTCGTGCCAGGGTTGATCCGATCATGCGCTTCCTACGATGATCCGCAGATTCCGAACGACGAGGGTGAGTCATGAGACACGCGAAGATCGTTGCCACATTCGGCCCGTCCACGGCCGGCTACGAGAAGACCCGGGAGCTCATCGGGGCGGGTGTCGACGTCGCCCGGGTCAACATGAGCCACGGGGACCACGAGGTCCACGCCGAGACCTACCGCACCGTCCGCGAGGTCTCCCGCGATCTGCGTCAGGCCGTCGCGATCTTCGCCGATCTGCAGGGTCCGAAGATCCGACTGGGACGGTTCGCCGAGGGGGCCCACGACCTGGAGGTCGGTGACCGCTTCACCATCACCGTCGAGGATGTGGAGGGCACGAAGGACCGCTGCTCCACCACGTTCCGGGGCCTGCCCGGGGACGTCTCACCCGGCGACACGCTGCTCATCGACGACGGCAAGGTCAGCCTGCGCGCCGTGGAGGTCACCGACACCGAAGTCATCACCGAGGTGGAGGTCGCCGGCACGGTCTCGAACAACAAGGGCATCAACCTCCCCGGGGTGGCCGTCTCGGTCCCCGCTCTGAGCGAGAAGGACGAGGAGGATCTGCGCTGGGCGCTGCGCACCGGGTTCGACATGATCGCCCTGTCCTTCGTCCGCGACGCCGCCGACATCGAAACCGTGCACCGTGTGATGGAGGAGGAGGGGCGCTACGTCCCGGTCATCGCGAAGGTGGAGAAGCCGCAGGCCGTCGAGGCGCTGCAGGACGTCGTCGACGCCTTCGACGCGGTGATGGTCGCCCGCGGCGACCTGGGCGTGGAGCTTCCGCTCGAGGAGGTCCCCGTCGTGCAGAAGCAGGCGGTGCGGCTGGCTCGACGCTGGGCGAAGCCGGTCATCGTCGCGACGCAGGTCCTGGAGTCGATGATCGAGAACCCGCGGCCGACCCGCGCCGAGGCCTCGGACTGCGCGAACGCCGTGCTCGACGGCGCGGACGCGGTGATGCTCTCCGGAGAGACCTCCGTGGGGGAGTACCCGGTCGAGGCCGTCGAGACGATGGCGAAGATCATCCACGCCACGGAGCGTCGCAGCCTGGCGGAGATCCCGCCGCTGGGGTCGACGCCCAGGACGCGCGGCGGGGCGATCACCCGTGCCGCCGCACAGATGGCCGACCAGCTGAGCATCGACTACCTGGCCACCTTCACCCGCTCCGGGGATTCGGCCCGGCGCCTGTCCCGTCTGCGGCCGCGTCAGCCCATCTTCGCGTTCACCCACGTCGAGCACACCCACAACATCATGTGCCTGAGCTGGGGCGTGCAGCCGAGGTGGGTGGAGTTCGCCTCCCACACGGACAAGATGACCGCGCAGGTGGACAAGCTGCTGCTGGAGGAGGGTGTGGCCCAGCCCGACGACCTGGTGGTGATCGCCGCCGGTTCGCCCCCCGGTCAGGCCGGCACCACGAACATGGTGAAGGTGCACCGGATCGGTGACGCGGCGGCGACCCCCGACGTGGCCGCCGTCGGATCGGAGGAGGGGCTCCCGTCGCACCGCCGCGAACCCATCCGTCCGTGGCCGGCACCCTCGGCCGGCAGCGCCTGAGCTGAGACGCAGGTCACCGTTCGGTATCGGATGGTCGGCGGCCCTGGCCATTCGATGACCGGCTGACTAGGCTTTTTCTGTGCGAACCGAACGGTGCGGTCCCCGGTGACTCCGAACGGGCATCGGGTGAGACCGGCCGCGCACTGAGTGATCCGCCCCCACCACCTCGTCGAGGCAGTGGGGGCGGCGTCGTGCGTGGAGGTGGCCGTCCACGGCCCTGCGGTGCCCGAAGTGGGACTCGAACCCACACACCTGAGGTACCGCATTTTGAGTGCGGCGCGTCTACCGATTCCGCCATTCGGGCGCAGAATGCCCCCACAGCATACCGCCCGATAGGCTGGAGGCCGTATCCGACCGGTCGCCCCGAAGCCGGTGCCGAGACCGTCCGAATCCCGAGGAGAATCGTGAGCGAAGAGCAGCAGTCGGTCGAGCCCGTCGGCGTCGACGACGAGGGCGGGACGCGTCGGCGGGTCGTCGTCGCGGAGGATGAGACGCTCATCCGCCTCGACATCGTCGAGATCCTCACCGGGGCCGGCTACGAGGTGGTCGGCGAGGCGGAGAACGGCGAACGTGCCGTGGAGCTGGCCGCCGAGCACCGCCCCGACCTGGTCGTGATGGACGTGAAGATGCCCGTCAAGGACGGGATCACCGCGGCCCGGGAGATCGCCGAGGAGCGCATCGCACCGGTGGTCATGCTCACCGCCTTCTCCCAGCGGGACCTCGTCGAGTCGGCTCGCGAGGCCGGGGCCATGGCCTATGTGGTGAAGCCGTTCTCCGAGAACGACCTCATCCCCGCGATCGAGGTCGCGGCCGCCCGCTTCGACGAGATCCGGGCGCTGGAGGATGAGGTCAGCTCGCTGGCCGAGAAGTTCGAGACCCGAAAGCTCGTCGAACGGGCGAAGTCGCTGCTGACCTCCAAGATGGGACTCTCGGAGCCGGAGGCGTTCCGCTGGATCCAGAAGACGTCGATGGACCGGCGTCTGTCGATGCGCGAGGTCGCCGAGACCGTCGTCGACCAGATGTCCTGACGGCGAGACCTGTAGGCCGCGGGTCCCTTCGGCGTGACGCTCACATCTCGAAGTAGGTCGGATGATGGGCCTCGCACCCCGGATTGAACGTCGCACCGCACCCCCGGCACTCCGGTGTGCCGAGATACTCCTCGATGCTGAACCGACGATCACAGACCCGGCACATCAGGGCGATCGCCCGATGCATGGTCCTGGGCCACGCTTCGATCGCATGCGACTCGTGGTCCGCATGGCAGTGCAGGCACGGATACCATGCGCCGCAGCAGTGGAACCGGATGGTGAGCACATCGGTGGGGCCTGTGTGGTGCCCGCAGCGGATCTCCCCCCGCGGACGGTTCAGGTCCCGCCCAGATTCGACCAGCATGCGTGTCACCGCGCCCACAGCCAGCCGCGCGTGACGCTCCGGTCTGCTCAAGGCCACGATCGTCCGCACCGCCCGCACGCCCGTGACCGGTCGGAGCACCATCGATGGGGTCGGAGCGGTGGTGAACTTCGGGAGCAGAGCGGCGCCCATGCCGGCGCCGACCAGGCTTTCGACCAGCCGATTGTCGCGCAGCCGGATCCGGCGATCCAGCGATCGACCGAGAGTGTTCTCCATCGCGATCAGGACGCCGTCGAAGGGGTATCCCTCAGGGACACCGATCCACGGCACCTCGCCCGCCGCTTCGGGGCCGAGGGATTCGCAGACGGCGACCGGGTGGTTCCGGGGCACGGCGGCCACCAGCGGTTCGACGACGATCGGTGTCACCACCAGTCCCTCCGTCCCCCGGGGGACCTGCGGGTCGGCGCTGTGCGCCAGTACGACGTCGACGTCGTGGGCTCGCACGGCGAAGTCGTCCTCAGCCAGATCGAAGTCGTCGAGGCTGAGGGCCAGCTCGCCGCCCTCTGTGCGACGGAGCAGTCCCGGCAGCAGAGCCTGGCCTGCGCTGGGCAGCGTGCCGATGCTCACCTCTCCCGCGGGCTCCCCGCGTGCGGCGTCCAGCGTCGCGCTCAGGGCCGCCAACCGTTCGCCGATCTCCACGGCGCCCCGGGCCAGCAGCTCGCCCTCCGGGGTCAGACGGACGCTGCGTGATGCCGGCTCGACCAGACGCACACCGAGTTGACGCTCAGCCGCGCGGACCTGCTGCGAGACCGCCGAGGGGGAACGGTGGGTCGCCTCGGCCACGGAGGCCAGCGTGCCGCGCGCGGCGATCTCCCGCAGCAGCTCGAGGTGGGCCATCCGCAGACGGCCGGAGGACTGATTCATCAGTCCAGCTTCACAGATGGTGTAGGAGAAGTCACTGGTCCTTCAGTGAGGTCCTTCCTAGGCTGATCGCATGCCCGCACGTCATGTCATCCTCGCCCTCTGCGTGGCGGTCCTCTGGGGAGTGAACTTCCTGGCCATCCACCTGTCGTTGGAGCACTTCCCACCGATGTTCCTCGTCGCCGTGCGCTTCGCCGTGATGGCTCTGCCGGCGCTGCTGCTGGTGCCGAGGCCGCAGGTCCCGATGCGGTTCCTGATCGGTTACGGGCTCGGTTTCGGGACCCTGCAGTTCTTCGGTCTCTATCTGGGGATGGCGGCGGGTTTCCCCACAGGCCTGGCGTCGTTGGTGCTGCAGTCTTCGGCGCCGTTCACCGTGCTGCTCGGAGCGCTGCTGCTGAGGGAGTCCCTCACTCCGCGTCGTGGGATCGGTGTCGGCGTCGCCGCAGCGGGCCTGGCCGTCGTGGGAGTCTCCCGCGGAGGCCTGGACGGTTGGGGCCCGTTCCTGCTGGTCGTCCTCGGCGGGTTCGGCTGGGCGCTGGGCAACCTCGCGTCGCGTCAGGCCCGCGCCGCGCGCCCCATGCACCTGGTGCTGTGGATGTCGGTCGTCCCGCCGCTGCCCATGCTGGCGCTGTCCCTCACGATTGAGGGCCCGGCCACGATCCGTGAGGCTCTGACGACGTCGCTGACGGCTGCGGCGATCCCGGCCTGGGCCGGCCTGGCGTACACGGTGGTGCTGGGCACCCTCGTCGGCTCCGCCGTCTGGGTCTGGCTCATGGGCCGCCATCCGGCCGGCACGGTGGCCCCGTTCTCCATGCTGGTTCCCGTGGTCGGGATCCTCACGGCCTGGGCGGTGCTGGGGGAACGGCCCACCGGCTGGGAGGTGCTCGGCGGGGTGCTCGTCGTGGGCGGAGTGCTCTGGGCCAACGGGCGTCCTCATGGTCCGAACAGTCTTCGACGTCTGAGGCCGGTGTCACAATCCGAGACGCCCCGTGGTCGGGCCCCCGCGCAGGCTGACACCGGCATAGAATCTGGCCATGGCACAGCGCACCCCTGAGGACCGTACCCCGCCCCAGGCCGTGACCGGCCCGTCCACTGCGGAGAAGCCGCGCAGCTGGCAGGTCACAGACGGCTACACCCGTGCTCCCGCCCGCGGCATGCTGCGCGCCGTAGGAATGGGCGACGAGGACTTCGCCAAGGCGCAGATCGGCATCGCGAGCTCGTGGAACGAGATCACGCCCTGCAACCTGTCCCTCGACCGGCTGGCGCGGGCGACGAAGGAGGGCGTGCACGCCGGAGGCGGCTACCCGTTGGAGTTCGGCACGATCTCCGTCTCCGACGGGATCTCCATGGGTCACGAGGGCATGCACTACTCGCTGGTCTCGCGCGAAGTGATCGCCGACTCGGTCGAGACGGTGATGCAGGCCGAGCGCCTCGACGGCTCCATCCTGCTGGCCGGTTGCGACAAGTCCCTGCCCGGCATGCTCATGGCCGCGGCGCGGCTCGACCTCTCCTCCGTGTTCCTCTACGCCGGATCGATCATGCCCGGCGTCGCACGGTTCGCCGACGGGTCGGAGAAGGAGGTCACCCTCATCGACGCCTTCGAGGGTGTGGGCGCCTGCGCACGGGGCACGATGAGTGAAGAGGACCTCGACGTCATCGAGCGGGCGATCTGCCCCGGTGAGGGCGCCTGCGGAGGGATGTACACGGCCAACACCATGGCCTGCATCGCCGAGGCGCTGGGGATGTCGCTGCCCGGATCGGCCGCCCCGCCCAGCGCGGACCGTCGTCGTGACCACTACGCCCACCGCTCCGGCCAGGCCGTGGTCGAGCTGCTCCGCCGCGGCATCACCACCCGCGACATCCTCACCCGCGAGGCCTTCGAGAACGCGATCGCGGTGACCATGGCGTTCGGCGGCTCCACCAATGCGGTGCTCCACCTGCTCGCCATCGCGCGCGAGGCCGGAGTGGATCTGAGCCTGGACGACTTCAACCGGATCGGGGACCGTGTGCCCCACCTGGGGGACCTCAAGCCCTTCGGTCAGTACGTGATGGCTGATGTGGACAAGGTCGGAGGGGTGCCGGTGGTCATGCGGGCGCTGCTCGACGCCGGCCTGATCCACGGCGACTGCCTCACGGTGACCGGAGGCACCGTGGCCGAGAACCTCGCCGAGGTCGACCCGCCGGACATCGACGGTCAGATCATCCGCGCCCTGGACGACCCGATGCACCACAACGGCGGCATCGCGGTGCTGCGGGGTTCGCTCGCCCCGGAGGGCGCTGTGGTGAAGTCGGCCGGCTTCGACGCCGAGGTCTTCGAGGGCACGGCTCGGGTGTTCGACCGTGAGCAGAGCGCGCTGAAGGCCCTGGAGGAGGGGAGGATCAGCGCCGGCGACGTCGTCGTCATCCGCTATGAGGGCCCCAAGGGCGGCCCGGGGATGCGTGAGATGCTCGCCATCACCGGGGCGATCAAGGGTGCGGGCCTGGGCAAGGACGTCCTGCTCATCACCGACGGGCGCTTCTCCGGCGGGACCACGGGGCTGTGCATCGGCCACATCGCGCCGGAGGCGGTCGACGGCGGGCCCATCGCCTACCTGGCCGACGGTGACGCCATCCGGGTGGACATCGGCTCGCGCAGCATCGAACTCGACGTGGACGAGGACGAGCTGGCCCGACGACGCGAGTCTTGGACGCCGATGGCCCCCTATGTGACCACCGGAGTGCTGGGCAAGTACGCCAAGCTGGTGCGCTCGGCCGCGGAGGGCGCCTACTGCGGCTGATAGGCACCATCATCACCGACCATCACCACCGACCATCACCAACCGTCCAGATCCTGAGACGGGCACCCCATCCGTTGACACGTGACGCGGCTCGCAGGAAATATGACAGTCATGCGTCACCTGCTACGAGGAGTACCCGTACTCACCGCCGGGGGAGTGTGATCCGATCACAGCCCTCTGGGCGGCCCAGGGCCTGCTCGTCGTCAGGGGCAGGAGACCAGGTCGCACCGAGTCGACGCACATCGCTCACCCCGGCAGAGATCCCAGCAGGGACGCTCCTCTGTCGGGGTTTCTCTGTCCCGGGGCGACGACGAGTCCACACAGGCATCGGGCGCAGGCCCGCCGAGCGCACACAGGAACGATGACATGAGCAGCCCAGCAGCGACCCGCACCGCATCCGCGGCCCCGCGCATCTATGGTCCCGGCCGACCGGTCGAGCCGGTCCCGGTGACCGGCTCGGAGTCGATCATCCGCAGCCTCGAGGCCCTCGGGGTGACCGATGTGTTCGGGATCCCCGGCGGAGCCATCCTGCCGACCTACGACCCGCTGATGGACTCCGCCGAGGTGAACCACATCCTGGTGCGCCATGAGCAGGGCGCCGGCCACGCGGCCCAGGGGTACGCGATGGCCACGGGTGAGGTGGGCGTCTGCTTCGCCACCTCCGGCCCGGGGGCCACGAACCTGGTGACGCCGCTGGCGGACGCGCACATGGACTCGGTGCCGATGGTCGCGATCACCGGGCAGGTCAATGCCCAGGTGATCGGCACCGACGCCTTCCAGGAGGCGGACATCGTCGGGATCACCACCCCGATCACCAAGCACTCCTACCTCGTCACCGACGCCGACGAGATCCCGCGGGTGATGGCCGAGGCGTTCCACCTGGCCTCCACCGGGCGTCCCGGACCGGTGCTGGTCGACGTCACCAAGTCGGCTCAGAACGCGCGGACCACGTTCTCCTGGCCGCCAAAGGTCGACCTGCCGGGCTACCGGCCCGTCACGCGCGGCCACGCCAAGCAGGTCCGCGAAGCGGCGAAGCTGATCGGTGAGTCCCGACGGCCGGTGTTCTACGTCGGCGGGGGACTGGTGAAGGCCGGAGCGTTCGACGAGTTCCGCCGCCTGGCCGAGACGGTGGGCGCCCCCGTGGTCACCACGCTGATGGCCCGCGGCGCCTTCCCCGACTCGCACGAGCTGAACATCGGGATGCCCGGGATGCACGGCACGGTCGCCGCCGTGGCGGCCATGCAGCGCTCGGACCTGCTGATCACCCTCGGCGCCCGATTCGACGACCGGGTCACCGGCCAGCTGGACACCTTCGCCCCCGGCGCCCGCGTGATCCACGCCGACGTCGACCCCGCCGAGATCGGGAAGAATCGGCGGGCCGACGTGCCGATCGTCGGATCTCTGAAGGAGGTCGTTCCGGAGCTGACCGCCGCAGTGGAGGACCGCACCGCTCGCCACGGTCGTCCGGACCTCGACCCCTGGATGAGTCAGATCCGTCGCTTCCAGACGACCTATCCGCTGGGGTACACGCCCCCGGAGGACGGCGGGATGGCTCCGCAGAAGGTCATCGAGAGGATCAGCGACGCCGCCGGCCCGGAGGCCGTGTACGCGGCCGGAGTCGGCCAGCACCAGATGTGGGCCGCGCAGTTCGTGAAGTACGAACGGCCGCGCCAGTGGCTGAACTCCGGCGGCCTGGGCACGATGGGCTACGCGGTCCCCGCGGCGATGGGCGCGCAGGTCGCGGCACCCGAGCGCACCGTGTGGGCCATCGACGGCGACGGCTGCTTCCAGATGACCAACCAGGAGCTGGCCACCTGCGCGATCAACGGGATCCCCATCAAGGTCGCCGTCATCAACAACTCCTCGCTGGGGATGGTCCGACAGTGGCAGACGCTGTTCTACGACTCGCGCTACTCCCACACGCATCTGAACACCGCCCTGACCCCCGACGGCGCCGACGTCGTGCGCATCCCCGACTTCGTGGCGCTGGCCGAGGCCTACGGCTGCGTCGGACTGCGCTGCGAGCGTGACGAGGACCTCGACGACGTCATCGCCCAGGCGATGGCCGTGACCGACCGGCCCGTCGTCGTGGACTTCGTGGTCTCCCGCGACTCCATGGTCTGGCCAATGGTCCCCGCCGGGGTGTCGAACTCCGACATCCAGGTCGCCCACAACATCAAGCCCGAATGGGACGACGAGGAGGCCCCCGATGAGCACCAGTGATCCCACCCGACTCTCCCGCCGACACACCCTCTCGGTCCTGGTGGAGGACGTGCCGGGCGTGCTCTCCCGGGTCTCCGGGATGTTCTCCCGCCGGGCGTTCAACATCGACTCGCTGGCCGTCGGGCCCTCCGAGATCCCCGGACTGTCGCGGATCACCGTCGTCGTGGACGCCGACGAGGTGCTGCTCGAACAGATCACCAAGCAGCTGAACAAGCTGATCAACGTCATCAAGATCATCGAGCTCGCGCCCGACGGCGCCGTCGAGCGCGACCACCTGCTGATCAAGGTCCGCGCGGACTCGACCATGCGGCTTCAGGTCACCCAGGCGGTGGACCTGTTCCGGGCGAAGATCGTCGACGTCTCGGTCGACTCCCTGACCGTGGAGGCCACCGGCGCCCAGGACAAGCTCAACGCCCTGCTGGAGGTCCTCGAGCCCTACGGCATCAAAGAGATCGTCCGCTCCGGCACCCTGGCCATCAGCCGCGGTTCGAAGTCCATGACCGAGCGCGCGCTGCGCCAGTGACCGACCGTCGGCCGCCTCCGGCCCGACCGTCACCCCGACCACCTCAACCACGACACCGACATCGAGGAGAAGAACCTGTGACTGACCTCTACTACGACGACGACGCCGACCTCTCCGTCCTCTCGGACCGGAAGGTCGCGGTGATCGGCTACGGCTCCCAGGGCCACGCCCACTCGCTGTCCCTGCGCGACTCCGGAGTGGACGTCGTCGTCGGGCTGAAGGAGGGCTCCTCCTCGAAGGCGAAGGCCGAGGAGCAGGGCCTGAGCGTGAAGCCGGTGGCCGAGGCCGCCGCCGAGGCGGACATCATCATGATGCTGGTGCCGGACCAGCACCAGGCCGAGGTGTACACCGAGGAGGTCGCCCCGCACCTGAAGGCCGGCGACGTGCTGATGTTCTCCCACGGCTTCAACATCCGGTTCGGCTTCATCGACCCGCCGGCCGACGTCGACGTCGCCATGGTCGCACCCAAGGGCCCCGGCCACGTGGTCCGCCGGGAGTACGAGGCCGGACGCGGGGTGCCCGCGCTCATCGCCGTGGAGCAGAACCCGTCCGGCCGTGCGAAGGAGGTCGCCATGGCCTATGCAAAGGCCATCGGCGGCACCCGGGCCGGGGTCATCGAGACCACCTTCACCGAGGAGACCGAGACCGACCTCTTCGGTGAGCAGGCGGTGCTCTGCGGCGGAGCCTCCCAGCTGGTCCAGTACGGGTTCGAGACCCTCACCGAGGCCGGCTACCAGCCCGAGATCGCCTACTTCGAGGTCCTCCACGAGCTGAAGCTCATCGTCGACCTCATGGTCGAGGGCGGCCTGACCAAGCAGCGCTGGTCCATCTCCGACACCGCCGAGTTCGGCGACTACGTCTCCGGCCCCCGCGTGATCTCGCCGCAGGTGAAGGAGAACATGAGGGAGGTCCTGGGCGACATCACCTCCGGTGCCTTCGCCCAGCGGTTCATGGACGACCAGCGCAGCGGCCGTAAGGAGTTCGAGGAGCTGCGTCGGAAGAACGAGTCGCACCCCATCGAGTCCACCGGACGGGACCTGCGCAAGCTGTTCTCCTGGATCACCCAGGACGACGACTACACCGA
Organism: Nesterenkonia marinintestina; assembly: GCF_025420485.1. Classification (GTDB taxonomy): domain Bacteria; phylum Actinomycetota; class Actinomycetes; order Actinomycetales; family Micrococcaceae; genus Nesterenkonia; species Nesterenkonia marinintestina. The sequence continues at coordinate 274,553 of NZ_JAOEFD010000001.1, read as the reverse complement.
GGGCACCGCCGCCCGGTGACCCGGCGACGTCGGACGGGCCCCCTGCGGGTCCGTCCGACGTCCGTCTGCCCGCACGGTCTCAGCGCCCGCCCGACACGCCTCCAGCACGCTCCCCCGACAGAAGGATCCCGCCCACCGTGACCGCCGCCCGCCCCGTCGTCGTACTCGCCGAGGAGCTGTCCCCCGCCACCGTCGAGGCCCTGGGCCCCGACTTCGAGATCATCCAGTCTGACGGCACCGACCGTCCGCGCCTGAAGCAGGACCTGGCCGAAGCCGATGCCCTGATGGTCCGCTCGGCCACCACGGTCGACGCCGAGGTCCTCGCCGCCGCACCGCGGCTGAAGATCGTCGCCCGCGCCGGCGTGGGACTCGACAACGTCGACATCCCCGCCTCCACCGAGGCCGGGGTGATGGTCGTCAACGCGCCGACCTCGAACATCACCTCGGCCGCGGAGCTGACCTGCGCCCACATCCTGGGCCTGGCCCGTCACGTGGTGCCGGCCGCCGTCGCACTGAAGGGCGGCGAGTGGAAGCGATCGAAGTACACCGGCGTCGAGCTTCAGGGCAAGACCCTCGGCGTCATCGGTCTGGGACGGATCGGCGGCCTCGTCGCCGAGCGCATGCGCGCCTTCGGGATGGAGATCGTCGCCTACGACCCCTACGTGACCTCGGCGCGGGCCCACCAGCTCGGAGCACAGCTGGTCACCCTGGACGAGCTCTACGCGGCCGCCGACGTCATCACCATCCACATGCCCAAGACCCCCGAGACCCTCGGGATGCTCAACCGCGAGGCCTTCGCCAAGATGCGCGACACCGCACTGGTGGTCAACGTGGCGCGCGGCGGCCTCATCGACGAGGACGACCTGCACACCGCGCTGTCCGACGGCGCGATCGCCGGGGCCGCGGTCGACGTATTCGCGTCCGAGCCGGCCACCGACCTCGACCTCTTCGGCCACGAGTCCGTGGTGGTCACCCCCCACCTCGGCGCCTCCACCTCCGAGGCCCAGGAGAAGGCCGGGGTCGCCGTGGCCCGCTCGGTGCGCCTGGCCCTGGCCGGAGAGCTGGTGCCCGACGCGGTCAACGTCGTCGGAGGGGCGATCGACGAGTACGTGCGGCCCGGGATCCCGCTGATGGAGAAGCTCGGTCGGACCGTCACCGCACTGGCCCCGGACGCGCTGACCGACGTGGAGACCGAGGCCGCGGGGGAGATCGCCGACTACAAGATCGACGCCCTCCAGCTGGCCGCACTGAAGGGGATCCTCACCGACGTCGTCTCCGAACAGGTCTCCCACGTCAACGCCCCCGTGCTCGCCGCCGCACGCGGCATCGAGGCCCGGCTGATCACCGCCGCCGGGATCGACGACTACCGCAATGCGCTCACCATCCGCGCGGCGACGGGCTCGGGCGCCCAGATCGAGGTCCGCGGCACGCTGACGGGACCGAAGCAGGTCGAGAAGCTCGTCGGCATCGACGGCTACGAGTTCGAGCTGCCGCTGACCGAGCACCTGGTCATGCTGGAGTACTCGGACCGCCCGGGCGTCATCGGCACCCTCGGGCGGATCCTGGGCGAGCATTCGGTGAACATCGCCGGGATGCAGGTCTCGCAGAAGGCCGACCGGGGCTCCGCGCTCGCGGTGCTGGCGATCGACGGCCCGCTGCCCGCCGGTATCCTGGACACTCTCCGCGCGGAGATCGACGCCGTGCGCGCCGCCGAGATCGACCTGGAGGAACACCGCTGATGACCCCGGCCCCGCCGTACTACCTCACCACGGCGATCCACTATCCCAACGGGGATCCGCACATCGGCCACGCCTACGAGGTCATCGCCGCCGACGTGCTGGCCCGGTTCCAGCGCCTGGACGGCTACGACGTCTTCTTCCTCACGGGAACCGACGAGCACGGGTCGAAGATGCAGCAGACCGCCCAGAAGCTGGGCATCACTCCGATGGAGCTGGCCACGCAGAACTCCGAGCGGTTCCGGCGCATGGGCGACGACGTCGCAGGCGTCACCTGCGACCGCTTCATCCGCACCACCGATGACGACCACTACGCGGCGTCGAAGGCCATCTGGACCCGCATGGCCGAGTCCGGAGACATCTACCTCGACACCTACGCCGGCTGGTACTCGGTGCGTGACGAACGCTTCTTCACCTCGGACGAGACCGAGGTCGGCGAGGACGGGGTCCGACGAGCCGCCGAGACGGGCACCGAGGTCACCTGGACCGAGGAGCAGTCGTACTTCTTCCGCCTCTCCGGCTACCAGGACCGTCTCCTGGAGCTCTACCGGGCGAATCCGGAGTTCGCCGGACCGGCCTCACGGTTCAACGAGGTCATCCGCTTCGTCGAGGACGGACTCGAGGACCTGTCGATCTCCCGGACCACCATGGACTGGGGCATCCCCGTTCCGGAGGCGCCGGGCCAGGAGGACTCGGACCTGCACCACGTGATGTACGTCTGGGTGGACGCCCTGACCAACTACCTCACCGGCGTCGGCTTCCCCGACACCGAGTCGCCGGAGTTCGACAGGTGGTGGCCGGCCGATGTGCACATCATCGGCAAGGACATCTCGCGCTTCCACTGCATCTTCTGGCCGGCCTTCCTCATGAGCGCGGGGCTCGAGCTGCCGAAGCGGGTCATGATCCACGGATTCCTGCACAACCGGGGGGAGAAGATGTCCAAGTCGGTGGGCAACGTCGTCGCTCCGGCCGAGTGGGTCGCCGAGTACGGCCTCGACGCCGTGCGGTTCTTCCTGATGCGTGAGTTCCCCTTCGGCCAGGACGGCTCCTACAGCCATGAGGCCGTGGTGGGGCGGAAGAACGCCGACCTGGCGAACAATCTGGGGAACCTCGCCCAGCGGTCGCTGTCGATGATCGTGAAGAACTGCGACGGCGCGATCCCGCAGCCCGGAGAGCTGACCGAGGACGACCGGGCGATCCTGGACCAGGCGGCGGGACTGCTCGAGATCTCACGCACGGCCTACGCCAAGCAGGACTTCCACCGGGCGCTGGAGCGCACGTGGTACGTCCTGGGGGAGACCAACGCCTACTTCGCGGAGCAGCAGCCCTGGGTGCTGCGCAGGACCGACCAGGACCGGATGGCCACCGTGCTCTACGTCACCGCCGAGGTGCTGCGGCGGGTGGCGCTGCTGGCCCAGCCGGTCATGCCGACCTCGGCGACGAAGCTGCTCGACGCGCTCGGTCAGCCCGCCGCGGGCGACGCCGGCGCCTCCGGTGCCTCCGGCTCCGGGCCGCGCAGCTTCGCCGCCTTCGAGCGGTCGCTGACCCCGGGGACTGCGATCGCCAAGCCTGAACCGGTGTTCCCACGCCACGAGGACGAGGAGTGAACTCTTCGATGACCCAGACGTTCCGCATCGCCGTGATCGGCGGCGACGGCATCGGACCGGAAGTCGTGACCGAGGCCCGTCGGGTCCTGGAGGCCGCACTCGGCGACGGGGCGGCTGCGGTGCTCGAGTACACCGAGTTCGACCTCGGCGCCGCCCACTGGCTGGCGACCGGCGAGACCCTGAGCGAGGAGACCCTCGACCGGCTCCGCGGATTCGACGCGATCCTGTTCGGCGCCGTCGGGGCCCATCCCCAGGACGAGAAGGTCCCGTCCGGGCTGCTCGAGCGTGAGGTTCTGCTGAGGATGCGCTTCGCCCTCGACCACTGCGTGAACCTGCGACCCTCCCGCACCTACCCGGGCACGGCCACGCCGCTGGCGGGCTCCCCGGACATCGACTTCGTGGTGGTCCGCGAAGGGACCGAGGGTCCCTACGTGGGCAACGGCGGCGCCGTCCGTCGCGGAACCCCCCAGGAGATCGCCACCGAGACCTCACTGAACACCGCCTACGGGGTCCGTCGCGTCGTCGAGGACGCCTTCGTCCGCGCCGCCGCGCGGCGCCGACACGTGACCCTGGTGCACAAGCACAACGTGCTCACCCACGCCGGATCCCTGTGGCGCCGCCTCACCGAGGAGGTCGCCGCCGAGCACCCCGAGGTCGAATGGGACTACATGCACGTCGACGCCGCCACCATCCACATGGTCGCCGACCCCGGCCGCTTCGACGTGATCGTCACCGACAACCTCTTCGGGGACATCCTCACCGACCTGGCCGCGGCGGTGACCGGGGGGATCGGACTGGCCGCCTCGGCGTCGATCAACACCGAGGGCACGGCGCCGTCGATGTTCGAACCGGTCCACGGTTCGGCCCCCGACATCGCAGGCCGGGACCTCGCCGACCCCACGGCGGCGATCCTCTCCGCGGCGCTGATGCTCGACCACCTGGGCCTGGGAGAGGCGGCGGCGCAGGTCGAGCGGGCCGTGCACGAACAGCTGGCCGAATGGGCGCAGACGCCCGAGGGGGCGCCTGCGCCGTCCACCCGCGAACGGGGGGAGGCGGTCGCCGCGCGCCTGCGCGGCTGAGGCGTTAGGGTGAACCTGACATGATGATCCGCGCCACACTCGGCGCGGCGGCGAAAGGTTCCTCCGATGCAGTTCGACGTCACCCCGAATCCGCAGCCCGTCGACGAGACCCGCCTCCGCGAGATCCTGGCCGACCCGGGCTTCGGCTCCCACTTCACCGACCACATCGCCGCGGTGGACTGGAGCTGGGATGAGGACGGGGGACGCTGGCACAGTGCGCGGGTGGAGGCCTACGGCCCCATCTCCCTCGACCCGGCGGCGTCGGTGCTGCACTACGCCCAGGAGGTCTTCGAGGGCATGAAGGCCTACAGGCACTCCGACGGAGGCATCTACACGTTCCGCCCGACGGCCAACGCCGCCCGGCTGCGGCGCTCCGCCCGACGCATGGCGCTGCCGGAGCTCGACGACGCCACCTTCCTGGCCTCCCTGGAGCAGCTGCTCGCCGCGGACCACCGGTGGGTCCCCGACGGCGACGGAGAGGCTCTGTACCTGAGGCCGTTCATGTACGCCTCGGAAGCCTTCCTCGGGGTGCGCGCCGCCCATGAGGTCAGCTACCGCGTGATCGCGTCGCCTGCCGGCAACTACTTCGGCGGCGAGCTCAGGCCGGTGCGGATCTGGGTCTCCCGCGACTACACCCGTGCCGCACCCGGAGGCACCGGGTCGGCCAAGACCGGGGGGAACTACGCCGGTTCCCTGGTGGCCCAGCAGCAGGCCGCGGACAACGGCTGCGCCCAGGTGCTGTTCCTCGACCCGCTGCAGGACAACGCCGTCGAGGAGCTCGGCGGGATGAACGTCTTCCTGGTCACCTCCGACGGTCGTCTCATCACCCCCGAGCTGACCGGCACGATCCTCGAGGGCATCACCCGGGACTCGGTGATCCGGCTGGGTCGGGACCGCGGAATGCCGGTCGAGGAGCGGAGGGTCACCCTCGACGAATGGGCCCGCGGGGTCGAGGACGGCACCATCACCGAAGCCTTCGCCTGCGGCACCGCCGCGGTCATCACCCCGATCGGTGAGCTGGTCGACGGAGACGCGGTCATCGCCTCCCCGGGCACCGGAGAGGTGACCTCCGCCATCCGTGAGGAGCTGCTGGGCATCCAGACCGGAGCCGTCGAGGACCGGCACGGATGGCTCCACCGGCTCGTCTGATCGTCGGTCCGGTCACCGGCCGGGTCCGCGGCGGATAGACTGGCCGTCATGCGCATCGCACGATTCGTCACCGAGGAAGAGCCCGTCTACGGAGTCGTCACCGGCGATCCGGGCGAGGAGACCGTCACCGAACTCGCCGGGGATCCGTTCTTCGTCGGCGTCCAGCAGACCTCCACCACCCACCGGCTGGAGGACGTGCGGCTGGTCGCACCGATCATCCCCCGGTCGAAGGCGGTCGGCATCGGCCGCAACTACGCCGACCATGCCGCCGAGATGGGCAGCGAGCTCCCGGCGTCCCCGATGATGTTCTTCGTCCCCAACACCGCCGTCGCCGGCCCCGGCGACCCCATCACCCTGCCCAGCTTCTCGGACGAGGTCCACTACGAGACCGAGCTGTGCGTGGTCATCGGCCGCATCTGCAGGGACGTGCCGCTGGACCGGGTCTCGGAGGTCATCTTCGGCTACACGGTGGGCAACGACGTCTCGGCCCGCGACGCTCAGCGCACCGACGGCCAGTGGGCTCGGGCCAAGGGCTTCGACGGGTCGGCGCCCATCGGCCCGTGGATCGAGACGGAGCTCGACCCCGAGGGGCTGAGGATCACCGGACGGCTCAACGGCGAGACCGTGCAGGACAGCTCCACCTCCGAGATGGTCTTCGGCGTCCCCGAGCTGGTCTCCTACGCCTCCCAGGCCTTCACCCTGCTGCCCGGCGACGTGATCTTCACCGGGACGCCGGCCGGCGTCGGACCGGTGACCGACGGAGACCGGTTCGAGGCCGAGGTCGAAGGCATCGGCGTCCTGTCCAACACCTTCCGGCGCTGACCCGTCCGCGGACCCCATCACGACCCTTCAGGAGACCCCCGCACCGATGAGCACCCCCTCGCCCTCCGCCGCCCCCTCGATCCCCACGGTGGCCGACGACGTCGCCGTGCGCGTCCGGTTCTGCCCCTCGCCGACCGGAGTGCCGCACGTCGGACTGATCCGCACCGCCCTGTTCAACTGGGCCTACGCCCGCCACACCGGGGGCACCATGGTGTTCCGGATCGAGGACACCGACGCCAAGCGTGACTCCGAAGAGTCCTACCAGCAGCTGCTCCGGGCGCTGCGGTGGCTCGGCATCGACTGGGACGAAGGTGTGGAGGCCGGGGGAGACCACGGCCCCTACCGACAGTCCCAGCGGGCGGAGATCTACGCCGACGTGCTCTCCCGGCTGCAGGACGCCGGCTTCGTCTACGAGGCCTTCTCCACGCCCGACGAGGTCGAGGAGCGCCACCGTGCGGCGGGTCGAGACCCCAAGCTGGGCTACGACAACTATGACCGCGACCTCAGCGAGGACCAGATCGCGGCCTTCCGGGCCGAAGGACGGCAGCCGGTGCTGCGTCTGCGAATGCCCGACGAGGACATCACCTTCACCGACCTCGTGCGCGGGGAGATCACCTTCGCGGCGGGCTCCAGCCCCGACTTCGTCGTCGCCCGAGGGGACGGACAGCCGCTCTACACCTTGGTGAATCCGGTCGACGACGCGATGATGGGCATCACCCACGTGCTCCGCGGTGAGGACATCCTCTCCTCGACGCCGCGGCAGATCGCCCTGTATCGGGCGCTGCACGCCGTCGGCGTCGCCGAAGCCCTGCCGCGGTTCGGCCACCTGCCCTATGTCATGGGGGAGGGGAACCGGAAGCTGTCGAAGCGGGACCCGGAGTCCGACCTCTTCCACCATCGTGACCGCGGATTCGTCCCCGAAGGTCTGCTCAACTACCTCGCCCTCCTCGGCTGGTCGCTCTCGGCCGACGAGGACGTCTTCACCGTGGACCAGCTCGTCGAGGCCTTCGACGTCGCCGATGTGCTGGCCAACCCGGCACGGTTCGATGTGAAGAAGGCCGAGGCGATCAACGGCACCCACATCCGGATGCTGGAGCCGGAGGACTTCCGCGACCGCCTCGTGCCGCACCTGCAGGCCCTCGGCCTGGTCGGCGACGAGCTGACGGAGCGGCAGTCGGCCCTGCTCGACGGTGCGGCTCCGCTGGTGCAGGAACGGATCGCCCTGCTCCGCGAAGGAGCGGACATGACGGCCTTCCTGTTCGTGGACGACGAGGAGCTGGTCATCGAGGACAAGGCCTTCTCCGGACTCGGAGAGCAGGCGGTGGAGACCGTCGACGCCGCACTGGAGGCGCTGGAGGCGGTGACCGAGTGGTCCACGGAGTCGGTGGAGGAGGCGCTGCGCGGGGCGCTGATCGAGGGCATGGAGCTCAAGCCCCGCAAGGCCTTCGGCGCGGTGCGCTCAGCGATCTCGGGGCGGAAGGTCTCGCCGCCGCTGTTCGAATCGATGGAGCTGCTGGGGCGGGAGTCGTCGCTGTCCCGCCTGCGTCGTTTCCGCGAAGAGCTGGCCGCGCGGAGCTGACGGCCTCGTGGCCGCGGGGTGACGAACATCTCCGCCCGAACCCCGGTCCGCAGTTTTGTGCTGCGGCCCGGGGCTCGTGTAGAGTAGTGGATCGTTGCCCGCCGCAGTGCATGCGGCGAGGTGCGGGAAATCACATAGATGATCTCCGCAATGGGCTATGGTGTAATCGGCAACACGACGGTTTCTGGTACCGTTATTCTAGGTTCGAGTCCTAGTAGCCCAGCGCAGACTCCGATTTGCGGAGCTGAGATTCGCCCTGCTAGGGTGAATAGGTCCTCGAGCCGAGGATGAAAGAACAATTCAGGGCCCCATCGTATAGCGGCCTAGTACGCCGCCCTCTCACGGCGGTAACGCGGGTTCGAATCCCGCTGGGGTCACGACTGAGAAAGTCCCCCAGATCTCGACTGAGATCTGGGGGACTTTCTCTATTCTCCATCTCGCCTGATCTGGCACGATGTCTACTGTGTCTGATGCCGCCGGTGACCATGTCTGCAGCGAGAGGGCGACGGTCGCATCCCTCGGGGAGGACCGGATCCTCAGCCTGCTCCTCGACGCACTGGGGCCCGTCGCATCCGAGGGCGGCGCAGTGACGCTCGGCGCGGGCGACGACGCGGCGCTGCTCGAGGTCCCCTCGGGCCGTGCCGTGCTGACCACCGACACCCTGACCGAGGACCAGGACTTCCGGCGTGCGTGGTTCGCCTCAGACTCTGCGTGCGGCACCTCGGTCGGACACAAGGCGGTGGCGCAGAACCTCTCCGACGTCGTCGCCATGGGGGCCCGCCCCACCGCCCTGCTGCTGAGCCTCGTGCTTCCGCCGGCGCTGGAGATCGAGTGGATCGAGGGCTTCGGCTCCGGAGTGCGACGGGCGCTGGAGACCGACGACGCCGCAGTGCGCGTGGCCGGCGGCGACCTCGGATCCGGACCCGTCGTGACCGTCACCGTCACCGCCGTCGGGGAGGCGGCCGACCCACCGCTGCTGCGCAGCGCAGCACGCCCCGGCGACATGATCGCCGTCGGGCCCCTCGGACGCGCCGCAGCGGGCCTGGCGCTGCTGGAGGCGGGACATCCCGCCGACGCCGCAGAGCATCGAGACGTGCTCCGGGCCCAGCTCCGCCCCGTCGTCGACCTCGGGGCGGGGACACGTGCCCGTGGGGCCGGCGCCGCGGCGGGCATGGACGTCTCGGACGGGCTCCTGCGGGATGCTCGGCGTCTCGCCGCGGCCTCGGACGTCGTGCTCGACCTGCGGTCCTCCGCCCTCCGGCCCATGGGGCGGGGCCTGCTCTCCGCCGCCCGCGCCCTCGGGGCGACCAGCGGCGAGGCGGCCGAAGCCCAGGCCCTGCGGTGGATGCTCACCGGGGGAGAGGACTATGTCCTGCTGGTGACGCTCCCGGCCGGTTCCGAGGTCCCGGAAGGCCTCACCGTGGTGGGCTCGGTGCAGGGAACGGACTCGAGCCCGGCCGGCGCCGTGCTGCTCGACGGTGAGGACCCCGCCGCGCTCCTCGGGACGACGGGGTGGGACTCACTGCGCTGAGGCTCCTCGGCCTCAGCCCTCGTACAGCCGCCCCAGCTGGGCGAAGTCCCAGCCGGCGTCCTTCCACTCGGCCGAGGTCAGGACGTTGCGGGCGTCGAGGAGTCGGCGCTGGGCGACGAGACCGTCGAGGTCGGCCGGGGTCAGCGCCTTGAACTCGTCCCATTCGGTGGTCAGCACCACCAGGTCGGCCTCACGGACCGCGTCCTCCATGGAGGGGCAGTAGTCCAGCCGCGGGAAGCGCTTGGCCGCATTGGCGCCGCCCTCGGGGTCGTAGACGGCGACATGCGCTCCGGCGACGTAGAGACGGTTCGCCACGTCGAGGCCGGGGGAGTCGCGCACATCGTCGGAGAGCGGTTTGAAGGACACGCCCAGCACGGCGACCCTGCGGTCCTCGAGGTCGCCTCCGAGCATCTGCTCCGAGAGGGTCACCGCCCGTTCGCGTCGGCGCAGATTGATCTGGTCCATCTCGGAGAGGAAGCGCATCGTGTGGTCCAGGCCCAGCTCGGAGACCCTCGACTGCAGCGCCCTGATGTCCTTGGGCAGGCAGCCGCCGCCGAATCCGACGCCGGCGTTGAGGAACTTCCGGCCGATCCGTGTGTCGTGGCCCAGCGCGTCGGCCAGCGTGCGGATGTCGCCGCCGACGGTCTCGGTGACCTCGGAGAAGGCGTTGATGAAGGAGATCTTCGTCGCGAGGAAGGCGTTCGCCGCGACCTTGACCAGCTCGGCGGTCTCGAAGTCCGTCGCGATCCACGGAGTCTCCCGACCCAGCGCCTCGGCGTAGACCTCCCGCAGGGTCTCCACGTCCTCGTCCCGCTCGGCACCGACCACCAGGCGGTCGGGACGGAGCGTGTCCTGCACCGCCAGACCCTCGCGCAGGAACTCCGGGTTCCAGGCCAGGGCGACGTCGACGTCGTCGCGGGAGCGCTCGTGCAGCAGGTCGGCCAGGCGTCGGGCCGTGCCGACCGGGACGGTGGACTTGCCCACGATCAGCGAATCCCTGGTGATGACCCGGGCGAGGTCGGTGATCGCCGCGTCGACGTAGGTCATGTCCGCGCCGTTGCTGCCGGGCAGCTGGGGCGTCCCGACGGCGACGAAGTGCACGTCCGCCCAGTCTCCGACCTCGGAGACGTCGGCGGTGAAGCGCAGCCGCCCGGAGTCCACGTGCCGTCGGATGAGCTCCGGCAGGCCGGGCTCATGGAACGGCAGGTCGCCGCGGGAGAGCTTCTCGATCTTCTCGGGGTCCACGTCGACGCCGAGGACGTCGAATCCCAGCTCGGCCATGCCGGCTGCATGCGTGGCGCCCAGGTATCCGGTGCCGATGACGCTGATGTTCTTGACCACGGTCCACATCCTAGGCGGTGCCGGGCGCCCTCCGGCTCAGGCGTCGCCCAGACCCTGTTCCATGGCCTCGGGATTCTTCCGCAGCATCTCGGTCAGCTGGTGGGAGGCCTGCACCACGACCTCCGCATGGAGTCGGCCGGGCTGGCGGGTCAGCCGCTCGATCGGCCCCGAGATCGACACTGCGGCGATCACCCGACCCGAGGGGCCGCGCACAGGGGCCGACACAGAGGCCACCCCGGCCTCCCGCTCACCCAGGGACTCGCCCCAGCCGCGCCGTCGGACCCCGGCCAGCACGGTGGGGGTGAAGCGCGCCCCCTGCAGCCCCTCCACCAGGCGCTGATGGTCCTCCCAGGCGAGCAGCACCTGTGCGGCGGAGCCGGCCTTCATCGACAGCTGGGTGCCGACCGGGATGGAGTCCCGCAGTCCGATGGGCCGCTCCGCGGAGGCCACGCAGATCCGCGACTGACCCTGGCGGCGGTAGAGCTGGGAGCTCTCGCCGGTGAAGTCCCGCAGCTGGAGCAGTATAGGGCCCGCCGCGGAGACCAGCCGGTCGTCCACGGCGGCGGAGGCCAGCTCGGCCAGCCGCGAGCCGATCACGTAGCGCCCTCGGACGTCGCGGCTGACGAAGCGGTGGTGCACCAGCGCCCCGGCCAGTCGGTGGGCGGTGGGGCGCGCCAGCCCGGTGATCTCCACCAACTGGGCGAGCGTCGCCGGGCCGCCCTCCAGGGCGTCGAGGATCATCACCGACTTGTCGACCACGCCGATGCCCGAGGGGGACCGCAGCGGCCTTCCGGAGACCGACCGGGAGGCCGGACGCGCCGCCGTATCGGTGGACGGGTCGGCCGACGGGTCGGCGGGGCGTGGGTGGCGGGCCGGTCGCGACATGGTGCCCATGGTAGTCGAGCCGCAGATCCGGGTCTCAGATACTGAGAACCGGATCGTGGCTCTGGTCTCCCTCCCGCGACGGTGGTTCGGTGGAAGGACATCCTGCAGCGGCAGTGCAGACATCAGGAGGTTGCCATGGCCGCGAACGAGACCGCCGACTCCGTGTCGCCGGCGCCCATGACGATGGCCGAGAAGGTGTGGCGCGAGCACGTCGTCGTCGCCGGGAGCGAACAGGACGGGCACCGCACTCCGGACCTGCTCTACATCGACCTGCACCTGGTCCACGAGGTCACCAGTCCTCAGGCCTTCGAGGGGCTTCGGCTGGCCGGACGCGGCGTGCGCCGCACCGAGCACACCATCGCCACCGAGGACCACAACACTCCGACGGTCGACATCGACCGGCCGATCGCCGACCCGACCAGCCGGAAGCAGGTCGACACGCTGCGCACCAACGCCGAGGAGTTCGGTGTGCGTCTGCACTCGCTCGGCGACGCCGACCAGGGGATCGTCCATGTGATCGGTCCGCAGCTGGGGCTCACCCAGCCCGGGATGACTGTGGTCTGCGGAGACTCCCACACCTCGACCCACGGCGCCTTCGGCGCCCTGGCCATGGGGATCGGCACCTCGGAGGTCGAGCATGTCCTGGCCACCCAGACCCTGCCCCTGAAGCCGTTCCGGACGATGGCGATCACGGTGAACGGGACGCTGCGTCCCGGAGTGAGCTCCAAGGACGTCATCCTCGCCGTGATCGCGAAGATCGGCACCGGCGGCGGGCAGGGCTACGTGCTGGAGTACCGCGGCGAGGCCGTCGAGAAGCTGTCGATGGACGCCCGCATGACCATCTGCAACATGTCCATCGAGGCCGGAGCCCGCGCGGGCATGATCGCACCGGATCAGACGACCTTCGACTTCATCGCCGGTCGCCCGCACGCCCCGCAGGGGGCCGAGTGGGACGAGGCGGTCGAGTACTGGAAGACCCTGCGCACCGACGAGGACGCGGTCTTCGACGCCGAGGTCGTCATCGACGCCGACGAGCTCGAGCCCTTCGTCACCTGGGGCACCAACCCCGGTCAGGGCGTCTCGCTGTCGGGCAGCGTCCCGCAGCCCACCGACTTCGACGACCCGGCCGCCCGCGACGCGGCCGAGCGTGCCCTGGAGTACATGGCTCTGGAGCCGGGCACCCCGATGCGCGACATCCGCGTCGACACGGTCTTCCTCGGCTCCTGCACCAACTCGCGGATGGAGGACCTGAGGGCCGCCGCGGAGATCATCCGTGGACGGAGCAAGGACCCCGATGTGCGCATGATCGTGGTACCCGGCTCGGACAGGGTGCGCCTGGAGGCCGAGGCCGAGGGTCTCGACCGGATCTTCACGGAGTTCGGCGCCGAATGGCGCTTCGCCGGATGCTCGATGTGTCTGGGCATGAACCCCGACCAGCTCGCCGAGGGGGAGCGGTGCGCCTCGACGTCGAACCGCAACTTCGAAGGACGGCAGGGCAAGGGCGGACGCACCCACCTGGTCTCACCGGTGGTGGCCGCGGCGACTGCGGTGCGCGGCACCCTCTCCGCGCCCTCCGACGTCCTCAGCCCCGCCCCGCAGCCGGCCTGAGCCGGGCCGCACGGCGGACCTGCCGATCGGCCCGACGGCACACACGACACAGGAGCCATCGATGGAACCCATCACCACCCACACCGGCGTCGGAGTCCCGCTGCGGGCCTCGAACGTCGACACCGACCAGATCATCCCCGCCGTGTACCTCAAGCGGATCACCCGGACCGGATTCGAGGACGCGCTGTTCTCCTCCTGGCGTCGGAACCCCGACTTCGTGCTGAACCGTCCGGAGTATGCCGACGGGTCGGTGCTCGTGGCAGGACCCGACTTCGGCACCGGCTCCTCGCGCGAGCACGCGGTCTGGGCGCTGAAGGACTACGGATTCCGCGTGGTCATCGCCGCGCGGTTCGCCGACATCTTCCGCGGCAACTCCGGCAAGCAGGGGCTGCTGACCGCGCAGGTGCCGCAGGCCGAGGTCGAGCTCATCTGGAAGGAGCTGGAGAACGACCCGGGGCTGGAGGTCGCCGTGGACCTGGTCGAGCGCACCGTGCGCTGCGGGTCCGTGGAGACGAGCTTCGAGATCGACGACTACACCCGGTGGCGCCTGCTCGAGGGCCACGACGACATCAGCCTGACCCTGCAGCACGAGGACGCCATCTCCGCCTACGAGGCCACACGGCACCGGTTCCGACCCAAGACGCTGCCGGCCCGGACGTGAGGCACGACCTGTCGGCGGTCCGGCACGCCGTCGTGTGAGGCGGGGGGAGCCTCCGTTAGAGTGGCATGGCCGCTACAGTGGCATGTCCGCATGCGTCCGTGCGGGCACGCGAGAAGCGCACCACGAAGGGATCGACGAGACACCATGGCAACACTCCTCACCATCCAGGGCGGCAAACCGCTGCAGGGGCGCGTCCGCGTCCGCGGTGCGAAGAACCTGGTCCCCAAGGCGATGGTGGCCTCTCTGCTCGGCAGTGAGCCCTCCGAACTGCGCAACATCCCGGAGATCAGGGACGTCGAGATCGTCACCAGCCTGCTGGCGATCCACGGGGTGAAGGTCGACCACGACCTCGAGGCCGGCAGCCTGACCATGGACCCGCGGGAGACCCGCAACGCCACCTACTCGGAGATCGACACCCACGCCGGGGACTCGCGCATCCCGATCCTCTTCTGCGGCCCCCTGATGCACAAGAACGGTGAGGCCTTCATCCCGGACCTCGGCGGCTGCCGCATCGGCGACCGCCCCATCGACTACCACCTCGAAGTGCTGCGCAACTTCGGGGCCGTGGTGGACAAGCAGCCCAGCGGCATCCGGATCTCCGCCCCGAAGGGACTGCTCGGGGCGAAGCTCGAGCTGCCCTACCCCTCGGTCGGCGCCACCGAGCAGGTGCTGCTCACCGCAGTCCTCGCCGAGGGGATCACCGAGCTGAAGAACGCCGCCGTGGAGCCCGAGATCCACGACCTCATCCAGATCCTCCAGCAGATGGGTGCGATCATCTCGGTCAACACCGACCGCACCATCCGCATCGAAGGGGTGGAGCGGCTCTCCGGGTATCGCCACCGCGCCATCCCCGACCGCAACGAGTCCGCCTCCTGGGCCTCCGCGGCGCTGGTGACCCAGGGCGACATCTACGTCGAGGGCGCCGCACAGCGGGACCTCACCGCGTTCCTCAACACGTACCGCAAGATCGGCGGGGAGTTCGAGGTCTACGACGACGGGATCCGCTTCTGGCACGGAGGCGGCGCACTGCAGCCGCTCGTGCTGGAGACCGACGTCCACCCCGGATTCATGACCGACTGGCAGCAGCCCATGGTGGTCGCACTCACCCAGGCCGCCGGAGTCTCCATCGTCCACGAGACCGTGTATGAGAACCGATTCGGCTTCACCCACGCCCTGCAGCGCATGGGCGCCTCGATCCAGCTGCACCGCGAGTGCCTGGGCTCGAACCCCTGCCGCTTCGGCCAGCGGAACTTCCTCCACTCGGCGGTGATCTCGGGCCCCTCGAAGCTCCACGGCGCCGACATCGACGTCCCCGACCTTCGGGGCGGGTTCTCCCATCTGATCGCCGCACTGGCGGCGGAGGGCACCTCCCGGGTCACCGGCATCGAGGTGATCAACCGCGGCTACGAGAAGTTCCTGGACAAGCTCACCGGTCTCGGCGCCGACGTCGAGCTCTCCGAACGCTGACACGACGGATGACCACTCAGGACCCCGAATCCGACGACCGGGGGGACGCCGACCGGCTCCCCCTGGCCACCCGGATCGGCTTCCGCGCCGCGGCCTCGGTCGTGCTGCCCACGATGAACCTCAGCGTCGGCAAGACCTGGCGCGGGGCCGACCGTCTGCCCGCGGGCGGCTTCATCGGCGTGGCCAACCATGTCACCATGATCGACCCGCTCGCCGTCGCCCACGCGGTGTACCGCACCGGTCGGACGCCCCACTTCCTGGCGAAGGACTCGCTCTTCCGCGTCCGTGGACTGGGCGGGATGCTGCGCGGCCTGCGACAGGTCCCGGTGGCCCGGGGGACCCGCGACGGCGGCGCCTCCCTGGAGGCCGCCCATGAGGTGCTGCGCCTGGGCGGTGCGATCGTCGTCTACCCCGAGGGGACGCTGACCCGGGACCCGGACCTGTGGCCGATGCGGGCCAAGACCGGGGCTGCGCGCCTGGCGCTGAAGACGGGACACCCGGTGGTGCCGGTCGCGCACTGGGGGGTGCAGGAGCTGCTCGGCCACTACGAGAAGGTGCCGCGCCCGTTCCCCCGGAAGCGCTACGAGCTGCAGTTCGGCGCACCGGTGGACCTCGAGGACCTGCGCGGAGGTCCGGTCACCCGGTCCACGCTGATCGAGGCCACCGAACGCATCGAGTCGGCCCTGACGGACGAAGTGGCCGCGCTGCGCGGCGAGACTCCGCCCGAGGGCATCTGGGACCCCGCCGAAGGCGGCTACGCACCGCGTCGGCGCGGCAGGGAGGAGAACCGGTGATGAGGGAACCGCACCTCGCCGACGCTCCGGCCCGGGTGGCCGTGCTCGGCGCCGGCAGCTGGGGGACGACCTTCGCCAAGATCCTCGGCGACTCCGCCGAGGCGTCGTCGGCTCCCACCCGGATCACCCTGTGGGCCCGCCGGCAGGAGGTCGCCGAGGAGATCCGCACCCACGGCACCAACAGCACCTACCTGGGGGAGCTCCGCCTGCCGGGGAACGTCACCGCCTCCACCGACCTCTCAGCGGTGGTGGCCGAGGCCGACGTCGTCGTCCTGGCCGTCCCGGCGCAGTCCCTGCGTGAGCACCTCCACGCGGTCCGCGACGTCGTGGGGGCACAGACGGTGTTCGTCTCACTGATCAAGGGACTCGAGCGGGGCACCGACATGCGGATGTCGGAGATCATCGCTGAGGAGCTCAGTGTGCCTCCGGCCCGGGTCGCAGTGGTCTCCGGCCCGAACCTCGCGATGGAGATCGCCCGTGGTGAGCCCACCGCCTCGGTGGTGGCCTCCGCCGACGCGACCACCGCCGAACGCATCACCGCGCTGTGCAGCACCGGATACTTCCGGCCCTACACCAACGACGACGTCGTCGGCGTGGAGCTGGCCGGCATCGTCAAGAACGTGATCGCTCTGGCCGTGGGCTTCTGCGACGGCCAGGACCTCGGCGACAACTCCAAGGCCTCCGTGATCACCCGCGGACTGGCCGAGACGCGCCGCCTCACCGCCGCCCTGGGCGGCGAGGTCGAGACGCTGGCCGGCCTCGCCGGGCTGGGAGACGTCGTGGCCACCTGCGCCTCGCCGCTGTCGCGCAACCGCAGCGCCGGGCGGCTGCTCGGAACCGGGCTCAGCGCCGAGGAGACCTCGCGTGAGATGACGCAGACCGCCGAGGGGATGAAGTCCGCATCGGCCGTGGTCGAGCTGGCCCAGCGCCACGGGGTGGAGATGCCCATCGCCGAGGCCGTGGTCGCCGTGCTCGACGGGGCGCTGCCCGTGGAGCGCCTGGCCACCCTGCTGCTGGCCAGAGATCTGAAGTCCGAAGGAAAGTGACACCATGACCGAGCAGTCCACCGCTGACCGGCTCCGCGTACTGGTCCTCTACGGAGGCCAGTCCGCCGAGCACCCCGTCTCCTGCGTCACCGCCGCGGGGGTGCTGGGCGCCGTCGACGGCGACCGCTTCGAGATGGTGCCGGTGGGCATCACCCGGGACGGCCAGTGGACGCTGCCGACCACCGATCCGCGCACCCATGCGTTCGTGCCCGGCGAGCCCCTGCCCGAGGTCGTCGCGGCAGACTCCCGCGTGGTCCTCCATTCCGGACCGGAGGGCACCTCCGAGCGGGGCGCCGAGCTGCTCGAGATCTCGGCCGCCGGCGAGGCGACCTCATGGGGACACGTGGACGTGGTCTTCCCGCTGCTGCACGGTCCGTTCGGGGAGGACGGCAGCATCCAGGGCCTGCTCGAGGCCGCCGGAGTCCCCTACGTCGGCGCAGGGATCCTCGCCTCCGCCGTCGGCATGGACAAGCACTTCATGAAGATGGCCTTCTCCGCCGCCGGCCTGCGGGTCGGCGACTTCGAGACCGTCACCGCCCGCCAGTGGACCGAGGACCGCTCGGCCGCCCTCGAGCGGGTGCGCCGGCTGCGTCTGCCGGTCTTCGTCAAGCCGGCCCGCGGCGGCTCCTCGGTGGGCATCACCCGCGTGGACGACTGGGCGGAGCTCGACCGGGCGATGCAGGAGGCCCGCGAGCACGACCCGAAGGTCGTGGTCGAGGAGGGCATCGACGGCCGCGAGATCGAATGTGCGGTCCTGGGCGGCCGCGACGGCGCCGCGCCCCGGGCCTCGCTGCCCGGAGAGATCGACGTCCACGACGGCGGCGAGTCCCACCAGTTCTACGACTTCTCGGCGAAGTACACCGACGGCACGGCCGCCGACCTCTCCTGCCCGGCGGACCTGCCCGAGGCGGTCCTCGAAGAGGTGCGGCGTCAGGCGGTGGTCGGCTTCGAGGCCGTCGACGCCGAGGGCATCTCCCGGGTCGACTTCTTCGTCACCGAGGCCGGAGAGCCGATCATCAACGAGATCAACACCATGCCCGGCTTCACTCCCATCAGCATGTACCCGCAGATGTGGCAGGCCTCCGGCGTCACCTATCCGGAGCTGATCACCGAGCTGATCACCCTCGCCGCCGAACGGAGCACCGGGCTGCGCTGAGCGCGGGCACGCCGACCCGAAACCGGACGATCAGCCGTCGACGGTGCACTCGCGCGTCTGCTCGACGTTCTCCGCAGGCCCGGCCAGGGCGACCATCGCGGTGGACGAGGCGACCCTGTCGACGTCGAGCAGGACTTCGACCGCGGGATCACGTCCGTAGCTGACCAGCTGCCAGTCGTCCTCGCGCTCGATCGCCAGCCAGTCCACGCCCTCGGCGGTGACGCAGTGCTCGGGAGACGGTCCGGGAGGCTCCACGCCGCAGCGGACCACGACGGCGCTGGGCTCGCCGAAGGCGGCGGTGGCCTGGGAGGTGGTCTCGCGCAGGTCGAAGTCGCCGATGCTGTCCGGAAGGCTCAGCATCACCTCGGCGCATTCGGGATCGGCGGCGTGGGGTGCGGCCTCCACCGCGGCGGTGGAGCCGCAGCCGACGAGCAGCGCGGCGGCACCGGCGAGGGCCGTCGCCCGTGCAGGCCGAGCGCCGGGAGGAGGAGTCTGGGGCATGGGTCCAGGGTAGTGGAGGTCCCGGTTGCCGGAGGTCGCGATGACCATGGCCTATTCTGGTGAGGATGCCTGAGCACGGTGAGCACGGCCTAGGGTGCGGCTCGCTCGGGGGGAATGAGCCTGTCCGGCAGGAGGAGACGCATGGCCACCCACGACTCACACGAGTACTACGAGGACGACGCCCCGGAGAGAGGGGGCCGACGTCGCCGTCGGGGCGGCTGCATCGTCCTGGTGATCGCGGCGGTGCTCGTCATCGGCGCGCTGGTGGCCGCCGGGCTGTACCTGACCTCGATCGGGCGCTCCTTCGACCAGCAGGCCCAGAACTTCGACGAATCCTTCCCCGCCGAGGAGGACCGCCCCGAGGACGGGGAGGCCACCAACATCCTCCTGCTCGGTTCGGACTCCGGGGGCGGCTCCGGCGAGGACGAAGACCTGCCGATGGTCCCCAACAGCGGGCGGTCGGACACGATGATGCTCATCCACGTGCCTGAGGACGGCGATGACGTGCAGCTCATGTCGATCATGCGCGACACGTGGGTGGAGGTCCCGGGGCACGGCGAGCACAAGATCAACGCGGCCCTGTCGCTGGGCGGCGTGCCGCTGACCGTGGAGACCGTGGAGTCGATGTTCGACGTCCGCGTGGACCACGTCGCCGCGATCGACCTGGAGGGCTTCACCGGTCTCGTCGACACCCTCGACGGCGTCACCGTGGACTCGCCGACCGCCTTCGAGACCAACGACTACTCCTTCGCCGAGGGGGAGCAGGACCTCGACTCCGACCAGGCCATGCAGTTCGTCCGGGAGCGCTACTCCTTCGACGACGGCGACTTCCAGCGCGTGCGCAACCAGCAGGCCTTCATGGAGGGAGTCATGGACGAGGTCCTGACCCCGTCGAACCTCGCGAACCCGGCCCGCGTCCAAGACCTGGTCGACGACCTGGCCCCGTACATCACGGTGGACGACACGCTCAGCTCCTGGGAGCTGGCCCAGATGGGCTGGAACATGCGCAGCGTCCGCTCCGGCGACGTCACCATGTTCACCCTTCCGGTGGACGGCTTCGGACGCTCGGGCGACGGCCAGTCGATCCTGCTGCGTGACGACCAGGCGATCGACGAGATCGGCGAGGCCATGCGCGAGGACTCGCTGAAGGAGTACGTCGAGGACAACGACCTCTGAGATCCGAGGAGGGACCGGCCATGGCGAAGCGGCGCTTCCGCGGCCGAGCGGCGATGCTGCGGTGGTTCGACCTCAGCGAGCAGGCACTGGGTGACCACAGGACGGCGCTGAACCGCCTCAACGTCTTCCCCGTGCCCGATTCGGACACCGGGGACAACATGCTCGCCACCGCCGTGGCGAGCCGACGTGCGGCCGCCGTCGTCGACTCGGACGACTTCGGCGAGCTGCTGGCCGGCGCCGGTGCCGAGGCCATGGTCGAGGCTCGGGGCAACTCGGGCACCCTGCTGGCCGTGTTGCTCACCGGCCTGGCCGCACCGCTGCGCGGATGCGACCGTCTGACGATCACCACGTTCGCCGCAGCCCTGGATTCGGCCTCCGTGCGTGCCTGGTCGGCGCTCTCCGGCCCCGTGTCGGGAACCATGCTCTCGATCATCGACGCCGTCAGAGACCTCGCCGCGCGCCGGGCCGCCGAGGTCGAAGAGCCGGAGAGCCGTGCGGCTCTGGAGGACGCATTGCCCGAGGTGGTCGCCGAGGCGCGGCGCGCCGTCGAGGCCACAGAGTCTCAGCTCGATGCGCTGCGCACCGCCGGCGTGGTCGACTCCGGGGGGACGGGTCTGCTGCTGGTCTTCGACGCCCTGCGCGCCGCGGTCCGCGGCGAGGACCTCACCGAGGATCTGCTCGACGGCCTGCACGGCGTCGGGGCCTCGGCACGGCACCGGGCGGACGACGGCGGGGCTCGCCGCAGCGGTGCGCAGGAGGGCCCCGCCGACCCGGACGACGACGCCGCGTGCGAGCTCATGGCCACGGTCCGTCTGGACCCGTTGGGTGCGGCGGGCGTCCGCCACCGCCTCGACGAGCTGGGCGACTCCGTGATCGTCACCCCGGTGGACTCCGAACCTGAGGGGGACGGGACCTACCGCTGGCGGATCCACGTCCACACCGAGGAGCCGGAGGCCGCCCGTGAGGCCCTGGCCGCCGCCGGACGGCTGGAGGGCTGCACCGTCAGCCCGCTGCACTCCGGCGGGGCCGCCCGGTGACCGTCGGGCCCGAGACGCCGCTGGACTCCGTGCTGGGCGGCGAGAGCGCCGCGGGCCTGTCCGAGGCCCTGGACATCCGGACCGCGGGCGAGCTGCTGGACCACCTTCCGCGGCGGTGGGTCGAATACGGTCGGCTCTCCGCGCTGGCCGAGCTGCGCGAGGACGAGCACGTCAGCTTCGTCGCGCGGGTGCACAGCAGCAGCAAGCGGAAGATGCAGCGGCGTCGGGGCTTCCTCACCGAAGTGGTGGTGGAGGACGACGCCGGCGGCACCCTGCAGATGGCCTTCTTCCAGGGGCACCGGGCCCACCGGGAGCTGCAGCGGGGGACGCTGGCCACGTTCCACGGGAAGGTCGGCAGCTACCGGGGGCGGCTCACCCTGAACAACCCCCAGTACGCGGTGCTGACCCAGGTGACCGAGGACGTCGGCGCCGCACAGGAGCAGGCCGCTGCGGCGGGACTGTACGCGAGCCTGCGCGAAGGACCCACCCCGCTGTATCCGGCGAACGCACGGATCACGTCGTGGCAGATCGAATCCGCGGTCTTGACCCTGCTCGAGGTCGCGGACCTGACCCGTTGGCCCGATCCGGTGCCGGCCGACCTCCTCCTCTCTGAGGGGGCGGACCCCCTGGCCGAGGCGTATCGACTGGTGCACCGCCCCGACACCCTCGAGGACACCCGCCGCGGCCTGCACTCGCTGCGCCTGCACGAGGCGTACCTGCTCAACGCCCTGATCGCTCGCCGGCGGGCGGAGGCCGGGGTGGGGCAGTCGACGCCGCGACCGACCTCTCGGACGGGCCTGCTGTCGGCCTTCGACGAGCGGATCCCCTTCGCCCTCACCACGGGCCAGCGGGAGGCCGGGGGGCTGATCTCCGACGACCTCACCGCCGCCCGACCCATGAACAGGCTGCTCCAGGGCGAGGTCGGCTCCGGCAAGACGGTCGTGGCCCTGCGCGCCATGCTGCAGACGGTCGACGCCGGGGGTCAGGCGGCTCTCATCGCGCCCACCGAGGTGCTGGCCGCCCAGCATATGCGGTCGCTGCAGGGTCTTCTCGGCGGACTCGTCGAGGGGGACCTGTTCACCGCCGCGGCGAGGGACGACGACGGGTCGGACCTGCCGACCGCACGCCTGCGGCTGCTCACCGGGTCTCTGAGTACGGCCGATCGCCGAGAGGCGCTGCTGGAGATCGCCTCGGGACGCGCCGACATCGTGGTGGGCACCCACGCCCTGCTGGGGGAACAGGTGCAGTTCGCGGACCTGGGGCTGGTGGTGGTCGACGAGCAGCATCGCTTCGGAGTGGAGCAGCGTGACGCCCTGCGCCGCCGCGGCGCACCGGTCCCGCACATGCTGGTCATGTCGGCCACCCCCATCCCGCGGTCGGTGGCGATGACGGTGTTCGGCGACCTCGAGCTCACCGTGCTCGAGGGCCTGCCCGACGGGCGACGTCCCATCGAGACCCATGTGGCACGGATGACCCATGGGCCGCGGGTCATCGGCCGGGTGTGGGAGCGTCTGGCCGAGGAGGTCGCCGCCGGACGCCAGGGCTACGTGGTGTGCCCGAAGATCAGCGAGTCCGACCGCCGCGAGGATCCTGAGAGCGGAGTGGCCGTGGAGCAGGACGCTTCGGTCGAGACCCTCGCCGCCCGGTTGGCCGAGCACCCCCTGATCGGGCGGCTGCGTCTGGGCACGCTGCACGGGCGCATGGAGGCCGCTGAGAAGGAGCGCGTGATGACGGCCTTCGAGCGCGGAGAGATCGACGTGCTGATCTCCACCACCGTGGTCGAGGTCGGCGTGGACGTCCCCAACGCCACGTTCATGGCCGTCCTCGACGCCGACGCCTTCGGGATGTCCACCCTGCACCAGCTGCGCGGACGCATCGGGCGGGGGAGCGCGGCCAGCCTGTGTCTGCTGGTGACCCGGCTGCCGGACGACCACCCCTCACTCGAGAGGATCACCGAGGTCGCGGAGCACACCGACGGCATGATGCTGGCCCGCCTCGATCTCGAGCGCCGACGGGAGGGCGACGTGCTCGGCTCCTCGCAGGCGGGAGCGCGGTCGAGCCTCCGGCTGCTCCGGGTCCTCCGCGACGAGGAGCTCATCCTGCGCACCGCCGACCATGTGCGGGACCTGACGGACCGAGACCCCCGATGGGAGGGGCACCCGGAACTGCGGGCCGCCGTGGAGGCGTGGACCGCGGAGCGCGACCACGCCGGCGACTTCGTCACCCGAGGATAGGAGCTCACCATGGCACGCATCATCTCCGGCACCCACCGGGGCCGTCGACTGGCGTCCGTCCCCGGGGACGGCACCCGGCCGACCAGCGACCGGGTCAAGGAGTCCCTGTTCTCCCGGTTGGAGGGCTATGACGCGCTCGTCGACGCCGTCGTCGTCGACGCCTACGCCGGTTCCGGGGCGCTCGGCTTCGAATCGCTGAGCCGGGGAGCGCGGTCGCTGGAGGCGGTGGACCTGGCTGAGGGCGCGGTCAGGGTCCTTCGTCGCAGTGCGGGACTGTTCGAGCCGGGCTCGGTGAGCGTGCACAAGGGCCGGGCGCTGACCTACCTCCGGCAGCGCGACGGTGAGCCCATCGAGCTGCTCTTCCTGGACCCTCCCTACGGCGTGGCCGAGCGGGAGCTCGCTGAGGTGCTGGCCGCCGCCGCGCCCCAGCTGCACCGGGCGGCCACGATCGTGGTGGAGCGCGACGCGGCCGCCCCGGAGCCCACCTGGCCGTCGGGAGTCTCCCGGTTCCACGAGAAGACCTACGGAAGCACCCGGATCTGGATGGCCGAGCCGGAGTGAGGCGCCTCTGTGTGTGCCGGTGTGTGCCGGTGTGTGCCGGTGTGTGTCGGGACGGAGGTCCCTCAGACGCTCAGCCGCGGCTCCACATGTGCAGGTCCTCGCCGGTGAGCACCTCGCCCGGATGCGGTCCGCGCGCCCAGAGGGCGTCGATCGCCACCTCCGGGATCGGTTCCGGACCCGGAGCCGCGACCAGCACGAGGTTCCCCTCGGCCTCGGCGGCCAGGACGTCGGCCGGTGCGCTGAGGACGAGATGGTCCCAGCGGCCGCGCAGCTGATGGGCCGCTGATGCCACCAGACCGCGGGCGAACTCCATGGGCGGATCGTCGCCGAGGTTCATCATGACCGTGCCCTCCCGGGCGGTACGCAGCAGCGAGGCCAGGAACGGCGGCGCGGTCAGTGCGGCGGGGGCCTGCGCCGAGTTGAAGAGGTCGGCGACGACCACGTCGAAGGTCTCACCGGACAGCAGACCGTCCTCGACCAGGACCTCGGCCGCATCGCCGACGAGCCGACGCGGCGGTCGGGCCATGGGAAGGTGCTCCAGCACGAATCCCATCAGCTCCGGTTCGAGGTCCACCGCGGTCTGAGCGGCCGACGGCCACCGATGGTCGATCCAGCGGGGCAGGGTCAGTGCGCCGGCGCCCAGGTGCAGCACC
Organism: Nesterenkonia marinintestina; assembly: GCF_025420485.1. Taxonomy (GTDB): domain Bacteria; phylum Actinomycetota; class Actinomycetes; order Actinomycetales; family Micrococcaceae; genus Nesterenkonia; species Nesterenkonia marinintestina. Next base: position 249,930 of record NZ_JAOEFD010000001.1, on the reverse strand, counting down.
GCCCCGGGCCCCTGCGGGTGCAGGGTCTCCAGTGCGGCCGCGATCCTCAGGGCGTAGTCATGCAGCAGGAAGTCCGGGTGTTCCGGGTCCACATGGGACTGCTCGGCGCCGTCGAGCAGCAGCACCATGCCCCGGTCGGTGAGTCCGTCCGGCACCAGCCGGATGCGCCCGCCCGCCGCGGAGGGGGTGGGGGAGCCGGGCATCACGCGAGGCGGTCCAGGGCGGCGGGCAGACGCTCGGCCAGCCGATCCATGGCGGCCTCGATGGTCTCGTGGCGCTTGCAGAAGGCGAAGCGCACCAGGTTCTGCAGCTCGTCCTGCGGGTTCGCCCGATGCTGCACCGTCAGCGAGGAGACGGGGATCGCGGCGACTCCGACCTCCTCGACCAGCATCCGACAGAACTCGACGTCGCCGACGTCGGTGAGGCCCCGGACGTCGGCGACGACGAAGTAGCCGGCCTCGGCCCGGTTGGGCCGCAGTCCTGCGGCCTCGAGCCCGGAGTGGAGCATGTCCCGGCCGGCCTGCAGTCCGGCGACGTTCTCCGCGTAGAAGCCGCGGTCGTCCTGCAGGCCCGCGGCGACGGCCCACTGATACGCGGGCCCGGAGCAGAAGCTCAGGAACTGCTTGATCCCCAGCACCTGATTGACCAGCTCCGCCCGACCCATGACCCAGCCGACCTTCCACCCGGTCAGGGAGAACGACTTGCCGGCCGAACCGATGGCCACGGCCACCTCGTCGGCCCCGGGGACGGAGAGGATCGGGTGGTGGGGCTCGGCGGCGTCGTCGAAGACCAGCTGCTCATAGACGCCGTCGCACATGATCCGCAGGTCGTGGCGTTGGGCGATGTCGACGACACGCCGAAGCTCCTCGGTGCTGAACACCGTGCCGGTGGGGTTGTGCGGGGTGTTCAGCAGGATCAGCGAGGTCCGCTCGGTGACCGCCGCTTCGAGGGCGTCGACGTCGGGGCGGAAGTCCGGGCCCCGCAGCGGCACGCCGACCAGCTCTGCGCCGGCGATGGCGGTGACCGCGCCGTAGGAGTCGTAGTGCGGTTCGAAGGTCAGCACCTGGGTGCCCGGTGCGGCGAATGCGAGGATGGCCGCGGTGATGCCTTCGGTGGCGCCGGTGGTCACCAGCACCTCCGAGGCCGGGTCGAGGTCGATGTCCCAGCGGCGCCGCTGGTCCTCGGCGACGGCCTCCCGCAGGACCGGAAGTCCCGGGCCGGGAGGGTACTGGTTGCCGGGCCCGCGGCGGGGATCGGTGATCGCCGCGGCGGCGGTCTCCAGCATCCACTGCGGGCCCTCGTGGTCGGTGAAGCCCTGGCCGAGGTTCAGCGCATCGTGCCGCAGCGCGGCGGCGGTCGTCCGCTCATAGATGGTCGGCGTGACCCGGCCGGAGTCGAAGTCATAGGTGTTCGCACCCACCGCGGCCTTGGTCCACAGCTCTCGATGCTCCAGCGGAACCCGTGAGGGTGACGGGGGACGCGTGACGGCGTCGTCGGGATGCGGACCGGTGCTGTGCGACGGAGACATGACCACCATCGTAGACAGTCCCCACCGCCCTCGGGGCGACACCGAGACGTCCGATGACCGATGTTCCTCGCCGGTCGCTCACGGCGTGCAGTAGTGTCCTCTACATGCAGTCCGCAGTGTGCCCCGGCTCCTTCGATCCGCTCCACAACGGCCATGTGGAGGTCATCGCACGTGCGTCCAACCTCTTCGACGAGGTGATCGTCGCGGTCTCGGCGAACATGCACAAGTCTCCGCTGTTCTCCCTCGACGAGCGGATCGCCATGGCCCAGGAGACGTTCTCCTACTTCCGGGGCATCACGGTGAAGCCGCTCGGCGGCGGACTGCTCACCGACTTCTGCAGGGCCCAGGGGGCGACCGCCGTGGTCAAGGGGCTCAGGGGTCCGCAGGACCTGGAGTACGAACGCCCGATGGCCACCATGAACCGTCACCTCTCCGGGCTGGAGACCATCTACCTGCAGGCCGACGGGCGCTATACGCACCTGTCCTCCACCCTCATCAAAGAGGTCCACAGCCTCGGCGGCGACGTCTCCGAGATGGTCCCGCGGGCCGTGCACCGCCGGCTCACCGACCGATCCGCCGACCGACCTGCCGACCGGTCCGCCGACCGCTGACCCAGGTCCCGTCCCCGTCCACCCCGAGGAGGTCCCCATGAGTCCGATCACCAAGGCCGTCATCCCCGCCGCCGGTCTGGGCACCCGCTTCCTGCCGGCCACCAAGGCCATGCCCAAGGAGATGCTGCCGGTCGTCGACGAGCCGGCCATCCAGTACGTCGTCGCCGAGGCCTCAGCGGCGGGTCTGGACGACATCCTGATGATCACCGGGCGGAACAAGCGCTCGCTGGAGGACCACTTCGACCGGGTGCCGGCGCTGGAGGCCACCCTCGAGGCCAAGGGGGACGACGCCAAGCTGGCGGCGGTGCGCCGGGCCACCGAGCTCGGGGAGATCCACTATCTGCGGCAGGGCGACCCCAAGGGGCTCGGGCACGCCGTGCTCTGCGCACGCCAGCACGTCGGGGCCGAGCCCTTCGCCGTGCTGCTGGGCGACGACATCATCGACGCCCGCGACGAGCTGCTGTCCACCATGCTCCGCACCCAGCAGGAGCTCGGGGGCTCGGTCATCGGTGTCATGGAGGTCCCCCAGGACGCGGTCAGCTCCTACGGGGTCGTGGACGCCGGCGGCGACGTCGCCGGCTCGGACGTCGTGCCGGTGGCCGGGCTGGTGGAGAAGCCGCCGAGCGACGAGGCACCGTCGAATCTGGCCATCATCGGACGCTACGTGCTGCACCCGGCGATCTTCGACGAGCTCGAGCGCACGCCCCCCGGACGCGGCGGCGAGGTGCAGCTGACCGACGCGCTGCAGCAGATGGCCTCCCGTCCCGTCGAGGAGGGCGGGGGAGTCCACGCGGTGGTGTTCCGCGGTCGGCGCTACGACACCGGTGACAAGCTCAGCTACATCCAGGCGGTGGTCACGCTCGCGGTGGACCGCGACGACCTCGGCGCCGATCTGCGCAGCTGGCTGAAGGAGTTCGTCGCCGACCTCGACTGAGTCGCCGGCCGGTGCTCCCCGGACACGCATGTCCGGAAGATTCGCCACCCCCGCGCCTCGTGGGCTAGACTGACACGTCGGTCCAGATCTGACGTCTGTCTGGATCCGGTTCGTCGATCGCAGGGAGTGAACACCGTGACTGCTCAGCAGGGCGGCGACCTGTCCGTCGAGGTCAAGGAGCTCCGGGGGCGCCCCGGCACCCTGGAGACCCTCACACGGACGGTCCCGATGCCCGCGGAGTTCTCCACCGTGCTGATCGGCCTCCCTGCGGGGGAGGACCTCGAACTGGATCTGCGCCTCGAGTCGGTGCACGAAGGTGTGCTGGTGACGGGAACGGCCTCCGCCCGCGCGCAGGGCCAGTGCGGACGCTGTCTGGACGAGCTGGCCTACCCGCTCACCGTGGACGTGATGCAGCTGTTCACGTACCCGGAGCGGGCTGAGACGGACTCGGAGGACGAGGAGGAGCGCCTCGTCACCGATGGTCTCACCGTCGAGCTGGAGCCGGTGCTGCGTGACCTGATGGTCTCGGCGCTGCCGTTCCGGCCGGTGTGCCGCGAGGACTGCCCGGGGCTGTGCTCGCAGTGCGGATTCCGTATGGAGGACGATCCGGACCACGCACACGAACAGATCGACCCCCGCTGGGCCGCTCTGGCGGGCCTCGCCGAGGATCTCGAGGGATCTGAGGACGAGGACGGCCGCCGAGGCTGAGCCCCATACGACCTGCCCGCAATCGAGAGAGAAGAGAGACACCGTGGCTGTTCCGAAGCGGAAGAAGTCCCGTGCCAACACCCGTCACCGCCGTTCCCAGTGGAAGGCCCAGGCCCCCACGCTGGTGAAGACGGTGGAGAACGGCCGTGTCGTCTACAGCCAGCCGCATCAGGCGAAGCTGGTCACCGACTCGGCCGGAACCCCCCTGTTCTACGAGTACAAGGGCCGTAAGGTCGCCGACGCCTGATCTCTCCGGACCGGAGATGACTCACGAGGTCGCGGCCGACCCACAGACGCTGACGGAGAGCCTCGGGGTGCACATCGCCCCCGAGGCTCTCCGTCTTGCCCTGACGCACCGCTCGTACTCCTACGAGAACGACGGGATCCCCACCAACGAGCGGCTGGAGTTCCTCGGGGACTCCGTGCTGGGATACTCGGTCACCGACTACCTCTACGCGAGGTTCCCCGAACACAGCGAGGGTGACCTCGCCAAGCTGCGCGCCGCACTGGTCTCCACCCGCGCGCTGGCCCGGATCGGCCGCTCCCTCGACATCGGCCCGCACATCATGCTCGGTGCCGGAGAGCTGCGCACCGGCGGTCGGGACAAGGACTCGATCCTGGCCGACACCATGGAGGCGCTCATCGGTGCCGCCTACCTGTCCACCTCCTTGGACACCGCACGCGAGTTCGTGCTGCGCCACGTCGTGCCGCTGCTCTCCGACCGGCAGGCGATGAACGCCGGACGCGACTGGAAGACGACGGTCCAGGAGATCGCCGCCGCCCGGGACCTCGGCGACATCCGGTACCTCATCGAGGACTCCGGGCCGGACCACGACAAGACCTTCGCCGCGACCCTCACAGTGGGCGGGAGCCGCTACCGCACCGGCGTCGGCAAGTCCAAGAAGGACGCCGAGCGCGAGGCCGCACGGCTCAGCGTGGAGGAGCTGGCGCCCTCTCAGGCCTCGGACCCCGAGGCCGCGTCCCGGCCGGGCGGCGAACCCGCCGGTGCCTGAGCTCCCCGAGGTCGAGGTGGTCCGACGCGGCGTGGACGCATGGGCCGCCGGCCGGACCGTCGAGCAGGTCACCGTCCTGGACGCCCGCAGCCTGCGCCGGCACGAGGGCGGCACGGAGGACTTCCTCCGACGTACAGTCGGCACCCGGCTGGCCGCACCCCGGCGTCGTGGGAAGTTCCTGTGGATCCCTCTGGAGGGACCGGCCCCGAGTTCCCCGACGACGGCGCTGATGATCCATCTGGGCATGAGCGGCCAGGTCCTCATGGAGGACGCCGAGGCACCGCCGGAGAAGCACCTGAAGGTCGTGATGGACCTCAGCTCCGCACCCGGGCTGCCGGAGCAGCTGCGCTTCGTGGATCAGCGGATCTTCGGGGGTCTGCAGCTCTCCCCGCTGGTGCCCTCGGGGCACCCTTCGGGGTCGGTGCCGACCGCCGCCGCACACATCGGCGCTGACCCGCTGGAGCCGGGGGCCGACGACGAAGCGCTCTTCCGCGCTCTGCGGCGCCGCCGAAGCAGCCTCAAACGCGCGCTGCTGGACCAGACGCTCATCTCAGGGATCGGAAACATCTACGCCGACGAGGCGCTGTGGGCCGCCCGGCTGCACTTCGCCCGCCGGACCGAGACCCTCACCCGCGGAGAGGTGGCACGACTGACTGCGGCGGTCCGTGAGGTGATGGAGGCCGCACTGGCGGCCGGCGGGACGAGCTTCGACTCCCTCTACGTCCACGTCAACGGCGCCTCCGGCTACTTCGACAGGAGCCTCCGGGCCTACGGTCGTGCCGGCATGCCGTGTGAGCGCTGCGGCGCCGTGGTCCGTCGGACACCCTTCATGGGCCGCTCCTCCTTCTGGTGTCCGTCCTGCCAGCCGCGTCCCCGGGCGGGCCGCTGGTGAGGATCGGGGCGGCCTCGCATCGCCTGGACGTCCGGCCGTGTCCTATACCATGGCATCCGACATCACGGCCTCTGCGAGGAGGCCTGCCCGGGCTCGAGAGGACTCTGCGTGGCGACATCCGACGCTGACGACACCGAGGAGCTCGGTGCCGTCGTCGAGGACGAGACCGACGACGTCGGCGACGCCTCGGAGGAGCCGCGGGAGGCCCGTCGACGTCGTCGTCGGCGCTTCCTGCTGATCGGAGCCGCCGCGGTGTCCGCCCTGGTGATCGTTGCCCTGGTCGCCGCCGGCCTCTACGTGCGCAATCTGCAGACCACCTTCGACGACAACCGCAACATCCTCGACCTCTCCCTGGACGACGACTCCCAGGACCGCAGCGAGGAGGGCACCCTCAACATCCTGCTGCTCGGCTCGGACAGCCGGGGGGAGGGGATGGACACCGCGGAGACCAAGGGCGAGGACGGCGAACGCTCGGACACCATGATGTTCGTCCACATCCCGGCCGACCGCTCCGGGGTCTACGTCATGTCGATCGTGCGCGACCTGTGGGTCGACATCCCCGGCGAGGGGGAGGGCCGCATCAACTCCGCCCTCGACCTGGGCGGATACCCGCTGGTGGTCGACACCGTCGAAGAGCTGCTCGACACCCACATCGACCACATAGGAATCATCGACTTCACCGGGTTCGAGGATCTGACCACGGCCCTGGGCGGGGTGTACGTGGACAACCCGCACAGCTTCTCCGCCGGGCAGCACAATCCGACGTTCTACCCCGAGGGCACCATCCGGCTGCAGGGCAACGATGCGCTCCGCTACGTCCGTGAGCGCAAGTCGTTCGTGCAGGGTGACTTCATGCGCGTGCAGAACCAGCAGCGGGTGGTCGAAGCGATCATCGACCGGTTCCTCTCGGCCGACACCCTGACGAATCCTCAGCGGGTCAACGACGCGGTCGAGGGCATCGTGCCCTATCTGACCATGGACGAGGGGCTCGACGGTGCGACCGTCGGCGGGTACGCCGTGGAGATGCGCGGCCTGCGGTCGGACGACGTCCACATGTTCACCATCCCGACCGGAGACCAGATGGTCACCTCCGGCGGTGCCTATGTGCTGCAGGAGGACGAGAACGCCACCGAGGTCCTGCGCCGCTCCCTGCGCCGGGAGAACCTCGACGGATTCCTCACCTACCTGGACGCCCGGCAGGAGGCGATGGACGAGGACTCGTGGATGAGCTTCGACGACGCGGAGGACGAGGACGACCAGGACGACGGGGACGACCAGGACGACGGGGACGACCAGGACGACGGGGACGAGCAGTGATCCGAGGATCCTCACCCGGCCGGGTCCAGCTGATCACCCACTCGTACTGGCCCGAACGGACCCCGCCCCAGCGGCGCTGGCAGCGTCTGGTCGCCGCCCTCGTCGCCGACGGCTGGACCGTCGACGTCGTCGCTCCGGCACGCAATCCGCGCCACACTCCGGCCGCGGGGCAGGCCTTCGGTCGGTTCGGCCTCCGGCCGGAGCCGGGTCCGGCCGGCGAGCAGGTGCGGCGGGTGCCCTATGCGCTGGTGCGCGATTCGCGGGCGGGTCGCTTCGCCGCCGACATGCTCTCGGCGGCCCTGCTGGTCCCGCGGTCGGCTGCGGCCCCGCGTCCCGACGTCCTGATCACCACGGTGCCGGCGCTTCCGCTGGCGGTCACCGGGTGGGTCGCCGCACGGCTGCGAGGTGTGCCGCTGGTCCTGGACATGCGTGACGCCTGGCCCGATCTGGCCCGAGAGGCGTCGCTGCGGGCCGGCCCGGCCGTCGACGTGCTGGAGTCGGTGCTCACCGGAGTCCAGCGCCGAGCGGACCTGGTGGTCGCGGTGACCTCCGGGTTCGCGGAGCGGCTGCGAGCCCGCGGCGCCCGGGTCGAGACGATCAGCAACGGGGTCGACCTGACCGAGCTGCCGCAGCCCGCCGCGGCGCCTCGCCGTGCGGGGCGGTTGCGGGTGCTCTACTACGGCAACCACGGGGAGAGCCAGGGGCTCGAGACCGTCATCGACGCCGTGCGCGCCGTCCATCGGGCCGGTGAGGTCGAGGTGACCCTCCGGATGGTCGGATCGGGCACCCAGAGGTCACGGCTCATCGCCCGCGCCGCCGACTGCCCGGCGGTGGAGTTCCGCCGGCCCGCCCACGGCGAGGAGCTGCGCGGGCATCTCGACTGGGCCGACTCGGTGCTGGTCAGCCTGCGCACCGACTGGCCGTCCTTCGCGTGGACCGTCCCGTCGAAGACCTTCGAACTGATGGGGCTGGGCACCCACATCACCGCCGCCGTCGCCGGAGAGGCCGCTGAGATCCTGCGGCACGCCGAGAACTCGGACGTCGTGGAGGACGCCGACGCCGAGACCCTCGCCGCGCTGTTCGACCGGCTCGCCCGCGATCCGGAGTCCACACCGACGTCCTCCAGCGGACGCCGCTGGGTGGCCGAGAATGCCGACCTGCCCGGACTGGGCCGGCGGTACTCGCAGCGTCTGCGTGAGCTCATCGGCGCCCCGCCGCAGACCGCGCCCGCCCATGCGGGCGATGCGGGCGATGCGGGCGATGCGGACGATGCGGTCGAAGGAGAGGGTCGGCTGCGCGCCGACCGGACGTGGATCTGTGTGTGCACCTATCGGCGGAACCGGCTCCTGGCCGAGCTCCTCGGTTCGCTGCGGGCCTCGGAGGGACTCGACACGGCCGCCGGTTCCGTCCCCCGGCTCATCGTGGTCGACAACGATCCCGAGGCGGGCGCCCGCGACGTCGTCGGAGAGCTCTACCCCGAGGCCGTCTACGTCCACCAGGCCGAGCCGGGGATCGTGGCGGCGCGGAACGCGTCCCTGGACGCCGTGCCCTCCGACGCCGAGGCGGTGGTCTTCCTCGACGACGACGAGCGGGTCCGCCCGCAGTGGCTCGCCGCCCTGCTGCGCGCCGCCGAGGACTCGGGTGCGGACACCGTCTCCGGCCCGGTGGTCTCACACCTGCCGGCCGGATCGACGGGGGACTCGGGCGGCTTCATCCGTCGCATCGACTTCCCGGCAGGTCCCTGGGCCGGTCGTCCGGCGACGAACAACGTCCTGGTCCGCGCCGGGTGGTTCCTCGGCGAGGACGGGCTGCGGTTCGATCCGGACTTCAATCTGACCGGAGGCGAGGACTCCGAGCTGTTCTCCCGCATGCAGGCCGCCGGCGCGCGCAGCTGGTGGGAGCCCGAGGCGATCGTCGAGGAGGACGTCCCCGAGGAGCGGGCCACCGAGGACTGGATGCGCCGCCGCGGCGTCCGAGCCGGTCATGTGCGGGCGAAGAAGGCGCAGAAGCGGGGACGCGGCCGGGCCTCCATCCTCGCCGAGGCCGCGGTCAGGCTGGGCGCGGGCGCCGGTCGGGCCGCCGCGCGCCGCCTGCGCCGCCGTCCGCTGCGCTATGCGGACCGGATCTGGCTGCGCGAGGGTCGGGGGATGGCCGAGTACGCATGGGGCCGTCGGTTCGAGGAGTACGCCCGCCGCTGACGCCGGACCACGGCCGGGCCGGTCAGCGTGGCAGCCGTCGTTCCCAGCGGTCCGCCTCGGCCGCGGCGGAGGTCGGCGAGCCGATCATCGCCTCGTCGGCGCGCATGTCCGCCAGCTCGGCCTCGGCCTCTGCGTCACGGGGCTTCAGCGTCCGTCGGTAGAGCGAGCCGGCGAGCCGTCCGGGCCGCGTCCGGCGCAGAGTCTCGGCCCGCTCGGCCGCCTCGGAGCGGACTCGGCGTCGCCATCGACCCAGGGTGGGACGCATCCGCGACGGGTCCGGCAGCGCACGGCGTCCGAAGAATCGAAGCGCCTCGGGCGTCCGCCATCGGACCGCCGCAGGATCCTCCGCATAGAGCGCGACGATCTCCCGCAGCACCTCCTCGGCCTCGTCCCGCCGATCTGCCGACACCAGCGCGAGCTGCGGGAGGTACCAGGTCACCAGGAAGTGCTCGAACCGGGTGTGCAGATAGGCCTCGAGGAGACCCTCCCGGCGCAGCCACTCCGCCCGAGCCGCCTCGACGATCAGGTACTTCCGGAAGTAGCCGGGGCTCACCGCGTTCACGATCGAGCTGTCCACGGCCCCGTAGTAGACGTACGCCGGGGCGGCCACCGCCAGGTACGCATCGGTGCGGTGCAGCAGCTGCTGGAAGAACAGGGTGTCCTGACCCGTCGCACCGACCGGCTGCACCAGCCCCAGTCCGCGCAGCCAGTCGGTGCGCGCGACCATGCCCTCGATGCTGGCCGGACGGAAGGACGAGGCCTCGAGCACGTCGGGGCGCGGCCGCCGCAGGGCTCCGTCGACCTCCGATCCGAGGTCCAGCCACGAGTGGACGTCGAGGTGCCGGCGGCGGTCGCTCCAGGTGTGCTGGGTGCCCAGGGCGAATCGTGCCTCCGGGGTCTCGCGCAGTGCGTCGACCATCTGTGCGTATGCGTCCCCGCACTGCTCGTCGTCGGGGTCGAGATAGGCGACGAACTCGGTGCCGGCCATCGCCAGTCCCGCATTCCGGGGGCGCGAGGCCGACCCCGATCCTCCCGGCGGGTGCCGCAGCACCAGGACGTTCTCGTGCGCGGAGGCCAGCTCCTCGAGGATCGACGTGGTGATCCCGTCGGTGGAGCCGTCGTCGACGAGCAGCACGTGCATGCGCGCGAAGCCCGGGCTGCGGCGCAGGGACGCGAAGGCCTTGTCGCGCAGGTGACGTCCGTTGCCGTAGACCGGAACCACCACCGAGACCTCGAGCCCCAGAGCCCGGGCGGTGCGTCGGGCGGCCGCAGAGGCCTGCCGGAGGTCGGTGTGCACGCGCCCCGGCCGACCGGTCGGCCCGGCCGGGGCGTGGTTGAGGTGGTCGCCGACGAACACGCGGCGGTCCATCGCCTCGGAGTGCAGAGCCTCCGGTGACGGGCGCTCCCCGCGCAGGGCCGCCGGGCGCCAGAACGCGGTCAGGGTGAGGTCCAGGCCCTCGAGGCCCTGCCGGTGGCGCAGCGCGACACGGTCCGTGGCGGCGGCGTCGCCGTCGAGCTTCACGCTGATCGGGGAGGACTGGTAGCGGAAGGCCGCGACATGGTCGGCCGCATAGTCCGGGAGGTAGCGCCGCTCCGGGGAGACCGGCATGAGTATCTCCCCGGACGGCGCCCCCTCGGCGGCGAGGCGGGCCCAGGTGATCAGGGTGGTCTCTCGGTGCGTCTGGGCGGCCATATCGGCGGCGAGCTCTTCGGTGACGTCCTCGGCGACGGCGAGCACCCGCTCGGCCGGCAGGGCGACCTCGACTCCGGCGACGCCGGCCGCCCGGGCCAGCAGGTCCGCACCGTGATGCTCCAGGAAGACCTGTCGGATCCCGTCGGACTGGATGCGGCGCAGCCGTTCGGGATCCTCATCCAGCCGCCGAAGCTCGGCGGCGAGGTCCTCCGCCGAATTGGCGATGTGGACCTGCGGGAAGTACGAGTTCAGCCCCTGGCTGTAGGTGGAGAGCACCGCGGTGCCGGAGGCCTGGAGCTCCAGAGCCCGGTTGGCGAACATCGTCTGGGAGTCCGGCACCGAGTTCAGATTGACCGCGACGTCGACCACGCGCTGCAGGGCCATGAGCTCGGTGTGGTCCACCGCCGGGGTGCGGTGGGCCCAGTACCGGTAGGGGACCAGCTGGTTGGGGGTGGGACGCTCGGCGTCGTAGTACCGGTCGACCAGGACCGTCGGACGGTCGGCGGCCAGGACGCCGTCGAGGATCCGTCGGGCGTACTCGGCGCGCAGCGGATACTTCCTCCCCATCCAGGAGCCGGCGAACAGGACCGCCGGCGAGGCCGCGGGCCGCGAGCCGAGCGGGGAGTGCAGCTGCGGGTCCACGGCGAACGGCAGCACCGAGACGCTGCGGGCCTCGGGACAGTCCCGCCGGTAGTCCTCCACCACCTCGGCGGCGGTGGTGAGGATGTGTTCGCAGGCTCCGGCGGTCTGCAGGAACCGGCGGTAGTCCGGCGGGTCCTCCTTGCCGTAGTACACGGTGGGCACCCCCGCGTCCCGGTAGGCGGGGATGAGGTCCTCGTGCAGCAGCCGACGACGAGCGGCGGCGTCCTCGGCGGTGGCGTCCCAGCTGTGGCCGTCGTGGCCTCGCCAGGTCGCCGCCACCAGAAGCAGGTCGACCCCGTCGAGGTGGTCGCGCCAGTTCTCCGGCGTTAGCGGCACCATGTGGGCGAGTCGGGCGAAGGTGTCGAACAGGAAGCGGTCGCAGATGATGCCGATCCGCAGGTCCAGCCGGGGACGCGACACCCCCGGCTCACCGGGGGGCAGCGCCGCGGCGGCGGCGGTCATCCCGGCCAGCTCGGCGCGGGCGCAGACGGCCGCCGTCGGAGCCTCCGGCGGCCCGCCCGACTCCAGGTGGGCGGCCCGTCGGTCGTGGGCCTCGGCGGCGCCGGCCCAGTGCACGGGCCGTCGGGTGCTCGCCCGCAGCTGCTGTGCGGCCGCGCGATGGGAGGCCGCGGCGTCGCGCGCCGAGGCCTCGTCGAGGGATGCGGACTGCTGTGCGGACTGCTGGCTCACGTCTCTGAGGGTATCCCTCGGAGACAGGGTGCGGGCGGGGGCGCACGGCGTTTTGGAGCACGAGGGGCCCCTTGCTAGACTCACTTCTCGTCACACCGCGACGGGGGCCTCTCCGTGGCAGACTGCCGACCAGCGGGGATGTAGCTTAATGGTAAAGCTTCGGTCTTCCAAACCGACGACGCGGGTTCGATTCCCGTCATCCCCTCCGAATCGAGTCATCTTCTCCGATGACGGCTGAGAGGTGACCATGACTGAGGAACCCGGTCGCCTGAGGGTCTTCTTCGTGGTCCAGCCGACCGCCGCCCACTACCGCGAACCGCTGCTGCGTCACCTGAAGGCCTCCGAGCGCCTCGACGTCGACCTCCACGGGCGTCTCACCAACACCGAGGTGACCTCCGCCGAGGAGATCCGCGCCGCCTCCGACGACGTGCTCAGCCGCGTCACCCCCATCGACTTCCGCACCGTCGGAGAGCTGTGGTGGGAGAAGGGGCAGGTCTCGGCCGTCTGGCGCGGCTCCCACGACGTCTACGTCCTGGCAGGGCGCATCTACACCCTCTCCGCCTGGGCGGCCCTGGCCGTCGGCCGGCTGCGGGGCCGCACGGTGCTGCTCTGGGGGCACGGCTGGAAGCGGCCGGAGACCGGACTCAAGCGGCTGCTGCGCCTGGGCCTCTACGCCATGTGCGACGGCCTGCTGGTATACGGCGACCGCGCCGTCGAGCTCGGCATGAGCTACGGCGTGCCGAAGGAGAAGTTCGGGGTCGTCTACAACAGCATCTACGCCGAGGCCGACACCGGTGAGATCACACCGACCGGCGAGGAGACGGAGCCGCATCGCCCCATGGTGCTCTACAGCGCCCGGCTCACTGCCCGACACCGGCTGGACACCCTGGCCGAGGCGCTGGCCGAGATGACGGATCCTCCGCATGCGGTGATCATCGGCGACGGCGACGAACGTCCGCGGCTCGAGCGCAGGTTCACCGAACTCGGGGTGGAGGCGGACTTCCTCGGGCCCGTCTACGACTACCACCGGCTGCGGGAGCTCTACGGCCGGACCGATGCCGCCGTCTCGATCGGCGGGGCCGGACTCAACGTCATCCAGGCGATGAGCTTCGGCGTCCCCGTCATCGCCGAGGCCGACCATCCCGACTCGAGCCCGGAGATCGAAGCCGTCCACGAGGGGGAGTCCGGTCGCTTCTTCGCCCACGCGGACCCCACCGGACTGGCTCGGGTGCTCCGCGAGGCGCTCGCCGACCGTTCCGGACTGCGCCGCATGGGCCGCCGCGGTCTGGAGATCGTCCGGCGGCGGTACACCGCGGAACGCCACGCTGAGGCCGTCGAGGCCTCGATCCTGCGCCTGGCCGCGCAGGCCCGCACCCGAAGGCGGTGGACGGGTCGGCGCCGGACTGCGCGGCGGCGCGGCCGGATCACTTCGCGGCGCTGACCATCTCACGGGCCTCTGCCCTCATCCGGTCGAACTCCGCGTCGATCTCGGGGTTCGGACGGTGGGTGAGCAGCGAGACCACCACGGCGACCAGCAGGTTCAGGACGAACCCTGGGACGATCTCGTAGAGGGTGTCCGCCAGGACGTCGACGTTGCCCCAGACGGCCACCGTCACCGCTCCGGTGACCAGTCCGGCGACCGCACCCGGCATGCTGAGGCGCCTCCAGTACAGGCTCAGCAGCACGATCGGGCCGAAGGAGGCGCCGAAGCCGGCCCAGGCGAACCCGACGAGCTCCAGGATCGTCGACTCGTTGTCCAGCGCCAGCAGGCCGGCGATGAGCGAGACCACCAGCACGGCCCCGCGTCCCAGCATCAGCTCCTGCCGGCGTGAGGTGCGACGGCCGAAGACCCGGAAGATGTCCTCGACCAGGGCGGAGGAGGAGACCACCAGCTGGGAGGACACGGTGGACATGATGGCCGCCAGCACCGCAGCCAGCAGCAGCGCGGCGATGAACGAAGGGAACATGGCCTGGGAGAGTGCGAGGAACGCGTGCTCCGGGTTCTCCAGGCCGCCCTCGGCGGCGAAGTAGGGGATCGCGACCAGTCCGGTGAGGACCGCGCCGAGGCAGGAGATCCCCATCCAGCCGATGCCGATCCTCCGAGCGGCCTTGGCGTCGGCCGCGGTGCGCAGCGCCATGAACCGCACGATGATGTGCGGCTGGCCGAAGTATCCCAGCCCCCAGGCCGCGGCGGAGATGATCCCGAGGGCGGTCCCGCCGGTGAGGATGTTCAGCCGGTCCGTGCCGTCGACGGCGTCCAGTGCCGCGATCTGGGCCTCGGTCTCGCCGAACCCTCCGACCACGGTGACGGCGATGATCGGGACGATCAGCAGGCCCAGGAACATCATCGTCCCCTGGACGACGTCCGTCAGCGAGGCCCCCAGGAAGCCGCCGATCAGGGTGTAGAGCACCGTCACCCCGGCGACGATCAGCATCCCCGTGGTGTAGTCCAGGCCGAAGGCCAGTCGGAAGAACTCGCCCCCGGCGACGAGTCCGGAGGAGACGTAGAAGGTGAAGAAGCCGAGGATCACGGCTCCGGCGATCAGCCGCAGTGAGTGGTTCCCGGTCTTGAACCGGGCCTCGAAGAAGCTGGGGATGGTGATCGAGTTGTTCGCGACCTCGGTGTAGGAGCGCAGCCGCGGAGCGACGAACTTCCAGTTGAGCCAGGCACCGACGGTCAGTCCGATCGCGATCCAGGCTTCGATGAGTCCGGAGGCGTAGACGGCGCCGGGCAGGCCCATCATCAGCCAGCCGGACATGTCGGAGGCACCGGCCGACAGGGCCGCGGTGGTGGGCCTCAGCCGGCGCCCGGCCAGCATGTAGTCCTCGGTGTCGTCGGTGCGGCGGTACGCGTAGTAGCCGATCGCCAGCATCGCGGCGAAGTAGAGGCCGACGGCGATCAGTTGGACCGTCGGATCAGCATGTGTCGTCATGCCGACGAGTATCGCACCGCACCGTCAGGAGGGGTGAATTATGACGAATCTGCTCATCGCCGTCAACCCCTGTCGGCCAGGATCATGTTCGTCATGCGTGCGGTGGAGAGCCGGCGGTCCTGCTCGTCGCGCATCACGACCTCGTGGCAGGTCAGGGTCCGCCCCAGAGTGATCGGCGTGCAGGTGGCCGTCACGAGCCCCTCGGTGATCGCCCGGTGGTGGGTGGCCCCGATCTCGGTGCCGACCACCGCACGATCGAGCCCCAGGGTGGTGCGCACGTGCAGCACCGCGGCCAGCGACCCCAGTGACTCGGCCATCACCAGATGCGCCCCGCCGTGCAGCAGCCCGACGTTCTGCTCATTGCCGGAGACCGGCATCGTCGCCACCACCCGCTCCGGGGAGAACTCCAGGTACCGCATCCCCATGCGCACCGACAGCGGAGCGATCCCATAGGGGCCGGTGTGCTCCCAGTGCTCCTCGGGCACACCGGCGGCCCGCAGCAGGGCCTCGCGCTCCTCGGGCGCGGGGTGGGGAGTGGGTGCGGACGGGCGTGAGCGTGCGATGAAATCTTCGACCATGCCCACTAGAGTTGCACCGTGAGCCGGACAAGTGAAGCGCGACCCGAGACCGATAACCGACTGCTGGTCGTCGACGGCCACTCCATGGCCTTCCGCGCGTTCTACGCGCTGCCGGTGGAGAGCTTCGTGACCGACACCGGTCAGCACACCAACGCGGTGCACGGCTTCACCAACATGCTCCTCAAGCTCATCCGCGAGGAGCTGCCCACCCATGTCGTGTTGGCCTTCGACCTCGACACGCCCACCTTCCGGCACGAGTCCTACGACGAGTACAAGGGCGGGCGTGCGAAGACCCCCGAGGAGTTCCACGGCCAGATCGACCTGATCAGACAGGTCGCCGAAGCCATGAGGATCCCCGCGGTCACGGTGGAGGGGTACGAGGCGGACGACATCGTGGCGACCTTCGCGACGCGGGCCGAGGAGGCCGGCTGGGAGACCCTGGTGGTCTCCGGGGACAAGGACACCTTCCAGCTGGTCACCGAACGGACCTCGCTGCTCTACCCCACCTCGGGGATCACCAAGCTGCCCATCATGGATCCGGCCGCCGTGGAGGAGAAGTACCTGGTCCCGCCGCGGCGGTACCCGGACCTCGCGGCACTGGTCGGAGAGGCCGCCGACAACCTCCCCGGCGTTCCGAAGGTCGGCCCCAAGACGGCCGCGAAGTGGCTCGCCCAGTACGGCTCGACCAGGGGCATCATCGACCACGCCGAAGAGATCGGCGGCAAGGTCGGAGAGAACCTGAGGGCCTCGCTCGACGACGTCGAACGCAACCTGCGCCTGAACCTGCTCGTCCGGGACCTCGAGCTGCCGCTGTCCCTGGAGGACGCCGCACTGTCGGTCCCGGACCGCGCCGCAGTGGACCCCCTCTTCGACGCCCTGCAGTTCGACCAGATCCGAGACCGGCTCTACGACGTCTTCGCACAGCGGTTCCCCGACTCCGTGGAGAAGGACGCGCCCACCCGGGTGCTGCCCGAGATCCGGACGGCCACGACGCCGCAGGACCTGGAGGGTCTCACCGCGGGACCGCTCGGCGTCGCCCTGTGCCTGGACCGCGGCTGGGAGGACCTCTCCACCAAGGCCAAGCGCGACGAGGCCGCCCGCTGGGCCGAGGCGCTCGCCGTCGTCCTCGCCCCGCCGTCCGAGCAGGGCTCCGACGAGCCGGAGCCCGTGGTCGTCGTCTCCCTCACCGCCGCGGACGAGGAGTTGGATCGGGCGCTGGCCGAGATCCTCGCCGACGCCGCCGTCCCCAAGCTGATCCATGACCTGAAGGACGCCGGCCGCCGGCTCGCCTGGCGCGGACTCACGCTGCGCGGGGCGTCGGAGGACTCGCTGATCTCCGGCTACCTCATCCAGCCCGACCGGCGGAACTACGCCTTCGACGAGCTGGTCGCACAGCATCTCCGCGGATCGGCCGACCCGGCCGACTATGTGGGGGGAGAGGGAGCCGGCGCCGACGGTGACGGCGACGGTGACGCCGTCGGCGGGTCCGCCCCCGACCTGTTCAGCACTCAGGACGTCCTCGACGGCGTCGCACTGCCGACGCTGCAGGCTGCGGCGCTGCGCGCCCACCTGATGCACCCGCTCTCGGCCGCGCTGGAGCAGGAGCTCGAGGCCCGCCACGTCGCCGAGCTGCTGCACGGCCTGGAGATCCCCCTGGCCGAGGTCCTGCTCGACATGGAGCTCACCGGCATCGCCGTGAGCCGCGAGCGGCTGGAGTCCCTCGACGCCGACTTCGAGGCCGCCGTCGAGCGGGCGGCCCAGGGGGCGTACGACGCCATCGGGCACGAGGTGAACCTGGGCTCGCCGAAGCAGCTGCAGACCGTGCTCTTCGAGGAGCTGGGGCTGCCTCCGACGCGGAAGACGAAGACCGGGTACTCGACCGACGTCGAGTCCCTCCGCGAGCTCCACGCCCGCACCGAGCACCCCTTCCTGGACCACCTCATGGCTCACCGCGACGCCACCAAGCTGCGGCAGACGGTCACCGGTCTGATGGACACCGTCGGCGACGACGACCGGATCCACACCACCTATGCCCAGACGGTCGCCGCGACCGGACGGCTGTCCTCCCTGAATCCGAACCTGCAGAACATCCCCGTGCGCACCGCCGAGGGCCGGCGGATCCGAGATGCCTTCGTCGTCGGCGAGGACTGGGAGACGCTGCTGACCGCGGACTACTCCCAGATCGAGATGCGGATCATGGCGCACCTCTCCGGGGACGACGCCCTGATCCGAGCTTTCCGTGACGGAGAGGACCTGCACAGCTTCGTCGGCGCCCGGGTCTTCGGGGTCTCCACCGAGGAGGTCTCCTCCGAGATGCGCGCGAAGGTCAAGGCCATGAGCTACGGCCTGGCCTACGGCCTGTCCAGCTTCGGCCTGTCCAAGCAGCTCGACATCGGCGTCGACGAGGCCCGCGAGCTGATGACCGAGTACTTCGAGCGCTTCGGCGCGGTCCGCGACTACCTGCGTGAGGTGGTCGAGCAGGCCCGTGCCGACGGCTACACCTCGACGATCTGGGGCCGTCGTCGCTACCTGCCCGACCTGACCAGCGACAACCGGCAGCTGCGCCAGATGGCTGAGCGGGCCGCCCTCAATGCGCCGATCCAGGGGTCCGCGGCGGACATCATCAAGCGGGCCATGCTCGACGTCGACGCCGCGCTCGCGGATCAGGGACTGACCTCGCGGATGCTTCTGCAGGTCCACGACGAACTCATCCTCGAGGTGGCCCCGGGGGAGCGGGAGCAGGTGGAGACGCTGCTGGTCGACCGGATGTCCGGTGCGGCCGACCTCTCCGTCCCCCTCGACGTCAACGTCGGGGCCGGGGCCTCCTGGCACGAGGCGGCGCACTGATGCCCCGCCCGCCGCAGGTGACCCCGCTGGCCGAGGGTCTGCGCTCGGAGACGTTCGCGGCCGGAGTGGACGCCGAGGGGCGGCCCGACCCCCGCACGGCGGCGTTCACCCGCGCGGTCGAGCAGGGGTTCTATGAGCCCTGGCTCGACGGTGAGGTCCTGGACCGGGTGGTGCCCAGCTTCGTGGCCGACGGGCAGCGGCTCACCGGAGTCTACGCGGAGAAGGCCGGACTGCCCCCGGAGATCGGTTTCCCGGCGGACCATCCGGTGGGGACCTTCGTGGACTACGACAAGACGCTCAACGCCGGGAGCCTGCTGCCGACCCGACTGATCACCGGGGTGACGGTCGACCCGGGATTCCGGCGTCGCGGGATCCTCAAGCACCTGATGACCGACGCCCTGGCCCGCGCCGTGGCCGACGGGATGCCCATGGCCGCGCTGACCGCCTCCGAGGGTGCGATCTACGGGCGCTTCGGCTTCGGCGTGGCGGTCCGCGAGGCCTCCGTGCGGCTCGACCTGGCCGGGGCTGAGAGCTCCGGAGCCGCGCTGCGCACACCGCCTGCGGGTCGTGTGCTGCCGGCCGATCCGACGAAGCTGGGCCCGGTCATCGAGGAGGTCGCCGCGGCCGACCACGCCGCGACCCGGGGGTCGGTGGAGCGCCAGGACATCGTCCGGGACCTCGCCGCCGGGCGGATGACCAGCTTCACCGACACCTCCTGGAATCGGGCACGGCGAGCCGCGGTCCATGTGCGCGACGACGGGTCGATCGGGGGCTACGTCTGCTATCAGCATGCCGGCTGGGAGACCGAGCCCAGCACGATGCGCGTGGTGGACATGGCCGCAGCGGACGAGGTCAGCCGCCTCGAGCTGTGGCGGTTCCTCATCTCCCTGGACGTCGTCGACCGCGTCACTCAGCGCACCGCGCCGGTGGAGGACCCGCTGTGCCGCGCCCTGGTCGACCCCCGGGCGTATCGGGTGTCCGGCATCAGGGACATGCTGTGGCTGCGCATCCTCGACGTCCCCGCCGCGCTGGCCGCTCGGCCCTGGGTCGGCGACGGCGAGCTCCGTCTGGAGGTCGACGACTCCCTCGGCATCATCGACGGGACCTACCGGGTCACCGTGCGCGGAGGCGCCGCGGAGGTCACCGAACAGCGCGACGAGGACTCCGCCGATGGCTCCGACGAGGACTCCGACGAGGGCCTCCCGCGGATCCGCACCGATGCGGAGACGCTGGCCGCGCTGTATCTGGGCGACGTCGGCCTCGGTGCCCTGGCCGCGGCCGGACGGCTCCGCGCCGACTCGCAGGAGCACCTGCGCGCCGCGGCGGCTCTGACGGACCTCACGGACCGTCCCCACTGCGCGACGCACTTCTGATCTGCGGCCTTGTGGTCGGCGGCGGACGCCGAGGGGCGGCTCCGGCCGAGGGCGTCGGGCGTTTGTCCCGAATTGCTGCGGCAGTATAGACTGAGCGGGCGCATTCTGCGCACAGAGTCGATTTCGACGTCTGACATCTCCACCGCCGGATCCGCCCGAACGGGAGCGGGTCCTGCAGGCTGTCATCTGTCCGTCGCTCAGTGCACCGCAGTGACCGTGCGCTGGCCAACTGCACACCATCCATCATCGGAGCCCCTACTACATGACCACCACCACCAACGCCCCGCAGGTCGCCGTCAACGACATCGGCAGCGAGGACGAGTTCCTCGCCGCCGTCGACGCGACGATGAAGTACTTCAACGACGGAGACCTCGTCGAGGGCACGATCGTCAAGGTCGACCGTGATGAGGTCCTCCTCGACATCGGCTACAAGACCGAGGGCGTCATCCCGTCCCGTGAGCTGTCCATCAAGCACGACGTGGACCCGGACGAGGTCGTCGCCGTCGGCGATGAGGTGGAGGCCCTGGTCCTCACCAAGGAGGACAAGGAAGGCCGCCTGATCCTGTCCAAGAAGCGCGCCCAGTACGAGCGTGCCTGGGGCGACATCGAGCGCATCAAGGATGAGGACGGCGTGGTCTCGGGAACCGTCATCGAGGTCGTCAAGGGCGGCCTCATCCTCGACATCGGGCTGCGCGGATTCCTCCCGGCCTCGCTGGTCGAGATGCGCCGCGTCCGCGACCTGGCCCCCTACATCGGTCAGGAGATCGAGGCCAAGATCATCGAGCTGGACAAGAACCGCAACAACGTGGTCCTGTCCCGGCGCGCATGGCTGGAGCAGACCCAGTCCGAGGTCCGCTCCTCCTTCCTCAACAAGCTGGAGCGCGGCCAGGTCCGCACCGGCACCGTCTCCTCGATCGTCAACTTCGGTGCGTTCGTGGACCTCGGCGGCGTCGACGGCCTGGTGCACGTCTCCGAGCTGTCCTGGAAGCACATCGACCACCCGAACGAGGTCGTCGAGGTCGGCCAGGAGGTCACCGTCGAGGTGCTCGAGGTGGACATGGACCGTGAGCGCGTCTCGCTGTCCCTGAAGGCCACCCAGGAGGACCCGTGGCAGGTCTTCGCCCGCACCCACGCCCTCGGACAGGTCGTGCCGGGCAAGGTCACCAAGCTGGTGCCCTTCGGCGCGTTCGTCCGCGTGGAGGACGGCATCGAGGGTCTGGTCCACATCTCCGAGCTGGCCGTGCGCCACGTGGACCTCGCCGAGCAGGTCGTCTCCGTGGGCGAGGAGCTCTTCGTCAAGGTCATCGACATCGACCTCGAGCGTCGCCGCATCAGCCTGTCGCTGAAGCAGGCCAACGAGGGCGTCGACCCCGAGGCCGCCGAGTTCGACCCGGCCATGTACGGCATGGACGCCGAGTACGACGCCGAGGGCAACTACAAGTACCCGGAGGGCTTCGACCCGGAGACCAACGAGTGGATGGAGGGCTTCGAGGAGCAGCGTGCCGCCTGGGAGGCGCAGTACGCCGCCGCCGAGGCGCGCTGGGAGGCCCACAAGGCGCAGGTCGCCACGGCGCTCTCCGCCGACGCCGACGCCGCCGCACAGCAGTCGGTGGGCGGTGCGAAGGCCTCCGAGCCGGCACCGTCGAACTACAGCTCCGACTCGGTCACCGACGCCGGCACGCTGGCTTCGGACGAGGCCCTGGCCGCCCTGCGCGAGAAGCTCACCGGCAGCCAGAGCTGATCCGCTGATCGCCCCGCCGCCCGACGGAGGGCGCAGCCGCGGAAGGCCCGTCCCGCATCGCGCGGGGCGGGCCTTCCGTCATGCGTGGCCGGTGCGCCGAGTCGACACCGTGACCGTGAACTTCGGGTTCCGGGCCAGCTGCTCGGTCGGCCCCACAGCCGACTCCAGGGTGCGACGGTGGCGCAGATGCGAGTTCCACACGCAGACGAGCCGCCCTCCCGGGGCCAGGGCGCGCCCGGCGCGCGCGATGAGCTCGTGGGCGACGGTGACGTCGACGGCGTTCCCGCGGTGGAACGGCGGATTGAGGAGTATCAGCCGGTGGGATGCCGCCGGCAGGTCCAGCAGACCGTCGTCGTGGAGCACCTCGATGCGGTCGGAGACGCCGTTGGCGTGGGCCGTCCGATGTGCCGACCCGACCGCCGAGGCCGAACGGTCGACCGCCAGGACCGACAGCCCGGGGAACCGCAGAGCCAGCACGGCGGCGACCGTGCCGTTCCCGCAGCCCAGGTCGACGGGACGGTCTCCTGAGGCGGCGGCCGTCTCGAACTCGGCCCGCAGGTCCGGGTCGGCCAGCACCGTCGCCAGCATGAGCCGGGTGCCGGGGTCCAGAGAGGTTCCGCCGTAGACGGAGCCCACCGCGCACAGCGTGAGGGGACGGGGGAGCCCGAGCTCCGCGGCGACCTCGTGCTCGCGCCGCCGCGCGGCAGGAGCGGGGACGTCCTGTCGGGGAGAGCGCGCGGTGAGCACCCGTGACCTGCTCCGGCCCCGGCCCGGCACCAGGTCGGCGAATCGACGTGCCAGCACCTCGTTCATCGATCTGTTCATGTGCTTGTCACGACCTCCGGCGAGCAGCACGACGCGGGGATCGGCGGACTGTGCGATCAGCTGGGCCCATTCGTCCAGGGCGTCCAGCGACCGGGGCAGCGGCATGAGCACCAGCTCGGCTCCGGTCAGCAGATCCGCATCGAGCGGAGCGGTCCGGGGGTCCTCGTCGCGGAAGCGCCCCACGGACGTCTCGGGAAGCTCGCCCTCCAGCGCCGGGACGAGGCTGTCCGTGCGGTCGTCGACCACGACCGCACGACGGATGGGCGCACCGGCGGCCCGGGCGGCGAGAAGCCAGGCCTCCGCAGTGTCGAGCAGCAGAAGATCGGCGGCGTCCGGGCTCAGCTCCGGATCCCGCCGTGCCCGCTCTGCGAGGCGGCCGGGCACGACCTCGGGCGTCGTCCCCGCCGGCGGAAGGCCGCTCCGAGATTCGGTCACGGCAGGTCCGTCCAGACGGTCTCCCCGGCCCGGAGCTCCGCCGCGCCGGAGGACAGCGAGGCGAGCAGCCCGTCCAGCCGGGCGGATTCGGCCTCGGTGTCGGCGACGGCCAGCCGCAGCTCGGCCGCAGGGACGCCCGCGAGCGTCCCGCCGGCGGCGTAGTCGGTCTCTTCGACCAGCACCCCGTGCCCGCGCAGCTCGTTCTCCCACCGTCCGACCTCGGCGATCGGCGCGAGCACCCCATGACGTCGGAGCCGTCGACGGGTGACGAGGTGCCCACCCTCGACGGCCTTCCTGAGGACGGAGGTCGTGGCGTCGGAATAGGCCGAGACGAGGCCGCCGGCGCCGAGCAGCGTACCGCCGAACCATCGGACGACGACCACCACGACGTCGGAGAGGTCGGCCGCTCCCGAGGGCATGGTCGCGCGGCTCAGAGCCTCGAGCATCGGGGCACCCGCGGTGCCGGAGGGTTCGCCGTCGTCGTCGCCGCGCCGCTGATCGCGCTCCGGCCCGACGACCCAGGCGCAGCAGTGGTGACGGGCCTCGTGATGGCGTCGGCGCAGCCGCGCCGGCAGCTCCTCGGCGGCCTCGACCGAGGACGCACGCGCCAGGACGGCGAGGAAGCGTGAGCGGCGGCGCTCGACCTCGGCCGTGACCTCCGCGCCGGAGCCCATCGTCGTGTAGCTGCTCACCCGGGCGAGTCTACGGGAGCGTGCGGGGGACGAAACGCTGAACTCCAGATGAAGAGCATCTGTGAGGAATCTGACGTAGTCTCGTAGTCGCACCGAGTCCCGGGATCGGGGCGAAGGAACTGAAAGGCACTCGTATGCTAGAGCGGATCCACGATCTCTTCCGACTGCGCACAAGCCCCGTCCTGTTCTTCACCTCTGCGGGGATCGTCCTGACCTTCGTGGTCCTCACCCTGCTGTTCCAGACGCAGATGGGGAACTTCTTCGGCGACGCCTCCGGTTGGATCTACGAGCATCTCGGATGGTTCTACATCTCCGGAGTCACCATCTTCCTGCTCTTCCTGGTCTTCATCGCACTGAGCCGCTTCGGCCAGATGCGGCTCGGGGCCGACGATGAGAAGCCCGAGCACTCCGACATCTCGTGGTTCGGCATGCTCTTCGCCGCCGGCATCGGGACCATCCTGATGTTCTGGGCGGTGGCCGAACCGGTCAACCACTTCGCGAATCCGCCCCGCGAGGGCGTCGAGGGGGCGTCCGCCGAGGCCGCGTCGGAGGCGATGGGCTTCACGCTCTATCACTTCGGACTGCACACCTGGACGATCTTCTGCCTCCCGGCGCTGGGCTTCGCGTACTTCATCTATAAGCGCAACCTGCCCCCCCGGGTGTCCTCGATCTTCCAGCCGCTCATCGGCGAACGGATCCACGGCCCCATGGGTCGGACCATCGACGTGCTGGCCATCGTCGGCACGGTCTTCGGCGTCGCGGTCTCCATCGGTCTCGGAACCCTGCAGATCAACTCCGGGCTGGCCAGGCTCTTCGGGATCGGAGAGGACGCGCTGTCACAGATCCTGATCATCCTCGTGGTGACCGTGGTGGCGATGATCTCGGCCATCCTCGGTGTGAACAAGGGGATCAAGCGGCTCTCGAACCTCAACATCTGGACCGCGATCCTGCTGCTGCTGTTCATCCTCGTCACCGGTCCGACGGTCCACCTCCTCCGAGGCATGATCGAATGGACCGGCGTCTACGCGTCGATGCTCCCGGAGCTGGCGTTCTGGAACGACACCCTGGCCGACACCGGCTGGCAGAACGGCTGGACCATCTTCTACTGGGCATGGACCATCACCTGGTCCCCGTTCGTGGGCATCTTCATCGCTCGGATCTCCCGCGGACGGACTGTGCGTCAGTTCGTCGCCGGCGTGCTGGGCCTGCCCACCGCGTTCACCATCGTCTGGTTCGGCATCTGGGGGACCGGCGTCTTCGACATCGAGTCCGGTGAGGATGCGGGACTGATCGAGACCGTCGTCGACGAAGGAGACATCCCCGGAGCGATGTTCGAGTTCCTGGGGCACTTCCCGCTGGTGACGGTGACCTCCGCAGTGGCGATCCTGGTCGTCGGAATCTTCTTCATCACCTCCATGGACTCCTGCGCCCTGGTGCTGGACAACATGTGCAACGGGTTCGAGGAGGACGCCCCGCTGCACCAGAAGGCCTTCTGGGCGATCTCCATCGGCCTGATCGCCGCCGTGCTGCTCACCGCCACCGGCGAGGGCGGCCTCGCGGCGCTGGAGTCGGTGGCCATCGTGCTCGGTCTGCCGTTCTTCCTGCTGGGCTACCTGATCATGTTCAACCTGCTCCGCGCGATGCGCGAGGACGCCGGCGAGGTCGGTTACCTGCGCACCCGCCGCTGGCTGCGGACCCTCCCGCCGGAGGAGTACGAGCGCCGGATGGAGGAGTCCGACCGGTCGCTGGCCCACGCGGTGGTGGCTCCGGACTACCTGGAGGGCACCCAGCCGGAGAATGCGCCCGAGGTGGAGCACACCGAGCAGCCGGAGATCGTCGAGGAGTATCGCATCCGCAGCGGGGAGATCCCCGTCGTGGACCCGACCGTGCCCTCCTCGGAGCATGAGGACGATACACCGCGATGACCCTCGACGTCGGGCTGACCGGGGGGATCGCCGCGGGCAAGTCTGCGGCGGCCTCCCGGCTGGTGGAGCTCGGCGCGGTGCTCATCGATGCCGACGTCCTGGCTCGAGAGGTCCTTGCGCCGGGCAGCGAGGGACTCGAGGAGGTGGTCGCCGCCTTCGGTGAGCAGGTCCTCGACCAGGACGGCTCGCTGGACCGCGCCGCGCTGGGAGCCATCGTCTTCGGAGACGGCAATGCTCGGGAGCGGCTCAACGGCATCGTCCACCCCCGGGTGCGGCGGGCCGCGGAGGCCAGACGTGCCGAGGCGGATCGGGACGCCGTCGTGGTGGAGGACATCCCGTTGCTGGTCGAGACCGGTCAGGCCGGCCGCTTCGACGTCGTGGTGGTCGTCCGCGCCCCGCTCGAGGAGCGGATGCGCCGTCTGACCGAGGAGCGCGGGATGCCGGAGGAGGATGCCCGGGCGAGGATCGCGGCCCAGGCCTCCGACGAGGAGCGGGCCGCGGCGGCCGACCACGTGGTGGACAACGACGGCACGCTGGAGGAACTCCGCACGCGGGTCGATGCGCTGTGGGAGGAACTCGGCGGCCGGGTCTGATCCGCACCTGTCCCACCCAGTAGTCTGGTCCCCATGAGCCTGGCGCCGAAGATCTCCCGCACGGTGGCACCGTTCCAGGTGGTCAGCCCCTACGAGCCCTCCGGAGACCAGCCCCGGGCCATCGAGGAGCTCGCGGAGCGGATCGAGGGCGGCGAGAAGGACGTCGTCCTCATGGGGGCCACCGGAACGGGGAAGTCGGCGACGTCGGCCTGGCTGGTGGAGCGGATCCAGCGGCCGACCCTCATCCTGGTCCAGAACAAGACCCTGGCCGCTCAGCTGGCCAACGAGTTCCGCGAGCTGCTGCCGCACAATGCGGTGGAGTACTTCGTCTCCTACTACGACTACTACCAGCCTGAGGCATACGTCCCGCAGACGGACACCTTCATCGAGAAGGACTCCTCCATCAACGAGGAGGTCGAACGGCTCCGCCATTCGGCGACCAACGCGCTGCTGACCCGCCGCGACGTCGTCGTGGTGGCCACGGTCTCCTGCATCTACGGTCTGGGGACCCCGGAGGAGTACATCGCCCAGATGGTCGCCGTCCGCCGCGGCGACGAGGTGGACCGCGACGAGCTGCTGCGCCGCTTCGTCGGGATGCAGTATGCCCGCAACGACACCGACTTCCACCGCGGGACGTTCCGGGTGCGGGGCGACACGGTCGAGATCATCCCGATGTACGAGGAGCTCGCCGTGCGCATCGAGTTCTTCGGCGACGAGATCGAGGCCATCCACACCCTCCATCCGCTCACCGGCACCGTGGTGCGCGAGGAGGATGAGATGTACATCTTCCCGGCCAGCCACTACGTCGCCGGGGACGATCGGATGGCACGGGCGATCACCGCCGTGGAGGACGAGCTGCGCATCCGGTTGGAGGAGCTGGAGTCCCAGGACAAGCTCCTCGAGGCCCAGCGGCTGAGGATGCGCACCACCTATGACCTCGAGATGATGCAGCAGATGGGGTTCTGCAACGGCATCGAGAACTACTCCCGGCACATCGACGGCCGCGACGCCGGTTCGGCGCCGCACTGCCTGCTGGACTACTTCCCCGACGACTTCCTGCTCATCGTCGACGAGTCCCATGTGACGATCCCGCAGATCGGCGGGATGTACGAGGGGGACATGTCCCGGAAGAGGACTCTGGTCGACCACGGGTTCCGACTGCCCTCGGCCATGGACAACCGGCCGCTGAAGTGGGACGAGTTCCTCGAGCGCATCGGTCAGACCGTCTACCTGTCCGCCACCCCCGGTCCGTACGAGCGGGGGGTGTCCGACGGCGTGGTCGAGCAGATCATCCGGCCCACCGGGCTCGTCGACCCCGAGGTGGTGGTCAAGCCGACCAAGGGTCAGATCGACGACCTGCTCGCCGAGATCCGGGACCGCGCGGCCCGCGACGAGCGCGTCCTGGTGACCACCCTGACCAAACGGATGGCCGAGGACCTCACCGAGTACCTCCTCGAGCACGGGGTCAGGGTCGAGTACCTGCACTCCGACGTCGACACGCTCAGGCGCATCGAGGTGCTGCGTGAGCTGCGGAAGGGAACCTTCGACGTCGTCGTCGGGATCAACCTGCTGCGTGAGGGACTGGACCTCCCCGAGGTGTCCCTGGTCTCGATCCTCGACGCCGACAAGGAGGGATTCCTCCGCTCGACGACCTCCCTGATCCAGACCATCGGGCGTGCCGCACGCAACGTGTCGGGCCAGGTCCACATGTACGCCGACCGGGTCACGGACTCGATGCGGCGGGCCATCGACGAGACGGAGCGGCGCCGTCAGGTGCAGATGGAGTACAACGCCGAGCACGGGATCGACCCTCGGCCGCTGCAGAAGAGGATCGCCGACATCACCGATCAGCTGGCCCGCGAGGACGCCGACACCGCGGATCTGCTGCAGGGCATGGGCGGACTGGCCACCGGCTTCGAGTACGGCAAGGGGCATCGGGGGCTGACGCAGCTCCGCAGGGACGGCGAGACCGACGCGAGCGGGGAGGGGGCGGTCTCGACGACGCCGGCGACGGACCTCGCCGACCTGATCGAGCAGATGACCGGGCAGATGCACCATGCGGCCGAGGAGCTGAACTTCGAGGTCGCGGCACGGCTGCGCGACGAGATCGGAGATCTGAAGAAGGAGCTCCGTCAGATGCGGCAGGCCGGTCACGACTGAGCAGAGGCTTACGCGTTAAAGCTTATATCAGGACTTGTATAAGTGATATGGTGATCGGATGGCACGCACTTCTGAGGCTCGGGACGACGGCCCGCTTCCCGTCGGCCTGATCGCCGACATCGTCGGATCCCGAGGGCTGGGGGACCGGTCGGCCGCCCAGGACGCGATCCATGACGCCTTCGCGTCCGCCCACGCACAGGTCATCCCGCGGGAGCCCGCCTGGGCCACCGTGGGCGACGAGTTCCAAGCCGTGTACCACAGCTGGCGGGACGCGGCGCGGGCGTCCCTGCACCTGCTCGTCGGTCTTCCGGAGGGGCTGCGCGTGCGATGCGGCCTGGGGGAGGGCGCGATCCGCGACATCGAGGAGGGCGACCGGGGTCCCATCCAGGACGGCGAGGGATGGCTCCGTGCCCGCGAGGCCGTCGAGGAGGCGGCGCGGCGCGGTCGACGACGCGGCGAGGTCGTCAGCTGGTTCGTCGGGGCCGATGAGGACCGGGCGACGGCGGTGAACGCCCATCTGCTGCTGCGGGACCACGTCGTGTCGCGGATGAAGTCCCGCGAACGTCGGATCTGTGCGCATCTGCTGGCCGGGGGGACGCAGGAGCAGGTCGCAGGACGGGAGCGCATCTCGCAGTCGGCGGTCTCTCAGGCGCTGCACCGTTCCGGGGCGGCGGCGCTTCTGGAGGCCGATCGGCTCTTCGCGCAGGGGCGGACGCCGTGACCGCTCTGCTGGTCCTCGCCGTCGCGGTCTGCGACCTCGTGCCTCTGCTGCGTGCACCGCGGCGGGCGGACGACGGTCGGCGGCTGCGCAGGATCGTCTACGCAGCCTGGTTCCTCGTGCTTGCGCTCGTGCTCCCCGTGCTGGGCGCGGCGGCGATCGGCCCGCCCGGGGGAACGGCGGGATGGTGGGCCGGTCCCGCGGCCGCGGCGGCCGGACTCCTGTGGGTGGTCCTGCGCGGACGGGGGTCGGCCGCTCCTCTGGTGATGGGCGCGCTCGTCGTGGCCGGGGCGCTGGTCGAGGTCGCGGTGTGGGGGAGCGTGGCGGCCCACGTGCCGCCGGTGCTCCTCTGGGCAGGAGTCATCCTGTTCCTCACCGAATCCTCGAATCGGATCACCCGCGCGATGCTGGACCTGACCGGTCGGGGCGCATCCGACGACGACGGGCTGCGCGGCGGGCGGCTGATCGGACCGCTGGAGCGCATCCTGATGACCGTCCTCGCGCTCTTCGGGGCGCAGGCCGTGGTGGCGGCGCTGGCGGCGGCGAAGGGCATCGTTCGGTTCCCGGCGATCTCCGGCGATCGTCCCGGGGGCACCCGGGCCGAGGAGTTCCTGATCGGGTCCCTGACCAGCTGGGGGCTCGCCGGAGCCGGAGCCCTGCTGCTGTGGTCCGCGCAGATCACCTGATAGGAGAGAAGTCATCAGCAGTTCCGCGGAGACCCGTCGGGCGCACCAGCGCCGCGTCGTCCTCACCCTCTCCCTGAGCCAGCTGCTCTCCGGCATCGGCAACGGAGCGTCGCTGGCGGTCGGCTCCCTGCTCGCCGTCGAACTCACCGGCAGCGAGGCCTGGGGCGGTGCGACGACGACGGCGATCTCGGTGGCCGGCGCGCTCAGCGCGCTCCCGCTGGCGAGGCTGGCGCTGCGGAGAGGACGCCGCACTGCGCTCTCCGGGGCGTACGTGCTCGCCGCAGTCGGGTCGCTGGGAATGATCCTGGCCCCGGTGCTGGGGAGCTTCCTCGTCCTGCTGGCCGCGGCCGCGCTGATCGGTCTGGGAAACGCCGCCAACCTCCAGGCACGCTTCGCAGCCACGGACCTGGCCGAGGAGCGTCACCGGGGTCGGGACCTCGGTCTGGTGGTCTGGGCGGTCACCGTCGGCGCGGTCGCCGGGCCGAACCTCATCGGCCCCGGTGCGTCGCTGGCCGCCCGCCTCGGGCTGCCCGAGACCTCAGGGCCCTTCCTGTTCTCCCTGGCGGGCATGGTCGGAGCCGTCCTCGTCCTCCAGATCGGGCTGCGTCCGGACCCGCTGATCCTCGCCGGCGCCCACGCCGGCGGCGCATCCGCGCCCTCCCGGCCTCGGCTGGTCGACGGGATCCGGGCGGCGGTGGGCGTGCCCGCCGCAGCCCTGGGCATCACCGTGGTCGTGGCCTCGCACGGCGTGATGGTCGCCGTGATGTCCATGACTCCGGTCCACCTGGCCCGTGCGGCGGGTCACGGAGCGGCGCATCAGCCCGGAGGACACCACCACGCCGACACCGACACGCTGGTGCTGATCGGACTGGTGATCTCGCTGCACATCGCCGGGATGTTCGCACTCTCACCCCTGATGGGCATGCTCTCCGACCGCTGGGGCCGGCTGCGCACCATGCTCGCCTCCCAGGGGGTGCTCGCCGGCGCCGTGGTCCTCGGCGCGGCGGGGGCCCAGGACGAGGCGGCCGTGACGGTCGCCCTGGTCCTGCTGGGACTGGGGTGGTCCATGGCGACGGTCTCAGGGTCGGCCTATGTGGCGGAGGCGGTCACCGGCGGACGCCGGGTCCTGGTCCAGGGGGTCACCGACACGATGATGGGGGCCGCCGGAGCGGTCGGCGCCGCGGGCTCCGGCGTCGTGCTCGCGCTGCTCGGATTCCCGGGTCTCAACCTGCTGTGCCTCCTGGCCGTCGTCGCCGTCGGGGTCTGGGTCGCCGCGGCCCGCCGCGGGGCATCTGCGGCGTGACGGCGCCGGCCCGAGCGGGGTGTATGCTGTCCCTGACGTGAGGGAGTATCCCCCGCGCTGCGCACGTCAGCACGCAGGTCGCCGACGACCCGCCGGGCGCAGCGGTCCGTCCGACGCGGCCACCATCTGGGCCGACGGGGACGGGCGGAGAGACTCACGGGACATCATCGTCCCCTGACACCCTTCCCGGAAGGACTCCCCGTCCATGGAGATCACCCCCCTGCTCTGGGGCATCACGATCGCTCTGATCGTCGGCCTGCTGCTCTTCGACTACATCTTCCACGTCCGCAAGGCGCACATCCCCACCATCCGTGAGGCCGCGATCTGGTCGGCCGTCTATGTGGGGATCGCCCTGCTCTTCGGCCTCATGTTCTTCGTCGTCGGAGACGCTCAGTTCGCGGTGGAGTACTACGCGGGCTATCTCACCGAGAAGGCGCTGAGCGTCGACAACCTCTTCGTCTTCCTGGTCATCATGGCCTCCTTCCAGGTGCCCCGGGAGTACCAGCAGAAGGTGCTGCTGTTCGGCATCACCTTCGCCCTGATCTCCCGCACCGCCTTCATCCTCCTCGGCGCCGCCATCATCGAGGCATGGTCCGACGTCTTCTACCTCTTCGGCATCCTGCTGCTGCTGGTCGCCGGGCAGCAGCTCAAGGGCCAGATGACCGGGGACAAGGAGAAGGACGAGGCCGACAACATCATGGTCCGCGCGGCCACGAAGGTGCTGCCGGCGCACGACGAGTACGTGCAGGACAGGCTCTTCACCCGAGTGGACGGCCGGCTGCTGATCACCCCGATGCTGCTGGTCATGGTCGCCATCGGGGCGACCGACCTGCTCTTCGCCTTCGACTCGATCCCGGCGATCTTCGGGCTGACCCGTGAGCCGTACATCGTCTTCACCGCCACCGCCTTCTCGCTCATGGGACTGCGCCAGCTGTACTTCCTCATCGACGGCCTGCTCGACCGCCTGGTGTACCTGTCCTACGGCCTGGCGGCGATCCTCGGCTTCATCGGGGTGAAGCTCATCCTCCACGCGCTGCACGAGAACAACCTGCCGTTCGTCAACGACGGGGAGAACGTGCCCGTGGCGGAGGTGCCGACCAACATCTCGCTGATGGTCATCATGGTGATCCTCACCGTCACCGTTCTGCTCTCGCTGTACAGCCCGAAGGGCAAGGCGCTGCGCGCCCTGCAGAACGCCGAACGCTTCGCCCACCGCTACACGATGCTCGATGAGGACGCCGACGCCGAGGACCGTCGGAAGGCCGAGGAGCGTATGGACCGATGGACGCGGGAGGCCGAGCAGGTCGCTCCGAAGTACCGCGACGAGCTCATCGAGCACAAGGACCGCTACTCCCGGATCATCCGCACCGCCCATGAGACGCGGCTGGCCTCGGCCCAGGCCGCCGGTCGGCAGGCCCCGGTCTCGGAGGACATCGTGGAGCAGGACGGCCCCACCCTCTGAGGGCGCGCGGTCAGTCGGTGCGGCGCAGCAGCTCCCGAAGGATGCGCGCTCCGTCGTCTCCGAGGCCGTCGTGGTGGAACTGGTCGGTCTCCCAGACCGAGAGTCCGGCCACGCGCGCGGCCGTCGCCAGGGAGAGGTCGCGGTCGACGTAGACGTCCTCGGTGTAGACCGCGGCCGCGGCGGGGACCGAGTTCCGGCCCAGCCGGTCGGCGTCGTAGAGGGGCTCCCAGTCGTCGACGGCCGCCAGAGCCTCGGCCGTCTCGGCCAGCGGGGCCAGGGCCGGATCCTCAGTGATGTGCTCGCGCAGGATCATCTCACCGGTCAGTAGGGGAGAGGCGGCTCTCGGGGAGAACTCCTCGAACTCGTCCCGGACCCTCTCGGCCGCCCAGTCCGTCGCCCCTCGGCCGTCGGTGGCCTCGGCGGGCTGTCCGTAGATGGACTCGTGCATGACCGCATACATGGGGTTCGCGCGGAAGCTGAGCCGTTCGTGCACCCCGGCGAGGAACGTGTCGGAGAGCGCCCCGGAGCCCTCGGAGAACGCCTCTTCGAGCAGGAAGTGCAGGCTGTCGGCCCGGGTGTTCCCTCCCAGGGCCATCCCCAGCATCTGCAGCCGCGGCACGGTCAGGGCCGATCCGTCGGGCAGCCGTTCGGGACGACCGGAGGCCGTGCGATCACGGACATGGGCGACGACGTCGTCGAGTCGCCGTCGGTCGGCGGGGAACCGGGCGAAGTGCTCGGCGTTGCGGGCGGCCATCCTGCGGTAGGTGGCCCGGTAGACCCGATCGGCGTGACCGTCGATCGGCGGCAGGCCGCCGGTGAACAGCGCCCGGTCCACTGACTCGGGGGCCAGGGAGAGATAGGTGAGCAGGCAGAACCCGCCGTAGCTCTGGCCGAGGACCGACCACGAGGCCGCACCCATCGACCGCCGCAGCGCTTCGGCGTCGCGCACGATGGAATCGGCGCGGAACCTGCGCAGATGGGCGACCTGCTCGGCGACGTCGCCGCGGGCGGCCACCGTCCGAGCCGTCAGGGGTGCGGAGAGCCCGGTGCCCCGCTGATCGAGCATCACGATCCGGAATCGCCGAAGGGCCTCGCCCATCCAGCCGGGCAGGCGTGCGGCACGGACCCCCTTGCCGCCGGGGCCGCCCTGCAGGAAGAGCAGCAGCGGCGCCTCCGGGTCGCGGCCGACGAACTCGCGGGCGAAGACCTCGATCCGCTCGGCCTCCGGATCGTCGGCCCGACGCCAGTCCAGGGGGACGGAGATCCGATGCTCGAACATCCGCGTGCCGTCCATCAGTGCGCCGTCGGTCAGCGTCGTCCCAGTCATGCGTCCTTCAGATCTCCCACATGGTCGATGGTCACCGCCGGGGCGCCCAGCTCGTCCGAGGCCGTCAGGTCGATCCAGGCGTGCACGCCCCAGTCATGGTTGCCCGCGGAGTCGTCGAGGACCTGCACCGCACGCCAGAAGCCGGGAGCCTCCGGCGGTGCCTCGTCGATGCGGATGAGGCCGGGGCCGCGCGCCTGGGCGTCGACGTAGACGTCGTCGTAGATCTCGAAGAACGCGTCCATGGCCGCACCCCACCGTGCGGCGTCCCAGCCGGAGTCCTCCCCGTCGAGCTCCTCGAGGCGGGACTCCCTCTCATCGGCGAAGAGCTCGGCGCGCAGGAACATGGCGTTGCGCACCATGACACGGAACGCCCTCCGGTTGGACGTGACGCCCTCAGGCTCTCCGGGGTCGTCGGAGCTGAGGCCCAGGTCGGCGGCGGTCGCGTCCTCCGCGCCGGAGGACAGCCGCTCCCACTCCTCGAGCAGCGAGTTGTCGGTCTGCCGGATCATCTCGCCCAGCCACTCGACGAGGTCCTCGAGCTCCTCGGTCACCAGCTGCCGGGGTACGGTCTGCCGCAGCGCCTTGTAGGCGTCGGTGAGATACCGCAGCAGCACCCCCTCGGAGCGGGCCAGCTCGTAATGGTTGACCATGTCGACGAAGCTGAAGGCCCGCTCGACCATGTCACGCACCACGGCCTTCGGGGCCAGCTCGTGGTCGCCCACCCACGGATGGGCCTGCCGGTAGACCTCGAACTGCTGGGTCAGCAGTTCGGCCAGCGGCTGCGGGTGGGTGAGCTCGTCGACGATGCGCATCCGCTCCACGAACTCCACGCCTTCGGCCTTCAGCTCGGCGATCCGCTCGCCGTTGAGCTTCTTCACCTGCGCGCCGGTGACCTGGAACGGGGTCTCCAGGATGGACTCCACCACCGAGACGACGTCGAGGGCGAAGGACTCGGAGTCCGGGTCGAGCAGCTCCATGGCGGCGACGGCGAACGGCGCCAGCGGCTGGTTGAGGGCGAAGTCGTCCTGCAGATCCAGGGTGAGGTCCACGGTGCGGCCGTCCTCGTCGGGCTCGTCGAGCCGCTCGAGCACGCCTGCGGCCAGCAGCTCGCGCAGGATCTGCAGGGCCCGCCGCAGCAGGATGGTCTGCCGGGCGGGGGTCTCGTCGGATCCGCGCACCATCCGCCGCATCGCCGTGATGGGATCCTCTGGGCGCCGCAGCAGCTGCAGCACCATGGCATAGGTGACCTCCATCCGGGACACCATCGGTTCCGGCGCGGCGTGGACCAGCCGGTCGAAGGTCTTGTCAGACCACGAGACGAACCCCTCGGGGGGCTTCCTCCGCCCGGCCGAGCGCATGGCCTGGGAGACCTTCTTCTCATCGTCGCCGTGCTTGGCCCGGGCCTTGGCGAGGGCCTGCTCGTTCTCGATCACGTGCTCCGGGGCCTGGACGACCACGGTGCCCTCGGTGTCGAAGCCGGCCCGTCCCGCGCGCCCGGCGATCTGGTGGAACTCGCGGGCGTTGAGCTGGCGACGGCGTTCGCCGTCGAACTTGCTCAGCGCGGTGAGGACCACGGTGCGGATCGGGACGTTGATCCCCACACCGAGCGTGTCCGTCCCGCAGATGACCTTCAGCAGCCCCTCCTGGGCGAGCCGCTCCACCAGACGGCGGTACTTCGGCAGCATGCCGGCGTGGTGGACCCCGATCCCGGAGCGCAGCAGTCGGTTCAGGGTCCGTCCGTACCCCTTGGCGAAGCGGAAGCCCTCCAGACGCTCCCGGATGCGCTCCCGCTCCTCGGGTCCCACCACGCTGAGCGAGGCGAGTCCGACCGCGCGCTCGGCGGCCTCCCGCTGGGAGAAGTGCACGAGGTAGGCCGGAGCCCGACCGGCGGCGACCAGCTGCTCCAGCTTCTGCTGCAGCGGGGTGGTCGAATACTCGAACTCCAGGGGCACCGGCCGTTCCGCCGAGGAGACGGTGACGACGTCACGACCGGTGCGTGCGGCGATCCGCTGCTCGAACCGTGAGGTGTCGCCCAGGGTGGCCGACATCAGCAGGAACTGCGCCTGAGGGAGCTCCAGCAGAGGCACCTGCCAGGCCCAGCCGCGCTGCGGGTCGGCGTAGAAGTGGAACTCGTCCATGACCACCGGGCCCAGCTCGGCCTCCCGGCCGTCCCGCAGGGCCTCGTTGGCGAGGATCTCGGCGGTGCAGCAGATGATCGGCGCGTGGGCGTTCACCGAGGAGTCCCCGGTGACCATGCCGACCTGCTCAGCGCCGAAGATCTCGACCAGCGCGAAGAACTTCTCCGAGACCAGCGCTTTGATGGGGGCGGTGTAGACGCTGCGGAGCCCGCGGGACAGGGCGAAGAGGTGTGCGGCCACGCCCACCATCGACTTTCCGGATCCCGTCGGGGTGGCCATCACCACGTGGTCGCCCGCGGCCAGGTGCAGCGCGGCGTCCTCCTGCGCGGGGTAGAGCGTGATCCCTCGCCCGGACGCCCAGTCGCGGAATCCCTCGAAGAGGACCTCGTCGTCCGGTGCGCCGCCGTCGGGGGCGGTCAGCGGTGCGAGCACTGCGGAGGGCACTACCAGCCGCGCTCGCGCCACTGGGGGAGCGCATCGCGCTCGGCGCCGAGGGTGGTCGGATCGCCGTGGCCCGGGTGGACGACCGTGTCGTCGGGGAACCGGTCGAAGAGGCGGGACTCGACGTCGTCGATGAGGCTGCGGAAGTCCTCGGAGGACCAGGTCTTTCCGACCCCGCCCGGGAAGAGGGAGTCGCCGGTGAACAGGTGGGTGGGCCCGTCCTCGACGTCCAGGACGAAGGCGACCGATCCGGGGGTGTGGCCGCGGAGCCCGATGACCTCGAGTCGGATGCCGTCGTGGGTGACCACGTCGCCGTGGTCGAGCCGATGGTCGATGCCGACCCCTTCGGCGTCCTCGATCGCCTGCGCATCCGCGGCCCCGGCCCAGGTGTCGACGGATCCTCCGTCCTCGGGGCGGGCGATCGCGGAGAGCGCGCGGATGTGGTCCCAGTGCCGGTGGGTGGTCAGCACCGCCTCCAGACGGGGCCCGCAGGGGGTGTCCTGCTCGGCCTCGGCCAGCATGGAACGGATCGCCGCGGCGTCGTCGGCGGCGTCGATGAGCACCTGGACCCCCGTCTTCTTCGAGGTGAGCAGGTAGACGTTGTTGCTCATCTCAGAGACGGAGAGGCGTCTCACGGTCACCGCGGGGAGGTCGTGGATGAGTGAACCCTCGGAAGCCATGCGGTTCAGTCTATGGTCTGCCGTGTGCCGACGCTACGGGCCGGTAGTCGGCGACTGGTCGGCGACGTCGCAGAGCGGCGATCGGGCCTAGACTGGAGCGCGTGTCTTCCGAAACCGTGATCCAGTCCGTGGACGACTATTTGACGTCCTCCGCCTCGGGCGGCCGAGGCTCGGCGGAGGCCGACCGCATCGTCGTCCAGGGAGCCCGTGAGCACAACCTCAGCGGCGTCGACGTCGAGCTGCCGCGCAACGCCTTCATCGTCTTCACCGGCCTCTCCGGCTCGGGGAAGTCCTCCCTCGCCTTCGACACGATCTTCGCCGAGGGTCAGCGCCGCTACGTGGAGTCCCTCTCGGCATACGCCCGGATGTTCCTGGGCCGGGTGGACAAACCCGACGTGGACTTCATCGAGGGGCTCTCTCCCGCGGTGTCCATCGACCAGAAGTCCACCTCGCGGAACCCCCGTTCGACGGTGGGCACGGTCACCGAGATCCACGACTACCTGCGGCTGCTCTGGGCGCGCATCGGGGTGCCGCACTGTCCGCAGTGCGGAGAGAAGATCGACCGTCAGACCCCCCAGCAGATCGTCGACCAGATCCTCACCCTGCCCGAGCGCACCCGGTTCCAGGTCCTGGCGCCGGTGGTGCGCGGCCGCAAGGGCGAGTTCAAGGACCTCTTCCGCGAGCTCGCGGGCGAGGGCTTCTCCCGGGCCGTCGTCGACGGCGAGACCGTCCAGCTCAACGACCCGCCCGTGCTGGAGAAGCAGTACAAGCATCAGATCGACGTCGTGGTGGACCGACTGGTGATCCGGGAGGGCATGCGGCAGCGCCTGACCGACTCCGTGGAGACCGCGCTGCGGCTGGCCGAGGGCCGGGCGACCGTCGACCTGGTCGACCTCGCCGCCGACGGCACCGCCGAGAAGCCCGACCGAGTGCCGGAGGGTCTGACGGGTCCGAAGCTCCGCCCGTTCTCCGAGAACATGGCGTGCCCCAACGAGCACCCGCTGCCGATCGACGAGATCGAACCGCGGTCCTTCTCGTTCAACTCACCCTTCGGCGCCTGCCAGACCTGCTCGGGGATCGGCTCCCGCCTCGAGGTCGACGAGGAGCTCGTCATCCCCGACGACACGCGCACCCTGGACCAGGGCGCGATCGCCCCCTGGCATCGGGGTGCGGCCACCGCCGAGTACTGGCAGCGGCTGATCCGGGGCCTGGCCGAGGAGCTGGACTTCGACCTGCAGACCCCCTGGTACGAGCTGCCGAAGAAGGCCCGTCAGGCGCTGCTGCACGGACGCAACCACAAGGTCGTGGTCCAGTACCGCAACCGGTTCGGACGCGAGCGGAAGTACTCGACCGGGTTCGAAGGCGTCGTCGCCTATATCCACCGCAAGTACGAGGAGACGGAGTCCGACCACGCCCGGGACCACTACGAGCAGTACATGCGTCAGATCGCCTGCCCCGACTGCGCCGGGCAGCGGCTCAACCCCGCCTCGCTCTCCGTGCTGGTCCAGGACCGGTCCATCGCCGAGGTCTCGGCATGGCCCCTGGAGGACATCGTCGCGTTCTTCCGCACCATCTCCCTGTCCGCCCGCGACGCGACGATCGCCGAGCAGGTGCTCAAGGAGATCCTGGCCCGGCTGACCTTCCTGCTCGACGTCGGCCTGGGCTACCTCAACCTCGAGCGGGCCGCGGGGACGCTCTCCGGGGGAGAGGCGCAGAGGATCCGTCTGGCCACGCAGATCGGCGCCGGCCTGGTGGGGGTGCTCTACGTCCTCGACGAGCCGTCCATCGGTCTGCATCAGCGGGACAACGCCCGCCTGATCCGCACGCTGACGAGGCTGCGGGACCTGGGCAACACCCTCATCGTCGTCGAGCACGACGAGGACACCATCGCCGAGGCGGACTGGGTCGTCGACATCGGCCCCGGCGCCGGAGAGCGCGGAGGTCGGATCGTCCACTCCGGCTCGGTGGAGGCGCTGCGGGAGAATCCGACCTCGATCACCGGAGACTATCTGGCCGGGCGACGGCTCATCCCGGTGCCCCGCACCCGGCGCGAGATCGACCCGCGGCGCAGCCTGCGGGTCGTCGACGCCTATGAGAACAACCTGCGCGATGTGACCGTGGACGTCCCGCTGGGAGTGCTCGTCGGCGTCACCGGGGTCTCGGGGTCCGGCAAGTCGACGCTGATCAACGAGATCCTCTACCGGGCGCTGGCCAATCGGCTCAACAACGCTCGGCAGGTGCCCGGCAGGCACCGGCGCATCGAGGGCGTCGACCACCTCGACAAGATCATCCATGTGGACCAGAGCCCCATCGGACGCACACCGCGCTCCAATCCGGCCACCTACACCGGGGTGTTCGACCACGTGCGGAAGCTGTTCGCCGAGACGACGGAGGCGAAGACCCGCGGCTACATGCCCGGCCGCTTCTCCTTCAACGTCAAGGGAGGGCGCTGCGAGGCCTGCTCGGGGGACGGCACCCTGAAGATCGAGATGAACTTCCTGCCCGACGTCTTCGTCCCCTGCGAGGTGTGCCACGGGGCCCGGTACAACCGGGAGACCCTGGAGGTGAAGTACAAGGGGCGGAACATCGCCGAGGTCCTCGACATGCCCATCGAGGAGGCGGCCGAGTTCTTCGCCGCCTTCGCCCCGATCGCCCGACACCTCGACACCCTGGTCGACGTCGGACTCGGCTACGTCCGCCTGGGACAGTCCGGGACCACCCTGTCGGGGGGCGAGGCGCAGCGGGTGAAGCTGGCGGCCGAGCTGCAGAAGCGGTCGAAGGGACGCAGCATCTACGTCCTCGACGAGCCGACGACCGGGCTGCACTTCGAGGACATACGCAAGCTGCTGGGCGTCCTCCAGGGTCTGGTGGACAAGGGCAACACGGTGGTCACCATCGAGCACAACCTCGACGTGGTGAAGTCCTGCGACTGGCTCATCGACCTCGGCCCCGAGGGTGGGACCGGAGGAGGCCTGGTCGTGGCCGAGGGCACCCCCGAACAGGTGGCGGCCTCGCACGCCGAGACCGGCTCCCATACGGGCCGCTTCCTGGCGCCGCTGCTGTGACGCGGCGATACACTGAGACCGACCCGAACAGCCCCGCAGCAGTGAGGACACCAGCGACGTGAGCACAGAGCCTGTGAGCAGCGATCCTGTGAGCACCGATCCTAAGAGCACCGATCCCGTGAGAAGCGATCCCGTGAGCACAGAGCCGACCGAGTCCGCGGCCCGGCGCCGGACGCGGCTGCTGACCCA
Organism: Nesterenkonia marinintestina; assembly: GCF_025420485.1. Lineage (GTDB taxonomy): Bacteria > Actinomycetota > Actinomycetes > Actinomycetales > Micrococcaceae > Nesterenkonia > Nesterenkonia marinintestina. Next base: position 209,593 of record NZ_JAOEFD010000001.1, on the reverse strand, counting down.
CGGGGCGGTCCGGGGCAGCTTCTCCGCCTTCGTGCGGGCCAGCTGCCGGCCGGTGATCACCGGGATGGACAACGTCCCGTCCGACGGCGGGTTCATCGTGGCCAGCAACCACCTGTCCTTCCTCGACTCGGTGCTGATCCAGTCGCTCTTCCCGCGCCAGGTCAGCTTCTTCGCCAAGTCCGAGTACTTCACCGGAACCGGTCTGCGGGGCCACGCCATGCGCATGTTCTTCGAGTCGGTGGGCTCGGTGCCCGTGGAGCGGCAGAAGCAGTCGGCCTCGGTGGAGGCCCTCTATGAGCTCGGCCGCATCGCCTCGGACGGCTTCGGCGTGGGGATCTACCCCGAGGGCACCCGCAGCAGGGACGGGCGACTCTACCGCGGCAAGAACGGTGTGGGCTGGCTGGCGCTGGCCACAGGACTTCCGGTGGTGCCGGTCGGCCTCGTCGGGACCGAGAAGCTCCAGGCCGCCGACTCCCACTCCATCCGTCCGTCGCGGTTCGAGATGCATGTCGGTGCGCCGCTGCGCTTCGAGCACCTGGGCCCGAAGCACCCCCTCCCGGTCCGCCGCGAGGCCACCGGGCGGGTCATGGACGCCGTCGCGGCGATGTCCGGCCAGGAGCGGGCCGAGGGGTACAACGCCCCGCCGCGCTCCCACGACCGCGGGTGATGGCCGACCCCCGCAGCTATCGCCCCCGTCCCGGAGAGGTCCCGACCGGGCCGGGCGTCTACCGGTTCATCGATCCGCACGGCCGGGTGGTCTACGTGGGCAAGGCCAAGAGCCTGCGCTCGCGTCTGAACAGCTACTTCGCCGACCCGGACGGCCTCCATCCGAAGACCCACGCGATGGTGCACGCCGCGTCCTCGGTGGAGTGGACCCTGGTGGGCTCCGAGCTGGAGGCCATCCAGCTGGAGTACACGTGGATCAAGCAGCACACACCGCGGTTCAACATCATGTACCGCGACGACAAGTCGTACCCCTATCTGGCGGTCACCATGGACGAGCGGTTCCCGCGGGTGCAGGTGATGCGGGGGGACAGGCGCCCAGGCGTCCGGTACTTCGGGCCGTTCCATCCGGCGAAGGCCATCCGCGAGACCGTGGACACCATGCTGCGGGTCTTCCCAGTCCGGTCGTGCTCCGCCGGAGTGTTCCGCCGCGCCGAGGCCTCCGGACGGCCGTGTCTGCTCGGATACATCGACAAGTGCTCGGCCCCCTGCGTGGGACGCATCGGGGAGGAGGATCACCGTCGTCTCGCCGAGGAGTTCTGCGAGGTGATGGCCGGTCGTCCGGGTCCGCAGATGCGTCGCCTCGAGTCGGAGATGAAGGAGGCGGTGTCCGAGCTGCGCTATGAGGACGCCGCGCGCCGCCGCGACGACCTCGAGGCGCTGCGCCGGGTCTTCGAGCGCAACGCCGTGGTCCTCTCCGAGGAGACCGAGGCCGACGTCTTCGCGGTGGCGGACGATGAGCTTGAGGCCGCCGTGCAGGTCTTCCACGTCCGGCAGGGCCGCATCCGCGGGCAGCGCGGCTGGGTGGTCGAGAAGGTCGAGGAGATCGACGAGGCCGGTCTGGTCGAGCAGCTGCTGCTGCAGGTCTACGGAGCGATCTCCGACACCGACCGCATCCCGCGCGAGGTCCTGGTCCCGGCGCTGCCCACGGACTCCGACGACGTTGCCGCATGGCTCCGTCGACGCAGGGGCGCCGCCGTGGATCTGCGCGTCCCGCGCCGCGGGGACAAGTCCGCCCTGCTGCGGACCGTCCGGGAGAACGCCGAGCAGGCGCTGAGCCTGCACAAGGCTCGCCGGACCTCCGACATCACCACCCGCTCCCAGGCGCTGCGGGAGCTGCAGGAGGCGCTCGGGGCTCCGGAGCCGCTGCTGAGGATCGAATGCTTCGACGTGTCCCACACCTCGGGCGCCCACGTGGTGGCCTCCATGGTGGTGCTGGAGGACGGTCTGCCGGTCCGCCGCGACTATCGCCGGTTCTCCGTGCGCGGTGAGGCGACCCGGGACGACACGGCCGCGATGTACGACGTCGTCTCCCGCCGCTTCGCCCGCCACCTCAAGCAGCAGGCGGAGCTGGAGTCGGCACAGGACTCGGCGCAGGACTCTGCACAGCACTCGGCACAGGCCTCGGCGCAGGACGGCGGGGACAGCGCCGAGCCGCGGGAGGACACCGCCGCCCCCCGGGAGGGGACCCGCTTCGCCTATCCCCCCAGCCTGGTCGTCGTCGACGGCGGCCAGCCGCAGGTCGCCGCCGCACACCGGGCCCTGGACGATCTGGGCGTCACCGATGTCCCCGTGATCGGCCTGGCCAAACGGCTCGAGGAGGTCTGGCTCCCCGACGACGACTTCCCCCTGGTCCTGCCCCGCGGATCACAGGCCCTCTACATGCTCCAGCGGGTCAGGGACGAGGCCCACCGGTACGCGATCGCCTATCACCGGTCCAGACGGTCCAAGGAGATGACCGCCTCGGCGCTCGACGAGGTGCCGGGCCTGGGACCGGCGCGCAGGGCGGCCGTCGTCCAGCACTTCGGCTCCGTCGCGCGGCTGCGTGAGGCCGGGGCGGAGGACATCGCCGAGGTCCCGGGCGTCGGGCCGGAGACGGCTCGTCGCATCCTCGACCACCTGCGGGGGGACGGATAGGCTGGATGACTATGAGTGACGGACTGACCCCGGTGAAGCCCCCCGAGAACGAGCTGCTGATCGTGACGGGGATGTCCGGAGCCGGTCGCACCACGGCCGCCCACGCGCTCGAGGACCTCGGCTGGTACGTCGTCGAAGGGATGCCGACCGAGCTCATCCCCACGATGATGGACCTCATCGCCCGGAATCCCGGGTCGGTGGAGAAGCTGGCGGTCGTCGTCGACGTGCGCTCCCGCGGGCTGTACTCGGACATCCTGGGCGCCCTGGAACAGATCCGCACCGCCGGGATCAGCTACCGGGTGCTCTTCCTCGACGCCTCCGACGAGCTGCTGGTCCGTCGTTTCGAACAGGGCCGTCGGCCCCATCCGCTCCAGGGGTCGGGACGCATCCTGGACGGGATCACCGCGGAGCGGGAGACGCTCAGGGACGTCCGCAACGGCGCCGACATCGTGCTGGACACCACCGACCTCAACGTCCACGGCCTGGCAGGTGCCGTCACCGACCTGTTCACCGACGACGGCCCCATCACCCTGCGGCTGAACGTGATGAGCTTCGGCTTCAAGTACGGTGTGCCCTCCGACGCGAACTTCGTCGCCGACGTCCGCTTCGTCCCCAACCCCCACTGGGTGCCGGAGCTCCGTCCGCTGACCGGTCAGGACGCCGCCGTGCGGGACTACGTCCTCGTGGATGAGGGCGCCGAGGAGTTCGTCGCCCGCTACGTGGAGGCGCTTCGTCCCGTGCTGGAGGGCTACCGGGCCGAGAACAAGCACTACGCGACCATCGCCGTCGGGTGCACCGGCGGCAAGCACCGTTCGGTGGCCATCTCGGAGGAGCTCGCCCGCCGCCTGCAGCAGACGCCCAATGCGACCGTCAACGTCGTGCACCGGGATCTGGGACGAGAATGACCATCGATCCGCTCACCCCGCGGACGACGCCGACGGCCCTGCGGAGCTCCCACCGAGTCACGGCCCTCGGTGGGGGGCACGGACTCTCGGCCTCCCTGACCGCGCTGCGGGTCATCGCGGCCGAACACCTCACCGCGGTGGTCACCGTCGCCGACGACGGCGGATCCTCCGGGCGCCTGCGCGAGGACATGGACGTGCTGCCCCCGGGCGACCTCCGCATGGCGCTGGCCGCACTCTGCGACGACACCGAATGGGGCCGCACCTGGGCGGCGGTCATGCAGCACCGCTTCTCCTCCCGCGACGGCGTGTCCGGTTCGTTGGACGACCACGCGATGGGCAATCTGCTCATCGTCGCCCTGTGGGAGCTGATCGGGGACCACGTGGAGGGTCTGCGCTGGGCGGGCGCGCTGCTGGGTGCGCGCGGTCAGGTCCTGCCGATGTCGCGCCTGCCGCTGACCATGTCCGGGCTGGTCCATCCGCCCGACGACGGTGAACCGGTGCGCATCGACTCCCAGAACGAGCTGGCGCGGGCCGGTCTCCGCGGACGGCTCACCGACGTGCGCATCCACCCGCCCGAGGCCGAGGCCTGCGCGGAGGCCGTGTCGGCCATCGAGCTCAGCGACTGGGTCGTGTTCGGGCCCGGCTCCTGGTACACCTCCGTGCTGCCCCACCTGCTGCTGGCCGACATGCGTGACGCGCTGCTGGGCACCGAGGCCCGACGAGTGGTGGTGATGAACCTGGAGGCGGGCGCCGACGGCGAGACGGAGGGGCTGTCTCCGGCCGACCACCTCGAGGTGCTCGCCGGCTACGCACCGGGTCTGCGCATCGACCGGTTCATCGCCGACGAGGGATCGCTGCGCGAGGCGGACCGACCGGCCTTCGAGGAGGCCGCGCGGGCGCTCGGCGGCCGCGTCAGCTACCATCACATCCGCAGAGACGATCAGCCGGGGGTCCACGACCCCCTGCGTCTGGCCATCGCCTTCGGCGAGGTCTTCGACGACTGACCGGCGCCGCACGCGGCCGCGGCTCGAGGACCGACGGCACGGAGACTGACGGCACGAGAACTGACGACGACATCACGACCACCGACGACGAGACCTACGAGGACGCACATCCATGGCCCTGACCGAATCGGTCAAAGAAGAGCTCTCCCGGCAGGAGGTCACCACGACCTCCGAAAGGAAGGCCGAGGTGTCCGCGATGCTCCGGTTCGCCGGCGGCCTGCACATCATCTCCGGGCGGATCGTCATCGAGGCCGAGCTGGACCATGCGGCCACGGCGCGCCGACTGCGTGCCGCCGTCGGCGAAGTCTACGGGCACTCCTCCGAGATCATCGTGGTGACCGGCTCGGGTCTGAGGAAGGGCAGCCGGTACGTGGTCCGCGTGGTCCGCGAGGGCGAGGCGCTCGCCCGGCAGACGGGCCTGCTCGACGTCCGCGGACGTCCCGTGCGCGGGCTCCCCTCGACGGTGGTCAACGGGTCGGTGGCCGATGCGGTGGCGGCCTGGCGGGGAGCGTTCCTGGCCCACGGCTCACTCACCGAGCCCGGCCGCAGCTCGTCGCTGGAGGTCACCTGTCCCGGTCCGGAGGCGGCTCTGGCCCTGGTGGGTGCGGCGCGCCGGCTCGGACTGACCGCGAAGGCCCGCGAAGTGCGCAGCGTGGACCGTGTGGTGATCCGCGACGGCGACTCCATCGCCGCGCTGCTGACCCGCATGGGCGCCCATCAGACCCTCCTGGTGTGGGAGGAGCGGCGCATGCGCAAGGAGGTTCGGGCCACGGCGAACCGTCTGGCGAACTTCGACGACGCGAACCTCCGGCGCTCGGCCCAGGCGGCCGTGGCCGCGGGGGCCCGCGTGGAGCGTGCCCTGGAGATCCTGGGGGAGGACGTGCCGGAGCACCTGCGGCAGTCCGGCGAACTGCGACTGCGGCACAGGCAGGCCTCCCTGGACGAGCTGGGGCGGCTGGCCGACCCGCCCATGACCAAGGACGCCATCGCCGGTCGAATCCGCCGACTGCTGGCGATGGCCGACAAGAAGGCCGCTGAGCTGGACGTCCCCGGCACCGAGGCCAGCGTCACCTCGGAGATGGTCGAGGACTGACGTCGCGGGGTTCACCCCTGCCCTGACCTGCACATAGGATGAACGACGAAGGTACCCGACACGAGGAGGTCACCCATGGCTGAGCAGACCACGTACACCCTGCCCGAGCTGGACTACGACTACGGCGCTCTGGAGCCGCACATCTCCGGACGCATCATGGAGCTCCACCACTCCAAGCACCACGCCACCTACGTCAAGGGGGCCAACACGGCGCTGGAGCAGATGGCTGAGGCCCGGGAGAAGGGCGACTTCAGCACCATCCCGAAGCTCGCCAAGGACCTGGCGTTCAACCTGGGCGGCCACACCAACCACTCGATCTTCTGGAAGAACCTGTCCCCCGAGGGGCCGGAGCGTCCCGAGGGCGAGCTGGCCGCGGCCGTCGACGAGCACTTCGGCTCCTTCGAGAGCTTCCGGGACCAGTTCACCAACACCGCCCTGACGATCCAGGGTTCGGGCTGGGCGATCCTCGCCTACGAGCCGATCGGCGGGAACCTGGTCATCGAGCAGTTCTACGACCAGCAGAACGGTGTGCCGGTGGCCACCACTCCGCTGCTGATGCTCGACATGTGGGAGCACGCCTTCTACCTCGACTACCTCAACGTCAAGCCCGACTACGTGAAGGCGTTCTGGAACATCGTCAACTGGGAGGATGTGGCTCAGCGGCTGGCCGCGGCACGTGCCGGGGCGGCGAAGCTCGTCACTCCGTGACGGGGCGCCGGGAGCGCGCCGAAACGGCCCCGTCTGTGAGACGATGGGGACTCTACGAACTTCATAATCCAGTGTTCTGCAGACCAACCTGAGGACAACGACGTTGTTGGGGGTCAGCCGGGTTCGGACCGCTTCGGTCCGCGTCCCGAGCTGATCCCTGACGCGTCTCCGGGGGTGTCTGCACCTGAAGCGAACGGCGACCCCGGGAAGGGACGACATGGCGACGACCATCGCAATCAACGGCTTCGGACGCATCGGGCGCTCCGTGCTCCGGATCCTGGAGCGGCGCGACGACCTCGAGCTCGTGGCGATCAACGATCTCACCGACGTCGAGGACCTGGCCTTCCTCACCAAGTACGACTCGGTCATGGGCCGCTTCGACGGCGAGATCTCGGCCGAGGAGGGTGCCCTGGTGGTGAACGGGCGCCGCATCCGCATGACGCATGAGAAGGACCCGAGCGACCTGCCCTGGGACGAGCTCGGCGTCGACGTGGTGCTCGAGTGCACCGGCAAGTTCAACAGGGGGCCGGATGCGCAGGCCCACCTGCGGGCCGGGGCGAAGAAGGTCGTGCTGTCGGCCCCGGGCAAGGAGATCGACGCCACGCTGGTCATGGGGATCAACGAGGACGACTACGACGCCTCCACCATGGACGTGGTCTCCAACGCCTCGTGCACCACCAACTGCCTGGCACCGATGGTGAAGGTGCTCTCCGACGAGTTCGGCATCGTCGAAGGTCTGATGACCACCGTCCACGCCTACACCGGCGACCAGCGCCTGCACGATGCGCCCCACAAGGACCGCCGTCGTGCGCGGGCCGCGGCCGTCTCGATGATCCCGACCTCCACCGGCGCCGCAGCAGCCATCGGTGAGGTCATCCCCGAGGTCGCCGGGAAGCTCGACGGCTATGCGATGCGGGTGCCCGTCATCGACGGCTCCGCCACGGACCTGACCGTCACGGTCCAGACCGACGGCGTGACCGCCGAGCAGGTCAACGACGCGTTCCGCCGTGCCGCAGAGGGACCGCTGAAGGGTCTGCTGCACTACAGCGAGGACCCCATCGTCTCCCACGACATCATCGGCGACCCGCATTCGACGGTCTACGACGCCCCCCTGACCAAGGTCATCGGGCGTACGGTGAAGATCGTCGGCTGGTACGACAACGAGTTCGGCTACTCCCACCGACTGGTCGACCTCGCGGCCCACATCGGCTCCCAGCTCTGACCCGGCTGCGAACCTGTGAGGACCCCGTCCGGGCTCGGATCGGCACCGCCGATCCGCGGCCCACGGACGGGGTCCTCCCCACCTCCGGATTGGTAGTGTGGCACCTATGACAGCTCAGACACTGGACTCTCTGCTGGCCGAGGGCGTCACCGGACGTCGCGTGCTGGTCCGCTCCGACCTCAACGTCCCCCTGGACGGCGACGTCGTCACCGACGACGGACGCATCCGCGCGTCGCTGCCGGTGCTCGAGAAGCTGGCCCGGGCCGGAGCGCGGGTGCTCGTCGTCGCCCATCTGGGTCGACCGAAGGGAGCTCCGGAGCCGCGGTTCTCGCTGGCTCCGGTCGCACGCCGCATGGCCGAGCTGACCGAGGTGCCGGTGGCCTTCGCCTCTGACCTCGTCGGCGAGGACGCCCGCTCGCACAGCGACCGGATGTCCGAAGGCTCGATCCTCCTGCTGGAGAATGTGCGCTTCGACCCGCGGGAGACCTCCTCCGAGGAGGGTGACAGGCGGGCCCTGGCCGGCGAGCTGGCGGACCTCACCGCCCGCGGGGGCGCCTACGTCGACGACGCCTTCGGTGCGGTGCACCGTCGGCACGCCTCGGTGGCCGACATCACCGCCGAGCTCCCGTCGTACCAGGGGGACCTGGTCCGCGACGAGCTGCAGGTCCTGCGGCGACTCACCGAGGCGCCGCAGCGGCCGTACACGGTGGTCCTCGGCGGATCGAAGGTCTCGGACAAGCTCGCCGTCATCGAGAACCTGATGACCCGTGCCGACGCCCTGCTGGTCGGCGGCGGCATGGTGTTCACCTTCCTGAGGGCCCGCGGGTACGGGATCGGCCGCTCCCTGGTGGAGGAGGACGAGGTGGAGACCGTGCGCGGCTTCATGCAGGAGGCCCAGCGACTGGGGTGCCGCCTGATCCTTCCGACGGACATCGTCATGGCCGCCGAGTTCTCGGACGGGGCGGAGCACGAGGTGCTCCCCGTCGACGCTCTGGAGACCGGGACCCACGGCGATCAGGCGCTGGGCCTCGACATCGGCCCGGAGTCCGCGGCACGCTTCGCCAAGGAGATCGTGGACTCCAACACGGTGTTCTGGAACGGGCCCATGGGGGTCTTCGAACTCGAGCCGTTCTCCCACGGCACCGCGGCGGTGGCCCGGGCCCTGACCGAGACCGACGGCTTCACCGTGGTCGGAGGCGGAGACTCCGCGGCCGCAGTCCGCGGACTCGGGTTCGACGAGGCCGGATTCGGACACATCTCCACCGGCGGCGGAGCCAGCCTGGAGTATCTGGAGGGCAGAGCCCTTCCCGGGATCGACGCGCTGAACAGCTGACGACGGATTCGACGCGGCGTCGCCCGCCGCGGGACGGAGGACCTCAGGGATGACCGCACAGAAGGACGGACAGTTCGTCCGCCGGCCGCTGATCGCCGGCAACTGGAAGATGAACATGGACCACATGCAGGCCGTGGCCCTGGTCCAGAAGCTCGCCTGGACCCTGGACGACGCCGGACACGACTACGAGCGGGTCCAGGTCTCGGTGTTCCCCCCGTTCACCGACCTCCGCGGGGTCCAGACTCTGGTGGCCGGTGACCGGCTGAAGATCGACTACGGCGCACAGGACCTCTCGGACCAGGACTCCGGGGCCTACACCGGTGACGTCTCCGGCCGGTTCCTGCACCGCCTGGGCTGTTCGCAGGTGCTGATCGGCCACTCGGAGCGTCGGGAGGTCCACGGCGAGACCGACGAGCTGCTCAACGGCAAGCTCCGCGCCGCGCTGCGTCACGAGCTCGTGCCCGTGCTGTGCGTCGGGGAGGGCCTCGAGGTCCGTACCTCCGGGGACCACGTCGCCCACACCCTCGCCCAGCTCGACGGGGCCCTGGAGGGGCTGACGGCGGAGGAGCTCGAGCACCTGGTCGTCGCCTACGAGCCCGTGTGGGCCATCGGCACCGGGGAGGTGGCCGGCCCCGAGGACGCGCAGGAGATGGCCTCGGAGATCCGGGCGCACCTGGCCGAGGAGCACTCCCAGGAGTTCGCCGACGGCGTCCGGGTCCTGTACGGGGGATCGGTGAAGTCGAAGAACGTCGCGGCGATCCTGCGGGGCGACGACGTCGACGGCGCGCTGGTCGGAGGCGCGAGCCTCGAGGCGGAGGAGTTCGCCCACATCGCCGCATTCGAGAAGCACCTGGTCACCGAGTGACTCCGCGATGCCCCGACGACGGGGTATCCTGGGAGACTGCACCTGTTCCGGACCACGGAGAAAGGCCGACGTGGACGCACTGACCCTCGCCCTTCAGATCATGCTGGCGGGCACCAGCCTGCTGCTCATCCTGCTGATCCTGCTGCACAAGGGTCGCGGGGGCGGCATGTCCGACATGTTCGGCGGCGGCGTCACCTCGTCATTGGGCTCCTCCGGCGTGGCCGAGCGGAACCTCAACAGGCTCACCATCACCCTGGGCATCGTCTGGGGGCTCATCGTCGTCGCGCTGGGCCTGCTCATCCAGGTCAACGTCGACATCTGATCACCCCGGCCGCACGGCGCGGCCGGCGTCTCAGGAGTCGGGCAGCCGCTCCGCGGCGGCCTCGTCGACGTGCCAGACGGTCTCCTCACGTCCAGCGGCGCCCACGGCCGGGACGTCCTCGACGTCGGCGCCGTCGGCGTGGGCCCGGGCCACCGCATCGGCCTTGTCCGATCCGGCGACCACCATCCAGACCCGCTCAGCGGTGCCGATCGCATCGAAGGTCAGAGTGATCCGCCCGGGCGGCGGCTTGGGGGACTCGGACTCGCCCACGCAGCAGACCTCCGTCACCGCCAGCGTCTCGCTGCCGGGGAACAGGCTCGCCACATGCCCGTCGGGCCCCACTCCGAGGAGCAGCACGTCGAACCGCGGTATCCGCAGCGCGGCCCGCTCGGAGTCGGACTCGTCCTCATCGGAGGCGGCCGCCAGGTCGGCCGAGTAGGCCTCCGCACCCTGCACGGGTGAGACGGCCAGGTCCGTGTCCGGCATCCGATGGACGTTCTCCGCCGGCAGTCCGTGGTCGGAGACGAGGGTGCGCAGCAGGGCGGCGTCGGCCTGCTCGTCGTTGCGCTCGGGCTCCCCGCCGGCCAGCAGACGCTCGTCGCCCCACCAGAAGTGGACCCGGGACCAGTCCGGGGTCTCCGCCTCTCCGGCGTCGATCAGACGCGCGACCTCCTGCAGGGTGCCGATGCCCGCGCCGCCGCCGGTCAGTACGGCGTGGGCCACGCCGCGGTCCTGCACGGCCCCGCTGAGGACCTCCAGCAGCCGCTCGGCCACTGCCGCGCACAGCGCGTCTCGGTCGCTGTGGCGCTCGATGGTGGTGGTCGTCATGAACTTCCTCCAGGTCAGACGGCTGTGGACTCTCTGTCAGGATCTCAGAACACAGGCGGTGAAGTCGACGTCGGCCAGTCCCTCGGTGAGCACCTCGCCGAACACCTCGTCGGCGTCGAGGCGACGCAGCTCCTCGGCCAGGCACTCCTCGAGGGTGCGCACCGGCAGCGGCACCGACTGGGTCGGGCCCTGGGCCGGGTGCAGGTGGGCGACGTCCCCTTCCGGCCGCGAGAGCACGACGTCGCCCTCCGTGGTGTGCAGGTGCACGGCGGTGAGCGCGGTGCCCGGCTCGTTGCAGGTCAGATCGATGGGCACCTCCAGGCGGCGATGCAGCCAGGCGGCGAGCAGCGCGGCGCTGGGGACCTCGGCGGGGGAGTCGACGGTCACCGACGTGATGGTCGCCGGGTCCACCGCGTCGAGGATGCTGGCCAGCTGGATCCGCCACCGGGTCAGCCGCGTCCAGGAGAGATCGGTGTCCCCGGCGGTGTAGGAGGCCCGCAGCGCCTCGAGCGCCTCATAGGGCTCGTCGGTCTGGGTGACGTCGGTGATCCGGCGGTGGGCCAGTCGTCCGATCGGGGTGGCGCTGACGTCAGAGGGCACCTCGTCGGCCCACCAGGCGACCACCGGTGCATCGGGGAGGAGCAGCGAGGAGATCGTGGACTCCTGATGCTCCACCAGTTCGCCGGCGCAGCGCAGGATCACAACCTCCGAGGCGCCGGCGTCGCCGCCCACACGGATCTGTGCGTCCAGCCGGGTCTCGTCGGTCGGGGCACCCACGGCCAGGAGGATGATGCGGCAGGGGTGCTCCCGGGAGGCGAGGTTCGCGGCGTCGATCGCCTCCTCGACCCGGTCGTCCGAGGCGAGGATCACCAGGGTCAGCACACGGGAGAGCGCGACGACTCCGCCGTCCTCGCGGATCGCGGCGAGCCGCTTGCCCACCTCGGCGGTGGTGGTGTGCTCGACGTCGACGATCATCGGGTCCTCCTGCCCGGCCCGCGGCCCCTCACGGCCTGCGCCAGGTGCGTCCGTCGCGGGCCATCAGGGTGTGTGCCGACTCCGGCCCCCAGCTGCCCGGGGCGTACTGCTCGGGCCGGGTGCCCAGTGCGGCCCAGTGCTCCTCGAACGGGTCCAGTATCCTCCATGACAGCTCGACCTCCTCATGACGGGGGAACAGCGGCGGCTCTCCGAGCAGCACGTCCAGGATCAGCCGCTCATAGGCCTCCGGGCTGTCCTCGGTGAAGGCGTGGCCGTAGCCGAAGTCCATGGTGACGTCGCGGACCTCCATCTGGGTGCCCGGCACCTTGGAGGCGAATCGGATGGTGGCGCCCTCGTCCGGCTGGATGCGGATGACGACCGCGTTCTGGCCGAACTCCTCACCGCCGTGGTCCTCGAACAGCAGGTGAGGGGTCCGCCGGAACACCACCGCGATCTCGGTGACCCGGCGCCCCAGCCGCTTGCCGGTGCGCAGATAGAACGGCGCTCCGGCCCAGCGACGGGTGTCGATCTCGAGCTTCAGGGCCGCGAAGGTCTCCGTGGTGGACTCGGAGTTGAAGCCCTCCTCGTCGAGGAAACCGGTGACCTTCTCCCCGCCCTGCCAGCCGGAGGCGTACTGTCCGCGGGCGGAGGCGGCCTCGAGGTCCTCGGGCAGGGTCACGGCCTTGAGGACCTTGGCCTTCTCGGCCCTCAGGTCCTCGGCGTCGAAGGATATCGGCTCCTCCATCGCCGTCAGGGCCAGCAGCTGCAGCAGGTGGTTCTGCAGCACGTCCCGTGCGGCGCCGACGCCGTCGTAGTAGCTGGCACGTCCTCCGATGCCGATGTCCTCGGCCATCGTGATCTGCACGTGGTCCACATAGTTCGAGTTCCACAGGGGCTCGAAGAGCTGATTCGCGAAGCGCAGCGCCAGCAGATTCTGCACCGTCTCCTTGCCCAGATAGTGGTCGATGCGGAACACCGAGTCGGAGGGGAACACCGATTCGACGATCCGGTTGAGCTCACGGGCGGAGTCGAGGTCGTGGCCGAAGGGCTTCTCGATCACCACGCGGCGCCACCCGGTGTCGTCGTGGTGGGCGGCGAGGCCGTGGGAGGAGAGCCGCTCACACACCGTCTCGAAGGACTTCGGTGGGATGGAGAGGTAGAACGCGTGGTTCTCGCGCGTGCCTCGGGTCCCGGCCAGCTCGTCCAGGGTCTCGCGGAGGCGCAGGTACGCCGAGTCGTCGTCGAATCCGGCGGCGGAGACGAAGCGCAGTCCCGCCCGGAGCTGGTCCCACACCCGCCGGTCGAAGGGAGTGCGCGCCGATGCTCGGACATGGGTGAGCATCTGCTCGGCGAACTCCTCGTCGCTCCAGTCGCGACGGCCGAAGCCCACCAGGCAGAACGACGGCGGCAGCAGCCCCCGATCGGCCAGGTCATAGATCGCCGGGAGCAGCTTCTTCCGCGCCAGGTCCCCGGTGACGCCGAACATGACCAGCACGGAGGGTCCGGCGATGCGGCTGAGCCGTCGGTCCCGGACGTCGCGCAGAGGATTGGCCGTGGTCTGCTCGGCAGGCATCGGCACCTCTCAGCCGGTGATCTCGTCGACTGCGTCGAGGATCTGGTCGATCCCGGTCCGTCGGTCGTCCAGGCGCAGGCTCAGCACCGGCATGCCGGCGGCGGCCAGCACCTCGGCGTCGCCGTCGGCCTGGGCGGTGATGAGCCGACCCAGGGTGAACGGCCGTCCCGGCACGGAGAGGTCGTCGTCTGCGGCGGTGTCCGCGGTGATCTGCAAGAAGGCTCCGACGTGCGGACCACCCTTGTGGAACTGGCCGGTGGAGTGCAGGAACCGCGGCCCCCATCCGAAGCTGACCGGCCGTCCCGTCAGTGCGGAGAGCTGGGCCCGGACGGCCTCCAGGCGCTGCTCGGCGGTGCGGTCGAGATACGCCATGACCGCCAGATAGCCGTCCTGGGGCACTGCGGCGGCCAGACCGCGCAGCGCTTCGACCACGGAGTCGGGGACCTGAGCACCTCCGCGGCCCCTCATCTCCACCGCGCCGTCGGTGACGGCCGACTCAGCCTCGGGCGCCGGAGCGTCGAGCAGGCCCCGGGCGGCGGTCTTGGCCGACTCGACGTCGGGCTGGTCGAAGGGGTTGATGCCCAGGAGGGAGCCGGCCACCGCGGTGGCGACCTCCCAGAGCAGGAACTGGGCGCCCAGGCTCCCGCCGGTGCGCACGACGTCGTCGGAGGAGATGAGGTCCTCGTCGGAATCGTCGTCGTCCGGGTCGACCAGGGCCACGACCAGCACGTCGTCGGCGGTGCGGGTGAGCTCGGGCTCGCCGTCGCCGACCAGCACGGGAAGCACGCCGGTGCCGTCCTTGCCGGTGGACTCGGCCACGAGCTGTTCGATCCAGGCGCCCAGACCGGTCAGCGGAGAACCGAGGTCGGTGAGCACCATCTTGTCGCGCGGCGGACGGGTGCCGCCGAGAGCGGCCCCCAGCTGCAGCCCGGGGTTCGCCGGGTCGTCCTCCGTGAGCACCGCCGCGGCGTCCTCCGCCTCGTCCAGCAGGGACTCGAGGTCCGCGCCGGCCAGCCCGGAGGGCACCAGGCCGAAGGCCGTCAGCGCCGAGTAGCGGCCTCCGACGGTCGGATCGGCCTCGACCACGGCGCGCACGCCCTCCGCCGTCGCCGCCTCGGCCAGCGGCGAACCGGGGTCGGTGACGACCACGGTGCGGGAGGCCGGGTCGATGCCGGCACGTTCGAAGGCCTCCGAGACGATCCGGCGCTGCGAGTCGGTCTCCGCCGTGGAGCCCGACTTGGACGAGACCACGAGCACGGTGCGGTCGAGGTCCTGATCGATCACCGAGCGGACGTGCTGCGGATCGGTGGAGTCGAGGACCGTCAGTGCGACCCGATGCACCGCACAGATCACCTCGGGCGCCAGGGAGGAGCCGCCCATCCCGGCGAGCACCACACGGTCGACGCCCTCTGCGGCGAGCTCACCGCGCAGCCGCTCGATGCGGGGGAGCAGCGCCCGGGAGTCCTCGAACAGCGAGACCCAGCCGAGCCGCTTCGAGGCCTCGTCCCGGGCGGCGGGGCCCCACAGGGCGGCGTCCTTCGCCGCCAGCCGCGAGGCGAACTCATGGTCCACCAGGCCGGGGACCTCGGTGTCGACGGCCTCGCGCGCGGCTCCGCGCAGGACCAGGGAGAGCGAACTCATGGTCGTCGGTGTCCTTTCGGTTCCCGTCCGTTCCGGATCTCGGCGTATCGGTCAGCCGGCGTTGCGCCGCAGACCTTCGTCGACCGTCTCCAGGAGACCCTCCCAGGAGGTCTCGAACTTCTCGAGGCCCTCCTGCTCGAGGGTGTCGACCACGCCCCGGTAGCTGATGCCGGCGGCGTTGATGCCGTCGAGCACCCGGTTCGAGTCCACATAGGTGTCGGTCATGGAGTCGCCGTCGACGATGCCGTGGTCGGCCAGCGCCTCCAGCGTCTTCTCCGGCATGGTGTTGACCACGTCGCGGGCGACGAGCTCGGTGACGTAGATCGTGTCGGAGAGGTTCGGATCCTTGGTCCCGGTGGAGGCCAGCAGCAGCCGCTGGGGGTGGGCGCCGCGGTCGGAGAGGAGCTGCCACCGCTCGGAGCTGAAGGTCTCGGCGGCGATCTGGTGGGCCAGGCGCGCATTGGCGATCGCGGCGGCCCCGCGCAGCTTCTCGGTGCCCGGGCGTCCCGCCTCCGAGGCCAGCTCCAGACGACGGTCGACCTCCGAGTCCACCCGGGAGACGAAGAACGAGGCCACGGAATGGATCGTCGAGACGTCGTACCCGTCGGAGTGGGCCTTCTCCAGGCCCAGCATGAAGGCGTTGATGACCGCGCGGTACCGTTCCAGGGAGAACACGAGGGTCACGTTGACGCTGATGCCCTCGGCCAGCACCGCCGCGATGGCCTCGATGCCCTCCACGGTCGCCGGGATCTTGATCATGACGTTGTCCCGCCCGACTGCTCGGTGCAGCTCACGGGCCTGGGCGATGGTGGCGTCGGCGTCGCGGGCCAGCCGCGGATCCACCTCGATGGAGACCCGGCCGTCGACGCCGCCGGTGGCGGCGTGGACGTCGGCGAACACGTCGCAGGCGGCACGGACGTCGTCCACGGTGATCTCCGCGACGGCGCGCTCGGCGTCGGCACCCTCGGCGGCGAGGCGCCGCAGCTGGTCCTCATAGGCCTCGCCGTGCTTCAGGGCGTTCTCGAAGATCGTCGGATTCGTGGTCACGCCGACGACGTTGCGGGTCTCGATGAGTCCGCGCAGCGAACCCGAGTCGAGACGCTCGCGGGACAGGTCGTCGAGCCAGATCGAGACGCCCAGGTCGGTGAGCGCCTGAGTGTTGGGGTTGGCTGTCATCTCAGCTCCTCCTGGAGTGGGGGCCGGGCGGTCGGCCCGAGGGGTCGGGTGCGTGGTCGGCGGGGCGGTTCAGCCGGCCTCGCGCAGGGACTCCCGCGCGGCGGCCACGACGGCGTCGGCGGTGATTCCGAACTCCCGGTACAGGGTCTGGTAGTCCGCCGAGGCGCCGAAGTGGTCGAGGCCGACGGTGCGTCCGGCGTCGCCGACCCACTCCCGCCAGCCCATCGGGTGGGCGGCCTCGACGGAGACGCGGGCCCGCACGGCCGCGGGCAGCACCGCCTCCCGGTACTGCGGGTCCTGCTCGGCGAACCACTCCTGGCAGGGCATCGAGACCACTCGGGCGGCGACGTCCTCGGCGGCGAGGCTCTCGCGGGCCTCGACGGCGAGCTGGACCTCCGATCCGGTGGCCAGCAGGAGGACGTCGGGTGCGACGACCTCTCCGTCGCGCACGGCCTCGGCCAGGACGTAGGCGCCCCGGGCCGTCCCCTCGGCGGAGCCGAACTCCTCTGCCGAGGCCTCGCCGTCACCGCGTGCGAAGGTCGGGACTCCCTGGCGGGTCAGGGCCAGGCCGGCCGGTCGGTCCGCACGGCGCAGCACTTCGCGCCAGGCCACCGCGACCTCGTTGGGGTCACCGGGGCGGACGACGTCGAGGTGGGGGATCGCACGCAGGCTCGCCAGCTGTTCGACCGGCTGGTGGGTCGGTCCGTCCTCGCCCAGGCCGATGGAGTCGTGGGTCCAGACGAAGATCGCTCCGGTGCCCATCAGTGCGGCCAGCCGCACCGAGGGACGCTGGTAGTCGCTGAAGATCAGGAACGTGCCTGCGTAGGGACGGGTGGGGGTCGACAGCGCGATCCCGTTGATGATGGCCGCAGCCGCATGCTCACGCACGCCGAAGTGCAGGTTCCGGCCGTACGGTCCGCCCGCGAACTTCTCCGTCTGACGGTGCTCGGGCACGAACGACGGTGAGGCCTCGATGAGCGTGTTGTTCGATCCGGCCAGGTCCGCGGAGCCGCCCCAGAGCTCGGGAAGCACCTCTCCGATCGCGTTGAGGACCTTGCCGGAGGCGGCCCGGGTGGCCAGGGCCTCGCCGGACGGGAACTCCGGCAGGTGCTGCTCCCAGCCCTCCGGCAGCCGTCCGGCCTCCAGGCGGTCGAGCAGCCGGGCGTTCTCCGGGTTGGCGTCGCGCCAGGCCCGGTACTGCTCGTCCCACCGGGAGCGGGTCTCCCGACACCGCTCGAGCACCCGGCGGGAGTGCTCCATCACCTCGTCCTCGACCACGAAGTGCCGCTCCGGATCGAAGCCGAGGAACTCCTTGACGGCGGCGAGCTCCTCGCCGCCGAGCTTGGAGCCGTGGATCGCTCCGGTGTTCTGCTTGGTCGGCGCCGGCCATCCGATGATGGTGCGGAGGCTGATCAGCGAGGGGCGGTCCGTGGTCGCCTTGGCCGCATCGAGGGCTCGGGCCAGCTCGTCGACGTCCTCGACGTATTCGCCGGTCTTGGTCCAGTCCACGTCCTGGACGTGCCATCCGTAGGCGGCATAGCGGGCGGAGACGTCCTCGGAGAAGGCGATCTCGGTGTCGTCCTCGATGGAGATCCTGTTGTCGTCGTAGATGACCACCAGGTTCCCCAGCTGCTGATGCCCCGCCAGGGAGGAGGCCTCGGAGGTGACTCCCTCCTGGAGGTCCCCGTCGGAGGCGATGACCCAGACGGTGTGGTCGAACGGGCTCTCGCCGACGGCGGCCTCCGGGTCCAGCAGTCCGCGCATCCGGCGCTGGCCGTAGGCGAAGCCGACGGCGGAGGCCAGCCCCTGCCCCAGCGGCCCGGTGGTGATCTCCACACCGGCGGTGTGCCCGTACTCGGGGTGCCCGGGGGTCAGCGAGTCCCAGCTGCGCAGTCCCACGATGTCGTCGAGCTCCAGGCCGTAGCCGGAGAAGTACAGCTGCAGGTACAGGGTCAGCGAGGTGTGGCCGGGGGAGAGGATGAACCGGTCCCGGCCGATCCACCGCGGGTCGGTCGGGTCGTGCCGCATGGTGCGCTGGAACAGCAGGTAGGCGGCCGGAGCGAGCGCCATCGCGGTCCCGGGGTGGCCGGAGCCGACCTTCTCGACGGCGTCGGCGGCCAGGACCCGCAGCGTGTCCACCGCCCGACGGTCGGCGTCGGAGAACGTCTCGGGCGAGTGCACGGCAGAGTCGGTCACAGGGGTCTCCTCCATCATCGGTTCATCGGTGGGGTCCGCGGGCGCGCACGCCGTCGTGCCGCATCTGCGACCAGACTACCGCCGGGCCTCCGACGGTGTCTCCCGGGGCCTGCGCGGTCTCACAGTCCGAGCGCCCAGCCGATCAGGCGCATCGAACGGTGCCGGATGACCAGGTCGGCCCGGGTCTCCAGCGCCTCGTGGGCGCAGAAGGCGACGCCGACCCCGGCGGCCAGGACCATGTCGATGTCATTGGCCCCGTCGCCCACCGCGACCACCTGCTCGGCCGTCATCCCGTGGGCCGCGGCGCAGTCGTGCAGGAACCGCGCCTTGGCCGCCCGATCGACGACGTCGCCTTCCACGGTGCCGGTGAGCCGTCCGTCGCCGACGCCGAGGGTGTTGGCATGGTGGTCGGTCAGTCCGAGTCGGGCCGCCAGCGGCGTGAGCACCTGGAGGAATCCCCCGGAGACGGCGGCGCGAGGCCAGCCGTGGGCGGCGAACTCGGCCAGCAGCGGCTCGGCGCCGCAGCTGGGACGCACGGAGGCGACGACCTCGTCGAAGACCGACGCCGGCAGGCCCTCCAGCGCGGCCACGCGGGCGTGCAGGGATCCGGCGAAGTCCAGCTCCCCGCGCATCGCGGCCTCGGTGACCGCGGCGACCTCAGACTCGCGGCCGGCCCGGCGGGCGATGAGGTCGATGACCTCCTCGTCGATCAGGGTGGAGTCCACGTCGGTCAGGAGCATGCTGTTCGGGCCCGGGCGGCTCGACGACGGCAGGACCGTGGAGGTGACGGGGCCTCCGGTCTCCCCGGCGCCCAGGCTCGCGGCGGCGTCGTCGACCAGGGCGCGGACCGCGTCGAGATCGGGGTCCCCGCCGCCGCCCTCGGAGCGGACGGACCAGCGGGCGGCGAC
This sequence comes from Nesterenkonia marinintestina, assembly GCF_025420485.1. Classification (GTDB taxonomy): domain Bacteria; phylum Actinomycetota; class Actinomycetes; order Actinomycetales; family Micrococcaceae; genus Nesterenkonia; species Nesterenkonia marinintestina. The sequence goes on along the minus strand of NZ_JAOEFD010000001.1, from coordinate 190,204 downwards.
GACCTGCACATGGTCATCCCTGCCCGGGTCGCGGGTCGGGATGTGGGCCGTCTGAGCCTGCGAGGCGTCCCCGACGTCGGAGAGCTCGGCGCCCAGCGAGCCGATGAGGTCGGGCGGGACCTCGACGGCGGCGAGGGTCACGACCGCACCCTCGGGGAGGGGCTCGCGGGGGGCGTCGGAGGAGGTCCTGGAGGACTGTGACATCACCGATCCAGCCTAGCCGGTCGCCGCCGCGACCTTCGATAGTGTGGAGCGCATGAGTGCTGTCCTGGACATGCGCGGCGTCTCGGTGCGCCGCGGCCGAAACCGCCTGCTCGACGACGTCTCCTGGAAGGTGCGGGAGGAGGAGCGCTGGGTGGTCCTCGGCGCCAACGGGGCCGGCAAGACCACGCTGATGCAGCTGGCCGCCGCACGGATGCACCCCACCGCCGGCGAGGTGCGGATCCTGGACGAGACGCTCGGAAAGGTCGACGTCTTCGAACTGCGCCCGCTGATCGGCTTCAGCTCCAACGCCCTGGCGGGAACTGTGCCGCCGCAGGAGACCGCCCTGAACATGGTGGTCACCGCCGCCTACGGCGTCACGGGCCGGTGGCGTGAGGAGTATGAGCGGATGGACGAATGGCGCGCCTTCGGTCTGCTCAACGACTGGGGCGTGGGCACCGTGTTCGACCGGCCCTTCTCCACCCTGTCGGAGGGCGAGCGCAAGCGGGTGCAGATCGCCCGCGCCCTGATGACGGATCCCGAGCTGCTGATCCTCGACGAACCGGGCGCCGGCCTGGACCTCGGCGGTCGCGAATCGCTGGTCTCCAGGACCGACGAGCTCATCTCGGCCCCCGGGGCTCCCACCACGATCCTGGTGACCCACCACCTCGAGGAGATCCCGGCGAGCTTCACCCATGTGCTCCTGCTGCGCGACGGGAAGGTCGTCGACGCCGGCCCGATCGGGGAGACCCTCACCTCGGAGTCCCTGACGGCGACCTTCGACGCCCCGCTGAGCCTGCACCGCCGCGACGGGCGGTACTCCGCCTTCGCCGCCTGATGGAGCTCCTCGGCCTCGGAGTCGACCAGGTCCTGCTCATCGCGCTGGCCGCCGTGTGGGCCGGTGCGATCAACGTCGTCGTGGGCTCCGGCACGCTGGTGACCTTCCCCGTGCTGGTGGCCATGGGCTTCCCCCCGGTGACCGCGACGATCTCCAATGCGATGGGGCTCATCGCCGGCAACATCACCGGCACCTGGGGGTACCGCCGAGAGATCGCCCAGGTGCGGGGCACCCTGCTGAGGCTGCTTCCGCTGTCCGTCCTCGGCGGCATCGCAGGAGCGATGCTGCTGCTCGTCCTGCCCGAGCAGGTCTTCGAGCGGGTGGCGCCGGCGCTCATCGTCGTCGCCCTGTCCTTCGTGGTCTTCCAGCCGCGGCTGCAGCGCTGGGTCCGCGCACGCAAGGCCGAAGAGCCGACCCCCGCCCCGTCGGCCGTACCCCGCATCGGCGTGCTGCTCGCCGCCCTGGTGCTGCTGGCCGGCGTCTACGGCGGATACTTCGTCGCCGCCCAGGGGGTGCTGCTGATCGGGATCCTGGGCGTGTTCCTGACCGCGACGCTGCAGCAGGCGAACGCGGTCAAGAACGCCCTGGTGCTCGCGGTGAACGTGGTCGCCGCCGTCAGCTACCTGCTGCTGGCCTTCGACCGGATCGCCTGGGCCGCGGTGCTGATCGTGGCGGTCGGCTCGACCATCGGCGGATTCGCCGGGGCGTGGGTGGGCCGGCGTCTGCCGCCCACGGTGCTGCGGGCGGTCATCGTCGTGCTCGGCGTCGTCGCTCTGATCGTGATGATCCGCAACCTGGTGGCGGGATGAGGCTTCCGAATCCCGTGCTCCGGCTCTCCGAGCCCGACGCGGCGGAGGACCCGCTGGTGGCCGACTACCGGGAGCTGACCGATGCGGCGCTGCGCCGACGTCGTGACGCCGAGCATGGGATGTACATGGCCGAGTCGTCGCGCGTCGTCGCCCGGGCCCTGGCCGCCGGGCATCGGCCGCGCTCCTTCTTCATGACCGAGCGGCACCTGCCGGAGCTGGCCGAGGCGATCTCATCCCACCCGGATGCGCCGGTGATCCTCGGAGACGACGCCGTGCTCGAGTCCATCACGGGATTCCACCTGCACCGCGGCGCGCTGGCGGCGATGCACCGACCGGTCCCGCCGGAGCCGGAGGCTCTGCTCGACGCCGCGCGGACGCTTCTGGTGCTCGAAGGCATCACCGACCATACGAACGTCGGAGCGATATTCCGATCGGCCGCGGCCCTGGGCGTGGACGGGATGCTGCTCTCGCCGACCTGCGCCGACCCCCTGTACCGGCGCAGCATCCGAGTGTCCATGGGCAGCGTGTTCACCGTGCCGTGGGCGCGGCTGCCCCGGGACTCCTCCGACGGTGCATGGGCGTCCGGGGCGCGGAGCATCCGTGAGGCGGGCTTCCTCCTCGGCGCCCTGGAGGTGGCCGACGGGGCCGTCGCGCTGGACGACCCGACGATCCGACGGGCCGAACGGGTGGCCCTGATCCTCGGTGCGGAGGGCCCGGGCGTCACGGCCGGGGCGCTGGCCTCTGCGGATGTCGCGGTCGAGATCCCGATGGCCGGGAGGACCGGTCGTCACGAGGTGTCACTGGACTCGCTGAACGTCGCGGCCGCCGCAGCCGTGGCGTGCTGGGAGCTCGGGCGCCGGCACGGGTGAGGTGCGGCCGAGGAGCGGAGGAGGAGCGGAGGAGGAGCGGCCGAGGTGCGACTCCGCGTCGCATGCGATACCATGGCACGCTGGCCCATGTGTGGGCCGCCCCGATCCGCGAGCTTCTGGCAAAATCCAGCGGCACAGACGAAGGACACCCACGATTATGAAGTCAGACATCCACCCGACGTACCAGCCGGTCATCTTCAATGACATGTCGTCCGGCCAGAAGGTGCTGACCCGGTCCACCGCCACCTCTGAGAAGACCATGGAGTGGGAGGACGGCAACACCTACCCGGTGATCGACGTCGAGATCTCCGCCGCGTCGCACCCGTTCTACACCGGCAAGCAGCGCATCATGGACTCCGCCGGCCGCGTCGAGCGCTTCAACCAGCGCTTCAAGGGCTTCGGCGGCAAGAAGTAGGGCTTCACCCCGCACATTCCGCAGGAGCCCCCGGTCCCGTGCGCCGTCGACTGCGACGCGCCGGACCGGGGGCTCCTGCGTGCGCAGGGCCGGTCCCACAGGCGTTTCGCCCGTTCTCCTAGGATGGACCCATGTCCGCAGCTGATCTGCACGGCGAGTACAAGGTCCCCGGCGGCAAGCTCGTCGTCGTCGACCTGTCCCACGACGGCCGACGCCTGACCGACGTCTCGGTCAACGGCGACTTCTTCCTCGAGCCTGACGAGGCCCTGGAGGACCTCAACTCCGCGCTGCGCGGCGTCGACGTCGACGCCGCGCACCATGAGGTCGCCCGACGGATCCGTGACGGCCTGCGTGCCGAGGCCCAGCTCATCGGGTTCGACGAGCACGCCGTGGCCTCCGCCGTCCGACGAGCCCTGGGCCATGCCACCACCTGGGCGGACCACAGGTGGGAGGTCCTGCCTCCGGTCCGCCTGCCCATCGCCGTCAACGTGGCCCTCGACCAGGTCCTCACCGAAGAGGTCGGCCGGGGGAGCCGGCCGCCGCTGCTCCGACTCTGGGACTGGGATGAGCGGGCCGTCGTCATCGGCTCCTTCCAGTCCCTGGCCAACGAGGTCGATGCGGAATCAGCGGCCGAGCATGAGGTGCAGGTGGTCCGGAGGATCTCCGGCGGCGGGGCCATGTTCATGGAGCCCGGCAACTGCGTGACGTACTCCCTCTGCTTCCCGCAGTCCCTGGTCGACGGCCTCAGCTTCGCCGACTCCTACCCCTTCCTCGACTCCTGGGCCATGGAGGCCCTGGAGCGGATCGGCGTGGCGGCCGAATACAGGCCGCTCAACGACATCGTCTCCGCACAGGGGAAGATCGGCGGTGCGGCCCAGAAGCGGCTGGCCTCCGGAGGCATGCTCCACCACGTGACCATGAGCTATGACATCGACGCCGAGAAGATGACCGAGGTGCTGCGGATCGGCCGCGAGAAGATCTCCGACAAGGGGATCGCCTCAGCGGTGAAGCGGGTGGACCCGCTGCGCTCACAGACCGGGATGTCGCGTGCGGAGATCCTGGAGAGCTTCGCGGACGTGTTCGCCGGCCGCTACGGTGCCGACGTCGCCGCGGTGCGCGCACACGAACTCGAGCGGGCGCATCACCTGGTCGACGAGAAGTTCGGCACCGCCGAATGGACCTCTCGGGTGGCATGAGGGCCGTCGTCGTCCGGTTCGGACTCCTCCCCGCCGTCCTGGTGCCGATCTGGTTCTCGGGCGCCCGCGTGCTCACCGACAGCGCCGGCCAGCTCAGCGTGGTCCTCGCCCTCACCGCCGCGCCGGCCATGATCGTCGTCTACCTGCTGACCCTGCACCTGCCCGGTCGCCGGCGACGTCACGACACCGGCGAGCCGGTGCGGCCCTCGACCCGTGCCCTGGCGCTGCTCACCGCCTCCTGGGTGTTCGGGGCGATCTTCGGCGCCTCAGTTCCCGACCTCGGGCCCGGTGCGGCGAGCGTCGTCACCGTGCTCGCCGGCGACGGGGCGCGGGGTGCGTCGGCGGCCCTCAGCAACCCCGCCGGGATCTTGATGCTCTTCAGCGCCGCGGCCGCGCTGGGGACCGCAGTGTTCGACGCCCGCCGAGAGGAGTCGGGGCCGCCCGCACCGATCGAGCACGAGACCGTCCTGCACGCCTACGGCTACGGATTCATGGACGAGCCCGCCGAGTCCTCCGAGCCCTCCGAGGAGCCCGGCCGCTGAGCCGGTCTGGTACACATGGTCGCCGGACGCGCGAGAGCCCGCCTGACCTGTTCATGCTAGTCAGACGGGCTCTGTGCGTGCGCGGAAGGGGACTTGAACCCCTACCCTCTTATGCGAGGACTAGCACCTCAAGCTAGCGCGTCTACCTATTCCGCCACCCGCGCAGGTGGTCAGCACGCGGCCCCCTGAGATGGCCGCTGAGCAACGCCTGTAGACAGTAGCACGGTGGTCGCGCCCTGCTCCAATCACGGATGCGGGTCCTGGACCCCCGGCTGAGATGCCGCGCAGTGCGTCAGCTATGGATGTGACGCTGAGGCGTCCGGGACGGAGCGGCCGGGCGGGGGATAGGCTGGACGGGCGAACGCCCCGACCGATCACCGCACCAGGAGGCTCCATGAGCAGCACGGACGGCACCGTCGACCCGGCCGCGCAGGCGGAGACGGAGGTCGTGGACTTCTGTCGCGACCTGATCCGCATCGACACCCAGAACTGGGGTGAGGGGCGCTCCAACGGTGAGCGGGAGGCGGCCGAGTACTGCGCGGAGATCATGCGCCGGGCCGGTCTCGAGCCCGTCCTCTATGAGTCCGCCGACCGCCGCACCTCGGTCGTGGCGCGGATGCGCGGCGCGGACCCGTCCCTGGGCGCCCTGGTGGTGCACGGCCACCTCGACGTCGTCCCCGCCCAGGAGGCGGACTGGCAGGTCGACCCCTTCGCCGCCGAGCTGCGTGACGGCATGATCTGGGGCCGGGGCGCGGTGGACATGAAGGACATGGACGCCATGATCCTGGCCGTGATGCTGCGCTTCGCCCGCGAGGGGCACCGACCGCAGCGCGACATCATCTTCGCGTTCTTCGCCGACGAGGAGGACAACGGCACCTACGGCGCGTCCTGGATGGTGGAGAACCATCCCGAGGTGTTCGACGGCGCCACCGAGGCGATCAGCGAGGTCGGAGGGTTCTCCACCGATGTCGCCGGTCGCCGCGCCTACCTCATCCAGACCGGTGAGAAGGGCATCCACTGGACCCGCCTCATCGCCGAGGGCACCGCCGGACACGGCTCCGCGGTGCAGTACGACAATCCGGTGGTCGACCTGGGCCGCGCGGTGCAGGCCATCGGAGAGCACGAGTGGCCCCTGGAGTACACCAAAACCACCCGCGCGCTGCTGGAGCAGCTCTCCGAGCTCACGGGGATCCCCTTCGACGAGAAGGATCCGGCGCCGCTGCTCGAAGCCACCGGATCGGCCTCCAAGTTCATCGCCGCCACCCTGCAGAACACCTCCAACCCCACTGCGCTGAAGGCCGGATACAAGCACAACGTGGTCCCCGGCTCCGCCGAGGCGCTGGTCGATGCGCGGACGCTGCCCGAGCAGGAGGAGAAGGTCGCCGCGGTGCTGCGGGAGCTGGCCGGGGAGAAGATCCGATTCGAGCTGCTGAACTCCGGAGCCTCCCTGGAGGTCCCGTTCTCCGGCACGCTCGTGGAACAGATGGTCGCCTCCCTCCGCGACGAGGACCCCGACGCCGTGGTGCTGCCGTACATGCTCGGCGGCGGGACCGACAACAAGCATCTCGCCAAACTCGGCGTCACCGGGTACGGATTCGCACCGCTGCGGCTCCCGGCCGACCTCGACTTCACCGGGATGTTCCACGGGGTCGACGAGCGGGTTCCGGTCGAGGCCCTGCAGTTCGGCGTCCGTGTGCTGCACAGGTTCCTCGCCGCCCAGTGACGCCGCAGATCCGTCTCCGACCGGAAGGGCATCATGACACCTGACAGCATCGATCGCCCGGCGATCGACGCCGTGCTCACCCAGGACCTCCTGACCCGCATCCGAGGCCGTGCCGCCGGCTACGACGAGGCCAACGCGTTCTGCCACGAGGATCTGGCCGACCTCGTCGACGCCGGATACCTGCGGGCCCACGTGCCGGAGGAGCGGGGCGGTCTGGGCTGGAACCTGCCGACCCTCTCGGCGGCCCAACGTCTGCTCGCCGCCTACGCCCCGGCCACAGCGCTCGCGGTGAACATGCACCAGGTGTGGGTCGCCGCCGCAGGGCAGATGGTCGCCCGCGGCCACCATGAGTTCGACCAGGTGCTCGATGAGACCGCCGTCGGCGAGATCTTCGCCTTCGGGATCTCCGAGCCCGGCAACGACGCGGTCCTCTTCGACTCCACCACTGAGGCGCGGGCGGACGGCGACGGTGCCGTGCGGTTCACCGGCACCAAGGTCTTCACCACGCTGACCCCCGTCTGGACCCGCCTGGGGATCTTCGGCAAGGACGTCGCAGGCGGCGACGCCCCGCTCATCTTCGGATTCCTCCCACGGGACGCCGGCGGCTGGTCGACCCTCGGAGACTGGGACGTCCTGGGCATGCGGGCCACCCACTCATATGCGACCCGGCTCGACGACGCGCGGATCCCGGCCGGACGCATCGTGAGGCGCCTGCCGACCGGTCCGAACCCCGATCCGCTGGTCTTCTCGATCTTCTCGGCGTTCCTCAGCCTCATCGCCTCGGTCTACACCGGATTGGGTGATCGGGCGCTGCAGCTCGGGGCGGAGGAGGCCGCGCGGCGCGCCGCGCTGACCACGGGGGAGACATTCGATCGGGACCCCGATGTGAGGTACCGGCTCGCGGAGGCCAAGATGGACCAGCTCTCCCTGGACTCACAGCTGCGGGGCCTCGTCGCCGAGATCGAATCCGGCGCCGACCACGGGCCCGAGTGGTTCCCGCGGCTGGTGACGCTGCGCACGCAGGCCACGCGCACCGCGAGGCGCGTGCTCGAGGCTGCACTGCACGTCGCCGGAGCCGCCGGATACGGGCGGGGCTCGGAGCTCAGTCGGCTACATCGCGACGCCCTGGCCGGGCTGCACCACCCGTCGAAGGACGAGTCGGCGCATCGGACGGTGGCCGATGCGCTGCTGGGTCGTCTCACCTGAGCGTCTCTCGGCGGGAGGACGAGCCACGCCCCGGACTCGCGCGGCAGTCAGAGGGTGGCCCGGACCTTCATGACCCGGCGTCGCAGCCAGTATCGCCGCGTGCCCCCGGAGTAGATGCGGGTCCGGCGGAGCTCCCACTTCCCGTACTCGGCATGGTCGATCAGTCGTCGTCGGACCTCGCCCAGAGACTCCCGCGGCTGGCAGGTGACCACCATGTACTCCCAGGTGCTGCCCGCACCGGACTCCTCGACGTAGTGCTGGGCCATGCGGAGCGGTCCGTCTCCCGAGACGTGCTGAGCCATGTCTGCACCCTAACGCACCGGCCCCTCTTACCCGCCGCCCCAGCCGTTGGTACCGTGAACCCATGAACATCGATCCGCGTGTCGCGCTCGCGTCTCTGACCAACGCCCTCGAAGAGCACCTGAACGCGGCGATGACCCGTCGCGGCGACGAGGATCCCGCCGTCGAGTCCGCGTTCTACGGCGTCGCCGACGCCTTCGAGGCCTATGAGGACGCCCTCTTCGCGGCCTCCGGCGAGGTCACCCCGCTCGACCTCTACGACGAGGACGAGGAGGACGACGAAGAGGACGAGGACTTCGACGGCGGCGACGAGGCGGACGACGCCGATTCCGAGGAGGACTCCGACCCTCTGGGCGAGGCGGAGCTGAACCGCTGACCTGATGGCCTAGGCTCAGGCAGGTGCAGTGGTTCGAAGCGATCATCCTCGGCCTGGTCCAGGGCCTGACTGAGTTCCTCCCGGTCTCATCCTCCGCGCATCTGCGCATCGTCGGAGAGTTCCTCCCCGGTGCGGCGGACCCCGGAGCGGCGTTCACCGCGATCACCCAGCTGGGGACCGAGGCCGCGGTGCTGGTCTACTTCTGGCGCGACATCGTCCGCATCCTCAAGGCGTGGTTCGGCGCGCTGTTCGGCCACGTCCCGCGCAGCGACCCCGACGCGCGGATGGGTTGGCTGATCATCGTCGGTTCGATACCGATCGTCGTGCTGGGCCTGCTGCTCGAGGACTACATCACCAGCACCTTCCGCACCCTGTGGCTGGTGGCGACCATGCTCATCGTGTTCGGCGTGCTCCTCGGCGTGGCCGACGCGTACGGTCGGCAGCGCAGACCGCTGGACCAGCTGACCGTCAGGGACGGCATCCTCTACGGCTTCGCCCAGGCGATGGCGCTGATCCCCGGAGTCTCGCGCTCCGGCGGAACGATCACCGCCGGCCTGCTCATGGGGTACACCCGTGAGGCCGCCGCCCGGTATTCGTTCCTTCTGGCGATCCCCGCCGTCTTCGGGTCCGGGTTCTACAAGCTGATCGGCGCGATCGGTGAGACCGACGCCCCGTACACGATGAGTCAGACCATGCTGGCCACGTTCATCGGCTTCGTCGTGGCCTACGTGATCATCGGCTGGTTCCTGCGCTTCGTCTCCACCAACACCTATACGCTGTTCGTCAACTACCGGATCCTGCTGGGGCTGTTCGTCTTCGTGATGCTCGGTCTCGGCATCATCAACCCGTGATCCCGGTCGAGCGGACCGCAGTCACCCGCCCCTGAGCCCGAAAGGACCGCCGTGCGATCGTGGACCCCTCCTGAGGTGCCCGAGATCCCCGCGCTCTCCGCGTCCCTGCACCTCCACGACACCGCGCGCGACGCCGTCGTAGAGGTGCCCGTGCGCACCGGCCGCGGCACCCTGTACGTGTGCGGCATCACTCCCTACGACGCGACCCACCTGGGCCACGCCAACACCTACGTGCACTTCGACGTGCTGGTCAGGCACTGGTTGGGGACTGGCCTCGAGGTGCAGTACGTGCAGAACGTCACCGACGTCGACGATCCTCTCATCGAGCGTGCCGCGGCCGTCGGCGTGGACTGGAGGGACCTCGCCGAGGAGCAGACCGAGCTGTTCCGCGAGGACATGGCCGCGCTCGGGGTGATCCCGCCCGGGGTCTACCTCGGTGCGGTGGAGACGGTGCCCCAGGTCGTCGAGGACGTCGAGCGGCTGCTGGAGCGGGGTATGGCCTATCGCGTGCCGGCGGACCCCGAGGAGCTCCCCGAGGGCACCTCGGAGGCGGACGACGTGTACTTCGACGACGGCGCGGCCGAGACGGGCACGGACTGGCGGCTGGGTGCGGTGAGCGGATACGACCGACTCACCATGGAGCGGCTGTTCCCGGATCGCGGCGGCGACCCGGAGCGTCCCGGGAAGCGCGACCCCCTCGACCCGCTGCTGTGGCGCGCCCGGCGCCGTGACGAGCCGCACTGGGACGGTCGCAGCCTGGGGCGGGGCAGACCGGGATGGCACATCGAATGCTCGGTGATCGCCAGACGCCACCTCCCGGCGCCCTTCGCCGTGCAGGGCGGCGGCTCGGACCTGCGATTCCCACACCATGAGTTCTCCGCCGCCCATGCGACTGCGGCCGACGGCGTCCCTCTGGCGGACGTGTACTTCCACACCGGCATGGTGGGGCTGGACGGCGAGAAGATGTCCAAGTCGAAGGGCAATCTGGTGCTGGTCTCGGGGCTGCTGGCTGAGGGGGCGGACCCTCGGGCGGTGCGGATCCTCATCCTGTCCGAGCACGCCCGCACCGACTGGAGCTTCACCCGTGACCGGCTCGACCGGGCGACCCGGCGGCTGGCCCGGTGGCAGGAGGCGCTGGCCCGCGCCCCCGAGGAGGAGGACCGGGCCGCTGACGAGCCCGAGGACCTGCAGCGCGGCATCCAGACCGCCCTCGCCGACGGTCTCGACGCCCCCGCGGCACTGCGGACGGTGGATCGGTGGGCCGCAGGGGAGCTCGCGACGACCACCTCGGCCCGGCGCGTCCGCACCGTGGTCCTGGCTCTGCTCGGAGTCGACCTGACCGCCTGACTGCCTGACCGCCTCCGCCCGCACGACGCCCGAACCACCACACGGCGGGAGGGCGGGTCCTCAGCGGTCCGCCTCGGGAGTCATCCGCGACGGCGCCGTCGCAGATACCGTTCGAACTCCCGTGCGATGGCCTCGCCGCTGGCCTGAGGCAGCTCCGAGGTGTCGGTGGCCTCCTCGAGCCGCTGGACGTACTCGGCGATGTCGGTGTCCTCCTTGGCCAGCTCGTCGACTCCGCGCTCCCAGGCCTGCGCCTCCTCGGCGACCTCTTCGACGTCGAGGGAGACCCCGAGCAGATCCTCGAGTTCGCGCATCAGGCGCAGCTGGGCCTTCGGGGAGGGGGCCTGGCCCACGTAGTGGGGGACCGCCGCCCACAGGGACACCGCGGGAATGCCGGCCTGGTACGCGGTGTGCGCCAGCACTCCGATGATCCCGGTGGGACCCTCGTAGCTGGGCTCGTCGACGTCCAGGAGGTCCGCCAGGGCCGCGTCCTGGGCCGACAGCGAGGCCGGGATGGGTCGGCTGTGCGGCACGTCGGCCAGCAGAGCGCCGACCAGCACGATGCCGGCGACGTCGTGCTCGGCGGCCCGGGTGAGGATGTCGGCGGTGAACGCCTGCCAGCGGAAGCTCGGTTCGACCCCGGTGACCAGCAGCAGATCCACCTCGGCGCCGTCGGCGGAGGCCCGATAGAGCTTGGTCGAGGGCCACACGATCTCCCGGTGCGAGTCCGTGCTCCGGATCCGCGGCCGGGTGAACTGGTAGTCGTAGTAGTCCTCGTCCTCGAGCCGACCCACCAGCTCCGCGCCGAAGGCGGTCCCGAGGGCCCGCACCGCCGAGGAGGCCGCCCCGCCCGCGTCGTTCCAGCCCTCGAAGGCGATCACCATGACTGCCGGCCGTTCGACCTCCGGGGAGACCTCGTCGTCGCGCAGATGGGCGGCGAAGCGGGCGGCGCGGGACGGCTCCTCGGTCCGGCCCGGCGCGTCTTCGCCGGCGTCCTCGGGAGTCTGATCGCTGGCGTGCTCGTCGGTCACGTTCCTCACCCTAGCCCCGGGGCAGGGCCAGGGGAAGCGACCCCCGACCTCCTAGGATGGGGTCATGTCTCGCACTCTGCAGGCCGTCTTCTGGGATATGGACGGCACTCTCGTCGACACCGAACCGCACTGGATCCGGGAGGAGACGGCCCTGGTCGAGGCCCACGGGGCCCGATGGACCGACGAACACGCCGCGGCCTGCGTCGGGCAGGCCCTGCCCTTCACCGCCGCCCGGATGCAGGAGGTCGGGGTGGATCTGTCGGTGCGGGAGATCATCGACCACCTCATCACCCGGGTCGCCGCAGGTGTGCGGAACGACATGCCCTGGCGCCCTGGGGGGCGCGCGGCCCTCGACGCCCTCGAACGGGCCGGTGTGCGCTGCGCCCTGGTCACCATGAGCGAACCCGGCCTCGCCGCGGCGGTGGTCGAGGCGCTGCCGCCGGGTCAGATCGAGTTCATGGTCACCGGGGACACGGTGACTCGGGGGAAGCCCGACCCGGAGGCCTACCTCACCGCATTCGAGACGATGGCGCGCACCCACCCCGAACCGCTGGATCCGCAGCGGTGCCTGGCCTTCGAGGACTCCGTCCCGGGCGTGACCTCGGCGGCGGACTCCGGACTGGTGACGGTGGCCGTCCCGCACTGGATGCCGCTGCCGGACTCGGACCGGTATCAGCTGATCTCCGGCCTCGAGGGTCTCGACGTCGCCGCGATGGAGCGGCTGCTCGCCCGATGAGGCGTCGACCGACGAGACGCTCGGGGCGTCCACGGGCCGGAGGCGCGCGCCGGCGGGGCGCCCTGACGCTGGGTCGGATCGCAGGAGCACCGGTCCTCCTGCGCCCCTCCTGGTTCCTGGTGGCCGCGGCCCTGGTCCTGCTCTTCGGACCGCAGGTGGCGCGGATCTTCCCCGAGCTCGGCGCGCTGGCCTATGCGGTCGCACTCGGCTACGCCGCCGCCCTGCTGCTCTCCGTCCTCATCCATGAGGCCGCCCACGCACTGACGGCCACAGCCTTCGGCTGGCCCCCGGTGGCCGTCGAACTGAACATCTGGGGCGGACACACCGAGTTCGTCGCCCGCGGGGCCACCCCGGGCAGATCCGTGGCCGTGGCCATGGCGGGCCCCGCGGCGAACCTCGCCGTCGCCGGCCTCTGTGCGGCGGTGCTGCAGCTTCAGACGGTCACCGGGGTGGCCGCCCTGCTGCTGTGGGTCGTGGTGGTGCTCAACCTGCTCGTGGGTGGGTTCAACGCTCTGCCCGGCCTGCCGCTGGACGGCGGACGGCTCGTGGAGTCGGCGGTCTGGGCCGCCACCGGGGACCAGGACAGGGGCACCCTCGCGGCCGGATGGGCCGGACGGCTCCTGGTGGTTGGGCTGCTGGCCGCCGTCGCGATCTGGGTCCTGCTCGACCCCGGACGCTCCCTGCTGCTGGTCGTCCTGGCGGTGATGATGGCCTTCGTCCTCTGGCAGGGCGCCGGCGAGGCCGTGCGCGGCGCCCGCCGGAGGCTGACACATCGTGAGGATGCCGACCGACAGCGATAGGCTCGGACCCTGAGGCCCGTGCGGCCGAGACCCCCGATCCATTCCGAGGCCGGTGCATTCCGGCGCGGCGAGGCAGAGAGCGAGGCCCGGTGGCGCCCAGCGAACCGACAGACCGATCCGGATCGGCGGACTCCGAGCCGATCGGAGTCCACATGCGGCGCGGACCGCTGCGTCCGGGGCAGAGGGTGCAGCTCACGGACCGACGAGGCAGGCTCAGCACCATCACGCTGCGCGATGGCGGGGAGTGGCACACGCACAAGGGCGTCCTGCGGCACGACCTGATGCTCGGTCAGCACGAGGGTGTCGTGGTGGCCAATGAGGCCGGGGTGGAGTACCAGGTCCTGAGGCCTCTGCTCAACGACTATGTCCTGTCCATGCCCCGCGGCGCGACGGTCGTCTATCCCAAGGACTCGGCTCAGATCGTGCAGGTGGCCGACGTGTTCCCCGGCGCGCGCGTCATCGAGGCCGGCGTCGGCTCCGGAGCCCTGTCGCTGTCGCTGCTGCGTGCGGTGGGTGACCGGGGGTCGCTGCGCTCGTACGAACGGCGGGAGGACTTCGCCGACATCGCCCGCGGCAACGTGGAGGCGTTCTTCGGACAGCCCCACCCGGGGTGGGACGTCGTCGTCGGGGACCTGCAGGAGCGGGCGCCCGAGATCGAGGAGACCGGCGCGACGGACCGAGTCGTGCTGGACATGCTGGCCCCCTGGGAGTGCCTGGACGCCGTCGCCCACGCCCTGGTGCCCGGCGGAGTCTGGGTCAGCTACGTCGCCACCGTCACCCAGCTCTCCCGACTGGCCGAGGCCATCCGCGCCTCGGGCCGGTTCACCGAGCCCGAGGCACACGAGACCATGCTGAGGACCTGGCACCTCGACGGCCTGGCCGTCCGGCCGGACCATCGGATGGTCGCCCACACCGGCTTCCTCCTGTCGGCACGCCGACTCGCCGACGACCAGACGCCCCTGCAGCTGCGCCGCCGGGAGAAGCAGTCCGACGTCACCGAGGAGGACATGGCCGCCTGGCTGCCTCGGGATGAGGACGCCTGGAGCGAGGAGGCGCTCAAGACCCGTGGTGTGACCGGCCGCAAGGCACGAAAGGCCGCGGCCCATGCACACCGGATGGCCGAGGACGCCCGGGCCGCCGCGCCGGTGACCGGAGCACAGGATCAGGCCGACGAGGAGGAGGGCTCTGATGACCGATGAGCCGCCGGTGACTCCGGACCGCCCGGAGACTCCCGAGACCGACGACCTCCGCCGCCGGCTGCGGCGCTCCGAGGGTCAGGTCGACTCGCTGCGCAGCCGTGCCCGAGACCTGGAGCGGCAGTTGAGCACCGCCGGCCGCAACAACCGGCGGATGGCCGAGCTCCTCGAGGTGACCCGCGGAGAGATGACCGAGCTGCGGGCGGCGTTGCACGCCGACGGGCAGGCGCCGTTCACGTTCGGCACCGTGATCGGATATCGGCCCGGGCATGATCCCGTCGACGGGCGTGAGATCGAGGCCGCGGCCGCCGCGGGGGTCGACATCCTCCACTCCGGACGGAAGATGCGCGTCAGCGTCTCGCCGCTGCTCGACGTCGAACACCTGCACGCCGGCACCGAGGTCCTGCTCAACGAGAACCTCACAGTGGTCGCGGCCCTGGGGTCGGACCGCACCGGGGAGATCGCCCGGGTGCGGGAGGTGCTCGACGACGAACGCCTGCTCGTGCTCACCCGCGGGGAGGACGAACGGCTCGTGCGGCTCTCCGGAACCGCGGAGGGGACCGGCCGCCCCGTCAGGATCGGTGACGCGGTCACGGTGGACCTGCGCACCGGTACGGCGACCGAGGTGATCCGACTCTCCGAGGTCGACGACGTCGTCCTGGAGGAGACTCCTGACGTCTCCTACGCCGACATCGGCGGGCTCTCCGGTCAGATCGAGCAGATCCGCGACGCCGTCGAACTGCCCTTCCTGCACGCGGACCTCTACCGCGAGCACGGTCTGCGCGCGCCGAAGGGCATCCTGCTCTACGGTCCGCCCGGCTGCGGCAAGACCATGATCGCCAAGGCGGTGGCCGCGTCCCTCGAGTCCCGCCGCACCGAGCGCGCAGGGGAGGGAGGCGCCGTGGGTCCGCGCAGCTTCTTCCTCAACATCAAGGGTCCCGAGCTGCTGAACAAGTACGTGGGGGAGACGGAGCGGCACATCCGGCTCATCTTCTCCCACGCCCGGGAGCGTGCCACCGCCGGCCACCCGGTCGTCGTCTTCTTCGACGAGATGGAGGCGCTGTTCCGCACCCGAGGATCGGGGGTGTCCTCCGACGTGGAGACCACCATCGTGCCGCAGCTGCTGGCCGAGATCGACGGCGTCGAGTCGCTGGACAACGTGATCGTCATCGGCGCCTCGAACCGGGAGGACATGATCGATCCGGCCATCCTGCGGCCCGGACGCCTCGACGTGAAGATCCGGGTCCAGCGTCCCGGGTCCGAGGGGGCCCGGGAGATCCTCGGCATCCATCTCGGCCAGGACCTCCCCCTGCGGGATGCGGACGTCGCCGCCGAGGGCCGTGACCAGGCGCGGCGGATGCTGGTCGACGCCGCCGTCGACGCCGTCTTCCCCAGGGACGGCCGGGCGCGGCTGCGGCTTCGCCACGCCGACGGGTCGACCACGCAGTTCCGCGCCTCGGACTTCGTCTCCGGTGCGGTGCTCTCCAACGTGGTGGACCGGGCGAAGAAGACCGCCATCAAGGACTTCCTGGCCTCGGGGGAGGACCCGGCCCATAAGGGTGTGACCGTCGCCCATGTGCGGGCCGCCGTGGAGGAGGAGATGCGGGACCAGGAGGATCTGGTCAATACCGCGGACCCCCAGGAGTGGGCCCGGGTGATCGGCGCCTCGGCGGCTCCCGTGGTCTCGGTGGAGCACCTGGCCCGGCAGGAGGGCGGGGCATGAGCGTGCGCCGCCTGATCGGCATGGAGACCGAATACGGCATCCACGCGCCGGCCAATCCCCGGGCGAGCCACGTCGCCCTGTCCATCGAGCTGGTCAACGCCTACGCGGCCGCGGTCACCGAGGACGGCGGCACGGTGGCCGGCGCCGAATGGGACTACCGGTCGGAGTCGCCGCTGGTGGACGCCCGCGGGTGGGTGCTGCCGCGTTCGGCGGCCCACCCCAGCCAGCTCACCGACTCGGCCTCGGCCCTCGAGGGAGTCTCCGGACCGGACGCCGCCCCGGCGGACGTCGCCGTCGAGGAGCCCGAGTTCCATCCGCCCGGCACCGCCGAGTGGCGCGGCGACTTCTTCACCCTCCGCGAGGGGCAGCCCCGGCTCCTGACGAACCTGGTCCTGACCAACGGCGCCCGGTTCTATGTGGACCACGCGCACCCGGAGTACTCCGCCCCGGAGACCCTCGGAGCCCGCCGGGCCGTGCTCTACGACGTCGCCGGCGACCTCGTCGTGCGCCGGGCCGCACAGCGGCTGTCCCGGGAGGAGGGCAGCCCCGAGCTGCTCCTCTACAAGAACAACACCGACTCCAAGTCCGTCTCCTACGGGGCGCACGAGAACTACCTGGTCCCGCGTTCGGTGAGCTTCGACGCCCTGACGGCCGGGCTGATCCCGTTCTTCGTCGTCCGCCAGGTGATCTGCGGCGCCGGGCGGGTGGGCATCGGCCCGACGAGCGCCCGCCCCGGGTTCCAGATCTCCCAGCGGGCCGACTTCTTCGAGGAGCAGGTCGGGCTGGAGACGACCGTCCGGCGTCCCATCATCAACACCCGCGACGAACCCCATGCCGACATCGACAGGCACCGACGGCTCCACGTCATCATCGGCGATGCCAACATGAGCGAGTACTCGGCCTGGCTGCGTGTGGGGACGACGGCGCTGGTGCTCGACCTCATCGAATCCGGCACGGCGCCGGAGGTGACGCTGCTCGACCCGGTGCGGGCGCTGAAGGACGTCTCGCACGACCCCACGCTGCGCACCCGGGTGGCCACCGACCGCGGCCCGCTCACGGCCCTCCAGATCCATCGGCTCTACCTCGAGGCCGCCCGCGCCCGGGCCGACGAGGCCGCCGGTCCGGAGGGTCCCGGCCTGGCGCCGGACACCGAGACCGCCGAGGTCCTGGCCGCGTGGTCGAACCTGCTCGACGACCTGGAGGCCGACGTCTCCTCGGCCGCCGACCGCGTCGACTGGGTCGCGAAGCTCGGACTGCTGGAGTCCTACCGCCGTCGGGACGGCCTGGACTGGGATGCTCCGCTGCTGGGCATGATCGACCTCCAGTACGCCGACGTCCGGCCCGAGAAGGGTCTGTACCACCGGCTGGTGCGTGCCGGGCGCATGCGACGCCTGTTCACCGATGAGGAGGTGGCGCGTGCCGCACAGGATCCGCCGGAGGAGACCCGGGCCTGGCTGCGCGGGACCCTGGTGGCACGGCGGCCCGAGCTGCTGGCCGGCGCCAGCTGGGACCAGATCCTGCTGCGGCCGCACCCGGACGCACCTATCACCCGGCTCGCGCTTCCCGAACCCACCGACGGCACCCGCGCCCAGACCGAGGGCCCGGTGACCCGAGCCGAGGATCCCCGTGCGCTGATCGCCGGCCTGCGTGAGATCCTCGAGACGGGGCCCGACCAGCGGGAGGCCCCGCCCCGCCGTCCGTCCGACTGAGGAGGAGAGACACCATGTCGACACAGCCGCAGAGAGGCAGAAGCGCCCACGGGCCCGGCGACGAGGAGGGTGCCGACCAGGACGTCCCCGCCGCGGGGAACGTGCAGGCGACACAGCAGGCGCAGGAGTTGGACGGTCTGCTCGACGAGATCGACTCGGTCCTTGAGTCCAACGCGGAGGAGTTCGTACGCGGCTTCGTGCAGAAGGGCGGACAGTAGGCCCATGGACCGTCGGGTCTACGGCGTCGAGACGGAGTTCGGCATCGCGCACCGGGCCACGGCCGTCGACGGCGCGCCGAGCCGGGGTCTGGCGCCCGACGAGGTGGCGCGCTACCTCTTCCGCCCCGTGGTCGACTGGGGGCGCAGCTCCAACGTGTTCATCCCCAACGGATCGCGCCTCTACCTCGACGTGGGCTCCCACCCGGAGTACGCGACGGCCGAGTGCGCCGACCTGCTGGAGCTGATCGCCGCCGACCGGGCCGGGGAGCGGATCATGGACGACCTCGCTCGGCGAGCCGAGCAGGCCATGGCCGCCGACGGCCTGGACGGGACGGTCTACCTGCTGAAGAACAATGTGGACTCCCAGGGGAACTCCTACGGGTCCCATGAGAACTACCTCATCCCGCGGACCACCCACTTCCGTCGTCTCTCGACGATCCTGCTGCCCTTCCTGGTGACCCGGCAGATCCTCTGCGGAGCCGGTCGAGTGGTCACCGAGGCGGAGGAGGCCGGCCGCGAGCTCGGTCCCCACTACGCCTTCTCCCAGCGCGCCGACCACATGTGGGAAGGCGTCTCCTCGGCCACGACCCGTGCCCGCCCGATCATCAACACCCGTGACGAGCCGCATGCCGACGCGTCGGCCCACCGTCGGCTGCACGTCATCGTCGGCGACTCCAACATGTCCGAGACGACGCAGCTGCTGCGCTACGGGTCCACGGACCTGATCCTGCGGATGATCGAATCGGGGGTGCCCCTGGGCGACTTCGAGCTGCAGAATCCGATCCGTGCGATCCGTGCGATCTCCCACGACATCACCGGCGCCGCGACGGTGCAGACCCGCGACGGCCGGGAGCTGACCGCCGTCGACGTCCAGTCGGGCCTGCTCGAGCGGGCGCGACGGTTCGTCGACCGGGAGGGCGCCCACCACGACCACCTCGAGCAGGTGCTCGAACTCTGGGGCCGCACCGTCGAGGCGGTCGCCTCGGGGGACCACTCCGCCGTCGACACGGAGATCGACTGGGCGATCAAACGTCGCCTGATCGACGATGTGGCGAGCCGCGGCGACCTCGGACTCGGGGACCCGCGGCTGGGGCAGATCGACATGGCCTACCACGACATCCGACCCGACCGCGGACTGCACCACATGCTGGTCCGACGGGGCCGTTCCCAGAGCCTGCTGAGCGATGAGCGGATCGACGCGGCGGTGCTGAACCCGCCGACGGGCACCCGCGCCGCGGTCCGCGGCCGCTTCCTCTCCACCGCCCGGGCGTTCGGCGCCGGCCACGCGGTGGACTGGGTGCACCACAAGCTGGTGGACCGCCCGCTGGAGGCCATCATGCTCAAGGATCCGTTCGAGACCGAATCGTTCCGGGCTGAGGCGCTGCTGGACACCCTCGGCGACCGCGAGGCCGTGCTGCGCGAACTCACGGTCGCCGAACGTCTCGACCAGCCCGTGCCGCCGGCCCTGAGCGAACGCTACGAGGTCACGGCCGGATCCGTCCCCCCGCCGCCGGTGATCTGAGCGGCCGGGCCGCGCGGCGCCCAGCAGAGGCCCAGCCGGAGCCGGTACAGTCGAGGCCGATACGTCCGAGGCTCATCACGAGGCTCACCAGCCGTCCCCACCGGAGGTCCTCCCTGTGCGCATGAAGCATCTCGCCCTGTCCGCCCCCGCCCTGCTGGTGCTCACCGGATGCGGTGCGGACGGCCTCGGAGACACCGACGCCCTCGAAGGCATGGAGGTCCACTACACCGAGGAGGGTGCACCCGAGGTCCTGCTCAACAGCCCGGTCGAGGCCGAGGAGGAGTCCTCCCGAGTCATCAGCGACGGCGACGGGGACGACGTCGACCCCGACCAGATCCTCGAGGTCTCCTCGGCGATGGTGGACCCCGAGAGCGGCGAGGTCCAGGACGAGACCTTCACCGCCGGCCAACCCTCGCTCCTCCATCTGCCGACCATCCGGGAGCAGAACGAGTTCATCTTCGACGCCCTCACCGAGTCCGACCTGGGAGTCGGCGGCGAGGTGGCCCTCTACGAGCCGGCGGACGAGGAGGCCATGTCGCCCGAGTCGCTCATCGTGCTGCGCATCGACGGACAGATCCCGGCCTACGCCCAGGGTGAGGAGGTCGAGCAGAGCGGCGACCTCCCGGCGATCGACTCCGTCGAGGGTGAGGCGCCGGACCTCGAGGAGGCGCCCGGAGAGGACGAGGACGCTCCCGAGGACACCGTCTCCGAGGTCATCATCGAAGGTGAGGGCGACGAGGTGCAGACCGACGACCAGCTGGCGGTGCAGTACACCGGGTGGCGCTGGTCCGACGGTGAGGTCTTCGACTCCTCATGGCCGATCGGCCAGCAGGAGGCCCAGGGCGAGGAGGGCGACGCCGAGCGCGACGACGTCGGTCAGCCCACCCCGTTCATGCTCGACCAGGTCATCGACGGGTGGACCTCCGGACTGGAGGGGAAGAGCGTCGGTGACCGCGTCGTGCTGGTGATCCCGCCCGAGGAGGCCTACGGCGACAGCGAGGGCAACGAGCTGCAGGACGAGACGCTGATCTTCGTCGTGGACATCGTCGCCGCCGTCGACGTCCCGGAGCAGCCCGAGGGCGAGGGGCAGCCGGAGGAGGGCCCGGAGCAGGCGCCCGACGAGTCCGACCTCAGCGAGGAGGAGCTCGAGCAGCTCGAGGAGCTCCAGGAGCAGCTCGAGGAGGAGCAGGGCGGCGGCGACTCCGCCGACGCCGATGAGAACGACGAGTGAGAGGAAGGCACCACCATGTCCTTCGGACAGCGCACATATGACCGCAGCCGCCCCGAGGTCGACTTCCCCGGCGAGACTCCGCCGGAGGAGCTCGTCGTCGAGGAGCTGATCGCCGGATCGGGCCCCGCCGTGGCGCCCGGAGACGGCGTGTCCTGCCACTACGTCGGGGTCAGCTGGTCCACCGGCGAGGAGTTCGACGCCTCCTGGAACCGCGGACAGCCCCTCGACTTCACCGCCGGAGTGGGACAGGTCATCTCCGGATGGGACCAGGGGCTCATCGGGATGCAGGAGGGCGCACGGCGCCGCTTCGAGATCCCGCCGCACCTCGCCTACGGAGACCAGGGCGCAGGTGAGGCCATCGGTCCGGGGGAGACCCTGATCTTCGTGGTGGACCTGGTCGGCGTGCGCAGGGCCGGCTGAGGATCCGCATGGGCGGCGAGGCGGTCCCGGAGAACCCCCCAGAGGACTCTGAGGACCCGATCCAGGACGTCTCGGCCGATCTCGGAGTCAGCCGAGCACTGTCCCTGGCCGCCACTCTGCTCGACTCCGCACCGGTGGGGCTGACCAAGGCGGAGATCCTCTCCCGGGTGGACCTCTACCGGGAGCAGGCCGACGCCTCGGGGTCGGCCTTCGAGCAGATGTTCAGCCGTGACAAGCGCTACCTGCGCCTCAACGGCGTCGAGATCGCCGAGCACCTCCCCTCCGGCTCTTCCGGCAGGGGCCGCGGAGACCGGCAGCACCGCTACGTCATCGACCCGGCGACCTACGGACTGCCCGTCCTGGACCTCTCCGACGACGAGGCCGAGGTCCTGCGCCGCGTCACGCTGCTGTGGTCGGACAGCCGCGCACAGCAGAGCATCCGGGAGGTGGCCGGCGCCCTGGTCGACGCCGGACGTGCTGGAGGCGGGCACGGGGTCGCCGACGTCCTCACCGCGCCTGTGCGCTCCCACCGGACGGGTCTGGGACGGGACCGTGACCTCGAGCTGCTCCAGACGCTGCTCGAGCGGGGGGCAGGTGCCGCGGTCACCTTCGACTACGCGCCGCGCGGAGCCCGGGCTCCCGCCCGTCGCCGAGTCATCCTGGCCGGGTGGGGGCTGCGCGGCCACTGGTACCTGGTGGCCCACGACCTCGACCGCGGGGAGCCGAGGACCTTCCGTCTGGACCGGATCGTCGGAGAGATGCGTCCCCTGCCGGAGCCGCCTCAGACCTCCGGGATCCCCGAGGTCCCCCTCGACGAGGCCGCCGTCGAGGAGCGCCTCGACGCTCTGGGGAGCCTCCGTGATCCGATCACGACGGAGCTGGCGGTGTCCTCCGACGCGGCGGAGACTCTGCGTGCCGCGGCGTCCTCGGCCGAGGCGTCGGAGGAGACCGAGGGGCGCGTGCGGCTGCGCCTGACGACACGACTCGACGAACAGTTCGTCAGCACGGTGTGCCGACACCTCGAGGCGCTCCGCGAGCCTCCGGATCCGCGGCTGAGGGCCCTGGTCCTGCGGCGGCTGCGGGCGGTGGCGACGGCGCAGGCCGCGGCGCCGGCGGCACCGGATCCGCTGCCGCGGCGCCGTCCGCAGCGGCGCGGCGACTCCGCCCCGGACAAGATCGCCCGACTGCTCAACATGGCCGCCCACCTCGAGGCGACCGGCGGTACGGAGCTGTCCGCCCTTCTGGCGCGGTTCGACGTCACGCCGCGGCAGCTCCACCGTGATCTGCTCTCCCTGCAGCAGGCCGGCAGCTTCGACTCCGACCGCTTCGGTGACTTCATCGACCTCGACCCCGAGATCCCGCTCAGCCGTACGGAGTTCACCGAGCAGATGCTGGCGACGGACCCCACCGTCAGCATCCGTCTGCCGGCCGGCCAGATGCGTGGTGCGATGGCGCGTCCGCTGCGCCTGACAGCGCCGGGCGCACTCTCCCTGCTCATCGGACTCGAGGGGCTCCTCGCCTCCGCCGAGCACCGAGACTCCGCCGCGCTGAGGCTGAGACGGAAGGTGCGGGAGATCGTCCCCCGGCCTCTGGCCGAGGCGGCCGACTCGCTCAGCGTCGCGTGGCGCACGGAGGGCGATCCGGAGCTGCGCGCGATGCTCACGGCGGCCGCCGGATCGGGGCATGCGGTGGAGCTGCGCTACGAGGACCGCAGCGACCGGCGCAGCACCCGCGTGGTGGAGCCGGTCCGTCTGATCCATGACGCGGACCGGAGCTACCTGCAGGCCTGGTGCCGCTCGTCCCGGGCCGAGAGGCACTTCCGGCTCAGTCGCATCCTGGACGCAGAGCCCCGGCCGGACGATCCGATCGGCTCCGAGGCGGCACGACTGGCCGACTCCGTCCCGCGCCCGCCGCGCGCGCCGGGCGACGGCGCCCTGCGGGCCGTGGTGTGGGCCGCCCCCGCCGCCGTCGCCGAGGTCCTGTGCTGGGATCCTGCGGCCGCGGCCGAGTCCGAGGGCTCCGGGCTGTTCGCCGAGCTGCGGCTTCCGTCCCGCCGAGCCCTGGAGCGACTGGTGATCGAGGCCGACGGCGACGTCGCGCTGCTCGCGCCTCCCGAGGCCGTCGAGTCGCTGACACGGCGCATCGACCGCGGACTGCGCCGGCTCGCCGAGGACCCGGAGTCGTCCCGTATGCTGGAGGACGAAGACGAAAGGACCGCGCCATGAACATCACCGGTTGGCAGCTCGCCATCGTTGCCCTGCTGATCCTGCTGCTCTTCGGTGCGCCCAAGCTGCCGGGCCTGGCGAAGTCGGTGGGCCAGTCGATGCGCATCTTCAAGTCGGAGGTGCGCTCCCTCAACGAGGACGACGAGCGCGGCACCGAGGGCCGGGAGCACGACACCGAGGCTGAGGAGCCTCGACGCGGGCGGACCGTCGAGGGTCCGGTGGTCGACGGTGAGCAGCCGGAGCCGGCGGAGCCCACAGAGGCTGAGCGGCACCGCCGGCACAGCTGAGGCTGATGTCCGCCCCCCACACCGCCGGCACCTCAGAGGAACGTCCTCCGCTCCCCGCTGGACGACGCCGTCGCCGCAGAAGGCGGGATCCCGAAGGCAATATGCCTCTGCGCGCGCACATCCGTGAGCTGCGCAATCGGTTCATCGTCGCCGCGATCGGCATCGTCGCCGGCGCCGTCGTGGGCTTCCTGTTCTACGACGAGCTCTTCCAGCTCATCACCGAGCCCGTGCTGCGCTACGGCGACGTCGGCGGAGACCGGAACACCGCGATCGCCTTCAACACCATCGGTCAGCCGCTGGACCTGATGATCCGCATCTCCATCTTCGTGGGGATCGTCGTGTCCTCGCCGGTCTGGCTCTACCAGCTGTGGGCCTTCATCATGCCGGGGCTGCGCAAGACGGAGAAGCGCTACGCGATCGGCTTCATCGCCGCCGCCGTGCCGCTGTTCGTCGGCGGGGTGGTGCTCGCCTACGTCGTCCTCCCGCGGGCCGTCCGGTTCCTCTTCAGCCTCAATCCCGAGGGCACCGACAACATCATCGCCCCGGACGTGTACTTCACCTTCGTGCTGAACTTCGCGCTGGCCTTCGGGGTCGCCATGATCATCCCCGTGGTGCTGGTGGGGGTGAACATGATGGGACTCATCACCGGCCGGCGCGTGCTGAAGAGCTGGCGGGGGACCGTCATGTTCATCGCGATCGTCTCCGCGCTGGCGGCACCCGGCGGCGAGGCCATGACGATGTTCTTCATCATGGGTCCGCTCACCCTGCTGTTCGCGCTCGCCATCGGGATCTGCCTGCTCAACGACCGGCGTCGCGCCAAGCGCGAGCGTCGCCGGGAGGAGGAGAACGAGGCCCTCATCCGACGCTGACCGCGCCGGATTCCGGGCCTCGTCCGCCGCTCCCGGGGAGGGCCGGGGGTCTCAGCCCCGGGCGGCCCGCTGGGCCCGCAGGCTCCGCAGCAGGGCGTCCTCGGACTCGATCAGCAGCCGACGAAGCGCAGCCGGGGCGTCGTGGTGCTCCTCCAGCCATCGGGCGGTGCGCCGGGCCACGGGGTGGTCGACGGGATCGGTGCCTGCGGGGAGGTCCTGGGCGAGCGGGAACAGTCCGTCGACCACGCGGGTGGCCTGCCCCTGACTCATCCGATCCCATACGTCCCGCAGGACGGTGAAGTAGTCCTCGTCGTAGGCGGCGGTGAGCTCGGGCGGACCGCAACGGAACCCGTCCACCACGGCGGTGAGGTGGTCGTTGGAGAGCTCCTCGCCCTCGGCGTCGGTGCCGCTGACCGCCTGCTCGAAGGCGTCATCCTTGACGCGCCGTTCAGGGCGGGCGGCCAGGGCCAGCCGATGGGCGATCCTGGTCCGGGCGGTGGTGCGACGTGACAGGTCGGCGTCGAGTTGGCGGGCGTCGACCCGCCCGTGCACGGCGAAGGCCTGGAGGAAGGCCCACCGCAGCTCGTCGTCGACCTCGAGTCCGGTGACCCCGGAGGAGGGGCCGTCCCCGTCCAGGAGCACGCCCAGCAGGTCCAGCTGGGAGTCGGTGCGGCGTGACAGGGAGGCCAGTGTGCGTGCTGCCGCCCGCTGTCGGTCCCCGCCGTCGACCTCCGTGATGAACTCGGCGAGTCGGGACGCCAGCCGATCGGTCAGCTCCCGACGCTCCTCGACGGGCGCGAACCGCTCGACCGCGGCGTCGGCCTGACGGAGCAGGGACTGCACCACCACGATCTCGTCGATCCGCAGCCCCAGCGTCGTCACGGCCTCGACGAACTCCCGGGCGGGCAGCTCGCCGTCCCGGACCATGGACCACACGGCGGCCCAGACCGTGGCGCGCGCCAGCGGGTCCTCGACCGGGTGGCGGAGGACCGCCGCGACCGACTCGGGGTCGAGGCTGAGCTTGGCGTAGGTGAGGTCCTGCTCATCGGGCAGGATCAGCCGGACCGCCTCGGCCTCGGGTGCGGTGAGACCCTCGACCACGGTGCGTCCGCCCTCAGCCTCGGCGTCGAGGGTCTGGCGCACCGAGTCGGCGCGCCGAAGGGTCCCGGTCCGCTCGTCGAGGAGATGGACTCCGACTTCGACGAGGTGGGGGCGGGCGACCTCCTCACCGGTGGCCGGGTCGGTCCCCCGCTGGTGCACCACCACCCGGCGGCCCCGGTCGGAGTCCTCGACCTCCGCCGCGAGCACCGGCACCCCGGCGGTCTGCAGCCAGGCGCGTGACCAGGCACGCATGTCCCGTCCGGAGACCTCCTCGAGCACCTCGAGGAAGTCGTCGAGGGAGGCGTTGGCGAAGGCGTGGCGCCGGAAGTAGCGGCGCGCCGCCTCCCGGAACGCATCCCGTCCGACGAAGGCGGCGAGCTGCTTGAGCACCGAGGCGCCCTTGGCGTAGGTGATCCCGTCGAAGTTCTGGTCGGCGGCCTCGAGGTCGGTGATGTCGGCGACGATGGGGTGCGTCGTCGGCAGCTGATCCTGGACGTAGGCCCACGCCTTGCGGGCGTTGGCGAAGCTGATCCAGGAGGTGTCCCAGGAGGTGGCCTCGTCGACGGCCAGGGACCCCATGTAGTCGGCGAAGGACTCCTTCAGCCAGAGGTCGTCCCACCAGCGCATGGTCACCAGGTCCCCGAACCACATGTGCGCCATCTCGTGCATCAGGGTGTTGGCGCGGGTCTCCCGCTGGGCGTCGGTGGGCACCGCGTCGAAGACGTAGGCCTCGGTGAAGGTGACCAGACCGGGGTTCTCCATCGCGCCGAGGTTGTACTCCGGGACGAAGACCTGGTCGTACTTGCCCCAGGGGTAGGGCACGTCGAACTCGTCGTGGAAGAGGTCGAGTCCTGCGCAGGTGAGGCGGAGGATCTCCTCATCGTCGAGGTGCGGAGCCATGGAGGCGCGGCAGAGCACCGCGAGGTCGATCGGCCGTGCGGGGGCCTCCGACGTCGCCCGGCCGGACCAGACCCCGTCGACTCGGTGGTAGGGCCCGGCCAACAGGGCGGTGATGTAGGTAGACATCCGCTCGGTCTCGGCGAATCGGACGCGCACCAGCGGCTCGTCGAGGCCGGCCGCGGTCCCAGGCACCTCCTCGCGGGAGCTCTCGGCACCGTTGGACCGCAGCTCCCAGGAGGCGGGGCCGATCAGGGAGAAGCGGAATCGGGCCTTCAGGTCGGGCTGCTCGAAGACGGGCAGGACCCGACGGCAGTCCGCGGGCTCATACTGCGTATAGAGGTACACCCGACCGTCCGACGGGTCGACGAACCGGTGCATCCCCTCCCCGGAGCGTGAGAACCGGGATCGCACCCGCACCTCCACGACGTTCTCCTCCTGCAGGTCCGGCAGCAGGATCCGGGCGGAGCCCACGTGCTCGGCGAGGTCCAGGGGTCGGCCGTTGAGGACCAGGGAGTCGACGCCCTCTCCCAGATGGTCCAGGAACGTGGAGTCCCCGGGCCGGGCGGAGGCGAAGCGGATCCGCACCCTCACCGGGTAGGTCCGCGCCTCGGCCCCGGCGGCCCCCGAGAGGTCGATCTCGGCCTCGTAGTCGTGGACGGTCAGGTGGGCGGAGCGCTCGGCGGCCTCGTCACGGCTGAGGTTCTCCTCGTCGGCGCGGGGGAACGGGGGCGGGCCGTGCTCTGCGGCGGGGTGTGCGTCGGTGACCATGATGCTCATTCAAGCCGCGGTCCTGCGTCGGGATCAAACCGTCGGTGCGACACGCTGCCGACGGCGCGCCGGCCCACATGACATCGTTCGGCGGACATGGAAAGGTGAAGCCATGGGAGATCTCTTCGCTGACTATCCGGCCGGGATGGCGCGGTCCACGGCCTATGACGAGATGTTCACCCGTGAGGGGACTCTGCGTGAGGACTACCGCCGGGTGGACGACGTGCTCTCCACGCTCAGCGTGTCCGACGTGGAGGCCCGCGTGGAGACCATGGCGCGCAGCTTCCTCGACCGCGGGGTCACCTTCGACTTCGCCGGCGAGGAGCGGGCCTGGCCCCTGGACATCGTGCCCCGGGTCATCCCCGACCGTGAATGGAGCACGCTCTCGGTCGGCGTGGCCCAGCGGGTCCGCGCGCTGGAGGCCTTCCTCAACGACGTCTACGGTCGGATGGAGGTCGTGCGCGACGGGGTGGTCCCGCGCACGCTGATCACCTCCTCGGCACACTTCCACCGGGAGGTCCACGGCTTCTCCACCCCTGCCGGCGTGCGCGTGCACATCTCGGGGATCGACCTGGTGCGCGACGACGCCGGGAACTTCCGCGTGCTGGAGGACAACGTCCGCGTCCCCTCCGGGGTCAGCTACGTGCTGGAGAACCGGACCGCCATCGCCAAGGGTCTGCCCGAGGTCTTCTCCGGCACGGCGATCCGACCGGTCGAGGAGTATCCGCGCCGGCTCCTCTCCGCGCTGCGCCGCACCGCCCCGGACGGTGTGCACGATCCCACCGTCGTGGTGCTGACGCCCGGGGTGTTCAACTCGGCCTACTTCGAGCACACCCTGCTGGCAGGCCTTATGGGCGTGGAGCTGGTGGAGGGTCGGGACCTGGTCTGTCGGGGCAACCGCGTCTACATGCGCACCACGGAGGGCGAGCAGCGCGTCGACGTCATCTACAAGCGCCTCGACGACGACTTCCTCGACCCGCTCCAGTTCCGTGCCGACTCCATGCTCGGAGTGCCGGGCCTGGTCAACGCCGCCCGCGCCGGTCATGTGACGATCGCCAACGCGCTGGGCAACGGTGTGGCCGACGACAAGCTCGTCTACACCTATGTCCCGGACATCATCCGGTACTACCTGGGGGAGGAGCCGATCATCCCCAACGTGGACACCTTCCGGCTCGAGGAGGCTGAGGCGCGCGAGGAGGTCATGGACCGTCTCGACGAGCTCGTGCTGAAGCCGGTCGACGGCTCCGGAGGCAAGGGCCTGGTCATCGGCCCGCAGGCCAGTCGGGAGGAGCTGGACGAGCTGCGCGCCCGGGTGACGGAGGACCCGCGAGGATGGATCGCCCAGCCGGTCCTCCAGCTCTCGACAGTCCCCACGCTCTCGGACTCGGCGATCGGTCCGCGCCACGTCGACCTGCGGCCCTTCGCGGTCAACGACGGCGACGACGTCTGGGTGCTCCCCGGCGGACTCACCCGCGTGGCTCTGGAGGAGGGCAGCCTCGTGGTCAACTCCTCGCAGGGCGGCGGGTCCAAGGACACCTGGGTGCTGGCCGGCGACCCCGACGACGGCACGGAGCCGCAGTCCGCGGTGCCGTGGACTCCGCGGCCGGTCAGCACGGTGCCGCGCGTGTGGCCTTCGGCCTACCAGAGCGTGGACCGGGGACCCGACCCCCACGACGAACAGCAGCAGCAGGGCCTCTCCGAGGCGCCGTCGGGACCGTCTGGGCCCGATGCGCCTGACCGGCGGCACGCCCCCACCACCGACGACGCCGCAGGAGGATCCCCGACATGCTGAGCCGCATCGCCGAATCGCTCTTCTGGATCGGCCGCTACGTCGAGCGGGCCGACGGGACGGCCCGCATCCTCGACGTCCACCTGGAGCGGCTGAACCAGCTGACGGCCGAGGAGCGCGCCACCGTCTCCGACAACCTCATGGCCGTGATGGGGGCGGACCCTGAGGAGGACCGCGACGAGGGTGACGGGCTGCGCGAAGTGCTGCACCGTCTGGCGTTCGACCGCGGCCGGACCAGCTCCATCGCCGGCAGCCTGGGCGCCGCGCGGGAGAATGCCCGACGGGCGCGGGAGACCGTCTCCTCATCGGTGTGGGAGGCCCTGAACACCACGTGGAACGGGCTCAGCGGCCACCGTCAGGACGTCGTGGGCACCTACCGGCTCTGCACCTGGGTGGTCGAGCGCACCGCGACGGTGCGCGGCATGGCCGACTCCACTATGAGCCGCGACGACTCCTGGCAGTTCCTCTCCCTGGGCCGGTGCCTGGAGCGCGCGGACATGACCGCGCGGATGCTCGCCACCGGCGACGAGCAGTCCTTCCGACTCTCCTGGGCCAACATGCTGCGCTGCGCCGGCGCCTACGAGTCCTTCCTGCGCAGCCGGCCGGCCGGCTTCGACGAGTCGAGCGCCGCGGAGTTCCTCCTCCTGGACGGCCTGTTCCCCCGCTCCATCGTCTCCTCGCTGCGCGGGGCTGAGAAGTCGCTGATCTCCCTGGACCCGGTGCCCAGCCGACTGGGACACATGGACGCCTCGCTGCGGATCATCGGCCAGGCCCGCTCCTTCCTGGAGTTCCACCACACCGAGGATCTGCTCGGCGAGCTGCCGGAGCACCTCGACAGGGTGCGCTCCGCCTGCGCGGAGGCCTCCGACGCGATCACTTCGAAGTACTTCTCCCACGACGTGGCCCAGGCCTGGACAGGAGAGCTCATCTGATGACTCGGATCTCTGTGGAGCACCGCACCCGCTACACCTACGACCCCGCGGTGTCCGTCACCTACAGCGAGGCGCGCATGACTCCGCGTTCGGACGCCGAGCAGAAGGTGCTCGAGTCCTCGCTGCGGATCGACCCCCATCCGCCGGCCGTCGAGGTGCACCGGGACTACTGGGGCACTCAGGTGCACACCTTCGATCTGCACGTCCCACATGCCCACCTCGAAGTGGTGGCCACCTCCGTGGTCGAGGTCTCGCGCCGCGAGGACGACGCCGAGGGTTCCCTCGACATCGAAGCCCTGGCCTCACCGGAGGTGGTGGACCGCTTCAGCGACTATCTGCCGCAGACCCGGCTCTCCGAGCCCGGCGACGAGGTCCGGGGGGCCGCCGCAGAGATCCTGAGCGGCAGGACCCCCGCCGAGGCGACGGCGGGGGTGTTCGAATGGCTGCGCGAGCAGATGACCTACGAGCGCGGTGCCACGGGCGTCCATCACAGCGCCGAGGCGGCCTTCGCCGAGCGCCGCGGCGTCTGCCAGGACCTCTCCCACCTCGGGATCGGGGCGCTGCGGAGCCTGGGCATCCCGGCCCGCTACGTGTCCGGGTACATCCATCCCCGCCCGCAGGCCGAGCTCGGCGCCACGGTCAGCGGCGAGTCCCACGCCTGGCTGGAGTGGTGGGACGGCCGGTGGCACAGCTGGGACCCGACGAACCACACCCCCGCCACCGACCACCACGTCATCGTGGGTCGGGGGCGGGACTACGCCGACGTGACGCCGTTCAAGGGCATCCTGGCCGGCTCGGGGAGCCGGGCCCAGCTCACCGCCGAGGTCAAGGTGACCCGGCACGCCTGACCCGGCGCGTCGGGGCCAACACGCCGGGGCCGGCGCCGACCGCCTCCTCAGCGTCGGGCGCCGCGTCGCTGCTTCGCCGCCCGTCGCTGCAGCACCTTCTCGTCGACGGGACCCTCGGAGGAGGCGCGCAGCTTCCGGTGGTACTCGGAGGCCTCGTCCTGTCGGCGCGCCTCCGCACCGGAGGAGACCTCCATGCGCACGTGCTCGTCCTGGGTGTATCCGAACGCTTCGACGAGATCCTGGGCGTGCGGACGCAGCCGCTCCAGCAGCCGATTGATGTACGGACTCAGCGTCCTGGCGCGCTGCACCGAGATCCGCCCGTGAAGCAGGTACCAGTCGAGGCTGTCCTCGATGCGGGTCAGGGCGTAGAGGTCCCGCAGGCGGGTCAGCGTCTCACGGGTACCCTCGTGCTCGACCTTCGAGAGCCCGTCGTCGAAGGCTTCCCAGACCAGAAGGTCGGCGTGGGCTCGGGCGGCGTCGATCAGCTCCGCCTGGTGGCGGTTGAACACGCGGGCCTGCTCCGCCTGGGGGAGCTTCGCCGCGCTGCGCAGCTCACCGGCGACGTCGGCGACCGACTGCCGGACCCGCTCGGCCAGCAGCTCCCGCTGGACGTCGGCCTGCTTGAACCAGTTGGCGCTGCGGCGCTCGTCCCCGGTGTCCTGGACCGACTGCAGCGCCCGCCGCAGCCCGAAGCGGTGCATCACCGTGGACTGGGCCTGCGAGGCCACGTAGCGGGAGAGCACGCCGAAGTCGGCGTCCTTGAACTCGGCGGCGTAGTCCTGCAGCAGGCGCTTGGCGACCAGCTGCAGCAGCACGTTGTTGTCGCCTTCGAAGGTCACATAGATGTCGAGGTCGGCGTACAGCGAGGTGAACCTGTTCTCGGAGATGTACCCGGCCCCGCCGCAGGCTTCGCGGCACTCCTGCAGCACGTCCAGAGCGTGATGGGTGGCGGTGGGCTTCAGGGCGGCCGCCAGAGTCTCGAGCTCCTGCCGGTTCTCGTCGCTGTCGTCGGCGCCGGAGAACACGTCGTCGAACTTGGCCAGCAGCTCCTCATGGGCGAAGTTGAGCGCCACGGTGGTCGCCAGCCGCGGCAGCAGGCGCCGCTGGTGCAGCTGGTAGTCCATGAGGACCTCCTCCTCGATCGGGGAGGAGGCGTTGAACTGGCGACGCTGGTTGCCGTAGGTGATCGCGCCGTAGAGCCCCACCTTCGATGCGGCCACGGCGGCCCCGGTCAGGGAGACGCGACCCTGGACCAGCGTGCCGATCATGGTGAAGAAGCGGCGGCCCGGAGACTCGATGGGGGAGGAGTAGGTGCCGTCGACGGCGACGGCGCCGTAGCGGTCGAGCAGATGCGTCCGCGGGATGCGGATGCGGTCGAACGCGAGTCGGCCGTTGTCGATGCCGTTGAGCCCGCCCTTCTGGCCGTCGTCGCCGACCGTGATTCCGGGGAGGGGTTCGCCCCGGTCGTCGCGCAGGTGCACGTAGAAGGCGTGGACGCCGTGGTTGACACCGCGGGTGATCAGCTGGGCGAAGACGACGGCGTCCCTGCCGTGCAGCGCCGCATTGCCGAGGTATCGCTTGGTGGCCGCTTCGAAGGGCGTGTGGACCACGAACTCCTCGGCCTCCGGGTCATAGGTCGCCGTGGTGCCCAACGAGGCGACGTCGGAGCCGTGGCCGATCTCGGTCATCGCGAACGCACCGGGGACGGAGAGGTCCAGGATGCCCGGGAGGAACCGGCGGTGGTGCTCCTCGGTGCCCAGGTGCAGGACGGCCGATCCGAAGAGGCCCCACTGGACTCCGGACTTGATCTGCAGCGAGGGGTCTGCGGTGACGAGCTCCTCGAAGGCGGCGATGTTGCCGCCGTGGTTGTCGCGGCCGCCGAACTCCTCCGGGAAGGCGCGGTGGACGGCACCCTCGGCGACGAGGTCGAAGAGCTGACCGAGCACCCTCTCGCGGTGGTCGTCCCTGCTCATGCCCTCGATCTTGTGGAACCTCTCCTGGCCGGCCAGCTTCCGCGAGGCCCTGCGGTCCTCGGCCCAACGGCCGAGGAGCAGCTCCTCGAGGACGGCGACGTCCGGGGCGTCGATCCTCGGGGGGACGTCGTCGGCGTCGAGGTCAGGCCGGGGGTCGGTGCTCAGCGGTGCGGTGGACTGGCTCATGGCCTGCGCTCCTTCAGTTCCTGGGGCGTTCCGACGGACTGCTGCGGCCTGTCAGGATGACAGTGACCGCAGCCACAGCTAGTCTAAGGTACTGACGAGTAATAAATCCACGACGCTCCGTCGTGGCCCATCCCGAGACCGCCCACAGGAGGGTCCCCATGGCTCAGGCCAACGCTCGCGACGCCGTCATCGTCGGCGGCAACCGCATCCCCTTCGCCAAGGCGCACACCGCCTACACCGACGTCTCCAACCAAGACATGTTCACCTCGGCGCTGAACGGCCTCGTGGCCCGCTTCGGCCTGCAGGAGCAGCGTCTCGGAGCCGTCGCCGGCGGCGCGGTGCAGAAGCACTCGAAGAACTTCAACCTCATGCGGGAGTCGGTCCTCGGCTCGCCGCTGGACCCCCACACGCCCGCATACGACGTGCAGATGGCCTGCGCCACCGGCATGGAGGCCATCGGATCGCTGGCGGACAAGATCCGGATGGGCCGCATCGACTCCGCGGTCGGCGGCGGCGTCGACACCATCTCCGACGCTCCGATCGTGGTGACCGACGGGCTGCGCTCCATCCTGATGGAGGCCAACCGGGCCAAGACCACCGGCGCGCGGCTGAAGGCGCTGGCCAAGATCCGGCCCGGCCACCTGGCCCCGCAGGCCCCCGGCGTCGCCGAGCCGCGCACCGGACTCTCCATGGGCGACCACATGGCGATCACCGCCCACGCGTGGGGGATCACGCGGGGGGAGCAGGACGAGCTGGCCGCGGCCTCGCACCAGAACCTCGCGGCCGCCTACGACCGCGGATTCTTCGACGACCTGATCACTCCGTTCCGCGGCGTCCAGCGGGACACGATCATGCGCCCCGACACCACCGCAGAGAAGCTCGCGCGGCTCAAGCCGGTCTTCGGTCGCGACCTGGGCGACGAGGCGACCATGACCGCGGCCAACTCCACGGCGCTCACCGACGGCGCCTCGACGGTCCTGCTGGGCTCGGAGGAGTGGGCCGACGAGCACGACCTGCCCAAGCTGGCGAACTTCGTGGACTACGAGCTGGCCGCCGTGGACTTCGTCGACGGTGCTGAGGGTCTGCTCATGGCCCCCGCCTACGCCGCGGCACGGATGCTCGCGCGCAACGGCCTGACCTTCGAGGACTTCGAGCACTTCGAGATCCATGAGGCGTTCGCCTCCACCGTGCTCGCCCAGATGCGGGCCTGGGAGGACGCCGACTTCTGCCGGAACAAGCTGGGCCTGGACCGTCCCCTGGGACGCATCGATCCCGCCCGGCTCAACGTCAACGGCTCCTCGCTCGCCGCCGGCCACCCCTTCGCGGCCACCGGCGGTCGTGTGGTCGCCTCGCTGGCCAAGATGCTCCACGGCCGGCCCGGAAAGCTGGGCTTCATCTCCGTCTGCGCCGCGGGCGGCCAGGGCATCACTGCGATCGTGGAAGGACGGTGAACCCACCGACGATGGCACGCGACACCTACACCGAACTCGTCAACACTCCGCTGGGGCGCCGCATCTCCGGCGCCCTGGGCCTTCCGCAGCCGAGCAGGCTGCGCCGCCACCGCCCGGGAGCCCCGGTCATCGACGGGCCGGTGGCCCTGGTGGGCCGCTCCACCGTGGCCGACCGGATCGGAGAGGTCCTGCTCGGCTGGGGCCTCGACGTCCGGCGCCACCCGGACCCCGGCGAACGGATCGCCGCCGTGGTCGCCTGCTTCGACGACGTCGCCGCCCCCGGCGACCTCTCGGCACCGGTGATGGAGCTCTCCGGGCTGCTCAGGCAGGTCGGCCCGTCCGGGCGCGTCATCACCGTGTCCCGTCGGCCGGGGGCCACGTCGGACCCCGCCGCGCGCGCCGCCCGGCAGGGAGTGGAGGGACTCACCCGCTCACTGGCCCACGAGATGCGCCGCGGTGCGACCGCCAACGGAATCCAGCTCGCCGAGGACCTCGACGCCGACGCGCCGGGCGTGGCGGGAGCCCTGCGCTTCCTCCTCTCCGGGCGCTCGGCCTACGTCTCCGGTCAGTTCCTCACCGTGGACACGGTCAACG
This sequence comes from Nesterenkonia marinintestina, assembly GCF_025420485.1. GTDB lineage: Bacteria > Actinomycetota > Actinomycetes > Actinomycetales > Micrococcaceae > Nesterenkonia > Nesterenkonia marinintestina. Next base: position 155,025 of record NZ_JAOEFD010000001.1, on the reverse strand, counting down.
GCGAGCTGCCGCGACGCGCCGAGGGCTGGGACCGTCCGCTGGCCGGACAGGTCGCGGTGGTCACCGGAGCCGCCCGCGGCATCGGCGCGGCGATCACCGAGGTCCTGCGTCGTGACGGCGCGGAGATCATCGCCGTCGACGTCCCGGCCGCAGGGGAGCAGCTGGCGGCCACGGCCAACCGCGTGCGGGGCACGGCCCTGCAGCTCGACGTCACAGTCCAGGATGCCGGCGAACGCCTCGTGGCCCACGCGGCCCAGCACCACGGTCGGCTCGACATCGTTGTCCATAATGCGGGGATCACCCGGGACAAGCTGCTGGCGAACATGACGCCGGACCGCTGGGACTCCGTCATCGCCGTGAACATCGAGTCTCAGCTGCGCATCAACCGTGCTCTGCTGGCCTCCGAGCTCTTCGACCACGGCCCGCGCATCGTCTCGCTGGCCTCGACCTCCGGCATCGCCGGCAACCGCGGTCAGAGCAACTATGCGGCCTCCAAGGCCGGAGTCATGGGCATGGTCTCCGCCTCCCAGGACCTGCTCGGATCCCGGCACGGGACCATCAACGCTGTGGCTCCGGGCTTCATCGAGACGGAGATGACCGCCAAGATCCCGCCGATCACCCGGCAGGTGGCCCGTCGGCTCAGTTCGCTGAACCAGGGAGGACTGCCGGTCGACGTCGCCGAGACCATCGCGTTCCTGGCCTCCCCGTCGGCCGGTGGGACCTCGGGACTCACCCTGCGGGTGTGCGGTCAGAACCTGGTCGGGGCCTGAGGCTCCGACCGCCGACGGCACGGTCGACCACGACGACCACGACGACCACGACGAGACCGCTGACGACGAGACCGCTGACGACCAGGAGGAACACGTGAGGACGACCGCTGCGATCGAGATGCCCCGCCTCGGGGCCGTGTACCGCCGCGCCGCGGCGGACGCCGCCCTGGACCGGCTGCGCGGCCGCGGAGCCACCGCGGCGCTGCCCGAGCGTCGCGTGGTGGCACGCCACCCCGGCGCCGATCGGTCCGATGTCGAGGCCTATCGGCGGCTGCTCGGGGGAGAGGCCTTCGACGGCACCCACCGGCGGTCGCTGCCGTCGGTGTTCGTGCACACCATGGGGTTCCCCGTCCAGATGGGGCTGCTGGGGTCCGAGGACTTCCCGCTGCCGCTGATGGGAATGGTCCATCTGCACAACGAGGTCGACCACCGCAGGCCCCTGACCGTGGATGAGCCCGTCCAGATCCGGGTCGGAGCCGAAGGGCTGCGGCCGCACCGCCGGGGCGCGCAGTTCGACGTGGTCACCGAAGTGCTCGACGACTCCGCCGATCCGACCTCGGAGTCTGCAGAGGTCCTCTGGCGCGGCGTCTCGACCTACATGTCGCGGGCCGTCCGCCTGACCGACTCCGAGGGTGCCGCCGACGGCGGGTCGGAGTCCGCCGGACGGGGCTCCGCTCCGTCGGCCTCGGACTTCGCCCCGCCGAGCAAGACCGCGCTGTGGCGTCTGGGCGCAGACGTCGGCCGTCGCTACGCCAAGGTCTCCGGGGACTACAACCCCATCCACCTCTCGGCCCCGACGGCGAAGGCGCTGGGCATGCCTCGGGCGATCGTCCACGGGATGTACTCCGCGGCCCGGATGCTCGAAGGCCGTGAGCCTGAGGAGGCCGGACATCGGTGGTCCATCAGCTTCGCCGCGCCGGTGAAGCTGCCCTCCGCCGTCGTGTTCTCCGCGCGTCCGGCGGGCCCCGGAGCGACGGAGTTCGCCGGCTGGTCGCCCAAGTCCGGTCGCCCGCACTTCACAGGCCGCCTCAGCCTGGGGACCGTCGGGACGGACTGAGCGCGGCAGACCGTAGGATGGTGCCCATGGCGGCACAGTCACAGCGGCGCGGAGGACGCGGGAGCGGTCGCGGGGCTCCGGTCGGCGAAGACTTCCGCACGGTGGAGCCCGCCCCGCTGATGCTCCTCAGGGGACCTGAGGACTACGTCGCGTCCCGCGCCGTCGACAGGATCAGGTCGGCCCTGCGGGAGCGGACCCCGGATCTGGAGTACACGCGCCTCGACGCCGCCCAGGCCGCCGCCGGTGAGCTGCCGACCCTCGCCTCGCCGTCGCTGTTCGGCGAGGATCGGCTGATCGTGGTCGAGGACCTGGCGCAGACCACCGACGCCCTGCTGAACGACGCCCTGGCGTTCCTCGAGGACTCCTCCGAGGGCGTCACGGTGGTCTTCCGGCACACCGGCGGGAACCGCGGCAAGAAGCTGCTGGACGCTCTGACCGGCCGCGCCGTCGTGGTCGACTGCGCCGCGGTGAAGAGCGACGCCGAGAAGATGGACTTCCTCCGCCGCGAGATCCGAGCGGCCGGGCGCGACATGCGGCCCGACGCGGCCAGGGCGCTGCTCGCCGCGGCCGGCGGCACCCTCTCAGACCTGGGCGGCGCCCTGCGACAGCTGCTGCGCGACGTGCCCGGGGAGATCACCGAGGAGCACGTCGACACCTACCACGGCGGCCGCGTGGAGGCGACCGCCTTCAAGGTGGCCGACGCGGCGTTCGAGGGTCGTGCCGACGCCGCCGTGCGTCTGTACCGGCATGCCCTGGCGACGGGCGTCTCACCCATCTGGGTGACGGCGGCTCTGGCGCGGAAGGGACGCCAGATCGCAGCGCTCTCCGACCATCGGGGGAGTCCCGACTCGCTGGCCGCCGTGCTGGGGGCGCCGCCCTGGCAGCTGCGGCAGGCGGCGGAGACGGCGAGACGGTGGCAGCCGCAGCGGGCGGCCGGTGCGCTGGAGGCGGTCGCCCGAGCTGATGCCGAGGCGAAGGGCGCCTCGCGCACCCCGGAGTTCGCCGTCGAACGCGCCCTGGGCGTCGTCGCGGCGGCGGCCGGGCGCTGACCGACGCGGCCCGGGAGCCGATGGACCCCCGCCCGACGTTCCTCTGGTAGCATGGAGGGTCGTGCCCGCGGCACAGTTCCGCGGGCCGAGCGGCAGAGAGCTCTCTTGCACGACGTCGAGGTCCCCTCCGGCCGAACGGCGTCCGTGCATTCGCCATGGCAACCCCACGCCTCTGAAGTCTGTCTTCTGCCGCGCTCAGGGGAGACCCTGACCAGAGAAGTGACACGAGACAGAAGGAGTCCCCGTGGCAAACATCAAGTCCCAGAAGAAGCGCGTCATCACCAATGAGAAGGCGCGCCAGCGCAACCAGGCGGTCAAGACTCAGCTGAAGACCGCGGTCAAGAAGGTCCGCAACGCCGTCGCCGCCGGCGACAAGGACGAGGCTGTGGTGGCCCACCGCTACGCCTCCCGCATGCTCGACAAGGCCGTGTCCAAGGGCGTCATCCACAGGAACCAGGCGGCCAACCGCAAGTCCCGCCTCGCGGCCCGGGTCAACGCCCTCTGAGCGAGGACTGACCCCGCAAGGCCCCGCCCGTCCCGACGACGGCGCGGGGCCTTACGCACATCCGACCCCGGCCCGACCCCGACGGGCCCGACCATCGAGCGAAGGACGGTCCGTACCCGTGTCTCCCAAGGCCCGCACCCCCCTGGTGCCTGCCGACACCGATCCCTCGGCGATCCGCAACTTCTGCATCATCGCCCACATCGACCACGGGAAGTCCACCCTCGCCGACCGCATGCTCCAGCTCACCGGAGTCGTCGAGCCGCGCGAGATGAAGAATCAGTATCTCGACCGGATGGACATCGAGCGGGAGCGCGGCATCACCATCAAGTCCCAGGCGGTGCGGATGCCGTGGGAGTACGAGGGCCGGTCCTATGCATTCCACATGATCGACACCCCGGGGCACGTCGACTTCTCCTACGAGGTCTCCCGCTCCCTGGCCGCCTGCGAGGGGGCGCTGCTCCTGGTCGACGCGGCGCAGGGGATCGAAGCTCAGACCCTGGCCAACCTGTATCTGGCCATGGAGCACGACCTCGCCATCATCCCGGTGCTGAACAAGATCGATCTGCCCGCGGCGATGCCCGACAAGTACGCCGCGGAGATCGCCCACCTGATCGGCGGCGACCCGGACGACGTGCTCCGCGTCTCCGGGAAGACCGGTGAGGGCGTCGAGGCCGTCCTCGACCGGATCGTCGCCGAGATCCCCGCTCCGGAGGGCGAGGCCGACGTGCCGCCGCGGGCGATGATCTTCGACTCCGTCTACGACACCTACCGCGGCGTGGTGACCTTCGTCCGGGTGATGGACGGCAAGCTCCGCCACCGCGAGAAGATCCGCATGATGTCGACCGGCGCCCACCACGAGCTGCTGGAGATCGGCGTGTCCTCTCCGGAGCCGGAGCCCACCGCGGGACTCGGGGTCGGAGAGGTCGGCTATCTGATCACCGGCGTCAAGGACGTGCGCCAGTCGAAGGTCGGCGACACCGTCACCCTCCTGAACCGGCCGGCGGATCAGGAGATCGGGGGCTACCAGGAGCCGCGGCCGATGGTCTATTCGGGTCTCTTCCCGATCGACGGGTCGGACTTTCCGGTGCTGCGCGAGGCCTTGGAGAAGCTTCAGCTCAACGACGCCGCCCTCAGCTTCGAGCCGGAGACCTCGGCCGCCCTCGGCTTCGGATTCCGTGTGGGCTTCCTGGGTCTGCTGCATCTGGAGATCACCCGCCAACGTCTCGAAGCCGAGAACAACCTCGACCTCATCTCCACCGCGCCCAACGTGATCTACGAGGTCACCGCCGAGGACGGCGAGGTCCATACGGTGACGAACCCGAGCGAGTTCCCCGAGGGCAAGCTCTCCGAGATCCGTGAGCCCATCGTCGACGCCACGATCATCGTCCCGGCCGAGTACGTCGGTCCCGTGATGGAGCTGTGCCAGTCGAGGCGCGGGGACATGCAGGGGATGGACTACCTCTCCGAGGAGCGGGTGGAGATCCGCTACCGCCTTCCGCTGGCAGAGATCGTCTTCGACTTCTTCGACAACCTGAAGTCACGGACCAAGGGGTACGCCTCGCTGAACTGGCAGGGCACCGGAGACCAGGCCGCCGATCTGGTGAAGGTGGACATCCTGCTGCAGGGCGACAAGGTCGACGCCTTCTCGGCGATCACCCATCGCGACCACGCCTACTCCTACGGGGTGAAGATGGCCGGACGGCTCAAGGACCTCATTCCGCGTCAGCAGTTCGAGGTTCCGGTCCAGGCCGCCATCGGTTCGCGCATCATCGCCCGTGAGAACATCCGAGCGATCCGCAAGGACGTCCTCTCCAAGTGCTACGGCGGCGACATCAGCCGTAAGCGCAAGCTGCTGGAGAAGCAGAAGGAGGGCAAGAAGCGGATGAAGATGGTCGGCACCGTCGAAGTCCCCCAGGAGGCCTTCATCGCGGCCCTGTCCTCGGACGAGCCGGCCGCGGAGAAGGGCAAGAAGTAGCCCCGTGCCCTCCGCACTGCCGGTCGGGGACCCGGTCCCCGCGGACGGATCCCTCCCGTCGGCCGCGGCCGCTCGGCTGCCGGGCCGTCGGAATCGGCCGCTGGGCCTCTACGTGCACATCCCGTTCTGCTCGGTGCGCTGTGGGTACTGCGACTTCAACACCTACACCGCCGAGGACCTCGGCCCCGGCGCCTCGCGCGTCTCCTATCCCGACACGCTGATCTCGGAGCTCCGCCTGGCGCGACGGGTCCTCACGGAGGCCGGTGACGTCGGACGCGCGCTGTCCACGGTGTTCTTCGGCGGCGGGACCCCGACGCTGCTGCCGGCCGAAGACCTGGCCCGCATCCTGGGTGCGGCGCGCGACCTCTTCGGGGTGGAGCCCGATGCCGAGGTCACCACCGAGGCCAATCCTGACACCCTGGACCCCGAGTCTGCGGCCGTCCTGGCCGAGGCCGGATTCACCCGGGTCAGCATCGGTATGCAGTCCGCAGTCCCCGAGGTCCTGACGACGCTGGATCGCACCCATGACCCGGCGAACGTGTCACGTGCGGTGGACGCCGTCCGCGCGGCCGGGATGCAGGTGAGTCTGGACGTCATCTCGGGAGCTCCGGGGGAGTCCCTCGAGCAGTGGCGGCACACCCTGGAGACGGTGGTGGATCTGGCCCCCGACCACGTCTCGGCATACTCCCTCATCGTCGAGGAGGGCACGGCGATGGCGGCGAAGGTCCGTCGTGGGGAGCTGCCCGACGTCGACCCGGACGACCAGGCCGAGAAGTACCTGATGACCGATGCTCTCCTGGGTCGTGCGGGCTACCGCTGGTACGAGGTCTCGAACCACTCGACCGGGGAGCACACCCGCTCTCGCCACAACATGCACTACTGGACCGACACCGACTGGTGGGGCGCCGGTCCCGGGGCGCACTCCCACGTGGCCGGAGTGCGCTGGTGGAACGTGAAGCACCCGGCGGCCTACGCCCAGCGGCTGAGCGCTGACCTGAGTCCCGGACACGGGCGTGAGGTCCCTGATGCGGAGGCCGCCGCTCTGGAACATCTGATGCTCGGGCTGCGGATCGCCGACGGGCTGGACGTCGAGGCCCATCGGGAGCTCCCCGGCGCCGGACGGCTGGCGGAGTCGGAGCTGCGGGCCCTGGTGGACGACGGGCTGGCGGAGGCCGGGGCCCTGGAGGCCGGGCGCGTGGTGCTGACCCTGCGCGGCAGGCTCCTGGCCGACGCGGTGACCAGGCGGCTCGCCGGATTCTGAGCCGTGCCGCACGACGGTGCGGCCGTGCTCAGTGGATCAGCCGCAGATTGAAGCGGTAGCGGTAGGGGCGGCCCTTGTTGCATTCGATGCCGGCGATGAGTCCCGAGACGGCGAGGATGATCCAGATCAGCACTGCGGTCAGGCCGAAGATCCACCCGATGGCCGGGATCAGGGCGAGGATGTAGCTGGCCAGCAGCAGGACGGTCAGGGGCAGCGTGAAGTTCAGCGCCTCCTTGGACTCCTGGGCGGTGAACGGGCCGCGGTCGCGGAAGATCAGGAAGATGATCAGGGAGGGCACGCAGCCCATCAGGCCGCCGAAGTGGGCCAGCGTGGCCCAGCGGCGGTCCTCGGCGGGCGTGAGGGGGAGGGCCTCCGACGAGGAGCCCTGAAGGTGCTCCGAGCTGCTGCGGTCGGGCCGCTGACGAGGGGGCCTGCCTGCCGAGGGGTCTTCGGACTGCGCCACGGATCCTCCGGTCTGGGTCTGGGCTGCTGATGTGCCGCGGGTGCTGTCGTGGTGTTGCTGCGATGCGGGTGCTGCGGAGCAGGTGCGAGGTCACACCCATCGTCCAACTCTAGCGAATCGCGGCGCCGCTTCGCCTCATGTCAGCCCTGATGTCACCCTGTGTCGGAGCGTGTCAGCTCGTGTCAGCTCGTGTCAGCTCGTGCCCGACGCTCACGAGCCGGTGACGAAGTCGATGAGCTCTTCGACCCGACCGAGCAGCGCAGGCTCCAGATCGGCATAGGTGCGGACGGTGCCCAGGATCCGTCTCCAGCCCTGCGCGACGTCGGCGCGCGTGCGGTGGGGCCATCCCAGCGCCTGCAGGGTGCCGACCTTGATGTCCGTGCCGCGGGGGATCGGCGGCCATGCGTCGAGGCCGACCCGGTGCGGACGGACCGCCTGCCAGACGTCGACGTAGGGGTGGCCCAGCACGAGGACGTTGCCGCGGGCGCCGGGCGAGCGCATGGCCTGTTCCGCGATCCGGGACTCCTTCGAGCCGGGGACGAGATGGTCGAGGAGCACCCCGACACGGCGCTGCGGCGAGGGGGCGAACTCCTCGAGGGCTCCGGAGAGGTCGTCTGCGCCGTGGAGCGGCTCGACCACCACACCCTCCAGGCTGAGATCTTCGCCCCAGACCTTCTCGACGAGCTCCGCGTCGTGGAGGCCCTCCACCCAGATGCGTGAGGCGCGCGCCGTGCGGGCCCGGGCGCCGTCGACCGCCAGCGAGCCGGATGCCGTGCGGCGGGGAGACGAGGGGCCGGCGGTCCGAGCAGTCGGAGCGATGAGCTCCACGGGGTCTCCGCCGCAGAGGAAGCCGTGCCCCATCGGGAACGCGCGGACGCGTCCGCGACGATCCTCCAGGCGGACGACGAGCATTCCGCCCGAGGCCTCCACGCCGAGGACCGCGCCGACCCAGCCGCTGGCCGTCTCCTCCACGACGAGACCCCGCTCCGCCGGGGTCCTCGTCACCTGACGGCGCTGCGCACGACGACGGTCCTCCATGGGGCTGGGACCCCAGGAGGACCAGTCGGTGGGGAACTGAGGGGGCGTCACAGTCCGGGGAGCCTAGCACCGTCGTCGCGTCCGCTCTGGGAGAACCGCCGGCGTCGGACCCGGCGGTCCGAGGGGGCCGCATGGGATTCGACGGTAGACTCGACATCTGCCGTGAAGTCCCGCGCCGTGCAGCGCCGTGCAGCGTCGTGCTGTGTCATGCGCTGCGTGCGACGGACGGCGAGGTGCCCGGACGGATGAGGAGGGAGTGCAGCATGTCTGAGACGCGCCGCCTGCAGGTCCTGCGGGCGATCGTCGAGGACTTCGTCCAGACCCGTGAGCCGGTCGGCTCGAAGGCTCTGGTCGAACGGCACAACCTCGAGGTGTCTCCGGCCACCATCAGAAACGACATGGCCCAGCTCGAGGCGGAGGGGCTCATCGCGGCGCCGCACACCTCGGCCGGCCGCATCCCCACGGACCTCGGCTACCGACTCTTCGTCGATCGGGTCAGCGACGTCCGTCCGCTGAGCAGGGCCGAACGGCGGGCGATGGACGTGCTGCTGGAGAACGCGGACGACCACGACGCCATGCTCGAGCAGACGGTCCGGCTGCTGGCGATGCTCACCAATCAGGTCGCCGTGCTGCAGCACCCGCAGCATTCCCGGGCTCGGATTCGGCACCTCGAGGTGCTGTCGATGTCCGCCCACCGCGCCCTCGTGGTGGTCATCCTCTCCTCGGGAAAGGTCGAGCAGCGGATGGTCACCCTCCCCGAACCGGTGGAGGAGGACTCCCTGCACGCGGTCGGTATGCGGCTGCTGGCCTCGTTGGCGGACCGCTCCGCGACGGCGCTGCCGCTGCCGGTCCAGGACCTCCTCGAGACGGTCAGCCCGGACCTCCGCGCAGCGGCGGCCCTGGTGGTCCACGCTGTGGAATCCATCCTCGAGGCGGGCCGCGTGGATCGCATCATCATGGCCGGTACTGCTAACCTCGCCAGGTCCGGAGGCGACTTCGGACCCGCCATCGGGCCCATCCTCGAAGCTCTCGAGGAGCAGGTGGTGCTGCTGCGGCTGCTCACCGAGATGCAGGAGGACCGCCGCGGTCTGTCGGTCCTCATCGGGTCGGAGCATCGGCACGACTCGCTGCTCGAGACCTCGGTCGTGGCCGCGGAGTACGGCCCCCGGCAGGGCGGGGACAGTGCGAAGCTCGGCGTCGTGGGCCCCACCCGGATGGACTACACGACCACGATGTCCGCGGTGCGGGCCATGGCCCGCTACCTGTCCAAGATCCTGGACGACGGCTGATCATCCTCCGGGTGATCGGACGGTCGCTCGTCCGCACGAAGACGACCATCATCGAGACGACCATCATCGAGACGACCATCATCGAAGGGTGAACGGTGACTGACTACTACGAGGCGCTCGGCGTGGGCCGGGACGCGTCGGCCGACGAGATCAAGAAGGCCTACCGCAGGCAGGCCCGCAGGCTGCACCCGGACGTCAACCCGTCCGAGGAGGCCGCCGAACGGTTCAAGATCCTCGGCCAGGCCTATGAGGTGCTCTCCGACCCGGAGAAGCGACGCAACTATGACACCACGGGTGACCCGAACGGCCGGGCCGGCTTCGGCGGCGCCGGATTCGGGCAGGGCGGCTTCGGCGGCTTCTCCGACATCTTCGAGACGTTCTTCGGAGGCGGTGCCGGCGGTCCGGCCTCCCGGACGCGCCGCGGGCAGGACTCGCTGATCCGCGTCCGGATCGACCTGCGCGACGCGGTGTTCGGCACCACCAAGGAGATCGAGGTCGAGACCGCGGTGACCTGCACCGTCTGTGAGGGCTCCTGCACGCGCCGCGGCACTGCGCCGGCCACCTGCGGGGACTGCCACGGCCAGGGGCACATCCAGCGCCCCATGCGTTCGATCCTCGGCACCGTCCTCCAGACCGAGGCGTGCGGCCGATGCTCCGGCTTCGGCTCCGTCATCGAGGACCCCTGCCAGGAGTGCGACGGTCAGGGACGGGTGCGCGAGCGCCGCAGCCTGAAGGTGAAGATCCCCGCCGGGGTCGACAAGGGCAACCGCATCCATCTGGCCGGCGAGGGCGAGGCCGGACCGGCCGGCGGTCCGAGCGGCGACCTCTTCGTCGAGGTCGACGTCCGGGCCCACGAGGTCTTCACCCGCCGCGGCGACGACCTCCACGCGACGGTGACGCTGCCGATGACGGCGGCGGCCCTGGGCACCTCGGTGTCCCTCGAGTCCTTCGACGGCACCGAGGAGCTGACCGTGGACTCCGGCACCCAGTCCGGGGAGGTCCTCACCGTGCGTGATCGCGGGGTCACCCACCTGCGCGGCTCGGGACGGGGAGCGCTGAAGGTCCACCTGAAGGTCGAGACCCCTTCCAAGCTCACCGACGTCGAGCGCGACCTGCTGCGTCAGCTCGCCGAAGTCCGCGGCGAGGAGCAGCTGCCGGGTCGGACCGAGCATCGCGGAGTCTTCTCCAGACTGCGGGAGCGCTGGGACGCCCTGTGACGGCGCCGCTGTTCCACCTCCCTCCGGGGAGTCTGGACCTGGCCGCCGTCGGGGTCCGGCTGACCCTCGACGGCGACGAGGGCCACCACGCGGCCACGGTGATGCGGCTCAGCCCGGGGGAGCGGATCGACCTCAGCGACACCGGACGGATCCGTGTCTCAGGGGTGGTGTCCGGTCTCGTCGACGGCGGACTCGAGGTCGAGGTGCGGTCCGTGGAGGAACATCGACGACCGCACCCGGAGCTGGTCCTCGTGCAGGCCCTGGCGAAGGACCGTCGGGACCTCCAGGCCGTCGAGACCGCCGTGGAGCTCGGAGCGGACCGCATCATCCCCTGGAGCGCCGCGCGCTCGGTCGCCCGGTGGCCGAGCGGGCGCGAGGCGAAGAAGCACGCGGAGTGGGAGAACACGGTCCGCACCGCCGCGAAGCAGAGCCGCCGCACCGGTCTCCCCCCGGTCGAGGCGCTGCACAGCACCCGGGCGCTGATCCAGGACCGTCTCGACGTGGACGGGACCGCCGCGGCGGTGCTCCACGAGCAGGCCGACCGGGGCCCGGGCCAGGTCCTGGAGTCCCTCGGCGTCGCCGAAGGGGACGGCCCGCGGCGGCTGATGCTGATCGTCGGACCCGAAGGCGGGGTCTCCGAGGAGGAGCTCGACCGGCTGCGTCGGGCCGGAGCCGTCCCCATGCTGCTGGGGCCCCACGTGCTGCGCACCTCCACCGCCGGTCCCGCCGCGCTCGCCGCCGTCCAGATCCTGCTGGGCCGCTGGGACGTCGGCACCGTGCCCGGGCGGTAGACTGATCCACTGAGATGACTCAGCCTCCTCACCAGGAACCAGAACAGGGTCCCACCACGCGGACCGACCAGCGCAGCGGGGTCGCCGCCGGAGCTGCGGCCGCCCGACTCGGCAGCATCGAACGCAGCGTCGGATTCCCCGACTCCGACGCCATGTTCCGCACCCTCGGGCCCCGGGACCTCGCCGTGAGGATCCTCCAGGGCGTCTGGCCGGCCGTCTCGCTGGGACTGCGGGACCAGCGCCTCACCGTGGTCGGCTCCGAGGCCGACGTGCTGCGGATCGTGGAGGTGCTCGACCAGCTGAAGTCGCTGGCCGCCTCCGGGACGACCGTCGACGAGGACCTGGTCGAACAGGTCGTCTCCATGGTGCGCGCCGACCGCGCCGGCGCCTCGGCGAAGATGGTCACGACCAACGTCCTCAGCCATCGCGGGCGCACCATCCGTCCGAAGACCGCGAACCAGCAGGAGTACGTCGAGGCCATCGACGAGTCCACCGTGGTGTTCGGCATCGGCCCCGCCGGCACCGGCAAGACCTACCTGGCCATGGCCAAGGCCGTGCAGGCACTGCAGGCCAAAGAGGTCAACCGGATCATCCTCACCCGGCCGGCGGTGGAGGCCGGGGAACGGCTCGGATTCCTGCCCGGCAGCCTCAACGAGAAGATCGACCCGTACCTCAGGCCCCTCTACGACGCGCTGCACGACATGATCGACCCGGACTCGATCCCGCGACTCATGGAGTCCGGGATCATCGAGGTCGCCCCGCTGGCGTATATGCGCGGACGCACGCTCAACGACTCGTTCATCATCCTCGACGAGGCGCAGAACACCACCGCCGAACAGATGAAGATGTTCCTGACCCGTCTGGGCTTCGGCTCGAAGATCGTGGTCACCGGCGACATCACCCAGGTGGACCTGCCGCGGGGCACCGACTCGGGGCTGCGCACGGTGCTGGGGATCCTCGAAGGCGTCGACGACATCACCATCTCCCGACTGGGCAGCGAGGACGTGGTCCGTCACGCGCTGGTGGGGCGGATCGTCGACGCCTATGAGGCGCACCGGGCGGCCCAGCCGGCCCGACGGGAGACCCGCGGATGATCACCGTCTCCGACGCCTCCGGGTCGTCCCGGGTGACCGGCGAGCACCTGAGTCGGTTGGAGGACCTGACGGCGTTCCTCTTCGACAGCCTCCACCTGGACCGCTCCGTCCGGCTGGACGTCACCCTGATCGACGACGACGCCATGGAGCGGCTCCACCTCGACTGGATGGACCTTTCCGGCACCACCGACGTCATGAGCTTCCCCATGGACGAGCTCGCCCCGGGCACCGCGGAGCGACCGGTCGACGGGGGAGTCCTCGGCGATGTGGTGATCAGCCCCGAGGTCGCCGCACGTCAGGCCGATGCGGCCGGCCACGGGCTCGACGACGAGCTCGCCCTGCTGGCCGTCCACGGCGTCCTGCACCTGCTGGGCCACGACCACGCGACCCCCGAGGAGCGGGCCGAGATGTTCGCACTGCAGACGGCCCTCCTCGAGGAGTTCCTGGGCCGGCCCGCGCCTCGGCCCACCGAGGCCGGTGCACCGCCGGAGGCGGGCCCGGCCGGCGCTCCGACCGACTCAGAGGGCGGAGCCCGCCGATGACCCTGACGCTGCTGATCGTGGGCGCCGCGCTGAGCGCCGTCGCCGCGGCCGTGCTCTCCCTGGCCGAGGCCGCATTCATGCGCCTGGGTCGCCGCGAGGCCGAGGAGATCTCCGCCGACCGCACCGCCTCCGCGGTGACGAAGATCCTGCGCGAGCCCGAGACCCACACCGTGGCCCTGCAGATCTGGCGCGCCCTGTGCACCGTGGCCGCAGTGGTGCTGCTGACGCTGGCCGCGGTCCGCGGGCTCGAGAGCCTCCCGGCCGCCGGACTGGTCGTCGTCGGAGCCCTGGCGCTGCTGTGCCTGGGACTGGCCGTGGTCTCCCCGCGCCGGCTCGGACGCCAGCACCACCTCGTCGTCGCACGCTCCACATCATCGCTGGTCCGCGTCCTCCGGCTGATCCTGGGACCGCTGCCGAGCTGGCTGCCGAACCTGGGACGGCGCATCGCCCCGGGAGCCTCGGGTGCGGCCCATCGGTTCTTCGACGACGAGGACGAGTTCCGCGAGTTCGTCGCCCGCGCGTCCGAGACCGACATCATCGAGGACGCCGAGGCGGAGCTGATCCAGTCGGTGTTCGACCTCTCGGCCACCAGGGTGCGCGCCGTGATGGTTCCCCGGACCGATATGGTCACCGTCGATGCGGGCACCACCATGTCCGAGGTCATGCAGCTGTTCCTGCGTTCGGGCTACTCCCGGGTGCCGGTGGTCGGCGACTCCGCCGACGACGTCACCGGCATGGTCTACCTCAAGGACGTGGCCTTCCTGGAGCACGGTCTCTATCTGGGGGAGGCGCCCGATGAGCACCAGGGGCGGAGCCCCGACGACATCCCCGTCGACGAGCTGCAGCGCGACGTGCGGTTCGTCCCCGAGTCCAAGGCCGTCTCCGAGCTGCTCTCCGAGCTGCAGCGGGAGTCCACACACGTCGCCGTGGTGGTCGACGAGTACGGGGGCACCGCCGGGCTGGTCACCCTGGAGGACCTCATCGAGGAGATCGTCGGCGAGATCGTCGACGAGTACGACACCGAGGACGTCCCCGTCGAGGACCTCGAGGACGGACGTCGACGGATCTCCGCCCGGATGTCGGTCGACGACTTCGCCGAGATCTACGACCTGCGCCTCGACGACGAGGAGGAGGTCGACACCGTCGGCGGCCTCCTGGCGAAGTCCCTGGGACGCGTCCCCATCGCAGGCTCCGAGGTGGAGATCCAGGGTGTGGTGCTGCGGGCCGACAGGCTCGAAGGACGACGGAACAGGGTCAGCCACGTCCTCGCCTGGGAGGTCGACGAGCACCGCGGCGCGCGCACGGGACTGATCGCATCGGAGGACGAGGAGGCTCCGGCCGACGCCGAGAGGCCGCTGCAGGAGACGACGGCGGGGGAGGACCGCGCACGATGAGCACCGGAGCAGAGCACACCTCGGGATCCGACGGCGAGGCGGAGGCGGCGAGCCTCGACGCCCGCATGGAGGCCGCCCTCGGGCCCGCCCCTCGGTTCGCCGAGCACGGGGAGGACTTCCGAGCCGGCTTCGCCAGCTTCGTCGGCCGTCCCAACGCCGGGAAGTCCACCCTGACCAACGTGCTGGTCGGACAGAAGGTGGCGATCACCTCGTCCAAGCCGCAGACCACGCGGCACACCATCCGAGGGATCGTGCACCGGGAGGATGCGCAGCTCGTCCTCGTCGACACCCCCGGGCTGCACCGACCCCGGACGCTGCTGGGTCAGCGGCTCAACGATCTGGTCGTGGACACCCTCTCCGAGGTCGACGTGGTGGGCTTCTGCCTGCCGGCCGACCAGAAGATCGGTCCGGGCGATCGGTTCATCGCCGCCCAGCTGACCAAGGTGCCCCACCAGCCGGTCGTCGCCCTGGTCACCAAGACCGACACGGTCCCGAAGGACCGCCTGGCCGAGCAGCTCCTCGCCGCCGACCTGCTCGGCCGCGAGCACCTGGCCGGCGAGAGGGCCCAGTCCGAGGGCTTCGCCGCGATCATCCCCGTCTCGGCGGTCTCCGGCGAGCAGGTCGACGTCGTCGCCGAGGAGCTGGTGTCCATGCTTCCGACGTCCCCGCCCCTCTACCCCGAGGGGGAGCTCACCGACGAGCCCGAGGCGGTGATGGTCGCGGAGCTGGTGCGTGAGGCGGCGCTGGAGGACGTGCGCGACGAGCTGCCGCATTCGATCGCCGTCACCGTGGACGAGATGCTGCCCCGCGACGGTCGTCCGGCCGACCGTCCGCTCCTCGACGTCCATGTGAGCATCCACGTCGAACGCGATTCGCAGAAGGCGATCATCATCGGCCGCGGGGGCTCCCGGCTGCGGGCCATCGGCTCCCAGGCCCGGCAGGGGATCACCCGACTGCTGGGGACTCCGGTCCACCTCGACGTCCACGTGAAGGTCTCCAAGGACTGGCAGCGCGACGCGAAGAAGCTCGGCCGCCTCGGATTCTGAGGGCCGCCGCGTCCCGCACCGCGCACCCGGCATGCTAGCGTGGCGCCTGTGAGTCACCACCTGCGCACCCTACGACTACGCGAACTTCTCCGCCGCAGCGGGGATGCGCAGGTGCGCATGCGTCCGGGCCGCTGAGCCCCACGCCCCGACGGACGACGCGCCGCCTGCCCGGCCGAATCCCCGACTGCGGAGCCCCACCGGATCCGCGGACCCCGCCGGCCCGCCGGAGTCCCTGCTCGGCCCCACCTCGTACGGACCGACCGCATTAGGATGACGATCATGCGCAACCACCAGAAGCCCTCCCCGATGCCGTACCACCGGTACCTGCCGTTCCAGGACCAGATCACGGTGTCCCTGCCGGATCGGACCTGGCCGGACCGGGTAATCACCGACGCACCCCGGTGGTGCGCGGTCGATCTGCGCGACGGCAATCAGGCGCTCATCGATCCGATGTCGCCGGAGCGCAAGCACCGGATGTTCGAACTGCTCGTCTCCATGGGCTACAAGGAGATCGAGGTCGGGTTCCCCTCGGCCTCGCAGACGGACTTCGACTTCGTCCGTCAGCTGATCGACGGCGGCCGCATCCCCGACGACGTCTCCATCCAGGTCCTCACCCAGGCACGTGAGCACCTCATCGAGCGGACGTTCGAGGCGATCGAGGGGGCGCCCCGGGCCATCGTGCACCTCTACAACTCCACCTCGATCCTGCAGCGTGAGGTGGTCTTCGGCCAGGACGAGGACGGCATCGTCGACATCGCGACCCAGGGCGCCAGGCTCTGCCTGAAGTATCAGGAGCAGATGACCTCGTCGACGCCCATCGTCTACCAGTACTCCCCGGAGTCGTTCACCGGGACCGAGCTGGAGTTCGCCGCCCGGATCTGCGACGAGGTCATCGAGGTCTTCGGGGCCACACCGGAGCAGAAGATGATCATCAACCTCCCCGCCACGGTGGAGATGGCCACGCCGAACGTGTACGCCGACTCCGTGGAGTGGATGCACCGCAGCCTGCGCCACCGGGACTCCGTCATCCTGTCCCTGCACCCGCACAACGACCGCGGGACCGGTGTGGCCGCAGCCGAGCTCGGATACATGGCCGGCGCCGACCGCATCGAGGGCTGCCTGTTCGGCAACGGAGAGCGCACCGGAAACGTGGACCTGGTGACCCTGGGAATGAACCTCTTCAGCCAGGGTGTGGACCCGCAGATCGACTTCCGGGACATGGCGCACATCCGGCGCACCGTGGAGTACTGCAACCAGATGCCGGTCCCGGAGCGTTCGCCCTACGGGGGCGACCTCGTCTTCACCGCCTTCTCGGGATCCCACCAGGATGCGATCAACAAGGGCCTGGCGCATCTCGAACGGAAGGCCGAGGCGGACGGCCGGGCGGTGGAGCAGACGATGTGGGCGGTGCCCTACCTGCCCATCGACCCGAAGGACGTCGGCCGCAGCTACGAGGCCGTCATCCGGGTGAACTCCCAGTCCGGCAAGGGCGGGGTCTCCTACCTGCTGAAGTCCGAGCACGGGATCGACCTGCCGCGCCGCGCCCAGGTGGAGTTCTCCGCGGTCATCCAGCGCCGCGCCGACGACGGAGGCGGTGAGGTCTCGGGTGACGAGATCTGGCGGATGTTCACCGACGAGTACCTCCCGGCCTCCGACGGCGAGCCGCAGTGGGGACGGTTCCGCCTGGGCCGGGTCGAGACCACCACCACGGCCGAGGGCCGGTTCTCCATGGAGCTCGACCTGCAGGTGGACGGCGAGTGGGGAAGCCGCAGCACCGAGGGCAACGGGCCCGTCGACGCCCTGGTCCAGCTGCTGGGCAGGGAAGGGGTGGACGTGCGCGTGCTCGACTACTCCGAGCACGCGATGAGCCAGGGCGGAGACGCCCAGGCCGCCGCCTTCGTGGAGTGCGCGATCGGCGACCGTGTCCTGTGGGGCGTCGGCCTCGACCACAACACCTCGACGGCGTCGCTGAAGGCAGTGGTGTCCGCGGCGAATCGGGCGCTGCGCACCGTCGAGGTCTGAGGCTCAGGAGCGCCGGGACCGATGGCCGGAACCACGTTCGCCTCGCGCAGCTACCGCGACGCCGCAGTGGTCCTGCGCACCCACGACCTGGGGGAGGCCGACCGGATCATCACCGCTCTGACACCCGGTCACGGCCTGGTGCGTGCGGTGGCCAGAGGTGTGCGCCGGACGACCTCGAAGTTCGGGGCCACGCTGGAGCCGTTCATGGCCGCCGACGTCCAGTTCGTGCACGGTCGGAGCCTGGACATCGTCACCCAGGCCGTGTCGAAGGGCACCTATGGGGCGGCCATCGTCGCAGACTACGAGAAGTACCTGGCCGCGCACACGTTGGCCCAGGCCGCCGAACGACTCTCCGAGACCGACGTCGACGACTCCCGCGCACAGTTCGCCCTGCTGCACGGAGCGGTGTCTGCGCTCGCGCGGGGCGTCCACCCCCCTGATGCGGTGCAGAGCTCCTATCTGCTGCGCGCCCTGGCCCGTGCCGGGTGGGCGGTCTCCTGGGACGCATGCGTGGCCTGCGGGACTCCGGGGGAGCAGCCGGCCTTCAGCCCCGCCCTCGGCGGGCCCACCTGTGAGGACTGCCGACCTCCGGGCGCGCCTCGGGTCGATCACGGCACGGTGGTGCTCCTGCGGGCGCTGCAGGCCGGGGACTGGGTCGGGGCCCGCGGGGCCGGTCCTGCCCATCGTCATGAGGCCGCCGAGGTCGTCCTCGGCTACGCCCAGCATCAGCTGGAGCGGCGGCTCGGCGTCCGATGAGCGGACGCGCCCGCCGCGAGGCCGGGCCGGCGGGCCCGGCTCCGGGCGGCATAATGGGGCGCATGCCTTCTGCTCGCACCCGCACCGGATCCGCCGCCGCGCCCGTCCCGCCGCCGCCCCACCCGTCGGGTGAGACCGCCCCGCGGCTCCCGGCCCAGCTGGTGCCCCGCCATGTGGCGGTGGTGATGGACGGCAACGGCCGCTGGGCCAATCAGCGCGGACTGCCGCGCACCGAGGGTCACCGGGCGGGCGAGGACGCGCTGATGGAGGTCGTCGCCGGGGCCGTCGAAGCCGGCGTCGAGCATGTCAGCGTCTACGGCTTCTCCACCGAGAACTGGAAGCGCTCTCCGGAGGAGGTGCGCTTCATCATGAGCTATTCCCGCAACGTCCTGAGGCGCCAGCGCGATGTGCTGGACTCGTGGGGCGTGCGGATCCGGTGGAACGGACGACGGCCCAAGCTGTGGCGCTCGGTCATCGCCGAGCTCGAGGCGGCCGAGGAGCTCACCCGACACAACACCACCTGCACCCTGACCATGTGCGTGAACTACGGGGGACGGGCGGAGATCACCGACGCGGTCCGGGAGATCGCGCGCCGGGCCGCCGCGGGCACCCTCGACCCCGCACGGATCAGAGAGGCGACGATCGCCGCACACCTGGACGAGCCCGACCTCCCCGACGTGGACCTCTTCCTCCGCAGCTCCGGCGAGCAGCGGATCTCCAACTTCCTGCTCTGGCAGTCGGCCTACGCCGAGTTCGTGTTCCTCGACGTGCTGTGGCCGGATGTGGACCGCCGAACCCTGTGGCAGGCCCTGGAGATCTATGCACGACGCGACCGTCGGTACGGCGGCGCGGTGGACCAGGTCCCGGCCCAGGCCTGAGGCGCCGAGGACCAGCACTGCGTGGTGCCAGGGTCGCGTGGTGTCAGGGCCGCGTGACTTCTGGGCCGTAGGCGCGCAGCCAGCGGCGGACGGCGTCGAGGGCCTGCGTCCGGATCGGCTCGGACGAGGCGAAGGCGTCGTGCATGGCTCCGGGGAGGCGCGCCACAGTCACCGTGGGGCCGAGCCGAACAGCCCGGCGGGCCAGCAGATCGACGTCGAGCACGGAATCGCTGTGCCGCATGTCCTCGGTCCATCCGCGGCGGTAGACGGTCCGGTCCGAGAGCAGCACCAGGACGGGCACGGCGACGCCGAGCCCACGGTACACCGCTCCGTGGCCGGCCAGGACGGCCCGCAGCCAGCCCGGCCGCATGGGGAACGACTGCGGCGGACGCCAGAGCGGGTGGACCCGCCACTCGCCGTGCGACTCCGCCGAGAGCGACATCCAATAGGTCGACACCGGCGGCGAATGCAGGGCGCGCTTGGGGTCCAGGCGGCTCAGCGGCGCCAGCAGGCCCTCGACCGCGGTGCGAGCGGCCACGTCGCCGGGCAGCTCCAGCCACGGTGCGTTGAGGATCAGCGCGCTGAGGCGCTCGGGACGGTCGGCCGCCCACAGTGCGGCGGTGAGTCCTCCGGTGGAGTGGCCGTGGACGATCGGCGCCGGCGCGCCGGGGTGCGCGGCGGCGATGACCTCGGCCGCGGCCTCGAGCTCGACCTGGTAGGTCCGCAGATCGTCGACGTACCCCGGGGTCTGGTGGTGTCGGAGGCTGCGGCCGTACTTCCGGAGGTCGAGGGCGTAGAACGGTCGCCCTGCGGCCGCGAGGCCTTCGGCCATCGGCAGGTTGAAGAAGTAGTCGGTCCATCCGTGCAGGTGCAGCACCGGCGCCGTCGCGGAGTCGGCCGACGTCACCGAGGAGTCCAGGCGCACCAGCGTGGCTGAGACGGGCCCCTCATCATCCTCTCCGAGCGGCAGGGTCATCCGGGAGCACCCCGGCAGCAGATCGGTCACCCACTCGCCGGCGGGCGAGTCCTCCCACAGCTGCGTCTCAGGGTCCTCCATGGCTCCATCCTAGGGACGACGCCGTGGAGGGGCGGAGGAGAGGGCCTCTTCGGGTCATAGGATGGACCCATGAGTGCCCGCATCGACGACGCGCCTCCGTCCCTGCGACGCCCCCCGGAGGATGGGGGGCGGATCTACGGGGTGCTGTTCCGCCGGGTGTTCGCCCGGATGGAGGCTGAGAGCGCACATCGGCTGGTCGTGGCCGGACTCAGGGCCGCCGCGCAGTGCGGGGCCCTGCGCCCGCTGGAGCGGATGACCCGGCCCGCCCACGATCTCGAGGTCGAGGCGATGGGCCTGCGGTGGCCCTCGCCCTTCGGCCTGGCCGCCGGATTCGACAAGGGAGCCGACGCCGTCCTCCCCCTGGCGGCCCTCGGCTTCGGTCACATCGAGGTCGGCACGGTCACCGCCCATGCGCAGCCCGGCAACGATCGGCCGAGGCTGTTCCGGCTGATCGGTGATCGGGCCCTGATCAATCGCATGGGGTTCAACAACGACGGCGCCGAGGCCGTCGGCCGCAGGCTGCGGGCCCTGCGTGCGCGGACGGAGGCTCGGCGGGCCGCCGGGCGTCATGCGCCGGTGGTCGGGGTGAACATCGGCAAGACGAAGGCGACTCCGCTCGACGAGGCCGCCGAGGACTACCTGACCTCGGCTCGGACCCTGGCGCCGTGGGCCGACTATCTGGTCGTCAACGTGTCCTCGCCGAATACGCCCGGGCTGCGCCGGCTGCAGGACATCGAGGCGCTTCGTCCCCTCCTCGGTGCGGTCCGTGACGCCGCCCGCCGGTCGGCCTCACGCCACGTCCCCCTGCTGGTGAAGATCGCCCCGGACCTGGCCGACGACGACGTCGACGCCGTGGCGGACCTGGCGACGGACCTGCGGCTCGACGGCATCATCGCCACCAACACCACCGTCTCGCGGGAGGGGCTCACCGCCTCGGACGTCACGGTGGCCGACGCCGGGGCCGGAGGTCTCAGCGGCCCTGTGCTCGCCGCAAGGTCCCTGGAGGTGCTCGCTCGGCTGCGCGACCGTCTCCCGAAGGAGGTCGCGGTGGTCTCGGTGGGCGGGGTCACCGATGCCGACGACGTGGCCGAACGGCTGGCCCGCGGTGCGGACCTGGTCCAGGGCTACACCGCATTCGTCTACCGGGGGCCGCTGTGGGCCCACCGCATCAATCGGGGACTGGTCCGGCTGCGCCGGCGCACCTGAGGTCAGGCCGGGAACTCGCCGCGGGCGACCAGCGGCTTCGGCAGGCGCAGGCGACGGATCTGGAGCGCCCGCATCGCCGCGTAGAAGCGGATGCCCCGCTCCATCCCGCCGAACTTCGCCTCCACGCGCTTGCGGACCGACCGGGCGACGTACCAGCACTCCACCAGGACCAGCAGCACCAGGAGCCACAGGGCCTGGCTCATCACGATCCGGGCGTCCTCCGGCAACAGCAGCGAGGTGAACAGGAAGACCAGCACCAGGATCAGCATCCATTCGCCCAGCCCGGTGCGTGCATCGACCCAGTCCCGGGCGAAGCGCCGCTGCGGCCCGCGGTCCCGCGGGGGGAGGTAGCGGTCGTCGCCGGTCTCCAGCGCGACCCGCTGCTTCTGGCGCATCTCGCGGATGTGCTGCTTCTGAGACTCTCGGGCCGCGCGGCGGTCGTCGGCCACCAGGGGTCGCTTGCGCGCGGCGACCTGATCCCGTCGCTTCGGGGTGGGGCGGCCCTTCGGCTCGGGTCCGCGGCGGGCTGCCGGGTTCTCGACCGACTCCTCCTCGACGGGCTGCGCGGGCTCTTCCGTTCTCCTCTTACGTCCAAACACGTGGCCCAGTCTATCGGTGCCGCGGCGCCCCGGCCCCGCGGCGCTCCGCGTCGGGTCCGGCGGGAATGGAGACGGCCGGTGAGGCGTTGGACCTCCTGATACCGTGAAGACGAGATGCCCCACGGGATGATGAGCCGAACCGAGAGAGGTGCACCTCCCATGACCACTCCCACCCAGGACACCGCCGGCGCCGAGACCGGGCAGCTGGACGAGCAGCTGAAGTCCCACCAGGTGGAGCTCACCGACGCCGCCTCCGCGAAGGTCGCCGCACTGCTGGAGCAGGAGGGACGTCAGGACCTCCGTCTGCGCGTCGCGGTCCAGCCGGGCGGATGCTCCGGACTGATCTATCAGCTCTACTTCGACGAGCGGCTCCTCGACGGAGACGCCGTGCGCGGCTTCGGCGGCGTCGAGGTCATCGTGGACAAGATGTCGGTGCCCTACCTCGAGGGTGCCACCATCGACTTCGAAGACTCGATCTCCAAGCAGGGCTTCACCATCGACAACCCCAACGCGGGCGGCTCCTGCGCCTGCGGCGACTCCTTCCACTGAGCCGTCCCGGCGTCGGCGCCGTCACAGTCGCGACATCTTCGTCGACGAGGGACGGCCGCCGCCGACGCCCGCCGACGACGAGGCCGCCGACCGGAACCCCGAGCGGGGTGCGGTCGGCGGCCTCTCCGTGTGTCAGGCCCCTCCGTGGGCGCTGCGGAACACACCGCAGCGCTGCGCGTTCAGCCGTGTCACAGCATGTGTTCGGTCGGAGCGAACGTCTACAGTTGGTAGTAATCTTGTTCTCGACACGTGCGGGGGCGCACTCCACCCCGCGGCACGCACCGCTTCAGGCGGGCGGAGCACGGCACCGGGCGCGTCGATCACATCGCACACCAAGAAGAGGAAGGGCCGTCTGTGAGTTCGGAGAAGCGAACCGTCAGCCGGGGCCGCCGCGCAGCCCGAGGGATCACGGCCGCCGCGGCAGCGGCGCTGGTCCTGACCGGATGCTCGGAGCAGGTCCAGCGGGGCTGGCTGCCCGGGAGCCGGGAGACCACCAGCAACACCGCAGAGCTGACGGACCTGTGGGTCAACTCATGGATCGCCGCACTCGGCGTGGGCCTGCTGACGTGGGGCCTGATGCTGTGGTGCATGGTCGCCTATCGCCGCCGCAGGGGCGAGACCGGCTACCCCCGCCAGCTGGCCTACAACGTCCCGCTGGAGATCATGTACACGATCGTCCCGATCATCATGGTCGGCGTGCTCTTCTACTTCACCGACCAGGTGCAGCGCTCCGTGGACGAGCCGAACGAGGACCCGGACCTCGTCGTGGACGTCCGCGGCAAGCAGTGGGCCTGGGACTTCAACTACCAGTACGGCGACGAAGAGCGGTACTACGCCGGCGTGCAGGCCCACCTGACCGGTGAGGAGGGAGTCGAGGACACCCTGCCGACCCTCTACCTGCCGGTGGACGAGTCGGTCACCTTCGAACTGAACTCCCGCGACGTCATCCACTCGTTCTGGGTGCCGGCGTTCCTGCAGAAGCGGGACATGATCCCGGGCAAGACCACTCGGATCGACCTGACTCCGCAGGAGGAGGGCACCTTCCAGGGGAAGTGCGCCGAGCTCTGCGGCGAGTTCCACTCGGAGATGCTGTTCAACGTGGAGGTCGTCTCCGCCGACGAGTTCCAGCAGTACCTCCAGACCCTGCCTGAGGGCCAGCTCGGGGACGAGTACGACCGCAACCCGAACCTGGACGACGACGTGACCACGGACGAAGGGGACTGATCGTGGCGACTCTGGAATACACCACGGATGACGGCGCGGTCGGACCGCGCGTGGTGCCCCGCTCCAAGGGCAGCATCGTCGTCAGCTGGCTGACGACCACCGACCACAAGGTCATCGGGTACATGTACCTGATCACCTCCTTCATCTTCTTCTGCGTCGGCGGCGTCATGGCGCTGCTGATCCGGGCCGAGCTCTTCGAGCCGGGGATGCAGCTGCTGCAGACCAAGGAGCAGTACAACCAGCTGTTCACCATGCACGGCACGGTGATGCTGCTGATGTTCGCCACACCGCTGTTCGCCGGCTTCGCCAACGTGATGATGCCGCTGCAGATCGGCTCTCCGGATGTGGCCTTCCCGCGTCTGAACGCGCTGGCCTTCTGGTTCTTCCTCTTCGGCTCGCTGGTGGCCATGGTCGGCTTCCTCACCCCACAGGGTGCGGCCGCCTTCGGCTGGTTCGCCTATGCGCCGCTGTCCGATACGACCTATTCGCCGGGGGTCGGCGGAGATCTGTGGGTCTTCGGCCTCGGCCTGACCGGGTTCGGCACGATCATGGGTGGAGTCAACTTCATCACCACGATCATCTGCATGCGGGCCCCGGGCATGACCATGTGGCGCATGCCGATCTTCACCTGGAACACGCTGATCACCTCGATCCTGGTCATGATGGCGTTCCCGCCGCTGGCCGCAGCGCTGTTCGGCCTCGGCATGGACCGTCGCCTCGGCGGCCACATCTTCGACCCGGAGGCCGGCGGTGCGATCCTGTGGCAGCACCTGTTCTGGTTCTTCGGCCACCCCGAGGTGTACATCATCGCCCTGCCGTTCTTCGGCATCATCTCCGAGATCCTGCCGGTGTTCAGCCGTAAGCCGATCTTCGGCTACAAGGGCCTGGTGTACGCGACGATCGCCATCGCGGCGCTGTCGGTGACGGTGTGGGCGCACCACATGTACGTCACCGGTGCTGTGATGCTTCCGTTCTTCGCGCTGATGACCATGCTCATCGCAGTGCCGACCGGAGTGAAGTTCTTCAACTGGATCGGCACGATGTGGCGGGGTTCGATCACCTTCGAGAACCCCATGCTCTGGAGCATCGGCTTCCTGGTCACCTTCCTCTTCGGCGGACTGACCGGTGTCATCCTGGCCTCGCCGCCGCTGGACTTCCACCTCTCCGACACCTACTTCGTGGTCGCGCACTTCCACTACGTGGTCTTCGGCACCGTGGTCTTCGCGATGTTCGCCGGGTTCTACTTCTGGTGGCCGAAGTGGACCGGGAAGATGCTCAACGAGCGTCTGGGCAAGATCCAGTTCTGGATGCTGTTCATCGGTTTCCACGGGACGTTCATGATCCAGCACTGGCTGGGCGTGATGGGTATGCCCCGTCGGTATGCGGACTACCTCGTCGAGGACGGGTTCACTGCGATGAACCAGTTCTCCACGGTGTTCTCCATGCTGCTGGGCGCCTCCATGATCCCGTTCTTCTGGAACGTGTGGGTCACCCACCGCAAGGGCCGCCGCGTCCTGGTCGACGACCCGTGGGGCTTCGGAGGGTCGCTCGAATGGGCGACCTCCTGCCCGCCGCCCCGGCACAACTTCTACTCGCTGCCGCGCATCCGCTCGGAGCGTCCGGCTCTGGACCTGCACCACCCGGAGCTCGCCGAACGGCATACGCTGCAGTCACCGGCCGGCAAGGTCTTCGGACCGGCTGACCAGAAGGACAAGGGAGGAATCTGATGAGGACGAACATCGCAGTCTTCCTGGGCCTCGGGGTCTTCCTGCTCATCGTCGCGTTCATCTACGGATTCGTCACCGGGTTCGACGAGCTCGCCGGCTTCCCGCTGCTGCTGCTGAGCGCGGGTCTGGGCTTCATGCTCTGGTACTACCTCCGCATGACGGCCAAGAACCACGAGGTCATGGACTCGGACCGGAGCGACGGGGAGATCTATGAGATGAGCGGCAACTACGGCGAGTTCGCGCCGTGGAGCTGGTGGCCCCTGGGCCTCGGCGCCTCATGCGCGTTCCTCGTGCTCGGCCTGGCATACGACTGGTGGGTGGTCGGCATCGCTCTGGTGCCGACGCTGTTCTTCACCGTCGGCTGGGTCATGGAGTACAACCGCAAGCACTACGCACACTGAGCGTTCGGTCCGTCGACCGTCGGGGTCGTCGAGGGCATCTGAGCCCTCGGCGGCCCCGACGCCGTCCTGCGCGGCCCGACGGAGTCCGCCGGGCCGCGCAGAGCCGATAGGATCGTGGACCATGACCATCCGTCCCATCGCCGTCTGCGGCGAACCTGTCCTGCATCGCCGCGCCGACGAGGTCGACCAGATCGACGACGGGATCCGGCGTCTGGTGGGCGACATGTACGAGACCATGGACGCGGCCAACGGCGTGGGCCTGGCGGCGCCGCAGATCGGCGTCGGGCTCAGGATCTTCACCTATCGCTACGCCGAGACCGGGGACGTTCCCGAGCAGGGGGTGCTCATCAACCCGCGGCTGCGTATGATCTCGAAACCCGCACAGACGGCTCCCGACGCCGACGAAGACACCGAAGGCTGCCTCTCCGTGCCGGGGCTCGGCTTCCCGCTGCGCCGCAGCGAGCACGTCGAGCTGATGGGATCCGACCTCGACGGGACGGCGGTGCGCTTCGAGGCGCAGGGATGGTTCGCGCGCATCATGCAGCACGAGTACGACCACCTCGACGGCTTCCTCTACGTCGACCGGCTGAACCCCCAGTGGACCAGGCGCTGGCGTCGTGCCCGTCGCCGAGAGGGCTGGGGAGTTCCGGGACTGAGCTGGATGCCGGGGGAGGACCCGGACCCCTTCGGCCATGACGATCCTGACCGTCCCGAGGAGTCCGCCGCATCCGCGGGCGGGCAGTGATCAGCTTCGGCTGAACCGTACCCACGAGTCGAGGACGGCGGCCGCGGCCCCCGAGTCCAGCGATTCCGCGGCGACGTCGAGATGGGTGCGCAGGCGTTCCGTCAGGGGTGCGTCGGCGTCTGGTGACCACGCGGTGAGGCCGGCGGCCGCATTGAGCAGGACCGCATCCCTCACCGGACCCGCCTCACCGGCCAGAAGTCCGCGCACCACTGCCGCGTTGTGGTCACCGTCGCCTCCGCGCAGCGCATCGACCTCCACGCGGGGGAGTCCGAAGTCCTCCGGAGCGATGACGTGGTGGGTCACCCCCTCGCCGCGGACCTCCCAGAGATCGGTCTCGGTGGATGTGGTGATCTTGTCCCGGCCGTCACGGCCGCGGAAGACCATCCCTCGGATCCCGCGCCGCGCCATGACCTCGGCCATCTGGGGCGCGAGCCGCTCATGGGCCGAGCCCAGCGCCTGGGCCGAGACCCGGGCGGGATTCGACAGCGGACCCAGGAAGTTGAAGACGGTGCGCACCCCCAGACCACGACGCACCGGGGCGACGTGCCGCATCGACGGGTGGAACTGCTGGGCGAAGAGGAAGGTGATGCCCGTCTGCTCGGCGCAGTCGGCCAGCCGCTCGGCGGACAGCGAGAGGTCCACGCCCAGGGCCTCGATCACATCCGCGGCGCCGGCGGTGGTGGAGGCGCCGCGGTTGCCGTGCTTGACGATCCGGGCACCGGCTCCGACCGCGATCAGTGAGGACATGGTCGAGATGTTCACCGTGCCCAGGCCGTCGCCGCCGGTGCCGACGATGTCCAGAGTGGGACCCGCGACGCTGATCGGCACCGCATGACGGAGCATGGCCGTGCTGAGACCCAGCAGCTCCTCAGGGGTCTCTCCCTTGGCGCGCAGGGCGGTGAGGAACCCGGCCACCTCGACGTCGCCGAGCTCGCCGGACATCAGACGGTCCATCGCCCAGGAGGCGGTGGACTCCGAGAGGTCCCGACCGCGCAGCAGATGTTCGAGCAGGCCCGGCCAGGTCTCGACGGCTGCGGTCTCGGCCGTCGGGACAGGACCACGACCTTCAGGGGTGGAGGAAGTCACGGCCACCAGCCTAGTACGCGTGCCGCGGATGCCCGGCCGTGAGGCACGGTGCGCCGACAGCTGAGGATCAGCGGTCCGTCAGCCGATGTCCAGGGGAGCCGGGCACACTGATGGTCCGAGCCGCCCGGGGAGGCGGCAGAGTCGTCGGTCGCCGAAGGTCTCCGAGACGTCACAATCGGTCGATCTACTACGTTTCGTAGAAATTTCTGCGCCTCCCGGAGGGCGCGAGAGCTGGGCGGATGCTGGGAATGACGGGGCACCGGGCCCGGTGTCGGACCCGGTCGCCGCGCCACGCCGCAGTGCGTCGTTAGCGAACACGTCACGGTTCGGGCCATAATGAGTCCGTGACGTCTGCAACCCAAGCTCCCAATGTTCCGGCTCGCACCCTGCCGAACCGCCCGAACATGGTGTCCGTCGGAACCATGGTCTGGCTCACCAGCGAGCTGATGTTCTTCGCCGGCCTCTTCGCGATGTTCTTCACCCTGCGCTCCGCAGAGCCCCAGATGTGGGCCGAGAACAGCGCGCTGCTCGACGTGCCGCTTGCCCTGACCATCACCGTCATCCTCGTCTCCTCGTCGGTCACCGCCCAGTTCGGGGTGTTCGCCTCCGAGCGCCACCAGCCGCGCCGGACGGGGTCCATGATGAGCATCAAGCACTGGGGGATGGTCGAGTGGTACATCCTCTCCTTCATCCTCGGCTCCCTGTTCATCGCCGGGCAGACCTACGAGTTCGCCGTCCTGGTGTCCGAGGGGATCACCATTCCGGCGGACGCGTTCGGCTCGGCCTTCTACATCACCACCGGCTTCCACGGCATCCACGTCATCGCCGGCCTGGTGGCCTTCCTCTTCGTGATCGCCCGCGCGTACTTCAGCGTGAAGTTCACCCATAAGGAGGCCAGCGCCGCCGTGGTGGTCTCCTACTACTGGCACTTCGTGGACGTCGTCTGGATCGCACTCTTCGGCGTCGTCTACATCCTGCCGTTCTTCGTCTAGCACCGGACGGGAGCCCGGAGACTCCGACGCAGACGCAGACAACCGCACACCCGGCCCGCAGCGCAGCCGCTGAGCTGACAGACGGACCTCGCACCGAGAAGTTAGGACACGGCACGTGAAGGCACTTTCGCAGAGGCGCCGCCACCCGTTCGCCGGAGTGGCGCTGCTCCTCCTGGGACTGCTGATCACCGGCGGGCTCTACGCCGCCGCCACGACGATCAACGAGGCCCAGGCGAGCAGCACCGAGGACTACTCCAGCGCCGACGTCGACGAGGGTGAGCGGCTCTTCGTCGCCAACTGCGCCACCTGCCACGGCATCAACGCCGAGGGCACCGACAACGGACCCTCCCTGGTCGGTGTGGGCGCGGCCTCGGTCGACTTCCAGGTCGGCACCGGGCGCATGCCGATGCAGATGCACGGTCCGCAGGCTCAGAAGAAGCCGCCGCAGTTCAACGACGAGCAGACCATGCAGCTGGCCGCCTATGTGGCGTCCCTCGGCGCCGGCCCTGCGGTTCCGGACGACGAGTACCTCGACGTGGACCAGGGCGACCCCGCCCGCGGCGGTGAGCTGTTCCGCATCAACTGCGCGATGTGCCACAACGCGGCGGCGGCCGGCGGTGCGCTGACCGAGGGCAAGTTCGCCCCCAGCCTCCACGGCGTCGAGGAGCGCCACATCTACGAGGCCATGACGACCGGGCCGCAGAACATGCCGGTCTTCAGCGACGCGAACATCCCGCCGGAGGACAAGCAGGACATCATCGCCTTCCTGAAGACCTACGAGTCGCAGGGGACGCCGGGCGGATTCTCCCTGGGCTCGCTGGGTCCGGTCTCCGAGGGCCTGTTCCTCTGGACGGGGGGCATCGCCGTGATCATCGCCTCGATGGTCTGGCTGACGTCACGCTCCTCCTGAGCACCCTCGGCGGACACCAGCACCGCACACACGCACCCGCACTGCACACACTGAAGCAAAGGACGAGAACCATATGGGCGAGCACGGTCACGGCGACCCGAACGAGCCGGGCGCCGTCATCAGAGCCGGTGAGGGGGATCCCGGCCGATACGCCATCGCCGACCCCGGGCTGCCGCCGCACCGTCCGCGGCTGGCCGACGAAGACCCGCAGGTCGCCAAGCGTTCCGAGCGCCAGGTCTTCGTGCTGTTTCTCCTCTCGATCATCGGCACCATCACGGTGTTCGTCGCCTACTTCGCGATCGAGCTGACCGAGGACCTCCAGATGCTGCGCCTGCAGAACACGCTGCTGGGCGTCGGCGTCGCCCTGTCGATGCTCGGCATCGGCCTCGGCGTCGTCCACTGGGCGAAGACGCTGATGCCGGACCACGAGCTGGTGGAGGCCCGCAAGCCGCTGCGCAAGGAGTCCGAGCGCCAGGAGGCGGAGAAGATCGTCGGCGACGTGCTCGAGGAGTCCGGCATCAAGCGGCGCCCGCTGATCCGCAACACGCTGATCGGTGCGGTGCTCCTGGCCCCGCTGCCGGGCATCGTCATGTTCCGCGACCTCGACCAGTCCGACGACTTCGGCGTCGAGCGTATGCGCCACTCGCTGTGGGACGAGGGGGTCCGGCTCGTCCGCGACCCCACCGGCACTCCGATCCGGGCCGCCGACATGACCGTAGGGTCCAGCATGCACGTGGTGCCTGAGAACCTCCGCGACGTCCCCGGCCACGGTGACCGTCTGACCGAGAAGGCCAAGGCCGTCGTGCTGCTGATGCGGATGAACCCCGACGACATCGAGACCGTGTCGGAGGGCCGCGAGGACTGGACCTACGACGGGATCATCGCCTGCTCCAAGGTATGCACCCACGTCGGCTGCCCCGTGGCGCTGTATGAGCGCCACACCCACCACCTGCTGTGCCCCTGCCACCAGTCCACCTTCGACGCGGCCAACGAGTTCAAGGTGATCTTCGGACCGGCCGGGCGCCCGCTGCCCCAGCTGCCCATCTCCGTGGACGATGAGGGCTACCTGGTCGCGCAGAGCGACTTCACCGAACCTGTCGGCCCGACATACTGGGAGCGAGGCGAGAAATGAGCACCCACACATCTGAGTCTCCTGGGGCCGTCGCGGAGGAGCACCGGCCCGCGACGCGGACCGGTCGGATCGCCGACTACGTCGACCAGCGGGTCGGCGGGACGAGCATCGTCCGTGAGTTCGGTCGGAAGATCTTCCCGGACCAC
This sequence comes from Nesterenkonia marinintestina, assembly GCF_025420485.1. GTDB lineage: Bacteria > Actinomycetota > Actinomycetes > Actinomycetales > Micrococcaceae > Nesterenkonia > Nesterenkonia marinintestina. The sequence goes on along the minus strand of NZ_JAOEFD010000001.1, from coordinate 124,104 downwards.
TGGACGTTCATGTTCGGTGAGCTGGCGCTCTACAGCTTCCTGATCCTGATCCTCTCGGGCACGTTCCTGACCTTCTGGTTCGACCCGTCGATGTCGTCGACCACCTACGACGGCTCCTACGCCCCGCTGCAGGGCGTGGAGATGTCGGTGGCCTACGCCACGGCCCTCGACCTGTCCTTCGACGTCCGGGGCGGCCTGTTCATGCGACAGCTGCACCACTGGGCCGCGCTGCTGTTCGTCGCCGCCATGGCGATCCACATGCTGCGCGTCTTCTTCACCGGCGCCTTCCGCAAGCCGCGTGAGCTCAACTGGGTCGTCGGCTGCTCGCTGCTCATCCTGGGCATGGGTGCCGGCTTCACCGGCTACTCGCTGCCGGACGAGGTGCTCTCGGGCAACGGCCTGCGGATCATCGACGGCATGATCAAGGCGCTGCCCGTGGTCGGCTCCTACATCTCGTTCTTCCTCTTCGGCGGGGAGTTCCCGGGCAACGAGGTCATCCCGCGCCTGTACGCCCTGCACATCATGGTGATCCCAGCGCTCATCCTCGTGCTCATCGCGATCCACCTGTTCATGGTGGTCATCCACAAGCACACCCAGTACCCGGGCCCGGGCCGCACCGAGACCAATGTGGTCGGATACCCCGTCGGGCCCGTGTACGCGGCCAAGGCCGGAGGCTTCTTCTTCATCGTCTTCGGCATCCTGGCCGGCATCTCCGGGACGTTCCAGATCAATGCCCTGTGGAACTACGGACCCTACGACCCGTCCCCGGTCCAGGCCGGCGCCCAACCGGACTGGTACATCGGTCCGTTCGAAGGTGTGCTGCGTCTGATGCCGGGCTACCTGGGCGACTTCTCCCTGGAGTGGCTCCTGCCGATGCCGTGGGGCGCGAACAACCTCGCCCTGCCGGTGCTGATCCCGATGATCCCCGTGGCCGTCATGTTCCTGGGCCTGTTCATCTGGCCGTGGGTCGAGGCCTGGATCACCGGAGACAAGCGGGAGCACCACGTGCTGGACCGCCCGCGCAACGTGCCCACCCGTACGGCCGTCGGCTCCGCGGTCGCCACGTTCTACTGCATCATGTGGGGCATGGGCGCGAACGACCTGATCGCCACCCACTTCCAGCTGTCGCTGAACGACATCACCTACTGGTCGCGGGTGCTGATCTTCGTCGGACCGGTCATCGCCTACATCGTGACCAAGCGCGTGTGCCTGGCACTGCAGCGCAAGGATCGGGAGATCGTCCTCCACGGCAATGAGGCGGGTGTGATCGAGGTGCTCCCGCACGGCGAGTTCCGCGAGAAGCACAGCCGCCTCAACGACTACGAGCTGTACACCCTCGTGGCCTTCGAGTCGCCGGAGCCGAGCGGCCCGGTGCCGAACGCGAAGGGCAAGGTCACCCGGACCGAGAAGATGCGGGCGAGCCTGAACCGCTGGTTCTTCGAGGACCGTGTGGCCCCGGTGTCGCGGGAGGAGTACCTCGAGGCGCTCTCCCACGACCACCACGAGCCCCACGACGCGGGCATCGAGGCGTCGGCCTCCCAGGGTCAGGTCGGTGCACGACACCACTGACCCCTCGGCCGACGGCACCGATGCGGCGGGCCGCCCCTGAGCATCAGCTCGGAGGCGGCCCGCCGTCGTCGTGGGTTCGCCACACGTTCCGGGGGAGACCGGCCGCCTCGTCAGTCCCCGCGGACGATGGAGCGCAGTCGGGCCAGACGCTCGGCGACGGTGCGCTCGGCGCCGTTCGTCGAGGGACGGTAGTAGTCGACTCCGACCAGCTCGTCCGGCGGATACTGCTGACCGACCACATGGTGCTCCGCGTCGTGGGCGTAGCGGTAGCCGGCTCCGTGGCCCAGCCTTTCGGCTCCGGCGTAGTGGGAGTCACGCAGGTGCGCAGGCACCGCCCCGCCCCGACCGGAGCGGACGTCGGCGATCGCCGCGTCCAGAGCCTGGTAGGAGGCGTTGGACTTCGGAGCGGTGGCGATGTGCACAGTCGCCTCAGCGAGCAGGATCCGCGCCTCGGGCATTCCGATCAGCTGTACCGACTGGGCGGCGGCGACGGCCGTCTGCAGGGCCGACGGGTCGGCCATACCGACCTCCTCGCCGGCGGCGATCACCAGGCGCCGGGCGATGAAGCGGGGGTCCTCTCCGGCGACGATCATGCGCGCCAGATAGTGCAGGGCGGCGTCGGCGTCGGAGCCGCGCAGCGACTTGATGAACGCCGAGACGATGTCGTAGTGCTGGTCGCCGTCACGGTCATAGCGCTGGACGGCATGGTCCATGGCCTGCTCGGCGTCTGCGGCGGCCACGCGGACGGGTCCCTCCGCGTCACTTCCCGCCCGACCTGAGGCGACCGCCGCGGCGGCCTCCAGAGTGGTCAGGACTCGGCGGGCGTCGCCCCCGGCCATCCGCAGCAGATGGCTGCGGGCGGAGTCCTCGAGGATGAAGGCGCCGTCGAGTCCGTGCGGCTCGCGCAGTGCCCGGTCGAGGAGTCCGTCGAGGTCCGACTCGGTCAGCGGGCGCAGCGTCACCAGCAGCGAACGGGAGAGCAGCGGGGCGATCACCGAGAAGGAGGGATTCTCAGTGGTCGCCGCGACGAGGATGACCCACCCGTTCTCCACGCCCGGAAGCAGCGCGTCCTGCTGGGCCTTGTTGAACCGGTGGATCTCGTCCAGGAAGAGCACGGTGGTCACACCGTGCAGGTCCCGGTCCTCCAGAGCACGGTCCATGACCGTGCGCACATCCTTCACTCCGGCGCGGATGGCCGAGAGCTCGACGAATCTGCGGTCGGGGGAGCGCGCGATGACGTGGGCGAGAGTCGTCTTGCCCGTCCCGGGCGGTCCGTAGAGCAGGACCGAGGAGGCGCCGGCGGGTCCGTGTGCGCCCTCGGCCAGCACGCGCAGCGGAGAGCCGTCATCGAGCAGGTGCTGCTGTCCGACGACCTCGTCGACGCTGCGCGGCCGCATGCGCACGGCCAGGGGCGCGTGACGCCGGGGACGACCGCCCGAGCCGGAACGTGAGGGTTCGGAGTCGTCCTCGTCCGCGCCGTGCTCGGCGGAGAACAGATCTCCGGTCATCTCGGGCTCCCTCCCACGGACGTACCGCCTCGGCCCCACCACTCTATCCCTGCCGGGGAGCGGCGATCTGGGAGACTGGCAGACATGCGAGCAGTCGTCCAGCGGGTCAGCCGCGCTGAGGTCCGAATCCTGTCCGAGTCCGATGCGGAGGACCATGACGGTGCCGTCGTCGCCCGTCGCGGATTCGACGGCGAGGGCCTGGTGGTGCTGCTCGGAGTGACGCACGACGACGGTGTCGAGGAGGCGGACCTGCTCGCCGACAAGGTCTGGGGCCAGCGGATCCTGCGCGGCGAGCGCTCCTGCGCCCATGCCGACGCGCCGCTCGTGGTGGTCAGTCAGTTCACCCTCTACGGAGATGTGCGTCGGGGCCGACGTCCCTCCTGGAGCGCGGCGGCACCGCCCGCGGTGAGCCGACCGCTCTATGAGCAGTTCGTCTCGCGGCTCCGGGCCGGCGGTGCCCAGGTGCACACCGGCGACTTCGGTGCGGCCATGGAGGTCGACCTGGTCAACGACGGGCCGGTGACCCTCGTGGTCGACACCGACGAGCTGCGCCGACCCCGGAGCCGGTGAGCATCAGCCCTTGGGTTCGGGCGTCGCGTCGACGCCGGCCTCCCTGCGCTGCTGTGCGGTGATCGGGGCCGGCGCCGCGGTGAGCGGGTCGAAACCGCCGCCGGTCTTGGGGAAGGCGATGACCTCTCGGATGGACTCCTCACCGGCCAGCAGTGCGACGACGCGGTCCCAGCCGAAGGCGATGCCGCCGTGCGGGGGAGCGCCGAAGCGGAAGCCCTCCAGCAGGAATCCGAACTTCTCGGCGGCCTCCTCCTGGCCGATGCCCATGACCTCGAAGATCCGCTCCTGCACGTCGCGGCGGTGCACACGCAGGGAGCCGCCGGCGATCTCGTTGCCGTTGCAGACCAGGTCATAGGCGTCGGCCAACGCGGCACCCGGGTCGGCGTCGAAGGAGTCGGCGAACTCCGCCTTCGGTGCGGTGAAGGCATGGTGGACGGCCGTCCAGGCCCCCGAACCCACGGCGACGTCGCCGGCGGCCGCGGCCTGGGCGGCGGGCTCGAACATCGGAGCGTCGACCACCCAGACGAACGACCACTCGGCCTGGTCGATGAGACCGGTCCGGTGGGCGATCTCCACGCGGGCCGCTCCCAGCAGGGCGCGGGACGCGGCGGCCTCACCGGCGGCGAAGAACACGCAGTCACCCGGTGAGGCACCCACCGCCTCGGCGAGTCCGGCGCGCTCGGTCTCCGAGAGGTTCTTGGCCACCGGTCCGCCGAGCTCACCGTCCTCACCGATGAGCACGTACGCCAGTCCCTTGGCGCCGCGCTGCTTGGCCCACTCCTGCCAGGCGTCCAGGGTTCGGCGCGGCTGCGAGGCTCCGCCGGGCATGACCACGGCCCCGACGTAGTCGGCCTGGAAGACCCGGAACGGGGTGTCGGAGAAGTAGTCGGCGAGCTCGGTCAGCTCGAGGTCGACGCGCAGGTCCGGCTTGTCCGTGCCGAAGCGGCGCATCGCCTCCCAGTAGGTGATGCGGGGGATCTCGGCGGACAGCTCCACGTCGATCAGCGACCAGAGGCGGCGCACCAGCTCCTCGGACCAGCCGAGCACGTCCTCCTGGTCGACGAAGCTCGCCTCGACGTCGAGCTGGGTGAACTCCGGCTGCCGGTCGGCGCGGAAGTCCTCGTCGCGGTAGCACCGGGCGATCTGGTAGTACCGTTCGAAGCCGCCGACCTGGAGGAGCTGCTTGAACAGCTGCGGAGACTGCGGCAGCGCGTACCAGGAGCCCGGCGACAGGCGGGCCGGGACCAGGAAGTCCCTCGCACCTTCGGGGGTCGAGCGGGTGAGCGTCGGAGTCTCGATCTCGGTGAAGCCCTCCCCGTGGAGGTACTCGCGGGCGACGCGGTTGGCCTCGGAGCGCAGTCGCAGGGCGCGCTGGGGTCCCTCGCGGCGCAGGTCGAGGTAGCGGTGGCGCAGTCGGGCCTCTTCGCCCACCTCGACATGCTCGTCCACCTGGAACGGCAGCGCGTCCGAGGTGCTGAGCACGGTGACGGACTCCGCTTCGACCTCGACCTCGCCCGAAGCCAGCTGAGGGTTCTCATTGCCCTCGGGGCGGCGGCGGACCTCACCGGTCACCTGCAGGACGTACTCGTTGCGCAGCGGGTCGAAGACCTCCTCGTCGTGGACGACGACCTGCGCGAGGCCCGAGGCGTCCCGCAGGTCGAGGAACGCCACACCGCCGTGGTCACGGCGACGGGCGACCCATCCGGCGAGGGTGACGGTCTCTCCGATGTGTGCGGCGTTCAGCTCTCCGGTGTGCAGGGTGCGTAGCACGATGTCCTTCCTGTGCCCCGGGTCGTCGGCCGGGGCGCTCCATGGGTGGTCTCGGTGGTGGTCTCAGCAGCGGTGATCTCAGGGACGGTGGTCTCAGGGACGGTGGTCTCAGGGACGGTGGTCTCAGGGACGGTGGTCTCAGGGACGGTCGGCGATGATCCGCGGCGAGCGGTCCTCGGCCGGGGGCTCCCAGGTCCGAGGGTCGGCCGGGACCTGCTCGCCGGATCGGATGTCCTTGATCTCGTGGGCGCCGGAGGCGTCGGTGAACCAGACGAACGGGATGCCTCGTCGGTCGGCGTGGCGGATCTGCTTCCCGAACTTCTCGGCCGACAGCGCGACCTCCGCTGCGATGCCGCGGTCGCGCAGGGCGGCGGCGACGTCCTGGGCCTCGGCCCAGGAGTCCTCGTCCCGCAGCGCGACGTAGACCGCCGACGGCACCGAGCGGTCGGCCCGCAGGCCCTGGGTGCTGAGCAGGCGCGAGACCAGACGGGTGACGCCCACGGAGAGCCCGACGCCGGGGAAGGTCCGGGACCCCTTGGAGGCCAGCGACTCGTAGCGGCCCCCCGAGCAGATCGATCCGAGGTCCTCATGGCCGACGAGCACCGTCTCGTAGACAGTTCCGGTGTAGTAGTCGAGCCCCCGCGCGATGGACAGGTCGGCGACGGCCCGACCGGGCACGCGGCGCTCGAGTGCGGCGATGACGTCTGCGAGCTCCGCCAGCCCCTCCTCGAACTGGGAGGAGTCCCCCTCGATCCCGGCGGCGAGCTGACGCGCCCGGTCGACGAATCCCAGCCCCTCGCTGCGGATTCCGGCCAGGGCGAGGGCGAGTCCGGCCTGCTCGTCGTCGGCTCCGGCCTGCTCACGCAGCTCCTGAGCCACCTTCTCCTCCCCGATCTTCTCCAGCTTGTCGATCGCCCGCATCACCGGGGCGGGGTCGGTCAGACCGATGAGCCGATAGAAGCCCTCTGAGAGGCGTCGGTTGTTGATGCGCATCCGGAAGTCACCGACGGACAGGGCCTCCAGTGCCGTGGCCATCACGACGGCGAGCTCGACGTCGGCGCGGAAGGGCAGGGAGCCGTCGCCCACGATGTCGACGTCGGCCTGGGTGAACTCCCGGTACCGTCCGTCCTGGGGCCGCTCTCCGCGCCAGACCTTCTGGATCTGGTATCGGCGGAGGGGGAAGTGGAGGTGCCCGGCGTTGTCGGTGACGTAGCGGGCGAAGGGCACCGTCAGATCGAAGTGGAGGGCCAGTCGGGCCTCCCCGGCCGCGGCCTCGTCCTCCTGCAGCCGCGAGACGGCGTAGATCTCCTTGTCGATCTCCCCCTTCTGCAGCAGGGTGTCGACGGTCTCCACCGCCCGAGACTCCAAGGAGGCGAATCCATGTCGCTCGAAGACCTCACGCAGGGTGTCGAGCACATGCAGCTCGACCAGACGCTCTTCGGGCAGCCATTCGGTGAAGCCGGAGAGGGAGCTCTTGCGTGCCATGGGGGAGGGGAGACTCCTCGGTCGTCGACGGATCGTGGGGGTGCGCGTCGCGGTGCGCGGCGCCCGACGGCGGGCGATCACCCGGTGCGACGGACCCGACCATCATAGCGATCCGCAGGCCCGCCCGGCAGTCGGGTCGGTGTCGGGTCGGTGTCGGGTCGGTATGGTGGTTCCATGAGCGCCGCAGTCAGACCAGGCCATCACGAGACCACACTCGCCGAGGCGCGGGCGGCCGCCGCGGTGGACGCCGAGGGCCACGTCCACGCCCGGGATGCGGAGCAGACCTACATCGGCCAGTACCCGGGAGCCTCCGAGGACGAGACCCTGCGGTACTTCAGCCGCAAGTTCGACGAACTGGCGAACCGTGCGCTGCTGCTGCGGGCACGGGTCCGGGCCGGCAGCGACTCGGCCGAGGCGCTGGGCCGGAGCCGCGACGCCCTGGAGTCCGAACTCGAGGCGCAGGCCTGGGTGGGCGACGTCGCCTCGGTGCGCACCGTGCTCGCCGAGATCGGCGCAGCGGTGGCTGAGCTGGGCGGAGAGGAGCGCCGTGCCTCCGAAGAGGCCATGAACGCACATCTGGCCCGGCGTGAGGAGATCGTGGCGGAGGCCGAGGCGATCGCGGCCCAGGACCCCGCCAAGACCCACTGGAAGGAGTCCCAGTCACGGATGGACGGGCTCTTCCAGCGCTGGAAGGCCGAGCAGAAGCGACCTCCGCGGCTGACCAAGGCGCAGGAGGACCCGTACTGGAAGCGGTTCCGCGCCGCCCGGACGACCTTCGACAAGGGTCGTCGTGCGTTCTTCAGCCGACGGGACGAGGAGCAGGCTGAAGTCCGTCGGACCAAGGAGCACCTCATCGCGGAGGCCGAGGGGATGCGCACCAGCACCGACTTCGGTCCCACGACGAAGGCCTACCACCGCCTGATGGAGGACTGGAAGGCCGCCGGGCGGGGGTCCCGTCGGACGGACGACGCCCAGTGGGCTCGGTTCCGGGCCGCGCAGGACGAGTTCTTCGCGGCCCGCGAGGCCGCCAATGCCGAGACCGATCGTCAGTACGCCCGGAATCTCGAGGTCAAACAGGGGCTGCTGGCGGAGTTCGAGGCCCTCATGCCCTTCACCGACCCCGACGCGGTCCGAGAGCGCTACCACGACCTGCTGGACCGCTGGGACGCCGCGGGCAGGGTGCCGCGCAGCGAGATGCGTCGCACCGAGGATGCGGTCGCGCGGATCCAGGACGCCTTCCGGGAGGCCGAGCAGCGGCGATGGCACCGGGGGGACCCGGAGACCCAGGCCCGGCAGGACTCCGTGCTCGCTCAGATCGACGCCTCCGTCGCCTCCCTCGAGGAGAAGGTGCGCCGAGCCGCGGAGGCCGGCGACGAGGCGACCCGCCGGAAGGCCCAGGAGGATCTCGATGCGCGTCTGACCTGGAGGGACATCGTCGCGCGGGGATCCTGACCGGCGGGGACTCTCCGCCGTGGAATCTCCGAGATACGGGATCACGGATGGATTACAATCAATGCGACGTCCGGTGAGGGAATGCGGGACGGACGTCGCGGGCCGTCGGTGGACTGCACCGGAGGGCCGACCCCGTCAGTCGAACACCAGTGAGGAACCGCGTGAGCGATGAGAAGCACCCGGAGCCGCAGCCCGGCTCCGGCGACCGGCGGCACGAAGACGCCGCCTGGTCCGAGCCTGCCTCTCACCCGGACGTGGGATCCGAGCCCGGCAGACCCCATGAGGAGTCCGCCGGCGTGCACGACATGCTGGACGAGGATCCCGCTCCCACCGCGGACGCCCCGACGGACGACCATGCTGAGGCTGCTGCGGCTCCGGACCGCGGTCGTGACTCCGAGCTCTTCTATGAGGACGACCTGGTCGAGGGCGCGTACATCGAGCACGACGAGGACGGCACCGCGCTGCTGATCAGCTCGTCCACCTATGGGCGGGGCTACCAGACCGTCACCCCCATGGAGGGTGGTGCCTCGCGGGCCATCCTGCACAAGCGCCGACGGCGTCGGCGTCGCCGCACCCTCGGCGTGGCCGCGGTGCTCGGAGGACTCGCGCTGATGCTGGTGATCCTCCTGGTCGTCGTCGAGTCGCTCTTCGGCGGCATGTTCGGCGGCCCGGAGGACTACGACACCCAGGCCGGCGACTCGGTGACCTTCACCGTCGAAGGCGGTGAGGGTTGGGACGCGGTGGCCGCGCGGCTGGAGGACCAGGGGATCATCGCCAGCTCGGAGGCGTTCATCGACGCCCTCCAGGACTCCGAGGACCTGGGGACCCTGCAGTCGGGCGAGTACGAGCTGCGCGAGGAGATGCCGGCCGAGGACGCGCTGTCCGCGATCGTCCCCGACCGCGACGCCCAGCACTACGTGGCCATCAACGTCGGAAGCCGCCTCGACGCGGCACTGGAGAGCATCTCCGAGGCCACCGGCATCGAGGAGGACGAGCTCCGCGACGCCGCCGAGGACCCCACGGACTACGGACTGCCGGAGCAGGCCCTGACCCTCGAAGGCTTCCTCGCCGCCGGCGAGTACCGGTTCGACCTCGAGGCCGAGCCCGAGGAGATGCTGCAGGAGATGGTCGACCGGACCTTCGAGCGGCTCGAGGACGACGGCGTCACCGACTCCGACGAACAGTTCGAACGGATCATCGTCGCCTCGCTGCTGACCGCGGAGGCCCTGCCGGACGACTACCGCACCGTCGCCGGGATCATCGAGAACCGCCTCAATCCGGAGAACGACGAGACCGACGGGCTGCTGCAGATCGACGCCACGGTGATCTACGGCCTGGGTGAGCAGAGCCTGCAGTTCACCGAGGAGGAGCGCCAGGACTCCGACAACGAGTTCAACACCTACGTCCACGAGGGCCTGCCGCCCGGTCCGATCGAGGCTCCCGCCTCGGAGGCCATCGACGCCGCGGCCGACCCCGAGGAGAACGACTACTACTACTGGCTGACCGTCAACATCGAGACCGGTGAGACCAAGTTCGCCGAGGACTATTCCGAGCACCAGGTCTACTGGCAGGAGTTCCGCGACTACTGTGCGGACAACCCGGACATCTGCACGGGCGAAGCCGCCGATCAGGTGCCGGACGTCGAAGAGATCGAAGAGGACGACGAGGGAGACCAGTGACCCCACCGCTGATGCGGGCGGCGGTGCTGGGCAGCCCCATCGGGCACTCCAGGTCCCCGGACCTGCACGGCGCGGCCTATGCGCGTCTGGGCCTCGAGGTGGACTATCGGCGCATCCGGGCCGACGTGGGTGACCTGGACCGCGTCCTGGAATCGCTGTCTGCGACGGGGGACCGTTGGCTCGGACTCTCTGTGACCATGCCCCTGAAGGGCGAGCTCGCCCGGCGGACGGGCACCGCCTCGGATCGGGTCGGGCGCCTGGGGGTCCTCAACACGGTGGTCTTCGACGTCGGGGGACGCCCGGATCCGTCGACCGCCTACGGTGAGAACACCGACGTGGACGGCATCGTCGGCGCCCTCGGAGAGGTGACGCCGCAGAGACCGCGGTCCATGGCGGTCCTGGGTGCGGGGGCCACGACGGCGGCGGCCCTCGAGGCCGCCCGGGACCTCGGATGCGCCGACGCGGCGGTCTATGCGCGGTCTCCGGCGCGTGCCGAAGAGCTCGGCGGTCCTGCGGAGCGGCTCGGGCTGAGTCTGCGCATCCGCGAGCTGTCCACGTTCGCCGACGACCTCCTCGCCGACCCCCCTGACCTGGTGGTCTCCGCACTGCCCGCCGGAGCGGCCGACGGGACCGCGGCGTCGGTGGCGGACCGCATCCCCGCCCCGGGCCCCGCGCACGCTCCGATGCCTCCGCTGCTCGACGTCGCCTATGATCCGTGGCCCTCGGCGCTGGCTCGGGTGTGGGGCGACCGCGCGGGGTCGAGCGTGTGCGGACTGCACATGCTGCTGCACCAGGCGGTGGAGCAGGTGCGTCTGTTCACCGCCGGCACCGACCGTCCGTTCGACTCCCTGACCGCCGAGGAGCAGGATCGCACCGCGGCTCAGATGCGGACCGCAGTCGGCCTCCCCGCGGTCTGACGACCCGCACCGCCGGGGCGCACGGGCCTCCCGCCGCGTGGCATGATGGTGGCCATGTTGCGCTGGCTCACCTCAGGAGAATCACACGGCCGCAGCCTGGTCGGCATCCTGGAAGGACTGCCCGCGGGAGTGGAGCTGACCACCCGGGCCGTGCAGGACCGACTCGCACGCCGACGCCTGGGCTACGGCCGGGGCGCGCGGATGAAGTTCGAGCAGGACCAGGTGACCCTCATCGGCGGGGTCCGGCACGGTCGGACCCTGGGCGGCCCGGTGGCCGTGGAGATCGGCAACACCGAGTGGCCCAAGTGGGAGAAGGTCATGTCGCCGGATCCGGTCGATCGCGAGGAGCTCGAGGGACTGGCCCGCAGTGCGCCGCTGACCCGGCCGCGCCCGGGGCACGCCGACCTCACCGGGATGCAGAAGTACGGCTTCGCCGAAGCGCGCCCGGTGCTCGAGCGGGCCTCGGCCCGGGAGACCGCGGCCCGCGTGGCCCTGGGCACCGCCGCGCAGTCGTTCCTGTCCGCGCTCGGCATCGGGACCGTCTCGCACACCGTCGCCGTCGGCACGGTGGAGGTCCCCGACGAGGCCCTCGTCCCCCACGCCGAGGAGATCGAGCGGCTCGACGCCGATCCCCTGCGCTGCGCGGACCCCGAGACCTCGGAGCGGATGGTCGAGGCCGTGGACGCGGCGCACAAGGCGGGGGAGACCCTCGGAGGCGTCGTGGAGGTCGTCGTCGACGGGCTCCCGCCGGGCCTCGGGTCCTTCGTCCACTGGGACCGCCGCCTGGACGCCCGTCTGGCAGGTGCCCTCATGGGAATCCAGGCCATCAAGGGGGTCGAGGTCGGCGACGGCTTCCGCACCGCCCGCCGTCCCGGATCGCAGGCCCACGACGAGATCGTCCGCGACGGCGACGCCGTGGGCCGCGCCACCGACAGGGCCGGAGGCATCGAAGGGGGCATGAGCATCGGCTCGACACTGCGCGTGCGCGCGGCCATGAAGCCCATCGCCACCGTGCCCCGGGCGCTGCGCACCGTGGACACCGCCACCGGGGAGCAGACCACCGCCCACCATCAGCGATCGGACGTCTGCGCGGTGCCCGCCGCCGGAGTCGTGGCCGAGGCCATGGTCGCCCTCGTCCTCGCCGATGCGGTGCTGGAGAAGTTCGGCGGCGACAGCGTCGAGGAGGTCCGCCGCAACCTGGCGTCCTACCGGGCGGCGCTGCCGGACGTCGGCTCAGCCTCGGGTCCCTCCGGCGGCGACGGCGACCCGCTGCAGGCGCCGGCCGGTTTCGACGCCGGCCCTCGGTGAGGCCGATGGGGGATGACGACCGAGGAGCCTCGGAGTCGAGCCCGGGGCCCGAGGCGCCCGGCGTCGAGCTCCGCGGGATCGAGGCCCGCAACATCGTCCTGATCGGACCCATGGGCTCGGGCAAGTCGACCGTCGGTGCCGCGCTGGCGCGCCGCCTGGGACGCCCGCACGTCGACAGCGACCAGTTCTTCGTGGCCCGGCACGGTCCCATCCCGGACTACTTCAGGACCCACGGCGAGGAGACGTTCCGGCGTGAGGAGGAGCATGTGGTCGCCGACCTCCTCGACTCCCCGCGCCCCTCGGTGATCAGCCTCGGCGGAGGGGCGATCCTCTCCCCGGCGACCCGCCGGGTCCTCCACGGACATCTGGTCGTGCTGCTGGACATGTCGCTGGAGCAGGCGCACCGCCGGATCGGCGACGCCAGCACGCGCCCGGTCCTCGGTGACGACCCCATGCGTCGGTGGGCGGAGGTCTACGCGGAGCGGGAGCCGCTCTACCGCGGTGCGGCCGACGTCGTCCTGCCGCCGGCGGATGCGCCGGTCCGTCAGAGAGCGGTTACCATCGTGGAGGCGCTGACGGCGCATGTCCGCCGACCGCCGACATCCGGACCCCATCAGGAAGCCTCTCAGCCATGAGCACCCACCCCGAGTCCGCCCCCACACCGCAGGAGCCGACGCACCCGGGCGGCGCGACCCCTGAGCGGGCCGGGGAGACCGGCCCGACGCGCATCACGGTGGGCACCGGCACCGGTCAGGGAGGTGAGCAGCTCGGCTACGACGTGCTCGTCGGCCACGGACTGCTCGCACGCCTCCCGGAGATGGTCGGCCCCCACGCCGAACGGGTGCTCGTCATCCATCCGCGCGCCCTGCGCGCCACCGGAGATGTGGTGAGGGAGGACCTGGAGAACGCCGGCTACCGTGCGGTGGTCGCAGAGATCCCCGACGCCGAAGAGGGCAAGCACATCCAGGTCGCCGCCTTCTGCTGGCAGGTGCTCGGACAGAACAGCTTCACCCGCAGCGACGCCGTCGTCTCCGTGGGCGGAGGAGCGGTCACCGACGCGGCCGGCTTCGTCGCCGCCACCTGGCTGCGCGGAGTCCGGGTGGTCCACATGCCGACGACCCTGCTCGGCATGGTCGACGCCGCGGTGGGAGGCAAGACCGGCATCAACACCGCCGAGGGGAAGAACCTCGTGGGAGCCTTCCACCAGCCCGCCGGCGTGCTGGCCGACCTGGACACGCTGCTGACGCTGCCTCGCAACGAACTGGTCACCGGGCTGGCCGAGGTCGTCAAGTGCGGGTTCGTCGCCGACGAGAGGATCCTGGAGATCGTCGAGGAGGCGCCCGACCAGGCCTCGAACCCGCATTCGCCGCGGCTGCGCGAGCTCATCGAACGGGCGATTGCGGTCAAGGCCCGGATCGTCGGTCGGGACCCGGGGGAGTCGGGGGACCGGGAGGCGCTGAACTACGGCCACACCCTCGCCCACGCCGTGGAGCTCGCCGAGCGGTACCAGTGGCGCCACGGTGCGGCCGTGTCGGTGGGGATGGTCTTCGCGGCGGAGCTGGCCCGCAGCATGGGCCGGCTCGACGACGCGACGGTCGACCGCCACCACCGGATCCTCTCCTCGCTGGGTCTGCCGACCACCTACCGGGACGATCGCTGGAACCAGCTGCTGGAGGGCATCCGCCGGGACAAGAAGAACCGCGGAGACCGACTGCGCTTCGTCCTGCTCAGCGGCGTCGGCCAGCCGGCCACCGTGGAGATCCCGGACGCCTCCATCCTCTACGCCACCTACCAGGAGATCGCGGCCGCCCCGGAGACCGGAGCCATCCAGCTCTGAGCCCCGGGCCGGTTCAGGCCCGGTCCTGGGCCGGTCCGGGCCCGACCCCGAGCCGACGCGACGGGTCCTCCCTCCGGCAGGCGGTAGACTGGGTCGCCGGCGCTCAGCCCTGCGGGGCCCGCACATCGGAACCGACACGAGAGACGAAGGACGCAGCCTGTGGCCACCTCGAACGACATCAAGAACGGATCGGTCCTCAAGCTGGAGGGCCAGCTGTGGAACACCGTGGAGTTCCAGCACGTCAAGCCCGGCAAGGGCGGAGCGTTCATCCGGACCAAGCTGCGCAACCTGACGTCCGGCAAGGTCGTGGACAAGACCTTCAACGCCGGCGCGAAGGTCGAGCTGGCCACCGTCGACCGGTCGAACTACCAGTTCCTGTACACCGACGGCGATGACTTCGTCTTCATGGATCTGCGCGACTACGACCAGATCACCGTGCCCTCGGAGGTGGTCGGCGACGCGGCGAACTTCCTCCTGGAGAGCAACGAGGTCTCCATCGCCCTCCACGAGGGGACGCCGCTCTACCTCGAGATGCCGCCCTCAGTCGTGCTGGAGATCACCTACACCGAGCCGGGCCTCCAGGGCGACCGGTCCTCCGCCGGCACCAAGTCGGCCACCCTGGAGACCGGCCACGTCATCCAGGTGCCGCTGTTCGTGGAGCAGGGCACCAGGGTCAAGGTGGACACCCGCTCCTCCGACTACCTCGGCCGCGTCACGGACTGAGCGGGAGCGACCACAAGTGGCCAGACTGAGCAAAGCGCGCGGCCGCGCCCTGGAGATCCTCTTCGAGGCCGAGCAGCGTGAGACCGACCCCTTCGAGGTGCTGCGGCTCCGCCGTGAACGGGCCGAGCTGGTCGTCGACGCCTACGTCCTCGACATCCTCCGCGGAGTCGCACAGCACCGGGAGGAGATCGACGAACTCCTGGAGACCTATGCCCGCGGCTGGACGCTGGCGCGCATGCCGCGGGTCGACCTGATGGCCCTGCGCATCGGAGCCTGGGAGCTTCTGCACAACGACGACGTCCCCGACGGAGTCGCGGTGGCTGAGGCCGTCGCACTGGTCCGCCGGCTCTCCACCGACGAGTCACCGGTCTTCGTCAACGGACTGCTGGGCAGGCTCCAGAAGCTCAAGCCCACGCTCACCGACTGAGACCGCTAGACTGGTCGATCGAACGTTCTCCTTTAAGCATCGTCCCGTGAGGCGAGGAAGGGGGCCCGATGGCGGCAGAGTCGCCTCTGACCTCGACGGTCATGACAGGTGCGGACATCGACCGCGCCCTGACCCGCATCGCCCATGAGGTCGTCGAAGCGCACCGCGGCGTCGACGACCTCATCCTCCTGGGGATCCCCCGTCGCGGAGTGCCGCTGGCCCGACGGCTGGGTGAGCGGCTGTCCCGGATCGACCCGCAGTTCGACGCCGAGGCCTGCGTCGGCTCCCTGGACATCACGATGTACCGCGACGACCTCGGATCCCGTGCCGCCCGGGTCCCCGAGCCCACTCGGGTGCCGGACCGGGGCGTGGACGACGCCGTCGTCGTGCTCGTCGACGACGTCCTCTACTCCGGCCGCACCGTCCGTGCCGGCCTCGACGCGCTCTCCGACCTGGGACGCCCCCGGGCCGTCCGTCTGGCCGTCCTGGTCGATCGGGGCCACCGAGAGCTGCCCGTCCGTGCAGACCACGTGGGGAAGAACCTGCCCACCTCGCGCGGGGAGCGGGTCACCGTGCGGCTCGCCGACGTGGATGTGACCGATGTCGAGGACGAGGCGGTCGTCATAGACCGCGGCGGACCCTCGCAGGCCGGCGGAGGTGAGGCATGAGGCACCTGCTCTCCACCGCAGAGCTCGGTGCCGCCGACGCACTGAGGATCCTCGACACCGCCGAGGAGATGTCGGCGGTCTCCGGGCGCCAGGTCAAGAAGCTGCCCACGCTGCGCGGCCGCACCGTGGTTAACCTGTTCTACGAGGACTCCACCCGCACGCGGATCTCCTTCGAGGCGGCCGCCAAGCGGCTCTCCGCCGACGTGATGAACTTCGCCGCCAAGGGCTCATCGGTGTCCAAGGGCGAGTCCCTGAAGGACACGGTCCAGACCCTGGAGGCCATCGGCGCCGACGCGGTGGTCATGCGGCACTGGGCCTCCGGCGCGGCGGCGCGGCTGGCCGCCTCCGGATGGACCGACTGTGCGGTGGTCAACGCCGGGGACGGCACCCATGAGCACCCCACCCAGGCGCTGCTCGACGCCCTGACCGTGCGACGGTCGGTCGCCGAGCGTGACGGGCGGGACCCGCGCGGCACGGACCTCACCGGCGTCGACGTGCTCATCGTCGGCGACATCCTGCACTCGCGGGTCGCCCGGTCGAACGTGTGGCTGCTGCACACCCTCGGTGCCACGGTCGGGCTGGTCGCACCGCCGACCCTGCTGCCCCACACGGTGGAGACCTGGCCGGTCAGGGTCCACTACGACCTCGACGAGGCCCTGGCGGCCGGCCCGGACGCGGTGATGATGCTCCGGGTGCAGGCTGAGCGCATGGGCGGCTCCTACTTCCCCTCGGCCGCCGAGTACGCCCGGCGCTGGGGCCTCACCGACGAACGGCTCGCCGACTACGTCCGTCGGGTCGGATCCCCCGCCATCCTGCACCCGGGACCGATGAACCGCGGGGTGGAGATCTCCTCGGCCGCCGCAGACTCACCCCACACGCGCGCGCTGGATCAGGTCTCCCACGGTGTGGCGGTGCGGATGGCCGTGCTCCACCTGCTGCTCAGCGGCGACCACGACCGACGGACCGACCGTGCACCACACCCTGCACCTGACCGCGCATCGACCGACGGGAGCCCGAGATGACCACCCGCCCGATCCTCATCACCGACGCCGCACCCTACGGGGAGGCGCGGCAGGACGTGCTCCTGGCCGGGGGCACGATCCGCGCCATGGGCCGGGAGGCGGCGGAGGAGGCCGAGCGTCTCGACGACCTCCGACGCATCGATGGGGCCGGATGCCTGCTGCTGCCGGGCCTGGTGGACATGCACACCCACCTGCGCGAGCCCGGACGCGAGGACGCCGAGACGGTCGAGACCGGATCACGCGCGGCCGCCCGCGGAGGATTCACCGCCGTGCACGCCATGGCCAACTCGTCGCCGACCGCGGACACCGCCGGCGTCGTCGAGCAGGTCCACCGGCTCGGACTCGAGTCCGGATGGACCGAGGTCTACCCCGTCGGAGCGGTGACCCGCGGACTCCGCGGCGAGGAGCTGGCGGAGCTCGGCGCGATGGCCGACTCCGCCGCGGCGGTCCGGATGTTCTCCGACGACGGCATGTGCGTGCACGACCCGGTCCTCATGCGCCGAGCCCTGGAGTACGTGAAGTCCTTCGGGGGTCTGGTGGCGCAGCACGCCCAGGAGCCCCGGCTGACCGACGGAGCCCAGATGAACGAAGGCTCCGTCTCCGCGGTGCTGGGGCTGCCCGGCTGGCCGGCGGTGGCCGAGGAGGCGATCATCGCCCGTGATGTGCTGCTCGCCGAGCACGTCGGCTCGCGCCTGCACGTCTGCCACGTCTCGACCCGCGGTTCGGTGGACATCATCCGCTGGGCCAAGCGGCGCGGCGTGGACGTCACCGCCGAGGTGACCCCCCACCACCTGCTGCTCACCGACGAGCTCGTGCGCAGCTACGACCCGGTGTACAAGGTCAACCCGCCCCTGCGTACCGACGCCGACGTCCGCGCCCTGCGCGAGGGCCTGGCCGAGGGCACCCTCGACGTGGTCGGGACCGACCACGCACCGCACCCGGTGGAGGCCAAGGAGTGCGAGTGGTCGACCGCGGCCATGGGGATGACCGGGCTGGAGACCGCCCTGTCGGTCCTGCAGCACACGATGATCGACACCGGCATGATGGACTGGAGGCGCCTGGCGGAGGTCACCTCGGAGCGCCCCGCACAGATCTGCGGACACCCGCACCAGGGGAGACCGATCGACGTCGGTGAGCCGGCCCACCTGGTCCTGGTGGATCCGACTGCGCGAAGGCCCGTCGATCCCGCGCTCCACGCCTCCAAGGGCCGCAACTCGCCCTTCGCCGGGATGGAGCTTCGCGGTGAGGTCCGGGCCACCCTGCTCTCCGGCCACCCGGTCGTGGTCGACGGAGCCCTGGAGACCTCACTGACCGGCAGGACGGCCGCGGCATGACCGAGCAGACGCAGACCTACCTCAGCTACCTGGGCGTCTCACTGGGCATCATCCTGCTCGTCACCGTCCTGCTCTGGCTGGGATGGCGCGGACGCCGACGCCGGCAGTCCGGACTGCCGGCCCCCGACGAGGTCCCCGACCGCCTGCTCGAGGAGGAGCCGCGGATCGGTGCCGAGGGCATGGTGGTCGGCACGGTCGCCGCGGAGGACCACCTCGACCGCATCGCCGTGCACGGCCTCGGGCTGCGCAGCCACGGCCGGATCGAGGTCCACGACGACGGCGTGGCCGTCCTGCGGGCCGGCGCCCGCAACTACCTCATCCCGCGCGAGGGGCTCACCCACATCCGCACCGACCGCGGAGTGGTGGGGAAGTTCGTCGAGTCCGACGGGGTGCTGATCATCGGCTGGCGACTGGGCGGGACTCCCGTCGAGACGGCCTTCCGCCCCCGCTACGCCCGGACCCAGCAGCCGCTCCTCGAGCAGCTCCAGACCATCGTCGAAGAGGAGACGAACACCCCATGAGCACCACCGCACCGGCACTGCTCGTCCTCGAGGACGGCACCGTCTACGAGGGCTCGGCCTACGGAGCCCTCGGGACGCGCTTCGGGGAGGCCGTCTTCGCCACCGGGATGACCGGCTACCAGGAGACGCTCACCGACCCCTCCTACGCGCGGCAGATCGTGGTCCAGACCGCCCCGCACATCGGCAACACCGGGGTCAATGACGAGGATCCGGAGTCGCGCCGCATCTGGGTGGCCGGCTACGTGGTCCGCGACGCCGCTCGCCGCCCCTCGAACTGGCGGTCGACGCGCAGCCTCGACGAGGAGCTCGTCGACCAGGACGTCGTCGGCATCCGCGACGTCGACACCCGAGCGGTGACCCGGCGGCTGAGGACCGCGGGCGCCATGCGCGCCGGGGTCTTCTCCGGGGAGGTCGCATCTCGTCCGCGGGCCGAGCTGCTGGACGAGGTCCTCTCCCAGCCCACCATGGAAGGCTCCCGCCTGGCGGAGGAGGTCAGCACACAGGAGGCCTACGTCGTGGAGCCCGGCGACCACGGGTGGAGCGATGAGCCGCTGGCCGTCGTCGCCGCCCTGGACCTGGGCATCAAGACCATGACTCCGGTCCGCATGGCCGAGCGCGGACTGCGCGTGCACGTGCTGCCGGCGAGCGCCGGCTTCGCCGAGATCCGCGAGGTCGCCCCGGACGGGGTGTTCCTCTCCAACGGCCCCGGCGACCCGGCCACCGCGGCCTCTCAGGTCGAGCTGCTGCGGCAGGTGCTCGACGCCGGCATCCCCTTCTTCGGCATCTGCTTCGGCAACCAGATCCTCGGCCGCGCCCTGGGCTTCGGCACCTACAAGCTGCCCTTCGGCCATCGCGGGATCAACCAGCCGGTGATGGACCACGCCACGGGGAAGGTGGAGATCACCTCGCAGAACCACGGATTCGCCGTGGACGCTCCGGTGGGGGAGACGGTCACCGCACCGCAGGAGCGGTACGGGCGTGTGGTGGTCAGCCACTCCAGCCTCAACGACGGAGTCGTCGAGGGTCTCCGCTGCCTCGACCTGCCGGCGTTCTCCGTGCAGTACCACCCGGAGGCGGCCGCAGGGCCCCACGACTCCGCCCACCTGTTCGACCGATTCGTCGACCTGCTGATCGCACCGACCACAGACTCCGCCGCCACGGGAGGGACCCCCACCGATGCCTAAGCGCTCCGACATCGAATCCGTGCTGGTGATCGGCTCCGGCCCGATCGTCATCGGTCAGGCCGCCGAGTTCGACTACTCCGGCACCCAGGCCCTGCGCGTGCTGCGGGAGGAGGGCATCCGGGTCATCCTGGTCAACTCCAACCCGGCGACGATCATGACCGACCCGGAGTTCGCCGACGCGACCTACGTCGAGCCGATCAGCCCGGAGGTCGTCGCCAAGATCATCGCCCAGGAGCGGCCGGACGCCGTGCTGCCGACCCTCGGCGGTCAGACCGCCCTGAACACCGCCATCGCCCTCGACGAGTCCGGCGTCCTGGCCGAGTACGGGGTCGAACTCATCGGGGCGAACATCGCCGCCATCGAGCTCGGCGAGGACCGGGAGAAGTTCAAGGGCGTCGTCGAGCGCTCCGGCGCGGAGTCCGCACGGTCGAGGATCGTGCACTCCATGGATGAGGCCCTGGCGGCGGTCGAGGACCTGGGCTACCCCGTGGTGGTCCGCCCGTCCTACACCATGGGCGGACTCGGCTCCGGGATGGCCCACGACGAGGCGGACCTGCGCCGCATCGCCGGAGCCGGTCTGCAGTACAGCCCCACGACCGAGGTGCTCCTGGAGGAGTCGATCCTCGGGTGGAAGGAGTACGAGCTGGAGATGATGCGCGACGCGCACGACAACGTCGTCGTCGTCTGCTCCATCGAGAACCTGGACCCGGTCGGGGTCCACACCGGTGACTCGATCACCGTGGCTCCGGCGCTCACGCTGACCGACCGCGAGTACCAGCGGCTGCGCGACATCGCCATCAACGTCATCCGCGAGGTCGGCGTCGACACCGGCGGCTGCAACATCCAGTTCGCCGTGGAGCCGCAGACCGGTCGTGTGGTCGTGATCGAGATGAACCCCCGGGTCTCCCGTTCGTCGGCCCTGGCCTCGAAGGCCACGGGCTTCGCGATCGCCAAGATCGCCACCAAGCTCGCCGTGGGCTACACCTTGGACGAGATCCCCAACGACATCACGCAGAAGACTCCGGCGAGCTTCGAGCCCACCTTGGACTACGTGGTCGTGAAGGTGCCCCGCTTCGCCTTCGAGAAGTTCCCCGCCGCAGACCCCACCCTGACGACGACGATGAAGTCCGTCGGGGAGGCGATGGCCTTCGGTCGCAGCTTCACCGAGGCGCTGCAGAAGGCGCAGCGGTCCCTGGAACAGCGGGGCAGCGAGTTCTCCTTCGACGTGCCCGACGCCGAAGAGCTCGAGGGCCTGCTGGAGGACATGGCCACGGCGACCACTGAGCGCATCCATCAGGTCCAGCGGGCGCTGCTCGGCGGGGCGGACCCGGAGCAGGTGTACGGGATCACCGGCATCGACCCCTGGTACCTGGACCAGATCGCCCTGATCGATGAGATCGCCCTCGAGGTGCGCGACGCGGAGGAGCTGTCGGTCCCGATGCTGTGTCGGGCCAAGCGGCACGGCTTCTCGGACGAGCAGATCGGGCGGCTGCGCCATATGGACCCGGCCGTGGTGCGGGGGGTGCGGCATGCCCTGGGCGTCCGCCCGGTCTACAAGACCGTGGACACCTGCGCCGCCGAGTTCGAGGCGTACACCCCCTACCACTATTCGGCCTACGACCTCGAGGACGAGATCGCCCGTCACGATCGGCCCTCGGTGATCATCCTGGGCTCGGGACCCAACCGGATCGGCCAGGGCATCGAGTTCGACTACTCCTGCGTCCACGCCACCATGGCGCTGCGCGAGGCGGGGTACGACACCGTGATGATCAACTGCAATCCCGAGACGGTCTCCACCGACTACGACGTCTCCACCCGGCTGTACTTCGAGCCGCTGACGCTGGAGGACGTGCTCGAGGTCATCGCCGCCGAGCAGCGCACCGGGGGAGTCCACGGGGTCTTCGTCCAGCTCGGGGGGCAGACCCCGCTGAAGCTGGCCCAGCAGCTGGCCGATGCCGGGGTGCCGATCCTGGGCACCTCGCCGGAGGCCATCGATCTGGCCGAGCACCGCGGGGCCTTCGACCAGGTGCTGCGCGGCGCCGGGCTGATCGCGCCGAAGAACGGCACCGCCGTGAGCTTCGAGCAGGCCCAGCGGGTCGCCGAGTCCATCGGTTTCCCCGTGCTGGTGCGGCCCTCCTACGTCCTGGGCGGACGCGGCATGGAGATCGTCTACGACCTCGACGGTCTGCGGCGCTACATCGCCAACGCGACCGAGGTCACCCCGGACCACCCTGTGCTCGTCGACCGTTTCCTCGAGGACGCGATCGAGGTCGACGTCGACGCCCTCTACGACGGTGACCAGCTCTACATGGGCGGCATCATGGAACACATCGAGGAGGCGGGGATCCACTCCGGCGATTCGGCCTGCGTGCTGCCGCCGATCACCCTGGGCCCCGACGTGGTCGACCGGGTCCGGGAGGCCACCGCCGCCATCGCCGAGGGGGTGGGCGTGCGGGGGCTGATCAACATCCAGTTCGCCGTGGCCTCCGACGTCCTCTACGTCATCGAGGCCAATCCTCGGGCCTCGCGCACGGTGCCCTTCGTCTCCAAGGCCACCGGGGTGCAGCTGGCGAAGGCGGCGGCGCTGATCGGCGCGGGCACGACCATCGCTGAGCTGCGGGAGGGGTCCGGCCATGCGCTCAGCGGCGTCCTGCCGGCAGCGGGCGACGGATCGCACCTGTCCGCGGGGGCCCCCGTGGCGGTGAAGGAGGCGGTCCTGCCGTTCAGCCGCTTCCGCACACCAGAGGGTCGTGTGGTCGACTCCCTGCTGGGCCCGGAGATGCGGTCCACCGGCGAGGTCATGGGCATCGATCGCCACTTCGACACGGCGTTCGCCAAGTCGCAGCTCGCCGGGAGCAACCCCCTCCCGACCGCCGGCCGGGTCTTCGTCTCGGTGGCCAATCGGGACAAGCGGGCGATCATCATGCCGGTGAAGCGGCTGGCCGACCTGGGCTTCGAGATCGTCTCCACCGGCGGCACCGCCGACGTGCTGCGCCGCAACGATGTGGAGACCTCTGTGGTGCACAAGATCGCCGACGCGCCCGGCGCGGGGGAGACGGTCCTCGACCTCGTCGAATCCGGAGGCATCGATCTGATCATCAACACGCCCTCGGGCGGCGAGGCCCGCAGCGACGGCTATGAGATCCGTGCGGCGGCGACGTCGGTGGGCACACCGGTGATCACCACCGTGGCCGAGTTCAATGTGGCGGTGCAGGCCATCGACGCGCTGCGTCAGTTCAGCTGGGCGGTCACGCCCCTTCAGCGCCACGCCGAGCGACTGGTCTGAGGGGAGCGACGATGACCGATCCCGTCGTTCCGGCCGTGCCCTTCGGACAGCGGCTCGAGGACGCCATGGCTCGCTTCGGACCGCTGTGCGTGGGCATCGACCCCCACCCGGAGCTGCTCACACAGTGGGGGCTCTCCGTCGACAGGGCCGGTCTGATCGATTTCGGCCGGCGCACGGTGGACGCGGCGGCGGGACGAGCCGCGGCGGTCAAGCCTCAGGTGGCGTTCTTCGAGCAGCACGGGCCGCCGGGGATGGAGGCGCTGGCCGAGGTCCACCGGCTGGCCCGCGAGGCCGGACTGCTGGTGATCGCCGATGCCAAGCGCGGCGACATCGGCTCCACCATGGAGGGATACGCACAGGCCTGGCTGCACCCCGACTCGGACTGGGCGGCGGACGCGCTGACGGTGAACCCCTACTTGGGCTTCGGTGCGCTGGCACCGGCCGTGGAGGCCGCGCACACCTACGGTGCGGGCCTCTTCGTGCTCGCACTGACCTCGAACCCGGAGGGCCGCGAGGTCCAGCTCGCGCGCACCGCGTCTCCGGCCGAGGGGCCGGACACTGTGGCGGCGTCCGTGGTCCGGGCGGCATCCGCCGCTCTGCCCTCCCCGGAGGGGCACCTGGGTTCGGTCGGTCTCGTCATCGGTGCGACGACGGCCTCCGAGGCCTCCGCCCACGGCATCGACCTCACCGTCGGCCGTCCTCCCGTCCTGGCCCCCGGATACGGTGCACAGGGAGCCGGGGTGCGGCAGCTCGCCGACGGATTCGGCGACGCCGTGGACCAGGTCCTGGTGAACTCCTCCCGCGCGATCCTCCGGGCGGGGCCGTCGACGGCGGCCCTGACCGCGGCCGTCGGACGGACACGCCGAGATCTGGACCTGCTCAGCTGAGACTCGGCTGGTGCAGAGGTGCTGAACGCCCTGTGACCTGGGACTTCTCGGAGGTCTTCGGGGTGCCTCCCGGACACCCTGGAATCGGCCGTTGCCGGTGATTGCACGTGAGGAATCGAACGGCTACTTTTGGCACAGAGAAAGTCGAATGGGGGTCTGCGGATCGGATGGGGGTGACCCGTCGCATTCGGAGTCCCGACGCGATCAGGAGGTTTCGATGGCACTGCGGGAGCTGAGCAAGGAAGAGCGCGACACCGCTCGTCAGAAGGCTCTGGCCGCCCGACTCGAACGTGCGGGCGTGAAGGAGGAGTTCGGTGCCGGTCGTTTGAGCTTCGAGGAGGTCCTGCAGCGGGCGGAGACCTCGGAGGCCGTCGCGCGCCTGCGGACGGTGGAGCTGCTGGAGGCCCTCCCCGGAGTGGGCAAGGTCACCGCGGCGAAGACCCTGGGCGAGCTGGGGATCTCCGAGAGCCGCCGGATCGGCGGCCTCGGCATCAAGCAGCGTGCGGCACTGGGCGAGCACCTGCAGCACGGCTGACCGGTCGGCCGCCATACGACGCACCCGACGGGCGCGGTCCACTCAGTAGGATGGACCGCGCCCGACGTCTGTGTGCAGGAGGATCGATGAACGAGACCGAGACCCGTGGCCCGCGGGTCACCGTGCTGGCCGGACCCACCTCGGTGGGGAAGTCGACCCTGAGTCGCCACATCCGAGAGCACCACCCCGAGGTGTTCTTCTCCGTCTCGGCGACCACGCGCGATCCCCGCCCGGGGGAGGTCGACGGTGAGGACTACCACTTCATCGATCCGGCCCGCTTCGATCAGCTCGTCGAGGACGGCGCCTTCCTCGAGTGGGCGACCGTCCACGGACGTCATCGGTACGGGACCCTGCGCTCGACGGTGGAACGGGCGGTGGACGCCGGCCGGGCCGTGCTGCTGGAGATCGACCTCCAGGGAGCCCGACAGGTGCGTTCGACGATGCCGCAGGCCCGATTCGTGTTCCTGGCTCCGCCCTCGTGGGACGAACTGGTCGAGCGCCTCATCGGACGCGGCACCGAGTCCGAGGAGGAACAGCACCGACGCCTGGAAACGGCTAGGATGGAACTTGCGGCGGAGTCCGAGTTCGACGTCACCGTGGTGAACGACGAGCTCGAACGCGCCGCCGCAGAACTCGTCACCCTGGTCGGCGCCGACCGCGCCTGAGGGTGCCCCCGGCGCCGCCGACCCTGACTCGCGGCGCCCGACAGACCTGATACGACACCCCGACCGACGACCACATCGTCGAGTGAGGACGGATACTCCGTGACTGAGCAGCTCGAAGGCATCATCGACCCACCCATCGACGAGCTCATGGACAAGAGCGACTCCAAGTACGCCATGGTCCTGTTCGCCGCCAAGCGCGCCCGCCAGATCAACGCCTACTACGCCCAGCTGCACGAGGGCCTCTTCGAGTACGTCGGCCCGCTGGTGGACACCAAGCTCAATGAGAAGCCGCTGTCCATCTCGCTGCGTGAGATCAACGACGGCCTGCTGGTGAACCACCCGGCCGAGAACCCCGCCTCCTGATCGTCGGCGACGACCGGCGGACCGACGGTCCACGGAACGACCAGATGCGCATCGTCCTGGGAGTCAGC
Source organism: Nesterenkonia marinintestina (assembly GCF_025420485.1). Classification (GTDB taxonomy): domain Bacteria; phylum Actinomycetota; class Actinomycetes; order Actinomycetales; family Micrococcaceae; genus Nesterenkonia; species Nesterenkonia marinintestina. The sequence goes on along the minus strand of NZ_JAOEFD010000001.1, from coordinate 98,326 downwards.
GGCGGCATCGCCGCCTATAAGGTCGTCCACCTGCTTCGCCTGCTCCGCGAGGAGGGCCACCAGGTGGACGTCATCCCGACCGAGTCCGCCCTGCGCTTCGTGGGCTCGGCGACCTGGGAAGCCATCAGCGGCCGGCCGGTGACCACGGGCGTGTTCTCCCACGTCGACGAGGTGCGGCACGTCCGACTGGGCCAGCAGGCCGACCTCGTCGTCGTCGCGCCCGCCACCGCCGACCTCCTGGCACGCGCCCGGGCCGGCCGGGCCGACGACCTGCTCACCTCCACGCTGCTGGCCACGGAGGCACCGGTCGTCATGGTCCCGGCCATGCACACCGAGATGTGGCGCCACCCGGCGACCGCGGACAACGTGTCCGTGCTCCGTTCCCGGGGTGTGGACGTCATGGAGCCCGCCGACGGTCGTCTCACAGGCTCGGACTCCGGGCCGGGCCGGCTTCCGGAGCCGATGGACATCCGAGACCGGCTTTCCGGTCACTTCGACCCCGGTGCGGACGACGTCGAATGCGAGGAGCCGCAACCGCTCTCCGGACGCCGCGTGGTCATCACCGCCGGGGGGACTCGAGAGGCCCTGGACCCGGTCCGCTACCTGGGCAACCGCTCCTCGGGTCGGCAGGGCCTCGCGCTGGCCGAAGCGGCCGTGGCCGCCGGTGCCCGGGTACACCTCATCCTCGGAACCGTGGACGTCGAGCCCCCGGCCGAGACGGACGGACTGCGGATCGAGCACATCGAGTCCGCCGCCGAGCTGAAGACGGCCGTGGAGGCCGCCGTCGTCGACGCCGACCTGCTGGTCATGGCCGCAGCCGTGGCCGACTTCCGGCCTGCGAGCATCGGCGAGGCCAAGATCAAGAAGACGGCCGACGGGACGGACCCCGTCATCACGCTGACCCGGAATCCGGACATCCTCGCCGAGGTGGTGGCCGCCCGCGACCGGACGGGCACCGGCCCCACGGTCATCGTCGGCTTCGCCGCCGAGACCGGCGACGCCGACCACGACCCCCTGGACCTGGCGCGCGAGAAGCTCGACCGCAAGGGCTGCGAGCTGCTCGTGCTCAACCGGGTCGGCACCGACCTGGTCTTCGGCCGTGACGAGACCGAGATCCACATCCTCGCCTCTCCTCGAGTCCGTGAGTCCCTGGGGACGGAGACTCCGCAGACCGTGACCGGCTCCAAGTCGGAGGCCGCCCGCGCGGTCGTCGACGCCGCAGCCCGCCTGCTCTGAGCCGGGGGAACCCTGCAGTCATGGGGCGCCGTGTGACGCCGTCATCGGCCTGCCCGGCGGCCCGTCGGGCCGCTGGCGTAGGATGACCCGGTGACCACCTCCAGCGCTCCGCCTCCCGAGTCCTCCGCACTGCGTCTGTTCTCCTCGGAGTCGGTGACCGTCGGACATCCGGACAAGATCTGCGACCAGATCTCCGACGCCGTGCTCGACGCTCTGCTGACCGCCGACCCGGAGTCCCGCGTGGCGGTGGAGACCCTGACGACGACGGGACTGGTCCACGTGGCCGGAGAGGTCACGACCTCCGCCTACGTCGAGATCCCTCAGATCGTGCGGCAGACCCTGCTCGAGATCGGCTACGACTCCTCCGCCAACGGCTTCGACGGGGCCCGGTGCGGCGTCTCGGTGTCCATCGGCCAGCAGTCTCAGGACATCTCCTCCGGCGTCTTCAACTCCCTCGAGGCCCGCGCCGGGGCCACCGACCCCCGCGACGCTCAGGGGGCCGGGGACCAGGGCATCATGTTCGGCTACGCCAGCGATGAGACCGACACCTACATGCCGATGCCCATCGCCCTGGCCCACCGGCTCTCTGCGCGACTGACCGACGCCCGGCAGTCCGGGCTGCTGCAGAACCTGCGTCCCGACGGGAAGACTCAGGTGACGGTGGGCTACGACGGGGACAGTCCGGTGAGTCTGGACACGGTGGTCGTCTCTTCCCAGCACACCAGCGAGACCACGCAGAAGGAGCTGCGGGAGCAGATCTCTGAGCATGTGATCGCCCCGGTGGTCGAGGGCGCCGGACTGGAGGCCTCCGGGCTCTCCGAGATCATCAACCCCTCCGGCCCGTTCGTCATCGGCGGACCGGTCGGCGACGCCGGCCTGACCGGGCGGAAGATCATCGTGGACACCTATGGCGGGTTCGCACGCCACGGCGGAGGGGCCTTCTCCGGGAAGGACCCGTCGAAGGTCGACCGGTCCGCCGCATACGCCCTGCGGTGGGCGGCGAAGAACGTCGTGGCGGCCGGGCTGGCCCGCCGGGCTGAGATCCAGATCGCCTACGCCATCGGGCGGGCGCGTCCTGTCGGCATCTATGTCGAGACCTTCGGCACCGAGACCGTGGCGCCCCAGGAGATCGCCGCCGCAGTGGATGAGATCTTCGACCTGCGTCCCCTGGGCATCATCGAAGAGCTCGACCTGAAGCGTCCCATCTATCGCGTGACCTCCGAGAACGGACACTTCGGCCGCGAGGGCGCGCAGTTCCCCTGGGAGCGCCTCAACCGTGTGGAGGAGCTGCGCTCCCGCTTCGGCGCCTGAGCCGCCGCCGGTGTACGTGCCCCTCACAGGCACACTCCACAGGAATGCTCCACAGGCACGCTCCGGCGAGTCGGGCCGCAGCCGGTCGGCGCGTAGCATCGTAGCCGGAGGACCGGCTGCGACGTGGGGGAGGAGGACCCTGTGGGAGGCGAGCAGGACGCGCGGGACGGCGCGCAGGACGGCGCGCAGGACGACGTCCGGCGGCAGCCGGCCCTCTTGGACGATCTCGCTCCGCCTCCCGAACCCGATCTGCCCGCCGGCACCGCCGACGAGGACCCGATCGCTCAGGTCCTGCTGGAGAGCGCGGTGCCCCATCTGGACCGCGCCTTCGACTACACCGTGCCCACCGAGCTGGACGCCGCCGTGCGTCCCGGATGCCGCGTGCGCGTCCGATTCTCGGGACGCGAGGTGCCCGGATACGTGCTCTCGCGCTCCGGTTCAGCCGTCACCCGGGCCCGTCTCAGCCCGCTGCGGAAGGTCGTCTCCCCGATCTCCGTCGTCTCACCCGAGATACTGGCCCTGGCCGAGCAGGTGGCTGCCCGAGGAGCGGGTGTCACCTCGGACGTGCTGCGCGCCGCCGTACCCACACGGGTCGCCCGGGTGGAGCGTGCGTTCGAGGGTGTCGTGGCCCCGGCACCGGACCTGAGACCTGAGGACCCCCTGTCGCGACAGGCCGCCCTCGCCCTGAAGTCCTACGGGCCGGACGGGTGGGCCCGTCTCGTGGCGGACCGAGTGTCGGGATGCCTCGACGAAGGAGGTGACGCCGTCGTCGTGCTCCCCGACGCCCGCGACGTCGACGTCGCCGAGGCCGCGCTGACCGAACGTCTCGGCGCCGAGGCGGTGGCCAGGCTCAGCGCCGACATGGGCCCCACACCTCGGTACCGGTCCTTCCTGCGGCTGCGCCACGGTCAGGCCGGAGTCGCGGTGGGCACGCGCTCGGCGGTCTTCGCGCCGGTGCCGCGTCCTCGGCTGATCATCGTCCTCGACGACGAGGACCGCAGCCACGAGGAGCCGCGGGCGCCCTACCACCACGTCCGGGAGACGGCGCTGCTCCGGACGGTCTCCTCGGGAGCGGCCCTGATGCTGCTCTCGACGTCGCGCAGCCTGGAGGTGCAGCGACTGGTCGAGCGCGGCTGGCTGGAGGACCTCGCCCCGGACCGTCCCGCGCGACGCGCGGCCGCACCGCGGGTGACCGCGGCGGCAGATTCGCACCAGCAGGCCCATGACGGTGCCGCGGTGCATGCGCGCCTTCCCTCCGCGGCCTACCGGGCCGCACGTCAGGGACTGGAGCGGGGCCCGGTGCTGGTCCAGGTCGGGCGTGCCGGCTTCGTGCCCGCGCTGCTGTGCGATCGATGCCGCAGCCGCCAGCAGTGCCCCGAATGCTCCGGCCCGCTGGCGCTTCCGCCCCATCACGGACAGTCACGGACCGTGCGCTGCCGGTGGTGCGGCCTGCACAGGCGGGACCATCGCTGCACCACCTGCGGCCACACCGCCTTCCGCGCCGCCGGACGAGGGGCCGACAGGACCGCCCAGGAGCTGGGGCGGGCGTTCCCGTCCGTGCCGGTCGTCTCCTCGACCGGAGATCACCCCGTGGTGGACGTATCGGAGCGCCCGGCGCTGGTCGTCAGCACCCCCGGAGTCGAGCCGACGGCGCCGCAGGGCTACGCCGCCGCCCTGCTGCTGGACGGGGACTCCCAGCTGATGCGCGAGGGCCTGGACGTCCCGCGCCGGGTGCTCGCGCGCTGGTTCCGTGCCGCCTCCCTGGTCCGGTCGCAGCAGGACCGGGGAGAGGTGGTGGTCGCGGCCTCGGACGAGGAGCTGACCGGGGCGCTGGTCCGCTGGGACCCGGTGGGCTACGCCCGACGGGAGCTCTGTCGGCGGCTCGAGCTGGGGCTCCCTCCTGCCCGGCGCATGCTCAGCCTCACGGGGGATCCCGGTGACGCGGAGGCCTTCGTCGCCGCGGCTGACCTGCCGGAGCACCTGGCGTGGATCGGTCCCACTCCCACCGACGGGGGAGCGCACCGGTACCTCCTGTTCTTCGGCTACGCCGACGGCGACGCGGTCAGCGAGGAGATGCTCCGGGTGCGGCGGACCTCCAGTGCGCAGCGCGGAGTCCGGGGGGTCCGGCTGCGGGTCGACGACGCCGACGCGCTGCAGGTCTAGGAACTCGGGCGGAGGTCTGTGTCCGTCCTCCGGGAGGCGAGCCTCCGGGCGCCGTCGGCCAGGAAGCGTCGCACCGCCGCCGCGGCGGCCCCCGGGGCCTCGTAGTGGATCAGGTGGCCGACTCCGCGCAGAGTCTCGGTGCGCGCCTGAGGCAGTCGCCCGCGCAGCCGCCCCAGACCGACCGGGGTGGTCATCGGATCCCGGACCCCGGTGATCAGCAGAACGGGGTCGGTGATCCGATCCGCGACCTCGGTGACGGTGTGCCGGCTCGAGGCTCGGTAGGCCTCCAGCACCGTGCGTCGGTCGGCGAATCCTCCGAAGTGCCGCCGATGCTGGTCGCGGATGTAGTCGCAGACCGTCGGATCCCGGGAGGTGATCATCGCCCTGTCGGTGACCGCGAGTGCGAGGCGACTCCGCAGCACCGCGACCCCGGCCCGCTCGGGCAGCGAGGCGGCGAGCCGGTAATAGGCTTCGGTCGCCAGGGCGCCCGGCAGCAGGGGGCCGGCGAAGAGCTCGTCGCTGATCGGTCCGACCAGGACGACGCCGGACCACCGGCGACGGTGCTGAGCGGCATGATGGGCTACGACGACTGAGCCGAAGGAGTGTCCCAGGACCACGTCGCCTGCGTCGAATCCCTCCGCCGCGGCGACCGCCTCGAGCACCTCGGCATAGGCCTCCACGGTGTGGCTCCCGGGCAGCGGGGGTGAGGCTCCGAAGCCCGGCAGGTCCGGGACGACGACGTCGACGTCGTCCAGGTGACCCACCAGCCGGAGCATCCCGTGGTGGTCGCCTCGGAAGCCGTGCACCATGAGCAGTCGGCGTCGACGGGCCCCGCCTCCGGGTAGGCCTCCGGCTTCGGGTCGGCGCGCGGCCGCATAGCGGTGGACCCGGACACGGGTAGGCCCGTCTGCCAGGTCCAGCCGGACCTCGGCCGACCGCTCACGGGTCAGCGCGGCCGCATGGTCCGGGGCCGGCTTCGGGGCCGGGTCCGGCGTCAGGTCCGGGGTCTTCTCAGGACGAGGATCGAGGTGCACGGCCACCAGCGTAGCGGCGCGCGGGGCAGGCCCCGGTCCCATAGACTGGGCGGCGACATCACAGACGTCGGGGACGACGCGGGAGGCCCGCGCAGCGACCCCGTCGAGACATCCCACGACCAAGAGGTGCCCCACAGGTGAGCAGCGTGAGCGAGTCCGAGACCCGGACGGCCCCCGTCGAGCGGACGACGCAGGAGCTTCAGGACCGTCAGTACGACGTGCGGGAGATCGAAGCGCGCTGGCAGGACTTCTGGGAGCAGGACGGCACCTTCGTGGTCGACGAGGGCGGCGACCGCGAACGGCGCTACGTCTGCGACATGTTCCCCTACCCCTCCGGCGACCTGCACATGGGGCACGCGGAGGCCTTCGCCATAGGCGACGTGCCGGCCCGATACTGGCGGCTCCGCGGCTACGACGTCCTGCACCCCATCGGGTGGGACTCCTTCGGACTCCCCGCGGAGAACGCCGCCATCAAGAACGACGCGCATCCGGCCGAATGGACCTACGCGAACATCGACACGCAGGCCGGGTCCTTCAAGCGCTATGCGATCAGCACCGACTGGACCCGTCGCCTGCACACCTCCGATCCGGAGTACTACCGCTGGACCCAGTGGCTGTTCCTCAGCCTCTACGAGCGCGGGCTCGCCTACCGGAAGGACTCTCCGGTCAACTGGTGCCCGAAGGACCAGACGGTGCTGGCCAACGAGCAGGTCGTCGACGGCGCCTGCGAGCGGTGCCACACCCTCGTGGTGAAGAAGTCCCTGAACCAGTGGTACTTCCGGATCACCGACTACGCCGACCGACTCCTCGACGACATGGACGACCTCGCGGACCGCTGGCCCGAGCGGGTGCTGGCCATGCAGCGGAACTGGATCGGCCGGTCCCAGGGCGCTTCGGTGCGCTTCGAGATCGCCCCGGCCGACGGTGGGGCGGAGGTGGACCCGGTGGAGGTGTTCACCACACGTCCCGACACCCTGTACGGCTGCACCTTCATGGTCGTCGCCGCAGACGCTCAGCTGGCCCGTGACCTGGTCACCGAGGAGCGCGCCCCCGAGCTCGAGGAGTATCGCCGCCGGCTCGGCTCGGTCTCCGACATCGAGCGGCAGGCCGCAGATCGTGAGAAGACCGGTGTCTTCCTGGGCCGGTACGCCCTGCACCCGCTCACCGGAGACCGGCTGCCGCTCTGGGCCTCGGACTACGTGCTGGCCGACTACGGGACCGGAGCGGTCATGGCCGTCCCGGCACACGACCAGCGCGACATCGAGTTCGCCCGCGCCATGGACCTGCCGATCCGGACCGTCGTCCGCACCGACGAGGAGGACCCCGCCGTGACGGGGACGGCGACCAGCGGCGACGGCGTGCTGATCGACTCCCCGGCGTGGGAGGGGCTGGGGCGGGACGAGGCCGTGGCCCGCGCCGTGGAGGTGCTGACCGCGCAGGGGACCGGCGAGGCGGCGACGAACTACCGTCTGCGCGACTGGCTGGTCTCCCGCCAGCGGTTCTGGGGCGCACCGATCCCCATCGTCCACTGCGAGGACTGCGGGGAGGTGCCCGTGCCGACGGACCAGCTCCCCGTCACCCTGCCGGACGACCTGCGCGGCGAGCAGCTCGCGCCCAAGGGCCGCAGTCCGCTGGCCGCGGCCGATGCGTGGGGCGCGGTGCCGTGCCCGAGCTGCGGCGCGGCCGCCCAGCGGGACACCGACACCATGGACACCTTCGTCGACTCGTCCTGGTACTACCTGCGGTACCTGTCGCCCGGTGATGAGGATCAGATGTTCGACCCGGAGGCGGCACGCCGGTGGATGCCGGTGGACCAGTACGTCGGCGGCGTCGAGCACGCCATCCTCCACCTGCTGTACTCGCGCTTCATCACCAAGGTGCTCTTCGACATGGAGCTGGTCTCCGTCGAGGAGCCGTTCCGCGCCCTGCTGAACCAGGGGCAGGTGCTCAACGGCGGCCGCGCCATGTCGAAGTCGTTGGGCAACGGGGTCGACCTGGGCGAGCAGCTCGACGCCTACGGTGTGGACGCAGTCCGTCTGACCATGGTGTTCGCCTCCCCGCCGGAGGACGACGTCGACTGGGCCGACGTCTCGCCCTCCGGCGCCTCGAAGTTCCTGGCCCGTGCCTGGCGTCTGGCGCAGGACGTGACCAGTGAGGTCGGCACCGACCCCGCCGACGGGGCGGCCGGTCTGCGGGCGGTCACGCACCGGACGGTGAGCGAGGCCGAGCAGCTGCTCGACGATCAGAAGTTCAACGTGGTGATCGCCCGGACCATGGAGCTGGTCAACGCCGTGCGCAAGGAGATCGACTCCGGCGCCGGAGGAGCCGATCCTGCGGTCCGAGAGGCGGTCGGAGTCGTCGCCCAGCTGCTGAGCCTGGTCGCGCCCTACACCGCCGAGGACATGTGGTGGCTGCTGGGACGGAAGGCCTCGGTGGCGAATTCGGCGTGGCTGACCGTGGACCCGTCCCTGCTGGTCGAGGACACCGTCACCGCGGTGGTCCAGGTGCGCGGAAAGCTGCGCGACCGCCTCGAGGTGCCCGCCGACATCGATGCCGAGGAGCTGGAGCGTCGTGCCTTGGAGCTGCCGAAGATCCGGAAGTACATCGAGGCCGACGGCGGCGTGCGCAAGGTGATCGTGCGCGAGCCGAAGCTGGTCAACGTCGTCACCGGCTGAGCCGATGGACAGCGCCGCACACAGCCGACAGGACCCCGAATCCGATCAGGGCTCAGCCGCCGCGCATCGTCGACGGTGGGCCGAGGAGACGGTGGCCGCGCTCACCCCCCGCCGGGGGGAGGCCCTCGGACTGTCGACCGGGCCCCGACGCCGCCGCGGCCGCGTCGCCGTGGTCACCGACACGTCCTGCGGGCTGCCCGTGGAGCTGCTCGGACCCCTGGCCGGACAGCTGACGGTGGTGCCGCTGCCGCTGATGATCGGCGGACAGATCCACTCCGGCGACGGTGAGGAGCTCCCGAGGGAACTGGCGCTGGCGGTCGCCTCCGGCACGTCGGTGACCACCTCCCGCCCCTCGCCCGGAGTGTTCTCCGCGGTCTATTCGGACCTCCGTGATCGGGGGGTGGACGGCATCGTGTCGGTCCACCTGGCGGGGCCGCTCTCCGGCACGGTGGAGTCCGCGCAGATGGCGGCGGCCGAGGCGGGAATCCCGGTCGAGGTGGTGGATTCGCAGCAGGCGGGCCTCGCCCTGGGGCAGGCCGCGCTGGACGCCGCGGCGGGCAGCAGACTGGGTCTGGACGTGCACGGCTGCGCCGACCTGGCACGTCGCAGCGCATCCGCCGCCTCGAGCCTGTTCGCGGTCCCGAACCTGGAGCAGCTGCGCCGAGGAGGTCGGATCAGCGCCCTGGCGGGCTTCGCCGGTTCGCTGCTGCAGGTGCGACCGCTGCTCTCGCTGCAGGACGGCGAGATCGTCGCCGTCGAACGTCCCCGCACCATGGCCCGGGCGGCCGAGGCGCTGCACCGTCGGGTCGAGGAGGCGGCAGCCGGGCTGCGTGCGCCCAGCATCGGTGTCCACGTGTTCGGCAATGAGTCCGAGGGGGTCGACCTGGCCCGGCGTCTGAGGCCGCTGTCGAATCGCACGGTCCCTGTCCTCGAAGTGCCGGCCGTGCTCGGCGCGCATCTCGGACTCGGCGTCCTGGCGGTCTCGGTGAGCCCGAGCCTGGGGCCGGAGCGGAAGACGGATCCGCAGGCCGACCAGTGGTCAGAGGCCTCGTCCACCGACTGAGGTTCCTCCACAGGCGCGGCAGAGGGGGAGATGCACCGGCTCGGGCTCCACAGGCCCGTCGCAGAGGTCAGAGGGTCGGAGAGCCCCGCGCCTAGCCTGTGGCCATGGAGGATCGGTGGGCGACGGGCGGCGCGGACCGCGACCACCCCCTCGAGGACCTCTGGACCCAGGACCCCGTACTCTCTCGGGCCGAGCACCGGCGTCTCCGACGCGAACGTGAGCATACGGCTCCCGCCCGGGCCCGACTGCGTGCCGCTGCGGTCCTCGCCGTCGTGGTGGTGCTCGCCGTCTGGCTGCTGGTCTCTCGGATCGGCACGGGCTCCGCTCCGTCCGAGGAGTTCTCGGAGACCGCCTCGGTGGAGGGCGGAGCGGACGAGGCGCGCGACGACTCAGAGGACGCCGGCGGTGTCCGTCCGTCCGAGACGCCTCCGTCGGAGGAGTCGACCGACGAGGGGCCGGAACCGTCTGAGGGTGAGCCGGCGGGCGAGCCGGAACAGGAGTCGGCGCTGGTGGTCCATGTGGCCGGTGCCGTGGAGAGCCCGGGGATCGTGGAGCTGCAGCCCGAGGCCCGCGTGCATGAGGCGATCGAGGCCGCCGGCGGTGTGACCTCAGAGGCCGCACCGGAGGGTCTGAACCTCGCCGCTCCGGCCGAGGACGGATCGCTGATCCATGTCCCCACCTCGGAGGAGCTCGACGAGGGGGTCGGTCCGCCCTCCGCGGACGGTGGGGGCGAACAGGACGGTGGGTCCGGTCCCGATGCGGGTCCTGAGACCGCCGAGTCTGCGGTCGACGTCAACACCGCGGACTCGGAGACGCTGCAGAACCTGCCCGGTGTGGGCCCCGCCATGGCGGAGCGGATCATCGACCATCGGGAGTCTGAGGGACCGTTCGCCGCTCTGGAGGACCTCGCCGCCGTCAGCGGGATCGGTCCCGCACGGCTTCAGGAGCTCGACGGTCGGGTGACGTGGTGAGCCGAGCCTCCCCGCCGCTGGACCTGAGGCTTCTCCCCACCGCCGTGTGCGCCTGGGGAGCGTCGCTGCTGGTGGTGAGGGTCTCCGGGCCGACGGGCATCACGCTCGGAGTCGCGGCAGGAATGCTTGCGCTGGTGATCGGCGGGGTGCTCGCGGTGGGCGCGCTGCTGCGGACGGGGCGCTTCGGCGGCCGTTTCGGGGGTGTGCTGCTGCATGCGGGCCTCTGCGCGGCGGCGGTCTCGGCGGCGTCCCTGCAGGCCGGTGCTGAGCTGTCCGGACGGGACGAGACGGGCTGGACCCGTGCGGTCGAGTCGGACCGGCCTGTGGAGGTGCAGGTCCGTGTGACCTCGGACCCGGTGGTGGCCCAACGGCGGGGGTTCGACGGACAGCCGCGGCTGATCGCCGAGGCCGAGGTGCTCCGCGCCGCGCTGCCGGACCCTGCCGCCGCGCACCGGGGCCGAAGCATGGTCGACGACCTCTCGGTGGATGTGGTCCTGATCATGGAGGTGCCGGTCGAGGAGGTCGCCGTCACCGGTGAGGGGCCCGACGCCGAAGACATCGGGGAGGTGCTCCGGGCAGGGCACCGGTATGAGGGGCTGGTCCGCGCCACTCCGTCGGAGGCCGGGGAGCGGGCCGCCGCGCTGCTGTTCCCCTTCGGCGACGAGCCTCTCACCCGGACCCCGTCCGACGACTGGACGGACTTCACCGAAGTCTTCAACGGAATGCGCACGGCCACGGCGGAGGCCTCTTCCGCCGCCGTGGGCGACGGACCGACGCTGCTTCCGGGGCTGATCCTGGGCGACAGGTCTCTGCAGAGCCCTGAGCTGGGTGAGGCGATGCGTCTCTCCGGTCTGAGTCATCTCACCGCAGTCAGCGGAGCGAACTGTGCGCTCGTGCTCGGAGCCCTGCTCGGACTGCTGCGGCTGATGCGGGCCCCGCGGTGGACGTCGGTCCCGGTCTCGCTGCTGGGACTGGGGCTGTTCGTCATGCTCGTCCAACCTGAGCCCAGCGTCATCCGCGCCGCCGTGATGGGATCCATCGGAGCGATGGCGCTGTTCGCCGGACGTGGTCGTGCCTCGTTCTCCCTGCTCTGCGTCTGCGTGGTGCTGCTGCTGGTGGTCGATCCGTGGTTCGCCGTCGAACCGGAGTTTCAGCTGAGCGTGGCCTCCACTGCGGGCATCGTGGTGATCGGCACGCCGATCCGTCGGCTCCTGGAACGGCGGATGCCGAGCCTCGTCGCTGCGCCGCTGGCGCTGGCCTTCTCGGCGCAGCTGTTCGTCACGCCGGTGCTGCTGCCCCTGTCCGAAGGGGTCAACACCTACGCGGTGCCGGCGAACATGCTCGCCGCCCCGCTGGTGCCGCTCATCACGGTGCCGGGGACGTTCGCCGCCGTGATCTCCACCACCGCCCCGTGGCTGGCCACGGCGGTGCTCTGGTGCTCCGGACTCGCGGCGGCGGGAATCGGAGCGGTCGGGCGTGCGACCTCGCAGCTGCCGCAGGCGCTGGCCCCCTGGCCCGAGGGCGGCGCGGGCGTGGGGCTCGTCGTGCTCTATGTGGGCGCCTGTCTGGTGATCGCCCATCATCTGGTCGGGCGCAGCGTTCCCCGTGAGGCCGCTGACGCGGTCGAGGCCTCCGCGGCGCCGACTCCGAGGCCGCACTGGGCGGCGGTCCGCATCGTGGTGGTCGCCGCGGCCGCCGGCGCGGTGCTGGCCCTGGTCGTCCCGAGCACCGGGCTCATCGGAGGCACGTCGGGACACCAGTGGCGCATCGCCCTGTGCGACGTGGGCCAGGCCGACATGCTGGTGGTGCGCACCGGGGAGCGATCGGGCATCGTGATAGACGCAGGTCAGGACCCGCACCTCGCCCATGACTGCCTGCGGAGCCTCGGGGTGCGGAGCGTGGAGACGCTGATGCTGACCCATGAGCATCAGGACCACGTCGGCGGCGTGTCCGGGGTGCTGCGGGGACGAGAGGTGGATGAGGTGCTGCACGCCGGCTCCGCCGAATGGGACCCGGCCGAGGAGCTCGATCTCGGTGATGAGGCCGACGGATCCTCGGACCTCCGGATACGACGGGCCGCGGTCGGCGACTCGGACAGGCTCACGGCCGCAGGGGGTGAGCAGGGCGAGCGGGGGGTGGCCTGGCGCGTGTGGCGGGCCGACGCCCACCATCCCGACCCCAACGACAACTCCCTGGTGGTGCTGTTCGAGCTCTGGGAGGGCACCCCTGCGGGCGACGGAGACGCGGAGGCCGCAGGCGTCGCCGTCGGCGGTGAGGCCGATCCGCTGCGGATGCTCGTCACCGGGGACCTCGAGGAGGAGCAGACCCGTGCCGCCCTGTCCGCCGGTCGGATGCCCCATCATGTGGACGTGCTCTCGGTCGCCCACCACGGCGCGGCCAACGGGGGGACGGAGCTGCTGGCCGCGGTGCGCCCGGACGTCGCCCTGATCGGTGTGGGTGAGGACAACATGTACGGGCATCCGGCCCCGGAGATCACGGACAAGCTCGACGCCGTCGGAGCTGCCGTCTATCGCACCGATCGGCACGGCACCGTGGTGCTCAGCATCGACGATCAGGGTCTGCGGGCAGAGGCCCCGGCACGGTGAGCCCACGGTCGGGAGGATATGACTGAGCGGCATGAGACGACCGAGCGGGATGAGACGACTGAGGGCCCGCCCACCGGATGACGGTGGGCGGGCCCTCAGGATGCGGCGCGTACGGCGACCGGAGTCAGCCGCTCAGCTCGGCTCGGATCAGCGAACCGGCAGCTGGAGCTCCTCGCCGGCGAAGATGAGGTTCGCGTCCTCGATCTGCGGGTTGACTGCTAGGAGCTGCTCGAGGGTCACACCGTGGGCGTCGGCGATCTCCTTCAGGGTGTCGCCGGCCTGGATGACGTAGACCTCGCCGCTGGCCTCAGCCGACGGCTCGGAAGTGGCCTCCTGCTGCGGAGCCGGGGCCTGCTCCTGGGGAGCGGAGTCCTGCTGCGGGGCCTCCTGCTCCTGCTGCTGCGGAGCCGGGGCCTGCTCCTGGGGAGCGGACTCCTGCTGCGGGGCCTCCTGCTCCTGCGGAGCCGGGGCCTGCTCCTGGGGAGCGGACTCCTCCTGCTGCGGGGCCTCCTGCTCCTGCTGCTGGCTCTCCTGCTGCGAGGCACCGGTGTTGGAGCCCTCGGAGGTGGCGCCGGCGCTCGGGCTCTGGCCGTGCAGGCCGAGCTGAGCGGAGCAGGACGGCCAGGCGCCCCAGCCCTGCATGGAGTGGAGGTTCTGGGCGACGCGGATCTGCTCACCCTTGGAGGCGTTGGCCGGGCTGCCGGAACCGCCGGCGGCGTTCCAGGACTGCTGCGAGAACTGCAGTCCGCCGTAGTAGCCGTTGCCGGTGTTGATCGACCAGTTGCCGTCGGACTCGCACTCGGCCAGGCGGTCCCACACGTTGGCCGAAGCGGCCGGGGCGGTGGCGGCGACGCCGACGCCGGCGAGGGTGGCTGCGGCCAGGCCGCCGCCGACGATACGCTTCACGGTGTTCTTAGTCTGCATAGCAGTCACTCCGAAGTCCCTTTCACTCGAGTCCTCCCGGACCGTCGTCATGGCACCGTCTGCGCTTCTTCACGTAGGAATTGCAGGTGGTCTCAACAGAGTCGAGGTCGTAGACGGTGCAGGGATGATCCTCGACTCCTGAGCTCCCGCGATCTCGGACTGAGATGGCTGACCCGAAGGTCACGCCGACATCACGGAAGACGTCCGCGTACTAGTAAAAGGTCTCGAATCGGTTGCGTCAACCATCTCAGAGCAGCGTGTCGAAGCTCACTTCCGCATGATTCCGGGGTTCTTCCCTTGTTATCGGCCTGTTACACGCGTTCCTGTGAACAACATGTGAGTTACGAACCACGGGTGTTCGGACCAAGACCGGTTCTCCGAACCGTGACGTCCCGGACACCGGCGCGTCATCTCCGCTTCGCTCTGCGTCCCTAGCGTCGGCACCGGAGGCGACCGCATCGACACAGCATCGACACCACAGCGACACCGCAGGACACACCGGAGGGACACATCATGACAGCACACCACTCGCACTCGGAGACCATCGGCCGGACGGAGGCATCGGGTGCCGCCGCGGCTCTCGACGACGGCGGCCTCGAGGTGAGGCCGCGTCGGGTGCCGCGACTCATGGCCGTCACTGCGCTCGGCGCGGTGTTGGCTCTGACGGCCTGCGGGGAGGGGACGGCCCAGGCCGCCGACGGTTCCGACGAGGACCAGGACGAGCAGGGCGAAGACCAGGACGAGCAGGAGGAGGGCGGCGGATCCGGCGGACGCCACGACGACCGCAGCGCGGTGGGGGACACCTCCGTGCACGGCGGTGCCCAGCGGATCACCGAGGACCAGACGGACGAGATCCGTGAGGCCGTCCAGGATGCCGGCGCGAAGAACGTGATCCTGCTGATCGGCGACGGGATGGCCGACTCCGAACTGACCATCGCCCGGAACTATGAGCACGGGGCCGGAGGGTTCCTCCCCGGGCTCGACAGCCTCCCCATGACGGGGCAGTACACCACCTACGCCCTCGATGAGGAGACCGGTGACACCGACTACGTCATCGACTCGGCGGCCTCCGCCACAGCCTGGTCGACGGGGACCAAGACGTACAACGGAGCGCTCGGCGTCGACGTCGACGGCGAGTCCCAGGAGACCATCCTGGAGATGGCCCAAGAGGCCGGGCTGCGCACCGGCAACGTCAGCACCGCTGAGATCCAGGACGCCACTCCGGCGGCATTGGTCTCCCACATCAGTCAGCGGGGCTGCTACGGCCCCGAGGAGACTGCGGATGAGTGCCCGGAGGCGCTCCTGGAGGACGGCGGAGCGGGTTCGATCACCGAGCAGTACCTCGAGGCGCGTGCGGATGTGACCCTCGGCGGCGGGGCTGAGACCTTCGAACAGGAGGCTGTCGCCGGTGACTGGGAGGGCATGACCCTGATGGACCAGGCCGAGGACCGCGGGTACCAGGTCGTGACCGACGCCGAGGAGCTCGGCGCGGTCGAGTCCGCAGACGACGATGCTCCGCTGCTGGGTCTCTTCTCTGACGGGAACATGCCCGTCCGCTGGGAGGGTCCGCTGGCCACGGAGGGTGGAGCCGACGAGGGTGCGAAGGAGTGCACCGAGAACGAGGAGCGGACAGAGGACATCCCGGACCTGGCGACCATGACCGACAAGGCCATCGAGCTCCTGGACGATGATGAGGGCTTCTTCCTGCAGGTCGAGGGTGCCTCGATCGACAAGGAGAACCACGCGCACAACCCGTGCGGTCAGATCGGGGAGACCATCGACCTCGATGAGGCCACCGAGGTCGCCATGGACTTCGCCGAGGAGGACGGTGAGACCCTCGTCGTGGTGACCGCGGACCATGCCCACACCAGCCAGATCACCTACACCGGTGAGGACACCCCGGGCCTGACCCGCACGCTCACGACCAATGAGGGCGCGGAGATGACGGTGTCCTACGGCACCGCCGAGGAGGACGAGTCCCAGATGCACACCGGGGCTCAGCTGCGCATCGCCGCCTACGGGCCCGGAGCGGCCAACGTGGTGGGACTGACGGATCAGACCGATCTGTTCTTCACCATGGCCGAGGCCCTGGACTTCGACGTCGACCGCGAGTCGGCCGTCGACGAAGACTCCTGAGCCTCCGCTGAGGCCCCGTACCCTCAGACGCGTCGGGCCCGGAATCCTGAACAGGATTCCGGGCCCGACTGCGTGGGGTGAGCGACGGGGTTTGAACCCGCGACCCTCGCGACCACAACGCGATGCTCTACCAACTGAGCTACGCCCACCATAGGGGGCTGATCGCCGACGTCCTCACGGAGGAGTTCCGGCGAACAACCCGGTCAATACTACACGTAATCACCGGCGGATGAGACATCGGACCCCGTCCGCACCGGTTGTGATCTGCATCCCCCGGTGGGTGCTGCTCAGTCCGACCGCAGCAGAGCGCGGCGGTAGTGGCGCAGCTCGGCGATCGAGTCCCGGATGTCGCCCATGGCTCGGTGGTTCCCCGTCTTCCTGGGGGCGCCCTCCAGAGCCTCGGGACGCCACCGGCGGGCCAGCTCCTTCAGCGTGGACACGTCGATGAGACGGTAGTGCAGGTGTCCGGTCAGCTTCGGCATGTCCCGGCGCAGGAACGCACGGTCCGCGTGCACCGAGTTGCCCGCCAGGGGAGCCGACCCGGCCTCGGGCACCCACGCACGGACGTACTCCAGCACCCGGTCCTCGGCGTCGGCCATCTCGGTCCCCGAGTCCAGCTCCTCCAGCAGGCCCGATGATCGGTGCATCCTCTCGACGAATGAGCTCATGGACTCCAGGGCTCCCTGCGGGGGTCTGATGACGACGTCGACGCCCTCGCCGAGGATGTTCAGCTCGGCGTCGGTCACCAGGACGGCGACCTCGATCAGGGCGTCCGAATCCGGGTCGAGCCCGGTCATCTCGCAGTCGATCCACACCATCCGGCCGCTCCAGTCCCCGCCGGGGGTTCTCCGGCTCGGCGCGGGGTCGGCGGCGGGGTCGGCGGCGGGGGACTCTTCGGGGTTCTGCGTCGCATCTGTGCTCACAGGCCCGATGATATCTTTCTGTCTTGATGACCGACGTGGCCGGCTCCGGCGATCTCCGCACGCCCGACCCCGGCGACGGCGGGTCCCGGTCGGGCCGGGACACCGCCCCCGCGGACGAGGGCCGCCGTCGCAGAGAGTCCCTCGGGCCCCTCCTGGAGGGTGTGCTCGGTTCCCTGCTCGTCCTCTTCGGCTCCCTGGGCGTCGGATGGTTGGTCAACACCTCCCGACTCGCCCGCCACGAACTCGTCATCCCGCTGCGCACCGAACCGGCCGGCGTCGTCGTGTGCACCGTCGCCCTGACCCTGGGCTGCTGGATCATGTTCCGCGCCTGGCTGCGGCTCGGTCGGACCTTGGGCGAGTTCGGGGGCTCCTCGCTGCGCACGGTCAATATCGCCGTCGTCCTGTGGTCGCTGCCCCAGCTCGTCGTGGTCCCGATCTTCTCCCGCGACGTCTTCGCCTACCTGGGACAGGGACGTCTGGTGCTCGCCGGAGAGGACCCGTACACCACCGGTGTGTCGCATCTGGCGAACTGGTTCCAGCTCGGCACCGACATCACCTGGGCGGAGGACGAGACGCCCTACGGCCCTCTGTTCCTCTGGGTGGAGGCCGCGGTGATGCGGCTCACCGGTGAGGACGTGGACCTGGCGATCCTGCTCTTCCGGCTGGTCTGTGTGGCCGGTGTGGTGCTCATGATGGTGTACATCCCCAAGCTCGCGCGGCTGCACGGGGTGGATCCGGCCCGGGCCCAATGGATCGCGGCGGCGAACCCGCTGCTGATCATCAGCTTCATCTCCTCGGCGCACAACGACGCCCTGATGATCGGCTTCGCACTCGCCGGGGTGTACTGGGCGGCGCGGGGCAGGGGCGTCGTCGCGACGCTGCTCATCGTGCTCTCCATCGGCGTCAAGCCGATCACCATGGTGCTCCTGCCGTTCATCGGACTGCTGTGGGCCGGGCCCGGTGCGAGCTGGCGCCGACGCTTCGGCCGCTGGGCGATGACCGCCGGACTGGCCGGGGGAGTGCTCGCCGTGATCGGTCTGGTGCAGGGCTATGGATTCGGATGGGTCACCGTGCTCGCCGGCACCGGGACGGGAAGCGTCTTCTGGTCTCCGTTGGGCATCATGGACGGCTTCATGATCACCGTGCTCGACGCCGTCGGCATCCCGCACTTCTGGACGCTGGACACCCTGAAGAACATCGCCCGGGTGCTCTCGGTCCTCATCGTGCTTGCCCTGATGTTCCGCGGCCCCGACCGCTTCGTGGTCCAACGCATGATGTGGGCGTTCACGGCCCTGGTGGTCCTCTCGCCGATCATCCAGCCCTGGTACCTGCTCTGGCTGCTGCCGCTGTTCGCGGTCACCGGCATCAGGCGGGGAGACTGGCAGCTGACCTGGGTGGCGTTCACCGTGGCCTTCTTCCTGGCCTTCGGCGCGGCCGATCAGCTCTCCATCTGGCAGTTCCTCGAGATGGACCAGCAGATGATCGTGCTCTCCCAGGTGGTCTCCTGGGCGTGCATCGTCTGGCTGGCGGTGCTGGACCCCGGCACTCGGTGGGTGGTCCTGGAGAATCTGGGGCTCCGACGGGTGCATGCCCGATGGCGGGCCGCACGGCGGGCCGCCGATCCTCCTCGACGCCGGCGACGCCGCTCCGAGCCCCCGACCGCTGAGGACTCCGATGCGTGACGACGTTCTGAGCCGCGCGGTCTCCGGGCTGCGCGACGGCCTGGGCAGGTTTCCCGGCACCTCCTGGCTGATCGGCGGGGCGGAGGCGGAAGCCTCCCACACGCTCCGTCAGGGGATGCTCGCCTCGCTGCTGATCATGCTGGGCTCCTGGGGCGTGGGGTGGGTGGCCGCCACGCCCGGTTCGGTGCTGGTCGTCAACCCGTGGCTGCTGCCGCTGCGCACCACCACAGCGGGCGTGGTGACCTGCATCGTGCTCCTGGCGCTCGGGGCCATGCTGCTGGTCCGCTCCTGGATGCGGATCTCGCAGCGCGTCGGCGGCTGGGGGCCGCAGGCCGTGCCTGTGATGCGTCGTGCCCTGCTGATGTGGGGCGCTCCGCTGCTGCTGACGGTCCCCATCTTCTCCCGCGACGTGTACTCCTACATCGCCCAGGGCCGTGCCCTGCACGCGGGACTGAATCCGTACGAGACGGGGATCTCGGAGCTTCCGGGGTGGTTCGCCGAGGGTGCCGACGGGCTGTGGGCCGAATCGCCCTCCCCCTACGGGCCGCTCTTCCTGGCGATGGCCCGGCTCATCTGGTTCGTCTCCGGAGACGTGCCGGAGGCCGCCGTCCTGATGTTCCGGCTGCTCAGCATCGTCGGCATCGTGCTGATGGTCCTGAGTCTGCCCCGACTGGCGGCGGCCTTCGGCTCGGAGGCGTCCTGGGCGCTGTGGCTGTGTCTGCTGAATCCGCTCAGCCTGCTGGTCTTCGTCGCCGCAGGACACAACGATGCGCTGATGATCGGTCTGATGACCGCGGGCTGCGCGGCGATGCTGGATCGACGCCGACTCCTCGGTGCGGCTCTGCTGATCGCCGCCGTCGCAGTGAAGCCGATCGCGGTGATCGTGGTGCCCTTCGCCGTGCTGCTGCCGCTGGCCGACACGTCCTCGCGGCGGGTCCGCATGCGGCATTGGCTGGGCATCGGACTGGTCGGTGCGGCGGTCCTCGGTCTGCTCGGACTCATCCTGAGGGTCGGATTCGGATGGATCCCCGCGGCGCTCGGAGCAGGCTCGGCGGCGCTGCCGGCGGCTCCGATCGGCCTGCTGGGACTGGGCGTCGGAGAGGTGGTCTCCGCGCTGGGCGGGGCGTCGCCCGACGTCGGGGCGGGGTACTTCTTCGCCGCGGTCCGGCTGTTCTCCGGCCTGGTGCTGGTCTGGCTGCTCCTGCGTCCGCGGATGGGCAACCCGGTGCTCTGGGCCGGGTACGCGATGACGGTGGTGGTGCTGCTCTCCTCGGTGCTCCAGCCCTGGTACCTGCTCTGGATCCTGCCTCTGTTCGCCGTGGTGCACGTCTACCGCGGGCGGATCCTGGTGCTGATGACCCTGGTCATCACGATGCTGGTGCTGATCGTCCTGATCATGCAGGCCTCGGTGGCACAGTGGATCGACTCCGCCGCGGTGCAGCTGATCGGCGGGGGAGTGGGCGTCGCGTATCTGGTCTACCTGCTGCTCATCGACCCCAACACCGCCGATCTGTTCGACATGCGTCGGCCGTCCCAGCGGTGGAATCGCGCCGAGGGCTGGGTCGGCCTGCGAGAATCGAGACCGCCCGCCGTCTCCTGGCGGGCGACGGACCGCGCCGACGACGAGGGGACGCACCGGTGACCAGTACGCCCACCGAGGATCCGACCTCCCCGCCCGGGGCGACGACTCCGACCGGGCCCTCGGGCCGGATGCTCACCCTGCTGATGGCGGTCACGGTGCTGGCCGCACTGGCCGCCGTCGCCTCGGTCCAGTGGTGCCGGGCCAACGGGTGGAGCGACCCCGGCCAGCACATCCACATGTGCTACTCGGACTTCTCCCTGCTGTTCACCGAACGCGGTCTGGCCGACGGACGCTTCCCGTTCGTGGACTCGGTGCCCGAGGACCAGATCATGGAGTACCCGGTCCTCATCGCCGTGGTCGCGGGCCTGACCTCGATGCTGGTGCCGGGCACGGGTCACGGCCCCGAGCGGACGCTGATGTTCTTCGACATCAACATGCTGCTGGTGATCGCGTGCTGGTTCGCCGTCGTCGTCATCACAGCCCTCTCGGCCGGACGTCGTCGCCGCGATGCGCTGATGGTGGCCCTGGCTCCGGGGATCATCCTCACCATCAGCGTGAACTGGGACATGTGGGCGGTGTTCCTCGGCGGGTTCGCGCTGCTGCTGTGGGGCCGCTCCCGTCCGGTGTGGGCCGGGGTGCTCATCGGTCTGGGCACGGCCATGAAGCTCTACCCGCTGTTCTTCCTCGGCGCGATCCTGGTGCTGTGCGTGCGCACCGGCAGGATCCGATCCGCCGCGGCCGTGGCCGCAGCCGCGACGGTGACCTGGCTGGTGGTCAACGTTCCGTTCATGCTCACGGCCTTCGAGCAGTGGTCGCTCTTCTACGTGTTCTCCTCCGAGCGCGAGGTCAGCTTCTCCTCCATGTGGCTGGCGTTCCAGTGGACCGGACTGGACGGCTCGGACTTCTCCACGCTGCAGAACGGCCTGTTCCTGCTGTGCTGCCTGGGGATCGCCTGGCTCGGCTGGGCCGCGCCCACCCGTCCGCGCACCGCGCAGCTGTGCTTCCTCATCGTCGCCTCGTTCATCCTGCTGGGGAAGGTCTACTCCCCGCAGTTCGTCATGTGGCTCATCCCGCTCCTGGTGCTCGCCAGACCTCGGGTGACGGCGTTCGTCGTCTGGCAGGCCGCGGAAGTCCTCCACTGGGCCTCGGTGTGGCTGATGAGCGCGAAGATCACCTCCGGCGGGGAGTTCGGCGCCGGTCATCCGGGGGTGGAGATCTTCTACGGCACCGGGATCGTGCTCCACATGGCCACGCTGATCTGGCTGATGGTCCTGGTGGTCCGGGAGATCCTCCGGCCCGAGCTCGACGTCGTCCGTGCCGAAGGTCACCATCCTGCCTACGACCCCCTGGCGGGGATCACCTCGGGGCGCGATGATCGATTCGTGGTGCCGGGACTCGGGTCTCGGCGGTCGATGACGCTGCGGTGGTGACGACGCCGCGCCGGTGAGGAGGCGAGACCCATGTGCGGACGCTATGTGATGGCCCTGCGGGCCGGTGATCTGGGCGACGTGCTCGATGCCGAGGTCCCTGAGCCCGAGAGGCTGCGGCTCTCGTACAACATCGCCCCCACCTCGACCGTGCCGATCCTGGTGGAGCGGTACGAGGAGCCCGAGGGTGCGGCACCGACCGACGGCGCCGCCACGACCCTGCGGCGCGAGGTCCACCCGGCCCGCTGGGGGCTGCTCCCGCACTGGGCGAAGGACGCCTCATTCTCCTCGAAGACGTTCAATGCGCGCTCTGAGACTGCGGCGGAGAAGCCGAGCTTCCGGGCCGCGGTGCGACGTCGCCGCTGCGCGGTCCCGGCCCAGGGGTACTACGAATGGCGGGCCGCCCGGGACCCTCATACCGGACGCACCGTGCGTCAGCCGTTCCACATCGCTCCGGCCGACGGGTCGCTGATCCTCTTCGCCGGACTCTACGAGTGGTGGCAGGACCCGCAGCTGCTCGCCTCCGGGGACCCGGCCCCGTGGGTGCTCTCCACCACGATCCTCACCGGCGCCGCCCCCGTCGTCGGTGACGACTGTGCGGGCGAGGGCGGCGGTCGGGAGCACGGGGACGCGGACGGTGGGGACGAGGTGCTCCGCGCGCTCGCAGACATCCACGATCGGCTCCCACTGGCCCTGGCCCCCAGGACCCTGGAGTCCTGGCTGGACCCGGAGCCGTGGTCGGCCGATCAGGCGGAGGCGGCGGTCGCCGGGCTGCGTGGGACGGCCTTGGAATGCGCCCGCGGGTGGGGCCTGCATGAGGTCGACCGTGCGGTCGGCGACGTGCGGAACGACTCGCCCGAGCTGATCGAGCCGCCGTCCCGGCTGCTCTGAGCACGGCGGCCCAGCACGGAGGATGCGGGTCGCGGGCGCGGGTCGGGGCCGCGGGTAGACTCTGCCTCGGCACGGGGTGTCCGTCCCCCAGATCCGCCGAGGTCACACCGGGACGGGCTGAGAGCACACCCGCTGAACCTGATCATGGTCACTCATCGCGAAGGGATGCCCGAAGATGACGCATACGCCCGCCCGCCCGATCCCCAACGTCCTGAGCATCGCCGGGACCGACCCCACCGGCGGGGCGGGGATCCAGGCCGATCTGAAGAGCTTCGCCGCCCACCGCACCTACGGGATGTCGGTGGTCACGGCCCTGGTCGCGCAGAACACGCAGGGGGTCCGCGAGATCCACCTGCCGCCGACGTCGTTCCTGACCGCGCAGCTGGAGTCGGTGACCGACGACGTGGTCGTCGACGCGGTGAAGATCGGGATGCTCGGCACCGCGGAGATCGTGGAGACTGTGGCGGCCTGGTGGGACGGGCTCCCGGAGCGTCCCCCGCTGGTGCTGGATCCGGTGATGGTCGCCACCTCCGGAGACCGGCTGCTCGTCGCGGAGGCCGAACAGGCGCTGATCGGGTTCCTGCACCGGGCCGATCTCATCACCCCCAACGTCCCCGAGCTGGCGCTCCTGGCCGGGCGCACACCGGCCGAGGACTCCGGCGGCCTCATCGCACAGGCAGAACTGGTCGCCGACGCCCACGACGTCGTCGTCCTGGCCAAGGGTGGTCATCTGGAGACCGAGGACGAGGTCGTCGACCTGCTGGTCCGACCTGCCGTCGACGGCCGTCGCCCGGAGGCCGTCAGCGTGTCTTCACCTCGTATCCGCACCACCGACACCCACGGCACCGGCTGTTCGGTCTCCGCCGCCCTGGCCGCGCTGGGTGCTCGGGGGCTGGACTGGGAGACCTCCCTCCGCGAGGTGAAGGAGTGGATGACCGCGGCGCTGCGTGACGCCGCACGTCTGCAGGTGGGGCGGGGCCGCGGGCCCATCCAACACTTCGCCCAGCTCTGGGGCTGACCGGTCGGAGAACATGTCCTGGGGCTCGGGTCAGGCCGTCCCGGGGTGCTCGGACTCCGGAGGGTCGCTCGGGGCGCCGGGGAACCAGCGGCCGCCGTCGGGCCGGTGCTCCGCCGAGGGAGCGCCGCCCGAAGCTCCTTCGCCGGGATGGGGAGCCTGCGCCCTGAGGCTGGACACGCGGTCCCGGATGTCGGCCATCTGACGGTCGAGGGCCCGAGCCCGCTGAGCGGCGTCGTAGAGGTCCGCGACGATGTCCTCGGGGACCTCCCCGGAATAGGTGTAGTAGATCTTGTGCTCGAGGGAGGCCCAGAAGTCCATCGCGACGGTGCGGATCTGCACCTCGACGTAGACGAACTCGGTGCGGTCGGACAGGAAGACCGGCACCTGGAGGATCACGTGCAGCGAGCGGTAGCCGTTGGGCTTGGGCCGACTGATGTAGTCCTTGACCTCGATCACACGGACGTCCGGCTGGCTGCAGAGCATCTCCGCGACCCAGTACGAGTCCGAGACGAACGAGCAGGTGATCCGGATTCCGGCGATGTCGCGGATCCGGTCGCGGACGACGGAGAGGTCGGGCTGGATGCCGTAGCGCTGGACCTTGTCGAGGATGCGGTCCAGGGACTTCAGACGGAAGTTCACGTGCTCGATGGGGGAGTAGTCCCGCGTGTGCTCGAACTCCTCCCGGAGGATGTTGATCTTGGTGAGGACCTCGTCCATCCCGAA
Source organism: Nesterenkonia marinintestina (assembly GCF_025420485.1). Classification (GTDB taxonomy): domain Bacteria; phylum Actinomycetota; class Actinomycetes; order Actinomycetales; family Micrococcaceae; genus Nesterenkonia; species Nesterenkonia marinintestina. The sequence continues at coordinate 73,961 of NZ_JAOEFD010000001.1, read as the reverse complement.
CTTGTAGTGCAGCTGGAACTCTGTGAGCTGGCGCCTGATCTCGGCGAGGTTCGGCATGCTCTCCGGATCCGCCCCCCGGCCCCCGTCGCCGGAGAACCGGCTGAGCAGCTGTCGCATCATCCGCTCCCCATGGCCCGGTGACGCAGGGCCCTGGTCGACGGGTGCCGGCGCTTGGGGAGCCCCGGTGCGGGTCAGCGCGGCGTCGTCCTGCGCCCGGTCGGATCGGGAGGTCGTCATATGAGGACTCCTTGTTCCCCGCAGGTCCTTCGGCGGGAGGTCGTGTAGGCAGGTGGTCGGACGGCGTGCGGCGCTGACGGACACGAACCGTGCGTTCCCTCGTGAATATACGGAATCAGCCTGGACGGTGCCTGCCTGTCGGCCGAGCGGGCGAGTTCCGTACGACGCCCCCTCGACGGCCTCCCGGGGGCCTCTCGGGACTCGAGGGGAGCGAGTCATCAGGTGCTCTGACTAGGCTGGGTCCCAGCAGCCGGTCCGCGGCACCGACCCGGCCCCGAGCAGGAGGACCACATGAGACCACAGCCGCTCAGCTCAGAGGCCCGCAGCAGGGCCCTGGAGCGCTTCGGACGCACGAGCCCCGAGGCGCCGTTGGACGTGCTCGTCGTCGGCGGAGGGATCGTCGGCGCCGGAGCCGCCTTCGACGCGGCCACGCGCGGGCTCGAGGTGGGCCTCGTCGAGGCGGAGGACCTGGGCCACGGGACCTCGTCACGGTCCTCGGGCCTGGTGCACGGCGGGCTGCGCTACCTGCAGATGCTCGACTTCAAGCTCGTCCATGAGGCTCTGCGTGAGCGTGATCTGCTGCTGACCCGCACCGCGCCGCATCTGGTCCGGGCGCTGCCGTTCATCTTCCCCTTCGAACGGCACGTCTTCGAGCGCGCGTACGTCGGCTCCGGAGTCTCCCTGTACGACGCCCTGTCCCTGCGCGGCGGCGGAGGCGGGTCCGGCCGCGCGGTCCCGTTCCACCGCCACCTGTCGAAGACGCGGCTGATGGAGCGGATGCCGGGCCTGGACGCCGATCGGTACGTCGGCGGTCTGGAGTACCACGATGCTCAGGTCGACGACTCGCGCCTGGTGCTCACCCTGGCCCGTTCCGCTCACAGCCTCGGTGCTCATGTGAGCACGGGGACGGAGGTCACCGACTATCTGCGCGACGACGACGGACGAGTCGTCGGCGCGGCGCTGCGCGATCGGATCACCGGTGAGACGCGGGAGGTCTACGCCAACGAGACCATCGCCGCCGTCGGCGTGTGGACCGAATCCACCGAGGAGATCGCCGGTACGTCGTCCGGGCTGCGGGTGCTGGCGTCGAAGGGGATCCACATCACCGTGCCGAAGGGGCGGATCCGCGCCGAAGGCCACGTCGGGGTGATCTCCCAGACGGAGAAGTCGGTGCTGTTCATCATTCCGCTGCGGGACTGCTGGGCGATCGGCACCACGGACACCTCGTGGCACGAGGCGGTGGACTCCCCGGCGCCGACCTCCCAGGACGTGGACTACGTCCTCGAGCACGCCAATGCGGTGTTGGGGGAGGACCTGGGCCGAGAGGACGTCTGCGGCACCTGGGCCGGTCTCCGTCCGCTGGTGCAGCCGATGCGGGCCTCCGAGGGAGGTTCGACGAAGGTCTCGCGCGAGCACACCGTCGTCGAGCTCGCCGCCGGGCTGACCGGGGTGGCCGGCGGGAAGCTGACCACCTACCGGGTCATGGCCGAGGACGCGGTCGACTTCGCGCTGCGGGGCACCTTCCGGGACCGTCCCAGCCTGACCGCCTCGATGCCTCTGATCGGCGCTCAGGGGTACGGCGAATGGGTAGACCGCGCCGACCGGATCGCTCGGGAGCGTGGGTGGGACGCCGAGCGGATGGAGCGGCTGCTCGAGCGCTACGGAAGCCTCACCGGTGAGGTCCTGTCGATGATCGACGACGATCCGGGTCTGGGCGAACCTCTGCAGGGTGCTCCGCAGCATCTGCGCGCGGAGGTCGCCTATGCCGCTGTGGCCGAGGCGGTGCTCCATGTGGAGGATGTGCTCGTCCGGCGCACCAAGCTCTTCCAGGAGTCCGCCGACCGTGGAGCCGACGCCGCCGAGGAGGTGGCGGAGATCCTGGGCGACAGGCTCGGCTGGGGCACCGCACGGCGGGAGGCCGAACGGTCCCACTACCTGGGGCTGGTCCGGGCCCAGCGCGAGGCGGAGTCGCGCACCTCCGACGCCGAGGCCGCCGGACTCGTGGCCGACGCCCGACGCCGCGCACCGGCGGATGCGGCCCGAGAGGCGGAGGCACGTGACGCGGCGGCTCCGCCGTCGCTCGACACCACATCTTGATCCTCGGAGGTCCGCAGCACCCCATATGTGGTGCACCGCGGACTGATCGGCAGGTGCGACACGCCGTGACACGCCGCTCCTGGGTGCCGGTTTCTGCGTCCCCGGCGGTGGATGAGCGATGTCCACAGCTGTGGACGGGGAGGTCGCAGGACCCCGGGTTCCGCGTCACCGCGCGGTCGACCCTCTCCACAGCGGCTGTGCACAGCCGGTGGAGGAGTCACAACGATGTAAGTACAGCATCTAGTGGTGGCTGACTCCGGCGGACCCAAGATGTAGTATTGAAGTGTTGCTTCCCCCGGGACGCCCACTTCGACGGACGGACCGGCCGACTTCTTCGACAGATGAGAGAGGGGACCGCCATGTCAGTCACCGTCTACACCAAGCCCGCCTGCGTGCAGTGCAACGCCACCTACCGCGCGCTGGACAAGAACGGCGTCACCTACAGCACCGTGGACATCTCCCAGGACGCCGACGCTCTGGAGCGGGTGCGGGCGCTGGGCTACATGCAGGCCCCCGTCGTCATCACCGAGGACGACCACTGGTCGGGCTTCCGCCCGGACAAGATCTCCGGCCTGAGCACCTCCGCAGCCAGTTCGGTGGCCTGATCCGGACCTCCGGAGCAGGAAGGTCCCCCGTCATGGAGACCGCACAGGCGCCCCTCGGGAGCGACGTCGCCCGGGACCGTCACACACGGAGCCCGGGGGAGGAGACGACGGCGCGGCTGATCTACTTCTCCTCCGCTTCGAACAACACACATCGGTTCGTGCTGAAGCTGGGCCTCCCCGATGAGGAGGCCGCCAGGCTGCCGCTGCGGACCAAGGACGAGACGCTGCGGGCCACCGAGCCCTTCGTCCTCGTCCTGCCGACCTACGGCGCCGCCGGCGGCCGGGGATCGGTGCCCAAGCAGGTCATCAGGTTCCTCAACGTGGAGTCCAACAGGGCTCTGCTGCGCGGAGTGATCGGCGCGGGCAACACGAACTTCTTTGACAGCTACTGCATCGCCGGGGACATCGTCGCCCGCAAATGCGGGGTTCCGCACCTGTACCGCTTCGAACTGATGGGCACCGCCGAGGACGTGTCCGTCGTGCAGAAGGGATTGGAAGAGTTTTGGACACAGCAGTGACAGCGCCCAGCGGCCGCGCCCGCTCCCGCAGCTCCGCCAAGGAGATGCCCGCCGAGTGGCAGGGGCTGAGCTACCACGAGCTCAACGCCATGCTGAACCTGTACGGGCCGAACGGAGAGATCCAGTTCGACGCCGACCGGTTCGCCGCGCGCCAGTACTTCCTGGACCACGTCAACACCAACACGGTGTTCTTCCATGACCTCGAGGAGAAGATCGACTACCTCGTCGAGCACGACTACTACGAGACCGAGACTCTCGAGCAGTACGACTTCGCCTTCATCAAGGCGCTGTTCAAGCGCGCCTACGCGGCGAAGTTCCGGTTCCCCACGTTCCTCGGCGCCTTCAAGTTCTACACCTCCTACGCGCTGAAGACCTTCGACGGCAAGCGCTACCTGGAGCGCTATGAGGACCGGGTCTGCATGGTGGCCCTGCACCTGGCCCGCGGCGACCGCGCCCTGGCCGAGCACATCGTCGACGAGATCGTCTCCGGGCGCTTCCAGCCGGCCACCCCGACCTACCTCAACGCCGGGAAGAAGCAGCGCGGCGAGCTCGTCTCCTGCTTCCTGCTGCGCATCGAGGACAACATGGAGTCCATCGCCCGCGGCATCAACTCCGCCCTGCAGCTGTCCAAGCGCGGCGGCGGGGTGGCCCTGTCGCTGACGAACCTGCGGGAGGCCGGGGCGCCCATCAAGCAGATCCAGAACCAGTCCTCCGGCGTGATCCCGGTGATGAAGCTGCTGGAGGACTCCTTCTCCTACGCCAACCAGCTGGGTGCGCGTCAGGGGGCGGGCGCGGTCTACCTCAACGCGCACCACCCCGACATCCACCGGTTCCTCGACACCAAGCGGGAGAACGCGGACGAGAAGATCCGCATCAAGACGCTCTCCCTGGGCGTGGTCGTGCCGGACATCACCTTCGAGCTGGCCAAGAAGAACGAGGACATGTACCTGTTCTCTCCGTACGACGTCGAGCGCGTCTACGGCGTGCCGTTCACCGAGATCTCGGTGACGGAGAAGTACTACGAGATGCTCGACGACGCGCGGATCACCAAGACCAAGATCAACGCGCGCGAGTTCTTCCAGACCCTGGCCGAGATCCAGTTCGAGTCCGGCTACCCGTACATGATGTTCGAGGACACCGTGAACCGCGCCAACCCGATCGAGGGTCGGATCACGATGTCGAACCTGTGCTCCGAGATCCTGCAGGTCTCCGAGCCTAGCGTGTACGAGAACGATCTGAACTACTCCCAGATCGGCAAGGACATCTCCTGCAACCTCGGTTCGCTGAACATCGCGGCGACTATGGACTCCCCGGACTTCGGACAGACCGTGGAGACGGCGATCCGTTCGCTCTCGGCGGTCTCGGACATGTCCTACATCGACTCGGTGCCCTCGATCGCCGAGGGCAACCGCCGCTCCCACGCCATCGGGCTCGGGCAGATGAACCTCCACGGATACCTCGCCCGCGAGCGGGTCCACTACGGTTCGGAGGAGGGGCTGGACTTCACCAGCATCTACTTCTGCACGGTGCTGTACCACGCCCTGCGCGCCTCCAACCGCCTGGCCATGGAGCACGGCGAGACCTTCGACGGCTTCGAGCGCTCGGCCTACGCCTCCGGGGAGTTCTTCGACAAGTACACCGAGCGCGTATGGGAGCCGACCACCGAGCGTGTCCGGGAGCTCTTCGCCCACGTCCGCGTCCCCACCCAGGAGGACTGGCGGGAGCTGAAGGCCTCGGTCATGGAGCACGGGATCTACAACCAGAACCTGCAGGCGGTCCCGCCGACGGGGTCGATCTCCTACATCAACAACTCCACCTCCTCGATCCACCCGGTGGCCTCGCCCATCGAGATCCGCAAGGAGGGGAAGATCGGCCGGGTCTACTACCCGGCGCCGTACCTCAGCCAGGACAACCTGGAGTACTACCGGGACGCCTACGAGATCGGCTACGAGAAGATCATCGACACCTACGCCGCCGCGACGGAGCACGTGGACCAGGGCCTGTCGCTGACGCTGTTCTTCAAGGACACGGCCACCACCCGTGACATCAACAAGGCCCAGATCTACGCGTGGAAGAAGGGCATCAAGACCCTCTACTACATCCGCCTGCGCCAGCTGGCGCTGGAGGGCACCGAGGTCGAGGGCTGCGTCTCCTGCATGCTGTGAGACATCGGTACGATCAGACCCCGCTCCGGAGCCGAGACCGCCGGAGCCGCCGCTTAGGGAGAGTTCGCCGCAATGGCTAAGACAAGCACCATCCTCGACCACGTCGAGGCGATCAACTGGAACCGGCTGCAGGACGAGAAGGACGTCGAGGTCTGGAACCGGCTGGTCAACAACTTCTGGCTGCCCGAGAAGGTCCCGCTGTCCAACGACGTCCAGTCGTGGTCCACGCTGACCGAGCAGGAGAAGACCCTCACCATGCGGGTGTTCACCGGGCTCACCCTGTTGGACACCATCCAGGGGACCGTCGGCGCGGTGGCGCTGATCCCGCATGCGCTGACCCAGCATGAGGAGGCGGTGTACACCAACATCTCCTTCATGGAGTCGGTGCACGCGAAGTCGTACTCCTCGATCTTCTCCACCCTGTGCTCAACCCAGGAGATCGACGACGCCTTCCGCTGGTCGCGGGAGAACGAGAACCTGCAGCGCAAGGCGCAGATCGTCATGGACTACTACCACGGCGACGACGGCCTGAAGAAGCGGGTGGCCTCCACGATCCTGGAGTCCTTCCTCTTCTACTCCGGCTTCTACCTGCCGATGCACTGGTCGTCGCACGCGAAGCTGACCAACACCGCCGACATCATCCGCCTGATCATCCGTGATGAGGCCGTGCACGGCTACTACATCGGCTACAAGTACCAGCGTGCCCTGGAGCAGGAGACCCCGGAGCGTCGGCAGGAGCTGAAGGACTACACCTTCGAGCTGCTCTTCGAGCTCTACGAGAACGAGGTCCAGTACACCCACGACCTCTACGACGGGGTGGGGCTGAGCGAGGACGTCAAGAAGTTCCTGCACTACAACGCCAACAAGGCGCTGATGAACCTGGGCTACGAGGCCATGTTCCCGAAGGACGTGACCGACGTGAACCCGGCCATCCTCTCGGCGCTGAGCCCCAACGCCGACGAGAACCACGACTTCTTCTCCGGCTCGGGATCCTCCTACGTCATCGGCAAGGCCGTGGAGACCGAAGACGAGGACTGGGACTTCTAGGTCTGCCCCCTCGGCGGTGCCCGCTGACCCTCCGTGCCCGGGCGGCCCGACTGCGGACCGCCCGGACCGTCACCGTGCGGCGAGACGACCGTTGCGGTGCGCCCGTCGTCGCATCACGACGGCGGTCACGGCCGCGACCGCGGCGATGACGGCGATCCATGCCGCCCAGGGGCTGTGCAGGAACAGCTGCAGCCACAGGGCCGCCGCAGCCAGTCCGACGGTGGCATAGAGCGTCGCCCAGGCCAGTCCGCCGACGATGAGTGCCGGAAGGTACCGGGAGACCGGCATCCGAGTCAGACCGGCGGCGGCGTTGAGGGCCGTCTGGAACCCGACGGTGAGGAAGCTCAGGGCCACGACCGGGGCGCCCCACCGATTGACCGCCCCCGTGGCGGCGATGACCTTCGGGCTGCGCAGCACGGCCGCCCCGCGTCCGCGGTCGGCCAGCCGGTGGGCCCCGCGTCCGAGCAGGTAGGTGGCTCCTGCGCGGAGGAACACCACGACGAAGAGCAGCCCGATGGCCGCCGCCAGGGGCTGGGCGAGGATCCACTCATAGATCCCGGTCATCCGAGGCCTCCGCGGCACGCGTCGCGGCATGCTGGTGCGACGGAGACGAGGCGACGGAGCATGGCACCATTCTCTCGCAGAGAGGCCGACGCCGAACCCGTGAGACGCACCACTTTCCGCCCGTTGGATCATAGCGTGCACTGGTGCATAGAATGCAGGAGTGCAGACTCACGTGATCGGAGCCCGAGAGCGTCAGCGGCGGCTGATCTCGGGAGAGCTCCATGAGGCCGCCCTCTCCCTGGTGGAGGAGCACGGCTTCTCCGAGACCACGGTCGACGACATCGCGGCCCGAGCCGGCGTCGCGCGCAGGACCTTCTTCAACCACTACGCCGTGAAGGAGGACGCGGTCCTGGGGATGACCGTCCCACAGGTCACCGATGAGGCGGTGGAGACCTTCCGCACCTCCGCCGCCGATGAGTTCACCCGCATCGTGCGGCTCTTCCACACCGTGATGAGCACCGGCACCGGTCCGACGCACACCTACGCCCGCCGACGCGCCCTGGCCTCGGTGCACCCCGAGCTGCGCCGCCGCATCCTGGACTACGTCATGGGCACCGAGCGCCGAATCCGTGAGGTGCTCTGCTGCGCCGATCAGACCCATTCCTCGGCCACCTCCGAAGCGCTGGTGATGCTGGCCGGCACCGTGCTGCGCTACACCTTCGCCCGGCATCCCGAGGCGGCCGGATCGCCCGACCAGACGCTGCTCGACGACGCCGTCGCCCGGGCCACCGAGACCTTCCGGACCGCGATGGAGGAGCTGCGATGACCGCCGACGTCCGCCGGTCGGCATCCGCAGCCGGTCCGGGGGAGGCCCGGGCTCCGTTCGGCTCCGACCCGGACCGGCCACCGATCGTCCCACTCTTCGTCGCACTGGTGGTCACCATGCTGCTGGCGGCGATGAGTCAGACCGTGCTCGCGACCGCACTGCCCACGGTGGTGGGGGAGCTCGGCGGTGTGGACCAGATGACATGGGTCATCACCGCCTTCATCCTGGCCTCCACGGTCACCATGCCCGTCTACGGGCGGATCTCCGACTCCGTAGGTCGCCGACCGCTGCTGCTGGTGGCGATCCTGCTCTTCATCGGCGGGTCCGTGGCCGCGGCGCTGTCCCCGGACGTGTGGTGGCTGATCGCGGCACGGGCGGTCCAGGGGCTCGGCGGCGGCGGACTGATGATCCTTTCCCAGACCGCCATCGCCGACGTCGTCCCGGCCCGCGAGCGCGGCCGCTACATGGGCATCATGGGCGCGGTCTTCGCCGTGTCCTCGGTGGCCGGGCCCCTGCTGGGCGGTTGGCTGACCGAAGGTCCCGGCTGGAGATGGGTCTTCTGGATGAACGTGCCGCTGGGCCTGCTGGCGCTGGCCGCCGTGGCGGCCTTCCTCCGACTTCCCGCCCGGCCCCGCGGCGAGGGCCGGCGCACCGACTACGCGGGGATCACGCTGCTGGCCGCCGCGACCACGGGCGTCGTGCTGATCTGCACCTGGGGCGGGCACACCTTCGCATGGAGCTCCGGGCAGATCCTCTGGCTGGGTGCGGCCACACTGGTGGTGCTCGTCGGCTTCGTCCTCGTCGAGCGGTGGGCGGCGCAGCCGGTGATCCCGCTGAGCCTCTTCGCCGACCGGAACTTCCTGCTGACCACCGTAGGTGCGCTGATGGTGGGGATCGCCATGTTCGGGGCGGTGGGATACATGCCTACGTACCTGCAGATGGTCACCGGAGTCGACGCCACCCAGGCGGGACTGATGATGACGCCCATGATGGGGTCGCTGCTGCTGACCTCGATCGTCGCCGGACAGCTGGTCACCCGCACCGGGCGGTACAAGGTGTACCCGGTGGTGGGCACCGCCACCATGGCGCTCGGCCTGTGGCTGATGGCCGGCGTGCCCATCGATGCCCCCATCTGGGCGGTGTGTGTGGCGATGGCCGTCTTCGGCGCCGGCATCGGACTCTGCATGCAGATCCTGACGCTGATCGTGCAGAATACGGTCTCCCACCGGATAGTCGGCACGGCGACCGCGGCCAACACGTTCTTCCGTCAGGTCGGGGCCACCGTGGGTTCGGCGATGGTCGGCTCGCTGTTCGTCCAGCGCCTGCGCTCGGGCGTCGCGGACATGCCGCAGGTGTCCGATCAGCTGGGCACCGGGGGAGTGAACTCGCTGACGCCGGAGACCGTGCGGCAGCTGCCCGAGGCGACCCGCGTCCCTCTGGTCGAGGCCTACCACGACGCCCTGCTGCCCATCTTCCTCTACATGATCCCGCTGGTCCTCGTCGCCTTCGTCGCTCTGCTGCTCCTGAAGGAGGAGCCCCTGGCTACGAGGGTCGCCGCAGACGACGTCGAGGAGGCCCGTCCGACGACCACCGGATCGGACCGGGAGTGAGACTGGTCGCAGGTCGGTCGCTGATCAGCGCGTATCGGCGCGCAGGCCCCCGATCGAGTTGCCGCGACAGTCGGTCGGACCCGTTCCGGCGCGCTAGTGTGTGGGCATGCGCATCTCCACCGATCCGAACCGCGGCGGTCGCCGCCTCGTCCTGAAGGCCGCAGGACTGGCGGTCGGGGTGACCGCCGCCGCCCAGATCGTGGTCGCCGGGTCTCTGATCGCCCTCGACGCGGTCAAGAAGAGCGAGCGGAAGCAGCGGCAGGCCCCGCGGCCGGGGACGTTCCACACCCAGGTCGAGGACTCGCAGCTGAGCATCTACACCTCCGGGGCCGAGCTCTACGACGACATGATCTCCGCCATCGACTCGGCGGAGAGCTCCATCCAGATGGAGACCTTCATCTGGAAGGACGACGCCGTCGGACGGCGGTTCATGCAGGCGCTGAACCGGGCCGCCGAGCGGGGGGTGGCGGTCCACGTCCTCTACGACGGATTCGCCAACCTCGTGGTGCCGCGGGCGTTCTTCCGCGGCTTCTCGGAGCAGGTCCACGTGGTCAGGATGCCGGTGCTGGCCCGTCGCTACTGGAGGGGTCCCGTCCGGCACACCGGGTTCAACCACTCGAAGATCCTCGTCGTCGACGACGGGATCGGCTTCGTGGGCGGATTCAACATCGGTGAGACCTATGCGCGGGAATGGCGGGACACCCACGTCCGCGAGATCGGACCGGCGGTGTGGGGCCTGCGGCACTCGGTCAAGCGCGTCTGGAACGACATGTTCGACCACGGTGCGAAGATCCCGTGGATCGAGCCGACGAACTGGGACCCCGAGGTCCAGGTCTCGGCGAACCTGCCGGTGCAGCTGGTCTACCCGATCCGTCAGATGTACCTCAACGCCGTCGAGCGGGCCCGTGACCACATCTGGATCACCACCCCGTACTTCATCCCGGACCAGCAGATCCTCAAGGCGCTGCTGGTCGCCTCGGAGCGTGGAGTGGACGTCCGGGTGATGGTGCCGAAGGACTCCAACCACATCGTCGCCGACTGGGTCTCCCGCGGATTCTACGGACAGATGCTCGACCACGGGGTGACGATCCTGCTCTACTCGGCGGCCATGATCCACGCCAAGACCGCGACCATCGACGGGGTGTGGTCCACCGTGGGCACGGCGAACATCGATCGTCTGTCGCTCTCGTTCAACTATGAGACCAACATCGAGATCATCGACGAGGACTTCGCCGCAGAGATGGAGAAGGTCTTCCGCTCCGACGTGGAGCACTGCGAGGTGCTCACCTCGCCGGAGTGGCGCGAGCGCAATCCGCTGGCCCGGGTCGCCGAACTGGTGCTGGTGCCGCTGCGGTCGTTCCTCTAGACGGTGCACTCCAGACGGTGCACTCCAGACGGTGCACTCTAGACGGTGCGCTCTAGACGGTGCAGGACGCGGCGGGTCGGATGATGGAAGGATCGGTGCCATGGGCAGCCCCTCACTGAACCGCCTCTCGGTGGACCAGATCGACTGGCACTGGCAGTTCCAGCTGCGTGCTCGGCTCGACGGTCTGACCGACGAGGAGTAGTTCTGGGAGCCCGCCCCGGGCTGCTGGAACGTCAGACCGCGGGGCACGGGCACCGCGCCGGTGCAGGCCGGGGCCGGAGCGATGACCATCGACTTCGCCTTCCCGGAGCCCGCGCCTGCGCCGATGACGACGATCGCCTGGAGGCTGGGTCACGTCATCGTCGGCGTGCTGGCGATGCGCAGCGCCTCACACTTCGGGCGCCCGCCGGTCGACTACGAGTCCTTCGAGTATGCCGCCGGCGCAGACCGGGCGCTGGCCCAGCTCGACGAGGAGTACGCCCGGTGGATCGACGGCGTCCGATCCCTCGGCGAAGAGGGGCTCCGGCGACCGTGCGGCGAGGCGGAGGGGCCCTTCGCCGAGGATCCGGTGGCGCGGCTGGTGCTGCACATCAACCGGGAGCTGATCCACCACCTGTCCGAGGTGTCCCTGCTGCGCGATCTCCACCTGCACACCCGAGACGGGTGAGGATGTGCAGGCACGGCCCCGTCCCGGAGCTCGACCGTCGATCGGGCTGCGGCGGGGTGGGCGGCGCTCTGGTGGGCCCTACCGGGATCGAACCGATGACACTCGCGGTGTAAACGCGATGCTCTACCAGCTGAGCTAAAGGCCCTCGTGCGGCGTCGGACGCAGACGGTCCGGCCGACCGGCCACACACTCTATCACCGCCGTCGGCGGCGTTCAGGCGTTCCGGATCGCCTCGAGGTGCTCCGGACGCACCGGGGAGCGTCGGACCGGGTGATCCTCATGCTTCTCGAGCCACCTCTTGACGTACGGGCAGACCGGGACCAGCGTGATCCCCTCCTCGGCTGTGCGGTCCGAAGCGTGCCGGACCAGCATCGAGGCCAGGCCCTGCCCGCCGTAGGCCTCATCGACGGTGGTGTGGTGGAAGATCCTCACGGTCTCGTCGGAGACCTCGAAGGGCACCCAATGGGTCGCTCCGATCACGGTCTCTCCGTCGAGCAGTTCGAAGCGTCGGCGCCGGACGTCCTCCCGCACGGAGATGTCTGCAGCGTGGGGGTGCTCCGGGCTCCGTGCCTCACCTGTGGTCTCTGACATGATCCGCCCTCCTCCGCTCCGCACTGTACGAGCACCTGAGGTGGGGTGCAAGGCAGGGCACCGGGGCGTCCACTGAGGGGGTCAGACCGCCTGCCGGGCCGTGTGCTCCTGATCCGCCCGCCACTGCTCGAAGACCTCTCGCAGGTCCCAGGCCGTCTCCGCCTGGATGGAGATCCCCCGCTCTCCGGTGCGTCGGGTCCGCCCTCGGATGATCATCAGCTTGGTGCCGAACAGCAGCGGTCCGACCTGCTCCTGGGCGTCCTCGAAGAAGGTGGCGTCGGAGCAGCCGGTGCCGTCGTCGAGGCTGATGAACACCACACGCCTGCCCGACCGCATGGGCGGAGTCTGGGTGGCGACCCGGATGCCGGCCACCAGGACCTCGGAGTTGTTGCGCTCACCGAGCAGATCCTCCGCGGCGACGACGCCGAGACCTCTGAGCATCGGGCGGTACAGGTCCATGACGTGCCCCTCGGTCTCCGCCGCCAGCAGGTCCAGGGAGGTCGTGATCCTCTCCTCCGCGCTCGGCTCGGGAGCGGCAGGGTCGATGAGCAGCCGGTCGTCGAAGAGGGCGGGCTGGTGCTCCGCCTCCGGGACCGGGTGCCTCGGAGGGGCGGCGGTGAGCTGCCTGACGTAGGCGATGATGCCTCCGCGTCCGGCGGGGATGCCGCCCTCCGCGGCGAGGGAGTCGAGCGCACCGAGGGCGGCGAGGCTCCGCATCAGCGGACGGGACGGACGTGCCCGGCGGTGAAAGTCGCTGATCGACCCGTAGGGCGCACCGGTGGTGATGCGTCCGAGTTCGGCGTCGGTGATGCCCCGGACGTCCCGCAGGGAGAGCCGGACGGCCTTGCTCCCGTCCTCCAGACGTTCCACGCGGTACTGCTCGGTGGAGGCGTTGACGTCCAGGGGCAGCAGACTGATGCCCATCCTGCGGGCTTCGCCCATCAGCAGCCTGCGGGGGTACATCCCCGGATCATGCTCGAAGATCCCCGCCATGAACTCGCTGGGATAGTGGGTCTTCAGCCAGGAGGACTGGTAGGTGGGCAGGGCGAAGGCGGCCCCGTGGGCCTTGCAGAAGCCGAAGCTGCCGAACCCGCGCAGCGTCGACCAGATCCTGTCGACGTCCCGATCGGCGAACAGGCGCTCTCCGTCCTCGTCCCGGCGGGCCGCGGTGCGGGTGCGGAAGGCCTCCTCGATCCGGTCGACGTCGCGCTCCATGGCGCGGCGGATCTCATCGGCCTCGGCCAGGGAGACCCCCATGGTCTCGTGGAGGATCCGCAGCACATGCTCGTGATAGATCACCACACCGTAGGAGTCCTGCAGGAAGGGACGGAACCGCGGATGGAGGTAGTCGGGCCGCTGGTATCCGTGTTTGGTGTCGATGAAGGGCAGCACCATGTTCCCCTTCATCGGACCCGGGCGGAACAGACTGATGTCGGCGATCAGATCCGAATACCGGTCGGGCTGGAGCTTGCCGATGAGTTCGCGCTGTCCCGGGGACTCGATCTGGAACATGCCCAGGGTGTGGGTGGTGCGGATCGCGGCGAAGGTGGGCTCGTCGTCCTGGGGGATCTCGTCGAGATCGATCCTGCCCTCCGCCGAGACGTACGGCGCATCCGGAGGGAGACCTCCCGCCACCGCCGCGCCGGAGCCGTTGACACGGATGATCTCCCCGACCGCATAGGCCATGGTGGACTGCATCCGCACCCCCAGCACATCGAGCTTGAGCAGCCCCATATCGTCGATGTCGTCCTTGTCGAACTGGCTCATGGGCAGCCCGATCCCCGAGGGCTGCGTGGGAGTGACCGAGAGCAGGCCGCTGTCGCCGAGGATCACCCCGCAGGGATGCATGGAGATGTGCCGCGGCAGACGGTCCAGCCGTTCGGTCAGGTCCACCAGGGTGTCCAGCCGGGGGTCGGCGTCGACGAGCTCGGCCAGTTCGCGCAGCTCGGGCTTCTCGCCGAGGACCTCACGGAATTCGCGGGCCGGGAACCGCCAGAGGCTCTCGGCGATCTGATCGATCCGGTGCTCCTCCAGGCCCAGCGCGAGGCCCGCGTCACGGGCGGCCCCGCGCGCCCGGTAGGCGTTCTGCATCGACAGCAGCGTCACGCGGTGATGGCCGTAGTGCTCGAAGATCCTGCGGTAGACGTCGTGGCGGCGGGCGGACTCGGTGTCGATGTCGATGTCCGGCAGGGTCGAGCGCCTGCTGCCCAGGAACCGTTCGAACAGCAGGTCATGCTCGACAGGATCGACGTTGCTGACGCGCAGCAGGTAGTTGACCAGGCTTCCGGCCCCGGAGCCGCGGGCCTGGACCCGGACGTCCATCCCCCGGATGAGCGAGACGACGTCGGCCACCGCCAGGAAGTAGGTCTCGAAGCCGAAGTCGGTGATCGTCCTCAGCTCAGTGTCCAGACGGTCATGCAGCCCGGTCAGACGCCGCCCGCCGGCGTCCGGATAACGTTCGGCCAGAGCGGTCTCACAGCGTCGTGCCAGGACTCTGCGGGGGTCCTCATCCACGCCGATGACCTCCAGCTCGGGAACCTTGGGCCTGCGCCACTGCACATCGGTCACCGGGTCCAGCCGACACCGGTCGGCGACCTGTTCGGTGGCGGTCAGCAGATCCGCCGCCGCGTCCCGACGCAGCCCGGCGTACTCGGTGATCTCGTGGGCCAGGCGACGCATCGCCTCCGGGGGCTTCAGCCAGGCCTGCCCGTTGGGCTGGGGGCGGAAGCTGCCCAGCGGGAGCAGATGCGCCGCAGAGTCGAGGACGTCGCCGGTGAGCGCGTCGTCGGGGGTGAGGTACCGCACTGCGTTGGTCAGCACCGCCGGAGTCTCCGAGGCGACGGCGAGGCGGAGCATATCTGCGGCATGCCGCAGACTGGCCGAGATGCCCGGCCGGGTCCGATGGCAGACGACCTCCACGACGACGCCGCCGGGCAGCAGTCTGCGCCACCGCTGGAGCAGCTGACGGGCGCGGCTCCTCTCCCCGGCCAGGACGGCCCGGCCCACGTCGGAGGAGGGTCCCAGCAGCACGGTGGCGGTGGGCCCCTCCTCGCCGGCGAGGAAGCCCTCCAGGCGCCCGACCTCCACCCAGGCGGACCGGTGGGCGGTGCCGCTGAGCCTGCGTCCTCCGCGGCGTCGCGGAGAATGCGCCGCGGAGACCAGTCGGACCAGTGAGGCCCAGCCCGCTCCGCGGTCCTGCCCGTGGGCGAGCACGGTGACCTCGGAGAGCTCCTCGGCCTCGCGGACCTGGAGGTCGACCCCCACGATGGGGGAGAGGCCGGACTCGAGACAGGCGCGGATGTGCCGTACCGCTCCGTAGACGCCGTCGCGGTCGGTCAGCGCCGCCGCCGTCGCCCCGGCGTCCCGAGCGGCGTCGACCAGCAGCTCCGGACGGGCCGTGCCGTAGTGGGCGGAGAAGGCGCCGGCGACGTGC
Organism: Nesterenkonia marinintestina; assembly: GCF_025420485.1. Classification (GTDB taxonomy): domain Bacteria; phylum Actinomycetota; class Actinomycetes; order Actinomycetales; family Micrococcaceae; genus Nesterenkonia; species Nesterenkonia marinintestina. The sequence continues at coordinate 58,295 of NZ_JAOEFD010000001.1, read as the reverse complement.
AGATGGGTGAAGCTCGCCATCGCAGCGCCCCTCAGTCGAAGACTGCGGTGATCGGCCACTGGGGACCCTCGGCGACCGAGAGGTCCACGATCAGCAGCTCACCGGTGTCCAGGGCCCTGACCTGGACCTGCCACATCTGCCGCTCCAACACCTGGGCCGCCTCACCGGCAGGCACCCGGGGGGAGTGCTCCCACCAGGAGATCCGATCGATCCACGGGATGGGTCGGGCCACCACGACGAAGCGCCGGGACGCCCAGAGGAGTCGTTCGGGGGCACCCGTCGCGGTGGTCCACACCGTGGCCAGCTCATGGCCCGTGGTGGTCTCGACAGTCATCTCACACCCTCAGAGATTCGAACATACTTTCGATCCTCTGAGTGTAGGTCCGTCCGATGACATCGCCAAGCGGTCGCCGCCCCATCCGACGGAGAGCGCGCCGGGGACGGGGGTGTGGAACGGGGGTGGGGACGGCGTGGGGACGGGGTGGGATCAGTCGACGGCGCCGTCGCGGATCGCCCGCGCCGAGGCCTCCTGCTCCGCGGCGAAGAGGGCGGCGCCGACGATGCCGGCGTTGTTGCGCAGCTTCGCCGTCACCACCGGTGCCCGGGTGTCGGTGACGAAGGGGAGGAAGTCGTCGCTGCGCTTGGAGACTCCGCCGCCGATGATGAACAGCCGCGGAGCCGTCAGCCGCTCCACATGGGTGAGGAGGCGGTTCAGCAGCCGGCCGTAGTCCTCCCACGGCATGTCCGCGGCCTTGCGCGCCGCCGCCGAGGCCCTGTGCTCGGCGACCCGGCCCTCGAACTCCAGATGCCCGAACTCCATGTTGGGGACCAGCACGCCGTCGTGGACGACGGCCGATCCGATGCCGGTGCCCAGGGTGATGGTCATCACCGTGCCGTCCTGGCCGAAGCCGGCGCCGTAGCGCGCCTCGCCCAGTCCGGCGCCGTCGGCGTCGTTGAGGGTGCGGATCCGGCCGGGCAGATCAGCGAGCAGGGAGTCGAGATCCGTGTTCATCCAGGACGGGTCGATGTTCGCCGCCGAGTAGACGACTCCGTCGACGACGACCCCGGGGATCAGCACTCCGACGGTCAGATCCTCCTGCGCCGGGGCCTCCTCGCGGGAGAGCAGCTCATCGATGATCTCGGCGATCACCTCCCGCACCGCATCCGGGGTCGCGGGCTGGGGCGTCTCGATGCGGAACCTCTCGCCGACGAGCTCCCCCGTCCCGAGGTCGACGATGCCGCCCTTGATGCCGGTGCCGCCCACGTCGACGCCCAGTGCGCGGTGGGGCAGCCGATTCAGCGTCTCCCGGGAGATGCCGGCCGGGCGGTGCGAGGGGGTGCCGGAGGAGGTGCCTGTCTCAGTCATGGGTGTGAAGTCCTCTCTGCGTCCTCTCTGCGCGCCGGATCAGTCGCCGACGGTCTCCGACGTGGGCAGGGTCAGGATGTCCGCACCGGTCTCGGTGACCACCAGGGTGTGCTCGAACTGGGCGGTGCGCCGCCGGTCTCGGGTGACGGCGGTCCACCCGTCGGACCACATGTCGAAGTGGCGGGTGCCCAGGGTGAGCATCGGTTCGATGGTGAACACCATCCCCGGCTCCATCGGCTGGGCGTAGTCAGGGGCGGCGTCGTAGTGGGGGATGACCAGTCCGGTGTGGAAGGCCTTCCCGACCCCGTGGCCGATGAACTCCTGGACGACTCCGTAGCCGAACCGCTTGGCGTAGGACTCGATGGCGCGTCCGATCACGTTGATGGGACGGCCGGGCTTCACGACCCTGACCCCGCGCATCATCGCCTCATGGGTCCGCTCGACCAGCAGCCGGGACTCCTCGTCCACGTCGCCGACGAGGAAGGTGCGGTTGTGGTCGCCGTGGACGCCGTCGATGTAGGCGGTGATGTCCATGTTGACGATGTCCCCGTCGTTCAGGACGGTCGAGTCCGGGATGCCGTGGCAGATGACCTCGTTGATCGAGGTGCAGATGGCCTTGGGGAAGCCCCGGTAGCCCAGGCAGGAGGGGTAGGCCCCGCGGGAGGTGAGGTACTCGTGGGCGAAGGCGTCGAGCTCGTCGGTGGTCACGCCCGGACGGATCAGCTCCGCGGTGGCGACCATGCAGTCGGCCGCGAGTCGACCGGCGCGACGGATGCGCTCGACGGTCTCGGCGTCGTAGGCGTCCTCTCCGGTGTACTTCGGCGGAGCGTCGAGGCCCACGTAGTTCGGGCGTTCGATCTCGGCCGGGACCGGCCGTTCCGGACTCACCGTGCCCTTGGTCAGAGTGCCGATCGGAGCGGTGGCGGAGGCGACGGAAGACATGTCCGTCATCGTAGCCAGCGCGAGGGTTCTCCGGCCACCTCACGCCCGCCGACCCGTCTTCGCGTCTACCCAGGATGCACACGTCCCCCGTCCCTCTGCGGGGGACGTGTGCATCCGGGGTAGACGCATGGGGTGTGGGATGCGGAGGGGTAGTCTGGCGCTGAGAGCCGCCGGACCGACGACGGAGGAGGAGCCGCGATGGCTGAGTACTGGTACAACGTGCAGACCGGTCAGGTCGAAGAGGGACAGCAGTCCAGCTGGTCGAAGCTGCTGGGTCCCTATCCGACGCGCGAGGAGGCCGCTCAGGCCATGCAGCAGGTCCGGGCGAACAACGAAGCCTGGGACGAGGCCGACGAGGCCGACGAGGCCGACGAGGACGACTGACCCGGCCGCCCCGCTCAGCAGAGGCTCAGCAGAGGCTCAGTAGACGTGCTGATCGGTGGGGAACTCCCCGCTGCGGACCTCGTCCCGGTACGTCCGCACGGCCTCGGTCATGGTGGCGCGCAGGTCGGCGTACTGTCGGACGAACTTCGGCACCCGGCCGGATGTCAGCCCCAGCATGTCCTGCCACACCAGGACCTGGCCCGTGGTCGCACCCCCGGCGCCGATGCCGATGGTCGGGACGCTCAGCCTCTGATCGACCTCGGCGGCGACGTCGGCGGGGACCATCTCCAGCAGCACGGCGAAGGCGCCCGCCGCCTCGAGGGCCAGGGCGTCCTCCAGCACCTGGGAGCCGCTCTCGCCGCGGCCCTGGATCCGGTAGCCGCCCAGGGCATGCTCGGACTGGGGCGTGAAGCCCACATGGGCCATCACGGGGATCCCGGCGGAGACCATGGCCCGCACGTGGTCGGCCATCGACGCGTCGGCCTCGACCTTCACCGCATGGGCGCCGGACTCCTTCATCAGGCGGACCCCGCATCCGACCGCCTGCTCCGGGGAGGCCTCATAGGTGCCGAACGGAGCATCGACGACCACCATGGCCCGTGACACCGACCGCACCACGGCCGAGGTGAAGACGATCATCTCCTCCAGGGAGATCCGCAGCGTCGACTCCCGACCCAGCACCACGTTGGCCGCCGAGTCGCCGACCAGGAGCACCTCGATGCCGGTCTCGTCGAAGATCTCGGCGGTCATGGCATCGTAGGAGGTGAGCATCGAGAACCGCTCTCCGCGGTCCTTGCACCGCTGCAGGTGCACGGTGCGCACACGGGCCGGAGTCAGCGGCTCCGGCGTGGTTCCGGAGGGTCGGGCGGCGCCGGAGTCGGCACCGCCGTAGGGGGCAGGCTGATCAGTGGACATGTCCTCAGGGTACCGGCACAGCCGCGGACCCCGGTGGGTAGAGTGGAGCCGGACGACGATGCGTGAGACGGGCGAGCGGAAGGCGGCACGGCATGGACCGACAGCAGGAATTCGTACTGCGCACCATCGAGGAGCGGGACGTCCGCTTCGTGCGGCTGTGGTTCACCGACGTCGTCGGCTCGCTGAAGTCGGTCGCTCTGGCCCCCGCCGAGGTGGAGGGCGTGTTCAGCGAAGGCCTCGGATTCGACGGGTCCTCCATCGAGGGGTTCTCCCGGGTCTTCGAGTCCGACATGCTCCTGCGCCCCGACCCCAGCACCTTCCAGATCCTGCCCTGGCGCAGCGAGGAGGAGCCCACCTCGCGGATGTTCTGCGACATCCTCACCCCGGACCAGGAGATCGCGGCGGCCGATCCCCGCGCCGTGCTGCGGCGGCAGCTGGACCGCGCCGCCGACATGGGCTTCACCTGCTACACCCACCCGGAGATCGAGTTCTACCTGCTGGACTCCGAGACCATCGACTCCGACGGAGTCCCGGTGCCGGTGGACCGCGCCGGGTACTTCGACCACGTCACCGGAAGCGTGAGCCAGGACTTCCGCCGCCACGTGGTCTCCATGCTCGAGGCCGTCGGGATCTCGGTGGAGTTCAGCCACCACGAGGCCGGCCCCGGTCAGAACGAGATCGACCTGCGCTACGCCGACGCCCTGACCACGGCGGACAACATCATGACCTTCCGCACCGTGATCAAGGAGGTCGCGGTGATGCAGGGCAAGTACGCCACGTTCATGCCAAAACCCTTCACCGAGCACCCCGGTTCGGGGATGCACACCCACTTCGGCCTCTTCGAGGGTGACGCCAACGCGTTCTATGCGCCCAACGCCGAGTTCAACCTGTCGAAGATCGCCCGGCAGTTCATCGCCGGCGTCCTGACCCACGCGGCCGAGTTCACGTCGGTGACCAACCAGTTCGTCAACTCGTACAAGCGGCTGTGGGGCGGGGGAGAGGCGCCGTCGCACATCTCCTGGGGCCACAACAACCGCTCCGCCCTCATGCGGGTGCCGCTGTACAAGCCCACCAAGGGCGGGTCGGCGCGGGTGGAGTTCCGCGGCATCGACTCTGCGGCGAATCCCTACCTGGCCTATGCCGTGGTGATCGGCGCCGGGCTGAAGGGGATCCAGGAGGAGTACGAGCTGCCGGACGCCATCACTGAGGACGTGTGGTCGCTGACCACCGCCGAGCGCAAGGCGATGGGGATCAAGCCGCTCCCGGGCACCCTGCACGATGCGATCCGCCAGACGGAGGACTCCGAGCTGGTGGCCGAGGTGCTCGGCGAGCAGGTCTTCGAGAACCTCCTGCGCAACAAGCAGGCGGAATGGGACGACTACCGGGTCAACGTCTCACCGTACGAGATCCAGCGGTACCTCGGTCAGATCTGAGCACGTCATGAGTGAGAGCACCCAGACCTCCCGGCGTGCACTCATCGCCGCCGGCTTCCAGGAGCTCGACAGGGCGGCCTCCTTCCTGGACGACGACCAGCTCCGAGACTTGGACGCCTCGCGCCTGTTGACGACGATGCGCGAGGCGGCCAACCCGGACCAGGCCCTCCTTCTGCTGATCCGGCTCCTCGAACGGGCCGATGCCGTCCGCTCCGTCTTCACCGACGACGGAGAGGACCACTACGCCGATGCGGTGCCGCTCATCCGGCTGCTGGGAGCCTCCCAGGCGCTGGGGGAGTTCCTGATCCGTCGGCCCGATCACGTCGACCTGGTCACCGAGGCCGATCCGGGACGTCATGTCTCGGAGGTCGAGGACGGTCACAGCATCAGTGTGCCCGAGACGGTCGCATCCGAGGAGCTGCGACGTCGGCTGCTCTCAGCCGTCCGCGCCGACGCCGCGGGCGGCGACGGTGACGGGGACGGCGGCAGGGACGGTGACGAGGATGACGACGCCGTCCCTCCGACGGCGGCCCTAGACGACGACTTCACGGTCAAGGACGCCACGGTCGCGCTGCGCATCGCCTACCGGCGGGAGATCACCGCTCTGGCGCTGCGGGACCTCTGCGCCGAAGACCCGCTGGCCTACCAGCCCCTGGTGTCCCATCAGCTCTCGGACCTGGCCGCAGCGGCCCTCGACGCGGCCCTGGCCGTGGCTCGTGCCGAACGGCGGGACAGAGAGCGCCGAGGCGAGGAGTCCGAGTCCGGCCGCACCCTCGCCGAACGGATCGAGTTCGCGGTCATCGGCATGGGCAAGTGCGGTGCCCGCGAGCTCAACTTCATCTCCGACGTCGACGTGATCTACGTCCACCGCGGACCGGATGACGTCGACGCCGGACTCCTCTCCGAGACCGCGATCGCCCTGGCCGGGGGACTGACGAGGATCATCGGTTCCGCGGCCCCGGAGCCGGGGCTCTGGGAGGTCGACGCCAACCTGCGCCCCGAGGGGAAGGACGGGCCGCTCTCCCGGACGCTGGACTCCCACCGTGAGTACTACCGGAGGTGGGCCCACGGCTGGGAGTTCCAGGCGCTGCTCAAAGCCCGTCCCGTCGCCGGGAGCCGCCGGCTCGGGGACGACTACATCGAGGCGATCTGGCCCCAGGTCTGGACCTCCTCGCAGCAGGAGGGCTTCGTCGAGAACGTCCAGCGGATGCGTCGCCGGGTCTTCGAGCACATCCCCGATGCCGAGGTGGACCGGGAGATCAAGCTCGGATCCGGCGGGCTGCGGGACATCGAGTTCACCGTCCAGCTGCTGCAGCTGGTCCACGGGCGGGTCGACGAGACGCTGCAGGTGCGGGACACCCTCACGGCGGTGGACAGGTTGGCGCGCGGGGAGTACATGGCGTCGAAGGACCAGGAGGCCATGTCCGCCTGCTACCGACGGCTGCGTCTGTGGGAGCACCGCGTGCAGATGTCACAGATGCGCAGGACCCACCTGTTCCCGCGACGGGACGAAGACCTGCGCGCCCTGGCGCTGGCCGCCGCACCGCCCGGCATGCGGAAGCGCCCTGCGGCGGAGGATCTGCAGAAGGAGTGGCGCCGCGTCCGGCGGGAGGTGGCCTCCTTCCACGAACAGATCTTCTATCGTCCCCTGCTGTCCACCACAGCGGTGCTCTCCGACGACGAGGTCCGGCTCTCCTCGGAGGCGGCGCAGGACCGGCTGGCCGCTCTGGGCTACGCCGACACCCGGTCGGCGATGCGGCACATCGAGTCTCTGACCTCCGGGGTGACCCGACGGGCGACGGTGCGTCGCCGGATCCTGCCGATGATGCTCGGCTGGTTCGCCGACGGCGTGGACCCCGACGGGGGCCTGCTGGCCTTCCGCCGGCTCAGCGAGTCCCTCGGTCAGAGCCCGTGGTACCTGACGATGCTGCGCGACTCCTCGGTCGCGGCGGAGCGGCTGAGCCACATCCTCTCCAGTTCGCGGTTCATCGCCGACCTGCTGGAGCACTCGCCGGAGTCGGCCCGCTGGCTGGGGGACGACTCCTCGCTGACGCCGCGCCGCTTCGAACAGCTCTGGCAGGAGGTCTCCTCGCAGCTGGACCGTCATGAGAAGGACGACGGTCAGAACGCGATCCGGCTGACCCGTCTGGTCCGGCAGCGGGAGATCCTCCGCATCGCCGTCGCCGACGCCTCCGGGCTGCTGGACCAGGAGCAGGTCGGCGGAGCCCTGGCCGAGGTGGACCGTGCCGCGACCCTGGGTGCGCTGCGGGTCGCTGAGAACGAGATCTTCGCCGAGGACGGGCGCCACATCGACTTCCTCGTGGTGGCGATGGGCCGCCAGGGCGGTGCTGAGATCTCCTACGGGTCCGACATGGACGCGCTGTTCGTCCATCGGGCGGTGGAGGGCGCGGACTCCTCCGTCGCCGACGAGCAGGCCCAGAAGCTCGCGGCACGGCTGACCGCCCTGCTGCAGCGCCCCACCAAGCCCGCCGTGAAGGGCGAATACCCGCTGCAGGTCGACGCCGACCTCCGACCGGAGGGCCGGAAGGGCCCGCTGTCCCGGTCGGTGGAGTCCTATCGGGAGTACTACCGGCGATGGATGGAGGTCTGGGAGCGCCAGGCCCTCCTGCGCGCCCGACCGGTGGCCGGCTCGGACGACCTGGCGGCCGAGTTCATGGGCATCGTCGACGAGGTGCGGTACGGCCCGGCTCCCAGCAGCGGGCAGATCCGTGAGATCCGCAGGATCAAGGCGCGTGTGGAGTCAGAGAGGCTGCCGCGGGGAGCCGACCCGTCGCGGCATGTGAAGCTGGGCCGCGGCGGGCTCTCCGACGTCGAGTGGCTGGTGCAGCTGATCCAGCTCGAGGACGCGGAGGAGTACCCCGAGCTCCGTACGCCGTCGACCCTGCCGGCTCTGGAGGCGATGGTGCAGATGGAGCTCGTCGCCGCCGAGGACGCCGAGACGCTCGCCGACGCGTGGCGTCTGTGCACCCGGGTGCGCAGCGCGGTCAAGATCTGGACCGGGAAGACTTCCGACGTCCTGCCGTCGTCGCGTCGGGATCTGGAGGCCGTCGCGAGGTGGTGCGGATTCGGCGCCGGGGGAGCGGCGACCTTCGAGGAGCACTATCTGCGCACGACTCGTCGATGCCGCCAGGTCTATGAGCGCCTCTTCTACGGTGAGGTCGACTGAGGCTGCGGCACCGGGGCGAGCAGCTCCAGGGTTCGGTGCTTGGCCTGCTCCTCCGGAGCGAGGTTGACGAGGATCAGTTCGTCGGCCCCGACCCGGTCGCCGAACGCGTCGAGCCAGGCGGTCACCTGGTCCGCGGTGCCGGCCGAGGTCTCGGAGAGCATGCCGAGCACCTGCTGTCCGGCCGGGTGGTCACGCAGAGCGGTGACGTCCTCGTCGCTCAGACGGCGTCCGCGGCCCAGCATGGCACGGATCCATCCGTCCTCGGCGCGCCGCCGCTGGTCGAGCGCGGCCTCCTCCTCGTCGGCGGCGACGACGTTGGCCGCCGCGATGAAGTGCGGTTCGGCGTCGGGCCCGAGCAGGCTGTTGCTCGCGTCGAAGTGTGCCCGGTAGGACTGGGCGGCCTCGGAGAGCATCTGCGGTGCGAAGTGCGAGGCGAAGGCGTAGGGGAGCCCGAGCTTGGCCGCGAGCTGTGCGCCGAACAGTGAGGAGCCCAGGATGTAGAGGGGCACGTGGGTGCGCAGCCCCGGGTAGGCGTTGACGCCGGGGATCCTGGAGAAGCCGCTCAGGTAGCCGTTGAGTTCGAGGACGTCCTGTTCGAAGTGCTGCGCCTCGGAGCCGTCGCGTCGCAGCGCGCGCATGGTGGGCGGATCGGTGCCGGGGGCACGTCCGAGGCCGAGGTCGATCCGGTCGGGGAAGAGGGTCTCCAAGGTGCCGAACTGCTCGGCGACGGTCAGCGGCGCATGGTTGGGGAGCATGATGCCGCCGGCGCCGACCCGCAGGTTCTCCGTGGCCGCGGCGATGTGCTGGATCATCAGTGCGGTGGCCGAGGACGCGATGTGGGGCATGTTGTGGTGCTCGGCGAACCAGATTCGGGTGTAGCCGAGCCCGTCGGCGGTCCGGGCCAGTCGGCGGCTGCGGTCGAACGCCTCCGCGATGGTGTCCTCTGAACGGACGGTGGCCAGGTCCAGCAGCGACAGCGGACGGGTTGCCGGCACGGGGGATCACGCTCCAGAGCGGTCGGGAGGGTCGCGGCGGCCGCGACGGGGACCTTCGGTGCAACGCGGGGTCGGCGGTCGTCATTCCGACGCCCCGGGGTGCGCCCTCTCGGCCTCACTCCGATGAAGGACGGAACAGGCCCCCGCTCCGAGTCGCATTCGGAGCGGGGGCCTGTGTGCCGGACCGGGTGCCGGAACCTGCCGGTATGAGGGATCAGATGCTGTAGTACAGCTCGAACTCGTAGGGGTTCGGACGCAGGTTCAGCGGGAGGATCTCCTCCTCGCGCTTGTACTCGATCCAGGTGCGGATCAGGTCCTCGGTGAACACGTCGCCCTCGAGGAGGAACTCGTAGTCCTCCTCCAGTGCTTCGAGCGCCTCGTCGAGCGTTCCCGGGGCCTTCTGGATGTCTGCGGCCTCCTCCGGCGGCAGCTCGTAGAGGTCCTTGTCGATCGGCTCCGCCGGCTCGATGCGGTTGCGGATGCCGTCGAGGCCGGCCATCAGCTGGGCGGCGAACGCCAGGTACGGGTTCGACGCGGCGTCCGGGGCACGGAACTCCAGGCGCTTTGCCTTCGGGTTCGACCCGGTGATCGGGATGCGGATCGCGGCCGAGCGGTTGCCCTGCGAGTAGACCATGTTGACTGGTGCCTCAAAGTGCTTGACCAGACGGCGGTACGAGTTCACCGTCGGGTTGGTGAACGCCAGCACGGCGGAGGCGTGCTTCAGCAGGCCGCCGATGTACCAGCGGGCGGTGTCGGACAGGTTCGCGTAGCCCTTCTCGTCGTAGAACAGGGGCTCGCCGTCGTTCCACAGCGACTGGTGGCAGTGCATGCCGGAACCGTTGTCGCCGAAGACCGGCTTCGGCATGAACGTGGCGGACTTGCCGAACTCCAGGGCGGTGTTCTTCACGATGTACTTGAACTTCTGCAGGTCGTCGGCGGAGTGCACCAGGGTGTTGAACTTGTAGTTGATCTCCTGCTGACCCGGGGCGCCGACCTCGTGGTGGGACCGTTCGACCTCGAGTCCGGCGCGGTCGAGCGCCATGCAGATCGCGTCGCGGACCTCGGAGGACTTGTCCTGGGGGGACACGGGGAAGTACCCGCCCTTGACGGCGAGCTTGTGGCCCAGGCTCTGGCCGGTCAGCGTCTCGTCGGGGCCGCCGTCGGACTCGACCGCACCGATGGAGTAGTACGACTCCTGGGGGGAGGAGCGCCACGTGATGTCGTCGAAGAGGAAGAACTCGGCCTCGGGTGCGAAGAAGGCGGTGTCGGCGATGCCGGAGGAGGCCAGGTACTCCTCGGCCTTCTGCGCGATGCCCCGCGGGTCGCGGTGGTACGGCTCCCCGGTGCGCGGATTCACGATGGAGAAGTTCATGGCCAGGGTCTTCTCGACCCGGTACTCGTCGACGAACGCCGTGGCGACGTCCGGGATCAGCTGCATGTCGGATTCGGCGATGCCTTGGAACCCGCGGATCGAGGAGCCGTCGAACAGCTGGCCGTCCTCGAAGAAGTCCTCGTCGACGGTCTTGGCCGGCACGTTGAAGTGGTGCTGGCTGCCGGGGAGGTCCGTGAACCGCACGTCCACGAACTTCACGTCCTCCTCCTGGATGAACTTCAGGACTTCGTCAGGGCTGCTGAACATGTGTTCTGCTCCTCGTGTGATCGTCAGTGAAGGACGTCGCCGGGGCGTCGCCCACTGTCCTCCAGACTATCGAGAATCCCGTTTCAGCACCGTGACGCTGATGTTTCAGGCGTGTAACAACAGCGACGATCCCCGCACGCGGCGCAGTAGGCTTGGTCTTCGTGCCCACCCGAGACGATCCCTCCCGCGATTCCGGAGACCTCGGCGACGCCTGGCCCGGTCAGCGGCTGGGCCTGCCGGAGACCGGGCCCGGCAGCATCACCGGCTTCGGACGCCGGGTCCTCGCCCTGCTCATCGACTGGGGCCTCGCGATGCTCATCTCCGCGGGCTTCTTCGAGGGCGACCCCATCGCGACGCTCATCCTGTTCGTCGCGATGCACATCATCCTCATCGGCCTGCTCGGTGTGACCATCGGGAAGCGGCTGGTGCGGATCCAGGTGGTCCGCGGACACCGTGTGCCCGGACCGCTCTGGGCCGCCGTACGCACCGGTCTGCTCCTGCTGGTCATCCCGGCGCTGATCCCCGCCCCGGACGGCAGGTGCCTCCACGACCGTGCCGCCGGGACTATGGAGATCCGCATGTGATGCGCCGTCGTCGCCCTCTGGGCATCGACAGCGTCTGCGCATAGACTCACTCCTGACATATCGGCCGTCCACGGCGCCGGGGCGACGACGCGGGGGCGTGGGACGGCATGTGACCGGCGCGGGCCTGCGGCTCGCGCGGGCGAGGACGGGGGCGGGGCATGGGACGGGAAGTCGCGCGGCGCATCGGGGACGGCGTCGCATCAGTGCAAGGTCGGCCTCGGGCCGGCGTGCTGACCTCGGCCGCGACGGTCGCCGCGGCAGCCGCGCTGGTGCTGAGCGCCTGCGGCGGAGGGGGCTCGGACGAGGACGCGGCCTCGGAGCCCGATGACGCCGACGGGCAGGAGTCCGAGGATCAGGGCGGCTCCGACGAGGCGGCGGAGTCTTCTGCCGAGCAGTCTGAGGAGGACGACCAGTCCGCTCACGACGACGAGGGCGAGGATGAGAGCGACGGGCCCGAGGGCCCCGCCTCCGCCGAGACCCGGATGTCGCATGCGGAGACCGTCACCGGGGACATCAGTCCGAAGTCGGTCGTCGCCAGCGGTGACGGCACGGTCATCGCGAACAACATGATGTATCGCCACACCGTCACCCTCTACGACGCCGAGTCCCGTGAGCTGACTCAGACCCTGGACGACACCGTCGACGCCGGCGACTTCGATGTGGAGGACGTCTCGGGAGAGATCACCGGCGCCCCGGTGGAGGCCGTCTGGACCTCCGACGGGCAGTACGCCTACGTCTCCCAGTACCAGCTCACCGGAGTCGGTGCCCCGGCGGAGGACGACTGCGCCTCGGGCGAGGCCATCGCCGAGTCGGTGGTCTACCGGTACTCCGTCGAGGAGGAGGACTGGGACCAGGTCATCGAGGTGGGTCGCGTGCCCAAGTACGTGGCCCTCAGCCCCGACGACTCCACGCTGCTCGTCTCGAACTGGTGCGACCGCTCGCTCTCGGTCGTCGACACGGAGACGGCCCGGGAGACCGAACAGATCCCCCTGAACTCCATGCCGCGGGGCATCGTCGTCCTGCCCGACCAGACCACCGCCTACGTCACCGCCATGTACGCGGACGAGGTCTACCGTGTCGACCTCGACAGCGGTGAGTCGGAGGTGGCGTTCACCACGGGCGAGCGGCCGCGCCACCTGGTGCTCGACGAGTCCGGTGAGGCCATGTACCTCACCGTCGCCGGAGCCGACCGACTGCTGAAGATCGATCCCGCGTCAGGTGAGGTCGTGGATGAGGTCACCACCGGGCAGGAGCCGCGGTCCATGGCGATCTCGGCCGACGGCACCGCGCTCTACGTGGTCAACTACGACGAGGACACCGTCTCCAAGTTCGACGCCGAGACCATGGAGGAGATCCAGCGCGAAACCACCGGCGGCATGCCGGTCGGCGTGACCTACGAACCCACCACGGAGACGGTGTGGGTCGCGGACTATGCCGGCAGCCTCACCGTGTTCGACGACACGGGCGAAGGCGAGGACGAAGCCGAGGAGGAAGCCGCGGACGAGGACGAAGACTGAGCCGGAGAGGGGTCAGTCCCCGGATCCGTGTGGGGCGTACGTCGCCGTCGTCCTCGGCGCCGCCGCGGCGCCGTCGAGCCCGCGGGTCGTATATCCGGCCCGGTAGCGGTCCCAGACCATGGTCGCAGTGATCACCACCAGCGCCGAGCCCAGCATGTGCAGCCAGACCAGCAGCAGGGGCAGTCCGGTGAAGTGCTGGACGTAGCCGATCACACCCTGGGCCACCACGGCCAGCACCGTGAGCAGGACGGCGGAGCGTTGGCGGGACGAGGTGCGCAGTCGGATCTGGCGGAGCACCAGCACCACCAGTGCGGCGCACAGCACCCATACGGGCACGACGTGGAGCCGGGTGACCAGCTCGGGGGTGAACTCGTGGCGCGGGGCGATCGGGTCCCCGGCGTGCGGACCGGTACCGGTGACGATGGTCCCGAGGATCACCGCCGCCGCAGCGGTGAGGAGGACGGCCGAGGCCATGGAGCGGGAGACCGCATCGGTCTCACCGTCGACGAGGGGGACTCCGGTGCGTCCGCCGGCACGGAGCTCCAGGGAGACGCGCGCCAGCAGCATGGTCGCGACCATCACCAGGCCGGCGGAGACGATGAAGTGCAGGCCGACGACCCACGGATTGAGGTCCGTCCACACGGTGACCCCGCCGATGAGCGCCTGGACCGGGATGCCGGCGACGACGAGCAGGGTCATCACCACCAGGCTGCGGTGGCTGGTCCAGAGCCGGACGACGGCGAGGAACATGAGTATGGAGATGACGACCAGCACGAACGTCAGCAGGCGGTTGCCGAACTCGATCGCCCCGTGCATGCCCATCTCCTGCGTGGAGGTCCATGACTCGGGGGTGCAGCGGGGCCATTCCGGGCATCCCAGCCCGGAGGCCGTCAGCCGCACGGCACCGCCGGTGAGGATGATGCCGGTGTTGCTGATCAGCGTCAGCAGGGCGATCAGCCGGGTCCAGCGCGTGATCCTGTCGGGCATCACAGCTCCGAGGAGGCCGCCGGTGCGGTCGGCGGAGCGGGCTGTGTCGGATGAGCGGGGTGCGGGGGAGTTCATCGCCATCGGAACCACCTTCGTGCAGCGAGGACGGCGAGCATCGTCCAGCCCGCCAGGATGAGCAGGGGGATCGGCGCGGCGGCGCCGGTCATCGCGGCGGTGCGCAGCGTCTCGCCGAGCGCCGCCGAGGGGAGAGCCAGGAGCAGGGCGCCGGCGCCGTCGTGGGACAGGGGGAAGACGCTGCCTCCCACGGCCCCCAGCAGCACCCAGACGACGTTGGTCACCGCCAGCGTGGCCTCCGCGCGGACGGTGCCGGCCAGCAGCAGTCCCAGCGCCGTGAACGCGGCGGCTCCCGTGACCAGCCCCAGGACCAGCCAGATCAGCCCTCCGGGCTCCGGCGACCATCCCAGGGCCAGTCCGACCGCACCGATCACCAGCAGCTGCAGGAGGACCACGCCCATCACGGCCACGGCCTTTCCGAGGATCAGGCCGACCGGACCCAGGGGCGTGGTCGAGAGGTAGGCCAGGACTCCGTACTGACGCTCGAATCCGGTGGCGATGCCCTGCCCGGTGAACGCCGAGGCCATGACCGCCAGTGCGAGCACACCGGGGGTGATGAGGTCGATCCCCGGCACGTCGGCGCCGGAGAGCAGGTCGAGCCGATGCGCGCCGAACAGCACGAGGATCGGCAGGATGAGTGAGACCAGCAGCTGCTCGCCGTTGCGCAGGACGTTGCCGGTCTCATAGAAGCCGTGCGCCAGGACGCGACGTGCCAGCGGGGCCGGCCGGGAGATCGGGGGCTCCTGGGCAGGTTCGGAGCGGAGGCGGGTCGGAGTCGTCATGAGGCTGACACCTCCCAGAAGACGTCCTCCAGGGACCGTGACTCGAAGCTGACCTCACCGGGCATCATGTCGATGTGCTCCCACCAGGTGGTGAGCGCGCTCAGGTCCGCCGGGGTCGAGACCCCGCGTGCGGTCCATCGGGCGCCGGGACGGTTTCCGTCCCGGCGGTCCAGGGTCGCCGGTGCGGCGCTGAGCTCCTCAGCGGTCAGGGTGCGCGGAAGGACGAAGGACAGTCGCCGTTCGTGGTCGCCTCCGGTGAGTTCGGCGACCGTGCCGCTGCGCACCACCCGGCCGTCCTTGAGGATGTGGACGACGTCGGCGAGCCGCTGGGCCTCCTCCAGCAGGTGCGTGGTCAGAACGATACCCAGCCCCCGTCGTCGAAGCTCCTCGATCAGCTCGAAGACCATCCGGCGGGACTGTGGGTCGAGGCCGGCCGAGGGCTCGTCCAGGAAGACCGCTTCGGGTCGGCCGACCAGACTGGCGGCGAGGGCGACCCGTTGGCGCTGACCCCCGGAGAGGCGCCGCGGTGCGGTGTCGACGAAGGAGTCCATCTCAAGCCGTGCGACCAGGTCGTCCACCGGCCAGGGGTTCCGATGGAGGCGGGCGACGTGATGCAGCAGCGTCCGAGGACGGACGGACTGGGGAAGGCCTCCGTCCTGCAGCATGACGCCGACGCGGGCCCGCAGGCCGGCCCCGGCCCGGTAGGGATGTTCGTCGAGGAGCCGCACCGTGCCGTGCGAGGGTCTCAGCAGTCCCTGGGCGCACCCCAGCGTCGTGGTCTTCCCCGCGCCGTTCGGTCCCAGCAGTACGGTGACCTCTCCGCAGCGCGCCGTCAGGTCCACACCGTGGAGGATCTCCCGGACTCCGGACCCCGAGCCTGCGGCGCCGACGGCGTAGCGCACATCGCGCATGCTGAGGCACAGGGGGTTCGGAGGCACCGGCCCATTCTACAGTCGCCCCGCGGCCTCGGGCCGCCGATTGCGCGGCGCTCCCGGGCGTGATCCGCCTGAGGGCCGAGGCCCCTGGGCAGGCGTGGGGCAGGGGAACCTTACTGGAAGCCTGCCCTCCGATTAGGACATGATGGAGTCATGTATTCGAACGGCGCGACGTCCTCCGCGCGATCCGAGGCGGGCGACGCCGATCGCGAGGACCTCGGTCGTGAGGCGGAGCAGTCCACGCGCGAGCGGGTCATCCAGCTCGTCGTCGAGGAGGGCCCGATCAGTGCGGCCGCCCTCGGACGTCGCCTCGACATCACCGCCGCCGCCGTCCGGCGCCACCTGGACGCGATGACCCAGGAGGGCATCGTGGAGGTCAAGCAGGTCAGCTCCCGCAGCCGGGGCGCCGGTCGGCCGTCGCGGCGCTACGTCATCTCCCAGCGCGGTCAGGACGTGCTCGGGGACGACTACCTCACGCTGGCCCGCCGAGCCCTGGACCTGCTGGGGGCCCGCGACGGCGACCGTGGGACCTCTGAGGACGACGGGGCTCGTTCCCTGGCCCAGGTCTACTTCGCCGACTTCGAGGAGACCTGCGGGCCGCAGCTCCGTGCGGTCGAGG
Source organism: Nesterenkonia marinintestina (assembly GCF_025420485.1). GTDB lineage: Bacteria > Actinomycetota > Actinomycetes > Actinomycetales > Micrococcaceae > Nesterenkonia > Nesterenkonia marinintestina. The sequence goes on along the minus strand of NZ_JAOEFD010000001.1, from coordinate 41,935 downwards.
ACCTCGACGATCGCACCGACCTGCTGGCACGACTGCTCGCCGACCGCGGCTTCGCCGGATTCACCCGCCATGTGGGCCGAGACGCCCCGCAGTTGGCGATGCGCTCCACCCAGCTGTGCCAGGGCCACTGCCCCATCCGTGAAATAGCGGAGGCCCATCCGGTGTTCTGCGAGGTGGAGACAGAGATGATCGGACGTCTGCTCGACGTCGACGTCAGGCGGCTCTCCACCCAGGCCGGGGGAGCGCACGTCTGCACCACACACGTCCCGGTGGGCCGCGAACGGCTCGCCGCGGAGGAGGGGCGGCGCCGCAGCGGCTCCGCTCCGGACACAGAAGACCGCCGCGCCGGACCGGACAGCGTGCCCGGCGTCGGACGCCGACGAATCATCATCTCCCCGCGTCAACAAGAGAGGTTGTCATGACGGAACAGATTCCCCGCACGGAGGACCCGGGCGTGATCTCCGAGATCCTCGAGAAGAATCCGGAGCTCAACGCGATCGGCGCGTACGAGTACGGCTGGCACGACAGCGACGAGGCCGGATCCCAGGCCCAGCGCGGCCTGAACACCGATGTCGTCGAGGACATCTCCGGCAAGAAGGACGAGCCGGAGTGGATGCTGAAGATGCGCAAGAAGGGTCTGAAGTACTTCGAGCGCAAGCCCATGCCGACCTGGGGCGCCGACCTCTCGGAGATCGACTTCGACAACATCAAGTACTTCGTCCGCTCCACCGAGGGCCAGGCGCGGACCTGGGAGGACCTCCCGGAGGACATCCGCAACACCTACGAGAAGCTCGGCATCCCGGAGGCCGAGCGGGAGCGCCTGGTGGCCGGAGTGGCCGCCCAGTACGAGTCCGAGGTCGTCTACCACCAGATCCGTGAGGACCTCGAGGCTCAGGGCGTCATCTTCATGGACACCGACACCGCGCTGAAGGAGCACCCGGAGTTCTTCGAGGAGTACTTCGGCTCGGTCATCCCGGTCGGTGACAACAAGTTCGCGGCACTGAACACCGCGGTGTGGTCCGGAGGCTCCTTCGTCTACGTCCCCAAGGGCGTGCACGTGGAGATCCCGCTGCAGGCCTACTTCCGGATCAACACGGAGAACATGGGTCAGTTCGAGCGGACGCTGATCATCGCCGACGAGGACTCCTACGTCCACTACATCGAGGGCTGCACGGCACCGATCTACGACTCGGACTCGCTGCACTCGGCTGTGGTGGAGATCGTGGTCAAGAAGAACGCCCGTGTGCGGTACACGACCATCCAAAACTGGTCGACCAACGTGTACAACCTGGTCACCAAGCGGGCCGTCGTCGACGCCGGCGGAACCATGGAGTGGATCGACGGCAACATCGGTTCCAAGGTGACCATGAAGTACCCGGCGGTCTACCTCACCGGTGAGCACGCCAAGGGCGAGACCCTGTCGGTGGCCTTCGCCGGTGAGAACCAGCACCAGGACACGGGCTCGAAGATGGTCCACATGGCGCCGAGGACTTCGAGCTCCATCGTCTCGAAGTCGGTGGCACGCTCCGGTGGACGGGCCTCGTACAGGGGTCTCGTGCAGATCAACGAGAATGCGGCCGGTGCGGCCAACTCCGTGGTCTGCGACGCGCTGCTGGTCGACACGATCTCGAAGACCGACACGTACCCCTACATCGACATCCGGGAGGACGACGTCACCCTCGGGCATGAGGCCACGGTGTCCAAGGTCTCCGAGGAGCAGCTGTTCTACCTGATGTCCCGCGGCATGGCCGAGGACGAGGCGATGGCGATGATCGTGCGCGGCTTCATCGAGCCCATCGCCCGGGAGCTGCCCATGGAGTACGCCGTGGAGCTCAACCGACTGATCGAGCTGCAGATGGAGGGGTCGGTCGGCTGACCGTCCCCCGACGACCACACGGCCACCAGACGAAGAACAGGGAAGAGAACACCACGATGACCGATACTCCTTCCAAGGAGGCAGTCGCCGGAGTGGAGGTCGGCGAACGCCGCATCTCCATCCCCGGCTTCACTGAAGAGGGCGAGAACCTCGCCGCCGAGACCAACACGGCCGAGGAGCACAGCCACGGCGGACTCGGCGAGTCCCGCGAGGTCACGGCGGGCGCCGGATCCCGCGCGAATCGGCACACCGGCTTCGACGTCGCCGGCTTTCCCGAGCCGACCGGGACCGAGGAGGAGTGGCGCTTCACGCCGCTCAAGAAGCTCAGCGCCGTGCTCAGCGACGCTCCGACGGAGGACGCCGGCACCGACGGGGAGCCGGTGGACTACCGGGTCACCGAAGGCCTCTCCGGTGTGGAGGTCTCCACCCTGGCCCACGGCCAGGCCCCCCGCGGCACGGTGCTCCAGCCGGCCGACCGGGCCGCGGCCGTGGCGTACAGCCGGGTGGACCAGGCCCTCCACGTGAAGATCGCCGCCGGCACCGAGGTCGCCGAACCGATCCGGATCGACGTCACGGGTCGGCAGGCCGGAGCACGGGCGAACAGCCACATGGTCCTGGAGGCCGAGCCCAACGCTCGCGCCGTGTTCGTGATCGAGCACCGCGGCAGCGCCGCGTTCAACGGCAATGTGGAGACCAAGGTCGCCGAGGGTGCCTCGGTCAGCGTGATCTCGCTGCAGCGGTGGGACGACGACGCGGTGCACCTGGGTCAGCACGACGCCGAGGTCGGGAAGGACGCCAGCTACAAGCACATCAGCGTCTCCCTCGGCGGTGACGTCGTCCGGCTCAACACCAACTTCCGCTATGCGGCGGAGGGCGCCGAGGCCGAGATGTACGGCCTGTACTTCGCCGACTCCGGACAGCACATCGAGCACCGCACCTTCGTGGACCACAACACGCCGCGGAACTCCTCGAACGTCCTCTACAAGGGTGCCCTGCAGGGCGAGACCGCACGCACCGTGTGGGTCGGAGACGTCCTCATCCGCAAGGAGGCCGAGGGCACCGACTCCTACGAGAAGAACCAGAACCTGGTGCTCACCGACGGTGCGCGCGCGGACTCGGTGCCCAATCTGGAGATCGAGACCGGTCTCATCGAGGGTGCGGGCCACGCCTCCTCGACCGGACGCTTCGACGAGAACCACCTGTTCTACCTCATGGCCCGGGGCATCCCGGAGAAGGAGGCGCGCCAGCTGGTGGTCCGGGGCTTCCTCAACGAGATCGTCCAGAAGATCGACGTGGAGGAGATCCAGGACTCGCTCCGAGACGCACTCGAGGCGGAGCTGCAGATCTCCGGCTTCTGACCCGCCGCACAGAGCCCCACGACATCAGACCCCGCCGACGAACCGGCACCAATCTTCGCATCAGCAAAGGATTCGACACAGACCATGTCTACGCTTGAGATCAAGGACCTGCACGCGCAGATCGAGACCGAGAACGGCCCGAAGGAGATCCTCAAGGGCGTCTCCCTGACCGTGAACTCCGGCGAGATCCACGCCATCATGGGTCCCAACGGCTCCGGCAAGTCCACCCTGGCCTCGACCATCGCGGGCCACCCGGCCTACGAGGTCACCTCCGGCTCCATCACCCTCGACGGTGAGGACGTTCTGGAGATGGAGGTCGACGAACGGGCACGAGCCGGCCTGTTCCTGGCCATGCAGTACCCGGTCGAGGTGCCCGGTGTGACCATGACCAACTTCCTCCGTACGGCCAAGACCGCCATCGACGGCGAGGCCCCGAAGCTGCGCACCTGGACCAAGGACGTCCGGGAGGCGATGGACAAGCTGAAGATCGACGCCGAGTTCGCCAACCGCAACGTGAACGAAGGATTCTCCGGCGGTGAGAAGAAGCGTGTGGAGATCCTGCAGATGGAGCTCTTCAGGCCGAAGATCGCCGTCCTCGACGAGACCGACTCCGGACTCGACATCGACGCCCTGCGAGTGGTGTCCGAGGGCGTGAACCGTGCCCATGAGACCAATGGGATGGGTACGCTTCTGATCACCCACTACACGCGGATCCTCAACTACATCAAGCCTGATCGGGTGCACGTGTTCGTCGACGGTCAGGTCGCCGAGCAGGGCGGACCGGAGCTCGCCGACGAGCTCGAGGCCGAAGGCTACGACCGGTTCCTCAGCGCGGTCCGCGCGTGAGGATCAGCTGCCACGTGCAGGACGGGGCAGGAAGGAGAGATGCACCGATGACCGATACGACCACTTCGGAGAGGGCTCCGCTCGAGGACGTCGAAGAGGCGCTGAAGGACGTGATCGACCCTGAGCTCGGGATCAACATCGTCGATCTCGGCCTGCTCTACGGCCTGAACTACGCCGAGGACGGCGCACTCATCATCGACATGACGCTGACCACCGCGGCCTGTCCTCTGACCGACGTGCTGGAGGACCAGGTCGGACAGCAGGTCGGCACCATGGTCGACGAATGGCGTCTGAACTGGGTGTGGATGCCGCCGTGGGGCCCGGAGAAGATCACCGAGGACGGGCGCGAGCAGATGCGCGCCCTCGGCTTCAACATCTGAGGTTCCGGCATCCGGATCCTTCCGGCGTGCTCGTGACCGTGTCAGGCCGCCCCGACTCAGAACTGAGTCGGGGCGGCCTGACACGTGTCTGAAAGTCGTGGGCGCCGTGCTGAGAGATCGGCCGGATTCTTCGGGGGCGCCTGGTGCCGTCGTGGGTCATACTGGAGTGACACGCGACTGTTCGTCGGTGCGCGCGCCGGGCCCGTACAGCCCGTCCCTGCCGAAGGGAGGATGACGACGTGTCGATGAAGCCGCTGTTGGGGCGGAGGGACGAGTTCGACACGCTGATCCGCTGTGCGGACGATGTCCGGGTCTTCGGCGAAGCTCGTCTGGTCGTGGTCCAGGGCCCTCCCGGCGTGGGCAAGACGGCTCTGGTGCAGGAGGCGGCTCGACACATGCCCGAGATGCGGCGGCGCACCGTCCATCTCGACCCGGAGGACCTCGAGCGTCAGGGCTACGGCGCGCAGCGTCTGCTGCCGCGCGCGGCGGCGGCCCAGTTCGCCGATGACGAGTCGGGGGAGGCCTCCGCGGTGCTCCTGAGGCACCGCCTGGATGAGCAGATCGCAGCCGTCGACGTGCCGTCGGCCATCATCATCGAGGGCCTGGACTGGTTGGACCCGCTCTCCGCCCGGGTCATCTATGAGATGTACCGGGAGATCGAACAGGTGCCGCTCCTGAGCATCGTCACCCTGCGGGAACCCTCACGCCCGGAGATCCGCCGGTTCTGTCGTCTGGCCGAAGCCTCGGCGGAGGGTGAACGCATCCGGATGGAGCAGTTCACCACCGCAGAGGTGCGCGCCCTGCTCAGCGAGGCGACCGGACTGCCCGTCGGCCAGGAGGTCGCCGCGCAGGTGAGGGCGGAGACCGGCGGGCTCCCGGGGTTCGTCCATCACATCCTCGCTCAGCTCCGCGGCACCTCGTCGTTCACCAGCGGCCGACGGCTGCGCGACGCTCTGGCGCAGCTGCACCGCGGAGCCGGTCCCGTCCGCGATCAGCGGGCCGCGATGTCCCAGATGCTCACAGAGTCCTCCCCCGACGTCGTCGATGCTGCAGCGGCCGTCGCCCTGGCGGCCCACCCCCTCTCGTTCCGCGAGATCCGGCGGATCACCCGCAGCGGAGAGGCCGAGCTCGACGAACTGCGCGGTTCACCGATGCTGTGCGAAGACGAACGCAGCGGACGATTCGTCCTCAGCCCCGGATATCGGGCACGGTCGGTGGCCGAGGCGCTCGACCGGGAGACCGCGGTCCATGTGCTCGGAGGACTCGCGGACGGCGAGATGGGGGTCACCGCCGGATCTCATCGCGCCCGCGCGGCCCTCTGGGACCTCACCACGGCGGACCACGGACGAGTGGTCGAGGAGCTGCGCGGTGCGGTGTACGGGGCCCAGGCCGCGGGCCGACGCCTCGATGCGGTCGGCCTGTCGGACACGCTCTTCGAACTCAGCCGATCTCCGGCCACCGTCGTCGCCGCGGCGTTCTGTGCGATGCGGGTCGGAGTGCACCCCGACCTCGACATGGTCGCCGCGTGGGAGGAGAGCGGCCCGGTGCCCCACCTGCTGCGCAGGAGCAGTCAGGCCCGAGACCATCTGCAGTCCGGAGACTTCGACGGGGCCGTCAGCGTGCTCATGGAGGAGGAAGTCCTGAGGGACTGCTGGACCGCCACACTGCTCTGCTTCGCCGACACCGTGCTGCAGACCGCTAGGACGGCGAACCTGCGGGGAGGCCTGGACTCCTTGCGCCGGCCCGTGTCTCGAGTAGTCGCTGAGCTGGAGCGTCCTGAGCGGGGACTCGGGCCGGGAGCCGAGGATCTCGCGGGTCTGATCCCGGACGGTGTGCTCGATGCCGAGCGTCGGTGCCTGCTGACCGGTCTGAGGCTGTGGCTGCTGATGCTCGACCTCGACGAGCTCGGGCACCAGGGTTTCGCCCAGGCCGTCGGGGGCCTGCTCCGAGGCATCGCCGACGTCGGCGGCGCCGACCACATCCGGGCCATGCTGCTCGTCGCCCGCGCCGTCGTGCACCGGACCGCAGGGGAGATGGAGGGCGCACACACCGACCTCGTAGAGGCGACGACGACCTGGGCCAGCCGGGACCCTCGGGTGGTGGCCCTGGCCAGGATCCACCTGACGTACGTGCTCTTCGACGCGGGCCGATGGGATGAGGCGGCCGCACAGGCCGAAGCCGCCGCGGGTATGACCCTGGCCGTCAGCGACGACGAGATGGGGCCGTCGGCCTACTGGGCTCTGCGGCTCGTGCCGGGAGCCAGGGGCACTCTCTGTGCATCCGACTTCGTCGGCGGTGCCCATCCTCCGGACGTCCGCGAGCCCAACTCGATGGTGCGGGCGGGGCAGCGACTGGGCGAGGCGTGGCGGGCGACGGCCGAGGAAGACCACAGCCGTGCGGCGGCATGCCTGGCCGGTCTCATCGCGGAGCAGTCGCTGGTCTCCCGCGGGTACACCGCCGAGGTCATGCTCGGACGGTCCCTCGGGCACACCCGCAGTGCCGCGGGCTTCACCGAGCTTCTGGCGACCGTCCGATCACGCAGGGAATGGTCCCCGGGCCTGGGTGACTTCGTAGAGGCCTATGTGACCGGTATGGAATCCTTCGCGCGGGAGGACTTCGCAGCCGCACGACGGTCGCTCCACTCGGCTCTGGCCTCCCTGGACGGTATAGCGAGACCTCGCCTGCGAGTGACGGGGGGCGGCCGTGCTGATGAGGGCGGGGCGCTGCGCATCCAGCGGGGGCTGCTCGCCCTGGACATCGGTCATGCCACGGCGTCCGACCTCCACGCCGTCGACCAGGACACCAGGACGGCGGCCCTCGCATTGGTGGACTGGGCTGCGATGCTCTTCCTCGAGATGGGTTCGACGCCTCTGGTGCGTCAGGCCGAACTGTTGGCCCGAGTGCTGCGTCATCCGGCACGTCGTGGCCCGGTCGAGGCGCCTCGTCGTCGCGTGTCCGCGGGTACGCGCGGCCTCACCACGAGGGCCGGGACGACGGCGAGCCTGACCGACCGAGAGGCCGAGATCGCCGTCCTCGTGGCGGAGGGCCGGACGAATCGTGAGGTGGCCGAACGCCTGGTCCTCTCAGTCCGCACTGTGGAGTTCCACGTGAGCAACGTCCTCGCGAAGCTCTCTCTGGACTCCCGTCGGGAACTGCGTGAGCTGCTCCGCATGGAGGACCCCCCGCGGGTGGATCCCCGCAGCTGACGGCCGCACTGATCGGCGGGTCACGTGATCGCATTGTTCCACAGCTATAGCGTCGTCCTCGCCGAGGATTGTGCGGGCCGTCATGTCTCAACCGAATGAGATACTGGACAGTATCTGGCGCCTGCCTGAGAATTATCATTCCCCCCGCACGGAAGGGGATGTGCCTGGTGGGAGGAACGGACACCGGCATCCGGAGGACCACATCAGCGGGGCCGGACCCCGGAAGCCGGCGGAGGAGGAGACATCCATGTCGGATCGGCCCGTACTGATCGGTCGTGAGACCGAGGGGCTGCGCCTGCGACAGATGGTCTCCGACGTCATCACCCGCCGTGCTCCCCGCCTGGTCGTGATCGAGGGTGCTGTGGGCGTCGGCAAGACCGCCCTGATGCACCACGCGGCCGACCACATGAGCTCTCGCGGTCGCGTGAGCGTGTATCTGCAGGAGCATGACAGGAGCTCGGAGGGATTCGTCCTCCGGCAGCTGCTCCACGGATCGGGCGTCTCCCCCTCTCCGGGCGCGGGACCGGAGGAACAGGTCGAGGCCCTGCTGAGGCGGACGCGTGATGTGCGGACCCCGGCGGTGGTGCTCCTGGACGACCTCCATTGGATCGACGATCTCTCGGCCGACGTCCTCTTCGACGCCCTGCGCACCCTGCGCTCTGCGCCCCTGCTCATCGTCCTGACGGCACGGTCGACAAGACGAACGATCCTGAATCGACTCGCGCGCTTCGCCGAGACCTCCGCAGAGGGTCTGCTGCTGCGGCTGCGCCCGCTGGACTCCTGGGACATCCGACGTCACCTCGAGGCGCAGACCGGGATGCCCGTCGATCCCATGATCGCTGACGTGATCCGGGAGGCCACCGACGGGCTCCCCGGGATCGTCTCCTTCGTCTGCGACCACCTGACCAGACGCACCGGAACCTGGGGGAACCGGCTGACCGACGCCCTCAACGCCTTGGCCGAAGTCGACGGTCCCTTCGACCGTCGGGCGGCCGACCTGCGCACCATGCTCGACGACTATCCGACCGAGGTCCGCCGAGTCATCTCGCTGGTCGCCGACGCCGGCGAGCCGATCTCGGCCGAGGAGATCCGGGAGGTCCTCGGCAGCGGAGAGCTGAACATGGAGGAGCTGTTGGAGACGGGCCTGATCGAGTGGCGGTCCCGTTCCGGACGCCTGAGCCTGGAGTATCCCGCCACGACTCTTCTGGAGTCGGACCCCGTCCGGGAGGCCGAGGGTGCTCGACCAGAAGGTGCGTCGGAGCTCATCGAGGCTGCGAAGCGTGCCTTGGACGCCGGTGAGAAGGATCAGGCGATCGCGCTGGCCAGAGCTGGATGTCATCTCCGTCCGACCGGCGAGACGGCGGAAGAGTTCGCCTTCTTGGCCCTGTACGTGAAGAGCACCACCCTGACCTGGACCCTGTCCGGTCTGGTGCCGCACCTGAGACCTGGGGCTCTCACCGATGTGATCCACGCTCAGCGCGCGATGTCGGTGGGGGACATCGAGGGGGCGGAACGGCTGCTCGCCGGTCGGGAACGCCTCACCGAGGTACCGACCAAGACCCTCCTCGTGCACGCCGAGGCGGTGTCCGCGATCGCAGCGGCACACAGCATCCGCCAGGTCGACGTCGACCTCGAGTCGTTCCTGCAGCCGACGATCGGCGCACTGGTCGTCCTGGAGGAGGAACTCCGCGAGGCGATGGAGGGCGGGGGCGATGAGTCGGGGATCCCGGTGCTCGACCGGACCTCGACGTTGTGGGGCACCGCCGTCCAGCTGCGGGCGCTGTTGGAGATGTGGCTCCTGCTCACCCGGGTGGAGCATCTCCCCGTCGAGACCATGATCGATGAGCTGGATGCGCTGATCGCACGTCTGGACGGGACGGTGGACCCGGACTACCCGACGGCGATACTGCTGCTGATGAAGGGCAACGTGCTCTGTCGGGCCGGTGATCTCGCCGGTGGGTTCGCCGCCATGCAAGAGGTCACCCGATTTCCCCTGGAACCGGGCGCGGGGGTCTTCACCTCAGCGCGGATCTGGCTGTCCCTGGTGCTCTTCCACGCCGGTCGGTGGAACGATGCCCATGAGATGGCCCTGCTCTCGGCGGGGAGCGTGCTGAGCATCGGCGACGACTTCAGCTCCTACGTGCGCAGCGTCGTCGACCTGGTCCCCTGTGCGCGGGGTGAGCGGCGGCCCGACCCCGTCATGACGGCAGATGAGGGTGAGCCTTCGCGGCTGGTCACGGTGGCCCAGGCCTATGCGGCGGCCTGGTCCGCGATCGCCCGTCAGGACCACGAGGACACGGTGCGGCACCTTCTGAAGGTCAGGGGAGGGGGAAACCATTGGACCGGAGGGGTGTGGTCCACGGTGCTGCTGGCACGGGCCTACCTGCACAGCTCGCGCGGCCACCTCATCGGACCTCTGGTCCAGGAGGTCCGAGAGGACCGCAAGACCGTCCGATGGGTCCGTGCCTGTGTGGAGGAGTACCTCTCCGGCCTCCTTTCGCTGACCGGCGAGGGGCCCGACGACGCCCTCGGACATCTGCTGAACGTGTGGACGACGCTTCGGGGCGAAGGGCCTGCGAGTGAGGGGGAGGAGGTCTGGGGCGTCTGGTCCGCCCGCCTCTACGCCGCTCTGGTGGGGGTGGACATGGCCTACGCGGTGGCCCAGTCCCCGGGCACGGAGGCCGAGGAACGACGGTCCGTCCTGTATGCGGTCAGCTGGTCCGCATCCCAGTTCGAACGGTGGGGGCAGCCGATGCTCTTCCGTACCGCCGACGAACTTGCCCAGCGGCTTCGCGCACCGATGTCGAAGAACGGCCGCCGGGGCGGCGATCTGCGGCTGGTCGGCATCCCGAGCGTGCTCACCGCCTCGGCCCAGGAGGCACTGGCCCCGCTGACGGGACGCGAGCGCGAGATCTCCATGCTCGTGGCCCAGGGAGGCAGCAACCGCGAGATCGCAGGTCGACTCATGGTGTCGGTCCGTACGGTGGAGTACCACGTGGCGAACGTCCTCTCGAAGCTTCATCTGGGCTCGCGGCACGATCTGCGGCGCCTGATCAACGACTGACCCTGCACTGGGAATCACGGGGAGACTACTGGCACACCACGGGAGTCGCTCAGTAGCGGTCACCTGAACTCGGACAAGACGGATCCGGAACCGTCGCTCGGTCCATAGCGTGTGTAGAACGCTCTGATGCCGAAGGACGGGAAAGGACTGGGCGCACCGATGACCCTCACGCGACGCGTACCGGTGTTCGACATCGACGTGACACCGCTGACGTTGGATCAGCTGCTCTCGGAGATCTGTGACGCCGTGGACCACGGCGGGCGGCTCATGGTCGCCGGGCACAATCTGCACTCCGTCTACCTGAGCACCACGGACGACTCCTTCCGCCGCTTCTACGAGCGCACCGACATCAAACTGATCGACGGGATGCCGGTGCTGGCCGCGCTGAACCTCGGAGACATGCTCGCCGGTCGGGGGGCGACGGGGGTGTCCCATCGGCTCGGCTCCACGGATTGGATCCGTGAGTGCGATCGTCTCCACTGCGTCCGACGAGTGGCCGTCCTGGGAGCGCCCGAGCCCTCCAACTCGGCGGCGGTGGAGCACATGGCCGGTCGCTCCCGCCACGTGGAGTACCTGGGCATCCCGGGCCACCCCTGGGACGAGCGGCGGCTCCCGGAGCTCCTGGGGCGTCTGCAGGACTTCGACCCCCAGGTCCTGTTCGTCGGGATGGGCATGCCGCTTCAGGAGAGCATCGCGGTCGCCGTGGCGGACGGGACTCGGATTCCGGTGATCGCGACCGTGGGCGGTGCTGTGGATCAGATCTCGGGGGCGCAGTCGCTTGCGCCGCGTTGGCTCGGTCGTACGGGATTCGAATGGGCCTGGCGCCTGGCCTCGGATCCGCGACGCTTCGCCGGACGTTATCTCGTCGAACCCGTGCGGCTCGCCCGTGCGCTGCTGGCCAGGAGGACCGCATGAACACGACAGGACCGAACAGCACCGAACCCCTGGTGACTGCGATCATCCCCACCGTCGGCCGACTCTCGCTCAAGCGGGCGGTGGGATCGGCGCTTCGTCAGACCGAACCCACTGTGCCGCTGGTCGTCCTCGACGATCCGGACGCCGCGGGAGAGGTGCGACGCCGCCTCGACGGCATGCCGCACCGACTGATCTCGACCGAAGGCCGCGAGGGCGGTGCCCGGGCGCGGAACCTCGGAGTCCTCGCGGCCGACACTCCGTACGTGGCCTTCCTCGACGACGACGACGAATGGGTCGCCCAGAAGTCGGAGTCCCAGCTGCCCCACGCTCAGCAGGGTGCCGTGGTCAGCTCCCGTTCCCTGCTGATCGGTGAGATGAGCCGGGTCGTGCCCGAGCAGCTCTACTCCTCCGCATCGGGATCGGCGGCCGCTGACGCGACGTCGGAGAAGCCCGGCGGTGCCGTGGCCGACTACGTCCTGGACCGGTCGACCCTTCGGCTCCGGCGCCGATTCATGCAGACCTCCTCGCTGATGTGCAGCCGTGACTGGGCTCTGAGCGTTCCCTGGGACGAGGCGCTGCCGCGCCACCAGGACTGGGACTGGCTCATGCGCGTCGAGGCTGAGGGCGCTGAGCTCCGATCCCTGCCCGACATCCTCGTCCGGGTCTTCCAGGACAGCTCGGGATCCGTCTCCCGCCGTCCGGACTGGCGAGCCAGCATCGACTGGATCGATTCGCTCCCGGTGCCCGTCTCGTCTCGGGCCCGTGCGGACTTCAACGCCTCGGTGGTCGCACGGAACGCCTTCGAGGCCGGGAACTGGGGGGCCGGCGTCCGCAAGCTCTGGGGCGCCGTGTTCTCCGGGGCCCACCCTGCGGCCCTCATGGTCGGGATCAGCGGGGCGACCCATTCCCGGTGGCGACATGCCTGAACGCTCGTGGCTCGGCATGTTCCTCCGCACAGCCGGACTCCGGCTGGCGGTGCTGCCGCTCTCGGCGCTTCTGGTCCTCACCGCCGCCGGCCTGACGATGCACTATGCCGGTGCCGCCGCCTTCGGGCTGATCACCCTGGTTTCCCAGCTCAGGATGGCGCTGCCGTTCACCGATCTGGGCATGGGCGCCGCGGTCACCAGGGCGGTGGCCCAGGGTCGCGACGCCGGTGCGTCCGCACGCCGGGAGACGGCGCTGCTGATCCGGCGGACCGTGCAGATCCTGACGGTCATCGGCATCGCCGGGGCCGTGGTCGCCGTCGGTCTCGGATTCGCGGGAGCCTGGTCGGCGGCCTTCCGTGCCCCTGATTCCCTGGCCGCGGACGTCGACGCCGCCATGACGGTGGTCCTCGTCGTCTTCTTCCTCAGCCTTCCCATAGGGATCGCCGAGCGCGTGCTCATCGGGCTGGACCGGTCCGACCTCGTAGTCATCTACGGGCTGGTCCCGGCACTGGGCAACGTGGTCTACGTGTTCCTGGCCGGATCGGCCGGCGTCGCCCCCATGTGGTTGGCGATGGGTCTGCCCTTGGGCTCACTGGTCTTCCTCCTGGTGTGCTGGCGTGCGGCCTTCCGCCAGCCGGACGCCGTCGGGCTCCGCCCGGGTCTGCATCCGGGGGGGCTGCTGCGTGCTCAGGAGGGACCGCCGGTGGGTCCGCTCCTCCTCGGCGGAGTTCCGGTGGTCCTGGCGACGGCAGGCATGGTGCTCGCCGAGCAGCACGGCCGCTTCGTCCTGGCGGCCGCGGCGTCGCCGGAGGTCCTCAGCGAGTACGCTCTGGGGCTTCAGCTGTACATGCCGATCTTCTCGGTGCTGTACATGGCGGCCACCGTGTTCTGGCCACGCTTCGCCGCCGGCGGCGACAGGACGCTGTGGCTGCGGGCCAACATGGTCCTGGTGGGGTTCGGCCTCGCGGCGGCGATGGGGTATCTCGTCTTCGCCCGGCCGGTCGCCGCGATCGTCAGCCGATCGGAGCTGGAGCTGTCCTGGACCGCAGTCGTGTGCTTCTCCGCGGCACTGGTGGCACAGTCGGCCCATCTCACCCAGGTCAACCTGCTGACCGACCGCTCGGGGTTCTGGAAGCAGGCCGCCATGAACCTCTCGGTCCTGGTCCTGATCGTCCCCGTCACACTGCTGGGGCTCTCGCTGGGCCTCGGGGCCGCGGCCCCTGCGGCCTCGATGGTGCTGTGCGTGCTGTGCGCACAGGTCGTCCCCGGTCTGCTGATCGGACATCGCCGAACGGGCGCCCACACCTCCTCGCGGCAGGAGTCGCCGGTCACGGCCTCCGACGCCGCACGACACTCAGGAAAGGTGACCAACCATGCATGATGACGTCCGCAGGCTCCTGCGCGTGGTCCCCGACCCTCTTCTGCGCCACCTGATGTACCGCCGACGGTTCGGACGGTGGGGCAACTTCTCCAGTCCCAGCCGCTTCTCCGAGTTCCTGGTCCGGCGTCTCCTCCAGGATCGCGACGACAGGTTCGCGTGGACCTGTGACAAGCTGCGCATGAAGGCCTTCGCCGCCCGGCGCTGCCCGAACCTGATGGTCCCCCAGACGCTGTGGCACGGGCGCGACGTCTCGGAGCTGCCGGTCTCGGAGCTGCCCGAGCGATGGGTGCTCAAACCGAACCACTCCAGCAAACGCGTGTTCATGGGTGACCGCTCCACCACCACGGACGAGCTGCATGAGGCCACTGCGGGGTGGTTGAAGGTCTATGACCGGCACGCCGTCGGGGAGTGGGCCTACGGAGAGGCGGAGCGGACGCTGATCGTGGAGCAGCATCTCGGCGGGGGGAACTCCATCGACGACTTCAAGTTCTTCGTCTTCCACGGCCGGGCCCTGCTCATCGAACACATGTCGGGACGGTTCACCGACGACGACGGCGAGCGCTTCTACACCCGGGACTGGCGCAGTCTGGACATCAGCAACTGCGGTCCGCTCCATCCGCCGGGGCCGGCGCCGGAAGGGTTGGAAGAGATGATCGCCGCCGCCGAGGAGCTGGGGCGAGACTTCGACTTCATGCGCGTCGACCTCTACCAGGTCGACGGCCGCATCTGGTTCGGCGAGCTCACTCCCTACCCATCGGGCGGGATGGACCCCTTCGAGCCCGAGTCCTTCGACATCCTCCTCGGCGCCTGGTGGGCCGGGGTCGACGACGTCCCGACCATCGCTCGCGACCTGGTCGACGACGGTGTGCTGACCGGTGGAGGTGGACGCCTGTGACGGATCAGCTGACTCACAGTCAGGTCGAAGTCCGCCCGAGTCCGGAACCGCCGGAAGCTCCGGTGCGCAACGGTCCCGAAGATACCTTCGGGGCCGGCAGCGAAGTCACGCGGCACTGGCAGCGACGCTATGCCGTCGGCCTGTGGATCACCGATGTGCTGGTCGTCGCCGCGGCGCTGCTGGTCTCGCAGCAGCTGCGCTTCTCCGACGGCTCCACCGCCGTATCCACTTCGGACCAGCTGCTCCCGGACATCCTCAAGGACCACTGGACGGTGTCCGTCGCCCTGCTGGTGCTGTGGTCCGCAGCGCTGCAGGTGCGGGGGAGTCGGCATTGGAAGCAGCTGGGCAGCGGACTCACCGAATACCGGCGGGTCGTCGACGCGACGCTGCAGGTCTTCGGGCTGCTGGCCATCCTGGCCTTCGCCTTCAGCTGGGACGTCTCCCGCGGCTACCTCTTCGTCGCGCTGCCGCTGGGGCTGGCCCTGCTCCTCGGTTCCCGCTGGCTGTGGCGGCGATGGCTGCGCACCCGGCGTCTCCACGGGGAGTGTCTTCACCGGGCCCTGGTCATCGGCGAGCACACCAAGGCCTCCCACGTCGTCGGAGAGATCCGGACGGCGGGACCGTCGGTGGGGATGGTCGTGGTCGATATGCTGACCGACGATCCCTCGGACGGCGGCGGTTCGGTCGTGGGGGGGTCGGACGCGGTGGACACCGTGGCCGACGCGGTCACCCGCTCGGGCGCGGATATGGTCATCCTCGCCAGCTCCGACGGAATGGGGCCGCGCACCCTGCGTGAGCTCGGATGGGCGCTGGCGAAGCTCGACGTGAACCTGGTGGTGGCGCCGTCGCTGACCGACATCGCGGGCCCCCGGATCCATGCGCGTCCACTGGCCGGACTGCCGCTGATCCATGTGGACTATCCCCGGCTCACCGGCCGTGCCGCGCTGACGAAGAGATTGTTCGACATCGTCTTCTCCCTGACGGCCCTGACCCTGCTCGCCCCGGTGCTGGTGGTGCTGGCGCTGGCCGTGCGGCTCGACAGCAGGGGCCCGGCACTGTTCCGGCAGGAGCGGATCGGGGTCCACCACTCTCGGTTCCGGATGCTGAAGTTCCGGTCGATGGTCGTCGACGCCGAGGCGCGGCTGAGCGAGCTGGAGCAGCAGTCCGAGGGCAATGGGGTGCTGTTCAAGATGCGACGGGATCCGCGGATCACTCGGATCGGCGGCACCCTGCGGCGCTACAGCCTCGACGAGCTGCCCCAATTCCTCAACGTCCTGCGCGGTGACATGTCGATCGTGGGACCCAGGCCGCCGCTGGCCCGAGAGGTCGACGCCTACGACGACTGGGCCCACCGGCGTCTGCTGGTCCGTCCGGGGATCACGGGTCTGTGGCAGGTTCGGGGGCGGTCCGACCTGTCCTGGGAGGACAGCGTGCGGCTGGACCTCTACTACGTGGAGAACTGGTCGCTCTGGACGGACATCGGGATCGTGCTGCGCACTGTGCGCGCCGTCTCCTCCGGCTCAGGGGCGTACTGAGCGGGTGCACCGGTAGACTGTCCGGGTTCCCCTCCGGCCCGTCCGGAGCCCCCTGCCCGGAAAGGCCCCGCCCCACTGTGATCAGCGTGTCCGACCTCGAGCTGCGCATCGGAGCCCGCCTGCTGATGGACGAGGTGAGCTTCCGCGTCGACGCCGGGGACAAGATCGGCCTGGTCGGCCGCAACGGCGCCGGCAAGACGACCATGACCAAGGTTCTGGCCGGATACGGCCAGCCGACCTCGGGTCGTGTCGAACGCACCGGTTCTGTGGGGTACCTTCCGCAGGATCCCCGGGTCGACGACATGACGCAGCTGGCCCGGGACAGGATCCTCTCGGCGCGCGGGCTGGACTCGGTCATCACCCGGATGCGTGAGACGGAGGAGCAGATGACCTCCGAGGTGGACTCCGTCCGCGACCGGGCCATGCGGCGCTACTCGAGGCTGGAGTCCGAGTTCCAGGCCAACGGGGGCTACGCCGCGGAGTCGGAGGCTGCGACGATCTGCGCCAATCTGGACCTGCCGGAGCGGATCCTGGCCCAGCCCCTGGAGACGCTCTCCGGCGGTCAGCGTCGCCGGGTGGAGCTGGCCCGGATCCTGTTCTCCGACGCCGACACGCTGCTGCTGGATGAGCCGACCAACCACCTGGACCAGGATTCGATCGTCTGGCTGCGGGACTACCTGCAGCACTTCTCCGGCGGGTGCGTCATCATCTCCCACGATGTGGAGCTCGTCGAGCGTACGGTGAACAAGGTCCTCTACCTCGACGCCAACCGTCAGTGCGTCGACGTGTACAACATGGGCTGGAAGCACTACCTGGCCCAGCGCGACCAGGATGAGGCGCGCCGGCGTCGGGAGTTCGCCAATGCGGAGAAGAAGGCCGCCGCGCTGCGCAGCCAGGCGGAGAAGATGCGGGCCAAGGCGACCAAGGCCGTGGCCGCGCAGAACATGCTCAAGCGTGCGGACCGGATGATGCGCGGACTCGAGGGGGAGCGGCAGACCGACCGTGTGGCCAACATCCGCTTCCCCGAACCGGCCTCCTGCGGCCGGACTCCGCTGACGGCCCAGGGGCTCTCGAAGTCCTACGGCTCGTTGGAGATCTTCCGTGGGGTGGACCTCGCGGTGGACCGAGGGTCCCGCGTGGTGGTGCTGGGTTACAACGGGGCCGGGAAGACCACCCTGCTGCGCATGCTCGCCGGAGTGGGCGATCCCGACTCCGGTGAGGTGGTTCCGGGCCACGGTCTGAAGCTGGGCTACTACGCCCAGGAGCACGACACCCTCGACACCGAGCGTTCGGTGCTGGCCAATATGAAGACGGCCGCACCCGAGCTGACCGACACCGAGCAGCGTCGGATCCTGGGGTCGTTCCTGTTCACCGGTGACGACGTCGACAAGCCCGCCGGAGTGCTCTCCGGAGGAGAGAAGACGCGACTGGCCCTGGCCACCCTGGTGGCGTCCAGCGCCAACGTGCTGCTGCTGGACGAGCCCACCAACAACCTGGATCCGGCGTCGCGGGAGGAGATCCTGGCGGCGCTGCGGACCTACCGGGGCGCGGTGGTGCTGGTCACCCACGACGAGGGCGCCGTGGAAGCGCTGGATCCCGAGCGCGTGGTGCTGCTGCCCGACGGTGTGGAGGACCTCTACACCGCGGAGTACCAGGACCTGGTGACCCTGGCCTGAGGGTTCAGCCCTGCTGGTCCCGGAGGAAGTCTTCGGCTCCGCCGACCAGCTCGAGGTGTCCCTGCTCGAGGTCGTCCCGGCCGACCAGTGCGGCGATCTCTGCGGCGAACTCCTCCACGGAGTACAGCCGTCCGGCGGCGGTGCGGCGCGACTCCAGCGCCCCCGGCTCCGCCCGCTCGAGCAGCGTGGCGGTGATCGTGCCCTCGATCATGTCGCCGGAGATCACTGCCAGTCTGATGCCGCGCTCGTCGAGCTGGGGGATCATCTCGAGCAGGGCGTCCTCGCCGGCCCGCTTGGACCGGGCCACCGGCTCGTAGGAGTCCATCGTCGCGGTGTCCCGGATGAAGTGGGCCTGGTGGCTGGTGACGAAGATGACCTGTGAGCCTTCGGGCATGACGGTCATCGCGGTGCGCAGCATCTGCACCTGCGCGTCGCGGTTCAGCGTCAGCGCATAGTCTTCGCCTCGGTCGGACTCCATCCCGCCGGAGGCGTTGAGGATCAGCAGGTTCAGACCGCCGAACTCCTCGACGGCGGCGTCGACCAGCGCCTGGGCGCCGACCTGCTCCGTCAGGTCGGCGCCGACGGCCACGGCGCGTCCTCCGGCCTCCTCGACGGCCTTGACGACCTTGTTCGCCCGGGGCGCCTTCTGCCGGTAGTTCACCACGACGCCGGCCCCCCGGGCGCCGAGCAGAGCGGCGGTGGCGGCTCCGATGCCGCGGGATGAGCCGGTGACGATGGCGCCGGTCTCGGCGAGGTCCTGGGTGTTCTGCTGCGTCTCGGTCATGGCGGGTGCGGCACCTTTCGGCGGGGGAGCGGCTGCGAGTGGGGGGTCGGTTCGTCAGGAGGTGGGGCGGAGGGCGGGGTCAGTGCCCCATCCCCAGACCGCCGTCGACGGGGATGACGGCTCCGGAGATGTAGGCGGCCTCCTCGGACGTGATCCAGCGGACCACCCGTGCGACCTCCTCGGTCTCGGCGAAGCGTCCGGCGGGTATCGACTCCAGGTACTGCTTCTGGGTGGACTCGTCCAGGGCGTCGGTCATGTCGGAGCGGACGAAGCCCGGTGCCACCACGTTGGCGGTGATGCCGCGGCCGCCGAGCTCACGGGTCAGGGAGCGTGCCATGCCGACCAGGCCGGACTTCGAGGCGGCGTAGTTGATCTGGCCGGGGGACCCGTAGAGGCCGACGACCGAGGAGATGAGCACGACTCGGCCGCGCTTCAGCCGCAGCATCCCCTTCGAGGCCCGCTTCAGGACGCGGAAGGCACCGGTCAGGTTGGTGTCGACCACGTCGGTGAAGTCGTCCTCGGACATGCGCAGCAGCAGGGTGTCCCGGGTGATTCCGGCGTTGGCGACCAGGACCTCCACGGGGCCGTGGGCCTCCTCCACCGTGGTGAACGCGGCGTCGACGGAGGCGGCGTCGGTGACGTCGGCCGACACACCGAGGGCCCCCTCTGGGGCCTCTCCGCTGCGAGTGGTGACGGCGACCCTGTCGCCCGCGGCGAGGAACTCCTCGGCGATGGCGCGACCGATGCCTCGGTTGCCTCCGGTGATCAGGACGCTGCGTCCGCTCATAGCTGTGCCTGCCTCTGGGTCGGTCTCTGGGTCGGTCTCTGGATCGGTCCGGCGGGTCGGTCCGTCTGGTCCGGACCACCACCTGCTCGGAACTCCACACTATGACAGGTGCCCGGTGACCGTCGCGTCACACCACGCTCCGAGGGGTCGTGCGGATGTGACTCGGACATCGGAGCACCAGGTGAGAGCGGTAGGATCGGGGAGGTGAATGATCCCGTCCACTCCATCACCGACGCCCCGGAGCGGCACAGCGACGAGCAGACCCGTCGCATGGTGCGCTATGCGGCGGCGATGGGCATCCGCATCGTGTGCTTCGTGCTTGCGGTGCTGCTGCAGAACTGGATGAGCTGGGTCCTGCTGGCCGCCGCCGTGATCCTGCCCTACGTCGCCGTCGTGGCCGCCAATGCCGGGGGAGACCGCTACGCGAGGACGCGCGACGCCGACACCTATGACGACGGCCCGTCCCTGCTGACCGCCGGTGGGCAGGAGGATGAGGCCTTGGACCGCCAGTGGTGGGAGGATGAGGAGCGCGACGAGCGGCAGGACTCCGGCGCCGAGGCGGACCCACACACAGTGATACCCGGTCTGCTCGACGACGACGATCCGGAAGAGGACCTGTCCGCGGAGCGACGAACCGGAGGAGGATGACGGATGGATCTGCTGAGATCCCTCGAAACCGACGGCCCACGGGCCGACGGGTCGCCTCCCGAATGCTCCCGACGGGGCTGCCGGGCCCCCGCCGGCTGGCAGATCCTCTGGAACAACCCGAAGATCCACCACGCGGAGCGCCGCAAGATCTGGCTGGCCTGCGACGATCACCGCGACTGGTTGGAGCACTTCCTGCGCCAGCGTCTGTTCTGGCGTGACACCGAGCCGCTGGGCGACGGTCGGGACGCCGACGGCGGCGATGCCGCGGCGGGGGAGTCCGGGCCCCGGTGACACGACGCTACCGCTTCCTGCTCTCACCGACCTGGCTCGGCTGGCTGGGTCTGTGCACCCTGTTCGCCCTGGCGTGCGTGTTCCTGGCCCAGTGGCAGATCGATCGTCGGGACCAGGCGCTGGAGGAGATCGGACGGGTGGTGTCCAACTACGACGAGGATCCCGTCAGCTACTCCGAGGTGCGGGAACTCTTCCACGATCCGTCGGCGGACGACGAATGGACCGTGACCCGGGTCACCGGAGAGTACCTGGAGGATGAGACCCGGTTGGTCCGCAACCGCGCCCATGCCGGATCCATCGGCTACGAGCAGCTGGTGCCGTTCTCCGTCGCCGGGACCGACGACGTCGTCGTGGTCAGTCGGGGATGGCTCCCCACGGACTCAGCCGACGGGTCGCGACCGGCCTATATGCCTCAGCCCCCGGAGGGTGAGGTCGAGATGGTGATGCGTCTGAAGCCCGGTGAGCCCGAGATCGATCGGGACGCCCCCGCGGGGCAGCTCGCCTCGGTGGACCTCGACGAATACGCGACCGAGGTGGACCGTGATCTGGTCCTCGGAGCGTACGGGCAGATGGCCTCGGAGGACCCGGCCCCGGAGGAGACGCCTCAGCAGCTGGCCCGCCCGGAGCTCGACGAGGGGCCGCATCTGTCCTATTCGATGCAGTGGTACGCCTTCGGGCTCCTCGGATTCGTCGGCTGGGGCTATGCGGCACGCGTGCAGGCGCGTCACGATGAGCTCAGCGACGAGGAGGACGACCTCGACGACGGCCGACACCGTGCCGCCGGCGTGCCGCGTCAGGAACGGCTGCGGGAGGCCCGACGTCGTCAGCGGCTCCGCAGCGGCCGACTCACCGACGAGGACGTGGAGGACGCCTGGACCGAGGAGCACCTGCTCCGCCGGTGAGCATTCCGGGCGAGCATCCCCTGTGAGCATCCCCTGTGAGCACCGCCGGCGGGGGACCGGCTCAGGAGTGCCGCGCCACCCGCTGCCGGAGGCCGCTGATCCGCAGGACGGGAGGCAGGGGGGACGGCTCGCCGGCCCGTTCGGCCTCACGGACGGCCTCCAGAGTCTCCGGTGGGATCGGCCACTGCTCCCAGGGGCGTGTCGCGTCCGAGAGCTCCGCCCAGATCACGCCGCGTCCGTGGTGGCCGCGCACCAGCGAGGTGAGTCGGTCGCTGGCCAGGCGGTACGGCGAGTCCTGGGGCAGGGATCCTGCGTTGCGCGCGGCGTCGGGGGCCAGCTCCCGGATCGCGGCGGCCTCCTCCCGGGTCAGGTGCGGTCGGACAGTCCGGGGTCGTCGCCGGGCGGGCGCGGAGTACTGCGGAGCGTCCTCGGCGACCTGAGAGGCGGCACCTGTGGCGTACTGCTTGCCGATCTGACGCAGTCGCTCCGAGGAGACGCCGCATATCTCCGCGAGGTGCGTGGCGGGCCATCCCTTGACCCGGAGTGCGGCCACCAGGTCGGCGGCCTCGGCTCCCAGGGCGCGGCGTTCGGGCCGTCGGGAGGCCGCGGCCTCGGCGTAGCGGGTGTATGCCGCGGCGAGGGACTCACGCACCTGCTCGGGCAGCTGCGGCGCATCCGGGGTGCTCATGGCACCATCGTCGCAGAACGGGTCATACGATGAGCAGCATGGCGGTCGGAACCACCATCAGGGACGCGGCCAGCACGACGACGGCTCCTCGGGCGGTGCGGCCCATCTGCGGGGGCGGGGACAGCAGGCGGCGGAGGCGGGCCGCGGTGACCTGCAGGTCGTCGTGGTGCGCGGCGGCGAGCGGCCCGTCGGAGGACGTCTCGTCGGTGGTGGCCTCGGATGCCGGGGCGCCGAGTGCGAGCGAGCGGACCAGCGCCTCCCGGGGATGGTCGCGCAGCGCACCGTCGTCGGCGAGCATCTCGGTCAGCTCCAGGACCGCCTCCCGCCCGTAGCGGGTCGTGGGGAGCCAGGGCAGTGCGCGGTACCAGGCTTCGAAGGCCATGGTGAGCAGGTGGTGCCGCTGCTGCAGGTGAGTGTGCTCGTGGGCGACGACGGCGTCGAGGTCCTCGGCCCCCAGCGCATCGAGCATGCCCTGCGAGAGCACCGTCATGGACCGTGCCGCCGTGACTCCGGGGAGGCAGTAGGCCAAGGGGATCTCGTGATCGATGATCAGCGCCGCACGGCGGCCGGTCCCGGACCCTTCGACCGGCGTGCCCCGCTCCGGCGAGCCGCCGTGGGCGGGGGAGGAGAGCAGTCGGACCAGGTCTCGGTGGCGGCGTCGGGCGGCCAGGGTGCGTGTCGAGGTCCGAAGGAGGGTGAGCAGGAGATGGCCGGCCAGCAGCACCGCCAGACAGAGGGAGAACAGGTGCACCGGGCTGACGTGACGGTCCTCCAGGGCGCCGTAGTCGACGGCGCGGACCAGACGCAGCACCTCTGCGACGGCGGAGGGCACCGAGTCGCCGAACGGGATGAGTCCGAACACCAGCGGTGCACCGATCAGTGACAGGCCGCCGGCCAGAGCCATGGCCTGCCACAGCAGCATCGCCGTCCAGGGGGAGCTCAGGCGGAACGTCGCGCCGCTGAGGAGCCGTGGTGCGGGCGCCGCCATCAGCACCGCGAGCACGGCGAGGAATGCGGCGAGCCAGATCACCGCACCATTCTACGACCGTGCGAGCCGTCCCCCGGGGTGTTCGGTTTCCGCACCCCCGTGGGGACGAGCCTGTCAGCCCTCCTGCAGGATGCGCCGCAGGGCCGCCGCCTCGGAGTCGGAGACTCCTCCGATGAACCGGGTCAGGACCGCCTGTCGGTCCCCGGCCGTGCCCAGCACCTCGTTGAGGAGGTCGACGGTGTGCTCCTCGCGCGAGGCGGCCGGCGAGTAGCGGTGCGGCCGCAGCCCACGGTCTCGGACGACCATCCCCTTCTTCTCGAGGCGGGAGAGCACGGTGAGCACGGTGGTCACCGCCGGGCCGTCGCCGAGTCGGCCACGCAGCTCATTGGCGCTGAGTGCCTCAGAATCGTCCCACAGGATGGACATCACCGAACGTTCCAGCTCTCCGAGGCTCGCCATGGGACGGGGCACCTTCTCCTGATCGACGACGACTTTCCTGAGCTCCGATCTTACCCCCGACCAGGGGATTTCTACAGCCGGTAGTAGTGTCCGACTCAGCCGTGTTCGGCGGCGTCGGCGCCGTCCGCGGCGCCCGGGGTGCGCACCGCCTGCTGGGCCAGGACCTCGGGATCCGAGGCCACGGCGTCGAGTGTGCTGTCCAGGGGCACGCCGGACCCGTCGCGGCGTCCCATCTCCACCGGCAGGGCTCGGGCCGAGCCGTTCTTCGCCGCCCCCAGAGCGGGCGCGGCTCCGGCCCAGGCCAGCCGCAGCCGGTCCTCGCCGCGCAGGAACCGATGGGCCCGAACGCCCGCAGTGCCGCGACCCTTGGCGGGGAACTCGGAGAGGTCGGAGACCTTGACCGATCCCGATTCGAAGCCCTCCAAGGGCTCGTCCCCGGTCGCCACGGTCACCACTGCGGCCGATCCGGGTGCCGCGTCCTCGGCGGTGACGGCCGCCGGGACCGCGGTGAAGCTGATGACCTCGTCGTCGGCGCTCAGCCGGACACCTGCCATTCCGGCCGCGGTCCGGCCCTGCGGGCGCACCGTCGCGGCGTCGTAGCGCAGCAGCTGAGCCTGCGCGGTGAGGAAGACGAGCTGGTCGCCGTCTTCGGCGGCCACGGCGGCCCCTACGATCCTGTCGCGCCCCTTGAGCGCCATGACCTCCCACTCGTCTCTGTTGAGCGGGTACTCGGGGTTCACACGCTTGACGCGTCCCTCGGCCGTGCCGAGGGCGACGACCGCGTCCAGGGGGACGAAGCCGAGCAGCAGCTCCCGCCGGTCCAGGGCGAGGAAGTCCCTGACCTTCGCACCCTGGTTCAGGTTCACCCGCCCCGAGGCGACTTCGACGGCGGGCATGTCGACCACCGGAACCCGGATCATCCGCCCGGCGGAGGTGACCGCTCCGATCTCTCCGCGCGCCGAGGCGGCGACCACGGACGTCAGGGCGTCGTGGCGGTGCCGTCGGCTCGGGCTGAGGAGGGGAGAGCGGTCGGTGGTGCGCGCCAGCTGGCCGGAGGTGGACAGCAGCACCCAGCAGGGGTCGTCGGCGATCTGCAGGCCCGCGGAGGGGGCCTCGGCCGCCCGGCCCTTCGGGGGCTGGGGCGTCTCGAGGGAGTCGGCCTCCAGCAGCCGGGTGCGTCGGTCGTCGCCGTGGGCCTCGGCGACGGCGTCCAGCTCTCCGGCGACCGTCTCGCGCAGCCGCTCCTCCGAGTCGAGGATCGCGGCGAGTTCGGCGATCTCCTCCTCCAGTCGGCTCTTCTCCTGCTCGAGCTCCAGGGTGGAGTAGCGGGTGAGCTGGCGCAGACGAAGCTCCAGGATGTGGTCCGCCTGCGGGACGGTGAGGTCGAAGACCGCGATGAGCCGCTCACGGGCGGTGGCGGTGTCCTCGGCGGCCCGGACGATCTGGATGACGTCGTCGATGTCGAGGATGGCGATGAGCAGACCTTCGACCAGGTGCAGCCGCTCGCGGCGCTTGGTCAGGCGGAACGTGGTGCGGCGGCGGACGACTCGGATGCGGTGGTCCACGTAGACCTGGAGCATCTCCACCAGGCCCATGACCCGCGGCTGGCCGTCGACCAGGGCCACGTTGTTGATCCCGAAGGAGTCCTCCATCGGTGTGAGCCGGTAGAGCTGGCCGAGCACGGCCTTGGGGTCGAAGCCGGTCTTGAGCTCGATGACCATGCGCAGTCCGTGCTTGCGGTCGGTCAGGTCCAGCACGTCGGCGATGCCGGTGAGCTTCTTCGCCTGGACGGCGTCCTTGATCTTCTCGATGACCTTCTCCGGACCGACCATGTAGGGCAGCTCGGTGACCACGATTCCGGTCCGGCGGGCCGAGACCTGTTCGATCGAGACGGTGGCGCGGGTCTTGAACGAGCCGCGGCCGGTCCGGTAGGCGTCCCGGATCCCCTCGGTGCCCACGATCCGACCGCCCGAGGGCAGATCCGGGCCGGGGATGTGCTCCATGAGCTCGTCGAGGCCGGCGTGCGGGCTGCGCACCAGGTGCTTGGCGCCTGCGACGACTTCGCGCAGGTTGTGCGGGGCCATGTTCGTCGCCATGCCCACAGCGATGCCGGAGGTTCCGTTGACCAGGAGATTGGGGAAGGCGGCGGGCAGCACCGAGGGCTGGGTCATCTGGTTGTCGTAGTTCGGCTCGAAGTCCACGACGTCTTCGTCGAGGTCCGTCGTCATGGAGATCGCCGCGGCGGTCATCCGCGCCTCGGTGTACCGGGGTGCGGCGGGCCCGTCGTCGAGGGAACCGAAGTTTCCGTGGCCGTCCACCAGGGGGAGGCGCAGGGAGAAGGGCTGGGCCAGGCGCACCAGGGCGTCGTAGATGGCCGCGTCCCCGTGGGGGTGCAGCTTGCCCATGACCTCACCGACCACCCGGGCGGACTTCACGTGTCCGCGGTCCGGGCGCAGCCCCATCTGGGACATCATGTAGAGGATCCGGCGCTGCACCGGCTTCAGGCCGTCCCGGGCGTCGGGCAGGGCGCGGGAGTAGATCACCGAGTAGGCGTACTCGAGGAACGAGGTCTCCATCTCTGCGGAGACGTCGATGTCGATGATCTGCTCCTCCGGCGTCACCGGAGGCTGCTCCCCGGAGCCGGAGCGGGAGCCGGAGGCTGTGGTGCGTCGGGCCATGGTGTCTGGGGGTCGTCCTCACGGGTGTCGGCGGCCGATGTCCGTCATCGATCCTACGACCACATCCCGCAGATTCCGGGGATCTCCGGCTCCTGACCCGGTGGCCGGGCCCGGCCCATGACCTAGAGTGAGGTCATGGCACGCGTCAGCCCCTCCCGCCGCTATCCCGACCACTGGGAGGCCGACGTCGTACTGCGTGACGGTGCGGCCGCCCACCTCCGTCCGATCAGCATCGAGGATGCCGACCGTCTCCAGCGCATGCACGCCGGACAGTCGGAGTCCTCCATCTATCTGCGCTACTTCACCTATAAGTCCGCGCTCACCGAGAAGGAGCTCAGACGGTTCACCGAGGTGGACTATGTGGACCGGGTGGCCTTCGTCATCCTGCTCGACGACGAGATCATCGGGGTGGGTCGCTTCGACCGGATCGACGACACCGGCGAGGCCGAGGTCGCCTTCAACATCTCCGACGCGCATCAGGGCCGGGGACTGGGGTCGATCCTGCTGGAGCATCTGGCGGCCGCCGCCCGCGAGCGCGGCATCGAACGGTTCAGCGCCGAGGTGCTCCCGGAGAATCGGAAGATGCTTGTCGTGTTCTCCGAGGCCGGCTACGAGGTCCAGCGTCGCTTCGAGGACGGCGTAGTCCTGCTGGAGTTCTCCATCGATCCCACCGACCGGTCCCGTGAGGTGATGGAGTCCCGGGAGCACCGTGCCGAGGCGCGCAGCGTCGGGGAGCTGCTGGCCCCGCAGCAGGTGGCGGTGTTCGGAGCCTCCCGGACGTTCGGCGCGGTGGGCTATCACGTCCTGCAGAACATCGTGGAGGGGCGCTTCGCCGGCGGTGTGAGCTCCATCAACCCGGAGGCGTTCGAGGTCGGGGGCACGGAGGCCTACGCCACGCTGGAGGAGTCGGGCGGCGACGTGGATCTGGCCGTGGTGGCGGTTCCGCGGGAGGAGCTGGCCTCGGTGGTCGCCGACTGCGGGCGGCACGGGGTGCGCGGCATCCTCGTGTTCTCCGACGGCCTGGACGCCGAGGACGACGAGGGCATCGATCAGCGTGAGCTGGTGCGTCTGGCCCGGCGCTACGGGATGCGGGTGATCGGCCCGGCCTCGGTGGGACTCCTCAACACGGATCCGGAGGTCTCGCTCAACGCCTCGCTCTCACCGACGATGCCGCTGCGCGGGCGCGTGGGCCTGTTCAGCCAGTCCGCGTCGATCGGGGTCTCCCTGTTCGCCGCGGCGCACCGACGGGCCATGGGTCTGAGTTCGGTGATATCCGCGGGCAACCGGGCCGATCTCTCGGGCAACGACGCCATGCAGTACTTCGAGGACGACGACGCCACCGCCGCGGTGGGCGTGTACCTGGAGAGCTTCGGCAATCCGCGCAAGTTCTCCCGGATCGCCCGTCGTCTGTCCCGGAGCAAACCCGTGGTCGTGGCGAAGTCCGACGTGATGGGCCGTCGCCTGCCGCCCGGACACGAGGTGCGCACCACCCGGGCGCCGCAGGGCGCGGTGGACTCGATGCTGGAGCACTCCGGGGTCATCCAGGTCGGAAACCACGACGCGCTGATGGACGTGCTGCAGATCCTCGCCACCCAGCCGCTGCCGTCCGGGGGACGCCTGGGGGTGCTCTCCAACGCACCGTCGCTGGCCCGCGTGCTGGCCGACGCCGCCGACTCCCACGGGATGCGGACCACGCAGATCGTGGGCGACCTGGACCTCGAGGGCACGCATCGTGAGGCCACGGCCGCCCTGCAGGAGGCGCTGAGCCGGATGGCGGCGGCCGACGATGTGGACTCGATCGCCCTGTGCCTGCAGCCCTCGATCACCGGGGACATGCCGGACTGGACCTCCACCATCGCCGCGGCGGCCCGGGAGGCGGAGATCCCCGTGGTCGTGTCCCTGATCGGCGTGCTGGATCCGCAGGTGCCGCTGAACTTCATCGGCGATGCCGCCGCCGGCTCAGATGCGGGTTCGCCGCAGCCCGGAGTGCCGGTCTTCTCCGCCCCGGCCCGGTCTGTGGAGGCTCTGGCCGCCGTCGTGCGTTATCAGCGGTGGCGCCGGGACGGTGTCGGGGAGCCGCTGGTGCCCGCCGGTCTGGATTCCTCGGCGCCCCAGAAGCGTGCCGAGGAGCTGATCGAGGGGTGGTTGGACTCCCGCGGCGGCACGGAGCTGCAGCGGCTGGACGCTGAGCAGTGCCGAGAGCTGTTGGATGTCTACGGCCTCTCGGCCCTGCCTTCGGTGGCCTTCGAGTCCGAGGATGAGGCGGTCGCGGTCGCTGAGGACATCGGGTATCCGGTGGCGCTGAAGGCGGCGAATGCTTATCTGCGTCATCGGCTCGATCTGGGCGGAGTGCGCCTGAGCATCACCGATGAGTCGATGCTGCGCCGCGCGGTCCAGGACATGCGCGCTGATCTGGAGCGCTACGGCGGTTCGGAGCTTGAGGTCCAGGCGATGGCGTCACCCGGTCAGGGGTGCATGGTCCGCGCCATCGAGGATCCGCTCATGGGGCCGGTGGTGTCGTTCGGGATCTCAGGTGATGCGGTGGATCTGCTCGACGACTGGGCCCACGCCGTCCCTCCCATGACTGACAAGGACCTTCGCCGACTGATCCGCCGTCCGAGGGCGGCGGTGAAGCTGCAGGGTCACCAGGGGATCCCGGGCGTGGATATGGCCGCACTGGAGGACACCCTGCAGCGGATCGCGATGCTGAAGGACAACCATCCGCAGGTCGCCCTGCTCGAGGTCGCCCCGCTGCTGGCCTCGGCGGAGGGCACGAACCTGCTGCACGTGCGGATCGAGATCGCCGACTCCTCGCAGCGCACGGACTCGGCCCGCCGGGCGCTGTCGCAGTACTGAGCCGACCCTCGACTCGGTCCGCCGAGATATAGGGTGTCAGAGGATGTGATCCGGGAGGGTCACCGGCCGTGCCGCGTCGACCCCCGTCGGGGTGAGGAGGAATTCTGAGATGAGCAGCGAGACCCCAGAGCTGGCGGTGGGGGACTTCTTCTATGAGGACCTCGGCGACGGACGGTTCCGCTCGACGGTGCACGCTCAGGGTGCGTGGAACCCGCATGAGCAGCACATGGCTCCCGCCACCGGCATCCTGACCCACGTGTTGGAACGCTTCGAGCCGCGCGAGGAGATGCGGATCGCTCGCATGAGCCTGGACATCCACGGCCTGATCCCCGGAGGAGAGTTCGAGGTCAGGACGCGCATGATCCGTCCGGGGCGGACCATCGAGCTGGTCGAGGCCGAGATGATCGGGGCAGGTCGGACCTGCATCGTGGCACGGGCCTGGCGCCTGATCACCGGAGACTCATCCCCGGTGGCCGTCGTGGAGGACGAGGCTGTGCCGGGGCCGGAGGAGTTCGACCGGTGGGACGGTATGGAGGTCTGGCCCGGCGGGTACATCCGGGGTCTGGAGTTCCGGAAGGATCCGCAGCTTCGTCCGGGGCGCGGCCTGGTGTGGCTGCGCACTCCGTACCCCTTGGTGGATGGGGTGGAGACGTCGTCGTTGGTGCGTCTGCTGGGCCTGGTGGACACCGCCAACGGGGTGGCGCCGCGGGTGGAACCGGGGCCCGACTCGTGGATGTTCCCGAACGTGGACCTTCAGATCCACCTGCACCGCAGCCCGGTCGGGGAGTGGCTGGGAGTGCAGGCGCAGCAGACCTACGGCACCGACGGCATCGGGCTGACCTCGGCGGTGCTGCACGACGTCGAGGGGCCCTTCGGCCGCAGCGAGCAGATCCTCACGGTCCGTCCCGCGCCGGGCGCATGATCGCCGGGCAGCTCGCCGTCCTGCGGCAGGACAGGACGCTGGGGGCGGCCGCAGATCTGCAGGCGGCGGTGACCCTCCTCCAGGGAACACGCCGCGGGGAGACCCCTCCGATGCTGCGTCTGTATCGGCCCGAGCCCACGGTGGCGTTCGGGCAGCGTGACCGGCGCCTTCCCGGGTTCGATGAGGCCGCTGAGGCCTGCCGGCGTCGCGGGTTCACACCTCTGGTGCGACGTGCCGGCGGCCGGGCGGCCGCGTACCACCATGGGTGTCTGGTGGTGGACCATATCCAGCCCGACGACGATCCGGTCATCGACTCCCAGGGTCGCTTCTCACTCCTGGGAGAGGTGCTGCGCCGCGCCTTGGAGGAGTGCGGGGTGGACGCTCGGATCGGTGAGCTGCCGGGGGAGTACTGTCCGGGGGAGCACACCATCCACGGGGTCGCTGCGGGGGAGCCGGATCGCCGGGTGAAGCTCATCGGCTCCGCCCAGCGGGTCATCGGCACCGGCTGGCTGTTCTCCTCGGCGATCATCGTCGAAGACTCGTCGCCCATCAGGGGCGTACTCTCCGAGGCCTATGAGGCTCTGGACATGGAGTGGGATCCGCTGACCGCCGGCTCGGCACAGGATCTCGTGGCGGAGGTGACGGTCGAGAAGGTCGCCGAGGCGGTGCTAGACGCCTACTCCGAGCACACCGACCTTGCGCCGGCTGCTCCGGAGCTTCTGGATGAGTCGGCTCGCGGCTGACCCGTCGACTGTGATTCCACCTGCCGAACAGTTGCTTGGTGATCTCACGGTCGGCGGGTCAGGAGTCGCCGTGTCGGAGCCACTGGATCATCTCCGGTCCCGTGCTCCGCAGATGGACCGCACGGCCTGGTACGGGACGGTCGAGCAGGGGCACCGGAGTGGCGAAGACGTCGGACTGGGACCGCTGGGTCGGACTGAGGAGGAGATGTTCGCCCGCGGTCCGTGCATGGTGCGACCACGGGATGCGGCTCCACAGCGCCGGGGTGGGCGCAGCTGTGGCGACGACGGCCGCCCCGGCGTCGAGGCACTGTTCGACCAGGCGATGATGTGCCGGCGTGCACCGGTCGGCGTCGTCGACCAGCACCAGGGAAGGCGCCTCGTCGAGATGGGTCGGAACAGAGGTCTGCGGTCCGACCCACAGGGTCTTGGGGATCTGGGCCTCGATGACTCGCAGGGCATTGGTCCTGCCTGTGCCCGGTGCACCCGACACGAGAGTCACACCTGCAGGGGTGAGCGTGACGGGAGCGAGGCTGAACTGCCGCACGCCGAGGACAGCCTCGTCCTCACCGGGTCGATGAGCGAGCTGGCTGAGGGCCAAGTCCTCGGGCAGAGGTCTCACGACGATATCTGGTCGCGGTTCGTCCGGGGACGGTGATCTCGGGCGGTCCACGTCGCACGCACCCGCGAGCTGAACTTCGTGACCTGCGGCCGGCGTCTCCGGGCTGACGTGTACTCCGCGGCCGGGGACCGGATCCACCTCCCGGAGCTTGGGCCAGAGGAACCGTGAGTCCTGGGAGACGCCGTAGGGGAGGTAGACGCGACGCGAGAACCGCGCACCGAGCTTTCCGGAGGCGAGTTCGCGTCCGCCCGAGATGACTACGGTGATGCCGACCTGAGCGCCCTCTGCGATCAGGGTGCCCATCACATGATCCATCCCGGCGGCGCCGAAGGACTGATTCAGCGCGTGCCACTGGCTGTGCCCGCTCATGAGCACCACGATCGGCGTGTGAGGCCCCGGACGGGTTCGGCGGCGGGAGAGCTCATCCTTCAGCCGAAGCAGCAGGTGGTCGAACTCCGGACGGTGTTCGTCGGTGAGCGCGGCTCCGACGCGTGCATGTTCTTGGAGGCCCTCGAGCGCACCGTCGGCGTCGAGCAGGTAGAGGTGGACCCGGTGAGGACCGTCGAGGAGTTGGAGTGCGAGCATCCGCAGCGCTTCACGTCCTCCCGAGGCGGCCTCGCCGATCAGTCCGAGGCTCGTACTCTCCTCAGGATCGAACACGAGGGCGTCCTGGGCTTGGTGCGAAGGTCTGTCGATGCGACCGACGACCGCGGCGCCTGCCGCGCGGTCGTCCCCGCAGACGTGCAACCAGCCAGGAAGGGGCTCGAGCACCGGCGTGTGGCTGCGTCGCAGGCTGCGGACCGACACCTCCTGCCCCACCACGGCGGCGACCGCATCAGCGTTCTCGTGATCGTGTTCGCGCGGCATCTCACGTCCGACCTCCTGTGCCGGGTGTGCTCGGAGTCCAGAGGTCCGGGGAACGATGAGGGCGCTCTGGAACTCCTGCGGCGGTTCTCCCGGTCGCGCGATGATGCCTCGTCCCGGAGACCGCCGTGAGATATCTGCAGCGGCCGGTGTGCCGACCAGGTCCTGCGACTCGTCAGAGCTGCGCAGCCGGAGTGCGACGACTGCCCCGATGTTCGCACGGATGTCGGCGGTGACGACCCCCTGCGGACGCTGGGTGGACAGGATCAGGTGAAGTCCGAGAGAGCGCCCCAGGGTGGACAGGCGCATCAGCTCGTCCATCGTGTCCGGCAGCTCATGGGAGAAGATCCGGAACTCGTCGATCACGACGAGGATCCGAGGCAGCGGTTCCCGGGGTCGGCGTCGCCTGAATTCGGGGTAGTCTGCGGCGTCGGCCTCCAGGAACAGCTCCTCCCGCCGGGTCAGTTCTGAGCGGACGGCCTCGAGAGTCCTCTCCGCCTGGGCCTTGGAGAGGTCCGTGACGAGACCCAGCGAATGTTCGATGTCGGCGATCCGTCGGAACGCGGCTCCGCCTTTGAAGTCGAAGAGCATGAAGTTCAGTTCGTCGGGTCCGTACCGACCGGCCCAGCTGAGCATCAGTGCCTTCAGGAACTCAGACTTGCCGGAGCCTGAGGTCCCGGCGACGAGGATATGTGGACCGTCGGTCACCAGGTCCAGGCTCAGGGGCCCGTTCCTCGAGACTCCCAGAACGGTCGCGAGGTCTTGCGCGGCGCTCCTGACCATGAGCTGCTCCGGTAGCTGCTCAGTGACATAGTCCGGAATGTGAGTCGCTCCCGTGAGGCTCGTACTGGAGGGAAGAGCACGACGCAGCATCCGAGCTGCCGTCCCGTCGGACACTCCGTCGACGAGCACATTCTCGGCGCTGGTGAACCTGCGGCCGTCTGTATCCGTCTCTTCTCGTATGTGGGCTGTCAGGTCCAGGCGGATCCGGCAGGTGATCGGATGACCGCCGGCACCCTCGGGGCGGAGGACCATCACGTGCCAGCCCTGTCGCTGGAGGTCCTCGGCGCGGCGTGCCAGTGCAGTGGGGTCTCCCTCACGATCACGAAGATCCTCGCTGCGGCACACGAGGATCGGGGTGACAGGTGTGTCGAGGAACTCTCTGATGTCCGCAGCGTCATTCGAGCGGATCAGGTCAGGCAGTTCTGGTGTGAGGTCTGAGAGGACGGATCGGGCTCGTCCTGCCAGGAGCACGGTGCCGCGTTCCGGAGCTGGACGGATGAGCATCTGGACGACGAGCCATCGGGCTGTGCGTTCGAGGCCTCGGGCCGGGCCTGCGATCTCAGTGGCATGAGCCGCCGGTGTCTCGAGCGCCAGGACTGCGTCGACCCGGGTCCGCTCCGGCATGTCGATGCCGGAGGGCATCGAGAGGTCTGGAGTCAGAACGGCCCGACCGCACCGCAGCACACGGAACGGCGGACGGTCCTCAACCAGTCCGAGGGCTCCGGCAGCCAGTCTGTTCGGGCGGCCCGCAGCCTCACCGATCGTCGCCGCCAGCCGTCCGGGCGTCGGACAGGCGGAGTCCACAGACTCGGCCCACCGGTGCGCGGCCTGTGAGACTGCGGCGCGGAATCGTCGACGTCGGCGTCGGGCGTCGATGACCGTCGCACCGGCGACGAGAGCTGAGACGGCGCTGAAGAGCAGGAAGAACCACATTCCTGTGACGGTCACCAGGACGATACCTATCACCATCGGCACCAGTGCCATGATCAGCATCATTCGGTGCCGACCCTCGGGGGGCTTCTCCGTCACCACCTCGGACGGAGGCGGCCATCGTCGTGACGTCGGCGCAGGTGAGACTGTGTTGAGCAGGGTCAGCGTGGAGTCACCGATGACGAGCGGTGATTCGGCGGACCAGGTGTCGGTCCTGGGACGACGTCGGCGGGATCCTTCCGGGCTTCGACGGAGTCGGACCGACCGAGTGCCGACCTCGATGGTCAGATGCCGGCGGCCCAACCGTGGATCAGCGATGCGCACCTGGTCGGCTGCGCGGCCCACATCGCTGGACCCGCGCCCCAGCGCGTAGACCTGACCGGCGTCGGGTCCCTGGTCCACGCAGAGTCTCAGACCGAAGTCCGCCCGTGCGACAGGACCGTCTGCCGGCTCGTCAGGCATGAGGGTCACCACCATCCCAGGATGGATCTGCGCGGAGCCGGACGCGATGTGGGACAGGTCCGATCCAGCGACATACATCGCCGGGACCCGGTGCGGAGGACCCCCGAGCACCTGGGCGACCCAATCCCGCAGCGCGGTACGGATCTCCGCACCGGGGGCCTGATGGCCCCCGGCGACGGCGAGGCGGACCTCATGCGGGTGAGGGCCGGGAGCGGACGCGCGCAGTCGTCGCCACTGCTCCCGAGATACGGAAGCTGGGTGATGGACGAGACTCACGACGAGGGGCATCGGAGAGGATCCTTCAGCAGTTCGGCGGGTGCGGCACGGGGGTGTGCTGCGGCCCAGGCTAGGACCCGGACGAGGCCGGGGGAGGGGCGATCCACGTGACCTGTGGATGAGCGCACCTATGAAGCGGTCTGTCCACAGGCGGATGGGCGCACCTGTTGCGAATGGTCGGTCGGCTGTGCTCGTGCGGCGACTCGACCGGTCCGTGGATCAGGTCAGAAGATCCTCGGCGGCCTGCACGATGTCGTCTTCTCCGAGCAGCACTGTGTGTGCGGCCGGGCCCAGTGGGATGAAGCTGTCGGCGCTGGTGATCCGGGCCAGTCTGCCTCGGTAGCCTCCGTCGATCAGAGCAGCGACGATGTGCTCCGACACCCCGCCGCTGCGACGGGTCTCGTCGACGATGAGGACGGCGGAGAACTCGGAGGCCGCCGACAGAAGCGCCTCCTCCGGAAGGGGAGCGAGCCAACGCAGGTCCACAGTCGTCGTGGCTACGTCGGCATCAGCCAAGGTCCGTGCGGCACGGAGGCTCATGGGCAGGCCGTTTCCGAACGTCACCATCAGCAGGTCCCGGCCGTCTCCATGCCGGGTGATCTCTCCCAGGGGGGACGCACCTATCTGCTCAGAGGGCGGACGGTACCCGGCCGTCCACAGGCCATCGCCGGGCTCATGCAGGTCACGGGTGTGATAGAGCGCGATCGGTTCGACGAAGATGCATACGCGGCCGTCGCGCTGGGCAAGGTCGAAGCAGGTTCGGAGCAGCTCCGGCACCTCAGCCGGATGGCTGGGCACGACGACGATGACCCCCGGAATGTCGAGCAGGACCGCCAGAGAGTTGTCGTTGTGGAAATGACCGCCGAAGCCCTTCTGGTACGCCAGCCCCGCGATCCGAACGACCATCCCGTTCTGGTACTGGCCGGCGGAGAAGAAACGCAGCGTCGCGGCTTCGCCGCGTAGTTGGTCCTCTGCATTGTGCAGGTAGGCCAGGTACTGGATCTCTGGCACGGGCGTATAGCCCACGAGGGCGGCGCCCAGCGCTGTGCCGAGGATCGTCTGCTCGTCCAGCAGGGTATCGAAGACGCGTCGGCCGCCGAACCGCTTGCGCAGCCCCCGAGTCACCCCGTAGACGCCCCCCTTCGTCCCGACGTCCTCTCCGAAGACGAGCACCTGTCGGTCGTGCGCCATCTGATCGATCAGGGTGGTGTTGATCGCCTGGGCCAGTGTCATCGGCTTCGTGTGTTCGGGCAGTCGGTCACCCCATGTCTGCTCTCTGACCCGTTGTGACGGGACGACGGTCGTCGATGACTCGGGGGTGGGCAGTGAGAGGGGCTTCATCACGTCGTGGGGAGTCTTCAGACGCGATGTGTCGATCAGCTCGCGAGCGACATCCATCACCTGATCCCGTGATTGCTCATAGTCCTGAAGGATCTCGGCCGATGTTCGGATGCCCTGGTCGATCAGCCGTTCCGCCGTCTTCAGCACCGGGTCACGCATGTAGTCGGCGACGATCTCCGTGTGCGTCCTGTAGGCGATCTCTGCGTCCGAGCCTGCATGTCCCATGAATCGCACGGTGCGGAGGTGCAGGACACCGGGCCGGCGCTGAACCCGGACTGTGTCCAACGCCTGCTCCGTGACTCGGAGCAGGGACTCCGGATCGGCCCCCTCGACGGACCAGTAGTCGACACCGGGGAGGCTGCTCAGCGCCGCTTCGGTCCAGCCCTCCGGGGTCCTGGTGCTGATGCCGATGTCGTTGTCCTCGCAGACGAAGAGCACGGGACACTCCAGGCCGCGATGGCTCATGTACCCGGCTGCATTGAATCCTCCGGTCGCCGTGGAATGGTTCACCGACGCGTCCCCGAAGCTGCAGATGACCACCGCGTCGTCGGACCATGGTGTGACCGTCTGATCCGCTCGGCTCAATCCCAGGGCGAATGCCAGGCCGACCGCGCGCGGAATATGCGAGGAGATGGTCGATGTCTGAGGAATGATGTTCAGGTCCGGGTGGCCGAACACTTTGTGCCGTCCCCCTGAGATGGGGTCCTCGGTCGAGCAGGTCAGGCTCATCAGCACGTCCCGAGCACCGGTGCTGTGCCCGGCCATCTGTGCTCGTGCCGCGTAGAAGCCGCCCGAGCGATAGTGCAGCAGTGCGGGATCGTCCACCCGGGACAGCAGACCCAGGGCGGCGTTGCTCTCATGACCGGCAGAACCGATGGTGTAGTAGCCGGCGCCTTCCGACTGGAGCCAGCGGGCCGCGAAATCTAGGTGCCGACTCTGCACCTGCGCACGGAACAGCCGCTCAAGGACGACCGGCGGGACTTCCGACTCCGGTCGAACCTCGACCCCCTGATACGCAGAGACGGCATTCCTGAAGTGTTCGTCAATGCTGTTCATTCAGCACCTCCGGTTCGAGTCAGCTGATTCTGGGGTGGCGTGTGAACCGTCGAGAGGACCGTGGTCTCAGACTACTCACGGACGTGGAATGTCGCGGGCCGTCCGTAGGTGATGCCCATCCGTCGTCACGTTTCGATTCGCCGCTGCGGACCTTGATGTGATCTACACCATAGGCTACGGTAAGCTTCATGCGAGAAACGGTATTGCCTTTTCCTTGTTCACGTTTCTCGGATCAAGAGAGGACGATGAGGCATGTCTATCCGCAGAACCGCATTGGCCATCGCATCGATCTCGGGGCTCGTCCTGCTGGCCGGATGCGGCTCCGATGATGATCAGTCCGACGCCGAGGACCTGGAGATCGGCGATGAAGAGGACTTCGTCGACACTCTGACGTTCGGTACCGCCGGGACCACCGGCGTCTACTACCCCCTGGCGGGGGAGTACGCCCAGATATGGGAGGAGAACATCGACGACCTGACCGTCGAGACGATCACCAGTGACGCTTCGGTCGCCAACATCGGGGGGATCTCCCAGGAGGACATGCAGCTCGGTCTGGCACAGTCCGACACGTTCGCCATGGCCATCCGCGGCGACGGTGACTTCGAGGACGCCGATGTCTCCAACGTCGGGTGGGTCGCCGGACTGTACCCCGAGGCGATGCACCTGATCGTCGCGGACTCGGCGGGGATCGAATCCATCGAGGACCTCGAGGGCAAGTCCGTCGCGGTCGGGGCACCGGGGTCAGGCACCCGAGCCATCTCTGACGCGATCCTCGAGGCCCACGGCATCGAGGAGGGCGACTACACCCCGTACGAGGAGGAGTTCAACGACTCCGCGTCCCTGATGCAGGACGGGAACATCGATGCCTCCCTGTTCACCGTGGGGACTCCGAACGCCGCGGTCGATCAGCTGGCCGCAGGCACCGACATCTCACTCCTGGGAATCGATCCGGACGTCATCGATGAACTGACGGAGGACACTGACTTCGACGAGTTCACCATGGAGTCGGATGCCTATGACTTCATGGAGGAGGACGTCACCACGATCTCTGTGACCGCCGCACTCTTCGCTTCTACGACCCAGGTCAGTGAGGACATGGTCTATGAGATGACCGAGCTCATCTTCGAGGAGTCTGACCGCATCACACTGCCCCAGGGCGAGATGATCGGCCACGACAACGCGCTGCTGGGCCTGGCCGACGGGCCGATGCACCCCGGCGCTGAGAGGTACTACGAGGAGAACGACGTCGAGGAGCCCTGATCCGCTCTCCGGGGAGCCTGTCGTCGCTGAGGAACCCCTCTGCAGCCTCGACGTGCTCCCACGAGGCCGGTGCCATCCCTACCGACGTCGACTCCGATGATCGAAGGGATCGAACGCCGGCCGGGACTCCCGCACGCCGGTGAACTGTGGATGACAGGAGACATCGGCGAAGTTCTCCACAGGTATGAGGCTCCAGTTTTGCGTGTCCTCGGCCGGACATGATTGTGTGGCGGCGCCGCCGGGGAGCACATCGGTGTCGTGCGGCGGTTCGTTGGGCCTGTGAATCAGATGTACGGAACCGGAGTGACGTGAGGGGGAGTGGTCACGGTGGACGCCCTGACCATAGTCGAGGATGAGGTCCGGGACCAGATCAGAATGCGCGGTCTGGATCCTCAGGACCACCAGGCTGACCTTGAGGACCTGGTCGAGTCAGCAGTCGTGGAGTACGACCGGCGGTCTATGACGTCCTCATTGCCGCTGATCGGCGAGGCGAACGAGGCTGTCCGCCACATCTTGGACTCTGTGGCCGGATTCGGTGAGCTCCAGCCACTCCTCGACGACGATTCCATCGAAGAGATCTGGATCAACGGACCGCAGCAGGTCTTCGTGGCTCGTCACGGACGGTCCGAACTCACCTCGATCACTCTTTCCGAAGAGCGGATACGCGATCTGGTCGAGCGGATGCTGAAGAGTTCGGGAC
Source organism: Nesterenkonia marinintestina (assembly GCF_025420485.1). GTDB lineage: Bacteria > Actinomycetota > Actinomycetes > Actinomycetales > Micrococcaceae > Nesterenkonia > Nesterenkonia marinintestina. The sequence continues at coordinate 2,840 of NZ_JAOEFD010000001.1, read as the reverse complement.
GTCGCCTGGATCTCTCGTCGCCGTTCGTCGACGCAGCGTTGCCCGACGGTTCGCGACTCCATGTGGTCATTCCGGATATCACCCGCCGTCATTGGGCCGTGAACATCCGCAAGTTCGTCAGTCGCGCCACCGGTCTGCGAGACCTCGTGCAGGGCGGTTCACTCAGTGATGAGGCCGCCGCCGTGCTTGAGGCGTGCGTCGGCTCGGGATTCAACATCCTCGTGTCCGGGGCAACCCAGGCCGGCAAGACCACCATGCTGAACTGCCTCGGAGCCTCAGTCGGTCCCCGGGAGCGGGTGATCACTGTGGAGGAGATCTTCGAGCTGCAGCTGCCCCTGCGCGACGTGGTCGCGATGCAATGTCGCCAGGCGAATCTCGAGGACGAGGGAGAGATCCCCCTGCGTCGACTCGTCAAGGAGGCTCTTCGGATGCGTCCAGACAGGCTCATCGTGGGTGAGGTCCGTGAGGCTGAGAGCCTGGACATGCTGGTGGCTCTGAACAGCGGACTCGGCGGTATGGCCTCCGTCCACGCCAACAGCGCCCATGACGCTCTGACCAAGATCTGCACCCTTCCGCTGCTCGCCGGGGAGAACATCAGTAGGAGCTTCATCGTTCCCACAGTGGCATCCTGCGTCGATCTGGTGGTCCATTGCGCGCGAAGCTCCGACGGACATCGGCATGTCGAAGAGATCCTGGCCGTGGGAGGACGTGTGGAGGGAGAGACCATCGAGACCACGACCCTCTTCGAGCGGCGCCAGGGGGAGCTGCGTCGGAACCCGTCGGCAGTTCTGGACTCGAAGAAGCTCGACGATGATGCGAAGGTGCGCATCGCCCGTGCAGGAGTCGAGCTGTGAGCGTCGCACTGGGACTGACTCTCGGCATCGGACTGCTGCTGATCTGGTGGTCGTTCTGGCCGAGGCCTCGGAGACGCGCCGCGTCAAGACGCCCCAGCCGCCTCCGCCGCCTCCTGGCAGAGGCCGGCCACAGGCGAGTGGGCGTCTCAGGAGTGCTGACCGCCATGGTCGGGTGCGGTCTCGTGAGCTTCCTGACGGTGCTGGTGCTCACTACGGCGCTGCCGCTGGCGCTCTGCTTCGGCGCCTTCGGTGCCGTCGTCCCGATCGCACTGCTCCGCTGGCAGGCCGATAAGCGCCAGGCCGTGCTCCGCGAGATCTGGCCAGACGCCGTCGACCATCTCCGCTCCGCCGTGCGTGCCGGCATGTCTCTGCCCGAGGCCCTCATCCATCCGAGCGTGTCAAGTAGGCGTACCATGAGGGTATGCGAGCAGCGATCTATACGAGGCTGTCATACGACCGCCACGGCGACGAGCTAGGGGTCAAGCGACAGGAGGAGGACTGCCGCGCCATAGTCGAGCGGCGCGGGTGGAACCTCATCGGCGTGTACACAGACAACAGCGTGTCGGCGTACAAGGATTCTGTCACGCGCCCAGGCTATGAGCAGCTGCGCCAGGACTATGTCGCCGGGAAGTTCAACGCGCTGGTGACGTTCGACCTAGACCGCCTGACCCGCCAGCCGCGCCAGCTTGAGGATTGGATCGACGCCGCCGAGAAGCATGGCCTGGCCCTGGTGACCGCGAACGGAGAGGCCGACCTCACCACCGTCAACGGCCGCACGTTCGCACGGACCAAGGCCGCGTTCAGCCGTGGCGAGATCGAGATGAAGTCGTTTCGACAGAAGCGAGCAGCCAAGCAGCGGGCCGAGCTGGGCAAGCCGTGGGGAGTCGAACGACCGTTCGGATATCAGGCCGACAAGGTCACCCCGGAGCCCCGTGAAGCTGAGGCAGTCCGTCAACTGTTCACGGACTTCCTGGCCGGCACACCCCAGCACCAGCTCGCACGCCAGCTCAACGCGGCCGGCATCCTCACAACCCGCGGGAACCAATGGACTCAGGGCGGTGTCCGCCGGGTGCTGCTGAACCCCCGGTACGCGGGCCTCGCGCAGCATAAGGGCGAGCTGACGGGCACGGAAGCTCAATGGCCCGCACTGGTACCGCGGGAGACATGGGAGGCCTCAGTCTCTAAGATGCGGCATCGTCGGGTCGGTCCCGGACACAACAGGGTCAAGTACCTCCTATCAACTGTGGCCGAATGCGGCGTATGCGGAGCCGGCCTCCGCTCGAAGAATCGTCGTGACAAGGTGCGCTACTACACATGCCCCAGCCTGGGCCATGTCTCTCGCAAGGCCGACAACCTGGACGAGATGGTGACCCGGTTCATCCTCAGCTATATCCAGCGTCATGGACTGGCCGCGGCCCCTCAGTCGAACGCCCCCGACAGGGACGCTCTGGTCGAGCAGGCCGATGTCCTCAGACAGCGGGAGGTCCAACTCGGAACCGAGTTCGCAGACGGTGAGTTGACCGCTGCGCAGCTGCGGGCTGCCAATGAGCGCCTGCAGGAGCGCCTGGGAGAGATTCATGAGCAACTGGCCGCCAGCTCGATGACCCCGGGCCTGGAGTCCCTGACGGACGCCGACGATATCCGCGCCGCGTGGGATGCCTTGGACCTCCACCGACGTAGGGGAGTGGTGAAGGCCCTTGTCCGCGTGGTGGTCCAGCCTCACTCGAAGCCGGGGTCTAAAGAGTTCATTCCTGCCGACGTGAAGATCCTCCCGAAGGCCTGACGACACGCCGCGACACGCCGGGTTCTGGACTTCTCTCAACAGAGTCCACACCTGTGGAGAGTGGGCAGGCCGGATGGTTCCACGGAGTGTTTCACGGCGTGTCCCCCCACTAATCGCTGCCGCATGACGCCGCGAGTTGTTACGGATTATCCGCGTCATCACGGGCAACAATGCGAATAGCCTACCGGAATTCATCAGCGCCA